>CAVSYN010000034.1:0-490452 GCA_963732115.1 uncultured Bacteroidales bacterium
GACCTGATCTATTCTATCTTTATGAGTGTACCTCTTAAAGGTGTTGCCGCCGGCCTAGCCATACCAGGCATACCCATAAATCCTCCGCCTTTTGGTTCAATTGAAACGCTAACAACCCCATAGACTTCCGAGAACTTACAAACAATTGTCTCTGAACCAAGACTTTCCTCAATAAATCGAGCTGTCAGTTCAAGTGTATTTTTATCTGTCCAGGAATAACTCGCCGCAACTCTTATTATTGGTTGCACTATTTTATAATTCGCATCAACCGACTTTGAAGCATTACGGGGAGGAGCTAACAAAGAGGATGATCGTGTATTCGATCTTTTCCAGCTTTCCAGTCCGGCTTTTATGGCAGAAATGTTATCATCTCTTTTTATTGCAAAACTGCATTCATTACCATTAAAAGAAAAATACACTGACTGGATATTGTTACTGTTATTTGCTAAATCAAACTCTTTACCTGAAATTTTTGACTCAAACTCTGATTTTGACAATCCTGCATACAGTAGTCGGTTTCAGACTCAGTGCTGCCTCTCTTTTCTGAAGTTCACTATTAAGCCCGGCATTTTCAGGAAGAGCCTTATCAGATTTTATTGCAGGAATAAGATAATTATGCATCAGGTTCAATTCATTTTGTGTATTTCTTGCATTGGCGGTCATAATTACAACAGCATCCTTATCAGGGAATAGTACGACAAACTGCCCCGCCATTCCATCTAAACGAACGCTGTTATTTCTGCCCCGCCACATCTGGTAGCAGTATCCCTGTGCCCAGTCATTTAAATCTTTTGGATTTTTGTTCCCCGGGTCGTTACTTTCAATCTTAAAAGAGGTTGCTTCTTTGATCCATTCTTTCGAAATAAGCTGCTTGCCGTTCCAAACTCCGTTCTGCATCAATAACTGTCCGAATTTAGCCAGATCCTCCGTGCGAAGTCTTAACCCTATCATACCCAGGTTTATTCCCTGTGGATTAAGATCCCAATCGATCCCTCTGATTTCCAAAGGCTTGAAGATCCGTGGTTGCAGGTAATCAAAAACTGTCTGACCCGTAACCTGCTGCACGATGGCTGAAAGCATGAAAGTTGCTGTGTTGTTATATTTAAATACACTGCCCGGTTCTTTCGATGGCGCAGTTGCTATGAATGACATAATCTGGTCAGCATCCCCCATTCCTCTCCGGGGTTCCTGATCCGCTCCTACTGACATCATTAGACATGTTTTGCACTGTCAGCTTCTTCATGTTCGTGCTCACTGAATCAGGTAATGAGTTAGGGAAAAATGAAATAACTTTATCAGTTGTCTTCAATCTGTTTTCTGAAACAGCAAGACCTACTGCTGTTGCAGTAAATGTTTTACTGGCAGAATAAAGAAGATGCTTATACTCCTTACCGTATGGATTCCACCAACCTTCAGCGATAACTTTTCCATGGCGAAGAAACATAAAACTATGTAATTCGACTCTTCCTGTATCTACAGCATTAAGAAAATCAATAATACCTGCGGAGGATACTCCTTCCGATTCAGGATTACTTCTTGGCAGTTTCTCGATATTTTGTCCTGAAAGGTTAACTGCTAGACCCGAATTAACCATCATCAACAAAACGATAACAAGAATTTTAATTGTTTTTTTCATTTTATATCATAATTAGTGTATAAGCTTAATCTGCTATTAATAGATACTCCTCATCTGCCATGCATCAAGAGAAATAAGTTCTGCTTCCTGTCCCTGGGATCTTATTGATACACCCATGCTATCATCACGGCCTGTTCTGACACTAGCAGCAAGGAGCTTGTTTGCCATTCACAAAAACTTCAACCAGACTTTTGTCGATAAAGATTCGAAGCCTGACTGTTTCCCCGGGATTTAAATAAAATGGCAAAGTCAGTGGTGCACTAAAATTTGCATCAGGAATTGATGATGAGAATGTGGTTTCAATCGATAAAAGACTGGATGCGGGAACCCGGGGAGGCAGTTGTGAACTAAGCTTCCCATCTGTGAATAAGGGGACCAGGTCCGCCGGCATAAGAGCAGTTTCTGGCCCTGAAATGTAACTCAATCCTTTACCATTGTAACCTTTTCCCTTATAGACAATGATACGTGTGTATTCCTCCTTTTTGGGTGATCGTAAAATATTCATCTCGACCATTTGTGAATTCTTCATATCGATCTCAGCAGAAATTTCCATGGCGTTACCGCTGATACCTTTTAAAACTATTTCCTGGCTTCCGGGAAGTTTCACGTTCCCAATATGTTTGGCATCATAGCGAAGGGAAGAGATGTCAGCAACCGGCTCCTGACCTACTTCATCATTACCGATCAGTGTCACTCGTCTTGGAATCGTATATCCACCGCCACAGCTGGCAACTAATATGACTCCACCTTTCCCATCAGGAGTGGCAGATGGTGGTCCTATTCCAGCATGACCGGACCCGCTTGTAACACGAAATTTATTATCCTTTGTATCATAATCTCCCAATAAAAACTGACCACCGCTCATATGGCTGAAGAAATACATAATATACCGATCACCAATTGGCCAGAAATAGGGACAGGCAAAATCATCTCCTACCATTGAAAACCTGTCGCCCTCCACAAACTGATGCATATATTCCCACTTTTTCAGATCTTTAGACCTGAAAAGATAGACTGCACCTGCAGACATGCCACCGGGGGCAATTGTTTTACCTGCAGATAAAGCATAATAAACACTGTCTCTCTTCCAGATACAAGGATCAAATACACTGTAAGGCAGCGGGAAACCTGTTGTACTTCTTGTTGGGATAACAGCATTGCCGCTAACTTTCTCCCAGTTCAG
The DNA here is from genome assembly GCA_963732115.1 of uncultured Bacteroidales bacterium. Classification (GTDB taxonomy): domain Bacteria; phylum Bacteroidota; class Bacteroidia; order Bacteroidales; family VadinHA17; genus LD21. The sequence goes on from CAVSYN010000034.1 coordinate 2,820, forward strand.
GAGCAGGGGATCATCGGATACTGCGATCATATTTCCCAGAGCTGTTCCGTGATACATGGCAATCACACGGTTTTCCTCAACCAGTGTAGAACCTGAATAAACCTGACGTTCCGGGCCAGGATAGATGGCATAGGGAAGATCCTTCCAGTGAATCAGATCAGTGCTGATCGCATGGCCCCAATGCTGACGTCTGTCTTCAGACGGAAAGCCCTGATAGAACAGATGCCAGCTGTCTTGCCAGAAACATAATCCGTTAGGATCTCCTATCCGACCTTCCGGACCACAAAAATGATAGATCGGACGATAACGATCGGTGGACAGTTTTTTGCGAGAGTCAGCAAAATGCTCTACCATTGGATTAGCTTTAAGCTCTTGCTCCTGCCCGGCCAGCGTCTTAGAAAAAGTATATTTTGGAACCGCCGAAATGTAAGGTGGTTTGTCAGCCTGTCCGGAAGATGTATTAGATCCAAACAAAACAATGATAATACACTGGATAATAACTGCTTTACATTTCATTATTTTATCTATTTAGTTTACTTTGCCCACGCTTCTCCCTCCGGCGTTCGCCGCCACGCGAAATAGGCATCCAGTACCTTTAGTGATTCGGCGCTGGGCACCGGACCCGTGTGCGGTGTTTGGCTGAAGTACATCACTACGGGGTTTGTATCGCTGAAGGTTGGCCAGGCAGGAACCCCTTTGCCGTTGGGATCGCCATACTTGGCAAAGTTGGTCCAATAGGTAGCCATAGCTTCCGATATCTCCAGGTCCGTCTTTGTAGTCTCAGGTTTCGAGGCATCAAGATGCATGAAGACATAAGCCACATCCTGACCATGCGGTGAGCCATAACCGGCCCGGGGCGAGCCTTCCGGATATTCCGGGTGTTGATCGAAACAATAATAGAAAACCTTGGATTTTCCAGTCTGTGACTGAAGCCGTGCCCAAATCCAGGTATGCCAGCCAAATGCCGCATCACGTGTAAGGTCACGCGCGGTTTTCGGTACTATGTCCGAGCCAACGGGATAGGCTTTAATAAGGTCATCTGCAAATTTGCCGTAACGAGCCTTAACGCCGGTAATATAGTCCTCCGGGGTTTTCGGTGGTGAAAAGCTCGCACCTTCGTCGGAATTGTAGCCAACGAGAATTGGCGTGTCATTGTATTTACCAGCCGAGTAGAGTTTGTATTGATCGTCGGGAATCACCCATCCATCGATAATCGGCCATGCAAGTCCCCGGATTGGGGGTAGTTTGTCGGCGCTTATCTTCCGCAGTTCCGCGACGGACGAAACTCCCGCGCTCTTGACGTAAGCTTCACCGTCACGTTCCGCTTCAGGAAGTCGTTTCATATTCTCACCCGGAAAGAGGGTGGGCCGTGGCGGTCCAAACGATCCGCCGCTTTCCGAGATGGCGCCATGGAATAGTCCTTTGGCCAGGGGAGATGCGCATAACATACTAACGGCAATGCCACCGGCCGATTCACCGAAAATCGTCACCTTATTCGGGTCGCCACCGAAAGCAGCGATATTTTTCTGCACCCATTTTAGTCCGGCTATCATATCAAGCAAACCATAATTCCCAGAAACATGATTCGGGCTCTCGGCGCTCAACTCCGGATGTGTCAAAAATCCCAGTTGACCAACACGGTATGAGATGCAGACCAGCACTACTCCCTTTCTGGCCAGACTATCTCCGCTGAATATCGCTTCGGAGGCGGACCCCATATTGAATCCACCGCCGTGGATCCAGACAAGCACTGGAATGCGTTCACTGGCTGATTTCGCAGGTGTCCAGATATTCAAATACAGACAGTCCTCGCTATTTCCGAAAGCAAATTTCATACCCTGTATTGGACCGGGAGCAAACCTGGTGGCTTGTCGTATGCCCTCCCAATGCGCAACGGGCTGAGGGGCTCGCCATCGGAGGTCACCGACAGGGGGTGCGGCGAAGGGGACACCTCTATAAACAGTCAACCCGTCTTCAGATGTTCCCTGTAACAATCCGCTCTCAACTGTGATCGGCTCTGGCTGCTGCGCGAAGCCAGAGCTAGTGGAAAACATCACAAACATCGCAATTAAAATATTTATGTACTTCATTATAATGGGTTGTATATTAAACATTTATTTTCCTTCCAACGGATTCAACAACACATACATCATTACCCTCCTGACTAATTGTTCTCAGTATTCCAAATAGATTTGAGTTCATGTACCTCCATCTTTTTAAGATTTAACTTACGATTACCACCGCCAAAGCCAGGGCCACCGGGACCTCTGCTACCTGAAACTAATGCTTCGATCTTATTGGTTTTTTCCCCATTAAATGCTGTTACATAATACAATTCACCATCATTTACATAAAATTCCAGGATATTCTTATCAACTATTGCTTCAATTTTAAAAATGTCAGAACCAGGTACATATGTTACCGGCGTTGAGGCAGTTGGTGCAGGAAATGGGCCGGCCGGGGCTTCAATTTTTACTTTTCCATCGTCTGGAGCAGTTGTTGCAAATATCCATTCATTGTCATGTCTGAGCTCATAGCCCAGAATATTAAGGGTAATCGGAGCGTCACCTCTTTCAAATTCAGCGATAACATGTATAGGATTATCTCCTTTTACAGTAATACTTTCACTTTGTCCTGTCTGAATAACCTTGTCTGTAATTACCTGTGAGTTCTGATGAAGAGTATTTATTTCACGAATAGGAGTTGGACACAGGCGATAACCATTAAGTGTTTTCCTGAGCTTCAGTTCACATGGAAACAATAGTGCCTGATTGAAGGGCATTCCTGGATTTGTTATATTACGTCCCCAACCCACCTGAATCCTCCTGCCATCAGGACTATTATTGAAAGTCTGGGATGCATAGAAATAGCCACCACCGTTTTCATATCTGGTAAAATCCTGGTCAATTATGAATTTTTTACCATTGAAATCACCTACCACATAGCGGCCATTTGCATCATACATCACCCATTTTGACAAGCCTGGTTCACCTTCAACAGGAAGTTTAAAGAGCTCGGGACATTCATAAAATCCTGAAATGCCCGACTGATATGTCCAATTCTTTAAATCGGGAGATGTATAAATTGAGTGTTGCCGAAGTGACACCTCTTGTCCCAAACCGATCTTTTTGGTTATGCCTGATTCCCATACAACCATTACCCAATGCTTACCGGGAGCATACCAAAACACTTTCGGATCACGGCCATTATGTTTCAGAATAGGATTTCCTTCATAATCAACAAAACTTCGTCCCTTGTCATAGCTCATTTTTAAACATTCTCCTCTTCCCGTGCTGGTATAAATTGCAATAATGGGATCTATTCCATCTTTCCTGAAACCTGACGTGTTCTCAGGGTCTACTACAGCTGATCCGGAAAATGCTGCATCGCCACGTCCTGTAGCATTTTTTTCAATAACAGGATAAATGCGCCTCCTTTAATTGTTGCCAATGGATAAGATCATTGCTTACAGCATGCCCCCAATGCATATTACCCCATTGCCAGCCATAAGGATTATGTTGAAAATACATATGATATTCTCCTTCGTCATAAACAAGTCCGTTTGGATCGTTAATCCATCCCCGTTGCGCAGAAAAATGAACCTGAGGTCTGCCCTTTTCTATATAAAGACTATCCTGTCCGGGAAACTTTGAATCTGCAAAAATCTTATTCAATCCTTTTGAATTTAACGTTGGTATTTCGGAAGGTTTGCTCACGTTCGGAGGGTTCTGACCCGGAAATCTGTTGGGTGCATCTGCTATTTCAATAGTTATTGTTTTTCCCTGATATGCAGAAACATCAAAAAATGTCCAGAACTCAGGGTTCTTCTCAGCCAGGTTGATAGTAAAAAGATCAAGTGGTTTCCCGTCCACACTTATTGTTGCTCTTACCATCCGATCAGAATTGTTAACCGGCAGGTTTAAAAGGGTTTGCCCTTTAAGGATTTTTATTTCACGTTTCAGGAGATATTCTTTTGAAACCTGGCAAAATACCTGCATGCCAGATAATAAGAGAAATAACATAGTATAAATACTGGCCAGTATTCTTGATCTTATTACATTCTTCATATCTTTTATTTTTATTTTCTAAAATATATCCTCATGGAAATGAGATGATAATTTTAAACAGGCAAAGACTTTCTTGCCTCCCGGTCAGGATCATTCTGGACTTTACTTACATCATCCAGAATCATTGTTTCTCCATTTGCCGTTGTGTATTTGGGCCATTGAGGAAGTCCGCCACCATTGGGATCACCGGTTTTCATGAACTGCACCAGAGAGCCTGACATCTTTGCTGCCAGATTCCTTGGTCTTGCACCACCGCCCGTATGAGATATTTGAATATCGGTATTATAAAACCAGAATGAAATATCCATTGTATGAAAGGCTCTTAACCTGCCGTCAAATACAGGAGGGTTCCAGCCGAACCATGCCAGAAATACGGGGGCTGCCTGTCTGGCTTTTACATTGCATAATTCTATTGCGTTCTTTCTGTTACTCAACACCATTGCCAGAATTTCTATTGGCTTCCTGTCCGGAAAACTCTTTGCGTATGCTTCAATGATAGCAGGAGCATTATCCCCCAGTGCAGGTCCGAACCCTCTCGTCGTTTTAGAAAGCTCTTTTGCTTTGTCAAGTGAGATGTTTTCAAGAGAAGAGTCAAATGCACTCGGAGATCTCTCATAGAATGTGCTGCAAACTATCATGGGAATATCCGAGGCTAAATCCGAAGCCTCCGGAAAGAAGGGGTGCTGTTTTACATAGGTTCCGTCTGCAACCGGACCAAATCCTCCCATCATACCTGTTACTCCGGTTTCCTCCCTCAGTTTCATACCTGCTTTTCTGGTCAATCCGTAATAGTCCCTCCAGGGCATCTCCTGTAATTTATCTATCTGAGAAGGAGTTAAACCTGCTTCTTTTAAAATGTATGAGGCAAGCTTCTCAGAATTACTCTTCTCTCCCACTTTCAGGGCTGATCCACTAAGGGCTACGGCTCTGTGAAACAGACCTTTTGCAGAGGGCATCGCTGTCAGGGTACACACCTTCCCTCCCCCGCCTGACTGACCTATAATAGTTACATTATTTGGATCTCCGCCAAAATTCGATATGTTATCACGTATCCATTCCAGGGCAGCTACAATATCCAACATCCCCACGTTTCCTGATGCAGCATATTTCTCACCTCCAATACCGGAGAAATCTGAAAAGCCAAGTGGACCCAGCCTGTGGTTCAGAGAACAGAAAACGACATTCTCTTTCCGGCTCAGATTCTCACCATGATATTCAGGATGCTCAATAGAATTGCCGCTGGTGTATCCTCCTCCATGAATCCACAGTATTACCGGACGTTTTGTGCTGTCATTATAGCCAGGAGTCCAAACGTTTATTCCAAGACAATTCTCACTTATATCATCATAATGCCAGTAATCTGTAAAAGCAAGATATCTGTTCGGCATAAAAATTTATCCGTTAACTGAGGTGCAGCATTGGGCCAATAAACGGCAGGATATATATCTGTCCATGGTTCAGGTTTTTGCGAAGGCATAAACCTGTTCTTTCCTTCTGTATTAGCTCCATAAGGTATTCCCAGGAAATTATAAATGTCCTTATGGATAAATCCTCTTACTTTCCCGTAAGTTGTTTCGGCAATGGCAATATTATCACCAATAAAGATTATCTGACCGTCTTCTTCATTCTTCTTGTTTGAAGAGGATGTGCAGGACGAAATCGAAAGCGCAGTAGTCCCTATGGTCAGTCCGGCGGCCCCGGCTCCCATGGTCTGAATGAATTTACGTCTGTCTGATTTCATATTTGGTAAGTTTTAGTTTAGTTTAATCATTTGAATAATAAAGGAGCCATTTCTGAAAGATATATGCGCCAGTTGGCCCATGTATGACCACCGGGAGTCTCACGAAATACATAGTTAAATCCATCTTTTTTAAGCAACTCTGCCAGAGTCTTGGATCCCTGGTAAGCCAACTGGTCGTTTACACCACATCCTACCCAGTATAGCTTAGGATTTTTAGATTTAAGTACTTTGAACTGATTCTCAAGCTCCTCAGTAACATTTCTGGTCCCGGCACTGAATATCCCGATATATGCAAACATATCAGGATTTGTAAGAGTTATTCTTTGTGTATGACCTCCACCCATCGATAAGCCGGCAATAGCACGATTATTTTTATCTTTTAATACCCGATAATGGCTTTCAATATAAGGTACCACATCTTTTACCAGGCTTTCTTCAAATCTGCCTGTTGTTGCTATTCCGCCCGTAGCAGCCGGGGGTCTGACTTCCTGGACAGGTAACACAGGTGAATCGCCCTGTGCTGCTGCCTGGTTGGCGTTACCATTAGTCATTACAATGATCATGGGTTTTGCCTTACCCTGGGCTATCAGATTATCCAGAATTACAGGAGCCCTTCCAAGAGTCGTCCAGGCATCCTCATCTCCACCACCGCCATGCAGAAGATACAATACCGGATATTTACTTTTACTATTTTCATAACCGGGAGGTGTATAAATGTACATTCTTCGGATTAAACTCAAAGTTGGCGATTCGTACCAAACCTTGGATAATGTTCCATGTGGAATGTTTTTTACAGAATATAGATCTGATTCTTTGCCCGGAACAAGCAATACACTGGCATTTCTCACGCCATCTCGTTTAATCTGAGGATTGGACGGATCCAGAACAGTTACTCCATCTACAATGAATGTATATCCGTAAAATTCAGGCTGTAAGGGACCTAATGTAGTGACCCATAAACCCGTATCATTCCTTACGAGGTTCTCTCTGGGTACAGCACCGGACATCCATTCGCCAATTATAGCTACACTTTCGATTTCGGTGCATATATCCTGAAGATAACCTTGTTATCAGGCTGTATCTTCAGGAGAAATAATACGTCGACCCATTCGGGGAAAAGGTCTGGGAGCTACCTGAGTCTGCCGGGTTGGATTATCTTGTCCGCTTATAACATCCAAAGAAAAGAACATAAATAGGCAAAAACCTACTAAAATCATTGATCTTCTATTTCCTTTCATTTTTATAATTTATTAGTTTAAAACAATCTAGTTTAAAACTCTCTTTAGAATGAACCAATTTAATAATTGATATCTTACTTTACTTTTCTTTTTCTTCACACAATAAGTAACTCGACAATTATTTTAAGTTTATTAGTCTCCAATTTCTTTATGAGCAACATTATGATAAGTTGAAAAATCTTAAAAAAGGGAGGAAGATAATTACCTGACAAACCAGGTGCTAAAATCCTCCCTTTGAACCCTAACTAACCAATTGCCAATTAACTATCCAATTAAAGTTTATTCATAATAAATTTCAGGTGATCCTGTTTCCCCCAGCTCACATTCCTAAAGAGCTCTGAGATGAATTAACAAATCCTCAATACTTATTTCTTTATTATAAATCTTTATTAAATCTCCATTTTTATTGTACAATACCATAAATGGAAGTTGTCCAACTTTGTAGTATTTCCCGACAAAATAGGAGTCCTCTTCAGTGCCTATAAATATGTTTGAATACTTATCTAACTGATATTTAAATATAAATTGTTTAACCATTTCTTTAGGCTGGGATGTAATCATAGCAATCGATGTGTTCTTTAATTCACTTATCCGTTTTAATAGTTCTATTGTCAATTGCTGGCAATCTTCACAATCCGGTGAAAAATAAATAATTACTATCGGTTTACCCAAAGGCAAATTTCCGGCGAAAAAAACTTTGCCATCGGCTTGAATTATTTTAAATGGCGGAACTTTATTGGATTGAGCATCAGTAACAGATGACATTAGCAGCATCATTGCTGACAAAAGAATACACCGCATCATGTTGTTTCTCATTGTGTGTCTTTAAATGTTTCCAGAGGTGTTAGGATGGGAACTATTGATTCTATTTACGTAGCTCTGTTGTGTATTCTGGCATAGCGCCATCATTTTCGCATACAAAAGCGGAGATTTCAACAGCTAATGCATGACATTTGACTAATGTATTGCCATTAAGTAATGAAATCATTAAAGCTGCTGTAAAAGAATCTCCCGCTCCTATCGTATCCTTAACTTTTACTATCGGGGTATTAAGAAAAGACTTTTCATCTTTGCTATATAAATAGCTGCCCTTTGTTCCGCAGGTGTAGGCAACCAGTTTAAGTTCATAGTTATCTAATAATTTCCGGCATAAATATTCTTCATCTCCTTCCCACCCGAATAATTTTGAAACAATCAAAAGTTCATCATCATTAATTTTCAATATATTGGAGATCCTTAAGGACTCATCGATCAGTTGTTTATCATAGAAATTCTGTCGTAAATTAATATCGAATATTTTAAGAGCCTTCCAGGGAACAAGATTCAGAAGTTTTACAATTGCATTATGCGATACAGTATTTCTTTGCGCAAGACTCCCAAAGCAAACTGGCATCAAGTTGTCTGGCCAGGTTTATAGTATCGTTTGTGAGTTCAATATAATCCCAGGCCACATCTTTGGTTATTACAAAATCAGGCACTCCCTTATCATCGAGAGTCACTTTAACAGTACCTGTAGGGTAAGCTACTCTGCTGATTAACAGATTAATTTTTTTTGTTGATAACCTGGAAATAATTTCATTGCCCAATTTATCATTCCCAACAGCACTTATAATATAACTTTCGGCTCCAAGCTGACCGGCATGATATGCAACATTTGCAGGCGCTCCTCCTAATACATCACCATGCGGCAATTGGTCCCATAGTACTTCTCCGATTCCTGCAACTTTATATCTTTTATTCATAATAATTTAATCTTTAAGACCAAGTTGCATTTCGATCTCTTCCAGTGTTTTACCTTTTGTTTCCGGTATCCAGATTTTAACGAAAACAAATGCTAAAATACTTAACACTCCAAATATGCCGAATAAATAATTCAATCCCAAAGCGCCCTGGATAACTGGAGCAAAATAAACTGTCAGGAAAGTGCATAACCAGCTTACAGCTGTTGAGAATGACATGGCCATACCCTTTATCCCGTTAGGATATATTTCAGAAATGATTACCCACATAACAGGAGCGAAAGAAGCGGCAAAAAAGGAAATATAAACTAATAAAGCGATTAACACACCTATACCGTTTTGGACAGGTTTTGTAAATTCAAAGCTTAAATAAGCCAACGAAATAATCATGCCGGCTGCACCCCAAAGCAATAAAGTCTTACGACCTTTTTTATCAACCAGCCAAAGAGCAATTATTGTCATAAAGAAATTTACCAAACCGACTATCACTGATAACATCAGGGAATCTACTGCTGCTGAACCTGCTGACTGAAAAATGTTTGGAGCAAACATAATAACAGCGTTGATACCGGTAATTTGTTGAAAAGCGGCTATCAACGTCCCAATAAGAACAATTTTCCCCATTCTGCCTTTGAAGATGTCTCCCAAACGAATTTTTTCTTTGCCTTTTTCAATTAAAAGGATTTTTTCCATTTCCGGCAATTCATCATCGATAAGTTGCTGTCCGCCAATTTTCTTCATCACATTTACAGCCTCTTCCTTTCTATTTTTAGACAATAACCAACGAGGACTTTCAGGAAGTGATGTTAAAAGAAAAATCAGATATACTGTCCCAAAAATGGCTGGTATTGCTAACATATAGCGCCAACTGTTTTCCCCAAACCCGATCAGTAAATAATCAATCACATAGGCCAGTAAAATGCCAAAAGTAATGGCAAACTGGTTCATCGATACCAATCTTCCACGACTATGTGCCGGAGATATTTCTGAAATGTACATCGGCCCCACCACTGATGTTGCACCGACAGCCAGGCCGGAAAGTAACCGGAACATTATCAACATTACTGATGAACCCGCGAAAGCACAACCTAAAGCAGAAATTATGTATAAGATTGCAGTTGTGATCATTACATTCTTCCTGCCATATTTTTCGGTGAAATTTCCGGTAAAAAGTGCGCCGATTAAGCAACCTATGGTTAAAAGCGCGGCGACTGTTCCCAAACCGCTGTCGCTTAGCGTGAATTCACCTTTTATCATATCAACTGCTCCTGATATTCCGGCCATATTTAATCCGAAAAGCAAACCGCCGTTAATGGCAACGAAGGTTATCCAATAAAGATATTTCTTATTCATTTTGATACTATTATTATTTATGAAACCATGCCCCAATATTGACAGATAATTTGCAAAGACTTAAGAAAATGAGCATGATGCTTTGAAAATAAAATCTCAGACACCATGCTCATATAATCAGATACTTAGATACTCTGATATTCGGATTAATCTACCAGGTTCCTGTATTTTGAATGTAAAGTCCCTCGGATAATGTAATTTCTGTATTAGGTATTGGCAGATACTCATCCTGATTTTTTCTAAAATGACCGGCTGTCAGATATGAGCGTAATGATTTCTCAGTATTAAGATATCCATTCAGTGTCTCAGCTGCAATACCCCAGCGAACCAGGTCAAAGAAACGAGGACTTTCCATGGCAAATTCAAGCCTTCTTTCCGTTCTTAGTGCTTCTCTGGCAAAAGCCTGGGTCCAGGTACAGTTGACTCCATCCTGATATGTTGCAATATTGTAATTTGAAAATGTGGTATTGTCCGCAAATTTCAGCCAGGCCGTGTTTGCCACCCTTGTCCTTATCTGATTTATCAGAGGAAGTGCAGCATCTTGTTGTCCAAGCTCAATTAAAGCTTCAGCTTTCATAAGGAGTACATCGTCATAACGAAGGATATCCTGATTCTTTGATGATCCGAAAAATGGACCAACTGCTTTAAATGATGGACTGGTAGGTAACTGGGTTTCTTTCATTGAAGAATAATTGCCATAAACCGAAGGAGTTCTTGCCCAGGTAGTAGAGTAAACAAAATTAAGTGCGTACTTAAAAGGATGTGTAGGTATACCTACTGTATGATCAAGTCTTGGGTCTATAGTATTAGTCTGAAAGTCTGCAGGATTTTGCATAGTTACACTGTTATCTCCGGGAAGTCCGTTGACAGTTCTGAAAGAATTCACCAGAGCCTGACTAGGAATATTAAACCAGCAGCAACCATAACCCGGGGCCATGTTATAATTAAGCAAATGAACCATATCAAGCTTGCCAACTCCGACACCATCATTGATAGAGTACTGAATGGCAAAAATAGACTCCACTCCATTATCGTAACCATAAGTGAAGTTTTTTCCAAAATTATCAAACAATGAATATTTACCGGAATTGATAACAGCATCGCACATAGTCACTACTTGCTGGAGTTTTGCCTGATTAATACCTGTTACATTATTGTTCTCATCCTGTTCGTAGGCCTGGTATAATCTGGTTTTAGCGAGGTAAGCGGCAGCTGCCTCTTTATTAGCTCTACCAATTTGCGATTGAGTTGCAGGAAGTTTATCGTATGCAAATTGAAAATCTTCGGCTATTTTGTCCCATAATTGATCGTTGGTGTAAGTTTTGTTAGAGAGTTTTTTCAGATCATCAAGTGACACTGTTTCATCAAAATAAACCGGATATTTAAACAGCTTTTTCAGCATAAACATGTAATGGCCCCTTAGAAAACGCATTTCCCCGATACGTACCTGACGCAGAGGCATTTGTTCATCGGTAAGTTTATTGAGCACTACAAGGGCTTTATTGCACCTGGATATCTTGGTATAAAGGCCCCCCCACATAGCTAAAACACCGTTATCAGGAGTTATAGTGTTATATAACTCAAGCGGATGCCAGTTACCTACGTCGCCTGGTCCGGCTCCACCTTTATAGGCATCATCGGAGCGAATGGCTCCAAATATGAAGTCATCAAAATTGGCTCCAAAAGAGGCCTCTGATAAGAAGGCATAAGCAGAGATAACCAGAGCGTCAGCATTTGTAGGAGTTGTAAGCGATTCCTCCGAAACTGTTCCCAGGGGAGAAACGTCAAGAAACGATTTTTCACATGACATTAGCATTAGCAATGCCATTAATAGCGAAAGTTTGAATATATGTTGTTTCATAATTGTATAATTATATGGTTCATCAATATAGTTAAAATTTGATATCGGCTCCAAAAGTGAATTTTACAGGTCTTGGATAGCCACCAAAGTTTGCTGATGGTGTCTCCGGATCAGGTCCTGTAAAGGCAGACGTACCTTTTTTCGGAAATAATAACAGCAGGTTTTCACCTGAACAGTACACCCTTACAGATGCCAGTTTGATAGCATTAAGAATAGTTTGAGGGAGATCATAATTTAACTGCAATGTCTGAAGTTTAACATAAGATCCGTTTACAATTGCATAATCTGAACTGCGGGTTTCATTATTATTATTGTTGAAAGAAAGCATCGGAATAGTTGAACCTGTATTTTGAGGGGTCCAGGCATTCAACAAAGATGGACCTTTATTCATACCTGCAACACTACCCAGAAAACTATTCTTCTCCCACTTATATGTGTCGTTTACCAATACACCTTGCACACCGATTACAAAAAAGCTCAGACTGAGGCCTTTATAAGAAATTCCTCCTGAGACACCATATAACAATTTTGGATTGAGTGTTCCAAGCCAGGTCTGATCCAATTGATCAATTTTGCTATCATTGTTAAGATCTTGGTACCTGATTCTGCCAATCCCCTTACCGGGTTGTGATGCCCATTCATCTACTTCAGCCTGTGACTGAAACAAGCCATCAGTTTTATAACCGAAAACGGATGTGCGAGAATGACCGATAATGGTTTGCTCGGTGTTTCCGGCATAATTTCTTACAACTGAAGGTGGCAAATAAGTGATTTTATCAGCAAAATGTGATAAATGTGATACTTAAATTATAACCAAAATCACCGGCTTTATCTGTATAACCTAGAGTAAATTCCCAACCCTTATTTTGCATTGTAGCACCATTAACCGTCTGGCTTGCACCTTCACCCATAACTCCAAGAATTGGAGGAGTAGTTAAAATATTCTTGGTTTCGCGTGAAAAATAATCGAAGCTTCCTGTGACTTTTTGGTTCATTAACACCAAAATCAATTCCGAGGTTTAATTCGCTGGTAGATTCCCATTTAAGATTATCGTTGGCAGCCTGGGTAGATCTAAAACCTGAAGGTAAAGTGCCAGTATCCACTCCGTTAATGTCGTAAGCAGTTCCACCGGAGCCTCCAAAGAATCCTACTACTCCTGCATAATCGGGCCTCCAAATCTGAAACCTGGAATAATCTCCGATTGCCTGATTTCCTACAACACCATAACCAGCTCTTAACTTAAGATTGGATATTAACTTTATCCCTTTCATGAATTCTTCTTTGTTTATTACCCAGCTTGCTCCAACAGACGGGAATAATCCAAACCTGTTATTCTGACCAAACCTTGATGATCCGTCATAGCGTACAGTACCTGTTAACATATACTTGTCGGCAAAAATATAATTAACGTTGCCAAAATAGGACAATAACTTACTTGCACTACCTGATCCACCATTCGTTTGACTACCAGTACCGGCATTGAGATAATAAAAGTCCGGGTCATCAACTGCAAATTGTTCCCGTTTGGCTTGCAGTGAGTTTGAAAGATTACTGATTGCTTCGGTACCAACTATTACAGTCCCTCTTGACTTGCCTTTGACGAGTTGATATGTTAATGTGTTTGACCATGTCCAGTTATAACTTTCTGTTTCGTTAAGATTTACATAGTTTGTGCTATTACCAAGAGATCCTTCCTGCCACTTTGGATAATATACATTTACTCTGGATAACCCATACTCAAGACCTATATTGGATCTGAATAACAGATTTTTAATCGGTTTGATTTCCACAAAAAGATTTCCGAATAAACCATTATTGAGATTTCTGTTATTTTTATTAACATCAGCCATATGAACCGGATTTGCCCTGTCAGAAAATCCTGCACCAAGAGGACCTGCGAATGTTCCGTCTGTTTTATAAACGGGCATCATCGGAATAATATCGGATGATAAAGCTATGACTGATCTTGCAGCGTCAGCAGGAGTAGGTACATAGGATGTCCTTGTAATCATTACATTTTCTCCAAATTTCAATTTTGTGTTAAAGAAGTTTATAGAATTATTTACTCTCACATTTACTTTTTTGAAACCAGTCGTGATTATTGTACCTTTTTCATCATAATAAGCTAAGTCCACCAGAGTGCTTGTTCTGTCAGTACTTCCCGACAAAGTCAAACTGTTTTGAGATATCAACCCTGTTTGAAACACCTCATCCTGCCAATTAGTATTTGCTGAAGGATAAAGTGGATTACCATTTCCGTATTCAGTCGGTGTGGCAGACCCAAGAAGAAGCGTTGAACCTAAATATTGAACCGGACGCACACCATCTAGAATTGCAACACCATTGGCATCTCTGTGCCAATCGTAATTAAACAATGCATTATTAGGATTATGATTTGCAACACCAGGATTAAACAGGGCATCATTAGCGACCATAGCGTCATTGATTGCACCCTGCCAAAGTATTCTGCCATATTGGTCGGTGTTACAAACATCGTATCTCCGCACAAATTTCTGAATTGAATAGCTTGAGCGAAGTTCAACATTTATGCCACCTTTTCCTGATTTAGTGGTTACAATAATGACTCCGTTAGATGCGCGAGATCCATATATGGATGTTGCTGATGCATCCTTTAAAACCTGCATTGACTCTATTGAGTTTTGATTCATGTTCTGGAGTACATTTGGATCAATTGTAGGCACACCATCAATAATATAAAGAGGGTTTGTATTACCAAGTGTATTAACCCCACGGATATTAATAGTACTTGATCCACCCGGATCACCGGTAGTTCTAATATACACTCCGGGAACTGTTCCCTGAATGGCCTGCAATAAGCTTCCGGTAGCTATGTCTTTGGTCTCATCAACCTTGACAACTGAAATTGCTCCTGTCAGATCAGATCTTCGTTGTGTTCCATAACCAGTTACCACAACTTCATTAAGCAAACTTACGGTTTCCTTCATTGCGACATCAATTACTTTTTGTTCTCCAACAACCACTTCCTGAGACTCCAATCCGACAAAGGAAAATACCAGGATTGAATTTGTATTGGTTACTTTGATGGAATAGTTACCGAAGAGCATCTGTCAATGCTCCATTCGTTGTGCCCTTTTCAAGTATTGTAACACCACTCAAAGCTTCGTTGGACTGGACATTTGTTACTTTGCCAGTGATGTTAATCTGTTGGGCCAGATAGAATCTGTCCATTCATCAAGCCCAGGAGAATTATAACACCCCCTAGCAGATCCTTTAATAGCTCTTACATTTTTTTTTCATAGACTAATTAGTTAAGGTGAAAGAAATATGGTTATTTGTAGTTAGTTTAATGATTAGATGCTTCCAACTCAAATGAGAATCATGTCGTATTGATGAAATATATTAAACAAATATCGCTTCTGTTTAAATTGATATGTATGAAAAACAGGTCAGAATGGTATGAAAAAATCATCATTAACATCTTAGGATGGATCAAGTGGGAAATCTATTATTATTTTGGTGTTAAAATTTAAAATAGGATTCTATATCATATTTATTAAACCAGTATCCCAAATGTTCTTAGATTTGAAATCTAATTCTCTGATTTATGTTTTATGGTATTAAAACCGGCACCTCTTCATTTTAGGTAACGATATTTTTAATGTAGTGAGAGATTTGTTTGAAAGGTTACTGCAAAATAAAGGATGAAGTTTTTATTCTATTCTGTTGCTGGAATGATAGATTAAGCGATTTAAACCTAATGGAAAAGAATGTGAAATGAAGAAATACTTCTTAATAGGTTTGATACTTCTTACTGGCTGTTCATATAACTATGATAAAAGACTTGAAAAAAAAATTGTAATAGGATTTTCTCAATGCACCATGGTTGATGAATGGCGGAAAGCAATGGTTGATGAGATGCAGAGAGAAATTGTCTTTTATCGTGAATTTAATATTGATTTTATTATCAAAGATGCCAATGACGATAGTCAAAAACAAATAATAGATATCAAGGAACTCGTTTCTCAAGGAATTGACCTCCTGATTGTTTCTCCCAACGAAGCGGAGGAACTTACTCAGATAGTCGGAGGAAGTATTTAATAAAGGAATACCGGTTATTGTTATAGACAGGAAAATTAATTCACTTAACTATACCGCTTATATCGGAGCTGATAATTTAGAGGTTGGGACGGGAAGCTGGTTATTTTGCAAGAGAATTACTGAGAGAGAAAGGGAAAATTCTTGAGATAACAGGATTAAAAGGATCCACACCGGCCATTGAAAGGTCCAAAGGATTTCATGAAATTATCGATAATTATCCCAAAATCCTGACCACCAAAATAATTGAAGGATCATGGCTTGAGGAAAAGACGCTTAGCCTGACAGATAGTCTTTTCCAGGCATTTTCTGATTTCAATCTGATTTTTGCACATAACGATTTTATGGCAAATGCAGCTTCCAAATCTGCAAGAAAGCATAATCTTAAAACTTTTATTATTGGGGTAGACGGTATGAGCACCCCCAACGGAGGTGTAAACATGGTTATTAAAGGAGATATTGATGGTACTATTTTATACCCGACAGGTGGAGATAAAGCAATTCAGCTCGCGGTTGAAATACTTTCGGGAAAAGTCTTTGAAAAGAATATAACTCTGAATACATTCAGGATTGATCAGAACAATGCGAGAACCATCTGGCTTCAGGGTCAGCAAATAAGGGATCAGCAAAACAGGATAGATAAGCAGGGAGAACAAATGAAGGACTTATCAAGTATCCTGTACAAGAGAAATACTTTTCTGATACTGACCATTTCAACTATAATACTTCTTATTCTGGTGATAACCATTATTTTTATTTCATATAGAAATAAAAACCGGATGAACAAACTATTGGACGAAAAGAATAGAACCATAATTCATCAGAATCAAATTATTACAAAACAACGTGACGATTCACTTCATCTCCTTATAGTGGCTGAAGAGGCAAAAGAGAATAAACTCCGTCTTTTCACAGATCTGTCTCATGAGTTAAGAACTGTCGTAACGCTTATTACAAATCCGATTAATGATATCCTGAACATTTCAGGAAATGAAATCGTTAAGAATAAGCTTAAAATGGTTCAGCGAAATACAGAAAGACTTGCACGCCTTACCGATGGAATATTAAAATTCAGGAGCATTGATGAGAATAAATATCACCTGACTTTTTACACTGCAAACTTATCTCATTTTGTGGAAACCATTCTTGAATCATTCCAGGAAGAGGCAAATAAGAAAAACATTAAACTTTTTAAAGAAATTGACAAAGATATATATGCCGAGTTTGACCTTGGGGTTATAGAAAAAGTAATGTATAATCTGCTCTCCAATGCAGTTAAATTTACCAACAATTCTGGAACTATCTCTGTATTCACTTAAGAGTTGTGATGTAAAAGTTATTTTAACAGTTCAGGACACTGGAATTGGTATTTCGAAAAAGGAGTTGCCATTCCTTTTCAATCGCTTCAACAAAATCAACAATTCTAACAATTTAAATGACTATGATAAGATTGGGATTGGAATGGCTTTGACTAAAGAACTTATTCAGCTGCATGGAGGCCAGATCATAGTTGAAAGCGTAGAAAATAAGGGCACAAAATTTTGCATTTCTATACCCCAGTTTCATACCTTTCTGGAAAAAGACGATAAAAAAGGAGGAGCAAAGGAATTAAATACTTTAAGACTTGAAAATATATTAAATCAAAAGTTTGAAAAAACAGTATTAATTGTTGAGGATAATCCCGATATATTAATTGTTATTGCCAACATTATTGGCAAATATTATAAAGTTTTGACAGCCGGGGATGGAATAGAAGGATTGCAAATTGCCATTAATAAAATTCCTGACCTGATATTAAGCGATATTCTGATGCCTTCTATGGATGGGATGCAAATGTGTATTGAGATTAAAAAGCATGTGGCAACCTGTCATATCCCTGTAGTTCTACTTACTGCAATTGAATCTCAGGAGTACACAATTAAAGGATTTGATATCGGAGCGGATGCATACATTACAAAACCTTTTAATGAATTCCTGCTTTTATCTAATATTAAAAACCTGATTGAAGGGAGGGAAAAACTGAAGGACTTCTTCTGTCCTTCACCATTTTTCAAGAATCTTCTTTATTCAAAAGATAATCCAGTTGGGGATTTTATAAAAAAATGCCTCAACAATATTTATGAAAATCTTGAAGATGAAAATTACACTCTGGAGAACCTGTCAGAAAAAATGAATATGTCAAGATCTTCACTTTACCGAAAGATAAAAGAGGTAACTGCTCTTAAACCTATTGATTTTATTAAGAAAGCCAAACTTAATTATGCAGCAAAATTAATTTTAACACGTAAGGATCTAGCTATGAGTGAGATTTCCTGGAGGTCAGGTTTTTCTGATCCAAAATATTTTAGCCGATGCTTCATTCGGGAGTTCGGAATTAATCCGAGTCATTTTGCAGAGTCCTTCATGAATGAAAAGAAACATGAACAGATACAGGCTTTGAGCTGATTAAATGGATTACAGTCCTTTCACTTCAAGTTAGTTTTTAATTGTAATATTTCCTTTTTTGTTGAGACGCACCAATCAATCTCTATTAATCTTTGTTTCAGACAAATTTTAGAAGTTTTAATTCAGTTATTTTAGATCTTTTAGTGTGATTGGTAGTTAAGATCTCACCCGAACTCCGACCGGCCAGTGCTGAAATTGAAAGCAACTGATAGCGGTAAGCCCTACTGGGCTATTTCGATTTTCTTCTTTTCCTTAAAGAAGAAGATAAAGCATATCAGCACTGCAACAGCAATATAGGCAGGTACAAACCAGATGCTTCTCCACTGGTATACCTGGTTTACAGAATAGTAGGTTGTAACAAAGCCCGAGAACCAGGTACCAATAAACATACCCAGTCCGTAGGTTACGAAAGTGAATAATCCCTGTGCTGCATTTTTGATCCTTTCATTTGATTTCTTTTCGGTGTACATATACCCTGTAACAAAAAAGAAATCGTAGCAAACTCCATGAAGAATAATACCTGCATAAAGCATCCAGATATCCAGGTCCCATATTTCCGAAGGCAAAGCAGATATATCTTAGGATCCAGGCTGTCATTCCGATCAGCAGCATTTTCTTTACACCGATCCTGTTGAAAAGGAAAGGTATTGCAAGAATGAACAAGGCTTCCGAGATCTGACCCATGACCATTTTTCCGGCGGCATTTTCCATTCCTGCCTGGTTCAGGAAGAGGTTGGCAAATCCGAAATAAAATGAAAGAGGAATGCAGACAAATATTGCAGCAATGAAAAAGATCAGGTATGGACGGTCTTTAAAAAGGACAAATGCATCAATACCCATAACTGATTTTGCTGTTGATGGTGTTTTTGCCTGAGGAGGTGTATCAGGAAGAAAAAAGCTGAATAAACCCAGTCCGGCTGATACTATAGCAGCCATATAAAATGTTGACGGAGTCTGTTCAATACCAAGAAAGCGCAATCATGAATCCTGATATAACCCAGCCAACTGTGCCAAAAACCCTTATAACCGGAAATTGTTTTCCAGGATCGCTCATCTGCCTGAATGCCACGCTGTTTGAAAGAGCAATCGTAGGCATATACGCAAGCGAATAGAGCAGTATGATCCAGTAAAAAGGTCCGTTCGTGGTTATCCTGGAAGCAAGAAAAAGCAATACTCCTCCGATCAGATGCAAGACTCCCATCACCCGCTGGGCGGCAAAAAACCTGTCAGCGATCATTCCGACAAAAAATGGAGAAATCATTGTGGCTATTGCCAGGGCACTGTAGGCTGCACCTATCTGTATGCCGGTTGAACCAAGAATTTTTGTCATGAATGTTCCCATGGTTACATACCACGAACCCCATACATAGTATTGAAGGAACATCATCAATCCCAGGATAATGCTGGTTTTCAGTTTCATAGATTAAATATGTTATAAGAATTGGAAACTAAGATTAGAATCAGGTTTACCTGGTCATAATTAACTTAATAATTTCCAATTTACCAATAGTAGGTTCTAAATTTTTAATAATTACTCTTGTATCCTGTTAGCTTGAGATTAACTTTTATGTATTTTTATAACATGATTTATCAAATCCTAAAACTCAATAACTTATGAAAAACCTTGGCAAAACCAAAAACGGTATTTCAAGAAGAAAATTCCTGGGAAGCACGGCAGCTGCAGCAGCTTTAACAATGGTCCCTCTTTCCTATGGTTGTACAAATACACCTGTTGCGGAACCTGTGCAATCTGACAAACCAAATTCCAAATTCGGCGGTGTTCAGATAGGTGCAATTACCTATAGCTGGCGCAGTATGCCAGGTGGTGTTGAGAATATTATTAAATATTGTAAGGAAGCCGGGATCAGCTCGATAGAACTGATGAGCGGTGACCTGGAAGAATATCTGGGTGCTCCCAAGAATCCAATGGCCGGAATGTTCGGTCCGCGAGCCGGCGGACAGCGTCCCGCCGGAGGTCAGCCCGCCGGTGGTCAGCCCGGGGCAATCGCCCTGCTGGCGGTCCTCCTGCCGGTGGTCAGCAAGCCGGTGAGCAGACCTGGTGCTGGTGGTCCTCCTGCAGGTGCACCGATGGGTGGATTTCAACGCCCGCAGTTAACACCTGAACAGGAAGCTGCAAGAGCAAAATACACCCAGGATCTTAAAGACTGGCGCGTTGCACTTCGAATTTGACAAAAGTTGAAGAAGCCCGTAAGTTGTTTGACAATGCAGGAATAAGTGTTCACATTGTAAAATTCTCTCCTGCACGCTGGTCAGACGAAGAAATCGAATATGCATTCAAGGCAGCAAAAGCTATGGGTGCAAAAGGCGTTACGGATGAACTTGGCGAAGAAGCAGTTAAGAAACTCGGCCCTATTGCCGAAAAACATGGAATGTATGCTATTTTCCACCAGCACATGCAGTTTGCAACAGAAGGGTTCAGCTATGATCCATTCCTTGCTGTATCCCCAGCTGTGATGATGAATTTCGATGCAGGCCATTTCTTCGGGTCAACAGGAATACATCCGAATACAATAATCGAAAAGTATCATGACCGTATTTTCAGCGTGCATATTAAGGATAAAACCGGCCCAAATACAGATCCGGCTAACCAGAACCAGGTCTGGGGACAGGGAGAGATGCCATTAGCTGACGTCCTGCTTGCTGGTCAAAAAGAACAAATGGCCGATCTATTGCGATATTGAACTTGAGTATGATGTTAAACCATGGTCGAATGCCGTCAAAGAGGTCAAGAACCTGCGTTCAGTATGCCAAGAATATCCTGGTCTGATCAGAAAAGACCTGATTTAATTATATTAAGACCCGGGTAACTTTTACTCGGGTTTTATTATTATTGACGGATCGAGCGGGAAACGCCCGGATTCTTTTCCATATACCGAAAGGCCTCCATGTTTTGCAATCGAGTCATTCACCTGAAGGCGAATGACTATTTTTCCTGTTTCAAGCGCTTTCTTGATAGCAGTTTTTGTCAAGAGGTACTTTTACCAGGTAGCCATATGAGCCGGCTTCATCGAGAAGCCATCTTTTTGAACGGTCGGAGCTCCCCCACGCCCATCCGGGTTCCTGGCTCATCCATGACAATAATCCGCGATGATCGGCAGGATCGTCTGGTAACAGAGTTTCTGCAATTTTTTGTCCGTTGGCAGAAATAACGACAGTTGAACTGAAAGTTATTTCGTCGGTCTGGGGATAACTGTTCTTCCCGTAGCCGGGAATGGTCCCCTTGTCTGATACAACAGTCATTCCAATGCCTTCTGCCACACCTTCTTCAAGGTATTTCTCCTGAGGATAACGCGCAGAGAGTTCAGCCCTGAATTCAACCGAAGAAAGCTTGCTGGTATCAAGGCCGGAAGGAAGTGCAAATTCATATTCATAAAAGCCGGAACCCATTCCCCAAACTTTCCTCCCCTGCTGTGGAGCGAGATGTTTTATAGTCCAGGAAGCATTTGTAAAAGCTGACGGAGATTTCGAAATAATAATTGCATTGGAAGGATTTTTGCCTTCAACCCGGAAGGGAACAAAATTTCTCTGAAGGATTTTTCCCTGGCTGTCTTTCAGACTGACAGCAAAAATCATTAATGCAGTTTCTTCAGGAAGCTTTATTGTAACCGGGTCTAATGAAACGAATGAGAATGGTTCAGCTCTTGCCTTTATTTCACCTTTTACCCATTCGAACTTTTCGCCTGCATTATTCCAACCATAGGTTGAATATTCAATTTTCAGGTCTTCAGGGATCTTTGAAGTAACAGTGCCGATCCCGACCGGAATTTTGATTGTTTCCGCGCCTTTGTATTTCCCGAAAAAGCTGTCACCGGCAACCACGTAAAGATCACTTTGCAAGTCGTTCATGACCATACCCGGGCACAATTCGTCCAGACCGAAGTCTTTTTTACTCCGGTCAAACCGGTAATAGCCATTCCACTCATTGATCACATCGTGGAATTCGGTAAAGAGATATCCGGCAATTTTGGGACGTTTGCGGAGCTCGTTCATCATAATATGGTATTCCCACGTGAGATCAATATCGCCTGTGCTGCCATTGTATCCCCATACTGCACCGCATTCGGAGTTCAGCATCGGCTGGTTGCCCTGGACATTCCCACCAATATAATTATATACAGATCCCGGGAAGGTCTTGCTGACAACCTCATCAAATACACCGGACCATTGCCTGGCAGGATTGTATGAATGCCACGTATTCAGGTCGGTAATAACGTGATCGAGGTTGCAGGGTGAATTATCCTCCACTAGCCTTGTGGGATCCATCGCCTTGATTTTATGATACCACGATCTCACCCAATCCTGTGTTTCAGAGCTGTAAACCCGTCTGCCCGTAACAGAATCCTTGCTGAAAAGGCCCCATGTTTCGTTGAAAAGGACCCATGAAAAAATGGCAGGATGATTATAATCCCTGTTCACTTCACGTTCAGCAATATACTCCCAGTTTGCCTTTGCTTCTGGTGTGGGCTCACCCCAGAAGTTTGGAACATCCTCCATAATCAGCACACCGAGCTTATCGGCCCAGTACAGCTTACGAGGCACCTCTGCTTTAATATGTATCCTCAAACCGTTTATACCAAGGTTTTTAGCACGCATTATTTCCTCTTTCACGAACTCATCGGAAGGGAAAGTGTAAAATCCTTCAGGATGATAACTCTGATCGAGAGTCAGCCTCAGGTATAGTGGTTCGTTATTTAGTGCAACATAGCTGAAGTCCTTACCGGGAATTTGAACAGCAGAAAATTTACGCATGCCGAAGTAAGTGTTTACTTCATCATCTTTTTTATCAGAGGAAATTGAGGCTGTAACTTCATATAGAAATGGGTTATTCAGGGTCCACAGCTTCATATCCGGAATCGGAATTATATAACTGGCAATTGTTTCACCTTCGCTCACAAGTGATTTAAAATTTATGTTATTCCCTTTCCCCAAAAGCTTGAACTGCAAGCTTTCCGGAGCGGGACCTGACAGACGGACTTCTGCTTTAACCTGTTGTTTGTCAATATCGGGCGAAAAATGTATAGCTGAAATATACAGATCACTCCGGGGTTCCAGGTAAACAGTCTGCCAGATACCTTTTGCGTTACCGTAGTATTGCTTCCCCGAAGGACGGTTGTCAAGTTCTTCATCTTCCACCCGCACAACAAGGTGATTCTTTCCGTTTTTCAGTGCCGGAGAAATATTGAAATCAAAGGGAACATAACCACCCTTGTGTTCTCCGACCAAATGATTGTTAACCCACACCTTTGTATCGAAATCGCTTGCCCCGATTACAAGGAAAACATTTTTGCCTTTCCACGCCTTATTCCTGCTTATATAAATCTCTCTGGCGTACCATCCAACTTTGACTTTTGGCATTGTAATCCCGCTCATCGGGCTTGCCCATGAAAAAGGAACGAGTATTTTTAATGGAAAAGCCTGGGGGTTTTGCTGCCAGTTTTCTTTTTCGCCTGTCATTGCTGAATCGGGGGCAAACTGCCAGTAACCGTTAAGGTTCTGCCAGGGGTCCCGTTCAAAGTCAGGTCGCGGGTGCTCTTTCAGCGGGATATCAGCGACGGGCTTCTGGCTGCATGAAAAAAGAAATAACATAGCAAAGAGAAGAAGAAAGGTCCTTTTCATAAGATCAATATTTTACAGTTTAATATCAGAAATAAACGGGCAGCTTATGCTATGCTCCATTGGTCTCTTAATAATTTCAATGCTGCAGGGATTGCTACTTTCTTGTCTCCTTTTGTACCGCATTCGAAGCTTATGAAGTGCTGATAATTTATCATCTTAAGTGCCTTAAAGCCTGTCACATAATTATCACCTTCATCTTCACCCGGAGTATTCCTCGTTTTACGGCTCGCGATATGGACATGATTCAGGTATTTCCGGCCGGAGATGAAAGCTCCCATATCGTCGGTCTCTTCCCAGGTCATGTGCCAGAAATCTCCCATGCAGGTCACACCGGGATTGTTCACATCCCTGCAGATTGCAGCGGCGTCAGAAACAAGCCGCAGGAACCAGGCTTCCTCCCGGTTAAGCGGCTCCAGTATTATGGTTGTATTGTTTTTAACGGCAAACTCACCAAGCTCCTTTAACTGGTCGATCAGAACAGCTCTTGCTTCAACAAATGGCAATGACGGTGTCTGACTGTTAAAACCGGGAACCAGTATCATTCCATACGATCCTAAAGCGCCTGCAGCAGAAAGGATCTCTTTTGAGGAATCAATGCATTTCTTCCTTTCATTTTCATCGCTTGATATAAGCCAGCCCTTGAATCCGGCACAAATCGCGGATATCCTGATTTTGCGGTTCTGCATGGCTTTCTGCAGTTCATTCACTCTGCTGGCAAGCTTTCCGCCCCCAACCTCAAAACCATATACACCATTTGATTCCAGAAAGTCGAGCTTTTCATTTAAGTGATTCTCCGGGAGTCACTCCTTCCTGCAATCCAAGATTTAATGTTACCTCTTTGCTTACCCTTTTCTTTGCTCCAGCATCTGAAAGGACTGAGAACGCAGGTGCAGCACCAACTGCTGCAAGAACGCTGCCGATACCAACTTTTTTAATAAAAGCGCGACGGGTGTCAGTGATATAGTTTTTCATTTATTCAGGTATTTATTTAATAATTACGGTTTATTCGGTAATGAAGCAAGAGGCAGGCAGGTTAGCGCCGTTGAAAAGATTTGGGGTGGCTGTATTACTCCAGGCAAATCGAACTGCAATGGGCGCTTTTACCTTGTCGCTCTGAACAATCACTTTACCATCCTTTATCCTGGCTTTTGCAGGGTAGAAAACCTTATCCTCTCCCGCTACCTCAAAACATGTTAGCTTATCTCCCACCATGTGAAGACCTTCGCTATGATCAAATGTAACTATTGCCTTGTTCTTATCAATCGCCATCTCCTTAAACAGAGGTCCGGAGTCTTCCAATGAAATTGTTTTGTAGTATCTGTTCAGCGCCAGGTTGGCAAACCGCAGCGCAACATCCTGCTTATTCTTAGGATGAATGTTCAGGGTATCGCCAATGTCGCTCAATACTATCATTCCTGTATTTGGGGCTTCCAGAGCTTTTCTCTGGGCTTCCCTGACTTCGACCCCTTCATTTGGATTTCCATACTTGTAAGGTGCAATCTGTGCATAGTAGAAAGGGAATTCGTACCCCCATCTGCTTCTCCAGCTCTTTATAAGGCTTTCAAGTATCTCCTTGTAAGCATAGGCATTGATAGTATTTGCCTCACCCTGGTACCAAAGTACTCCTGCAATTCGGAACGGCACCATCGGCGAAATCATGGAATTATAAATCCGGCCTGACTCTACCGGTCCCCAGGGCACAGGCTTTTGCCTGGCAGCAGCTTCCCTCAGAAGGTTATCATTCTGAATAACATCCTCAGGCATCCATGCTTCGGCTGGAGTGCCGCCCCAGCTTGAATTGATAACACCAATCGGGACTCCAAGCTCTTTATACAACTTCTTTGCAAAGAGGTAGGCGATCACGCTGAAACTTTTCATGGTCTCAGGAGTGCACTCCGACCACTCTCCTGTCAGATGATCCTGTGGATAAAGTGAAGTACTCTGGTAAACAGAGAATAACCTGATCATTGGGTAATTGGCGCTTTTTATCTCTTCTGCACCATTATTAATTCCGCTCTGGGCTGACCATTCCATGTTTGACTGACCCGAGCACAGCCAGATTTCACCTATTAATACATTTTTCAAAATGAGCTCATTATAGCCTTTAATATGTATGCTGTAAGGTCCACCGGCAGCCGGAGTTTTTAGTGTTATTCTCCAGGTACCCTGGCTGCTGGCCTTTGAAGAGATCTCCGAGTCCAACCAATCTGCCTTTATTACAACAGGTTCCCCGGTTTTTGCCCAGCCCCAGATCACAACTTCAGATTTCTGTTGAAGTACCATATTATCTGAAAAGATCTCAGGCAGTGAAATGTTTGCATATCCAGCCTGAAGAAAAATAAAAAGGACCAATGTTGTTAAAGGGAGCTTATTTCTGAGTTCTTTCATTGTTAATTAATTTAGTATACAAACATAATTATTATAGAGTAAAATTCAGCACGAATAGTTTGTACTATCTTCATATTTGCCTGCTGATGTTAAAAGCCCGGATACAGGTTGTTATAAGAGAAACCTGAAGGTTCTGAAGTTCCTGTTGTTCTATACATAATTATATGTGAATTGACCGGGAGTAATTTTAACCATGCCGGTCAAACTTTTTATTCCTATTTTTTGAACTATTTGCCTGTTTTGAGGTTTAAATTATAGTTTAATATTCAGTCAGAATTATCTTAGAAAAACAGATGACTGTGATGTATTAAAGCGCTGATGTAAAATAAATTATGATGAGCTGTTAGTATAAACCATTTAAAATTAAGATTATGGCAAGAGGAAGAATTATTTTAGGAGCGCTGGCTGGCGTTGCTGCCGGTGCATTGATTGGTATTTTGTTTGCCCCTGATAAGGGTTCTTCTACCCGCAAGAAAATAGTTCATAAGGGGGAAGACTATGTCGAAAATCTGAAAGAAAAAATCAATGGGATTCTGCACGACGGTAAACGTTCTGATAAGGTCAGGGAAAATGTATCCTCGGCAATGTAGAACTAAATGGCTTTCATTTATTCTACCAGGCAAAGTTTACCAAAACGCTTTTGAAAATGGCAGGAATTAATGGAATTAAATTCATTACATATCCTGCCATTTGATTATTATTAATTTATTAATTTCTCATCCTGCACCTAACCTCAATCACATGAAAGAAGATCCAACCTTGATAGACAACCTGTTTAAAAGGGTAACCGAATTCAGCATAACTTACATTGAGCTCCTGAAGCTCAAGACGATAAACAGGGTGTCTGAAGTTCTATCCGTAATTTTCCCCGATATCATAGTCAGCACCCTGATTATTGTTTTCCTGCTCTTCATAAACCTTGGATTGGCCTTCTGGCTCGGTGATGTTCTTGGTAAAGTATATCTTGGATTTTTGGTTAGTCGCAGCCTTTTATTTTTTACTGGGTTTTATTTCTCATTTTTTTATGCGCGGATGGTTTAAGAAAGTTGCCGCAAACTATTTTATCAAACAATTTTTCAAATAGTCCGGAATATGAAGTATCAACATAAACAACTCCGAGGATATTAAAAAAGTTATTGTTCTTATTGAGGATGAAGTTGAGGAACAAAAGCAACTGCTTATGGAGCAGGTTAATATTTTGTACGACAATTTCAGGCCGGTCAATGTAGTTAAGGATGTTTTCAGGGAGGTTGTGACATCGGAAGATTTCAGGAGCAATATCCTTACCGCAACAATGGGTATTTCAACAGGTTATATCACAAAAAGGTTACTGTTCAGAAAAGGTAATAACCTGTTAAAAGCCCTTACAGGCAACCTCCTGCAATATGGAATTGCAAATATGATAGTAAATCCCTCGAGAGTGCTGAAAACAATATTTTTACCAATACTCGAATTATTTTCCAGCAAAAAAGAAAAGGAGTCTTAGAAAATAAGACTCTAATAATCCTTCCTCCAACTGTTGCCAGTCTTCCCGTGAAAATACTGCTGGATTTTGATGACATTATTTATAACTCGCTATTGAAATTAATATTAATTTGTGCATCCGCCTAATGGAAAACCAGGTGAAAAATAAATAAACAGGAACAATGAAGGAGATCGCATGATATTGACAATCTTAGTAACAATGAATTCCTAAAAAGGAGTACTTTTAAAATCTGGAAAATGAAAATGAAATCATTTCTTTTGTTGTGTATACTAATTTCAGCAGGTTGTGGCAGAAATCAAATAACTTCTCAGGACCGGCTCAATACTATTTTCACCAGCCATTACAGACACAGCATTATTTCAAGAGGAGATAATCTTCCGGATTTTGACAGGAGGAAGGATAGCATTGATCTGTTCCTTATCGCATTGCATGAGAGGATCGAGCCAAAGGAATTCCAGAAAAAGGCGGGTTGGTCTGATGAAAAGATGAAGGCGAAAGTTCAATTCCTGATAGAGAAAGGATGGTTAGTTGATGATAATAACAGGCTCAGACCTTCCGTATTTATAGTCTCGGACAGCCAGGGAAAAGAACTGTCAAGGTATGGAAGGCCCTTAGCCAGGGACATTGCCGGATCCATTGAGAAAGAGATCCCTTATATCAAGAATAAACTTAAATCGGCCGGTTTATCCGATCATTTCGATTTTGATTCAATGTCTTTCTTAATACTTAGCGATGTTTTACTTGATAACTGGCAAATAATGCATATGGAACTGGCATATTTAAAACAAGAAAATCGTCCCGAAAGGCATGGGAAATTCTATTATGCTTCTATTATGGAAAACTTAAATACTGCTTTCGAACCTTATGGGATTTACGGAAATCAATACGGGAAAATCAATGATAGTACCTATCTGAGTATTTATGGAAATAATAGAATTGTCGTTAATGAAAGATTGAGAAATGATCCCGCTTTTGCTGATTCAGTTTTAAACGCAGCTTTAAAAGTTACTCCTGACCTTTATAACTTTTTTAATGAAATAGCCAAGGACTTCAGAACAAAACTTTTGAAAATATTAAATGATCGAACAGACTATTCGAAAAAGGTGTATGAAAGGTCAGGGTATTCGGGTGAAATTACCTTTGAAGAGTTTTTTATCTGGTGGTATCATTTTATTTACACAAAAGCAACTGATATTCTGGCACAAAGGAAACTTTTAACAATTCCGGAAGGTGGAAATTTTTATTATAAGGAATGACCTGCCAGGATGCTTAGAAACCGGGAAAGGGGTATTTATTTGTTTCTTAAGAGGGTGTGGCTGGTGATCACGGAAAGTTTCCTCAAGAAGTAGAGTGTTTAATGCGAATGTAAAATGACCAAACCTGTCCTATATTATTTTACATCGTTTTTATTTCTTACTATTTGCAGTGGCATATCTCCTGAATTCACTCAAGGTACTCCTGCATATTCAACTGTTATTCAGCAGAATCCATCAGATAAACGATTGTTGCTGAATGGAAGGATCTGGCGAAACCAATATTCAAAGGCGGTAGGCGACCAGTTCCTGCTTACAAACTTATTTCTTGAAGGATCGGTAACTTTTAACGGCCGGAGATTCAACAACCTTGACCTGCAGTATGATATAGCTAACGACGAACTTCTCCTGAAAATTGAATCTTATCCGATTATAATGATGAATAAGGAAATGGTTGATAGTTTCAGTCTTGTTTTTGGAAACAGGATTTATCATATAATAAATACCGGAACTGATTCCTC
This sequence comes from uncultured Bacteroidales bacterium, assembly GCA_963732115.1. Taxonomy (GTDB): domain Bacteria; phylum Bacteroidota; class Bacteroidia; order Bacteroidales; family VadinHA17; genus LD21. Next base: position 32,627 of record CAVSYN010000034.1, read on the forward strand.
AAATGTATTAAAAGGATATGTGAATGTACTTTATGACGGTCCTTCCGCACTATATGTAAAATACACAAAAAAGATTCAGCCACAGGCCGCTGACGGCAGGTACGACCTCTTCATACAGGAACATCATGCTTTTGTGAGGAAAGGAACAGAAATAGTATATGTACCGGGAAAAAGAAAGCTTCTTAATCTTTTGGATAATAAAAAGAAAGAGATCAGGCATTTCCTGAGAAGCAACAGGTTTAGATTGATAAAAAAGGATCCGAATACTTTTGTCCCGGCACTGAAGTATTATGACAGCATAAGGGAATAATATTTATTGAGAAATGAGTTTCAGGGCTTTTACGGCTGCTCTCTTACTATCTATATCTTCTGTTGTTAGTTCACAGGAGAAATACTTGATTGCACTGGGATTATACCGGCCAGTCATTTGATGCTTTTGTCCTGAAAGCTGAGTCGGTATTTCCGGTTAAATTCTTCTATAATGAGGAGTGGATCAGTAACCTTACGCTCGGCGATTACGGAAACAAACAGACGATGAACGAGATACTTGACACACTTTTTGCAGGAAAATCAATTTACTATTATATTTCCGGGACAGGGAATATTATTCTGACAAAATATTTCGCAATTAAGTCGGCAAAAGAGATGCTGGCTGAGGACCGGAGTTATATCCCTGGGATTGATTATTCGGAGGACTCAGGAGCAAAGATCACATCGGATAATCTGGCAGTGGATGTCGGAAATCCGTCTGACAGGAACAAGCCGGGAGATGTTACAGTATCAGGATATATCACAAATCAGGACACTAAGGAACCTGTTGCCGGAGTGACTGTTTATATTCCAAAACTTTCCGCAGGAACAATTTCAAATACCTTCGGATTTTACAAAATAAGCTTGCCACATGGCACTTATTCCGCTCGGTTTACCTTCATTGGCATGAAAGAAAAAACAATCAATCTTAATCTCTTTGGCACGGGTGAACTGAATATGGAAATGAAAAGCGTTCTGGTTCCGTTGAAGGAAGCTGTTGTTACGGCTGAAAAAGACATCACCCTCCAACGGGTTGAAGTTGGAGTTGAAAAAATCAATATCCTCTCTTTTCGCCTGATGCCCACGTCAATGGGGGAGTCGGACATTACTAAAAGTATTTTGCTCATTCCTGGTGTAAATTCTGTTGGGGAAGGATCAGCAGGCTTCAACGTCAGAGGTGGCTCAGCCGATCAGAACCTGATACTCCTTTACGGCGCTCCTGTCTACAACTCTTCTCACTTCTTTGGTTTCTTTTCTGCTGTCAACCCCGATATTATAAAGGATGTTACACTTTACAAGGGCGGGATACCAGGTAAATACGGTGGAAGACTATCATCTGTGCTGGAGATAGTGCCCAGGGATGGCAACAGGAGAGAATTTGCCGGAAATGCAGGAATCAGCCCTGTTACCACCCATATTGTATGTGAAGGCCCGATAATAAAAGATACCCTTTTCTACCTTATAGCCGCCAGAACAACTTATTCAAACTGGGTACTCAGATTCGTTGAGAACCCGGAACTCAGTAACAGCAGGGCATTTTTTAACGATCTGAATATCAGGCTGACTTACGATGTTAACAAGAAAAATAAGGTTGATTTCTCCGAATATTTCAGCTTCGACTCGTTCAGGTTGATTTCGGATACGGCATACAAGTATCGGAATAACATTACATCCCTGCGTTGGCGTCATTATTTCAGCAACAGCTTCTTTTCGGCATTGACGTTGAACAACAGTCTTTATAAATACGATATATCAAGCCTGCGGGTACCACAGGAGGCATTTGTTCTTACCCACAGGATAAACAGCACTGGTTTCAAAGCTGATTTCAACTGGTTTACAGGAAGGCATGAATTAAATTTTGGTTCAGACCTCAGCAGATTTGATGTTTTACCGGGCAACTATATGCCTGCTTCTGATTCATCCATTGTGATTCCAAATTCCATCCAAAGCCAGAGAGCAATTGAAACCGCAATCTATTTTGAGGATAAATATGTTGTCACAGACTTTCTTACTGTTAATGCAGGTGTGAGATTTTCTTCATTTTTTGCTTTGGGTCCCCAAACAGTTTTTATCTATAATCCTGCTTCCGCAAGGAGTATCTTATCAGTTACAGACACGTTAACTTTTAACAGGCGTGACAACTATAAAACATACGCCGGACCAGAATTACGGCTTTCAGCAAACTTCCGGCTGAATGAATTTAGTTCTGTTAAGCTGAACTACAGTCACACAAGACAATACCTTCATTTGTTATCAAACACTACCTCTATATCTCCCAGTGATACCTGGAAGCTCAGCGACTACCATCTGAAACCTCAGTCGGGCGACCAGATAGCTGCAGGGTATTACAGGGTCCTCAATAAAAACAAGATCGAAGTATCTGCCGAGCTATATTACAAGAATCTGGACAACATGGTTGATTTCAAGGGAGGGACCAATCTTATTATGAATGAATATGTTGAAAGAGACCTTATAAATGTATACGGCAAGGCCTATGGTCTTGAACTTCTGGTGAAGAAACCTGAAGGACGGATTCGATGGAGTATCGGCTACACTTATTCCAGGGTACTCATCAGAAATAAAGGCTCATTCATTGAAGAGTTAATAAACTCAGGAAAGTGGTTCCCTGCGAATTATGATAAACCTCACGACCTTGTTTTTTCCATAAACTGTCTCTATTCAAGGCGAGTCAGCTTATCCGCGAACTATAATTTCAGTTCCGGCCGCCCGGTAACATATCCGGTTTCTTCCTATACGATCGGAGATATCGTGCTTAACCATTATTCAGAAAGAAATCAGTACAGGATCCCGTATTATTCAAGACTTGATCTTTCGCTGAAAATAAGCGGAACACTAAGATCGAAAAAAATAGCACATCCGCACTGGATATTTTCGGTTTATAATGTTTTGGGGAGGACCAATGTTTATTCAGTTTTTTTTAAAAATGTAAACAACACTGTAAGAGGATATTACCTATCTGTCTTTGCAAAACCAATTCCATCCCTTTCATTCAACTTTGACTTTTAAACTATAATGAGATCTCAGAGGATCATATATTTAATTCTGTTTTTTGCACTGGTCGCCAGGTGCACCGTCGAGTTCTTTCCTGACAAAGATAAAAACCAGGTGCAGCTTGTTGTTGAAGGGATGATCACGGACCAGGACAGGGCCAACAGAATCAAGTTGTCGACATCCACGCCGATCGGAACACCTCTTGTACGTAAAGCTGTAAAGGGAGCTATCTTAACCATCACCGATGAAAATGGAATTATCACCACTCTTACTGAATCCCCAGCTGGGACATATTTAACAGATTCAACTGAATTCAGGGGACGTATAGGGGGCCGTTATTCCCTTAATATCAAAATCAATAATGTGAATTATGAGACGGACTTTATTGAAATGAAACCTGTACCGGCTATTAATTCATTATATTATGAAAAAGAGGTAATTACTTCCTCAGGAGATACAAGTGACATTGAAGAGGGATGCAAAATATATGTGGATAGTTATGATCCTTCCGGGAAGTGCCTGTTTTTCAGATGGGATTACAACGAAACCTGGGAATACCGGATTCCATATGCGGTCACAAACAAGGTTTGCTGGGTGGATCAACGGTCGGACGAAATTCTAATCAAAAATACTTCACAGTACAGCCAGGCAAGGGTCACTAAATATCCGATTCTTTTCATCTCCAATAAGACTGACAGACTGAAGGATACATACAGTATCCTGGTTAATCAGTATTCCCTGAATGAATCGGAGTATAACTTCTGGGAAAGAGTACAGAGTATTTCACAAACCGTTGGTAGTCTGTATGATATTACACCAATGGCGATACCGAGCAATATAAGGTGCAGCACTAATCCCGAGGAGATCGTGCTCGGTTACTTCAGCGTTTCAGCGGTAGCTCAGAAGAGGTTGTTCATACATGATAAGTTCTTTGGATTACCGAATTTTTATGTTTATTGTGCAACGGACACCCTAACAGGACAGCTGCCTGAAACAGGACTTAATACCGAATTCTGGGTGATAGAAGATTATGGAGATGAGCCTCTTCCGTTCTGGGTAATTACGACATTCAAGGAGTGTGCAGACTGCTCCACCAGAGGAACTAAGGCAAGACCACCATTCTGGATAGATTACTGAAAGGGAAAGCGATGAAAAGAATTGCGACGCCATTCGATATTATTCTTCTCCTGGTTTCATTGCTTTCAGCTTTCGGTCTGGATGCCAGGCAATTAACATCTGCTTACCTTTCGGAGCAGTTAAATGTATATATCGGGACTTCATCCTCAGAAAAGATATATTTACATATCGACAGGGATAGGTATATCGCCGGTGAGGATATCTGGTTCAGCATTTACACTACAGACGGGGAAACTGGAAAATTATCGGCCAGGAGCGCCATTGCATATATTGAGTTGCTTAATCCCTGGAACATGCCGGTAATCCAGGAGCGGTTTAAGCTTTCTGGAGGAAAGGGTGAAGGCAACTTCCCCCTTCCGGATTCAATCAGCTCTGGTACTTATACGATCCGGGCGTATACATATTGGATGAAAAACTTGCTCCCCGACTATTGTTTTACTTATGATGTGGAGATTTACAATCCCTTCAAGGGCACTGATTTCTGGTGGAAAGCTGGTCCTGCTGACTCTTCTGATATGAAATTGATCACTTCTCCGGATAAGGGTTGGAGTACTGTGTCTTTAAAGGTAGATACTATTTTTGAAAGACGCGAAAGTGTAACACTTAAAATAGGACCAGACAAGAATAATAGGGATGAAGCCGGAATTTCCGAAATGAGCATCTCAGTAACCCCTGCTGAAGTTTCTGCCGGCTTCAAGGGGACTAATGATTATTCATTTCTTGGAACTGAACCAAAACAGTACAGATTTGAAAGTGAAGGACATTATCTTTCGGTAAAGGTTAAATACAGGGAAGATAAAGTTTCTGATTCTTCTGATTTCCTTTATATGTCCATTCAGGGAAAGGTTGCTGAGTTCAACTATGCAGTCAGAGATACAGCAGGTCGCTACACCTTTATTTTGCCGATTGACAATAAATCGAGGAACCTGATTCTTCAGCCTGAACATGCAAACAATAATATGATACTGGAGATTGAACCATCCTTTTCCTGGATCTTGCCTTCATCCCACAGCTTTAAGGAAACATTTACTGATTCTCAGATTGATTTGTTTTCTGAATTGAGCTTTAATTACCAGGCTGAAAAGATATATGGCACAATTTTAAAAAAGGAGGCGGAGACAGTTGACAACAGCAACCTGAAAAAGAGAAGGTTTTATGGCATACCCGAAATGGAAATATTTCTGGATGATTATATCAAATTACCTTCAATGCAGGAAGTCTTTTTTGAGCTTTTGCCCGGAGTCAACCTAAGATCCAGGAAGTCGGAATATGAAATAAAAATTACCAATCCCCTCACCGGCGAATTCTATGAAGAGCCTCCTCTTGTAATGATAGATGGCGTAATAATTAACAACCTGATGGTACTTGTAGATCTCAATCCCGAGCTGGTTGAAAAAGTTGAAGTTGTAAAGACACCTTATCTGATCGGTGACCTGATATTGCACGGGATTGTAAATGTAATAACACGCTCAGGTGATTTCAGCAATATCAACATGCCCGAATATGCAGTCATATTGCCTTACAGGGTTGTTGAGAAAGCATCCACGTTTATTTCTCCCGACTATTCAGACAAACAACAGAAGCTCAGCAGAAAACCCGACCTCAGGAATACACTTTACTGGAATCCATCTGTTAAAACGAACATGAATGGAGAAGCTTTAGTTGAATTCTGGACTTCGGACCTTCCGGGCTTGTACACAATAAATATACAGGGCATCTCTGATAACGGGAAAAAGATATCGGTTAATAAATCATTCCGGATCAGGTGACATCCCGTTTCGAAAAAAATTCTGAATTGTAGCGAATTTGCAGCTATAAAGGTAAATCTGGTAATTGTTTTATTTTTTCGCCTCTCTGGGCGGTTTTATATCGACCATAGATGCTTAAATCTGGTAAAATTTAGATACAGAAAACAAGACTCCTAATTATTCATTAATTAATACCCTTTCGAACCCTCAGAAATCAGCTTCAGGGAGCTTTTTTACCAGTAAGCTCAATTCAGAGTATTGGTTCAATAATGAATTATTCCATTTTATGCTGGCCTAAATGGATAAAAAGGAATAATAAAATTGCCATCAGAAAAAAACTGTTAGCGGCATGAAAATAATTTATAATTTCTGTATCGGCAGAAAACCTGCCAGTAAAGGTTGCCTGAATTAGTGCTAATAAGACAAACAATAATCCAACTAATGCAGAAATCCATTCTATCCAGTTTAATGCTTTCACGAACCAGGTTGGTACTTTCATAGTTTTAAATTTAAGTTTATACCTCAGAATCATGCTTTTATCAAAGGTCAGCAAAAAACTATGACAAAGCAAATTAAAATCAGATTGTATTTAGGGACCAACTTCATATGGAGATTCATCCTGTTCCAGCGTTCTGAAATAAGCTCCCGGGGGCTTATTATTTAATCAAATTGTGATAAGATGAATTATTAATATCTTAGGTTGACCTTTATAGAAATGTTATATTTTGAATATTATTAATCAAAGAAGCATCAAATTACTAAAACTAAAGTCTTTAAGAAAGAATGAAAATATTAAAAATGGAATAAAAATTTATTGTCATGGAAGAGTCAAAAATGAAAAAGCATGTAACCGTAGTTGGAGCTATTCAAATAGGTTTCTCAATTCTCGGTCTGATTGGCGCTGTTACCGTTTTCTTTGCTCTGAATTTTGCAAGGGGACAAGTGGGAGATGATGAGACGGGTAAAATGGTTCTCAGGTATTTGTCAGTCAGTCTACCATTGCTTATCGGATTTTTGTCGACTCTTGGACTTGTTGGTGGAATCGGACTTCTGACATATAAAACCTGGGCAAGATACCTGGTTATCGTTGTTTCAGCACTTGGTTGTTTGAATATCCCATTTGGAACTGCAAAAGGGATTTATGCATTTTGGGTTTTATTCCAGGACGAAACTATTAAATTTTTCAATAAAGAATATAATTCTAATTGATAAGAGTCCGGCAGCCTCGATGGTCTTTCATAATACTTTGAATATAAACAAGCGGCATCTCCTGATTGAAATGTCCTGATGCAATTTTTCCATGAAGCTGACTAAGTCATCTTTTATACCTTGTCTCACATGGACAAGGAGTGGTTTTGATTCTTTTGTGTTTATAACTTGTGGCACAACTTTCCATTGTCGAGACAAGCAATATTAATAATAAGGATAATGTAAATCCCTTTAATAGTAATCGTTTAAAGATTTGTTTTTGATCTGATTGGTTTATGTCCTTATTTTCAACTTTATTCATTTGCCGAACACACTTTTTAATTTGAGACAAACATCTGATATAAATAACCTCAGCACGGCCTTGTTTATTGTGGAATAAACCTCTCTCTGAATTCTAATTTGCATATTGACACTATAAAATCTTAAGGAATTTCTTAATTTTATTTAATACCTTTTTTATATGGACTACTTTAAAATGGGCTATGGAGGAATTGATTATTGATAAAATGATTGAAGAAAACTGGGACGATGTTGCAAGAATATATAATGAAGGGATTGCTACAAAGAATGCCACATTTGAAAAACGAGCACCTGATTGGCCTTCATGGAATAATGCACATAGGAAAGATTGTAGGTTAGTTGCCAAAGTATCTGCCAAAGTTGTTGGATGGGCTGCTTTATCTGATGTTTCGAGTAGATGCGTTTACTCAGGAGTTGCAGAAGTAAGCATATATATTGATACAGAATATCATAGGAGAGGAATCGGAGATAAACTATTAAAATCATTGATTGCGGAATCGGAAGCTCACGGAATATGGACATTGCAAGCCGGAATTTTCCCTGAGAATGAGAGTAGCATAAGATTACATCAAAGGAATGGATTTAGAATAGTTGGCATACGAGAAAGAATCGGGAAGATGGATGATAGGTGGAGAGATACCGTGACGCTTGAAAGGCGTAGCAAAATTAATGGAATAAACTAAGACACAGACAACTAATGGTACTTAGAACTACCGGTTTTGGCATATTAAGTGTACTTTTGTTTAATATAAACATAAACTTGTTAGGTACAATTTATAGCCTCCTTTTACGTTTTAGGGTAACTAACCTCTAAGTTTTTAATCATGAATACATGGAAAATAACAATTGTGATTTTCTTTATTATTATTTTTGTTAATGGATGCAGTAAAGAAAATTCAAGTCCCAAGCCTTACAATTCTTATATTTCAATGACAATAAACTCTGGATCGAATTTGGGTTTCAAATCTGATTCAATTATTCAGATTTACTTAAAGAATGATTCTGATAAAGATTTCGAAAAGGAATGCACTATTTCTTACTTATTGAATAGTCAGGTAACAGGATCAAATTATACAGCTGAAACGAATTTTTACAATACTCAATCTCCAGAATTACCCACAGGTCAATTAAAACTTTTAAGAAGAGATACTCAATTCTTCGTTATCAATCTAAGTGAAATTAGCTGGAATAACCACACTATTTCACAATTGCCATCAGGACAATATTCAATTAATGTTCAGCTTTTTATTAAAGATCTATATTCACCAATGAACATCGTAAATTCTAATAAGATGATCATTGACATTAAATAAAGATACTGGCCTTTGTCTCGTCCTGGAAAAATCTTACACATTTTGGTAGTAATCCTGGTTCTTCTTATAGCTTAAGACCCTTTAAAATAGTTTTTGTGTATTCGTTTTTGTTTTCAAATAAAAAAGGCAGAAATTTGATATTTTAATAACTGCCTGATTTTCTTTGTAGCGAGAGGGGGGAATGATCCCCCGACCTCATGATTATGAATCATGCGCTCTAACCAACTGAGCTATCTCGCCATTATAAATTTATCCAAAGAACCGTGTGCCTTCCCGATTTCTCGGGACGCTCAAAGTGCTAAGTTTTGCGGCTGCAAATATAAACAGATATAGCCAAAAATCCAATATGATTTTTTCTTTCGACATTTTTTCAATATATTGCATAATATCAATGTTTTTAACATTCTGTTGCTATGAGGTTGAAGTACGAACTGGAATACACACTTAACTGTTCCCCGAAGGTTCTGTTTTCCCGGCTTAGCACCCCGGAAGGGCTCAGCGAGTGGTTTGCCGATGACGTTACTCTCAGACGATAACCTGTTCTCCTTCCACTGGAACAAGACTGTATTCAAAGCCCGCCTGACTTCTCTGAAGGAAAATAAACTTGTTCGCTTCGACTGGGCTGACAATGGTGGAAGATAAGGAAACAAACTTTTTTGAGTTCAGAATAATCGTTCACGATCTGACCGGCGACCTGGCTCTAATGATTACTGACTTCGCCGAAGAAGATGAAAAAGAGGATGCCATCTATCTATGGGATACACAGATCAATGATCTGAAAAGAGTTCTGGGTATATAAGCATTATTTTTTTAACCAAATCCCAGATTCGCTTCGGTTAGAATACCTGCCTCAAATCAATGTTACTTTCTTTGTCTTGATACAAAGAAAGTATACCAAAGTAAAATCAAGGCTGCGGATAATTTTGGGGCTTTATCCCAAAATTCTCTTAGGCCATTTAAAATCCAAAACTAAAGCGCAAAGGCAAACCGGAAATGGCGCGAAGTTCTGCCTGATTTGTAGCGCCAACAAGGCTTGAGTAGCGAGCGTAGAATCAGGCTGAACTTTTCATTTCCGGCCTCCTTTTCTTTGGTTCATTTGACTTCGTCGAGCTCGGGGTGGAATTAATTCCTTCAGTTAAATATCCTTTTCCAACCCCTCGGTTCTTTTGGAGGGGCAAAAGAAATGAATAAAAATAATTAATAAAAATCCCCTACCTTTGCAAATTGAAAATTTGAAGGTTAGTGAAGAAACTCGATAAATTCGTTTTAAAATCATTCATAGGCCCTCTTATCCTGACATTCTTCATTGTGCTGATCATCCTTATTCTGCAGTTTCTATGGATGTACGTCGATGAACTTGCGGGGAAAGGACTGGAAATAAAAATTGTGGCCGAACTTTTATTCCAGTTCTCGCTGTCGTTTGTCCCGATGGCTCTGCCTCTGGCTATACTGCTTGCTTCATTGATGACCTTCGGCAATATGGGGGAATACAGCGAACTCACTGCCCTTAAATCATCTGGCATACCGCTCAGGCGAATAATGAGGCCACTGATAATTCTGCTAGCTTTCATCTGTGTTGTTTCATTTTTCTTTTCAAACAACGTACTGCCGTACTCTAACAGGAAAGCCAGAACCCTTCTCTATGATATCCGGAGGAAACGTCCTGACATAAATCTCCAGGCAGGCACCTTTAACAATGACATTGACGGTTTCAGCATAAAAATAACATCAAGGGATCCTGTAACCAACCGTCTCGATAGGATATACATATACGATCACAGGAGAAATAAAGGGAAATAGTGATGTAACATACGCCGATTCAGGTTACATGAGAGTTACACACGATGAGACAGCAATGTCAATGGTACTCTATAACGGTTATTCCTACAGTGAGGTTCAGGAAAAGAATGCGGGATCACCCGATAAGAAGTATCCCTTCCGAAAGGATGTATTCAAGGAACAGACGCTTGGTGGTTTCACTTTCGGGATTTGATCTCGAACGAACTGAAATCGACCTGTTCAAATCCAATTCTGCAATGAAGAACATCGCTCAATTAACCCATGAAATAGATTCGCTCAATAAAAGATATACCGCAAGGGTAAATACCTATTACAAGGAATTCAGCAACACGTTATTATACAATGAGAGAAACTATAATATCAAACCAGATAATCAGCAGGTTCAATCGACGCTTGTCAAGAGACGTGTTTTTGATTCAAAAGTCTTGTTTGATTCACTGACTGTAGTTGATAAAAAGACAGTACTTACAGCCGCAATTGGCCATTTAAAATCTGCCATCCAATTACTTGTCAACCCAGAGTGAATCACTTCATAATGAAGTCAGGTTCATTAAGCGTTTGAGGTTGACTGGAACAAGAAAGTTCACTCTTGCAGTTGCCTGCCTTGTATTCTTTCTAATTGGAGCCCCCTTGGGAGCAATAATCAGAAAGGGAGGTTTAGGAACACCTGCAGTGATTTCTATACTTTTCTTTGTAATCTGGTATGTTATCTCCCTTACAGGATCAGAAACTGGTCGAGGAAGATCTGATCAGCACAGCGGCCGGCATGTGGGCATCGACTTATATACTGCTTCCGATTGGCGTATTCCTTACATACAAGGCTTCGACTGATTCAGTAATTTTAAATATTGATACTTATCTTGTGTTCTTCAGAAAAATTAAAGGATTACCTGTACAGGATAATAATTGTCGGGACCCACCGTAATCCTGCTTTTGAAGAACAATAAATTAAGAATAAAAATGGAAATAAAGCTAAACACAATTGAAGAGGGCATTGAAGATATAAGGAACGGGAAAGCTACTGATAGTGGTGGATGATGAAGACAGGGAAAATGAGGGTGATTTCATCTGTTCAGCTGAACTTATTACACCGGAGATTGTGAATTTTATGGCCAGACATGGCCGGGGACTGATTTGCGTTGCACTTCCTGAAGACAGGTGCGAAGAACTTGAGCTTGAGCAATATGGTAGGGACCAATACATCGCTGCATGAAACCCAGTTTACTGTTTCTGTCGACCTTCTGGGACGTGAATACTTCCACCGGAGTTTCAGCAAAAGATCGGGCACTCACCATAAAGGCTCTTGTTGATCCGACTACCAGACCTTCCGATCTGGGACGGCCCGGCCACATCTTCCCGCTGAAGGCAAAGCAAAAAGGTGTTCTCAGAAGAGCCGGACATACTGAAGCTGTCGTTGACCTTACACGTCTGGCAGGTCTACATCAGGGAGGTGCTCTGGTCGAAATTATGAATGATGACGGATCAATGGCAAGACTTCGCGACCTTGAATTGCTCAGAAAAAAATTTGATATCAAAATAATTGCGATCAGGGATCTGATTACATATACTCTCGAAAGGGATACGATCATTGAAAGAGGTGAAAAGGTAAAGCTGCCGACAGAACATGGTGAGTTTGAATTCATTCCTTTCAGGCAAACAAGCAACGGTATTGAACATGCAGCCCTGGTCAAGGGAACCTGGACAAAGGATGAACCAGTCCTAGTAAGGCTTCATTCATCATGTTTCACAGGAGATATCTTTGGATCGATGAGATGCGACTGCGGAGCCCAGCTTCACAAAGCGATGGATATGGTCGAAGCGGCGGGAAAGGGTGTGGTTATATACCTCAGCCAGGAAGGAAGAGGGATTGGTCTTTTCAATAAAATAAAAGCCTACAAGCTTCAGGACCAGGGTATGGACACTGTTCAGGCTAATCTCAAACTTGGTTTCGGAGAGGATGAAAGGGATTATGGCGTAGGTGCCAGTATTATGAGGGAACTCGGACTTGGAAAGGTCCGCCTGATTTCAAATAATCCTGTTAAAAGGGCAGGACTAGAGGGTTATGGAATTAAAATCGTGGAAGCAGTGCCCCTGGAGATCCCTTCAAATCCGTATAACGAATTCTATCTCAAGACCAAAGCCAACAAAATGGGGCATAACCTTACATGTTACAAGCATATTGTAAAGGATTGATTATTTAAGTAGATTTGGATTATATAAAGTTTGGTTCGAGGACCTGACTCCATTAATGAAAAACCTCCGGGTAGTATTTATGGGGACGCCTGAATTTGCTGTTGCGTCTTTGGGCTCACTGCTGATGAACGGATATAATGTAGTCGCAGTGATAACCGCACCTGATAAGCCTTCCGGACGAGGCAGAATCGTTTCAAAATCAGCAGTAAAGGTGTTTTCTGAATCAAATTATCTTCCGATCCTGCAACCGGATAACTTCAAGGACCCTGTTTTTATAGAACGCCTGAAAAGGTTAAGTCCAGATGTGTTTATAGTTGTAGCTTTCAGGATGCTTCCCGAAATAATCTGGAGAATTCCCATTAAAGGAACCTTTAATCTCCACGCTTCACTTTTGCCGCAATACCGCGGGCCCGCCCCTATTAACCACGTTATTATAAATGGGGAAACACTTTCGGGAGTGACAACTTTTATGATAGATGATAAGATCGACACCGGGAACATACTAATGAGGGAAGAGGTACCCATTTTCCCTTTTGAAAATGCCGGCGACCTGCATGATAAACTTATGAAGCACGGGGCCAGGATCTGTTATTAAGACCCTGGAGGGAATTGGCAGAAGGCCATATGCATCCCACAGCCCCAGTCAAATTTTATGCTCCCGGGTGAAATTCTTAAGCCAGCCCCTAAGATTTTTCCTGACGACTGCATTATTAACTGGGACAACGAACCTGAAAAGATACACAACCTGATAAGAGGTCTTTCTCCTTATCCCTGTGCAAGATCAGCTTTTAAAAATGAAAACAAGACCATCACGTATAAGAGTCTTTGAAAGCCAGCCTATCGTGGAGAATCACAAATTCAAACAGGACAGATCATTTCCGACGGTAGGAAATATATCAAAATAGCCTGCAGGAGCGGATTCGTCGGGATCTTGAGTTTACAGCTTGAAGGGCAAAAAAAGGATGAGCAGTGAGGAGTTCCTCAGGGTTTCAGGATCTCTGAATTTTCATCAGACAATCAATTGACAGGCTTGGTTTCCTGAAGCCATATTTTCTGACCGGGTGCCGGTTCTTCCCCTTCAGTCATTCTGTTCATTTCAAGAAGACTTTTAAGCCTGATGCCGTATTTCTGGGATATCATGTACATGGTCTCACCATCTGCTGTGATGTGAAAATCATTACCGGTTTCAGCTTTGTCTCTTTTAGGCTCCAAGTATAACATCTGACCCGGAACAGGGATAAAATCTTCCTTTAATTCGTTATACCTTGCCAGCTCCCACTTAAGCATCTGGAACTCATCCTCAAGCTTTTCCTTTGTATCCCCGTCTTTTACAATTATATACTGCATCCTGTTATTTTCCTTTCACTCTCGGCGCACGTGCCATAATATCACCGAATGTAATTGCAGCAGCCTGTGTTTTTGGCTGTTCCAGTAGTTCCGGGGTTTGATGGTCTGGGTAGATTGACCCGAAGTTTCTTTTACCTGGGTCTTTTCCTGTGGTTTTACGGCCGCAGCAGTATAACCGCGATCATAATTGTAAAGCTTGTTCTCCTCTATTTTTCTGACTAGCATGTTCGCATAATCTGGATTAGTGGCATATCCGGCTCGTTTTAAGCCCTGTGCCCAGGCTTTGTAATTGGTCGGCTCGATACCAAAGAGGAAACTATAACGAGAACCGGATCTTAAAAAATCCGAATGGTCATAAAATGAATCCTCAGGCCTCCGGTATTTACGAAAACACTCATTGCGCTTGTCATCATGCTGCCTGATTGTCTGACCTGCCCAGTCATTATGACATTTTATTCCAAAATGATTGTTGCCGACTCTGGCAAGAGTGCTCCGTCCATAATCCGATTCCAGCATTCCCTGGGCAAGAGTAATGCTTGCAGGTACTCCAGTTCGTTTCATTTCGCTTATAGCCAGATCTTTATAACTGTTTATATAATCAGCGGCTGAACCGTTCACTGAAACCGGTGTTATCGGTGGTCGTGAAGCACGACACGAAACCAGGCTTATAACCAGATGGAGAATAAAAAGAAGGCGAATATTTCGTTGCACTACTTTTGACTTTGCACAAAAATAGAAAAAATGGGCATCTGGTCAACATTATTTTATTAACTGCCGGTTTTTGGCCGGAGTGCCATTTATTTAATATTTGCTAAATTTAGAGCCCATAACGAATAACCGAACAATGCCAGTAACCAGAAATATTTCATTTTCATACCGGGAATACTCAAACCCTGAAGAGCTGGATCCAGAAGACAGGGAACTGGTTTTCCTGGCAAAAGAGGCCGCTAAGAAAGCATATGCTCCGTACTCGGGGTTCATGGTTGGAGCTGTGGTGAGGCTGGAATCAGGGAGAAAAGTTACCGGAGCGAATGTTGAAAATGCCGCTTTCCCATCAGGGATCTGTGCAGAAAGGACAGCCCTGTCGTCCTCAGTGTCAAATTATCCCGATGACAAGCCTGTGACGATTGCAATAGCTGCAATGACCGCGGATGGACCTACTCCGGAATATGTTTCACCATGCGGAAACTGCCGGCAGGTTATTGCAGAAGAAGAAATAAGAACCGGCAGACAAATAAGGATTATTCTGTCGGGGGAAAAGAATATCATGTTGATAGACTCTGTCAGGCATCTTCTGCCCTTGCAGTTCAGCAGGGACAATCTTAAGTCAAATCTTCCCGTATAATAAGCTGGAATCCGGCCCCATGAATGTTTTTTATGTTCAGCCGGGGATCCTCCGATAGGAATTTTCTCAGCTTTGTAATGTAAACATCCATACTCCTGGCTGTAAAATAATCATCAGCTCCCCATATTTTTTTCAATGCCATCTCCCTGCTGATCAATTCATTCGAATTCAACGCAAGCAGTTCAAGCAATTGGGCTTCCTTTGGCGACAGTTTCTTTTCATCATCCCCGAATGTAAGGGTCCTCAACCTTGCATTAAAAACAAATTTCCCTATTTCGAAAATATCTCTGGTTCCAGTCTGCATCTCACGCCTGGAGATTATTGCCCGGATCTTTGCCAGGAGAATTTCAGTGTCAAATGGTTTTGTAACATAGTCATCCCCCCCTGCGCCATAGCCTTTAAGGACATCCTCTTTCAGCTTTTTTGCAGTAAGAAAAACTATGGGTACCGTGTTGTTGATCTTTCTTATCTCTGAGGCGATGGTGAAGCCGTCGACATGAGGAAGCATAACATCGAGTATGCAGATATCAAAAACACCTTTCCTGAAATGTTCGACTGCGTATTTACCGTCATCAACCCAGTCGACCGAGTAGTCATTTAATTCAAGATAAGATTTAAGAACAGATCCAAAACTCAGATCGTCCTCTACCAGAAATATTTTTACAGGTTTCATATTTATCCTTGGTTTTCCCAGTTAAAAGGCAGGAAAATGTCAAAACGACTGCCCTTGCCCGGTTCACTTGCAACAGTAACGTTCCCCTTGTGGGCATCTATGATTGCACGCACATAATTCAGCCCCAGACCGAATCCTTTGACATCATGAATATTACCAGAGCTCTGTCGGTAAAATCTTTCAAATACTTTACTTTGAACGCTCTTGCTCATACCAATTCCCTTGTCCTCAACCGACAGAATCAAACCCTTCTCAGTGTTACTTGTGGAAACGGTTATTTCAGGAGATTCAGGCGAGTATTTCAATGCATTATCCAGCAGGTTATTTACAAGGTTTGTAAGATGTTCATTGTCTCCATAGATTACCGGTTTGCTGGCATTGAGATTAAGGTTTATGTTTCCATTCTTCTGGTGAACCTGTATCTCGATGGTATCCACTGCCCTCTCAATAACTGAATGCATGGAAATGTTTTCATATCTAAACTCAATCTCTTTCTTGTCAAGTGAGGCGATCTGAAGTATTGTTTCAACCTTCTTGTTCATCCTGCTATTCTCTTTTTTTATCATGCTGATGAAGTGCCTTATGCTTGTTTCGTCATTTATCACTTTTGGGTTAGTGATGGTATCAGCAGCAAGTGAAATTGTTGCTATGGGAGTCTTGAATTCATGCGTCATGTTGTTCAGAAAATCTGATTTCATCTCGGAAATCTTTTTCTGCCTTATCAGGAGATAAAGGCTCAGGGCAAATGTTGCAATAATAACAAGGGAAAAAAGCATCGAACCGCCAAGGATCCAGGCCATTGAACCCAAAACATAGTTGGTACGGTCGGGGAATATCACCGACAGCAAAAGGTTTTGTCTGATAATATTATCAGGAAAAAGCTGGACTTTGTAGGCGCTTTTCAGAAAATCATTCTTAACCGACTTTTTAAATGCACCTTCCTCCACCTTCCCGTCTTTTATCAGTGCGAACTCAAAAGGGGTCTCAATACCTGAAAACAGTAAGGACCTGCGAAGGGCAAGATTAACCTCATCCTTGTTCAGTTCCATGGTTTTTTCCCACTGGTATATATCCGAAATCATCTGGTTGCTCATATTCTGGAACTGGCTTGTCCTTTTTCTTATCCAGTCGATAAATTCCTGCCTGCCTACTACCTCCGGACCAGAATCGATTCTTTGCCTGGCATCATTTCCTTCCACATGCAATTCCCCTGGTTTTTGGGGCGTAATAATTGTTACGCCTCCTGAACCGGTATTAAAAGTAGTGTCGGTTTTGGAAATAACGGGCTTATTTAACCTCATGTTTCCGGAGGAATCTATGGTTCCGGTAACTGATTGACTTGTAACGCTATAGCTGATATTATTGCTTCCATCTGAGGAATAACTCCCGACGCTTAAATAGCTTGAAATATCACCTGACTGAGAAGGCGACATCCCCGGGTCTTCAAAAAAGAAACTCATTTCCCTGTTCGATTCAATTGTACCGGCAGCATCATTAAGGCTGGCAAAAACTGCCCTGTCGAAGTTCTCATTTCTTATATTCAATGCATTTCTGATCCACACGAGCTGAACCCATATGATTCCGGTAAGCGATATCAGCATCATAAAGATCAGCCCTATGAACTTGTTTTTGCTCATGTTGCAAAATTAAGTTTTTAACCTTTTTATAAGCAATGTTTTAACGTTTCCTTAACTCTAATTAACCTGATTTTAACTCTGTTCGGGCAAATGCAGGTTATTTTTGCATAATAAAACCAAATTGCTGCAATCATGAAAAGAACGAGGATTATTTTGCCTTTTTTATTTTTCAGCCTTCTTCCTTTTTCACTTATTAACGGACAGGAAAAGAAAAATGAAGAAAAAGTAAAAATAGTTATAGCGGACAAATCCGGTTCAAAAGTCGTATTGGACACGACTTTTACGGATATAGACAAATCAGATTCTATAAAGTTAAAAGATGGGACAACTGTTTATTTCGGGAAACACCCCGATGAAGAATCGTTGCCCGGTAACAAACAGATTTATATAGTATCTCCTGACGATAAAAATGCAAAAAAGATAAGCCGGGAAGTAACTGTTGTCAGCTCAGATTCAAATGACTCACAGGAACTGAATGAAGAAATCGGGGATAATATCGTCGTATACAGCCAATCCGGAGACAAGGATGCCGTCCATGGTAAGAAATATAAAGTTATTACGAAGGTTGGAAAGGAGGGCGGAAAATCTGACATGAAATACATTTATATAAACGATGACAAAGAGGCCGGTCAGAACAGCGATGAACAATTTGATGTAAAGGTAAACAAGGATGAATTTGACCAAAACACTAATAATACTAAACATGTCATTGCAAAAAATGGCATCGTCGTGACAATTGAAGGAGAAAACGAGGACCAAATAAATGAGCTGGTAAAAGAGATCGAGAAGAAACTGGATATAAAAAAGGACAATTCTGTAACGAAAGAATCAGAAACAAAAACAGTTAAGAAAAGATAGTTTCCGTTTATGCTTTCATGACAACCGAAAATGAGTCCGGAAATTCCGGCTCATTTTTTTTATACTCCTGTATTCCTGAATATTTTCCAGACATCTCCTTCGGGGAAATGTGAAGCGATTGAGATTTTTTCCCTGGTAACAGGGTGATTGAACTCAAGCCTTCTGGAAAAAAGGCTTATGCTTCCGTCGTCATTCGACCTGGAGTAACCGTATTTCAGATCCCCCTTTATCGGACAGCCGATCTTTGCGAGCTGCGCCCTGATCTGATGGTGCCTTCCGGAATGAAGTTCAATTTCGAGAAGAAAAAAGCGGTCTGACCTGCCGGCCAGCTTGTATGACAGAGTTGCCTTTTTAGAACCTTTTACTTCATTGTCGTATACATACGTTTTATTTTGCTTTTCATTCTTTTTAAGAAAATGAGTCAGCTCAGCTTCATCTTCAGGAGGTCTTTCCTTTACAATTGCCAGATAGATCTTTTTGACTTCCCTTGTCCTGAACATCTCATTTAGCCTTGCAAGAGCCTTTGATGTCCTGGCAAACAGAATAACACCCCCCACAGGACGGTCGAGCCTGTGAATGATACCCAGGAAAACGTCTCCCGGTTTGTTGTATTTTTCAGCAATGTATTTCTTTACTTCCGAAACGATTGTAGAATCTCCTGTTTTGTCACTTTGTGAAAGATCTGTGGGTTTTTTATAGGCAGCAATCAGGTGATTGTCCTCATATAAAATTTCAACCATTGAAGTTCAAACTAGTATTGTTCCTTATCATTTGGGAAGGATTGTGTCCTTACATCATTAATGTATGTCTGGACAGCCCCTTTTATTTCAGCGTAAAGGTTATGGTATCTCCTGAGGAAACGGGGTGAAAACTCCTGTGTGATCCCCAGCATATCGTGAAGGACCAGTACCTGTCCGTCAGTCTTCCCGCCGGCTCCTATGCCTATTACCGGGATTTTTAATGTTGTAGTGACCTCTTCAGCCAGCACGGCAGGAATCTTTTCGAGAACAACAGCAAAACAACCGATTTTCTCGAGCAGCCTGGCGTCCTCAATAAGCCGTCTTGCCTCTTCCTCTTCTCTCGCCCTGACTACATACGTACCAAATTTGTGAATTGACTGGGGTGTCAGACCAAGATGGCCCATAACCGGGATGCCTGCCGTCAAAATCCTTTCAATCGATTCAGCAATTTGCTGTCCGCCTTCCAGTTTCACAGCTGCAGCACCAGTCTCCTTCATTATTCTAATTGACGATACAAGCGCTTCCTTTGAATTGCCCTGGTAAGTTCCGAAAGGAAGGTCAACAACCACAAGAGCCCGCTTCACCGCACGCACCACTGAAGCAGCATGGTAAATCATATTATCAAGTGTTATCGGCAGTGTTGTGTCATAACCTGCCATGACATTTGAAGCAGAATCTCCGACGAGAATGACATCAATTTCTGCTTCGTCGAGAATTCGTGCAATAGAATAATCGTATGCGGTGAGCATGGCGATCTTCTCACCATTGAGCTTCATCTCATTGAGGACATGAGTGGTAACTCTTTTTACAGATTTATAAACTGACATACTTTTTAGATTAATCCAGTGAACAAAGCTACGAATTTGCTTCGGAGAATATTTCTTATTGAGGACTTCTTTTTATCGTGACAATTATAAGGAACCATTCATGCCGTTTTGTCACATTAAACTAATAAATAAAAATTAGTAATGTCATATTTGCATAAAACCGGCTTAATCCCGATATGGCATAATCATTGCAGATTATTCAGTCACAAATCGAAATATTAAAAATTATAATATGGGAAAAATAATAGGAATCGACCTGGGAACAACTAATTCATGCGTGGCCGTAATGGAAGGGAATGAGCCGGTTGTTATACCCAACAGTGAAGGTAAAAGGACAACCCCTTCGATTGTTGCGTTTGTTGAAAACGGGGAACGCAAAGTAGGTGATCCCGCAAAACGTCAGGCTATAACTAATGCAAAAAAGACCGTTTACTCTATCAAAAGGTTCATGGGAGAAACATTTGATAAAGTAAATACTGAGATCAAGCGTGTAACATTTACCGTCATCAGAGGTGACAACAATACCCCGCGGGTGAAAATTGAGAACAGGATGTATTCTCCGCAGGAGATTTCCGCAATGATCCTTCAGAAGATGAAGAAAACAGCCGAGGATTACCTCGGACAGGAAGTGACTGATGCTGTAATTACTGTTCCCGCCTACTTCAGCGACTCTCAACGCCAGGCTACAAAGGAAGCCGGAGAAATTGCCGGACTTAATGTAAAGAGAATCATAAATGAGCCTACAGCCGCATCTCTTGCATACGGACTTGATAAGAAATCACAGGATCTTAAAATAGCTGTATTTGACCTTGGTGGGGGTACATTCGATATTTCAATTCTTGAACTCGGTGATGGTGTATTTGAGGTAAAATCAACAAACGGAGATACCCATCTCGGTGGTGACGATTTTGACCAGATGATAATTGACTGGCTTGCAGAAGAATTCCAGAGAGAAGAAGGTGTCGATCTGAGGAAAGACCCAATGGCTCTCCAACGTTTGAAAGAAGCAGCTGAAAAAGCTAAGATAGAACTTTCAAGCTCCACAACAACCGAGATCAACCTGCCATATATAATGCCCGTTGATGGAATTCCAAAACATCTTGTAAAAACACTTACCCGCTCACAGTTTGAAAAACTCTGCGATAAGCTGATCCAGGCTTGTACTGAACCGTGCCGCAAAGCTCTTGCCGATTCAGGACTGAAGGCCTCTGAAATTGATGAAGTGCTTCTGGTAGGCGGATCAACACGAATCCCGGCTATTCAGCAACTTGTCGAAAAATTCTTTGGCAAAGTTCCTTCAAAAGGTGTTAACCCTGATGAAGTTGTTGCTGTTGGAGCTGCAATACAAGGCGGTGTTCTTACAGGGGAAGTAAAGGATGTCCTTCTCCTTGACGTTACCCCGCTGTCACTTGGGATCGAAACAATGGGTGGTGTAATGACAAAACTTATTGAATCGAACACAACCATTCCGACAAAAAAGACTGAGGTGTTTACAACTGCTGCTGACAGCCAGCCTTCGGTAGAGATTCACGTTCTACAAGGTGAAAGGCCGATTGCATCGGGGAACAAGACTATCGGAAGGTTCCATCTTGATGGCATCCCGCCAGCCCCAAGAGGGATACCTCAGATTGAGGTGACATTCGATATTGACGCAAACGGCATCCTTCATGTTACCGCAAAAGACCGTGGAACCGGCAAGGAACAGAGGATCAGGATCGAAGCCTCATCAGGACTAAGTGAGGATGAGATAAGAAGGATGAGGGATGAAGCCAAGGCAAATGCCGATGCGGATATCAAGGCAAAGGAAAAAGTAGATAAGGTCAATGCAGCCGATAGTATGATCTTCTCAACTGAAAAGCAGCTCAGGGAATTTGGCGATAAAGTGCCTTCCGATAAAAAAGCAGCTATTGAAAGTGCCCTTGCAAAGCTTAAGGATGCCCACAAGGCACAGGATACAGCTGCAATCGATAAAGCCCTTGCTGAGCTGAATACAGTATGGCAGGCAGCTTCAGAGGAAATGTACAAAACTGCACAGAATACAGGTCAGACAACCTCGGAACCCGGACCCGGGCCATCCGACAGTGGAAAATCCCAGTCGGGAGGTGATGAAGTTACTGACGTTGATTTTGAAGAAGTCAAATAACGAACTTTAAATAAGAGTTACAAAAAGAGGTTGATTATATATCATCCTCTTTTTTTTGTGTAAATCTGCGCAATCAGCGGGAAATTTAAAAAGATTTTCGCGCAGATCTCGCTGATTATCGCAAATTGAAAGCTATGGATTACAGGGATATTTCAAGTGCATGAAATTAGGGGGTATGCCAGAATTTTGTACTTTTATCACGTGTTTCCAGCTAATACTTTATGAATAAAAGAGTTATCATCATCTGCCTGTTTTCCGTTCTCTCAAGTGCGGTAATCGCACAGGAAAGAGCCGTTAACCGGACAGACAATGACGGAAAAAAACAGGGTCACTGGATAAAGAAATACCCGAATGGGAATGTCATGTACGACGGGTTTTTCAAGAATGACAAACCAACCGGGGAGTTCAAAAGGTACTATGAGGATAATACCCTGAAATCAGTTCTTGTATTTAAGACCAATGGACCTGAAGCAACTGCAATACTCTATTATCCGAATGGTTTGGTTGCTTCAAGGGGCAGGTATGTTAATCAGCTTAAGGAAGGAAAATGGCAGTTCTTCTCTCCGACCACAAAAGACAAGATAATCAGTGAGATTGAGTACCTGCATAATAAGAGAAATGGATTGTCAGTCATTTTCTTTCCTGACAGCACAATTGCTGAAAAGATCAACTACAAGAATGATATAAAAAATGGAGAATGGCTGAAATACTACACTGATGGGACTTTGACCCTGAAAACAACTTTTGTGAACGGCAGGCTGGACGGTAAATTTGAGGGTTTTTTTGAAAATGGCAAACATGAATTTCTGGGCGAGTACAAAAATGATCTGAAGGAGGGTTTATGGATCGTTTATAAAAAAGACGGCAGCCCGAGGTTCAGGACAGAATATACTTTGGGTGTCGCAAATAACAGGGATATTGATATTTACGAGTCTGACTTTATAGATTCACTGGAACGGAACAAAGCTAAAATAGCAGACCCGGAAAAGACCGGCGTAATATGGTAACGGGATCTTCCTTTCCTACAGGGCTGAATAAAGTTGCAGCAACTTTATTCTTTCTCCTCTTATATCCGGGGGACCTCATATCAGGTCAGGAAAAGACTTACACATATTTTTACAGGGTCTATTTTAAGGATAAAGGACTAACCAATATCAGCGATTTATCCTTGTCAGACCTTTTTACCGCGAAAGCAGTTGAGAGAAGGATTAAATCAGGTACACCTGCCCCTGATTTCAGAGATATTCCTGTTAATTCAGGATATATAGAACAGGTATCGTCCCTTGGGTTTAAATTGCATTGTAAGTCCAGGTGGCTGAATACTGCACTTTTTAAAACTGAAACAATAGCTGATGTAAATAACCTGGTGAGCCTGCCGTTTATCAGCGATGTAAGGATTGTTAAAAAACCTTCAGGGAAAAGCGATCATTCTGATAAACTGTCATTTACAACAAGCCAGTCTGACATTCCTACGTACGATCATCCTCTTGCCATGCTCAACGGCCTTTCAGTGCATAATTCAGGATTTAACGGCAAAGGCATCCGGATCGCTGTCCTCGACGGCGGATTTAAAAACGCCGATCAAATATCATCACTGTCTGACCTTCGGAACAGAAACGGAATTGCAGGAACCTTTGATTTTGTTAAAAACAGCCCCTCCGTGTACGATTACCATAACCACGGAACTGCAGTACTCTCGGTGCTGGCAGGCTCAATTACGGGATCAATCGGAGGAACAGCCCCGGGAGCTGATTTCTGGCTGTTAAGAACGGAAGATACCGAAACTGAATTTCCGGTTGAAGAGGATTACTGGGTAGCTGGTGCCGAGTTTGCCGATAGTCTTGGTGCGGATATTATTTCCTCTTCACTTGGTTATTTCACTTTTGATGATTTCGCCCTTAATTATAAATATTCCGATATGGACGGCAATACTGCTTTTATTACCAGAGCAGCCGATATTGCCGCCTCGAGGGGAATCCTGCCAGTCAACAGCGCCGGTAATGAACGGGGTAATGCCTGGATCCATATTATCGCACCTTCTGACGGTGATTCAGTTCTGGCAATCGGAGCTGTTGACGGAGGGAATATAATATCAGCCTTTTCTTCAGCCGGCCCCTCATCCGACAGAAGGATCAAGCCTGACGTAGTTGCTCAGGGAGTATCAGTGCCGGTACAGGTAAATGCATCGGTTATTGAACGGTCAGCAGGAACTTCTTTTTCTTGTCCCATTATCAGCGGGATGTGTGCCTGTATAATGCAGGCAATCCCCGAAGCTACAAATTATGATATTATCTCAGCACTTCATGAATCTTCCGACAAATACCTAACACCCGACTCCCTGTACGGATTTGGTATTCCGGATATTGCCAGGACAATATCTCTGATTCAGGAGAAACTTGTCATAAAACCGGATGATGAATCACTTGCCTATCCTAATCCTTTTAATGAACAGCTTAAAATTGCATTCAGGCAAGCTCCTTCCCAACTCATGGTTGAGATTTTCAACTGGAGCGGGAAGCTTATGGCCAGAATTATTTATAACGAATATGTGAGCCGGTCAGTAACACTCGATTATTTCAAAGATTTGCCGCCGGGCATTTACATTATAAGGCTTACAACCAGGAATGATGTACAAACCCATAAAGTAATGAAGATCAGGAATTGATTATGGACGAGAAACTTACGCTAACTGAATTGCAATTAACCATAAAAGACTCGCTCTATATGGCTTTACCCGACATGTACTGGGTAATTGCCGAGATTTCCGAGATCAAAGAAAACTATTCCGGCCATTGCTACCTGGAACTCGTTGAAAAACTTCCTGATGAGATCAGTATAAGAGCGCGTGTAAAGGCGGTCATCTGGAGCAATCGCTTCCGGTTCGTGAAATCATTTTTTGAAAATGCAACAGGGGAATCCCTGAGGGAGGGTATTAAAGTCCTGATCAGGGTAAAGATCGAATATCACGAGATTTATGGATTAAGCCTGGTAATCAACGATATTGATCCTGCCTATACAATGGGTGAGATGGCTGTAAAGCGTCAGCAGATCCTGAAAAAGCTTGAGGAGGAGGGTGTCCTTAATATGAATAAGGAACTCGAATTCCCTGTCGTTCCCCAGAGGATTGCAGTAATATCATCGAAAAATGCAGCCGGGTACACTGACTTTATGAAACACCTTACAGAGAACAGTTACGGGTATGTTTTTTATACTGCCCTTATCGAAACACCTATGCAGGGCAATGATACTGAAACCGGCATATTAAAGGCATTTGACCGGATAGCATCCCACATTGATAAATTCGATGCGGTCGCAATAATAAGGGGCGGCGGATCGCAGACTGACCTCAGCTGGTTTGATAATTATAACATTGCATTCTACATAACCCAGTTCCCACTGCCTGTGATTACAGGAATCGGGCATGAGAAGGACCTTTCCGTTACTGATATAGTTGCTTATCAGTCACTAAAGACACCAACCGCCGTAGCCGATTTTTTCGTGGAATTCATGAATAAGGCTGAGAATCAGTTAATTGAAATGAGCTCAGAGATCAGGGAAAAATCTGAACTGATCCTTGAAATAAGCAAACAAAAGGTAGACAGTTTCAGGGTGAAGCTTATCCCTGTTGCCCGTTTCATGCTTTCGGCTATAAAAGAGGAGTTATCAGGCACAATTATCGATATGATTAACACGGGCAAGGAATTTATTCTGAAGGCCGGCCTTTCACCTGCAAACCAGAGATCAAGGCTTGCCCCATCTGTGAGATCATTTTTGTCAGTAAAATATACTGCACTTCATCAGAAAATGCAGGAACTTCTGATTTCCTCAAACAACTCTATGAACCGTCTCAGCATTAAAATATCAGGACTCGAAAATTCACTTAAAATTATGGATCCTGAGAATGTGCTGAAAAGAGGGTATACTATTACTTCACTCGGGGGGAAGATAATCAGGTCTGCCGGCAGGTTGAAGAAAAATGATCTGATAAGTACCCGGTTCAGCGACGGATCGGTAGGCAGCATTGTGGTTAAAAAGAAATAGTTTAAGAAAAAGTAATATGGCAAAAAAAGAATTTTCGTTCAATCTGGCAGTTAATGAGATCGAAAAAATACTCAGGAATATTGAAAGCGGAGATCTTGATGTTGACAAACTGTCGGCTGAGGTCAAGCGTGCTTCGGAGCTCATCCGGCAGTGCCAGAAAAAGCTAAGGTCGACTGAGGATGAAATAAACAGTATTTTCAAGGACCTGGTATAAAAAAATCCCGCAAAATTTTCATCCTGCGGGATACTACTTTACTACCCTAAACCTAAATCCATGAAAAAAACTCATGTAACCATGAAGGTTACTGTTCATTATTTATAACGTTTGGAATACTATAATGTTTCGTTTTTGCTTATGTTTTTTTACACAAAATGAGCTTATTTTATTAACAACCTGTTATTCAACTCCAAGAACCTCTCTGAATGCCTTAACCAATGTCTCTTTCGGTAAAGCTCCCAACGCCATCTGGGGCTGGCCTTCTGAGGGCACGAACAATATCGATGGTATATTCCTTATCCCAAAGACAGATGCAAGTTCCTGCTCCTCTTCAGTGTTAATCTTATAAATATCGAGTTTGCCATCGTACTCTTTTGCCAGTTCATCGAGAATCGGGGCTACCATCCTGCATGGGCCGCACCAGTCCGCGTAAAAGTCAATGACACAAGGACGTTCACCTGCAAATTTCCACTCTTTATTTGTCTCGTAATCGAAAATTTTGTTGAGAAATGTCTCTTTGGTAAGATGTTCTAACATATTGTCTCTCCTAATTAACGTTCAAAAATTATATGTGTTCTGTGAAATACAATTTGTATACCAACAATCCAAATCCAATTCGGTTTGCTCAAAAATACTTATAAATTGTAACTTTGTCACAAATGTTTAACAAATTGTCGTATCTGAACTAATGCATATATGTCTAAATGACAAGATTTTCGAGATCCTCTCGGAAGTGGTTACAAAGGAAGATGTGAAAGCCTGGGTTATAGGTGGATATGTAAGGGACTGCCTCCTTGAAAGGGATCACCCCGAGAAGGATATCGATATTGTCGTGGCAGGAAATGGAATTGATATTGCCAGGAAGGCTGCAAAACGCCTTGGATCTCACCTGAAAGTCAGTGTCTTTAAGAATTTCGGAACAGCAATGTTCAGATATGGCAACTACGATCTTGAATTTGTTGGAGCCAGAAAAGAATCCTACAACCGTAATTCAAGGAAGCCAGTCGTTGAGGCAGGATCCCTTGAGGATGATCAGAAAAGGAGGGATTTCACAATTAATGCGTTGGCAATAAGCATTAACAAAGAAACTTACGGCGATTTCCTCGATCCTTTTGAGGGGATCAAAGACTTAAAGAACAAGATCATCAGGACACCGCTCGATCCGGATATTACCTTCTCGGATGACCCATTGAGAATGATGAGAGCTGTCAGATTTGCAGCCCAGCTTAGTTTTTCAATAGAGGAAAACACATACAGGTCGATGACAATTAATGCTGAGCGGATAAATATCGTATCACGGGAAAGGATCATTGATGAACTGAACAAAATAATCATGTGCAGCCATCCTTCGAGGGGATTCATGCTTCTTGAACGATCAGGGCTTCTCAGGCTTATCCTCCCCGAACTTGATAATCTGAAAGGGGTGGATCAGATGGAGGGGAAAGCACATAAGGACAATTTCCTTCATTCGCTTAAGGTGCTTGACAACATCAGCAGGAAAAGCGACAATATCTGGCTCAGGTGGGCTGCATTACTCCATGATATCGGTAAACCGCTGACCAAAAAATATATTCCTGAATCCGGCTGGTCATTTCATGGACATGAATTTACCGGAGGGAAAATGATTCCTGATATTTTCAGAAAGATGAAGCTTCCGCTCAACGATAAAATGAAGTATGTCAGAAAAATGGTTGATCTTCACCTTCGTCCAATTGCTCTTTCTCAGGAAATTGTGACAGACTCTGCTATCAGAAGGCTGCTTTTCGAAGCCGGGAATGACATCGATGACCTGATGCTGCTTTGCGAGGCGGATATTACATCAAAGAATGAAGCTACAAAAGTAAGGCACCTCGAAAATTTTAAAATTGTTAGGAATAAGCTCAGGGAAATTGAGGAAAAGGATGCTGTAAGGAATTTCCAGCCGCCAGTTGACGGGACTGAAATTATCAGAACGTTTGGGATAAAACCGGGGAAGGAAGTTGGCATTATCAAGAATGCAATCCGCGAGGCCATTCTGGATGGAAAGATCCCAAATGAACATGAGGCTGCAAGAAAACTAATGCTGGAAATGGGAAAAGAAATGGGATTAAAGCAATGCGCAGATTTACCTGAAACCAAGGTCAAGTAAAACAGGAAGATGATCGCTGAATCCACCCTGGTATCTGTATCCCCTGTAAGTGGAATAGGTAGTGACCCCGGGATATTTTGGATCGTTCCTGAGCAGAAAGTCCGGTGCAAAAATCCTGAAACCGGCTTTATCAGTAAATAATCCCTGTTTACAGTTTATCATTTGGGTGGAGACAATTATCTGATCGATCATTTCCCAAACACCCATATAGCGGTAGGTTCCTGCGATGCCCTGTCTTTTCTTTCCGGCCAGGTCAGTCAGGGAAAGACCAGTTGATCTCATTCCCGTACTATCCCGATTAATCAGAGCCTGAATTGCAGGATCATCAGGATCGCTGTTGAAATCGCCCATTATAATTATTTTAGCTTTTCCTCCAGATTCTGCATATATGGAGTCAGCAGCATCCCTGACCATTCCGGAAACAGACATCCTTTTTGCTTCACCCGCAAGCACCCCTCCCCTTCTTGATGGCCAGTGATTCATTATCATATGAATAGTATCGCCTATTATAGCACACTTCACATAAAGTACACTCCGGCTGTTAAAATCCCTTCCTTTTTCTCCTTCAGGAATCCATGACCGGTGGTCAATTATATGAACAAGATCTTTTCTGAATATCATGCAAACATCAATTCCCCTTTCATCAGGAGATTCTTCATGGATTATACCATACGGATATCTCGAAAGAAAGGTCTCATGGATCAGATCTTCAAGTATTTTTCTGTTCTCGATTTCACAAAATCCAACAATTGCAGGAGGGTTCCATTCTCCTGCAGCTATTATTGTCTTATAAACAGAGCTGATTT
This sequence comes from uncultured Bacteroidales bacterium, assembly GCA_963732115.1. Classification (GTDB taxonomy): domain Bacteria; phylum Bacteroidota; class Bacteroidia; order Bacteroidales; family VadinHA17; genus LD21. The sequence continues at coordinate 62,131 of CAVSYN010000034.1, forward strand.
TTTTATTGTAACGCGACCTGTTCCATCTTCTTAACCCTCCGGGCAGGAACTCATTATCGTCCTTAAGGGAATCGTCGTATGTATCAAAAAGATTTTCAACATTATAAAACATTATCCTGACCTGCCTGACTTTATTTTCATCCTGGCAGTTAACGGATTTCAAAAATAAAAACAGCAGCACGAGGGTGCTGGACAATTTCAGGATTCTTTCTTTAATAAGCATTTAGCCAACGGTACCTTCTGGCACTAGTTCCGAATTTTACAGCGAGAGTGAATTCATGGGAGCCGAAACTCTGTCTCCTTATATCAGTTAATGTGTAATCAAATGCGTAAGCAAAATAAAATCTGTCGTATTTTAATCCCAGCATAAGTATCAGAGCGTCATTAGTCCTGTATGAAATGCCTGCCCAGTAATCGTTCTTATAATAAATCCTTGATGTAATATCAAGCTGAATTGATTTAAAGACCATATCTGAAGATTTGAGAAATGCTGAAGGTTCCAGTATCCAGTTGCCTGAAAGGGGTACCTTTATTCCCCCTGTAAGGAAATAATGACCCAGCTCAAAATTATTGATGTCATTATTGTTGAAGAACATCAATGACCCTCTCAGCAGGTTTGTCATTGAAAAACCCAGGTAATATTTTGGAGTTATATAGCTGACCCCAAAATTAAAATCCGGAATAAATACGGACCTGTCATAGTTGTTAAGGTAAGGGTCATCCTTATCATAAACCAATCCCTCAGTATTAATTGCATACTGGTAAGCTGTAAGTGCAAGGCCAAAAGCCAGGCTCCTTGTAAATTCATTATCGTCATCTCCCAGGGGTATCTGGTATGCGTAGGCAGCCTGTATCCCGGTCCGGTGCATAATTCCATTATTGTCATTGAACACGTATCCGCCAACTCCAACCTGTCCGCCCCTGGTTGGTCTTATAAGTTTTTTCTTTACCAGGGTTGCTTTTGAAATGTAGCTGTTTTTCAGGATACGGGTTTGAAAACTCAGCGCGTAGGTGCTTGGAGCCTGAGACATTCCAACCCACTGCTCCCTTACTGTAAGATTGACTGAAGTATATCCATCCCGACCAGCAAACGACGGATTGACCAGGAATCCATTCATTATGTACTGGCTGTACATCGGAACCTGCTGAGCTTGGGATATCCCAAATATAAAGAAGACTAAAAGGGCTGAAAGAATACCTCTATATTGGTTCATATCGTCAAATTTCAACATTTTAAACATATCACCTTATTACACTTATTACACCTGACCGGGGCTCTGAACCGTCGTTGAGATAGAGAATATAATGATACGAATCTGTCGGAACCAGCTTACCGCCCATTCTGCCGTCCCATGGATTATCTGAAAGATTCCTGGTGCTAAAGACCAGCTTACCCCACCTGTTGAATACTCTGATTTCGGCATCAGGGTAAAGGTCAATATTCTTGATTATCCATTCATCATTAAAGCCGTCATTATTCGGAGTGATTATTTGAGGTATTACCAGGCAATTAAATGACCACGTAAAGTCGAGTTCAATCACAACCGATTTTGCGCAGCCATTATGATCAGTAACGACAACACTGTATTCCCCGGCTTTAATGTTTGTACGGTTCTGTGTAGTTATGCCGTCTGACCAGATAACGTTATATGGACTTTGACCTCCTCCAATTACCAGGTTTATTGCGCCGTCGTCTGAATCAGGACAGGATGCAGGTGTAGGAGATGGTGTTATTGAAATTTCCAGTGGTTCAGTTATATTGACTGATCCGGTTTTGATACAGCCATGACTGTCGGTTACTGTTACAATAAAAATCCCAGCACTCAGGTCCGTTGCAGTTTCCTTGGTTTGTTCCGGGACTGTGTTCCATGAGAATTCATATGGAGCCAGGCCACCTTCAACCTCAGCTGTTGCACTTCCTGATCCCCCACCATTACAAAGCACATTTACGCCTGTAATAGAAACAGTCATATCCACTGCAGGCTGCAAGATCATAACATTATTTGTGGCAGTACAACCATTAGCGTCAGTAATCGTTACTTCATACGTGCCTGCATTCAGGCCTGTGGCAGTTGCAGTAGTCTGGGCAGGTGTTGTATCCCAAAGGTAGCTGAATGGCGGTATACCGCCGGATACAATAGCTGTGACACTGCCGGTAGCTGCTCCATAGCAGGTGACATCTTCACCGGAAACTGCAATATTAAGTTCTTCGGGTTCAGTAATCGTAATTATGATGTCGATTAGTTCCATTGCTGCGTCTCTGACAGTTACAGTATCTACTCCGGCACGAAGTGAGCTGAATGTGCCTGAACCCCCAAATGATCCGCCATTCAGTGAGTATACATAGGGGAAAGTACCTCCCCACCCTGCAACTGTTACGCTTCCAGTTGATCCACCAAAGCACTTCGCATTCGTTAGTGTTATTATGTTGGCAGTCAATGCGATAAATGGCTGTGTAATGGTTACCAGGACATCGAAGGTGCACAAGGCGGCATCCTGAACAGTGACTATATATGACCCGGCTGCCAGTGATCCGAATGTACCGGAAGCCTGGTAAGAACCACCATCAATCCTGTATTGGTAAGGTAAAGTTCCCCCAGTTCCTGAAACGGTAACACTTCCGTCATTCCCGCCGTATGCTGTAACATTAGTCTGGGAAGTTATGCTTCCGGCAAGTACCGTTGCAGGTTGGGTAACTGTTGCGTTAACTGTAACTGTGCAGCCATGCGAGTCGGTAATTGCTACTGAATAATTCCCTGAAATCAGATTGTTGATATCCTCAGTAACCGCTCCGGTGCTCCAGAGGTATGTGTATGGAGAAGTTCCCCCTGAGACTGAAAGGTCGCATGCGCCTGTATTGCCCCCGAAACATTTAACATTTGTTATGGTTACGCTTCCGGCCAGAGCTGCTGCAGGTTCTGTTATTGTTGCCTGCAAAGTGAACGTACAAAGGTTTGCATCCCTGATTGTTATGGTGTGAATTCCTGCACCAAGTGATCCGAATGTGCCTGAAGATTGGAATGATCCTGCTCCCATCTGATATTCATACGGCCCAACTCCCCCGCTGCCACTGACTGTAACACTGCCGTTCGAGCCTCCAAAACAGGAGACACTGATTGTTGCAGTAACCAATCCGGATACTGCAGAAGAAGGCTCTGTGACATTGGCTGATACTGTAGCAGTACAGCCACTTGCATCTTTTATCGTCGCCGTGTATGATCCCTTAGGCAGATTTGATAAGTCTTCTGTTGTGGCGCCGTTATTCCAGACGAATGAGAATGGAGATGTTCCTCCTGTGACAGTAAGGTTTACAGAACCAGTCGATCCCCCAAAACATGGGACATTCACAACTGAAACGGTTCCGTTCAGTCCCGAAGCCGGCTGCCCCACGGTTGCAACAACAGCAGTTGTACATCCATGCGAATCGGTAATAACCACATTATAGTTACCTGCAACAACATTTGCAAGATCCTCGGTAACAGATCCATTGCTCCAGAGAAAAGTATATGGCGTAGTACCTCCGGATACTGTAATGTCAATTTTTCCTGTCGGTTCACCAAAACAACCAACATCAGTAACTGATGCTGACGCATTCAATGGCGTTGGCGGCTGCGTAAGAGTGACCGGAAAAGTATCCGTGCATCCATGACTGTCGCGAATTGTGGCAATATAAGATCCAGCCGATAATCCGCTGAAAAGATTTGTGCTCTGAAATGCTCCGGCATTCAGCCTGTATTCGTATGGAGGCACTCCACCTGTAGCCGTAATTGTTATTGATCCGTCTGCACCTCCAAAACAGCTGACGTTCTTTTGAGCTGTTAAGTTACCGGATACCGGCGCTGGTTGATTTACAACAAATGGAAGGTCAAATGTACAAAGCAAAGCATCCCTTATTGTAACAATATGATTCCCAAGTGAAATACCTGAAAATGTTCCACCAGCCTGCCAGGCTCCGCCGTCAAGGGAATACATGTAGGGTGCCAGGCCTGTTCCTGGGTTTGCAGAAACTGTCACAGAACCATCAGCCCCACCGTTACAGTTAATATCATTAAGTGAAGTTATCGTACCCTTAAGGTCAAAAACAGGCACATTTATTGAAGCAGAACCTGTACATGATGAGATATTTCTCACGGAAACCGTAACTGTACCTGCTGGTCCATTCCCCCACAGCACAGTAACGAAGTTGTCGGAAATTTTACCTCCTGCAGTTATTACACCTCCTGTAACCGTCCAGTTCTGGACTGCATAAGTGTTTGTAAGTGAATAGGTATTAGGAGAATTTGAACAGGCATTTGCAGTGAAACTGTTAAACAAAGGAACGGGGAATGTACCTATTGTTACTGTGTCCACAATGGTGGATTCGCATTGCCCTCCCGTGAAAAGGACATTTGGTTCACGGATGGTGGCTGCAACTATTCCCTGTACTGCACCAATATTCCATCTGACACTTATTTGGCTTGTATCAGGATCGGAAGTCAGGATTGTTCCGTTAACTACTGACCATGAATATGTTGCATCGGTTTTATAATTCACCGAATAAGTCTCAATTTCACCTTCACAAGCTTCAGACGACCTGAAAGTCTGGTTATCGAAAACGGGGCCTGTTTTATTTATAGATATTTCCGACGAATCAGTGCAACCATTACCGTCAGTAACGACGAGGCGGATGTTATAAAATCCGTTCGCCATTGTATTGTTGAAAAAAGGCGATTCAAGAGTACTGATATTTGAAAACAGTAGCGAAGGGGGAAAAGGTATAATCACCATAAATGGCTGTGATCCTGCATTAAGTCCTCTCCAGAAATATGTAAAAGTTCCGTTCCCTCCTTCAGCATCGGCATCAAAAAGCGCTAATGTGGGCGAAAGGTCACAATTGCTCAGCGACATCCCAATAATTTGCAGTGTTGAAGAAATGGTTACAGTAACATCCTGCGTGGATGAATTCCCATGCGAATCAATGGCGGTCAGGGTAACTGTCTTTTGTCCAAGATCGCTGCAACTGAAATGGTCAGGAGCTACCGATAAGGTCACATTCCCGCAGTTGTCGTATGTGCCATTATCAATATCGGTGGGGAGCAAGATAGCAGTTCCCGAAGATCCGAGTACAATATTGAAGGGCTTTGTATTTACGACAGGAGCGACATTATCCAATACAGTAACCTGGGATGTGCAGGATGCAGAATTGCCCGAGTCATCAGTTCCAATAAGAGTAACTGAAACGGGTGAACCGGTATCGCTGCAATCAAATTCGGTTCTGCTCAGATACAGGAATAATGAGGAGGAACAATTGTCTGATGAACCGTTATTAATATCTGCTGGCGTCAGGGTTGCCGTTCCGTTGGTGTTGAGATGCAAAGTGAAATTTTTGCATGTCATTACAGGAGGAGTCTTATCTTCTACAGTAACTGTTGCACTGCATGTGGCACTTAATCCTTCGTTATCAGTAACTGTAAGAATAACTGAATTGACGCCCTTCTGAGAACATGTAAATGTATTTGGAGACACACTTAGACTCGTTATGGCACCATCGGGATCGTACGAACCGGCATCTACATCTGAACCTGATATAATAACACTTCCATTAATTCCGAGTTGTACTGAAATATTTTTGCAAACAGCAACCGGGGGAAGAACAGGTCCCTTGTAAAAATTGGAAGCATCAGTGTGAGTAAATGGTCCAACGATGATTAATACAAGGGAAAGAATTATTAATCGCGATATATTATTCTCACCCGCAAAAGAAACATAAAATCGGTCAAAACATTTGAAGTGTTTCATCCAGGTCAGGTTCAAGGTTTCCTAAAAAAAACAATACACAACATATCAGACAAATAGAGTCATTTAAAATAGATTCGCCCTTTATTCACCATTACTTTTTTTGACTCTGATGTCAATTAAAGCGAAAGTATAAAATAATCCACCATTTGTCATATCCCATTTCACACAGGTTTTCAACATATTAACACAACTTATAAAAACGGTTAAATTTGCTTTATCTTTTAGTGAATGATAAATAAATATTAAAGGATGATGGAAGAAGTTGAAGGAGTTGAAAGTGTTGAAAGAGTTGAAAGGTTAAGCTGGAGTGATCGGAGAGCGGGCTGACAATTTTAATTGTTTATTTTGCAGAGAAGAAAATGTCCGTTATATTTGCACGCGTTTCATCTGGATTAGCTCATCCCGATAGCTATCGGGAGGTTGTGAGCATCATATATTTGGGGCGATTAGCTCAGCTGGTTCAGAGCATCTGCCTTACAAGCAGAGGGTCTGCGGTTCGAATCCGTAATCGCCCACACATGAAAAATGAGGGAGTCAGAAATAATTGGCTCCTTTCTTTTTTTATCAGAGTGAATTATGGGTGAAACAATTTATCTCCCTCTTAATATTATTGAAATATTATTACATAAGTATAAAAAAATCTTCCTTATGATAAAGAAGTATGCAAGGATATTTAATTCTACGATTGGTCAGGAAATGAATCAGCTGGCTGAGAGGCTTGAGTTTCATATGAATTAATGGAAGATCAGTTATTCTTTTGCCCGGCAACAGCCTTTTTTGCTGCTTCGAGATGAAGCTGTACCTCGTGTCTGTAATAAAGACTTAATTCCTTGCATTTTTCAAGAAGTTCTAATGCTTTTTTGTATTCTCCCTGCTTATATGTTCCCCAGCCTTTACCATCAAGAAAGTACCATTGCTGATCCGGTCTTAATTCCAGTGCTTTATCAATAAGTTTCAGACCTTCTCCAACATTTCGATCTTTGTCCACCAGAAACCATCCAAGATCATAAATTCTATAAGCGTTTTCAGGTTCTAAATAGATCGCCCTGCGAAAGGAATCCTCAGCTTTATCGAACATAGCTGCCTGGGAGTAAACCCAACCAAGATTACGTGCAAGAGCTGTCTCAGACCATGAATTGTCTTTGTATATGGATACATACTGGTTAATATATTTATTGCCGACAACTGTATCTCCTTCAGTTAAAAAAAGGATGGCCTTTCTCGAGATTATTGAAGGATCGTCAGGAAAATCTTTATCTGCTTTTTTAAACAATTTCTTTTCTTTCTTGTATTGGCCGGTTTCATGATATGCGTCTCCAAGTAACGTATAGTTAAAACTCCACCAGGGTTTTGTACCAAATTTATCATATAGTTCCAGCGATTTTTCAAATTCAGGGATTGCTTTATCATATTGATACAATCCATTGTAAGTAAGACCTATATCATAATATGTACCCGGAAACTGATCATCAATTTCTAGAAACTGTTGCATGTACTTTAGTTCCTCAAATGGAGTTTCAAAAAGGGCTGCATGATTAATATCAGCAATTATTTTCATCCATATTGGCATCTGATTTCTCTTTGCGTAAGCATTAAGACTCCATTTCCTTGCTTCTTCCCATAAGCCTTCATTGATACAGGTAACAGAAAGCCTTAATCTCATGAGGATAAAGTTAGAGTCGATAGCCAGTGCCTGTGAGTACATTTTTCTTGCCGTTGGATAATCTCTCTTACTGCGGGCATTTTCACCATAAAGGTAATACCTGTATGCCTCAGGAGAAGAGGTGGATGGACGATGCTGCTGATAGAGAGGTAATTCATTCTCCAGTTTTGATATTATCAAAGAGTTTTTTACCATTACGGAAAGTGAATCAATGAGATGAAGGATATTCTCAGCAACTCCGTCTATTTGAAAAGATTTTAAGGCCTCTTCTGTTTTTGAGTCAATTAATTGTGCATTTACACGTATTGTAGCCCTTGCCTGTTTTATACTTCCATAAATTAAGATATTTGCATCCAATTTTTGTGAGACTGTACTGGCAATAGAAGGTGTAATTGAAGCATAATTCGTAAGGCCTTTGCTCCGAAGCAAACTATTTACAGTTTCACTTTGTCTGACTTTTAATTCTTCAGAATTTGTCAGAGATGCTATTAGTTCATTTTGAATCCCGGCTTGCCAAATATTCCAGATACTATCATTGGTCATATTCTGAAATGGCATGACAGCAACAGAAATCCTTTCCCCTGATAACCTAAGTTTTTCCAGTATGTCACGTTTGAATATTTTAGGATAAGTGAGAACTATAACGGCTATTATCAGAAGAGCGTTTAAAACATAACTTAGTCTTAGCCTTCCTTTAACAGGTTTTCCTCCATTCTCCTTGTTTTCACTTTTATCAATAGATTCGGTTTTCTTTATTCCTTGAGACGTAAAATCAAAGAACCATGATAGAATAACAACAACTGGTAATCCTATAACGAGTGTTATTAGTTCCACCGATGCAAACCAAACCGGCAGGTGCAACGGAATAGCGAGGTTATTGGTTACTTCAATAATAATGTAAGCTGTCGCAGCATAGCTGGTGACTACCCCGAAGACTTTACGCCTTTTAAGCTCCTGCCAAAAGTTTTTTATGTTGTTGGATTTATGTGCCATTACCTCTTTGTTTACAATTGTGTAAATAAAAATATACTATCTACCCTGTTAAAGGACTTTTGGATACAACATTAAAGTGACTATTTTTAAAAAAAGTATTATTTCGTGAGCATATTAATACAGTTTATATGATATGCATGTTGTATGTTTTCTGTATTGATATAATCACGTATTTGTAAATGTATAATAAATTTTCGATTAAATATTAAGTCTTGTAGTAATAAAAATCTGAAAATCATACTGTTAATAAATTAACAACAAAATTGTAATGTTTATTATTTCTTATCCATGGTTTAAGTACCTGTTTAGATTACTACAGCTTAATACTTTAAATGGAGAGATTAATATGATGAGTAAATATCCTTGAATTTCATAAGTCAAAAGGATATTTAATATTCAAGTGGGGAAAGGTACATTCATTAACTCTGAGACTATTAGACAACCACGAGGCCTTTACCTTGTGCCCGTTAAGAAGTTAAAAGTACTTTTAACCTTTTGCCTTTTATCTTTTATATCAATGCTACACTCTAGCAAAGCCAAAGTCAATTTTATTTTAGAATCATGCCCGTGTCATACCTCATGAGGATACCATAACCGTACATTTTATGAGTGGTAGTTTTGTTTTACTTTTTACCAGTAACTCCTTCTCTCAACCTGTATATCAGTCTTATATCAAAAAAGAAATGGCATACTTATTCCTCTTATAAGAAAAAGATCACTTGCTCTTTATTTTCAGGAAGAAAAGGAATTATTAGGAATCAGTTTTCAGGTCGTTTATTTGATAAACTAAAAAATAAACCAATGTTAATTCTAACATGTTCGAAATTCATGCTGGAATTTGTAAGATTTTTTGCCGCAACAACTTGAATTTGCCCCTTGATCGATTTGGGACCGCCCCTGAATGTAATGGCAGGTTCAAGTAGCCAGGGCGTGCTGTTCTGTTCAAGAAGATAAAGCCCTTCTAAATGATATACAGAGTTATATATTTCTATCTCATAGAAATTTAATACGCTAAGCCGGCAAGAAATAGCCCCCTCAAGCCAATCTGTTTTTACTCCAATATCCGGCTGGACGAATATTTTAGAAAATGAAAGATCCGCACTTCCGTCTGGCACAGTCGTCCAGGAGAACCTGCCATTGTTTTCTTTGTAAGTGAACGCATGTTTCTGGGAGCCCCTCCCATAACCACCGTAAATTTCAAACACTCCGATATTTTCGAATGTTTTATAATAGCCTATGGTTCCTTCAAAATAGTTATTTTTAGAATAATCCTCAAATGAAGCTGATGAGTTATTGTTACCTCCGGTCATAAAGTTTGCTGTTAAGGCCAGGTGAGCGGGTAGAGAATATCCTGCCTGAATTTCAAGAGATGTATTTACCACGCCGAAACTTCCAGCCACATAACCCGAGAATTCATTGCTTTCTTTAAATAAAGGTACGTTCTGAACGTTAGGGGAATAGAAAAAATGAGGATAAGAACAACGGCTTAAAAGGATAGAAACCAACAGAAAAAATAGAAGAAAATAATTTTTCACTTTTCAAGCATTTTAGATTTCTTAACAGGAATCAAGGTCAGGGAAATATTATTTTAAATGAACTTATGACATCAAATTTACACCAGCAAAAAGCTGAAGTCAATTTTTTCTTAACACTTAAATAAATCCGATAAGCCATGACAAAGTGTGGCGCCAATTTTTAGTTGTTGGATCCCCCGGAGCCGGATCGAAGAAGTCAATCCTAAAGATAAACCATAAGAGTGGAGATAGAATTAATATTGGAGTAATTTTCTACCAGGATATTCAATAGGACAGTGGTATCCCAATTCCAACATCAAACGCCTGTTTAGTGAGGCTGTCAGCCTGTATCAACTTTGAATTGATAATTATTGAAGAATCAGCCCTTATATTTTTAACGGTTTGCAAGTTTGACGCCCGGTTCTGCTTATCCCGTGAAATCTCGAAAAAGGCAAGCGCCATAAAAATTAGCGGAAAAAGCCAGTACAGGTAATCGAGATGTTTTCTGTTAAGTTTAAATTGCATCACTCACTTAATAATCGACCATTTTACGTCATCAAATTACCTTATGTCCTAACTACTGTAAATCCCATGATTTTCAATCTAATTCGATCCATACATTAGTAGCGGATTTCAAGGTAAACAATGGTCTTTAAAATTATCACTTTTAGGGTTCATTATAAACCAATAATGAAATTTCTCATCAACTTTTCAGGTCAATTCATCAATTATTTTATGGTTTTTATCAAAAGACAGGTTTTACTATTTCATTGTCTATCAAAGCATATATTGCTCTTTATCAGCCTATTAAAAAAACAGCATAGTTCTCTCCTAAATCTTTAGAAGTACTTGAAAAAACCTATGTTCTACTCGATTTAACTAACAGATATGGCGAATCAAATGGTATGAACCCCAGAGCAAGCTCTGGACTCAAACAACGGTGCAAGCACCGAGGAATTAGACCTATACTTCGCGTCCGCCGAAGCTTTAAGCGAAGGCGGATTAAACCTTTCCAGAGCCTGCTTTTAGAATTATGTTAAGATGAACAATATTAGATGTCCATTTTGGTAGCTATCATTGTTGCTGATCAACACGTCTGGCAACTAATTCCCTGATCCCCATAATATTAATGATTAGCCCCGTAATCTTATTATCTGTTCCGGTGACAAATTTGATGCTTAAATCAAGGTTTGGTACTATAAAATCCCTGTCACCTAAGGCAGCTACCTGCAGGCGGGTGTTCTTATCCTGGAGAAACAGGTTTCCGTTCTCAACACTTACGGTAATCCTGGGTCCCATAGCTGAAACCATTTCGGCCGGTGCATTTACAAATTCGTAAACTCCTGCAAGGCTTTGCAGTTTTTCGTCCGGAAGTCTGATAATAACCGGAGATGGTTCCATTTCGTTACCCCAGGCTATATCGGCAATGTGATGTGCAAGACGGCTTCCCACCGACCAGTCGGCACCCATCTGCATTGTGATATTCTGCAATACAATAATTGTGCGCTTTTTGTCAGGGAAATGAGAAAAGAAGCTGTTAAATCCTTCAATATCACCTCCGGTGCTTATTTCCCGCCAACCTCTGTAGCTATCAGTTATCCAGCCAAAACCATATTTGGTTTTCTGTCCGCTCTTCAGAGTAAAAGGTTTGAATGCACTTTCCAGAATCGACTTGGAGAATATTGAGTTGCCATAAAGTGATCTTTCAAACTTGACCATATCCTGAACAGTTGAATATAATCCTCCTGCAGCACCCGGAACTTCCATATCAGAATAGTATGCGTTAATGAAACCCTTTTCACCAAGCCTGTACCCGGAGGCTCGATTTGAAAGAATATCCTGATTATGATCATAACCGGAATTCGTCATATCCAAAGGTCTGAAAATATTCTCCCTTAAATATTGCTCATAGGGTTCGCCGCTTGCTTTTGCTATAATCTGGCCAAGCAGCAAATAGCCAAAGTTACTGTAGTTTATCTTTTCGCCCGGATTAAACTCTAATTCCTTCCTTTCCGCCTGTATGCCGGATGTATGACTCAGTAAATGCTCAATGGTGATCCGATCATCAATACGCGCTTCCGGAAGCCATTTCCCTGCTTTGTCTTTAATTGATAGTTTCCCTTTCTCTGCAAGTTGCAAAACAGCCAGCGCTGTAAAGGTTTTTGTAATTGATCCTATCCGGTATTTAACATCCAGGGCATTTGGAATCTTCCACTCAATATTGGCAAAACCCCATGAGCCTGAAAAAACATTTTTCGACTGGTCAAGTACAACAACAACACCGCCTGGTCCGTTCTGAGGGAAGCCTTCAAGCAAACTATCCAATTTATTCTGGAGTAGTGTTTGTGAGATCAGAATCTGACTCAGTAGAATTGAATTAACAACGTAAATAGAAAAGATTATGATGCTTCTCCGATATTTAATAGATTCTTGATGCAACATTTTTTCATCCCCTCCTGAAAGGACACTAACAAATCAGAAAACCGGAAAGTTTAGGCTAAGTCAATTAATGAGAAAAGGTATGATATATAAACCTATTTAAATAGGCCGATGTGAAAATAAAAATTAATTTGAAGAGTTTTTATAATTAGCTTTACAATATAAATATTAAAAATATGCCTGATAATTTCTTTAACCTGAATAACCCTGATTTCTTCGGAATCCTGCTAAGGTTTGTAATAAACACAGTATTTCTTATAATTCTAATCCGGGGGATCTATTTCAGATACACAAAGAAAGAGAAGTTTCTGTTTACCTTTTTCCTGATGGGAATTACAGTCTTCTTCATTACCTCCATGCTGAAATCAGTCTTTATTGAATTTGGTATGGCAATCGGTTTGTTTGCAATCTTCGCTATTCTCAGGTTCAGAACAATTAATTTCGGACTTAAGGATATGTCTTATATTTTCACGACAATCGGGATTTCGGTTATTAATTCCTTAAAGCTGACAGGATTCCCGGTGCTGGGTGTAATTATCTTCAATATACTAATAATGGTCTCAGCAATTATACTTGAAGAGTTTACAATTAAAAACAGGTCAGAAAGTTACACAATTGTATTTGAAGATCTGGAAATGCTAAAAACTGCTAAGAAACAAAAGATCCTGAAGGAAATTTCGGAATTAACCGGGAAAGATGTCCTCAGGATCAAGATCCGGAAAATAGATTACAAGAAAAAAGTTGCCTTCCTCGATATTTCTTATAGAGATTAGTCTTCTTCTCCCAAAAGGCAGGCTGCACCTTCCAAATTTATCTCCTTTGTGGTATCTCTTTACCAGGCAAATCAACTAAATGATCACCAGTGTTATTTAGGGCTAAACCAGGGTTATCTGTTTTCTATTTTCCCTCCGGGTTGACGGGCATTGGAACAACATTCTTAACAGGTGGGATACTCTTCAGATAAGCAAATATTGCTTTCACATCCCCATCCTCAATAGAAATAAAATTAGTCCAGGGCATTGGTGGAAGCAATGAACGCGATCCTTCCAGACCCTTGTATTTGCCTTCCTTCAGAGCACGCTTGAAATTCTCTTCCATCCAGTTCCCAATTCCGGTCTGGTCTGAAGTAAGATTTGCAGCAAAAGAGGTTCCCCATTGGCCGGCAGCGGAAGTAAAGTCGTAATTTAACAGAATCCATCCTTGTTTGATCACACGGAAATCTGGTTTTTGTACAGCACGATCAGCCGGATATCCCGATAACATCAATTCCTTTATAACCAAAGGCCCCTGTTCCGTGATCTGTTTGGGAGAATGGCAGTCATTGCAGCCCATAACCGCAACAAGGTATTCACCTCTCTTTACAAGCTGGTCAGGAGTAGGTTCAACAGCTTGAGGTTCCACGGTCTTAGGAGTATTTTTACACCCGGTAAACAGGATAGCTGAAAAGATCAGCATTATCCACGAAATCATGATAATTTTTTTCATAAAGCAGGATTTATTTAAAGTAAACTGAATTCATAACAAAAATCAATAACTTAATAATGCCTTTTGACAAAATATTCGTTTTGTGATCGTTTTCACACTGAGATGCAACAATCAGCAGATCTTAGTCATAAAGTGTTTAGTCTGATGTTTAAAGGTATCATAAAATAAGACAAACACCATTTAGAATTGTTCATCGTTCTTATAACAGACAAATAAATATTCTTTCAGACTGAGGTCAATTCCTCTGGTATCAGATATATTATGATATGACGCTAATAACTTTTCTGCATACTGAATAAGTAGGAATCCCGCGAGGCCCTTAGTTTTTCATACAGAACCGTCATATATATTTCCAGTTTTTTGAAATTTGCGCCGGTATAAGCATCATATTCTGACATTTTTATAATTTCTTCTTTTGAATAGTAAGGATATAGCTCAGCATACGTGTTTTCAAACACTCTTTTTAAAACAGGTGGTGACAACCGGGCCAAAAGATCTTTGAAATTAACAAGGTATGTTTTATACAAAGAAGGATCTGTTGCTATCTTTTTATCCAGCAGGTCTTCAGCGGAAAAAATAAATTTTTCTTCAAGAAGTTTCTTGTTTTCAATTTTCCCTTCATGCGGAGCAGGAAAATACAGATCATCATAGTCCCACGGGATCACGCGAAACTTCTTAATGTCCGGATCATAATAGAAATAGACTTCATCAGTAAAATCGCCGTTACGGACTAAAAAATTGAATGCCAGCCATTTCATGTATTCATCAATATCCAGCAGGTCTGACAGAGTCTTATAAAGCTCCTCCCCCTCCTGTTGATTCAGGCATTTATAAATCTGCCTGTAATAGCCGGAATATTTCTTTACTTCCCTCCTTTCAATTTTTTTCCTTGACTTTATCTTTTTTATTTGGTGGTTAAATCCCCTGCGTATTACCAGAGGAGAATTCATCTTTTTTATCGCCCAATCTTCAGGCCGTTCAATTACCAAATGGATTCCCTCACTTTTGTTATTAATATGTAATTCACAGAATGAATAAAAAAGCCCAAAAATCCCGGAAGCCTCCATCATTTCAAAAGCAAGCCGGTTATTACAATAATTCCTGTCCATGGAAAGACTCAGAACGACGAACTTTTTTAAGGCTTCTGTCTTTCCCCCATGAGTGAATATTGCTTTGGATTTAATGCTAAAGCTGAAACTTTTTCTTAAAAAATGGAGAGTTGACTGGCCCCTGGTATTTATTTTTACAAATTTTAAGGTATCCCCGTTAATTATCAGAGTCGTAGGCTTGACCCTGGCTTTAACTCCTATTGTGTCTTTAATGGCTTCGAATTGTGACTTTGAAATGAACAGGCTGATGGTGTTTTCAATTTTCTTGCCTGAATCGGATAAGAAAAGGTTATAATCATTTGTCTGAGCCTGAACATTTTTACCATTAATAGCGATCAAAATATGACATAAAAATATCATGAAGATTACTCTTAAAGAGGAATCATTATTGGAGATATCAGACTCAGATTTCCTTTTCATGATTACCTTGTGATCTTAGTTTCCCATTTTAACTGCGACGGCAATTTTTGAATCAGCGGTACCATAGAAAAGCAACCATTGATTCCTGAAATTTACAAGTCCTTCAACAAAGCAAACTTCGTTCACCTCACCTGTTTTTTCATATAGCCTATCCGGGTGAATGAAATAGTTTTCCGTCCGGGCGATCAGCATGTAAGGACTTTCTTTGTCGAACAAAGCCTCCCCTGCCGAATAAGCATGCTTCGGTAAATCCCTGTCGTTAAAACTGCCTGCATTACTGCCGTTGTAAATAAGCAAAATCCCCTTATTGCTCAGTAGGGCAAATGGCCCGGGCTCCACCAGCCGGCTGTCAAAATAACCCGGACGCGGGTTTAAAACGGGCATCATCTTCTGGGTTTCTTCATTTTCAACTACGCTCCAGTGAATCAGGTCGTCAGAAGTTGCTATAAACAGATCAGTATCGCCAAAATACATCCAGTATTTGCCACCGATCCTGACAGCTGTTATTTTCCCCTGTTCTGATTTACACACTATTGCTCCCGATTTTGACCAGGTGTCCCTGTATTTTCCATCTCCCAAAACAAGGCCATGCTTTGTCCAGTGCACCAGATCTTTTGATGTTGCAAGGCAAAGTCTTGCAACCTTTCCGTCATAAGCCGTATAAGTCATAACAAAAGTGCTATCTTCCGCCTCAATTATTCGCGGATCTTCAACACCACCCTTCCATTCATATTGCTGCATACTATCACTGTCGGGATAGAAAACCGGTGAAGGCTGCTTTTTAAAATGCAATCCATCGTCACTGACCGCCAATCCCAGTCTGGACGTCATGTTTTTATCCTGTGCCCTGTAAATCAGCCAAACTTTGCCGTCCTTTACAACTGCGGAAGGATTGAGGACATTCCTTTCTTCCCATTTTACTTCCTTTTTATTCAGTGGACAGAAAAAGACTTGTGAGGATGAGGGTTCGAGGATCGGGTTTAAGCTGTCGGCTTTCTTAAAGTCCAGCATAGCCCAGGCTTCCGTCTTAAGAGGTTCTGCTTCAGGTTTTTTAACACTATGGCTGCATCCTGACAAAATCAGGAAGACAAACGCTAATATTACCCGAGTTGATTCAGACATGTTTGGTGACGAATTGTTACTATGTCAAATTTAGAACAGGTTTAACTTAGATGCAACTTTATTCTTTATTATTGCCCACAAAAAGAAGAGGCTACCCGTTATGGATAGCCTCCTGATTCTAAATTATTTAAAGATTTATTTCACACATCTTACCGACTTGCCTGCTGCCTCATCTGCATTGGCTCGCTCCACTTCAGCATGTGTGCTATCGAGTTGCCTCATAAATGCACGTTTAGGGCTGACATCTGCATCAGAGCTCCAGAAATAACCAATAGTACCTGCACCTACGAATCCTCCGTCGAAATAGTAACGGTAGCCGCCTGGCAGTGCTGAAAATCCGCTGGTATTGGTACCGTTTCCGGTTGTCCATCCTGTGGTGTTTTTCAATTGGGTACCCTGATCCGTTCCGCGCCATGATAAACCATCGGCCTGAGCCTGAGTCATACCCAGGAACATTTCGAGTGTTTTGAATTCGGCATCGGTTGGAACATGCCAGCCTGTCGGACAAAGGTTCCCTGCATTTACAGCGTACCAGTTGTATAATGCACCGTACAGCGGTTTATTGGTAGTTGCGTCATTGTCATACCAGCAATAGGCTTCACTTGTGAGGGCTGCCCAGGCTGCATTACCGGTAACAGGTGTTATTCCGGAATTATCATTGTATTTTGTTGTTTTGAGGTTTTCAGACATCCAGGTCTGGGTACCTATAACAACAGTATGATAAAGATTTCCATCAACATCCGCCAGGAGTGTCCGTACAGTTACCTCATTGCCATATGCTGTTCCCGCTGCATTGGTTGCATATGCACGTACATAGTAGGTTGTAGCTCCGGTCAGTCCGGTCAGATCACTTACAAAGGCGCCTGTACCTGTACCACCTGATACGTGTGAACCTGCAATTGTCGGTTGTGTTGCTGTACCCCAGCATATACCCTTGTCAGATACTGCACCTCCACCATCCGCTGTCACATTACCGCCTGATACTGCAGTAGTAGCTGTTTCAGATGTAACAGCAGCAGTGGTAACAGTTGCCAGAAGGACTGCGTCGGTTGTGAATGATACTTCACTTCCGTATGAAGTGCCGGCAGTGTTTGTAGCATAAGCGCGTACATAATAAACTGTACCCGGAGTTAGCCCTGTCAGGCTGCTTGTAAAGACTCCGTCACCAGTACCATCAGATGTATGAGGTCCGGTAATTGTCGGGGCTGCTGTTGTACCATAGGCAACTCCTCTTGCTGTTACTGCGGCTCCTCCGTTAGCAGTTACATTGCCACCGGTTGTCGCTGTCGTCTGGGTTTTCGCGGAAATGGCAGCCGTTGTTACGGTTGGGGCTACAGCCGCTGTTGTAAACTGAACATCGTTGCCGTAAGCTGTTCCGAATGTGTTGATGGCATATGCCCTTACATGGTAAACCGTACCTGCCGTCAACCCCGAAAGATTGCTGGTAAAGACTCCGGTTCCGGTGCCATCTGATGTTTTACTGTTGGCTGTAGTTGGGCTTGCAGTTGTAGCCCAGCATACGCCCCTGGCAGTAATTGCTGCGCCTCCGTCAGCCGAAATGTTACCTCCTGATACTGCCGCCGTAGCCGTAATTCCGGTAACTGCTGTAGTTGTAAGAGTAGCTCCGACAACCTGGGCAGAAGTGAAAGACAGTTCATTTCCGTATGCTGTACCTTCACTGTTTGTGGCATATGCTCTTACATAGTACTTAGTATTGGCAGTCAAGCCGGTAATACTGCTGGCAAAAGAGCCAGTCCCTTTACTGTCACTTGTTTTTGAACCTGTGACCAGAGGATTTGTGGCAAGTCCCCAGCAAACACCCCTTGCAGTAACCTCAGCTCCACCATCGGAGGTGACATTTCCTCCCGATGCGGCTGTACTTGTTGTTATACTGCTTATTGCAGTAGTTGTCACCGTAGGCATATCCGGTTTTTTCTTGCAGCTCTGAAAGGCTGCAATACCGGCTACGAAACAAACTAAAACCAAAAGATTAAAGACTTTCTTCATAATTAAGTGGATTAAAGATTAAAATATTACAATATGCTTTTGCACTTTCAAAAATTCCTGATTGTCTCCTTTTTTAAGTTTTAAAAGGGGAGTTTTATCATCCTATGATCGACTATCGTAACAACCTAGTTCTTCAGGCACCGCACATATTTTCCCCCGGCTTTAATAACACCTTCGCGAAAAACCCTTCTTTGATTACTGTCTAAACGGCGATATAGAGCTTTTGTTGTATCGCTCCAGTGCAAACTTGAGCTCCACCAGTATGATACACCGTTAAAATCATTAAATCCACCATCCTCACCAAATCTGTATCCCCCTCCAAGAGCTGTAAAACCGCTTGAATTAGTGGCATAATCCGAGGGAATCCATGTGGTGGTGGACTTTAGCTGAGCCCCCTGATCTGTGCCTCTCCACCCTCCGGAATCTGCTGAAGCCTGAGTCATTCCAAGGTACATTTCAAGCGTCTTAAACTCAGAATCAGTGGGTACGTGCCAGCCCGTAGGACACAAATTTCCGGTTTCCACCGTATACCAGTTGTATATCATTCCATAAGTAGCTCCATAGGATGGATTGTTATTGAACCAGCAATACGCGGGTGTTAAAAGGTCTTTCCAGGCAGCATTATCAGGGATATTATATATGGGAGTATTATTATTTAGCCTTGACGTATTAAGATTTGACTGCATCCATAACTGGGTACCTATCAAAACAGTTTTATAGGTATTTCCATCCAGGTCTGAAATTGAAGTTGAGAATCTTTCCTGGTTACCATAACCAGTTCCAGCACTGTTGGTTGCATAAGCCCTAACATAATAGACACTACCAGCCGTCAATCCGGTTATATTGCTTGTGAAAGTGCCTGAGCCTGTTCCGTCGGAAGTTTTAGAGCCTGAAATAGTCGGATTACCCGTAGTATTCCAGCAAACTCCCCGGGCAGTTATCGGACCACCATTGTCGGAGGTGATATCGCCGCCTGAAGCAGCAGATGTTAATGTAACAGAGTTTACGGGTGTAGTTGTGAGGGCAGGTGCCTGAACAGGGCTTGTGGTAAACGTAACTTCATTTCCATAAGCCGTACCGGTAGTATTGGTCGCGTAAGCCCTTACATAGTATAAAGTATTGGGATTCAGTCCTGTTATACTGCTTGTAAAAGAGCCGTTTCCCGATCCGTCAGAAGTATGCAAGCCTGTAGCAACGGGACCGGATGCTGTGCTCCAGCAGACTCCACGGGCTGTTACAGCTGCTCCGCCGTTTGAAGTGATATTTCCGCCGGAAACACCAGTCGTACGGGTTGGGGACGTAACTGGTGCAGTTGTCAATACCGGGGTTGTTGCAGTTGTTGTAAAAGAAATATCATTTCCATATGCAGTACCGATGCTGTTGGTAGCATAAGCCCTGACATGATAAGCAGTACCTGCCGTTAACCCACTGATGTCAGACTGGAAACTACCTGTACCTGTTCCATTTGAAGTTTTATTATTGCTGGTTGTGGGATTAGTGGTGGTTGCCCAGCAGATACCCCGGGCAGTAACTGGTGAACCGCCGTCGGATGTTATATTTCCACCAGATACAGCAGTTGTTGAAGTCAGGCCCGTGACTTCGATGGTGTTGACGGTCGGGACGACGAGAGGCAGTGTTTCAAACGTAAGCTCGTTGCCATATGCTGTTCCTGCCTTGTTTGTTGCATACGCTCTGATGTAATAGGTTGTACCCGGCGTAAGACCGGTAACATTGCTGGCAAAGCTTCCGCTTCCTGCGTTGTCGGATGTATGAGTGCTTGTAATGGATGGCAGGGTAGAAGTTCCCCAGCAAACGCCTCTGGATGAAACTGCAGCACCGCCGTCAGCTGTTATATTTCCCCCGGTTGTTGCACTGCTCATGGTGATATTGGTAACCGTAACCGTCTTTAATGTCGGCGGTACAGGATCCTTTTTGCAGGAAGTGAGGTAGACTATTTCCGTTAATAATATTGAAATCAGTAAAAGAGTATTAATTATTGATTTTCTTTTCATTTGTCTAAAGAATTACAACTATCACTAAACTTAACAATGTTATTTTAATTGCATTTGAAACGATAATTACAGAACGTGAAAATGATTCCCAAAAACCAAAGCTGCAGTAAATAAAACAGAGGTTTTCTTCACATGCAAAAAAATTTGATCAGATAATAGAATCTGATGATGAACTGAAATTTTCCGTTTGTTTAAAAAAATGCATCTCCATTTCATAAACTAAAAAATAGATTGAGCGGAAGCTTCTGCAGTCTCTATTAAATTCTGCTAAAACCCTTTCTGATGTTATAATGAGATATATTTAGGGTCTGAAAACAGTGTGTTTAATTCTTTACACAACGAACGGACATACCGTATTTCTCATTTACAAGGTCCCTGAAAGTTTTATCGTCCTGATACCATATTCTCCTCCGGAAGGCATTAGGTGACAGCTCTGTGGAAGTCCACCATGATCCGTAGGTCGAAATCCCTTCAAATGTTCCCGTTTCCAGACGATACCCTCCAGGTAATGCTGTAAATCCACTCTCATTTGTTGCGCCGTAGTTTGGACTTAGCCAGTGCGAGAAACCCGTTTCTTTCAATTTCCCACCGGCAGGACTTGCTCCCCCGAGATAATTCTCAAGTGTGTTCCAGTCATCATCGGTTGAAACGCGCCATCCGGTCGGGCACAATTTCCCGGTATTTACTGTATACCAGTTATAAAGTGCACCGTAAGTATCCTTATTGGAAGCCAGGTTATTGTACAGGCAGTAGCCGGGGGTCGTCAGATTGCTCCATGTAGTGCTGCTGGTTACCAGTGTAATGTCGGTGCCATCATTCAATGATGTAGTCTCGAGATTCTTTTTTATCCACAATTGGGTCCCGATCCGGATGACGGTGTAGCTGTTCCCGTCGGCATCGTTTATCGTTACCGGATCGGATGTAAAGGTTTTGTCTGTTCCGTAGGCTGTTCCTACAACATTAGTAGCATAAGCCCGCACATGATAGGTAGTATTGGAAGTTAACCCTGAAATGCTGCTTACAAATGTTCCGGTTCCCGTTCCATCCAACGTTTTGCTGCCACTGATTGTTGGATTTGCAGATGTGCTCCAGCAGACTCCTCTTGCGGTAACAGGGGAACCCCCGTCGCTTGAAACAGTTCCACCGCCTGTAGCGGTTGTTGTTGAGGTTGCAGATGGGTCGGAAGTTGTGACAACAGGCAATAAAGGGCTCGAATTAAAGAATACCTCCTGGCCGTATCCGGTACCTTCAGGGTTTGTTGCATAAGCTCTGACATAGTATCTGGTATTCCCTGTAAGTCCGGTAATATTGCTTGTAAAGGTTCCTATTCCGGTTCCGTTGGTTGTTTTTGAATCGGTTATTGCAGGAGAAGTGTGTGTGCTCCAGCAGACACCTCTTGCCGTTACCGGTGAGCCACCGTCATTGGCCACGTTACCTCCCGATACAGCGGTTGTCTGGGTAATAGCTGAAACGGCAGTTGTGGTCAGTACGGGAATACCAAGCTGTCCGGTGTTAAAGGTGACCTGGCTGCCATAGCCGATGCCTTCAGTGTTTATTGCATATGCCCTGACATAATATGTAGTATTCGGTAACAGGTTGGAGATACTGCTGATAAAAACTCCTTCGACGTATCCATCAGTTGTTCTGGGATCATCAGTATTTGGCGATTTCTTAGTACTCCAGCAAACTCCCCTGACATACATATCAGCATTGCCGTCGCTAATAACCTCTCCTCCGCCCGTGGCACTTGTAGGTTCAATATTGGTAATCCCGGCAGTGGTAACCTTCGGCAGCTTCTTGATCTTAATGCAACCCGGAATAGAAAGCGTAATTAGACTGAGTATCAGAAATATATAGAAATTTCTTCTTCTTTTCACATTAATTTTTGATTTCTGTTAGTATTACAAAACAAGGACAGTATTTTTAACCTGTTTGTTCTATTCAAGTATAAAAATACTAAAAATTCCAGAAATCCCATTCCGGGATAGTGCAATTTTGACGAACCTGCCACCCTCCAATGCTATCTTGATCTTTATCCTTTATTAAAGTGAAAAACAAAGGAGGTCAAAAAATTCTGACCTCCTGGTGAATCAGATACCCTGAATAAACTGCCTGAATGAAATCCAAATCAACTGATTTTACATACTCAGTTTTTTGTAAGTCATAAACCAGGCAATTTTATAAACGTCCTTTAAGGTTTCTTCAGCGTTTTTAGTACCCGGGTTGGCAGGTAAGGGACAAGTACATCATTTCCTGCTTTCCAGTCTGCCGGTGTCAGCACGTTGTTTTTGGCAGCAACCTGCAATGCAGTAATTGTCCTGACAAGTTCTTCAGTACTCCTACCAATATTCATCGGATAAAAATAGATCGCCTTAATTATATTATCAGGATCAATAATAAACACTCCCCTGACGGTCTCTGGTGCTATTGGTCGCACCATGAATCATACCGTACTCCCTTGCTACTATAAGGTTTTCATCGTCGACCAGAGGAAATTTAATTTTAACTGTTCCTCTATCTTTGTAATTCAGTTCTTCGAGAGCTTTTTTCCACTGGATGTGAGTTGCGACCGGATCAGTAGACACAACCACGATCTTTGTGTGCAACTTATCGAATTGGTCTTGCAGATTTCCAAGTTCAAGTATTTCAGATGAACAGACCGGAGTGAAGTCCTGTGGATGGCTGAATAAAATCTTCCAATTGCCGGAATAATCTTCCGGGAAATTAATGACTCCGTTTGTTGATTCAGCAGTGAATGATGGGGCTTTTTCACCGATTAATGGGATTCGGAAATTTCTGTCCTCTTTCTTCTCCATTTTATCCTGAGCCCATAACTGGGAGGCAACAAAGAGGACAAACACAATTAAGAACATCTTTTTCATATTATTATGGTTTTAAATTAGACCAATAAAACAAATAGCAGATTAGAAAGTTCAACCAGTCTATTTTTTTAAGAATTCTTAAAGAAGATGCATGTTAATCAATTAACAATTAGTGCATAAGCCATTAAGAGGCTAATATCAGGTAAATTGATATTTAAGGTGTTAAGCCGTGGTAATGTGACATTAACTTTTAGAGGTGACTGTATAGGGTATTGTAAAGCTGAAAGCAGTGCCTTCGCCCGGGTGTGAATTTACCCAGATTTTACCTCCAAGAAGTTCAACATATGCTTTGCAGATTGACAAGCCAAGACCTGTCCCTCCGAATTTTCTTGAAACAACGTTATCAACCTGAAAAAAACGTTCAAATATCTTCTTATGGTGTTCGGGTGGTATACCAATTCCCGTATCCTTGACGAAGAATTCAAGGAATCCGTCTTTAAGCTTATAGCCAAAATCAATCCTGCCTTCCCTCGTGAATTTTGTGGCATTATTGATCAGATTGGAAAGAATCTGGATCAGTTTTGTACTATCGGTCAGTATTAAGGATTTTTCATCAGGAAGTCCGATATTGAGATTTATGGAGATTACATCAGGTTGTTCCTTATAACTGAATTGTTCATCCAGGCTCCTCAGCGATGAATTCAGGTTCATCTCCTTGATATTTACTTTTACCTGACCGCTTTCAATGTTGGCAATATCAACTATGTCGTTAATTATAGACAGCAGCTGACTCCCGCTCTGGAATATAATGTCGATAAACTGCCGACGATCGGCTTCGGTGGTATCCGGTTCATTAAGCAGTGCAGAAAACCCTATTATTGCATTCATTGGTGTTCTGATCTCATGCGATACATTATGGAGGAATGCCGTTTTAAGCCTGTCGCTCTCCTCTGCCCTTTCCTTAGCTGCTATCAACTCAGCTTCTGCCCGCTTCCGTTCAGTGATGTCCCTGAAACTCCAGACACGTCCAACGCTTCTTCCTGAAATCTTCTGAGGCTGGGAATAACGCTCAAAAACCCGTCCATCCTTGAATTCAAGCAAGTCGGAAGTTGTTTCTTCGTCCGCAGTATAAAGCCTCTCTATCTGTCTTACAAACTCTTCTGCATTTGACAACTGGTCCATCACGATACCTAATCGTTTTCATGTCGTCCTTATATCCCATAACTGTCTGGGGAATCCTCCACATCTCAGTGAATTTCTGATTGTACTGGACTATCTTCCCTTCCCGTCCACAACGAGAATTCCATCGGCCGTTGATTCCAGTGTTGCCTTAAGCAGAGAGAATGATTTTTCAAGGTCTGTTTCAGCTTTCTTGCGGAGAGTAATGTCCTCAATCATTGCCAGAAAGTACTGAACCTCATCATTATTGTTCCGGATGATGCTTATGGTAGTTGAACCCCAAATAACCGATTTGTCTTTACGGATATAACGGTTTTCGGTATGGTAAACCGGTATCTCTTCCGCCACAAGTCTCAGCATGGACACATCATCACCAGGAATATAATCGTGATGAGTAAAATCCTTTAATGTGAATATTTTCAGTTCGTCTTCCTTATAGCCCAGCATTTTGCAGAAAGCAGAATTGGCTCTGATTATTCCAAGGTCCTTCCCTGCCATGGCTATGCTGAACGGACTCTCTTCGAAGATCTTACGGAATCGCTCCTCACTTTCCCTTAGTGTCTCCTCTGCAAACTTACGTTCAGTAATGTCGCGGCAAATAGACTGGAAGTATTTTACTCCTTCAATTTCAACTTTTCGAGCACTTATCTCCACGGGGAATAATCGTGCCGTCCTTGCGGATATGGGTTGTTTCGTAGGTTGCATAACCTATTTCATCAATCATACGGTTTTCTTCTTCCAGGTCTTTCAGGGCTCCCGGCGCCCGTATCTTTGTCAGGCTCATCCCGATAAGTTCATTCCTGTCGCGCTGGTACACCTCTGCTGCTCTGTCGTTTGCCTCAATAATGACCATATTACGGTCGGTTAGGAGAATTATATCGTTCGCATATTTCAGTATTGAATCAAAATGTTTCCGTAAGGCAAGATGATCAAGTTCGGTCTCATATTTTTCACGGTAAAACCTGGCATTTTCGTTCCATTCAATGATCCCAAGCAACAAGCCGACTGTCAGTATAAACAGGATTATGATTATGATAATCATTGTCATCTGTTCATTAAGGGCAGAAAAGACCTCATTGTGATCTATCTTGGCAACCATATACCATGGAGATCCCGGGACCTTCTTCATCGCCGCCACAACAGAAGCACCTCTGTAATCGATTCCATCGGTGGTTTCTTCAATGCCGCGGAAAACCATTGCAGCCGGAAGTTTTTCCTCCGATAACGATTTTCTCAGAACAAGCTCAGAGTTCTTCCGGAACCTGAGCTCATTTAAGTAGACTACTTCGGCACCTTCCTGCCTGACCAGAAGCGATTCTGCAGTTTTGCTTGGAACAGGCCATGACTGGATAAGCGGGTAAAGTACCTCCCTGGGATCAATCCTGAGGGCCAGCAGACCAAACGTTGTGGCATCTTTCTTCCCCATATTGATAAGGGGAACTATCAGATCAAGATGAATATAACTAATCTTTTCACTTTCCTGAAGATCGGTCAGAATACCTGACTGCAACTTTATCAGATCGGGAAACAGAAGATCAATATTTTCGCCCAGGAGGGTATCCTGGTTGGGATAGTAGACTCTGACTTTTCCAGTCGAATCGATAAGCAGGAGGTTTTTGTAGTTCACGTTTTTAGTAACCGACTTCAGGTTTGCCATGATGTCCGTCCGCAGGGTTTTGTCGTCGGGCTTATGCAAATAATCTGAAAGCTGCTTTATGAATGGACCATTCTCGCCTAAAAGAATTGCATCGCTTAATCTCTCATTGCGCCACTGTGCAATCTGCCTGACCTTAAGGTCGGCAATTGCTGATAATTCAATTTTTTTATCGTTCAGGAGCCTTTGTTTCTGGCTTTTATAGTAAAAGTATCCAAGCAAAATACTGCTCGCTGAAATAATAATAAAGAGAATAATCAAGAGCCACGGGGTTGCTGGTTTTTGCCGATGCGAAATCATTCTTGCTAGCCCTTAGAAATGAATTGTATAGTGTATCCCTTCACAAAACTGTGAAGTAAAAATAATATTTTATTTTAAGAGCACTATTTTATGGTTTCAACAAATCAGGAAGGTTTTCTTTCTTCTTTATCAGGACCGACGCAAGAATAGAAATAAGGAGTATTGAAACTATTATTCCAAGGGATAGAAGAATAGGAATCTCAAGATGAATATATGATGCCAACATTTTAAAGCCTACAAATGCAAGCACAAATGCAAGACCCACTTTAAGAAAACGAAAAAAGCCCATAATTCCCGAAACTGCAAAATAAAGGGAACGCAGTCCAAGGATTGCAAAAATGTTGGAAGTGTAAACAATAAATGTATCCTTGCTGATTGCGAGAATCGCAGGAATACTGTCCACAGCAAAGATCAGGTCCGAAGATTCAATAACAAGCAGTACCAGGAATAAAGGGGTCGCAAATAACCTGCTGTTTTGCCTTATGAAAAGGTGATCTCCATGAAGGGTTTCTGTAACAGGAAGAAATCTCCTGAAAACCTTGACCACAGTATTCTTCTCAGGCGCAACCTCTGTGGCTTCCTTTTGAAAAAGCATTTTAATACCTGTATAGACAAGAAATCCTCCGAAAATAATGACAATCCAATGAAATTTATTTATCAGTGCGACTCCGGTAAAAATAAATATACCTCTCATTATCAAGGCACCCAGTATACCCCAGAAGAGGATCTTATGCTGATAGCGCGCTTTAACCGAAAAGTATGTAAAGATTAAAATAAAGACAAAGATATTGTCAACACTGAGAGAATACTCAATTACATAGCCGGTAAGGAATTCAAGGGCCTGTCGTTTCCCAAATTGAAGAAAAACAAAAATATTGAACAGGAAAGCGAGAGTTATCCACACGCTGGTCCAGATAAGAGCTTCTTTTACAGCTATTTTATGCGACCTCTTATTAAATACCCCGAGGTCAATCGCAAGCATTGTAAAGATAAATATATGGAACCCTATCCAGAAAAATATACTGACCTGCATGAATTCAGATTAATCTGCAAAGCTAAATAAATCATTCAATCTGCTTCAACATTTAGCAGTTAAATTACCCGTTAATGTCAGCTCCTGGTTACCACAATTTCACATTTTAACGAAAAATCTTTCATACATTTAAGACCTCAATTAAAAACTCAATCAATGACCAGGAAAAGAATCCTAACTCTGAGCGGAATTATTTTAATTTGCATCTTTCCATATTTGTCATTCTCTCAAAAAACCGGAACAGGGACAAGCAGGATCAATGCAGAAGACCTTGAAGCTTATGTTTCTTTCCTGGCTTCCCCCGAAATGGAAGGAAGGTCAAATGGCGAACCGGAGCTTGAAATTGCAGTAAAGTATTTGGAAACCCAGGCAAAGCTTCTCGGATTAAAACCGGCTAACGGCACTTCCTACCTCCAACCCTATTCAATTATGAAAAAGATGGTCGACCCGGGAAGATCAATGATTAAAATTGCAAGTTCAGGAGAAGATTCGGTCACAATAAAGGAACCTATGATCCAGCTGTTCCCTGTAGGGGCATCCGATTTTGAAATAGAAGGAGAAGCTGTATTTGCCGGCTATGGGATAAAATCTGATAAATACCATTATAATGATCTTGAAAATATCAGCACCGACGGAAAAATACTGCTTCTGATGAACAGGTCTCCTCTTACTGAAGATGGTACTAAATTCCTGTTCACAGAACCTGTATGGTCGTCATTCATGAGCATTCAGACAAAAATCACAAACCTCTTGTTCTCGAAGGCAAAGGCCATACTGATCGTCGCAGATCCCAAATCAGGATTCTCATCAATTGAACACCAGTATCCGGGTATTGCCAATGAGTTAAAATCAAGTAAATACCTGAAAGGAACAAAACCTTTAACGATTGATATGCCGGCGATGCCGAGGATTATTTTTGTTCATAGGACGGTGGCCGATGAATTGCTAAAAGGGACCGGACATACTCTTGTTGAACTGCAGAAGAAAATCGACTCTGAACTGAAACCTCAGTCCTTTCTTATTACCGGGAAGAGGATAAAGATAACCGAGGCTTCAAAAAATGAAGAAATGATACTGCATAATGTAGCAGGGTGGATCGAGGGCAGTGATCCTGTTCTTAAAAATGAATTTGTTGTCTTCTCAGGTCATGCTGATCATATCGGCCGAGCCGGGGACAAAATCAATACAGGGGCAGATGATGATGCATCGGGATGTGCAGCAATCCTTGAAATTGCCCAGGCTTTCCAGAGCCTCGAGAGAAAGCCTTTGAGATCGCTTCTTTTTTTATGGGTCACAGGTGAAGAAATAGGACTTTTTGGTTCACAATCGTATGTGAATAATCCCCTCTTCCCTCTCGCCAACACAGTGGCAGATCTTAATCTCGACATGATCGGGAGGGCTAAAGGAATAGCCGACACGACAAAAGAGACCCCTATGACTGGTAAGTGGGGAGTATTTGTAATTACCGATAACCAGAGCAAAGATTTGCTGGCAATTGCAGATGAAGCTGATAAAAAATCTCCTATCGAAATTGATTACAGCCTCAGCGGGAGGGATAATCCATTGCAGCTTTTTTCGAGAAGCGATCATTACAATTTCGTGAAAAAAGATATTCCTATTCTGTTCTTTACAACCGGCTTGCATTCTGATTATCATAAACCCGGTGATGTGGTTGAAAAAATCGATTTTGATAAAATGGAGCTTATCACGAAAATGGTCTACGAAATAGGTTATTCAGTATCAAACAGAAGGACACGCCTGGTAGTAGATAATCCGTTCAGCAAATGGTGAAAAGAATCATAAGCAGGAAAAAATTTCTGTCAGCAGCTATTGGAGGCCTGACAGGGTTCAAAGTATTATCACGGACCTTTGAAAACAGATTAATGATTTTTCCCGAAAAGCGCAAACTCGGAAAAACAGGTATACTGGTAAGCCCGCTCTGTTTCGGGGCACCCAGGACAAATGAGGAGTCACTGATCCGATATGCTATTGACAAGGGAATTGATTTTATTGATACAGGCCAATCTTACGGCAACGGTAATAATGAAAAGCTTGTCGGTAAAGCCATTTCAGGGAAAAGGAAAGATATAATTATACAATCAAAGATCAGGCTTGAGATGAATGAACTACCTTCAGGGGGAAAAGGGAAGAAGGGAGCTGACGAGATCAGAAGTTTACTGAATTACAAGCTTGAAGCAAGCTTAAAGTCTCTTGATACTGATTATATTGATGTCTTTTTATATCATGATGCGGTTGACGAAACCCTGCTGTTTCATCCTGAAGTGATGAAGTTCTTTACAGAAATTAAAAGTTCGGGAGTGATAAAAGCCCACGGATTTTCAGCGCATAATGAAGTCCTGAATCTTCATGAAAGAAACAATAAGGAGCTTTTCTATGATGTGATTATGGCCCCGTTTAATCACAAGGGTTCATTTGTCCATTCTGTGACAGGGAGATTTTCGGAATGGGACCAGCACAGATTGATTGTTGCGCTTGAAGAAGCTGGCCGAAAGGGAGTAGGTATAATAGCAATGAAAACATGCTCTGGCGGGAAATATTCACCATCCTCTGGTATCGAACCATGCTACATGGAGGCGGTCAAATGGGTTCTTGGCCACTCATTTATAAGTTCAGCGGCAATCGCAATGGCTAACTTTGAGCAGGTTAATGAGCACGTGGGATGAATCATGAATATTCATGCCTTTGACGCATCAGCAACAATAAAAGTGCTGCCACCTACGAATATCAAGTCCTCATCTGAAGCATTTGACCTGGCAACCCTGATTGCTGATTTCACATCAGGGTAACAATTCCCATTCAGACCAAATTGAGCTGCTTTGTTCATCAGGATCTTTTCATCAAGAGCCCGGAGAACGGAAGCTTTTGTAAAGTAGTAAACAGCCTCTGCCGGGAAGAGCGGCAAAATGGAACTGATATCCTTGTCGCTTACAAAACCAAGAACCAAATGAAGTTTTTTTACCTTCAACTCCTTTATCTGACTGGAAACATATTCGATACCTTCCTGGTTATGGCCGATGTCCAGGATTAAGAGCGGCTTCGTGGCTGCAATTTGCCACCTTCCGGCAAAGTGGGTATTGCTAACCACATTTCGTATCCCATTGGTTATATTCCTCTCAGAAACTGTAAATATCTTTTGTAAAACCCGGAAAGCCTGAAAAACTGCCTGAAGATTTTTTGCCTGATAATCTCCTCCAAGATTGGTTTCACCCCTGAAAAACCTTCTCTTCAATTTATCGTTGACTCTGTAAATCCTGGTGCCTTTTCCATAGTCCAGATCATCAAGTACACACGAAAAATTCTTGTCTGCAAAATAGATTTCCGAATCCGTTTCAACCGCTTTCGTCAGAAATACATGTTCAGTAGCTTTCTGTGTTTCGCTTATGACTACGGGAACCATGTGCTTTATGATGCCAGCTTTCTCCCAGGCCACCTTTTCAATAGAATCCCCGAGAAGATCCATATGATCATGGCCAATATTAGTTATTAGTGAAAGAACAGGATCAACAATATTTGTTGAATCGAGCCTGCCTCCAAGTCCTACCTCGATGACAGCCACATCCACCCCTGCAACAGCGAAATATTCAAATGCCATGGCAGCAGACATCTCGAAAAAAGATGGCTTCATTGCCTTTATGAATTCATGGTGCTTTTTTACAAATCCGGTTACAGCCCGCTTTGGAATCAGATTGCCATTTACTCTTATCCTTTCGCGAAAATCAACAAGATGCGGTGAAGTGAATAATCCTGTGTTATAACCGGCTTCCATAAGAACTGAGGCGATCATGTTGGAAACGGAGCCCTTGCCGTTGGTACCGGCTATATGGATAGTCCTGTATTTTGCGTGAGGATGACCAAGATAATTGTCCAAAGCGATTGAGTTGTGCAGGTCATTCTTGTATGCAGCTTTCCCTATCCGGTGATAGGCTGGTAACTGACTGTAAAGGAATTCTATGGTTTCATTATAGTTCATTCTCACACTTTGGGCACTTAATACTTACAAATTAACATACTTTCAACACATGCAACAAAGTAAACTTTATTTTAGTTAATTTTGCATCCTGTTGAAGGGGTCGACTTATTAAGTGCAGTACATTGATTTTAAATTACTTAACAATGCGAAAGAAAAACAACAAGAAATTATTCATAATTGATACAAATGTTCTTCTACACGATTACAAATGCATTTATAATTTCGAGGAAAATGATGTTATAATCCCCATAGTTGTGCTTGAGGAGCTTGATAAGTTCAAAAGAGGCAACGATCTGATCAACTTCCATGCACGGGAATTCACGCGTGAACTTGATAAACTATCGGGTGATATGCTGCTGACGGCAAATATCCCTCTCGGAGAAAACCTTGGGAACCTTCATATTGAGACCGGAAAGGACTTTTCAGAAAAAGTGAACCAGTCATTTCCTGAAAGGACAGCTGATCATCGTATCCTTGCCATTGCTGAGTATGTGTGCAATTCGAACAAGGACAAGCAGGTTGTTCTTATCACAAAGGACATTAACCTCCGTATGAAGGCAAAATCGCTTGGCATTATTTCACAGGACTACCAGAACGACAAAGTCGCAAATGTTGATGATCTCTATAAAGGGATCCAGGTGCTTGAGGGAGTCGATCATGGGCTGATAAGCAAGCTTTATGAGATCCCGGAAGGAGTTGAGGCAACTGATTTTAAGATCGAAGCCGGGATGAAAGGCCACCAGTTCTTCATAATGAAAAACAGCGGCGCAAGTGCACTTGCCCATTATAATCCGGTAAATAAACTGCTTAACAGGGTTATCAAGCAGACTACATATGGCATAGAACCACGCAATGCTGAACAGACCTTTGCGCTTGACGCACTCCTGAATCCGGATATCCAGCTTGTATCACTTACTGGCAAAGCCGGTACCGGGAAAACTCTTCTTGCACTTGCCGCAGCGCTTCAGCAATTTAAGAGATATAAGCAGATTTTCCTTGCACGACCGATAGTTCCTCTGGCTAACCGCGACCTTGGATTCCTTCCCGGCGATATCAAGGAAAAAATGGAGCCGTATATGGCGCCGCTTTACGATAACCTGACAGTCATAAAGCATAAATTCAGTCATCAGAGTCCCGAATTCCTTAGGATCAACGACATGATGAAAGAAGAGAAGCTTGTGATAACGCCGCTTACATATATAAGGGGAAGGAGCCTGTCGAGCATCTTTTTCATAGTTGATGAAGCACAGAACCTTACCCCCCATGAGATAAAGACCATTATTACCAGGGCCGGAGAGGGAACAAAGATGGTATTTACTGGTGATATCGAACAAATTGACTCACCATACCTTGATACCGCGTCAAACGGATTAAGTTACCTGTCTGATAAGATGAAAAATCAGGACATTTTTGCACATGTTAACCTGGTCAAGGGGGAACGAAGTTTCCTTGCGGAACTGGCAAGCAAGCTTCTTTAATAGTCATTTATGCGCAATGAGGAAGAATAAGTTTTATAACTAATACAGAAAATCATGAAAGCTAAATCATTACATTATTTAACACTGGTTTTAATAATTTTGACTGGTGTTCCTGCTATAATTTACGGTCAGCCCAGACAGAAAAATGCAAAAGATCAGAAAAACCGCAGAAATGAAAATGCAGGGGTTGTACAGCTGTTTAATGGTAAAGATCTGGCCGACTGGGTATTCAAGCTGAAAGATCCTTCAGTCGATCCAACAACTGTTTTTAAAGTCCAGAATAGTGTAATCCACATTAAAGGGGATCCTTTCGGCTATATGAGAACAAAAAACTCGTATTCCGATTATAAGCTTCACGTTGAATGGCGGTGGCCGGTTGAAGCATCAAACAGCGGGGTGTTCGTTCAAGCCCAGACACCCGATACAATCTGGCTGAGAACAATTGAATGCCAGCTTGGAGCCGGAAATGCGGGTGATTTTGTTTGCATGAACGGGGCAACAATGAATGAACGCCAGGGAAATTCCCGGATGGTCAAAAAAATGGCGGCTTCCTCAGAAAAAGCTGTTGGTGAATGGAATACAATGGAAGTTACCTGTAAAGCAAATACAATCGAAGTTAATGTGAATGGAGTACTTCAGAATAAAGCTACCGGAATAACCGACAGCAAAGGATACATCTGTCTTCAGAGCGAAGGAAAGGATGTTGAATTCAGGAACGTCTTTCTGACAAAACTTCCTATGGCAGCGGGACGCAGATAATCTTCACAATTTGCTGTCATCGGTAAGCTTGTTGTCTTACCTCTGTAAAACAATGGAGATCCCAAAGAAAAAGGTAGCTTTTCATACGCTTGGCTGTAAGCTGAATTTTGCCGAAACTTCTACTATCGCCAGGTCCTTTCAGGAAGATCAGTTTGAATTGGTTCCTGCAAGCACAATAGCTGATATTTACATTATCAATACATGTTCGGTAACTGATGCTGCTGATAAGAAATGCCGGCAGGCAATAAAAAAATTTATCCATCAATCACCCGATTCGTTTATTGTCGTCGTAGGATGCTACGCCCAGTTGAATCCACAGGAAATATCCTCCATTCCGGGGGTTGATCTTGTACTCGGGACTAACGAAAAATTCAATGTAACGGACTACCTTGATGGGAAAGATAAACGTCAAAGTCCTGAAATTCATTCCTACGGGCTGGACAATAATAATAATTTCTATCCTTCTTATTCCATGGGCGACAGGACCCGCTCATTCCTGAAGGTCCAGGACGGATGCGATTACGGATGCTCCTATTGCACTGTCCCTCTTGCGAGAGGCAGAAGCAGGAATCAGGACATAAAATCGCTGGTTGCTGAAACAGAGGAAATTGCACGGAAAGGAATAAAGGAAGTTGTTATTACAGGGGTAAATATCGGAGACTACGGCAAATCAACCAGTGAATCTTTTATTTCCCTTCTCAGGGAACTTGTCAAAGTCGAAGGCATTGAAAGATTCAGGATATCATCAATTGAGCCAAATCTACTTACAGATGAGCTTATCAATCTGACAGCAGTGTCAGACAAGATCCTTCCCCACTTTCACATACCCCTCCAGAGCGGCTCAGACAGGGTGTTGGGGTTAATGCGAAGAAGATACAAAAGGGACCTTTTTAAATCGAGGTTAATGACGATAAGAGAAAAATTGCCTTTTGCGGGTATAGGAGCAGATATTATTGTCGGCTTCCCGGGCGAATCAGATTATGATTTCGAAGATTCATACGATTTTATTGACGAAATGCCTTTATCATATCTTCATGTCTTTAACTATTCTGAACGTCCGGGCACTTCCGCATTAAAATTGCCCGGCAAAGTTCCGTATTCTGTAAGGGAGCATAGAAGTAAAAGGCTGATTTCACTTTCAGGAGACAAGCATCTTGAATTCTGCAAGCTAAATATTGGCAGGGTATCCAATGTTTTATTTGAACAAACTCGCAGAGATGGAATGATTACCGGATTAACCGAAAACTACATCAGGGTGGAATACCCCTGGAAAGCCAGCCTTACTGGACGCATAAAAAGAGTCAGGCTCACAGGTATTTCGACAACCTGCAGGATTACTTCAGAATTAATAGATTAAACCATGACCGATCTTAAAAATCTCTGCTCTGAAATTGAAAAAGCAGCCAGGATGGCTGCTGAATTCATAGTAAAAGAATCCGAGGTTTTCGATATCAATGAGACTGAGTCCAAGGGGCTGAACAATTTTGTGACTTATGTCGACAAGGGATCAGAGAAGATGCTTATTGAAAAACTGACGCCGCTGATTCCCGAGGCAGGTTTTATAGCCGAAGAGGGAACTTCGACTAAAAAAGGAGTCAGGTATAATTGGATTATTGATCCTCTCGATGGTACAACTAACTTCCTTCATGGGGTGAGGCCGTATGCCATAAGTATAGGCCTGATGGAAGATGATGAAGTAATTGCCGGAGTGGTCCATGAAGTTGGAGGAAGCGAAACCTTTACTGCCTTGAAAGATGGCGGAGCCTGGCTTAATGGTAAGAGAATCCATGTTTCCAAAACTCCTAAGTTATCAGGTTCACTGGTAGCAACCGGTTTTCCATACAATCTTTTCGACCGCCTTTCTCCATATATGGACCTGCTTACCTATCTGGTAAAGAATACGCATGGAGTGAGGAGACTTGGTTCCGCCTCAATCGATCTGGCATACGTGGCAACAGGCAGGTTTGATCTTTTCTTCGAATATGATCTTAAGCTTTGGGACATTGCCGCCGGGATGCTGCTTGTCAGAGAGGCCGGCGGACGCTTCAGCGATTTCTCAGGGAATATGAAAGGCCTCTCAGGCAATGAAACCATTGCATCAAACGCGCTGGTTTTTCCTGAAATTCTTGAAATTATAGGTAATTTTATGAAGGGCAAATCAAGGTAATCAGATGGGAGCTGTCGGATTCTATATCTTTTACGGCATAAACTGGGTAATGACCCTATTGCCACTGAAAGTACTCTATCTCTTTTCCGATTTTTTGTTCCTTTTACTCTATTACTTCCCTACTTACCGCAGAAAAGTGGTTGCTGAAAACCTCAGAAATTCCTTTCCGGAAAAATCAGTTGAAGAGATCGCTACCATAGAAAAGAAATTTTACCATCACCTTGCTGATCTCTTTGTTGAGACTCTGAAGCTTACTCATATTAGCAACGAAGAGTTAAAAAGACGGATGAGCTTAACGAATCCTGAACTGGTCGAATACCTGTATAATTCCGGCCGTGATGTGGTAGTAGTGCACAGCCATTTCAACAACTGGGAGTGGGTGGGAGCGGTTTTTCCGCTTTATTCAGAATATCAAACAGTCAGCATATATAAGCCCCTCCAGAATAAATTGTTCGACCAGTTCTTAAACAACCTGCGATCAAGAAACAATGCCGGATTAACGCCAATGAATCATATCGTAAGGAAAATTATTGTTAACCGGGGGAAGAACATCAGAATCCTGTACGGTTTTATGGCTGACCAGACACCTGCAAAACCGGATATAAGATACTACACTACTTTCCTTAATCAGGAAACCCCTGTTTTCCTCGGAATTGAGAAAATTGCCGCAAAATATGAGATGTCAATAGTATTTTTTAATGTACAGAAGGTCAGGCGTGGTTATTATGATTTAACTGTTGAATTATTATTTGAGAGCACATCTGGCCTGCCTGAATACAAAGTGACTGAAACACATGTAAATAGACTTGAGGAAGTTATCAGAAAAAATCCGGAGTACTGGATCTGGACTCATCGAAGGTGGAAATATAAAAGAGAGGTTTAGAATGATCAAAACTGCTGTTGTAATACTAAACTGGAACAGTCTGGGATGGCTGCAGAGATTTCTTGCCGGCGTTGTCAATTATTCGGTTGGACCCGATTCTGAAGTATATGTTGCAGATAATGGATCATCAGATGGTTCCATCGACTGGATCTCCAGGATTTTCAAGGAAGTAAAGATTATAAGGTTTGATAAAAACCATGGTTTCGCCGGTGGTTATAATCTTGCATTGAATCAGATCGATGCAAAATATTTTGTTTTACTGAACTCGGATGTTGAAGTAACTGAAGGCTGGCTGAATCCATTGGTAGAATACATGGATCATAATCCCGGTGTAGCTTCCTGTCAGCCAAAGATCAAATCATTCCATACCCGCAACAGTTTTGATTATGCCGGAGCAGCTGGAGGATTTATTGATAAGCTGGGTTACACCTTTTGCAGGGGGCGTATTTTTGATGTTGTTGAGAAAGACTTCGGACAATATGATGATGCCGCTGATATCTTCTGGTCAACCGGGGCTTGTATGGCGGTGAGGTCAGATGCGTGGTCAAAATGCGGAGGATTTGACAATGATTTTTTTGCTCATATGGAAGAGGTTGATCTCTGCTGGAGATTCCACCGTTCCGGGTACAGGGTTTGTTATGTGCCCGGGTCGATTGTTTTTCATGTTGGCGGTGGCGTTCTGCCTTATAATTCCGAGTTAAAGACTTTCCTGAACTTCAGGAACAGCCTGTATCTGCTTTATAAAAACCTGCCTGAAAATAAATTAAAGAGGACTATCTTAATAAGGAGAATTCTTGACGGAGTTGCAGCTATTATGTTTCTTTTTAAAGGCAGGTTCAGAAACGTTAAGGCAATCTGGAAAGCCCATGGCGATTACCGTAAAAACATAGGCATACTGAAGGGAAAAAGAAGCTCATATAAGGAATTGACTGTTCCTGAAAATGTTTCACTCGTGTTGAACAAGAGTATTGTTTTCAGGTTTTATATAAAAGGAGAAAAAACTTTTAGTAGTCTGAACTTTCAAAATCAAGCCTTATGAAAACTTACCAGTTTGCTATTTTCCTCACAATTGTCCTTACAATATACTCTCTGGCAAATATTTATATATATTTCAAAGGATACAATTCCATTCAGTTATTTCGCAGTTTCAGACTTACTTATTTCTTATGTTTCTTACTTCTTGCACTGACATTTATAGCCGGGAAGTTTCTTGAGGCCTGGCATTCGTCAGTAATATCAGACACCCTGAACATAATCGGAGGTTTCTGGATGGCATTCATGCTTTACGGCTTTCTGTTCCTTTTCCTGAGCGACATAATTTCAGTTATTCTCCGTATTGCAGGCGTATTAGACAGCGCTAATATTATGCAGTTCAGAAAATGGTCCTTTATTTCAACGCTTGTAATTTCTTTTGTGCTTATAACAGGAGGATTCATAAATGCACTGATACCGCATGTGAAAACATATGACATCAAAATTGCCAAGCCAGCCGAAGGGCTTAACCAAATGCGGGTTGCGGCAGTTTCCGACATTCATCTCGGAAGTATTATCAGGAAAAGGAGCCTGAAAAAGCTGTCGGACATACTTGTGTCGCTTAAACCGGATGTGGTTTTGCTCCTTGGTGATATTGTTGACGGGGAAATGGGACCGGTTTTGCGCGGTGACCTTTTACAGTATTTTTCCTGTCCGAAATGCAGTGGAGGGCTTTACGCCATAACAGGAAATCATGAATTCATTGGAGGAGCAAAAAAAACAATTCCATATATTGAAAACAAAGGCATAAGGTTGCTGAAGGATGAAATTGTTACCATAAACGGTGGGATACAACTGGTTGGAAGGCTTGACAGGGATTCAAAAATGTTCTTTGGGAAAGACCGCAAACCACTCAGAGAGCTGATCCTGGAAACAGATGCATCAAAGCCTGTTATACTGCTTGACCATCAGCCATTTGAGCTTGGTGAATCCGAAAAATGCGGAGTTGACCTTGAGCTATCCGGGCATACTCACAACGGGCAGATGTGGCCATTGAACTATATCACTGGAATGATATATGAACTAAGCTACGGCTACCTGAGGAAAGGTAATACGCAATTTATAGTGTCTTCAGGTTTTGGCCTGTGGGGACCAAGGGTAAGATCGGGAAGCAGGTCTGAAATCCTCCTGTTAAACATTAAGTTCGGAACCAACCCTGATAATTCTGAGAATTGATCCGTTACAATAGATCATAGAGTTTTTCAAGAGTCATACCTCTCGAACCTTTTATGAGAACAAAACAGCCCTTAACAGGTTCCGATTTAAAATAATCCCTCAGTTTGACGACGTCCTTGAACGATTTAAAGCCAAAACCGTCCGATGCCTTCTGAAATATATCTCCCACAAGCATGACTTTATCCGGTTTCAGTGATTCCAGGGCTTTAAGAATATTTATATGTTCCTCAATGCTTTTTTCGCCCAGTTCCAGCATGTCGCCAAGTATGAAAACTTTTTTACTGGCTTTAAGCTCGGAGAACGATTTGATAGCAAGCATCATGCTCGTCGGATTTGCATTATATGAATCGCAAACAAGAGTGTTGTTAGGTGTGGTTTTGATCTGCGACCGGTTATTGCCAGGTTGATATTTGCCAATGGCGTCACAAATATCATCAATTTCGACATCAAGGAATAATCCTGTCGCAATTGCCGCCTTAATATTTTCAAGATTATAACCACCGAAAAGACCTGTCTGGATGTTATAGGTTTTATGCTTGTATTTCAGGCTGACAGCAAGGTTAAGCTCGGAGGGTAAAGGTTCAACGATTAATCCGATTCCCGTTGGATCGGAGTATGGTATTGCCCTGTTTATCAGCTTGAAGATCTTTTCGGTCAAATATGGATTCTTATCGTCATAAATGGCTATCCCGTTTACTTTTCTCAGATACTCATATAATTCGGTTTTAGCCTTAAGCACGCCCTCAAACGAACCGAATCCTTCAAGATGGGCAGTTCCAACATTTGTTATAATACCATAGTCAGGCCGTGCAATATTGCATAATGTTCGGATCTCGCCAAGATGGTTTGTTCCCATTTCAAGGATCATCATTTCAGTTCCTTCGGGAGCTGACAAAATTGTAAGCGGTAATCCTATTTCGTTGTTGAGGTTCCCTTTTGTAAAATGTACTTTGAGCTTTCTCGACATTATTGCGGCAATAAGCTCCTTAGTGGTTGTTTTCCCGTTAGTCCCCGTAATCGCAAGGACTGAAGCATTTAAAGCTTTCCGGTGACTTGCAGCAAGTGCCTGCAACTCCATCAGGCAGTCATCGACAAGTATCGTCCTGTCGGTCTCAAAAACAGGGTCATCGATAACTGCGTAAGAAGCACCTTTGTCTAGCGCTTCTGAAGCATATTTGTTACCGTTGAAGTTCTGACCCCACAGGGCAAAAAAGAGTTGGCCTTTGGCCACTGTCCGGGAGTCGGTTGCTACACCTTTTGATTCCTCCCTGAAAATCCTGTAAAGCTGTTCAGTTTTCATAAGTTTAAAAAAATGCCTCATTATGGTTTCATAATGAGGCTATGATTAAATGCTCCCCTCCTGTCAAAATCCCGCCGGACTTCCGACTCTGATCATTGCACATCTGAAACCTAAATCATCACGGCAGCTCTCCTGATCAAGGAATCTCCTTGTAGAAGGGTTGAGCCAGTATGCTCTGTCTCTCCATGATCCGCCTTTGTACACTCTGGCGTTATCATTAATGAGAGTGTAGTAATCGTTGGTTTCCTGGGCATACATTCTTAAAGATCCTTTTTTATTATCTTCAATCTTCCAGTCTCCGGCTTCAGCGATTGACGATCCCAGATCACCATCCCTGTAGTTTCTGTAGTCGCCCTTCTGGTAGTTATACCTGTTTGCTACATCTTTATCCTGGACTGTGTCGACGATAAAGTTTGCCCAGTTTGTCCTTACCCACCACCTGTCCGTTGGCGTCTCTCCTTAAATCGGTGAATACGTTACCCCTGAAAGGGTTGAAATCATCAACATCCTGGGATGTAAGGGGACGGTAAACATCCTGAACCCATTCATTGACATTTCCTGCCATGCAATACAATCCGTAATCGTTAGGCCAATATGATTTTACATCTGTGGTTATGCTTCCGTTGTCGTTAAGGCTCCCTGCAACACCCATTAAGTCGCCTCTGCCCCGGACAAAGTTGGCCATCATCTCCCCACGTGATTTTTTAGCAGCGTTTCTAACATTATGGCCATCCCATGGGAAGATCCTTCTTTCATAGATCCTCTCTTCGAAGGTATTTCCCTTGAGAGCATAGGCGGCAAATTCCCATTCAGCTTCGGTTGGAAGCCTGTAAGCAGGAAGAAGCAGTCCATCTTCAAAATTGGTACGTCTTTCAGTCTGATTTGGATTAAGACTTTCCCTAAGCTGATTTACAACACCCTCATATTGTCCCGCAAGATATGCTTCAGTATTAAAGTTCTTTTCATTCAACTGGTTCGGATCAGGATTCAGTTCCCCTTCACCGATAAGCAGCTGTTCGTTTACCCTGTCAGTTCTCCAGAGGCAATAATCATTAGCCTTAATCCAGCTTACACCTACTACAGGATAATTATTATATGATGGGTGGCGGAAATAATACTGCACATAAGGATCGTTGAAACCCATCGGACTTCTCCAAACAAGTGTATCGGGCAGAGCCCTTTTGAAAACCTCGGGATAATCCTTGTACACTCTTTTTATCCAGAAAAGATATTCCCGGTAATCAACATTCCTGACTTCTGTTTCATCCATATAGAATGATGATACTGTGACAGTTCTGGGTACATTGTTCCAGTCAAACATAACATCCTGCTGCACACGTCCCATGGTGAAACGTCCGCCTTCAATGAGCACAAGGCCCGGTCCGGTTTTCTGTTCTGCTCCGAGAGCAACCTCAAACCCGCCATTGTCAGGGTCGTTGTATTTCCATCCGGTAGTGGCTGAGACATTTTCACCTTTTTTGCTCCCTTTACATGAGAAGAGGATCAGAGCAGCAATAAATATTACCGACAAGGTTCTGAATTTATACATAATTCCTTAATTTTTATGGCTTTATGAATTTACAAATAAACTAAATCTCCAAGAATTTTTTTTGAACATCAAATATAACTACAATTCAGGCATATTTATTGTTCGGACTTTAATTCTTTTTTTAACATTGTTTAAACCCAGAGCAAGGCCAGTCTGGTGGATCAGTGAAAATGGCATCAATGAATTTTCTGAGCTGACATTAAACCGGTAACTATAAAAAATTGCGAGTCGTTCTTTCCTGAAAGAAAAGCCTGCCTGGATATCAATGTTCTTATTGTTGCTTACTACAAGACCTGAGTTAATTGCCAGGGAATTGGTTTCCAATAATGCTCCTGCATACCCTGAAAAATAATCTCCCTGAAGCATCAGCGTCACTAAAGGTCTGATTTTAAGATTGATATTACTATTCAGATCAAAGTCAGCAGTGAAATGCAGCAGGTATTTTCTCCTGAGTTTGTCGGAAGACGATCCGTTGCCGGCCAGATCCGGCTGAGCGAGGTGATTTACGGCAAATCCTCCTATGAATCTCCCATAAATCGCGATGAAGCCGGTTCCAACATCAAGGACCGTCCTGTTTGCATTCATCAGAATCTTCGGACGAAGGAATCGAGATCCCTCCCATTGCATCGATCTGATCGGGCAATATTGCATCGGCAAAATTAAAGCCACGATGAAAAAGCGAAGCAGAGAGCCCGGCATTTATAAACAACTTTTTCCCTGCCTGTAAAAAATAGGAGTATGACAGGCCGCTTCTCAGGTCATTCATAATTCCACCGGTATAATCATCTGTAATATAGAATCCTGCACCTCCATGTAAAACAGGAAAGTACGAATCACAGGAGAGGAAAACCGAATGGAAGTTGTAATGATGGCCCGGGTAGAAGTTCAGGTACGACAACCTCAGCGTCCCCTCAACCCTGCTTCCTGCAACAGCGGGATTATCAATCATAATTGTCTGGTAACCGGGTCCGTAGTTTGCTTCCTGGCAAAAAACTGATCCGCACGTAAGGAGAGCCAGGAACAAATATCAGACTCCATTGGTTCTCCATACAATTCAAAACTGAAATATCAACGTAATTATACAGGTTTTAATTTCATCCTGAAGCAATTTCGTAATGCAAATAAAGATAAAAACCGGAACTACATTTCTATCTTTGACCGGAATGATGGGAAGAATCTGTTAGAATATTAAAAATTGTTTTTGTGTTTACTTCCCTTTGTTCCTCCGCATACGGGGTGCCTGAGAATTACGTTGCATCATCAGTTCTTGCATCCGGAAAGTGGTTCAGGATTGCAATAACGGAAGATGGAATTTACAGGATAGATTATGCCAGGCTGAAGCAGATCGGGCTCGATAATTCTGTCAAATCCCAGGATTTATTGCAACAACAATGGACAGTTATCGTACTTTAATGACGGGTCAGAGCCCGACGATCTGAAGGAGATCGCAATATATACTGCATACAGGCGCTGACGGGATCTTTAATGAAGGGGACTTCCTTCTGTTTTACGGAAAAGGAACTAACAGGTGGATTTACAATCCCTCTGAAATGATTTTGACTATTTGAGGCACAATTATTCCGATACTGCATTTTATTTTATCACTTCCGGCCCAGCGGCAGGAAAAAGAATCGTTAACGCTGATCCTCCGTATGCCCAGCCAAATTTCAGTTCAACTTCATCTGATGTATTTTTATCCACGAGGAGGAAACAGACAATCTTCTCCATTCCGGGACGGGAGTGGTATCAGCCGGTCAGCTATCTCAAACCCATGGTAATTGATCCGGGATTCAGGGACATCATCATTTCGGAAAAAGTAAAATATACTATCAGAGTCCTGGCAAGAGTTTCAGTTTCAATTGTATTTCGATTTTCGGAAGGGGGTTCATTACTTAACAGCATCCCGGTAGCAGGCACTAATCTTTCCTCGACTACCGGGACTTATGCACAGGCTTCCGAAGTAACAGGCGAGGCTTTGCCGTCATCCGCAGCACCTGTTTATGAACTGGGGTTTACAAATAACGGAGAACCTTCGCCAAGAGCATGGATTGACTATGTTAAGCTCCATGCCCGTCGACACAATACTTTTGATGGTAATGCAATTCAATTTACGGATTTAAAGTCAGTTGCAACGGGGAATGTTACAGAATTCACAATAAAAGGCTCCATTGGCGATGCCCTGATCTGGGATGTTACAGATCCGTATGCTCCAGAAATAGTTCAGTTCACCAGGTCAGGGGAAACCATCACCTTTAAAGTCGGAAACCAACATACTAAGGACATTTATCGCTTTTGCCGGAACCAGGGTGAAAACACCGGTTATAAAACCGCAGGCCGTTCCAAACCAGGATATTCACGCATCAGAACCAGCTGATATGATTATCGTCAGCCATCCTTTGTTCAAAGCTTATGCAATCACAGCTTGCCGATACTCATATGAAAAACAGCGGACTTTTATCACTTGTGGTGACTCCGGAAGAGATTTATA
Source organism: uncultured Bacteroidales bacterium (assembly GCA_963732115.1). Classification (GTDB taxonomy): domain Bacteria; phylum Bacteroidota; class Bacteroidia; order Bacteroidales; family VadinHA17; genus LD21. The sequence goes on from CAVSYN010000034.1 coordinate 106,484, forward strand.
ATGAATTTTCGGGAGGTATACCTGATATCGCTGCAATCAGGAATTTCATAAGAATGAAGTATGTGCATCAAAAAAACACTTCTCATCCACTCAAATACCTGCTGCTATTCGGCGATGGTTCATTTGAAAATAAAACACCTCCTCCCGGTAATACGGATTTCGTTCCAACTTATCAGTCGTTGAATTCAAATGTTATAATTTCATCGTTCACTTCAGACGATTTTTATGGGCTTGCTCGATGATGGTGAAGGAGAAGATACAGGAAGTGAGGATATTGGTATCGGAAGGCTCCCTGTCTCAGATACCTCACAGGCTGCAGTTATTGTTTCCAAGATTAAAAGGTACATGGATCCATCCAATCAGGGCGACTGGAAAAATGTTGTATGCCTGGTTGCCGATGATGAAGATGGCAATACACATATGTCTGATGCTGAAGGTCTTGCCAGATATTATTGCAGAAAATGCACCCTGGGTTAATGTGGATAAGATCTATTTTGATGCATTTAAGCAGACCACATCATCGACGGGCCAGTTTTATCCTGATGTTACAAAGGCAATAAATCGACAGGATCAACTCAGGAGTCCTGATTTTCAATTATATCGGGCACGGAAATGAATCCAGTCTGGCACATGAGAGGGTGGTTACTTCCGAAACTACCAATCTCTGGAAGAACAAATCAAAGCTTCCTCTGTTTATTACCGCAACCTGTGAATTCAGCCGGTTCGACGATATTAACATTAATAGCATTACAGGTGATATAACAGGCAAAAGCTCGTCAGGCGAAAAAATACTTCTTGATGAAGAAAGGTGGTGGCATTGCATTAATGTCAACTACCCGTCTTGTTTATTCTGCACCCAATTATACTCTGAACAGGAATATTTTTGCTGTAGCATTTAACAGGGACTCTGAAGGCAAAGCTCTAAGGCTTGGTGACATCATCAGGATAGCTAAAAACAGGTCAGGAAACAACACCAATAAAAGAAATTTCCTGCTTCTTGGCGATCCCGCATTGAGACTTGAATATCCCTGGCATGGAAATGTTGTCACCGATTCGATTAACAACGTAGCTGTCGGGGAAGGCACCGACAGTCTTAAAGCTCTTTCGGTGATCACAATTGCCGGTCATATTGAAAACCAGTCAGGCAGTATGGCTGTTGATTACAATGGAGTGGTTGCTCCTCTTGTATTCGGCAAACCGGCCAATATCCAAACCCTTGCAAATGACGGTGGTCAGAAGATGGAATTCAGTATCCAGAATAAGGTACTCTTCAGCGGCAAGGCTCTTGCAGAAAATGGAAGATTCAGATTCTCATTTGTTGTTCCAAGGGATATAGATTACACGTACGGAAACGGGAAGATAAGTTACTATGCATACAATAATGAAATTGACCTTAATGGCAGTTTTTCCGAGATTATTGCAGGCGGATTCAGCAATACAGGAAATTCCGATACAATGGGTCCGGTTATAAGACTTTTCATAAATGATACCCTGTTCAGGAACGGAGGTATAACCGACAGTAATCCAAAACTCTTCGCAATTATTGAGGATAATGGAGGCATTAATATTGCCGGAGGGGGCATTGGGCATGACCTTTCCTGCTGGCTCGACAACGACCGGACAAACATCTTTCTTCTGAATGATTTCTATGAAAACGATTTTGGCACATATGCCAGAGGAAGCGTACTCTATAGTTTTTCAGGTCTGAACCCAGGGACTCATTCACTTACATTGAAAGCCTGGGATAATAACAATAATTCAACTGAAAAATCAATTGATTTTATGGTAGAAAATGACGGAAAGTTCATACTTAAGAACCTTCTAAATTTTCCTAATCCTTTCGCTGACAAGACAAAAATAAGTGCAGAGCATAACAGGCCTGATGAAATTTTTGAAATTACTGTTGAGATTTTCAGTATGAATGGCCGGATTATCAGGATTTTAAAAGAGTCCTCCCCATCATCAGGCTATCAGCTTTCTCCAATCGGATGGGATGGCAATGATTTAGACGGGAACAGGGCAGGCAGGGGAATGTATCCTTTACAGGTTCACGGTTAATACGAACAGTGGTGAAACTGCCTCATTATCAGGACGTATGATCATTTATTAACAGGCACACAATAAGTCACTAAAATATTTGTTTTATATTTGCAAATCTTAACTAAAAGACAATTAAAAGCATGAAGAAAAAATCATTTGCTTTAATTCTGTTACTGATACTTTTTACCGGTTCAATAGAATTATTTTCGCAGGAACTCAATGCTATTCAAACAGTGGTCCCCTTCCTGACCATAGCACCTGATTCAAGAGCTGGAGCAATGGGTGATGCAGGAGTGGCAACAACTCCCGATGTTTACAGTCAGCACTGGAATCCCGCAAAATATGCATTTATTGACGGTAAAGCCGGAGTAGGAATTTCATATTCACCATGGTTAAGAAATCTGGTCCCTGATATCAATATTGCTTATCTCACAGGATATTACAAGCTTGACAGCAAACAGGTTGTCAGCTCAAGTCTCTTGTATTCATCTCTTGGCGATGTGCCTTTTACGGATGACTTTGGAAATCTTGAAAGAACGTTCAAACCCAATGAACTTGCATTTGATCTCGGTTATTCAAGGATTTTCGCTGAAAATTTCTCAGGAGGAATTGCATTCAGGTTTATCTATTCAAACCTGACAGGGGGATCATATTCAGGAGGTGATGCCACAAAGCCAGGTATTTCATTTGCTGCAGATATTTCGGGATATTACAGAAAAGACATTAACACTTTTCAGCAAAGACGCCCAGCTTGGATTCGGACTAAATTTCTCAAACATTGGTTCAAAAATGAGTTATTCCGACGGGCAAACTTCAGATTTCATACCGATGAATATGCGTCTTGGATCTGCAGGTACGATCAATTTTGACAATTTCAACAAGCTCACTCTTACACTCGACTTCAACAAGCTGCTTGTTCCGACCCCGCCTATTTACAATACCGACGGAGAAATAGTTGACGGAAAAGATCCCAACGTTGGTGTTCCAGTTGCAATTTTCCAGTCATTTTATGATGCACCCGGAGGTTTCAAGGAAGAAATTCGTGAGATTACTACTTCAATTGGTGCAGAATACTGGTATAACAACCAGTTTGCCATAAGGACAGGATATTTTCATGAAAACGCATCGAAAGGGAACAGGAAATATTTCACAGCCGGAGCAGGATTCAGGCTTAAGGGATTCACAATCGACTTTTCATACCTTATGCCGACAACTTCAAATCATCCTTTGGCCAGAACTCTTCGTTTCTCACTTGCATTCGATATTAACTCCCTGAAAAAGGCCGGCGTTTCTACCCAATGAACATCAGGGTAGGCCAGGGTATTGATTTCCACCGCCTTGAAAAAGGCCGCAAGCTGTGGCTGGGCGGAATCCGGATTCCTTCTGAACTTGGCTCTGTCGCATATTCCGACGGAGATGTTCTCTTGCATGCTGTCTGCGATGCATTGCTTGGAGCAGCTGGGCTTGCAGGATATCGGCCACCAGTTTCCTGATTCGGATCCGGAGTTCAGGAATATTGATAGCAAGGTACTTCTGAAAAGGACATTTGACCTGGTAAAGGAAAAAGGATACGGTGTTGGTTAATATCGACAGCACCATTTGTCTCGAAAAGCCGAAAATATCTCTTTACTCGGAGGAGATGAAAAAAACAATTTCAGACATCCTGGAAACACATCCGGAGAATATTTCGATCAAAGCAACCACTACTGAAAAGCTTGGCTTCATCGGCAGGGAAGAAGGGATTGCTGCAATGGCAGTTGTACTCCTTACGAGATAAAAGCTTCATCGATGACGTTATCGTCCGCAATATAAGGCATAGTTACCATTAACCCGGGAGTTTTCCTCATTTCCCGTTCAATAGTGAGCATTGCTCCCTTGTTTCTTGCCCAGCTCCTTCTGGCTATGCCATTGTTTACGTCCCAGTAGAGCATCATCTCCAATTTTCGTTCAGTTTCTTCTGTTCCGTCAAGCACCATCCCGAAACCACCGTTGATTACTTCTCCCCATCCAACTCCACCTCCGTTATGCAACGAGACCCAGGTAGCTCCGCGGAATGAGTCACCTATGACATTCTGTACGGCCATATCAGCCGTGAATCTCGACCCGTCGTAGATATTCGATGTCTCCCTGTAAGGAGAATCAGTATCCTGAAACGTCGTGATGATCCCTGCCTATAACTATCGGAGCAGAAATGATCCCACGTCTGACAGCAAGGTTGAATTCCCTTGCAATCTCAATTCTACCTTCGGCATCGGCGTATAGTATCCTGGCCTGTGATCCCACAACCAGCTTATTTTTCGCAGCCTCCTTGATCCAAAGAATGTTATCAGCCAATTGTTGTTTTATTTCGAAGGTGCGTTCACATTGATGTATTCGAGAGTGTCTGCAGCGATTTTGTCTGTTTTTCAAGATCAGCCGGATTGTTGGAACAACAAACCCACCTGAAAGGACCAAATCCGTAATCGAAGTATATCGGTCCCATGATATCCTGAACATAGGATGGGTATCTGAATTCTCCCGTGGAATCTACAATATCGGCCCCAGCCCTTGAAGCCTCCAGAAGGAATGCATTGCCGTAGTCAAAGAAATATGTTCCCGTTTCAGAATGCCGGTTTATTGCTTTTACCTGCCTTCTTCAGCGATTCCCTTACAAGTATTTTGAACTTCTCAGGATCAGACGAGATCAGCCTGTTCGATTCCTCGAATGCAAGTTCCTGCAGGGTAATAACCTCCTGCCCATGGATTATGCAGGGAGGTCTGGTCAGATCCGATATCAACAAATATATTTTCATCCGCTAACCGCTCCCATACGTCCACTATGTTGCCCAGGTAACCAAGGGAAATGATGGCATTTTCTTTTTTAGCCTCTTTAACACGGGAGACCAGCTTGTCCAAATCATCAACTACCTCATCCAACCATCCCTGGGAAAAGCGTATTTTAACAGCCTTCGGGTTAACCTCTGCAATTACTGAAATTACACCTGCAATTTTTGCCGCTTTTGGTTGGGCTCCCGACATCCCCCCAAGACCGGACGACACAAACAGCTTAAGGCCTGATGATGGCTTCTTTCGGGAGATTATCCTGTTTGCATTAAGTATGGTAATAGTAGTGCCGTGTACAATTCCCTGCGGGCCGATATACATGTACGAACCTGCTGTCATTTGCCCGTATTGTGACACACCCATGGCATTGAATATTTCCCAGTGATCCTGCGAGGAATAGTTGGGGATCACCATGCCGTTTGTTACGACAAGCCTCGGAGCATCTTTGTGTGAAGGGAAAAGGCCAAGGGGATGCCCTGAATATATTACAAGTGTTTGTTCATCTGTCATTTCTGAGAGGTACTTCATTGTGATCAGGTATTGAGCCCAGTTCTGAAATACAGCTCCGTTACCTCCGTAAGTGATAAGCTCATGAGGATGCTGTGCTACCGTCTGATCGAGGTTATTTGAGATCATAAGCATAATTGCTGCAGCGTTCTTTGATTTGTATGGGAAATCATCAATATGCTGCGCCTTGATCTCATAATCAGGCCTGAACCTGTACATATAAATCCTTCCATAGTCAGCAAGTTCCTTTGCAAATTCCTGCACGAGAATCTTATGATGACGAACCGGAAAATACCTAAGTGCATTTTTCACCGCGAGCTTCTTTTGCTCTTTTGTCAGCAAATCCTTTCTTTTTGGTGCATGGTTAATGTTCTGGTCATAGGGTTTCGGTTCGGGAAGTTTTATCGGAATTCCCTCAGAGATCAATGTTTTAAAATCGTAATCGGTCATTTGCAGTATGATTTGTTTTAATGTAAAGGTAGGGATTTAACAAAAAAGCCACTCCTGTCGGGAGTGGCTTTTTAATATCCATGAATTTTGATTCTACAAATGACTTTCACTTATGATCTCATCATCCACAAGTATGCGTCCGCAATACTCACAGACAATAATTTTCTTTCTCGACTTTAATGTCCAGCTGTCTCTGAGGCGGGATCTGATTAAAGCATCCTCCGCAGGCATCACGCTGAACCGGTACAACGGCCAGTCCGTTTCTTGCATTTGATCTTATCCTTTTGTATGCCGTTAGCAACCTTTCTTCAATTACTGCCTGAATTTTCTCTGATTTCTTGTACAAGTCCTTCTTCTTCCTTCTGTGTATCGGAAATGATCTCATCGAGTTCTTTCTTTTTATTGTCGAGATCTGCCTTGCGGTCAACAAGAGTGGCTTCTGAGTCAGCAATAACAAGTTTCTTTTCTTCTATCTGAGCATTGAACTCCTTAATCTTTTTGTTGAACAGTTCAATCTCAAGGTTCTGATATTCAATTTCTTTTGAAAGTGAATCAAATTCGCGGTTATTTCTTACATTCTTCTGTTGATCCTCGTATTTCTTTATAAGAGCTTCAGCCTCGGTTATTTCATTATTTTTCTTCGCAACTGACTTATCAAGATTCACGACCTCTTCCCTGAGGTTTCCAAGCCTGGTTTCAAGTCCGGCTATTTCATCCTCCAGGTCCTGAACTTCAAGTGGAAGTTCCCCTCGGAGTGTTTTAATCTTATCTATTTCTGAATCAACTAACTGCAGACTATATAAAGCTCTAAGCCTATCTTCAACTGAAATTTCAGCTTCTTTTGTTTTGACTTTTTCCATGTTTCACAGATAATTTATCGGATTGGTATTAGTTTTTGAAAACCGGACTGCAAAGTTAGGAAATTTTTTAATAATGAGATCATATAATATTTCAGTCGAAAACTTTTCTGTCTCAAAATGACCACAATCAACAAGCAGTATCCGGTTTTCAGCTTCAAAGAAATTATGATACTTAATATCGCCTGTGACAAATGCATCTGCTTTGCTGCTAATAGCCTCATTTAATAGGGAAACTCCTGAGCCACCGCAGAGTGCAACCTTTCTGATCATCGTGTTCCTTAACTTTGAATAACGGATCCCTCCTGCTCCGAAAACATCAGAGACCATATGAAGAAAATCAGTCTCACTTACCTGATTGTTTAACTCTGCTATACAACCCAAACCAATGTTAATATTATCATTTTCAAGCATATATATATCATAGGCAACCTCCTCATACGGGTGGGTTTCAAGCAAAGCCTTTATTACCTTGTCTTTTAAGATGCGAAAAGAGAATAGTTTCAAACCTTGCTTCCTTTTCGAAATGCAGTTTCCCCTTTTCACCTACAAATGGATTTGTTTCCGCTCCTCCCCTGAAACTACCAGTACCTTCAACAGAGAACGCGCAATTATCGTAATTACCTATAACTCCGGCTCCTGCATTGAAAACCGCATCACGAACCTTGTCGAGGTGATCTACCGGAACAAATGTAACCAGCTTAAGCAGCTTGTTTTTTAATGGTGACAGGACATTTATATTCATAAGGCCAAGTTTCTTGGCCATCTTTTTGCTCACACCTTCACCTGACATATCAAGATTGGTGTGCGACGTATAAATGCTTATATCGTGTTTTATCGCTTTGATTATTATCCTCCCCGTATAGGATTGCCCTGAAATCTTTTTTATCGGACTGAAAATTACCGGATGATGTGAAATTATCATATCGCATCCCTCCCGAATTGCTTCATCAATTACTTCTTCGGTAACGTCGAGGGTGACCATTGCTGAAGTTATTTCTTTTTCTGGCTGGCCAACCTGAAGTCCGGAGTTGTCGTAACCTTCCTGAAAGGACAGGGGTACTGCTGAATCGAGGTAGGAACAAATTTCTGTTAATTTCATTGTATGGATTCTCTCTGTGGTTCATGCCCCTAAATCTCCTGGCTTGCTCATCCGAAACGGAAACGCGAAGGCGAAGAACGGGACTTCATAAATACCCCTTTGGGGGGTTGGGGGCAATTATATATTATCTCTTAGGTCGATGAGAAGTGTTTTGATCTTCTTAAGCGAGTCAGCTATTTCAAATTTATGATCAGCCTCATCCCATTTTCCTGATATTTTCTTCTTCACTCCAGCCAGGGTCAGTCCCTCTTCTTTTAAAAGGCGCTGAATAATCATCAGGTTTTTCAGATCGGTAGCAGTAAACAACCTGTTCCCCTTCTTATTTTTCATTGGTTTCAGGATGTCAAACTCATTCTCCCAGAATCTGACAGTAGAGACCGGTAAATCGAGCATCCCCGAAACTTCCCCTATTGAATAATATAGTTTTTCGATTTTCTTTTCCTTATAGGGCATCTTAGCTGTTCATATTGTTATTAGATCAATCCTTTTAAAAGCAATGTGTTATCTTAATTATAACGCGCAGAGATATTAATCGAATGACTGTCCTGTCTTAGAGGCAACCTCAATCATGGCCTCATATTCTGCAGCTGTCAGATCGTTAAAGAAGTAATTAACTGGATCAACATTTACATTGTTAAGCTTGATCTCATAATGCAAATGAGGAGCTACCGACATGCCCGTATTCCCCACAAAACCAATTACATCGCCCCTGTGCACCTTCTGGCCGGCTCTAACGTTGAATCCGTCGAGATGAGCATAAACTGACGAATAACCAAATCCGTGATTGATAACTATATAGTTGCCCATGCCTCTCTTGGAGGAGAGCATTGATTCAATAGTTCCGTCACCGGAGGCATAAATCTCAGTTCCAAGCGGTGCTGTAAAATCCATTCCGGCATGAAACTTACTGATCTTGTAAACCGGATGGATCCTTAATCCGAATCCTGATGCAATCCGTGTAAGATCTTTTGTTGAAATAGGAATTATTGCGGGAATTGATCTTAGCATCTCTTCTTTTTCCCTGGCAAGCATTATCAGTTCGTCGAATGATTTTGACTGAACATAAACCTGTTTCCTGATTTCATCAAGCTTCTTTTCAGTTTCCACAACTATCTTCGAATTGCTGTAACCTTCGAGTTCTGTAAATCTGTTAACTCCTCCTACACCACCCTGTCTTTGACTTGACTGAACCGGTTCGGCCCCGAAGATCGTCCTGTAGAGATTATCATCAGTCTCCTGAAGATGTTGTATGACCTTTTCAAGGTTGCCCATCTCCCTGTGCACCAGGTCGTACTGAAGAGTCATTTGTGCAATTTCACGTTTCAGAGCTTTTTCCTTGGGAGTATCAAAAAAAACTCCGTAAAGAAAATTAAGAATGATGCCAATTATAATGGTTGCAACAACGTATGCCAGCGTCCTGAGTAGTATTGCTTTAGCCCCCAGGCGTATCTTATCAAAGCTCAGTGATTCAGGGTTAAACTTGTACTTAGGTTTTGCCATGATCCAACAAAGATAAATATTTCATCAAATAAATATTAAGGAAAACCGCCTGATGTAATGGATCAGGGACCAGAATCATGGAATAACGTTAAAGAGGATTATCTGAACTTGGATTGGGCAGTGAGTGTTTGAATCATCTCAAAATACTCATTTTCAGTCAGATCATTGTTGAAATAGTAAAGGGGATTTTTATGATGCCCATAAAGGTCGATCTGGTAATGGAGATGAGGCCCTGAAGAAGTACCGGTGCTCCCTGTGAGGCCGATCAGGTCGCCGCGCTTGACGTTTAATCCAACTGTAACCTTAATATTGCTCAGGTGTCCGTATGTTGACCTGTATCCATATCCGTGGTCAATAACGATGCAGTTTCCGAATCCTCCGTTCCAGCCAGCCTCAATCACTTTACCTGATCCTGTTGCAAAAACCTCAGTGCCATATGGAGTGGCGAAGTCCTGGCCATGATGCCATTGTGGAGTTCCGAAGACCGGATGCACTTCCCTGAATTTCATTCCGTCACCCAACCGGTAGATCACATTAACAGGGCTTATCATCGGAAGGTATTCCATTTCACGCTTCCATTCATTTTTACGTTCCTCTATTGCATTGAATGACTGGTATTGAATTGTCGTCCTGCTCTTTATCTCTTCGACCCTTTTATGGAACGAAATCATAAGAGGTGAATTGTCATAGCCTTCAAGCTCTTCGAATTTATTCACACCACCGGATCCCATCTTCCTGACTGAAACAGGAATTGTATCCATATCCAGAACCGACCTGTAACGGTTCCCGTCAGAAAGCTGAAGATCATTCAGTACCTTCATTGAATTTTCGATCTGCCTTCCGAGGAGCGAATAGTGAAGTTTCATATTCTCGATCTCCTGGCTTAATACCTTTTCTTTCGGTGAGCCAACAATTGTATCTGAAAGTGAATTATAAAGACATGCAACTATCACTGAAGCCGTAATCCACATCAAAGCCTGTCCAAGTTTGCTTTTCCATGGCAATCTTACTCTTTTGTACTGCAAGTCTGAAAGATCAAGAAAGTATTTCCGGTGAGGCATCAGAGGTTCAGGTTTTTTTTATAGTGTGACCAAACTTAAAACAAATAAATTAATTTTACAAACTGTATTTTCAGCCAGTTATTGTGTATAAACATGACATTTACACTAAAATCAAGTGAGATAAGACAGCTGTTTTTTGACTTTTTCCGCTCAAAAAACCACACTATAGTACCTTCTGCACCAATGGTCATCAAGAATGATCCGACCCTGATGTTCACCAATGCCGGGATGAATCAATTCAAGGATATATTTCTTGGAAATCACCAGCCTGTAAGCACCAGAGTCGCTAACTCCCAAAAATGTCTTAGGGTCTCCGGTAAGCATAATGACCTGGAAGAAGTGGGACATGATACCTACCATCATACTATGTTCGAAATGCTTGGGAACTGGTCGTTCGGTGACTATTTCAAGAATGAGGCTATAGCCTGGGCGTGGGAATTCCTCGTTGAGGATATGAAAATACCGGAAGACAGGTTGTATGCCACTGTTTTTGAAGGAAGTGCTGAAGAAAATATACCTCGTGATATTGAAGCCGCTGACTGCTGGAAGAAATGCTTCAAAAATCCTGAAGGCAGAATACTCGAAGGATCAAGCAAGGACAATTTCTGGGAGATGGGAGAAACGGGTCCATGCGGACCATGTTCAGAGATCCACGTAGATATAAGGGATGACTCCGAAAGAAAAAAGGTCCCGGGATACAAGCTTATCAACAATGGCCATCCGCAGGTTATTGAGATCTGGAACCTGGTGTTTATTCAATACAACAGGCTCTCCGGAGGAAAGCTGGAACAGCTTCCTTCGAAACATGTGGATACCGGCATGGGATTCGAGAGGCTCTGCATGGTGGTCCAGGGAAAGAAATCAAATTACGATACTGATATTTTCCAGTCGATAATTGGCAAAATCACTGAAATTACCGGTAAAAAATACGGAGTCAATGAAAGCCAGGATACTGCCTTAAGGGTTGTTGCTGACCACATAAGGGCAATAGCCTTTTCAATCGCCGACGGGCAACTTCCCTCAAACAACAAGGCAGGCTATGTCATAAGAAGGATCCTTCGTCGGGCTGTCCGTTACGGTTATAACAATCTGGGAACCGAGGACCCATTCCTGTACAGACTTGTCCCCACCCTGGCTGATGTTATGGGAGACAGCTACCCGGAGTTAAGGACAGGGAAGGACCATATTTCTGGTATAATTTATGAAGAGGAAGCTTCGTTTCTGAAAACACTTGGCAAAGGATTAAAACTGATCGGGAAGATGATTGAAGAGATGAAAAAGGACCGTTCGGATATTCTGCCTGGGAAGGTTGCCTTTGAACTCTATGATACTTACGGTTTCCCTGTCGACCTGACACAGCTGATCCTTAAAGAGAATAATATGAAAATCGATATTTCAGGATTTGAAAATGAGATGAAGAATCAGAAAGACAGGTCGAGGGAAAATGCAGCCGTCGAAGCCGGAGACTGGATTGTGGTAAGGGAGTCGGGTGAAACTGAGTTCACAGGATATGACAGGACTGAAGATGATGTTCTTATTACAAGATACCGTAAGACAAAGGTTAAGGGGAAAGAGGGTTTGCAGCTTTTATTTGATAAAACCCCGTTTTATGCTGAGTCAGGTGGCCAGGTTGGAGACACCGGGTATATCGTTTCAGGCAATGACAAGATCGTTGTTGACAATACTTTAAAAGAAAACAACCTTATAATCCACATAAGCAGCAGTAAATTAAATGATCCACATGCACTTTTTCATGCTATTGTCGATATCGAAAAAAGGCAGGCTACAGCAAATAATCATACAGCCACCCATCTGCTTCATTTTGCATTAAGATCTATACTGGGAAACCATGTTGAGCAGAAAGGTTCACTGGTAACCCCTGACCGGCTCAGGTTCGATTTCAGTCATTTTGCAAAACTTACGAAAGAAGAAATACATAATGTCGAAGAATCAGTTAACAAATTGGTAAGGGAAAGCACAAACCTTAAGGTAACCGATGGAATTCCGATGAAGAAAGCCCTGGAAATGGGTGCCATGGCACTCTTCGGCGAGAAATACGGTGAAAAAGTGAGGGTGGTAACTTTTGGAAAGTCAGTTGAACTTTGCGGAGGAACACATGTTTTAAACACTGGTAACATTGGAATTTTTAAAATAGTTTCTGAGGGAGCAATTGCCGCAGGCATCCGCAGGATTGAGGCCGTAACAGCCGGAAAAGCAGAAGAATACATTAACGATAAACTCGCGTCTGTAGAAGAGATTGCTTCAATTCTCAAGAGCTCAGGAAAAATTACGGAAAACGTGCAAAGGCTGGTGGCTGAAAACACACAGCTAAAAAAGAACATTGAGAAGTTCGAGATGCAGTCTGCCGCTGCCAGTATTAAAGAGCTTGAAAAAAAATCAATCGCAATAAACGGGATAAATTTCATCTCCGGACAAATCGAAGACGGTTCGCCTGATATGCTCAGGACAATCGCATTCCAGATACGGAAAACATCTGAAAACACAGTTCTTGTTTTAGGCACAGAGTCGGGCGAAAAGGCACATGTTCTTGTAATGGTGAGCGACCTTCTTATAAAAGATAAAAACCTTAACGCAACGGCAATTATCAGGGAGATTGCGGCAGAGATAAACGGAGGTGGAGGAGGCCAGCCATTCCTTGCAACAGCCGGAGGAAAGAATCCTTCAGGTATTCCTGCAGCTCTGAAGAAGGCAGAAGAATACATAAGAAAGGTCGTTTAACAGTTGGTTCTTTCCTTTCAGGTTGATATTAACTTTGCGTCTTTTGTGTCTTCCTTACACCCTTTTAGGTTTAATTTGTATTTTTGAGCCTTTTAAAGCATAATGAAGAAACTACTTACTTTTTTCCCTGCCCTGCTTATCGCTGCCTGTACAGCCCTTATGCATTCCTGCGCACCGGAGGCATGCTTTGAAGAAACCACCTCATTCCTGAAAGCGACTTTTTACAGCAATACCACAACAGAAAAAGCTGCTCCGGACAGCCTTACTCTCTTTGGCATGAACATGCAGACAGCTAAAATCTATAACAAAGCCGTCAAAGTGCAACCAGCCCTGTTTCCGTTGAATCCGTCTGCCAATAAATGTACATTCGTGATCAGGATCAACGGAGTAACCGATACGATACAGTTCCTTTACTCAAGCCATCCACACCTGATCTCGAAAGAGTGCGGATATACTTTTTACCATACCCTTGATACTTTCTTTTATTCAAAAAATACAATCGATTATATTTACCGGAGCTCTGACAATATTACAACCCTGAATGAGGAGAACATACGCATATTTTACTAGCCTCCTGATACTGTTCAATGCAGTTATTCTTAACGCCCAGGATACAGTAATTTTTCCCTTGAAAATCAGGGCTGCCATCGATGTTGTTGGACCGGGCTTCTATTTTTCAGACAAAAGCAACCTTAGTCTTGAAGGACACATTTCCCTTGACAGAAGCGAAAAAATGGCATATGTCCTCGAAGGTGGCTACCTCAATTACAAATACTCCCAGTACAATTATGATTATCTGGCGAAAGGTATTTTTATAAGGGCTGGTGTCGATTTCAATTTGCTTAAGGCTCAAGTTTCCACTGGCAAATACTGGGCGGGTATCGGATTGCGCTATGGTCTGAGCATGTACAATTCTGAAACTACATCATTACAATACGAAAATTATTGGGGTACAGCTACCTCATCGGTTCCCGGACGGACCAGCATGGGGCATTTTCTTGAGATAGCTCCTGGAGTAAGAACCGAACTGTTCAGGAATTTCAGTTTCGGCTGGTCGGTAAGATTAAAGTTCCTGATCTCAGCAGGCGGGGGAAAAGACCTGCGGCCCATTTACTTTCCAGGCTACGGAACGGGCAGCAAAACTGTTAATGCCGGTATCAATTATTATCTGATCTGGAGCATTCCGTTTAAAACAAAAAGAGTGATTAGCAAGCCTCCAGCGCCGGAAGAACCCGAGGAAACAGAAGAAGGTACCGTTAATCAAACACAGCAGCCATCTTTCACTGACTAATACAATAATCACTAATCCACGGAAACTGCTATTTTGTGGATTTATGGCTGAATGCTAATAGTCCCAGGAATGTAAGGAATCCGTTAAGAAGCAGAAGCTCAAATCCGAATTTATATCCATTAAAAAGCTCTTCGGAATACATGCTCAGGAAATAGCATACTACAGGCGAAAGAATTGCAATATAAGGGGTCACTTTGTCCTTTACCTGTCTGTTCGTAAATAGACCAAAGGAGAATAAACCCAGGAGCGGACCGTATGTGTAACCTGCAATGGTGAATAGTTTGTCAATAATTGCCCTGTCGTTCAGAGATCTGAAAATCAATATACTGATAAAGAAGATCAATGCAATCGTTACATGTACTGCATATCTTATTTTTGTTTTTTTTGATTCGGTCAGACCTTCTCGTTTTTCTAACCCCAGGAAATCAATGCTCACTGAAGTTGTAAGGGATGTAAGAGCTCCGTCGGCACTTGGGAAGGCAGCTGAAATAAGTCCAATAAGAAAGACTATTCCTGCAACAGGGGAAAGGTATTTGAAGGCGACTGTGGGAAAAAGATCATCGGTCATGGCAACATTGATACTTTTGCTCTGAGCATAGATAAGCAGAAAGGCTCCGAGTACGAGGAACAGGAAATTCACAAAAACAAGAATACCGCTGAAGGTAAACATGTTTTTCTGAGCTTCCTTCAGATTACGGCAGCTGAGGTTCTTCTGCATCATTTCCTGATCAAGCCCGGTCATTGAAATGGTTATGAACATGCCGCTGAGAAACTGCTTTACAAAAAATCTCTCATTATGCCAGTCAGTTATAAACATCTTCGAAACTGAGCTGTCAATAACTGTTCCGACCAGCTTAAACACGGAGGTTCCCATTTCCCTGCTGATATATACCACTGATAGTATAACGGCAAGAAGCATAAATGTCGTCTGAAGAGTATCGGTCCATACAATCGTTCTTATCCCGCCTTTTAATGTATATAAAATGATAAGGGCAATGAAAATAAGAACATTGACCCAGAAAGGGACATGCCAGGCATCAAAAACAAATATCTGTAAAACATTGATCACTAGAAACATGCGGAGAGAGGCACCAAGTATCCTGGAGAGGATGAAGAACCCGGCTCCCGTTTTGTATGACCAGAAGCCAAAACGCTTGTCAAGATAGGAATAAATTGATGTTAGTTTCAGCCTGTAATAAAGAGGAAGCAAGACCAGGGCAATAACAAAATAACCGAAAAGATAACCGAAAACTACCACCATATAGCTGAACTGTGTCTCCTTCACCCAGCCCGGTACCGACATAAAGGTTACTCCTGAGAGTGATGCACCTATCATTCCATAAGCAACCACAAACCATGGCGATATCCTGTTACCAATATAAAATGACTGATTATTTGCTTTCCGGGCTGTAATCCATGTGACCGTAAATAAAAGTACTGTATAGGTAAGGAATATGCCCAGAATGAGTAGCGGTGTCATAAGAAGCTAAAATTAATCTGCAAGGATAGCAAAAAGTCAGCAGGGGAAAAAATCCGGACAGGTTTAGTTTTAAAGGCAATATTAGACTAATTTTGTTTAAAAGCTTGTTTTATGAGTTTCTCAGAATATCCGTCTAAACTGCTTGAAAATGCAGTAAATGAATTTGCATCTCTCCCGGGTATCGGAAGGAAAACAGCATTCCGGCTCGTTATGAGCCTCCTGAAAAGAGATCCGGCTGAAGTGGAAAAGTTCGGGGAAAGCATAATTAAGCTTCACAGGGAAATTCATTACTGCACGATTTGCCACAACTTATCCGATAACGAGATCTGTTCAATCTGCAGTGATGAAAAGAGAGACAAATCGGTGATCTGTGTTGTTGAAAGTATCCAGGACGTAATGGCAGTAGAGAATACCAGGCAATACAAAGGTGTTTATCATGTGCTTGGTGGCATCATCTCCCCGGTGGACGGTGTAGGCCCTGCGGACCTGAAAATCGACAGCCTGGAAGAAAAGGTTAAAAAAGGCGGCATTAATGAGGTCATACTGGCCCTGTCAACCACGATGGAAGGAGATACGACCAATTTTTACCTTTATAAGAGACTGAATAAATACGATGTTATCCTGTCAACTCTTGCCAGGGGGGTAGCTATTGGGGACGAGCTCGAATATACGGATGAGATAACTCTTGGTCGTGCAATAAACAACCGTAACCCTTATCAGCAATGATTGATTCAATCGACAGATTCCTGTCGGCGTCCGGCAAAAGCATGAAACGTTCCGCAATAAGGGAGATACTTAAGCTGCTTGAGAGACCTGGCATGATTTCCTTCGCAGGCGGTTTGCCTGCACCTGAAACTTTTCCTGTTGAGGACCTGAAGGAAATAGCGCTTGAAGTCCTCGATAAACATGGCGCGGAAGCCCTGCAGTACGGAACAACTGAGGGAGACCCCGAGCTTAGGAGAATTATGGTCGAACGACATAGGAAACAAGGGTTTAATATCGGCATAGAAAACCTTATTATCACCACAGGTTCTCAGCAGGCTATTGATCTCATCGGAAAAATATTCCTTGACCCGGGGGACTATGTTATATGCGGACTTCCCTCTTATCTTGGTGCAATTAATACATTCCGGGTTTACGGCGCAAAACTTAAGGGAATTCCTCTTGACGGATCCGGGATGAAATGTGATAAGCTTGAAGAAGCAATAATTCAGCTGCAGAAGGATGGGGAGAGAGTGAAATTCATATATTTAATTCCGGATTTCCAGAATCCATCCGGTATAACGATGCCTGAAAAAAGGAGAAAAAAAATTATCGGTCTGGCAGAACGTTACAACCTTCTTATTATTGAAGATAGCCCTTACAGGGAAATAAGATTTGAAGGGAAACAGCAGAAGATGATGTATGAACTTGACCGGACAGGCAGAGTATTGACTCTTTGCACCTTTTCGAAGATCTTTGCACCAGGATTCAGGGTCGGCTGGATAATGGGGAATCCGTTGATACTTGACAAGATTGTAATGGCAAAGCAGACAACTGACCTTTGTACTTCGCCATTTGTTCAGAAAGTCATTGCAATGTATATTGAAAAGGGACTGCTTGAAAAGAACCTTAAAAATACGATAGATCTGTACCGGCAAAGGCGTTATTTTATGATAAAATGTTTCGAAAAATATATGCCCGCTGGAGTAACCTGGACTGAACCGGAAGGTGGATTGTTCTTGTTCATGACTTTACCCGGGGGTGCGAATGCTGATGCGATTCTCCTGAAATCAATCGAAAAGAATGTTGCATTTGTCAGCGGGTCAACTTTTTTCTCAAATGATTCAGGGCAGAATACCCTAAGAATTAACTTCTCATACTCTAATGAGGCTGTCATAGAGGAGGGGGTAAAAAGACTTTCCTCTGTAATCCGGGAGGAATTAAAGTCCTTTTGACCTGAAATTCCACTTAGGTTTTGTTTCATAATTTCAGCGGCAACTGAAACATATTCGTGCTTTGGTTGTTAATCTCTCAGCAGAGAAACATTAATGGAAGCCTGAAAACAAACAACTGCATATATGCCAAGGATGAACATAATATTGCCCGCAATGGGTGAAGGAATTATTGAAGCAACAATAAACAAATGGCTCGTCAGTGAAGGTGCTGTCGTTAAGGAGGATGATCCAATTGTTGAGGTTGCAACGGACAAAGTTGATTCGGAGGTTCCTGCTCCTGCATCGGGTGTCTATCGTTGAAATAAAAGCGGCCGAAGGATCAGTAGCTGCTGTCGGAGAGACAATTGCCATCCTCGACACTAATATTGAGATTAAGCCTGAAGAAACAAAAAAAATTGAAAAGGAGGTAGAACGGATCCGTGAAACTATAAGATCGGATAAGCAAGAGAAAAAAGAAGTGTTCGCGGTATCGCATGAAATGAAAAGCCGTACCCCGTCCGGTAAGTTCCTGTCACCACTTGTGAGGAATATTATTGCGCAGGAAGGAATAAGTTATTCAGACCTTGATAAAATCGAGGGGACCGGCATGGATGGCAGGATTACCAGGGATGATATTCTTAAATTTATTGGTGACAGGAAGAAGAAAGTTACAGAATCTACAGAGTCTTCAGAACCGGCAGCTTCGGTAAAGGCGCAAGTCAGGGAACCTGTACAGGAGGCTTCACGGGAGGATGAGATTATCGAGATGGACAGAGTCCGCAAATTAATGGCCGAACATATGGTGATGTCTAAAAGGACATCTCCACATGTAACCTCATTTATTGATGCTGATGTAACTCGCCTGATTAAGTGGAGAGACAGTATTAAGGATAAATTCCTTGCTGATGAAGGTCAGAAGCTCACCCTGACTCCGATATTTATTGATGCTATTGCCAGGGCTATCCACGATTTTCCCATGGTTAATATTTCAGTTGAAGGGAACAATATCATCAAGAAGAAGAACATAAATATCGGAATGGCTGCTGCTCTGCCTGACGGGAATCTGATCGTTCCGGTAATTAAAAATGCCAATGAAAAGAATCTTACGGGACTTGCGAGAGCTGTCAACGACCTGGCCGAAAGAGCCAGAAATGGTAAGCTTAAGCCGGATGAGATTACGGGTGGCACTTTTACTATTACAAATTTTGGCACTTTCAATAATCTCTCGGGCACTCCCATAATAAACCAGCCCCAGGTTGCCATTCTGGGAACCGGAGCAGTAAGGAAGATGCCTGCAGTGATTGAAACACCTGATGGAGATGTTATTGCCATTCGTCACATTATGATATTATCCCTCAGCTATGACCATAGGGTAATAGATGGCGCTCTTGCAGGCAAATTTCTGAACAGGCTCAAGGAAATCTTTGAAAACTATGCTCCTGATATGGGTTAATAGTCCCTTTGGAAAACATTCATAACAATGAGAAAATGGCTACGAGGGAGAAAAATAGCTCTCCTTCTGACAATTGAATGCTAAAATTCCTATATTTGTTATGATGATTAAAGTCAGAGCAACAATATTTAGCCTTTTTCTGCAGCTAATTTCTCTGGTTGTATTTACTATTTCAGCCTCTGCTCAGTCAGGCGCAGGAATGAGGAAGATTTTTACACAGGCGGAATCCCTTTATCTTTTTGACGAAAGCGAACTTGCCAATCCACTGTATCTTCTTCTTGAAAAACCTGACAATTACAACATCCAGTATAAGATCGGAACCTGCTACCTTAACATTCCTGGCGAGAAGGAAAAGGCCATTCAATTCCTGGAATCAGCAGTAAAGCATTCAAGTTATGAGGCCAAAATTTCTTCGTTCAGGGAAAAGAGGGCGCCGTTGGATTCATATTTCTTTCTGGCAAAAGCTTATATGATCAATAATGATCTCGATAAAGCCTTAAGTACATTCGAGATGTTTAAGAAGCTTGCCAGGGAAACGGAGGAGAAGGGGGGTATGAAAAATCTGCCTTTTATAGACAGCCAGATCGAGGCCTGTAAAATCGCCAGGACCTATGAGGAGTCGCCCTCACTAATAAGTAAAAAATTAGTCAGTCCGGATTTCAGCCAGGGTTCACTTAATGAAAATCCTGCAGTGAGCTTTGATGGGAATACCATCGTTTATACGGAACGGAGAGGGATCGTGAATGCTATCCTGTATTCGAAAAAGATAAGAGGCAAATGGCAACATCCCGGTGGAAATCACTTCCCAGCTTAAGGCAGGTGAGGATTGTTCTTCCTGCTCGCTTAACAGCGACGGCACTCTGCTCCTGCTTTACAAAACGGACAATTTTGACGGGAACATTTATTCATCTGAAAATATAAATGGGACCTGGACTCCTATAAAAAAGCTCAACAAGAACATAAATACAAAATATTACGAATCACATGCAGCTGTCTCGGCAGATGGGAAAAAGCTCTATTTCACCAGCAATATGACAGGAGGAATGGGAGGGCTTGATATATATGTCGCTGAAAAGGATGGCTCAGGTGACTGGGGTCCTGCTAAAAACCTGGGGAGTAAGATAAATACGATTTTTAATGAAGATACTCCTTTCATTACCTTAAATGATTCATTGCTCTATTTCAGCTCAGAAGGTCACAGTGGAATGGGGGGATATGATATCTTCAGAAGCAATTTGTCCGGTTCAGGGTGGGAAGATCCTGAAAATCTTGGTTTTCCGGTCAACTCCACTGACGATGACAGGTTCTTCCAGCCATTCAACAACGATGAAAATGGTTTTTATTCAATTCACACGGATTATAAGAAAAAAGAGATATTTTATATCACCCTTTCCAGGCCTGAGCTTAACAAGGTTTTTGAAATAACAGGAAATTACAGCCTGAAGGACACAGTAGTCAGATACGACGAAAAGAGTTCAATTTATCTGATTGAAAAAGTTTCAGGAGACACTCTTGATAACAGGCTATCCTGACAGTCAGACAGGTAAATACAGTTTTATAGTTGCACCGGGCAACTTCCGGCTTGTTTATACCTACCCTGGCTTTTACAAACAAAGAATTGACACGGCAATTACACTAAGCAATGCTTCAAGGGTTATCAACCTTGCAGATATAGTGCTTGACAAGAATCCCCCTCTGGCCACACACGAAGTATACGAAAAACTTGATCTTTCAGATATACCGGTGGTATCTGAAATCGATTCCAGCATTCTCATAAAAAATCTGAAGGTTCAGGATGTAACTGATAATGATATGCTTGATCCAACTATTCTGTATTATACAGTACAGGTAATGGCCCTGTATAATCCTGTGGATGTCAGTTATTTTAAATATGTTTCGGATATCAGGGTACTGTATAACGATGCTGATCTGTTCTATAGGTATGTAACCGGACATTTTAATTCAAAAGTTGATGCCTATTCCCATCTGAATGAACTTATTAATAAAGGTTATCCGGATGATCTGTTTGTAAAAAAGGTCACCAGGGTAAGCAGGGAAAAACAGGTTCCCGAAAAGAAATACTATACAATACAACTTAAGGCCTTAAAAACTCGGACAGATATAAAGACTGCATTCCCGGGACTTAACGGCGTCAGAGAAGTTGAGGAAATTGACGGATATCATTATTTTTACGGTCAATACACTTCGCGCGAGGAAGCCAGAACGGTCCTTCAAAGGGCTCACCTGGCAAAATTCAAAGATGCTTTTGTAAGAGAGATAAGTGTTATTGTTAAAAATTGAATAAACGCTTATTTATTTACACTTAAAATGTTAAAAGGACATGGAGTCAAACACTTCCTGTTCAAATCTAACTCAAAATACCAAAACAATGAAACAGATTTACCTCTTGAAAAGAATTTCCGCTTTAGTGCTTCTGACGTGCTGCTTTACTGCAATAACCGCTCAGGAGAGCAGGGAATTTATCAGGGCTTTTCGTGAAGCTGATGCATATTATTATTACGATCAGAATTACCTTAAGGCTGCATCATTGTATGAACCGCTTATTCAAACTCATCCTGATCATCACAACCTTGCAGCCAAACTTGGAATATGCTATCTTAATCTCGATGGCAAAAAGGCTGACGCGCTCAGGCTTCTGAAAAAAGCATCTGGGGAGGTGGCAAACAGCGACAAAGAATATAAGCAAACAGGAGAAAAGGCTCCACTCGACACCTATCTTTACCTTGCAATTGCATATCAGCGAAATGACAGTATTGAAAAAGCCCTTACTTTCTTCAACACCCTGAAGAAGCGATACCTTGGCACGGAATCATCGCAGGAGCAGTACATTGATCTGCAGATAAGGAACTGCAGGTATGCGCTCGAGATGAAAAAGAGGCCCCTAAGAATTCTCTCCGATCTCTTCACACCCTGGCTTACTGATTACCCTGGTGCCTGCAATCCCGTTCTGGCTAAAGATGATTCTGTTTTCGTATTTACTTTGCTGAATGAAGGAAAAACCCAGGTCTACTGCTCTTATAAGAAAAATAAGGTATGGGAAAGACCTTCCAATATTACAAGACAATTAGGCGGCTATGACAGGTTTTATACAAATTCAATTACAGGCAACGGCCGGATGCTGGTCCTTTTCATGGACGATGGAGGTGACGGGAACCTGTATTATAGTTTAAGAACTGATACCACATGGTCGAAAATAAAGAGCGTTGGGAAATTCGTCAATTCAATATACTGGGAGGCTCACGGATTTATTACCCCGGATGGGAAGACCATGTATTTTTCAAGCAACAGGCCCGGAGGTGAGGGAGAACTGGATATCTGGACTTCTCAAAGACTTGCTGATGGCAGCTGGGACCGTCCGGTTAATCTTGGAAATACAATCAACACGCCTTATGATGAAAACACTCCGTACTTTGATGTTGATAACAACGCCTTACTGTTCAGCTCTGTAGGACTTATAAGCATGGGTGGATATGATGTTTTCAGATCAATAAACCGGGGCGGACAATGGACTCAACCTGTCGGTATGCCGTATGCCTTTAACAATGTACAGGAAAATACCAACTTTATTCTCAACAATAACGCTCCGGGATTTATTGCAAGCCGGTTTGACGATAAAACAAATTTAAGGAATATTTATGCCATTGTTGCAGTAGATCCTGCAGATGAGGTTACAAGAGCTTCAGGTAACATTAAGCTGGAGGATGGAATGGAAGTTAATCCTGATGCTGCGTTTATTACTGTCAAAAATATTAAAACCGGTACAACATTTCAGGATGTTCAAATCGGACGGGACGGATCGTTTAATTTTGACATTAAACCGGGAGAATACCAGATACTTGTAAGCCATGATGGTTACAGGACTGATACAATCAATCTCAGTCTGCCATTATATTTTGGAGGAAATTACCTTCCCGTAAATCCTTCCCTGACCCCTGACAAGGTATATGCTGGAGATTTTCTATCTATTAAAAATATCCTGTTTGATTTTGATAAATATAATTTAACCGATGAAGCCAAGCCGAGCCTTGACCTGGTAAAGAACATAATGGCTAATTATCCCGAGCTATCGATAGAGGTCGCTGGTTTTACTGACTCATTCGGGAGTACTGACTATAACCGGAGACTTGCAGACAGGCGTGCTCAGGCAGTAATAAACTATTTCACTTCAAACGGGATTGACAAATCGAGGTTTGTAAAAAAGGCTTTTGGGAAATCAAATTTTGCTGCTGTTAACTCCAATCCCGATGGTACCGACAATCCTGAAGGGAGAAAATATAACAGAAGGGTGACATTCGGTATAATAAATCCTAAAACAGGAGTCGTGTTACGCCAGGAGGCTTTCACACCCCAATATCTCAGACCGTCATATTCAATCAAGTACAGCATCGTTCTGCTCAGCACAAAAGAAGTTTTGAATCCAGGGTATTTCAAGAGTCTTATTCAGGATGAGATGTTAATGATTCGAACAATAAAAACTGATACTGCCAACCTGTATGCGCTGGGTGTTTTCTTTAGTAAGCAGGATGCACAAAAATATTTAACATATGTCAGGGAAAGCGGTCTGAAAGGTGCATATATTATTAACCAGTATGATTTGGAGAATAAGACAGGGCCGGAAGCCGGACAGGTTATGCCTGGCGTGGCAAGTACTCACAAGGTCTTCACAATTCAGCTGAAAGCAACAAGAAACCGTCTTAATATTTCCAGCGTATTTCCCGGATACCAGGGTATAAAGGAGGTGTTAGCGGATGATGGTTTTTATAAATACGTTTATGGCGAATTCGCCACGATTACGCAGGCACGAGAAATCCTGATCTCGGTTAAAAAGGATTTTGATGACGCTTTCATCAGGGAGATAAATGTACTGGATGGTAAACTATAGTTTATAACAGGGGAAAAATGAAATTTAAAGATGTAAGCCTGCGGGCACTTGAACCGGAGGACCTTGAATTATTGTACGAGTGGGAAAATAATTTGTCGAACTGGACAATCAGCAGTACTGTTGCTCCTTATTCAAAATATACCCTCAAACGCTATCTGAAGAATTCTCATAAAAACATATATGAAACCGGTCAGCTAAGATTGATGATAGACTATCTGCCTGATAAAATCACTATCGGCACAATTGATATATTTGATTTTGATCCATTTCATAAAAGGGCAGGTCTCGGAATACTTGTCGCAAACGAAGAATACAGGGGGAAAGGGCTTGCATCAATGGCCCTTAAATGCCTGATTGATTACTGCTTCAGGACACTTCAACTCCACCAGCTGTATTGCAATATTCTTGCTAACAATTGTGAAAGCATAGACCTTTTTAAAAAAATGGGATTTGTGCAGTCCGGAATCAAAAAGGACTGGGTCAAGACGCCCGATGGCTATCTTGATGAACATATTTTTCAGCTGATAAGCCCCTGAAACAGAGTCCGATAATGTAGTGCATCACTCCTGTTTCAAACCTGCAGCCAGCAGACCACAGGCTGCTGAAATATCCTCTCCTCTCGATTTCCTGATTGAGGCAGAGATTCCTGACGTAATTAGCGCGTGCTTAAAAAATTGCATTCTTTCGGGTGTGGAAGAAATCTTTGTATCACCATGTTGTGAATGGTATCTGAGAAGATTGACCCTGATTGACGAATTGTTTAAAAGGTTTTTTAATCCCTCAAGATGCACGTCGGTATCGTTAACACCTCTTATCATTACGTAAGCAACACTGAACCGCCTTTTATTAATTACAGGGAATTTCTTCAGTATTCCGATTATCTCGCTTGCCGGATATTTATTTTCAGCAGGTATTACTTCTCTTCTCTCATCAGCAAACGGAGAATGGAGGCTGAATGCAAGATTGCATTCCGAAAGCTGCAGAAACTTTTTAATTCCCGGGGTAATACCAACAGTTGAAACTGTAATATTCCTGCGGCTTATTGCCGGACCCCATTCAGCGCACAAAATCTGGCAGGCTTTTAAAACATTGTCCAGATTGTCCATTGGTTCTCCCATTCCCATAAAAACTACATGTGTCACTTTATCCGATCCAGGAAGGTTGATAACCTGGTTTAAAATATCCTGAACCGATAAATTACCATGGAATCCGTATTTCCCTGTTACACAGATTGAACAATTCATTCTGCAGCCTGATTGAGTTGAAACGCAAACTGTGGTTCTCCTGCCGTCAGGCAGATAAACAGTTTCGTATTCCAGCCTGTCCCTGTTTCTGAAGAGGTATTTCACACTCGAATCGCAAGATCTCAAGGAAGCAACAGGGTCTAAAAAACCCGTATAATATATATCTTTTAGCTCTTTTTTAAGTTGTTTTGAAATGCCTTTGAATTGATCAATATCGGTTATCTTCCTTTTATAGAGACAGTTAGCTATGGCCGTTGCATGGAGCGGATCAGTTCCCGAAATCTGAATGATCTCATCAAGTGAAAGTCCACACAAGCTTTTTCTGTTCATAATTGCGATATTTACAAAAATAATCCGATAAACACATAAATTAGCATTTGAATTAATCCCTTACGTTCAAAATACTGAACACTCATGCTGAGTAAGCGACAGAAACATAAAACTACCCAAGAATATTGAAATGAACAGATCCTTAATTCTCATTATCACGGCATTATCCCTTTTTTCCTGCACAGGAAACAACCAGGGAAGAAAAAATAATCAAACCAATGAAACCATGACGACTGACAGCACCAAGCAATATGGATACAATGTTAATTTCCTGAAGAAATATGTAAGAGTAATTGAATTGAAAAGCGGTATTTCTTCTGTGGCTGTTGTCCCGGATTGGCAGGGCAGAGTAATGACAAGTTCATCTGATGGTCTGAATGGATTCAGCTTTGGGTGGATAAATCATGACCTTGTTTCCTCAGGAAAAGTTTTACCTCATATTAATCCTTACGGTGGTGAAGAGAGGTTGTGGCTCGGCCCTGAAGGGGGCCAGTACTCCATCTTCTTTAAAAAAGGGGATGATTTTGTTTATGACAAATGGCAAACGCCTGCATTTCTCGACACTACTCCATTTGTAGTAACTGAGGAATCTGATACTTCAGTAACATTTTCACATAAGGTTGAAATTGATAATTATAGCGGGGCAAAATTCAAATTATTGATAACCAGGAAAGTTGTTCTGGTATCTGACGAACAGTTCCTTGAACAAACTGGCTTTGACCTCAGGGGAACTAAATATGTTGCATATCGTTCAGAAAATAAATTAATTAACCAGGGTGCGAATGAATGGAAAAAGGGAACAGGCCTGCTCTCCATCTGGATGCTCGGGATGTTCAATCCCTCCCCTGCCGTTACAATTGTTATTCCCGTTAAATCCGGTGATGAAAAGGAACTTGGAGTGCCGGTTAACGACAACTATTTCGGAAAAATATCCGGTGACCGGTTAAAAGTACTGGGAAACAATATTTATTTCAGAGCTGATGGTAAAAGCAGGGGCAAGATAGGAATACCGCCCGGGAGAGCAACCGGCATAATGGGCAGCTATGATTTTGATAACAATATCCTGACACTGCTTATTTGCAAAATGCCTGATGGGGATAAAAAATATGTAAACTCTGCCTGGAAGATTCAGGATGATCCATATTCAGGAGATGCCCTAAACTCCTACAATGATGGTCCCCTGGAGGATGGCTCGCAAATGGGGCCATTCTATGAGCTTGAAACCTCCTCTCCTGCTGCAGCCTTAAGACCCGGGGAAAGCATAACGCACAGCCAGATCACCGTTCATGTAACCGGTGATAAAAAGCTTTTGAACAGCATATCAGCAAAAGTGTTCGGAGTATCTCTTGACGAAATTGAAAAAGCTTTTAATTAATTAGGTTGACCAGTCAGACCCCTGTTCCTGAGAAGCGGTTCAATCTGAGGCTCGCGACCCCTGAAGTTAACGTACATCTGCATGGCATCCATCGTGCCATTCTTTTCCAGAATGTTTGTTCTGTAGGAGGAAGCGACGGACTTGTTGAAAATACCTTTTTCCTTAAATGCTTCAAAAGCATCGTTATCCAGTACGGCTGCCCATGTATAACAATAATAGCCTGAATCATAACCGTCGATTATATGCAGGAAATAGGTGCTTCTGTATCGGGAAATAATCTCAGGGATAAGTCCGATCTTATTGAAATAGTCTTTTTCAAAGCTTTGAATATCAATTTTAACGGGTGCCTCAAGGGTATAATATGCCATATCAAGCAATGAGGCAGCCAGAAGCTCAACATTCACAAAACCCTGGTTGAAATATCCGCTGTTTTTTATTTTCTGGATCAGTTTGTCAGGAATGGTTTCTCCCGTTTCATAATGCCTGGCATACATTTTCAAAACCTCCGGTTCAGTTGCCCAATGTTCCATAAGCTGGGATGGAAGCTCCACAAAATCCCAGGCAACATAAGTCTGAGTATATGTATTCCGGTTAAACAGGGCATCAAGTGCATGGCCGAATTCATGGAATAATGTTGAAACCTCATCCATATTCAGAAGAGCTGGTGTATCACCACTGGAACGTGTAAAATTGAATACTGTAGTCACAACAGGTGTAATAGCTTTACCATCCCTTATATAGCGGCTCCTGTATGTTCCACACCATGCACCCTGACGCTTGCTGTCGCGCGGATGAAAGTCCATATAGAGAACTCCGATGTGGGCACCAGTTGAATCTTTTACCTCAAAGGCTTCAGCTTCCCGATGGGGAAGAGGACACAGTGGTATCGGGATAAAAGTGATCCCGAAGAGCTTATTAGCGCAGGCAAAGACACCTTCACGTACATTTTCAAGCTTAAAGTAAGGCCTCAGTTCATTGTCATCAAGATCATATTTCTGTTTTCTCAGTTTCTCGGCATAATACCACCAGTCGGATGGTTCCAGTTTGAAGTTTCCGCCCTCCCGGCCAATGATTTTCTGCATTTCCACAACTTCATTCTTTGCCACGGGAAGAGCCTTTTCCCAAAGAGAGTTGAGGAGATTGAATACATTTTGCCGGGTTCTTGGCCATCCGCAGTTCAAGAACATAATCTGCATGTGTCTTGTAGCCAAGGATCTTGGCTCTTTCAGCACGAAGTCTTACAATATCCGCAAGATTTTTATTGTTATCGTATTCGTTCCCATTATTACCCCTGTTCGTATAAGCATGATAAATCTCTTCCCTTAGTTTCCGGTTGGGTGAATACTGCATAAAAGGAAAAATACTTGGGCGCTGTGTTGTAAAAGCCCACTTCCCCTCCTGTCCGGCTGCTTTGGCAACTTCAGCAGCCGAAGCAACAAGCGATTCAGGAAGGCCTTCAAGCCCATCCTTGTCGACAAACATCTTGTATTTGTTGGTTTCGTCGAGAACATTCTGGCTGAACTTCACTGTCAGGACAGAAATTTCCTGATTGATCTTTTTCAGCGTATCCTGATCCTGCTTGTTCAGATTTGCCCCGTTCCTCACGAATCCCTTATAGAGGTTTTCCAGTAAAAACTTCTGCTCCTGATTCAGATTGAAACCGGCCTGATTGTCATAAACAAATTTGACTTTCTTAAAAAGTTCAGGATTCAGGTTTATTTCATCCCTGAATGCTGCAAGCTTTGGGGAGATCTCAACCTCAATATTCTGGAGTGAATCATTGGTATTGGCAGATGTCTGGGAAAAGAATACTGACGAAACGTTTGAAAGGAGATCGAGACTTTTATCAAGGGCATCGACAGTATTGTCAAATGTTGGTTCCTGTCTGTTTTTAATCAGCAGCTCAATGTTTTTACGACCCTCTTCCATTCCTTTTTCGAAAGCCGGCATATAATGTTTTGCCATGATCTTTTCAAAAGGAGGAACATTGAATGGAGTGTTGAATTCTGAGAAGAACGGATTGCTTTTATCGGTTTGAGGCTGATTCGTGCATGAACCTAAAGTTATTACAGACAATCCCATAATTATCAAATGTTTAACTGAGTTTTTCACAATAATATTTATTTGGGTTATTTACTAATCTTCTGATCTCTGTGCAAAATAAAGGTTTATCAAGTTGTTATCAAAAGAAATGATGAGGTTTATTATTTTTGATTGCGGAGAGAGGGGGATTATTCTCTTCGTTCATGATCCCCGAAGGGGAGGCTTCAAAGCCAAAGCAAACCTGGTTTTTTCTGTGAAAAAACCAGGTGTTTTGTTTTTGTCATGTCCTTCACAAAACAAGTTTTGTTCGGCCATCCAAAAACAAAACCATCCGCCA
This sequence comes from uncultured Bacteroidales bacterium, assembly GCA_963732115.1. Lineage (GTDB taxonomy): Bacteria > Bacteroidota > Bacteroidia > Bacteroidales > VadinHA17 > LD21. The sequence continues at coordinate 135,935 of CAVSYN010000034.1, forward strand.
GATGGCGGATGGTTTGCTTTGGCTTTGGCGGAGAGAGGGGGATTCGAACCCCCGGTCCGCCGATCGGTGGACAACGGTTTTCGAGACCGCCGCATTTGACCACTCTGCCATCTCTCCAAACGGATCAAAAGTAAGAAATATTTGGCTTCTTCCACATCCTAAAAATATCAATTCTGAAATGAGATCTCTATAGCAGTATCCCGGCCAGTGAAGCCGAGATATAGGAAGCCATGGTTCCGCAGATCATTGCCTTGAATCCCAGCCTGGCAAGGTCGGCTTTACGGCTTGGGACCATTACACCTATTCCCCCAAGCTGAATTGCAATCGAGCTGAAATTCGCGAAGCCACACAGCGCAAAACTGGCTATCGTTATTGATTTTGCGCTCAGAATTCCCTGATGGATCATTGGGGATAGGTCGGAATAGGCGACAAATTCGTTAATCACCATTTTAGTACCCATTAATGACCCAACAGTAAATGATTCTGACGGAGGTACGCCCATTACGACAGCGAACAGCGAAAAGAAGACCCCGAAAACATCTTTCAGACGGAGGTTATCGACATTTAAGCCAATAAAGTCAAGAGATGCACCCGTCCATGAAAGGAAATGACCAAAGTATCCTAGCAGTGCATCGACAAGAGCAACGAGTGCGATTACACCTATAAGCATTGCAATTACATTGATAGAAATAGCCATACCATCAGACGCCCCATGGGAAATAGCATCCATAATATTTGAATGCTGCTTTTTAACCTCAAGCTTTACAACCCCTTTTGTCTCTGATTGTTCTGTTTCGGGAAATACTATTTTTGATATGACCAGGGCCCCTGGCGCTGCCATCAGGCTTGCTGCCAGTAAATAAGAAGCGGGCACTCCCATTGAAATATACACTGCCATCACACCTCCTGCGATGCAGGCCATGCTTCCCGTCATGGATGCCAGTAGTTCTGACATTGTCATTCCTGAAAGATATGGTCTTATCATAATCTGTGCTTCCACCTGTCCGACGAAGGCACTTGCTACGTTTGAAAGTGCTTCACTTCCGCTCACACGCATTGCCCAATGCACAAAACGGGCGAGAATAGCCACAATTCTCTGCATCAGCCCGACATGATATGCCATTGAAACGAGCACACAAACAAAAATTATGGTTGGTATAAGAATAAAAAGGAATACACCTGCGCTTACAATACTTGGAGGTAGTATCCGGGAAATTTTTGTAAGGTCGCCGAATACAAACTGCCCACCCTGCTGCGAAAAATCGAGAAGCTTGTTGATTGCCTTTCCAAGCCAGGCGAAAATATCCTGCCCTATCGGAACCTTTAAAATAAAAATCGCCAGAACTAGCTGAAGTGCAAGCCCGGTGATTACAAGCCGGAAATTAATTGCTTTCCTGTTATTTGACCACAGATAAGCAAGACCGAGAATAACAATTATTCCGATAATGCCCGTAAAACGTCCCATAGGTTATTGAATTAGTTGTGAGTCTGATTCAAACCTACATTTTTTTTCAATTCAAAGATGAGCAAATGTATAAAAAGATTTCACCTGAATACCGCTATCTGTCCATTTCTTGGAACCGATCTGTAGAGTATTTTGGCATCTGCTTTAGGCAACCTTATTTTTATAAAAGGATGATAATCGGGCACTTTGAATGAGACCACGCTTTTAAGGGAGCTCATGGCATTCCTAAGCCTGTCGTTCAGGTCAAAAAAGAAGAGCTTATGTTTATCGGTTGTGATTGTATCATCGATCTGGTAAACAAAAATTTTTATGCCATTATCCATATGAAGAATATAATTCACCGGCTCAACATCTGAAGTATCGGGTACAATGTCAGGTACGAATTCTGAGGTATCCTTTGGTGCCATCTTGATCAATACCGGCTCTTTTTTTATAGTGGAGATATCACTTACAATCGTCATAGGTGATGATAGAAGTGAATAAATTGCATAGTTATCCACACATGTAAGTATCTTGCTTATTTTCAAGTCCTTCATTTTTGCTTTATGCAACTGAACACCGCAAAGTTCAAGATTTGCAGTACTGTCGGTCAGGTTGAAAGTAATATATAGTGAGTCGCTCTCAGCCATAAGAATCCTTGACTGAAAGAATGTTTTTTCTTTACAGAATCTCAAAAAAGCTGAATCGGAATAGAATCTGGGATCGATCTTGTCCTTCTCGATTTCAGTCAACCCGAATTTTGCTTCCAGTTCATTCAGCTTTTTTGCAGGGCTGGCAGCCAGCATAATACTGTAATAAACAAGGAATAAAACAATAAATGAACCAACAACAATTACTGTTATTTTTCTCTTTGTAAGCGCTTTTCTTTCAGTGTTTTCCATTGTCCGATTTCTCCCCGGTGATCAGAAAATATATACTTTCGAACCTATATTAAGTGTCCTGAACACAGCTTCAAGATCCTCGTCGTTCATACGTACGCATCCATGAGTGACAGGCATCCCAAGCTGACGCTTATAAATAGTCCCGTGAATCATATAACTATCACCAAGGTCCAGGGCATAATCACCCAGAACATATGGTTCCCACCTGAGAGGCGAATCCTTTTGCGGTACCGGCAATCCCTCTTCAATAAAAGCCCAGTCAGGCTTATGCCAGGACGGATTAGTCCTTTTCCCCTGGATCTCAAATTTACCTCTTGGTGTCTTGAAAGTCCAGCTTCTTCCCTCAGCGGTCTGTAACCGTTTATAACTTCCTGTACTGCAGGTCCCCTCTCTTATTACCTTCTTGCTATTGTAAAGGAAGAACTTGTTGTAAGTCGTGTTGATCACAATGTAAGACTGTCCCGATGTATATGATGCATATTTTTTCGATAACCGCTGGATCTCCCTTGTAATTGCAGATACCTGCTTTTTATAATTCTGATCATTCCTGAGTTCTGGGTCAGAGGCTGATCCTGACTTCTGTCCTGAAACGGCTTCCTGCATAACCGGGACGAAATACAGCACAAAAACAAAAAGGAACAGGATGATCAGAAGAGATGCCAGGCTTATAAAAGTCATCCGAAGGACCTTAATTAGCTTTCTGTTATCCTGCAGCTTCTCAAACCAGGATTTACCTGATTCCGGGCTACCTTCTGTCATGGCAGCTGCAGACTGATCGGGTTTTTGAACCTCATTTGGCTGCGGATCAGCAGCAATTATTTTTTCGTCTTCCATATCCGGTTTTTCAATGAAGGAGCTGGTCCAGATTGACCATTGAACCAATAATTGTAACTGTTGTTCCTTCCCTTGCTATTTTGAAAATAACATCCATTTCAGAATCGGTCAATGCTACACATCCTTCTGTCCAGTCAACTCCCCTGCCGCCGTCCCCATGGATTTCTATCAGGCTGCCCATTTTTGCTGTCCTTGGCAGTGTTCCTCTGGCAATCTCCTGCTTGAATTCTTCTTTATCTGCTTCATTGGGATAGTCGATCAACAGGGCTTTGTGGTATTTTGTTTTATTGCTTCTAAATTTCCTTATAATCTTATACATTCCTTCAGGAGTAGCCTTGTCACCTCTGACTCTTTTGTCTCCAACCCAATTCTTACCAAGTTCCACATTATACTCGTATTTTTTGACTCCGCCAAAATAGACCAGGCACTTGCGTGAATATTTATCTATAATTATTGAGTAGCTCTGATTTTGCCTGGATTCCCTGATAGTTTTGTCCGCCCATTTCTTCCAGACCAAATAAGATTTGAAGTACCCTTTCAAATGGGCAGTGGCTTTTTCGTATGAATCAGTAAGAAGTTCTTCTGAATCGGTGATTTTCTTATTTGCCTGGACAAGTTGTCCTTTTTTATATGCTACCTCAGATTCTTTCAGCAGCATTTTTCCTTTTGATATTCTGTTCCAGACTTCAGGAGACAGGGGGTAGGAGGTGAAGTGTTTATTTAACTGGTCTGCAAGATTATTAAGAGTATCCAATTTTTGCTTAAGCTTAATATTCAGGTCTGTTGCATTGTTCCTTGAGACTTTTGTTGCTTGTTCAGCTTTTCGTGCAGAAAGTTCTGCAAACCTGGCAACCATATCATAATTCCTGAAATAGATAAATCGCTTATTCTCCGATTCCCAGTGCGTCATTGCTGAATCGTACAATGCTTTTGCTTCACCATAAAGCTTTTTGGAGTATGTTGCCGCATCGTTAGAGGCAGCCTGCGAAAGGATTAATCTTGCATACTCAACTTCTCCTTCAGGAGGCTGTGGAGTAAACCTGACCAGTAGCAAAATTATCACTGGAATCAACGCCAGGATGACAATAAAGATTATTGTATTTCTCCAGACCTTCTTTAGTCGCATTCACCTTAAACTAAAAAAAACCCCCGGGAAATCCCGGGGATTTACAATATTTCTCCTTTGAATTAAAATTAAAATTTAATTCTTGCTTTTGTAAGAGCTTCTTTTACTTCTGCATTCAGACCGTCAGCTTTTTCTTTGGCAGCCTTGATTTTGTTAAGTGCATCCATAAATGAACCTTTGTCGAAAAGACCCTGAGATTCAACAACTGAAGCGTCAACAGTGGCAACGTCAGCCTTGATCTGTTCGATAACAGCAGCACCTTCTTTTCCTCTTGGGAGTTTCGGGATAAGCTTGCCGTTCTCTTCGATTACGGTTTTAATACCAGTAAGTAAGGTTGCAGCTTCTGCTTTAACTTCTTCTTTCTTGGTAGCAGCACTTGAGGCAACCTGGTTAGCAAGTGTTAAAATGCTAGCGAGTTTTGCTTTTGCAGGGCCAAATTTCTTGAACATTTTTGATTCCTGAGCTGTAATGTCGGCCATAACAGCATTTAATGAATCCTGTACAGCAGCGAATTCAGCTGGCACATAAACAGCTGCTTCAGCTGTTTTAGCGGCTTCGATAGCGGCATTAGCGGCATCTATTTCAGCCTGAGGTTTTTTTCCACAACTTGAAAGGACTGCAACCATTGCGATAGCGGCTAATCCCATTAAAACTTTGTTCTTCATTTTTTTACTTTTTTAATACTTTGTTTTGCAAAATTTCCGATTATAATATTTTAACCGTTTAAATTTTAAAAAATCGGTGCGAAGATACGCTATTTTCAGAATATGTCAACAATTAGTTTAATAAAATTTTTTATTTTTTTTACAATCACGATAACCCGGCAGACCGACTGTTCAAAAAGCAATCTATAAAGCATTAAAATATAAATATAGGATTTATTCCAATCAAATCAAAATCAGGAATTAATTATTTGTCAGGGCAATCGGGCAGAAAAATCAGTTCTTCCATCATTTATTCTGGTTTTAATACCGGAGTGCGTTCACTGCCGCAGGTTTTTCCCCTGAACCGTTGCCAAAGAACCTGAATCCGCTGATGGCAAATTTCCCCGTAGGCATTCTACGACTGGCAATATCACGTTTTGAACATGACGAGGAAAGCCATCGGCATTAAAATAAGGACTTTTGGAAATCTCATTGTTTCAGGTCAGCTAGTTTACTTATTTTAATTATCTGTTGTACTGAAGCCAAGTTTATCAAGCCCCTCCTTTATCTCCGGACAGCTCATAAAGAGATTCCAGAGCAGCCCTGTCCTGTAATTTTCAATCATGACCGCCATTGGGCCCTGATCGATGGCCAGGTATCTTTGGGGATACCAATGGTTCTGCTCACTGAAAGCATCATAGAATCCGTATTTTCCCCAGATCCTGTTTCCAAGATCAAAATAAAAATGCTTAATCGCTTTTATTGATTTATCAGGAGTATAAACAATTGAAGCCACGGCAGCAGTTGGAGATATAACGCCAAGATCGGTTGTCTCGCCCGGAGCATGGGCTGAATATCCATTTACTGAATAGCTGGCTGTCAGTCCCCAGCAGTTCTCACCATATCCTGCAAAGTGTTTTGGATTATCGCAGCACCATTTCCAGTTTATCAGTGCCTGATTTATGTTTTGCTGCCAGTAATCGGCATATTTGTCCTTCAAATGCCTCGGGTCCAGTCCCAGAAATGAATAGTGAGCCCAGAATAACGGACCACCATATTTCTCTGCTCCGTTATGCCTGAGCGTCAGAGCATAGCCGTAGGCTCCAGAGTTTATTTCAATACCTCCGGATCTCGCCCATCCTTCATGATATGCTTTACTCAGAACCGGGAAGGTCGGAGAGGAAGAGGCAAGAATATAGACAATAAGGCATTCATTATATCCTCTCACCGGAGCGTTCATTTCCCAGCCGTGATCGGGCGACCAGTGCCAGTAAATCACATTTTCACCTCCCCTGGTAAACCAGGACCATTCTACCTCTTTCCAAAGTTTGTCAATATCATCCGAGAGTTTCTTTTCCTGCTCATTTCCATTCCTGAAGTACTGCCTCACAGCAAGCAATCCCTGAATCAGGTAAGCTGTTTCAACAATATCAGCCCCGTCATCTTTCGGCGAGAAGGGCTTTACCCTGCCTGTCTCACCATACATCCAGTGCGGCCAGGCTCCATGGAACCGGTCAGCATTCTTAAGAAAATCAACATTTTTCCTGAACCTGAGAAATCCTTCCTGTTTTGTAATAAATCCTCTCTCAATAGCAGCAAGAATTGCCATCAGACCAAACCCGGAACCTCCGGATGTAATTACATTCATATCATTTTCAGGGTAGACCCCGTCAACATGATAGCGTTCACGGGCAAGACCCGATACAGGTTCGGATCCATCCCAGAAATACTGGAATGTCCTGTACTGGACAAGCGTAAGAAGAGAATCGTTGGTTAGTACAGATCTTTTGTTCTGATGTCCTTTGAAGCAGGCCAAAGGAAGTAAGAGGACAACTGATATTAACGGAATATAAATTTTCTTCACCTTGTTTAATCTTTAATCTAAAATAGGACAATAATTATTTTTTGCTCTTGCTTTAAACTCGAAATTGCGTAGCATCATCGTGAGTTGTTCTTAAGTATTCAGTATACAGGTATAAAAATAAGGATTATTTCAGTAAATGTATCGCTCAAAACATCTTGGTCGCTTTGTTGTTATATGTTTTAGATGAATTGCTTTGTAGTAAAATTCACTCAGGTTCCAAGAGGTGAATATGATCAGGATAGTAGTTTACAGTTTCTTAAACACTTAATAATCAAACTTAATGCATGTCACTGCTTTCTGGGATACATTTTTAAAGTTAACTAATAGAATTGCTTAAGCTAACTAAATATGAAAAAGCTATTTCTTTTGTTTATATTTCTTTGCTTTTGCTTTTCCTCAGTCTGGGCGCAGCAAACTGTTACCGGGACAATTGTGGATGAAAATAACCAACCGTTACCCGGAGTTACCATCGTTGTTAAACACACGCAGAGAGGCACCTTCTCTGAAAAGTCTGGAAGCTATTCTATCAGCGCTGCGGCTAATGATACATTGGTATTCAATATGCTAGGCATGGCGACTCAAAATATACCAGTAGCAGGCAGGACTGTCGTGAACGTGAAATTACTCGTGGAAACCCAATTGGTACCCGAAGTGGTAGTTATTGGTTATGGCACGGTTAAGAAAAGCGATTTGTCCGGCTCCGTAGCCTCTATAAAGGCTGTTGATCTTACGAAAATTACCTCATTAAATCCGGAACAGGGGTTGCAGGGAAAAGTTACAGGAGTTCAGGTGACAAGCACATCCGGGGCACCTGGCGCTATACCTACCGTTCGTATCCGGGGCGTGGGTACTTTTAATAACAGTTCACCCATCTATGTGGTCGATGGTGTAATCCTGGATGATATTTCCTTTCTCAACTCAGAGGATATTGCTTCCATGGAGATTCTCAAAGATGCTTCATCCACTGCCATTTATGGTTCCCGGGGAGCCAACGGAGTCATTTTAGTAACAACCAAAGCCGGAGAGAAGGGTGAAGGGAAGGCTACCTTCAGTTATTCAGGAGAATATAGCCAGCAGGTTTTGGCAAAGAAGATCGATTTGCTCTCGGGGAAAGGTTATGCTACAGTAGTTAATGAGATCATCCCTACCTATAACAATGTGGATCTGGTTCCAAATACCAACTGGCAGTCACTCGTATTTCATCCGGCTCCCATGATGAGTCATCAATTATCAGCCTCAGGTGCTACGGAATCCACATTGTATTATGTAAGTATCGGGTATTTCAAACAGGAAGGTATTGTTGATAAATCAAGCTATGAAAGGGTTACCTTTCAGTTAAATAATACATATACCTTAACAAAAAATATTAAACTGGGTAGTTTTTTATCTATCACACCATATAAGCAGCAGAATGCTCCCAATGTGACCTATTCAGCCTATCGGGCGCGACCGGATCTGCTACCCTATAAACCGGACGGGAGTTTTTCAGAAGTATTTAACGTAGGAAATCCCCTGGCCGATCTGGCATATTCAAATAATTATAATAAAGGTGTGCGTGGCGTCGGCAATCTCTTTGCCGAAGCAACTATTCTGAAAAACTTTACGGCTAAAACCAGTTTTGGGGTCGATGCAGCCTATAATCAGAGCACAAGTTTTACTCCGGCTTATTTTGTATCTCCTCAGCAGCAAAACCTGCTGAACTCTCTTAATAAGGGTAACAGTCACAATATCACCTGGCTGTGGGAAAATACGCTTACTTTCAATAAGGAATTTGATGCCCATTCAATAGATGTCGTTGCCGGGTATACCATGCAGGAGGCTTCCTCTGAGAATTTTTCAATGTCCGGTAAAAACATCATCCGTACCTCCCCGAATTTCTGGTATTTTAACCCTAATTATATCTACGATCCCACTAATGGAGTCAATACCCTTGGCAGCATTTCCAACGGAGTGGATCCCAATCAGAACTTTTCAATGATTTCATTCCTCGGCAGGGCTAACTATATTTACAAATCAAAATATATTTTAACTGCTACCTACCGCCGGGATGGATCCTCTAAATTCAGTTCCGGTAACCGCTACGGCAATTTCCCTTCCTTTGCTGCAGGCTGGATTGTTACTAAAGAACCCTTCATGGAAAAGTATCCGGCCATTTCGAATTTAAAAGTGAGGGCAAGTTGGGGAATTATAGGGAATGATAAGATCCCGTACGATAAACAGTATTCTCTGACTGAAACTATGGTGACGGTCCTTGGAAATCCCCCTGCAGCAAATTCTGCAACCACCTATGCAGTTTCCGGAAATCCAAATCTGAAATGGGAAAGTACTTCACAAAGTGATGCAGGCCTGGAAATTGGTCTGTTTAAAGACAAACTGACCGGGGAATTCGACTATTACAATCGTATCACCAAAGATATCTTAATTCCATTGTCTACACCTGATTACCTGGGAAACGGACAGGGTGCCAAAGTGGATTTCAATGCAGCCTCAGTGAAAAATAGTGGTTTTGAGAGTAAAATTACCTGGAAAAGCAAATTCGGGCAGGTCTGGTATAGCGTCAGCATTTTAGGATCGACCATTAAGAACAAAGTTTTAAAAGTTGGAGGCAGCAGCGGAATCGATTCTGTTTTGTATGGCGGATATCTGGCAAATGGGATTCCTGTTACCCAGAGCAGGGTAGGTCTGCCAATTGGTGCATTCTATGGATACAAAACCAATGGACTGTTCCAGACTCAGGCAGATCTCGATGCATATCCCCATCTGTCCACTGCAATTCCCGGGGACTTACGACTGGTTGATGTGAACAATGACGGGAAAATTGACGGTAATGACCGGACATATATCGGATCACCGATTCCTAAATTCATCCTGGGATTTAATTTTCAGGCAACTTACAAAGGAATCGACTTTTCCATTGATATCCAGGGAGTTTATGGCAATAAGATATTCAATGCCAAGGAAGTGGTCAGGCCTGATCCCTACAACTGGGAAAAACATGTATTGGGTGCCTGGACAGGCCCGGGAACAAGCAACTCGGAACCTAAAGCTTCCTATGGCGGGAATAATTACCTTCCTTCTGATAAATTTATTCAGAACGGATCATTTACCCGGTTGCGAAATGTGACCCTGGGTTATACTCTTCCTTCGAATGTTTTCCAAAAAAATAGCCATTAAGCAATTAAGGATCTATGTAAAAGGCTCCAATATTTATACGTTAACCAGGTTTACAGGGTATACTCCTGAAATTGGAAGCTCGGATGTTCTTTCCAACGGGATTGATTATGGAACTTATCCCGTCACTTCGGTTTATTCCTTTGGCATTAACTGTAACATTCTGATTATTATGAAAATAAAATACTCAATTTTATATCTGGCTATACCATCATTGTGGCAGGATGTACCGACTTTTTACAGAAGGATCCCCAGGGAAATCTGACTCAGGCTATCTTTCCCAGTAACTGCCTCGGATGCCTTGCAGGCTACGAATGCCGTATATACTGCAGTCAGGGATTGGTATTACAATTCGGGTGGATACCCCATTCTTGATATTATGTCGGATGATGCATATAAAGGAAGCAATACCAATGACCAGTTATCCACTGTAGGAGCCTATGATAATTTCACCTTTACTTCCACAGGCGATGGATTGGACCGCTGGTGGGCTACCTTATACCAGGGTATCAGATGGGCCAATGTTGTCATTGAAAAAGTTCCGGCCATAGCGATGGATACAACTCTCAGAAACCGGTATATTGGTGAAGCAAGATTCCTGCGCGGACTCTTTTATTTCGATCTGGTCCGTGCCTGGGGAGGCGTACCCGAAGTAACCTCCTCCGATCCCTCCTTTACATCTCGGCAGAGCCTCAAGCGAAGAAATCTACAGTCTCATCATTTCAGATCTGCAATATGCAGAGACCCATCTGACAAAAAAAAGTGAACTCTCTTCTTCCGATCAGGGAAGAGCAACCTCGGGGGCTGCAGATGCTTTACTCGCAAGAGTATACCTGTTTCGGAAAGATTTTATAAATGCGGAGAAATATGCCCTGAAGGTGATTCAATCCAATGAGTATTCTCTGGAACCCCGATTCATCGATGCCAATGGAGTGAACGGAAATAATGGGGTCGAATCCGTTTTCGAAGTAGGGGCTCTTGGGGTGGAAGATTTTGAAGGCGGAGGGGCACAGTATGCAAACACACAGGGAGTTCGCGGTTCTCCCAACCGGGGGTGGGGATTTAACCGGCCTTCCGTTGATTTGAGAAAATCCTTTGAGCCAGGGGACCCGCGTCTGAAAGGTACGATCATCGATCTGGGTGATACCATAGATGGCGTGTTTATCAAAGGGGATCCTGATCCGGCGAACGATCCGGTTGTCATTTTGAATGCAAATAATGATACCATCAATATTCAATGTTATAACCGTAAAGTATGGACACCCGGGAAAGATACACCAACGCAATGGGCACATCACAGGCGGTTGATCCGCTATGCCGATGTATTACTGATGGCATCTGAAGCCCTGAATGAAAACGGAAAACCAACGGATGCCCTGATCTATCTGAACCAGGTAAGAAGAAGAGCCAGAGGAGGGAACATTTCAGTTCTTCCGGATGTTACTATAACAGATATAAGTCAACTAAGGATTAAAATATTGAATGAACGCCGTCATGAACTTGCAATGGAAGGACACCGGTTCTGGGATCTGGTCCGGACCGGGAATGCACCTGCAGTACTTGGACCACTGGGATTTGTCACAGGGAAACATGAAGTATTACCCATCCACCAGAGTGAAATCGATATTTCTCAGGGATCATTAACACAAAATCCAAATTATTAGAATAAATCAATTCATTTCGAAATGTATTACTAAATGATTGACAATTATGAAAAGAAAGATTTTGTTTTTAAGCATTTTAATGACAATTACAGCTTCCCTGGTAATTAGTAAGCTGTAAAAAAAGTAATCCGGAACCGCTCGATCTGGGAACGTTAATGGCTGGTACAATTGATTTGAATGCAGCAACAGCACCTACAAATGTGCCCGTTAAACCGGTCATCACGGCAACCTTTACCACGGATGTTGATGCAGCCACAGCAACAGCCAGTAATATAACCCTTACGGAGGATTATGATAACGTGTCTATTCCCCTGACAATTTCAGCCTCCGGAAAAGTTGTTACAATCACTCCCACGCCGACTCTGGCCAACGGAGCGCTTTATAAACTGGCCATCACAGCAGGATTAAAAGCTACCAACGGTGAGTTACTCACCGCTATCAACCGTTCGTTTACGACTCTCGGTTCATTCCTCCCGGCAGGGTTATTTGCCTACTGGAATTTTGATGGAAATGCTAACGACCAGACGGGAGTTTACAACGCACCAACAGCAGGTATAACAGCCGTTACTTATGTTGCAGGTCGAAATGCCGCTTCCGGACAGGCGGCCCAGTTCAACGGAACCACCTCTTTGATCCAGATTCCCAACGGGAATGCACTGAATAATACCAGTGACTTCTCTTTAAGTTTATGGATAAAGGAAGACACCACAGCAAAGAGAGATCAGTTTGTAATGGGTCTGGCCGCATGGTATGGGTTCCAGTTCGAAATCAATAGCAATGTGATACGGCAACGCCAGAAAGGCCAATGCAAACTGGCAGCCCAATACAGCCTTACTGGCGGAACATCAACCTCACAGGATTTGTGGTTTGACGGTGGCGCAGCGGTACAACAAAGGATAACGGTGGATGGCAGGGATGGACCTTCTGCAAGGATCTTAGTTCAGGTACCGGAACAGGTGTAAACGGTTTGTTAGCCAAAAATGGGCCCATGTAGTTTGCACATATGACCATGCTACCAAGATTGGTACAATGTATATCAATGGTGAGAAAATGAAGGCTCAGGATTTCAATCTGTATGGCACAACCCATCCGTTGTATAATGCAACAGGACTGAAATTTAACGGAAATGCAGCCAACAACACCTTTGTCTTTGGCTTTATCCAGGATAAGACAAGCCCTACAATACTGATACGCTGGGCTGACTATAATGATACTGCCAATGGCCATTTCAAAGGTCTTCTGGACGATGTGGCCATTTATCATTCGGTGCTTACACCAGCGATTATAACACTTATGTACAACTCCGGCAAACCTTGATAAATTTTCCGGTATAATGAAAAGGGAGGACATTTCAAGTCCTTCCTTTTCTTTTTATTCATTATCTTTTGGGAATGAGAAACAGAATTATCCGGCTTTTTCTTATTATATTTTTCACAGGTACAATTTCATGCAGGAAAGAGACCCCGCCTGATCACAATGCGGGACTGATCCAGCTTGTAAGTGTGAAAATTGGTTCCACCACTCTCGACGTGAATGCCACTGTTAAAAACGTGCCTTATGATCAACCAGTTCAGTTATCTTTTACAAGTGAGGTGGATACCGGTTCAATCAGAAAAGCAATCAGCATCCGGAATTCCAATGGGACTTTTGTAACTTTTACATACTCCTATACAGACAGCTCCTCAACACTCACCCTGACTCCTGCTTCCCTTCTGGGGAATTTCACCGATTATACATTGACAATATCCGGCACTTTAAAAGGAGCAAAAGGAGAGACTTTCCCCGGAGTGCAATTTCAATTTACAACCCTGGCAGGTTCAATGGTGATTGATTCCATAACCCTCAACGGAATACCACTGACTGCTTCCCCTTTGCTGAACATTGACCCCAATAAAATCGAAATCAAGGTTACTTTCTCACAGGCTTTGGATGCAGCCAATTATCAATCATCGTTTTCTTTTACAGGACCTGTTTTGTCCTTCACGCTTTCGGGGGATAGCAAAACTGTGACGGCGACTAATATAACAGCGGCCCAGGGTCTCACCAGGTATACTTTTTCCGTTTCCTCCGCTTTAACTTCCGCCGGAGGCTTCACTTTCGCCGGCTTTTCTTCTTCTTTTTATACCCGGGTCGATTCCACATATCAGGTTCCCCCAAATCCCGGATGATGATCTTTTAACACTTGTCCAGCGCCAGACCTTTAAATATTTCTGGGATTTTGGACATCCGTTGTGCGGTATGGCACGGGAACGAAATTCTTCAGGCGATATTGTCACCACAGGAGGCTCAGGATTCGGAATTATGGCCATGATAGTTGCTATGGAAAGAGGATTTATTACCAGAACTGAGGGAATCGTCCGGCTGGACAAAATTCTTGATTTCCTGGAAACCTGCGACCGTTTTCACGGTGTCTGGCCGCACTGGATAAACGGCGCAACCGGAAAAACACAACCTTTCAGTGCCAGGGACAATGGAGGAGATCTGGTGGAAACCTCATATCTGATTCAGGGTCTGCTTTGCTATCAGGCAATACCTCGATTCTGCAATCCCTGGGGAGAACGCAGATATCCTGCGGATCAATAACTTAGTTAATTCCGTCGAATATGACTGGTTTACCAGAGGCGAAAAAACTCTTTACTGGACATGGTCACCTGATTTTGGTTATAACCTTAAAATCCAGGGCTATAATGAAACCCTGATCACATACATACTGGCCGCTTCTTCTCCAACACATACTATTACAGCGGATACCTACACTATGGGTTATGCAAACAACGGAGGAATAAAGAACGGCAAAAGCTATTTCGGATATCTTTTACCACTCGGACAAGATTATGGCGGACCTCTGTTTTTTACACATTATTCCTTTTTAGGACTTGATCCCCGCCACCTGAAAGATCAATATGCAGATTATTGGGAACAGAATGTAAATCAGTCTCTTATAAATTATACCTATTGCCTGTCAAATCCCAGAAAATATCCTGGTTACGGTTCCGGAATATGGGGATTGACAGCCTCCGACAATCCATGGGGATATAATGCTCATTCCCCGACCAATGATCTGGGAGTAATCACCCCAACGGCTGCCATCTCTTCTATTCCCTATACTCCTGCTCAATCTATGAATGCCTTGAAGACTGATTACTACTTTCTTGGGGATCGTCTGTGGGGCGATTATGGATTTTATGATGCCTTTGATATAACTGAGGGATGGTGGGCAAATTCTACTCTTGCTATCGATCAGGGACCGATTATTTGTATGATTGAAAATTACAGGACAGGACTTCTATGGAATTTGTTTATGTCAGCCCCCGAAGTGCAGAACGGACTGACCAAGCTGGGTTTTACTTTTTAAACAGTTATCCACCAAATTACATCATTCCCTGATCGTTTAACTACCCTTTGTACACATCTTTGTACTATTCTGAATTACCACATTAATACGGGATAGCCAGTAAATTAATCATTACCATTGCCGGAGGCATTAAATATTAATAACCCCGGGTGTAACCCGGGGTACCGGGAAATCTAATGACTTCAACCCCGGAGGTGGTTGAATAAATAAGGTTGCCATTTTCAGATTCTTATACCTTCTCTTGAAATGTTTTGATAAAGAGGAGTCATCCAATACTTTGTTCTCCATTCATTCTTATTATGGGCAGTAACTGAAAAGGCTTCACCTACTTCGAGTTCAATATCATATAGTTTATGACGGAAAGTTTTTTCGTAATCAAGATCTGCAGCAGAAGTCTTGCCTGAGGGATTAAATACAATCTGCGGATGGCCGCTTCTTCCCATATGTACCTGAAAAACAGATTGTCATCCCGAAGCGAAGCGAGGGATCCCTTTATAAATATCCCATTCAAATAAATATCTTAAAAGTAACATTGTATTACAACAAAAATATAACCTGATACAATAAATAATTGACCCATATCAATAAATGACTTAACCATAAAGGGTACAGGAGTTTTAAAAAGGTGGATGTGTATAATGGGTAGTTATCGTTTAAGGGAAGGGTCGGGGATGGGTTAATAAACTTAGGCCCAGAATAAATTTTGGGATGTTTCAAACCCAGGCAAATGTGAAAGTCCCTCCCACCCCGGGGGAGGGATTGCCTTCGGCGAGCTCGTCCCGCTAAGCGGGACTCGGTTTAGGGAGAGGCCGGTTCGGGGATTATTCGCTTCGCCCGCCGAAGATTTTGGCGGAGAGAGGGGGATTATTCGCTTTGCTCATGATCCCCCGAAGGGGAGGCTTCAAAGCCAAAGCAAATCCTGCTAAAGCAGGATGTTTTGTTTTTATCATGTCCTTCACAAAACAAGTTTTGTTCGGCCATTTAAAAACAAAACCATCCCGACGAATTGTCGGGATGGTTTGCTTTGGCTTTGGCGGAGAGAGGGGGATTCGAACCCCCGGTACAGTTACCCATACGGCAGTTTAGCAAACTGCTGGTTTAAGCCACTCACCCATCTCTCCAGAATATTACTGCTTTATTGCCACCTTCGTCCGCCAAAGCTTTAGCGACGGCGGATCACCCATCTCTCCAATCAGTGCCACAGTTGTGCGACAAAAATAGGAAAACAAGTATAAAGTGCAAAGAAATAGTTTACTTATTTCAAACCTTTAAGAAGGCCTGTTATCAGTTTGAAATTCTCGAGCGTCTCTTCATCAAAATCCTTGATTGTGATCTGACCCGACTTGACATTGCTGAGGAACCGGCTCAGTACAAAATTCCTCGGTATCTCCCTGTCATTTATGTAGACAGAGTTCGGGACAGTGATCCCTTCGCGGGTGTTTAGAATATGGTTTTTGAAATCAAGGGTGGACATCAGATCCTCCGCATTCAGAAATGATTCAGGAAGCTTTGTTATAAGTTCATGACCGACAGGTTCATTTTTAAAGAATGTTTTCCTGAGAGCTGCTCCTATCTGATTTTCATCTTCATTCTCAAAAAGCAGGACTCCGAATTCCATTCCCCACCCCATCATTATATTGCATAACAATGGAATGGATGAAACATCCGTGGATGGTATCAGGCTGATATTCCCTTTAAAAGAAGTAATGTGAATGATTGCAGATAATAAATAGAATGTACCAATATCGTTTACAATCAGGTTGAACCTGGCAGCGGAGAATCCTTCCTTGGCAACCGGGTTCCCCAGGATGCTCTGCAGAGGGGTCAGTGTGTCAGGTGTTGCAGATGACAGACGAAGCGGATCGAGGATGCGTGTTGTGCTTCTGTAACTGTCAAGATCATCACGCTGGACCGCAAGCACCCTATGCAATTTATTTATTTCGACAAGGTGAGGTGAATGAGTAGTATATATTATCTGGATTTTCTGGCTTATATCCTCAAAGACTTTCAGAACATCTTCCTGGGCACGTGCATGCAGACTTACACCGGGCTCATCGACCAGCAGAACCATCGGTTTACAGTAATCGCTGGCAGATGCTTTCAATTCCATATAGAACGATAAAAACCACCTTACACCCCGACTTCTTTGTTTCGGATAAAGCCGTTCTCCTTCATCCTTTATCCAGAATTCGAGATATGGTTTTCCTGCTTTTCCCGCATAGCTGGAATTATAATGATCAAGCTCAAACTGAATGTTTATCTTGTTATTGCGGCCTATCGACTGCTGCCAGAAATCCTGGAAATTACGGGTAAGTGAATGATTCAGGTTTTCAATTTTTTGCTTAAGGATCCTGCTTGAAGGCTGTTCAAAAAATGAGAAATCAAGCTGCGCAAGCGTAAGAAAATTCCTTGCAGCCTTATAACCCTCAACCTGTCCGTTTCCCGAGATGATATCGGCAAGATCGATCCTGTTTGGCAACAGGCTTCCGAAATCTTCGAACATTTCAAAAACCGGACAATATTCAAAATATTTTTTGCCCAGAATTCTGCTGTTCAGATGTGATTTATAAGCGCTCACCGTTCCATCAACCTTTCTTGCAGCCTGCTCTTCCGTTAAACCTTCCATCAGGTACCCCGACATCGCAATATGCCTGTCGAGCTCCTCAACTTTCTGCTCTTTTTCACTCCTTGTCTTCCTGTAATCGCTAAGAATATGGTTCCATTCAAGATCTTCCCCATTATCAACCGGTCTCATCAGGAGTGTCATCTTCTGATGCCTCTCTTCGAGCTTTACTGCAATTTCACCGAGGTGAGCATCGAGAGCTGTGCATTTTTCCTCAAGCTTTATCCAGGTTTCTCCGGCTTTGCTCAGCACACTGTTTTTCGTCAACTCTTTCCGGGCTTCATCTTCCTTTTTCTTCAGATCGCTTAACTGAGATTTAAGAACAGGATATTGCGACCCTGGTGTAGATGTGAGGTCCACCGCTTTCTTACCGAAAAGAGTAAAGCCTTTCCTGTTTCCCTTTGCTTCTGCAACCTTTTCCTTTATAATAGTTACTTGCGAAGTAATGTTCTTAAGTGTAGTTTCCAGGCCATTTATCCTTTTCACCTCACGTTGAAGTTTTGTTTTTACATCCTCAAGATAGAGCTTCCAGGCATCCTCGAGTGAATCGAGATACTCGCTTATCTTTCCGCTGACCGTTATTTCGGATGAGAGATCTGCAATCCACTTCCTTGTAAGTTCAAGATGAGTAAGCCCCGATAGCAGTTCCTTTAATTCCGTCCCCGGATTTTCAGTAATCTTAACCAGCCAGCCCTCAGGGATACTGAACCTGCAGCTTATTTCCGGCAGGGAAAGGTCGCTTCTCAAAACATCTTCTGATATAACTCCTGAATAAAAGACCTTCAATGCTTCCAGGATTGAGGTCTTCCCGGATTCATTCTGTCCTATAAGACATGTTACATTATCGGGGGAAAGATTTTGCCAATCGGTGTCAACAATCGACCTGAAATTTTTAATTCTGAATGCTATAGAGCCTCATGGCGTTCGGAGATTACACCTGAAATCCAAAAACGAGAACATCGTCATTTTGTTGTGATCTACCCTTCCATTCTTTAAATGAGTACTCGAGGCACTCTTTCTGAGTTGCCATCGAAAGACCCGTAACCGAAAGAAGAGTTTGTTTGAATTGCTTGTATTTGAACTTCTTATCCGTTATTCCGCCAAACTGGTCAGAAAAGCCATCTGAAAAAAGGTAAAATGAGTCACCCGGTTGTGTTTCAATGATTATGTTGGTGAAAGGTTGTTCAGCCTGCGCTGCAATTCCAATGGTCATCTTGTCGGGTTTGAATTCCGATAATTCCCCATCCCGTATCCTGATCATTGGCCGGTTAGCCCCGGCATACTGCAAGGGGACCTCCTCCGCATTCAATTATGCATAATCCGATGTCAATGCTGTCTCTTGTCTCCGCCCTGGTACCGGTCTGATTCAGGGCTTTCATGGTTTTCTCCCTCATCAGGTTAAGGACCCTGTTGGCCTTGACTGTTGCTTTCGACTGAAGTATCTCGTTGAGAAAACTGATCCCGAGAATGCTCAGCAAGGCTCCCGGAACTCCATGGCCGGTACAATCGCCGGCAGCAATACATGTAAACTGACGGTTGGAAAATGTGTAATAGAAATCCCCGCTTACGATATCTTTTGGAAGAAAGAGTATGAAAAAATCTCTTAGTACACCTTTAAGAATATACGGATCCGGCATCAATGCATGCTGGATCAAGTCCTGCGTACCTGAGACTGGCCAGATGATCTTCAACGACCTGATAATTGACACTTAAAAGATCCTCAGACCTTTCGTGATTGTATTGAACCATCAAATCTACTTTATCAAACAGACTTAACAGATAAACTGACTTTTAGCCGTCGAATATTGTGGGAAAAGCCATTTATCATTCTGTCCTTTCCAAAAGGACAACGTTCTCGACATGATGGGTTTGAGGAAACATATCGACCGGCTGAATCGCGGTAATTTTGTAACTGCCTGACATTAACAATATATCACGGGCCTGAGTTGCGGGATTGCAGCTTATGTAAACTATCTTACGGGGCGATGCACTGACAAGTGACTTTAACTACATCCTCATGCATTCCTGCCCTGGGCGGATCGGTGATTATAACGTCCGGTTTGCCGTTTTCGGCAAGGAACTGTTCGTTAAGGACATTTTTAATATCACCCGAAAAAAAACCTAGTGTTCCTGATGTTATTGATCTCAGAATTGATCGCGGCATCTCTAACGGATTCTTCAATGTATTCAATACCAATTACTTTTAGGGCTGATCCTGCAATGAAATTTGCGATTGTTCCGGTGCCTGTGTAAAGATCGTAAACAATTTCATTTCCTGTTAGTCCGGCAAAATCCCTGGCAACTCTGTAAAGCGTTACAGATTGTTTCGTATTTGTCTGATAGAAAGACTTAGGTCCGATTCTGAATTTCAGTCCTTCCATCTCTTCGATCAGATGATCTTCTCCTTTGTAGAGCACCGGCACCTGGTCGGCGAGTGAATCATTCCGCTTGGTATTTATTATATAGAAAAGCGATTTGATCTGAGGAAATTCAGTTGCAATAAAATCGAGAAGGTCTTTTATCCTTGCTGGTTCATCAAGGAAGAAAACCACAATAACCATGATTTTACCGTCACTGGTATTCCGGATTATCAGATTCCGCAGAAACCCGGTTTGTTGCCTCAAATTGAAAAATGAATAAGATTTTTTATGCGCGTATCGCCTCACAGCATCCCGGATTGCGTTTGAGGGATCAGGCTGAAGGTGGCATTCCTTTATGTCGAGGACTCTGTCAAAATGTCCCGGAATGTGAAAGCCGAGAGCATCATCTTTCACTGAATCATGGTCGGAATTAAATTCCTCCAGTCTTCAGCCAGCGACGGTCAGAAAAGGTGTATTCCAGCTTGTTCCGGTAAAAATATATCTCAGAAGAACCTATGATCGGGCTTATTTCCGGAATTTCAGCTTTCCCGATCCTGGTGAGATTGTCCCTTACCTGCTTTTCCTTATAGAATAGTTGTAGATCGTAAGGAAGATGCTGCCACCGGCAGCCGCCGCAAACCCCGAAATGATAGCACCTTGGCTTGATCCTGTCAGGAGAGTATTCATGGAAACGGACAACATTGCCTTCCATATATTTCTTCCTTTTTCTCGTCACCTGAATATCAACAACATCCCCGGGGATCAGCATTGGCACAAAAACAACAATATTGTTGACGCGTGCAACCGCATTCCCTTCAGCGCCGATATCCGTGATTTTTACTTTTTCAAGCAGAGGTAACTCCTTTTTCCGTCCCACAGTCTAATCCAAATTAATTTAAAATCCGATTTCTAGAACTGACACATTCTGTGATTCCAGGATCACTGCAAATCCTTTAAAAACAGCAATCCCTTAACCATTGCAGGTACAACGGCGTCACCATGGTCAAGATTTGGGATGATCTCTTTCCGGCAGATTTGAGTTGAAGTTCCAGCCTGAATCATAGCAGCATACATGTTTTCAGTTGATTGCGGATTAACTGAGGTATCTCCACCGCCATGAATAAAATACAATGGTACAGAAGTGTTCCATGCCGTCACACTGTTGACCTCCAGCGCCTGCCTGACCGAAGCATATTTCTGATCAGATTCAAACCCGGATAAGAAACCGGGAGTGAAAAGATCAGAAATTGAAGTTGTGAGCTGATCATTTATCTGACCGGAAGTCAGGGTGCCAGTGTACAGCGAGCTTAGCCTCGATGCATAAGGCTCATTAATGATATCGGAAACCTTATTGGTAAACTGTTCATATTCGGAATAGGCGTTTATAATGTATCCGATGTACACAGGCATAGGGTATGAAGCTACGCCGGTCATCCCCTGTAGAAGTAGATTGAGGCTGTAAGGTCCTGCACCACAGACGCTTCCCTTAAGGTTAAAATCAGTTGAATAATCCTGCTCAATGGCTTTATCCAACGCAAGTGTAGCCCAGCCTCCCTGAGAATAACCTATCAGATATAAATCATCACTTACTGAAGTACCCGGAAGCTCATCAGACTCCATCTCCCTGACTGCATAAAGCATATCGACAATCGATCTCACAGTCGGCACGGATATGAGGTATGGATGTGGGATATCAGCCGATGCTCCAAATCCTGGATAGTCAGGGATTACTACAATATATCCCATAGAAGCCACAATTTCTACCAGCTGATAAGCCGGATTAAGTACATACTCGCTAGGAGCATAGGCATTCATCGTGTTGGTTCCGTTCTGGAAACAAATTACAGGATATTCTACCCTTTGCGGAGGGGACACAAACCAATCCGGAAGCGCTGATCGTTTTTTCACTCACAGTGGTTTTATATGTTATTTTATAAATATCAATGTCGCCTGACAGATATGGTTTGAGATCAGCAATTTCGGGGTATACACCTGACCCTGCATCCACCAGGTAATTAATGGTAGCAGCGTTGTATGTAATCACGAGATCATTTGATTCCAGATACTTATGGCTTCCGCTTTCGTCCTTTTTACAGGAATAGACAAGAGTTACAAATGCCAGTGAAACAAGCATCTGTTTAAGAAATCGATTCCTGTTTTTCATTGTTTGCCCGATTAGAAAGATTACCCAACCATTTATCAGGCAAAGATACCCTTTTACCGGATAACCTCTTCTTCACCGGCTTCCGTACTTTTTCTATCTTTGCACAGATTTTATTTTTTATGGTATCGGTCAGGGATGTTTCAGTTTCATTTGGCAGTTTCGATCTGCTGACAAATATTTCAT
This sequence comes from uncultured Bacteroidales bacterium, assembly GCA_963732115.1. Lineage (GTDB taxonomy): Bacteria > Bacteroidota > Bacteroidia > Bacteroidales > VadinHA17 > LD21. Next base: position 158,269 of record CAVSYN010000034.1, read on the forward strand.
TTCTTATTAATGAACAGGACCGGATTGGCCTTACAGGAAAGAATGGAGCAGGAAAGTCGACATTACTGAAAATCCTTTCCGGGATCCAGAACCCTACTTCAGGTTCAGTCGATATGTCGAAAGAGGTTACTATCGGCTATCTTCCCCAGCAAATGAGTGTGAACGATTCAACAACGGTCATGAACGAAACACTGACAGCCTTTTCCGGCCTGACAGATCTTTCAAAAGAGATCGAAAAGTGCAGCAGGGAAATTGCTCTCAGGGGTGATTTTGACTCGCCGGAATACCTTAAGCTCTGTGATCATCTGACTGAAACAGAAGAACGCTTCAGAATCCTCGGAGGATCAAACTATATGGCTGAAACCGAACGAACACTTATCGGGCTTGGTTTTGAAAGAATGGATTTTGACAGGCCGACCAGTGAACTCAGCGGAGGGTGGAGAATGAGAATTGAACTGGCTAAGCTGATCCTTAAAAAACCATCCCTTTTCCTGCTTGATGAACCAACAAATCACCTTGATATTGAATCGATCCAATGGCTGGAGTCGTTTCTTGCCGGTTACCAGGGCGCTGTTATGATGGTTTCACACGACCGTGCTTTCCTTGACAATATTACAACCAGAACAATTGAAATTTCGCTTGGCAGAGTTTATGATTATAAGGTTCCCTGGTCGGAATATATTGTTCTCAGGGCAGAACGGAGGGAACAGCAGATTGCAGCATACAGGAACCAGCAGAAGATGATTGATGATACTGAAAAGTTCATTGAAAGGTTCAGGTATAAGGCAACCAAGGCAGTGCAGGTCCAGTCAAGAATAAAGCAGCTTAACAGAATTGAAAGGCTCGAAATTGATGAGGAGGATTCCAGCAAAATAAGCCTGAGGTTTCCTCCTTCCCTGCGGTCAGGTACAGTGGTTGTTGAAGCAGAGAACCTCACAAAAAACTATGGAGCCCATCAGGTGCTGCACAGGATAGGAATCACCATTACAAGGGGAGAAAAGGTTGCTTTTGTCGGACGCAACGGGGAAGGTAAAACTACACTTTCCAGGATCATTATAGGCGAACTTGACTATGAAGGGCATCTCAAAACCGGACATAACGTCAGAATTGGCTATTTTGCACAGAACCAGGATGAATTGCTTGATGAGAACAAGACTGTTTTCGAAACAATCGATTATGTAGCCAAAGGAGAAATAAGATCAAAGATCAGGGATATGCTTGGAGCTTTTCTCTTCCGTGGAGAGGACGTTGACAAAAAAGTAAAGGTCCTGTCGGGAGGGGAAAGATCGAGGCTTGCTCTCGTAAAACTGCTTCTTGAACCTTATAATCTTCTCCTGCTTGATGAGCCTACAAATCATCTTGATATGCGGTCAAAAGATATACTCAAGCAGGCTCTTCTGAACTTTGATGGCACGTTAATTGTGGTTTCTCATGACAGGGATTTTCTCAACGGTCTCGTAACAAAGGTTTATGAATTCAGGAATACCAGGATTAAAGAGAATATCGGAGGGATCTATGATTTCCTGAGAAAGAAAAAGCTTGTTAATCTGAGAGATATTGAGCTAAAAGACAAATTCTCTTTTCAAAACAAAAGGGAAGAAACACTTAACAAGCAAAAATATCTTGAAAAAAAGGAATTTGAACGAAATCTAAGGAAACTGCGGAAGAAGCTTGAAATATCTGAAAATAAGATTGAAGTAATGGAGGCAGAACTAAAGACCCTTGACAGGGAACTTATGATCAATGTCAGCTCACCCGATACAGCAGATATTTTTAAAAAGTATGAAGACGTCAGGAAAAATCTTAATGAAGAGATGAACAACTGGGCAATCTTTTCGCATGAAGTTGATGAATTCTTAAAACAAACAGAAGAAAATGGAATTTCTAAAACTTGAAAAGGAATATTCTGTCCATGTTTATGAGACTGGTCCTGATGGAAAGCTGAATCTTTATTCGCTGTTTGATTTTTTTCAGGATATAGCTTCCGATCATGCTGTAAGTCTTGGATATGGCAGGGATGATCTGCTGAAAAATAACAACTTCTGGGTTCTTTCAAGAATCTATGCCGAAATTAACAAGCTTCCGCATTGGGGCGAATCGATAATCCTAAAAACCTGGCCCAGAGGCACTGACAGGTTATTCGCTCTCAGGGATTTCGAGGTTCGTTATCCGGATGGTACAACAATTGCACGGGCTACTTCCTCCTGGCTTATTGTTGACCAGACAACACGCAGGATCCAGAGGCCTGATGAAACCCTTACCAGCTACCGGTCTGTATTGCTTGGTGGAAACGCTCTTTCGCGGAATGCAACAAAACTGGAACCGGCTGAGCCTGAAGGACAGAATACGCAGAGTTTCAATGTAAAGGTAAGCGACCTGGATATTAACCTGCACACTAACAACGTCCGGTATTTGAAATGGGCAATAGACAGTTATGACCTTGATTTCACCTTGAAATATGTTCCTATATCGGCTGAAATAAATTATCTTGCTGAATCGCATATAAATGACGATATCTGTATCAGGATATCAGAAGAAAAGGGAAAAGGCAATGTGTTTAACCATTCCGTCACCAGGATCACGGATAAAACTGAATTGTGCAGGATCAGGATCCAATGGCAAAACGATCATATTATAACAATTAAATTTTATCAGAGTATGAACCGGATTAGTTCTTTCAGAAATTGCCGCATTTGGTTATATGCAGCCTTGATCGGAGCAGTACTGGTTTCCTGCAAGACAACACAGAAAGTTACTGTAGATCCGAAAGATCTTTCGTATTTGTATAATCCGACAAAAAGTTCAATTAAACCACGTTTCACAGTTTTGATTGAGACTGACACCACGTCCAGTTCTTTCTGCCAAATTTTTTACCTCGGACCTGTTTTTTTCTGAAGCAAATCCACAGGGCATTCCTATGGCTCAGCTTCTGGTTACCGTAAAGTTGTACAATATCACCAGTGACAGGATTCTTGCTGATACTTCTGCCATGAACATTAATATAGTCAAGGAAGCCACGCGACGCGAATATGTTTACAGGGTGCCTCTGATTGTTGAACCGGGTGCCAGGTATATGGCAGAAGTTAAAATACTTGACAGGCTGCGTCTTGAAGTTGTGCAGTCGTTTGTACCATTCAATACATTTTCAGTCAGCAACAGGTATAATTTCGTAGCAAGGGGTCATTTTAACAAGGCTGAGCTGTTCAACCCTGTTGTCAGGGTAAATGAATATCTCAACCTTCTTTATCCAAGGAAGTCTATTGACACCCTTTTCATCTCATTTTACAAACCATTCACGGAGGTACCATATCCGCCATCGATGATGTTGCCTGAAAAAGTAATAGATTATGATCCTGATACAGTTGTGGCTCTTCCCTATTCTGATACACTTCCAATTATGTTCCCCTCTGAAGGGATGTATTTTTGCACTATTGGAAAAGACCTTAACGAAGGATTCACATTCTATAATTTTGGAGAATCATTCCCCACTATGACAAAGCCTGAAGCTATGATCAAACCTCTTGCTTATCTTGCTTCAGAAGATGAGATGAATTCGATGCTATCCTCTGCCAGAACCAAAGCTGCGCTCGATGAGTTCTGGATAAAGTGCGGGGGAAATGTTGAAAAGTCGAGGGAGCTTATCCGGATTTATTATACCAGGATTCTGTACTCAAACTACTATTTTACTTCTTATAAGGAAGGATGGAGAACAGAAAGGGGCATGATCTATACAATTTACGGACCTCCCGACAAAGTGTACAAGAATTCAGACGGAGAAAGCTGGGGTTATCGCAAGCAAGTCATAAAATCATCGTGGGGTGGAAGGTACCATCTGAAGAATGATTACCTCTATTTCAATTTCAAAATCAGGGATAACAAGTTTTCAGATAATGATTTTTACCTGAGCCGGAATGAAACCCTTGTAACATACTGGGACAAGGCTATTGCCAGCTGGAGAAAGGGAATAGTTTTCCGTCTGGATAATCCGGAAGATCTGTAGTTGCAATGCTAAAGGAAAGTGATTGTATTTTTGGCCTCAGGGCAGTAATTGAAGCTATCAGGGCAGGTAAGCAAATTGACCGGCTGCTCGTGAAACAAGGTCTGCATGGTGCTTTGTATCACGAACTGATGATCGAAGTCCGGAAGCACAATATACCTTTTCAGATAGTACCTCTCGAAAGAATTGAGCTTGTCACCAGGAAAAACCATCAGGGCGTTCTTGCCTGGCTTTCACTAATTGAATTCCAGTCTGTTTCCAATCTTCTGCCTATGATTTATGAAAGAGGAGAAGATCCGCTTATCGTCGCACTCGAAGGTGTATCAGATGTCAGGAATTTCGGAGCGATAGTCCGGAGTGCCGATTGTCTTGGTGCACATGCTGTAATGATCCCTGAAAAAGGATCGGCAAGGATTACTGCCGACTCAATTAAAACCTCTGCCGGCGCTTTGCATACTTTCCCGGTTTGCAGAGAGAAGAGCATTGTCAGAGCGATTGAGTTCCTAAAAGAATCCGGACTAAAGGTCGTAACGGCTGACGAAAAATCGGGTAAAGAGATTTCAGAATCACCACTTAAGGGTCCATTGGTACTTATAATGGGATCGGAAGACAAAGGTATTGGCCGTGATCTTTTATCGCTCGCGGATCATCGGGTAAGAATTCCGATGACAGGGAATATCAGTTCACTTAATGTATCGGTAGCTGCAGGAATTATTCTATATGAGATTGCCCGACAGCGTTCAATCTCATCAACCGATAATACTTAAAATTCTCTGATCTAGCTTTTTCTGGTCAGCTGCAAATGAAGCAAGACCTGCAAGATTCAGAAGCGTGTCAGGTGCAATTTTGCCGTCTTTAATTTTCTGTGCCCACCTTGAGTATACCGGTATTTTACCATCATCGGCAATAAATTTCTTCTCTTCCTTTGTAAGCGAAGGGAACATATCTTCACAGCCTTCATTTTGAGCAATGTTTATAAGTTCAGCGCCTGTTGAAGGAACCTTTGCTGAAAGAAGTTCAGCCAGGTTGAGAATCTTATCGTCAACATCCCAGAACCTTTCCAATGCGTGCATTTCCGGCAGATGAATAAAGGCTGACCTCATAATTTTCGTGGGTTTTAGAGGAGAATTTCCCCTTTAACGATTTCCTTCCGGCTGCCGCAACTTTTGGAGGCATCGTAAACACATCAGTACCTGCCAGCAATTCAAGCTGATTATAGTTCCTCAGGCTTGCGGCAATCAGTTTTGACTGCCACGGGTTCTTTGCGGACAATCCTGTTACCCAGTTCTGTGTGGAAATAACAGCCCTCTCGCCTGCTCCCGTTCCATCACCGAGTTTATTATCCATCATAAATGCTCCAATTCTGCCAAGGAAAACATTCAGGTAATCGGGCCGCGACAGTCTGGTAACCAGAATATTCTGGCGTGCACTGAATCCAAGGGTAAGGTTTACCCTTACACCAGTGTCCTTCAGCTTCCTTGCTCCGATTAGTCCTTCAGCTGTATAAGGGACCTTAACTATAAACTGGTCAGGACTGATCTCGTGGTATCTCTTCCCATAGTACTCAATTGCCTTGATATCATGGGCAGTATCGGTATGGAGCTCAACACTTACGTTACCACCGAATTTTGTGGCCAGCCTGAGCCCATGCCTTGAATTGAGCATGAAGGCTATTTCACGGACCCTGTCTTCAAGAGGAAGCTCCTGAACAATATGTTTGGCCTCAGAGATAAAAATATCATAAATGCCTTTCTGTATCTCATTATTCAGTAATGTGTTATTTGTTGTCAGAGCACTCATTTCAGCTGACCAGTTGGCCTCAGCTTCTTCCATATCTCCGGTATCAAGCCACAGTTCAGTACCGGCTTGCCTGAGCGATTCCCAGAACGGATCTTTCTTACCGTTTATATGTTTTTCGTTCAGGTTCTTCCAGATGTAATCGCTAATTCTTGTGTTTAGGTCAGCCATGATTTAAGAAATTTTATATTAAACATACAATGCCTTATTTTGTTGCAGAAATCCTATGAAACTCATTAAGCCAGATTGCAGGATCATCTGAGTTATTCATAAAAGGATGTTTTATAATCAGGAGGCAAAATTATACAAATTATTAAACCATTTATGATTATTTTTAGCTTTACAACTATATATCAAAATAAGCAAATCATGAAAGTCTGCAGCTCCCTTATCCTGGTCCTCCTTTCGCTTGTTGCTACGGCCCAGGTCAGTTTTGACAAATACTTCAGCGATAAAGTTTTACGATTCGACTTTATGCTTGCCGGAAACAGTCAGAAAACCGTAGTTTACCCAGTGGGCATGAAAGAAGAACCTTTTTGGGCCGGTTCGGAAAAAACCCTTATTGATCCGTTCAATTACGGGAATTTTAAATATGAAATTTTTGATAACGGTGACAACACGCTGATTTATTCCCGCGGATTTTGCACCCTATTCCAGGAGTGGCAAACAACAACGGAAGCAAAAACTGTGGAAAAAAGCTTCTACGAAGTTGCAACAATGCCCTTTCCAAAGAATAAGGTCCGTTTTGTGCTGAGCCTCAGGGAACGGGATGGTAATTTCTCAAAACTTTATGAGACAGATATTGACCCGTCGGACTATTATATACGGAATGAGAAAACTGTAAATGCTGAAGTCACAAAGATTTACGATGCAGGCGATCCTCACCACTGCGTTGATCTTGCCTTTATTGCAGAAGGTTACAAGGCAGATGAAATGGGGAAATTCCGGGAGGATGTTAAAAAAATGACCGATGTCCTGTTTGCCGAAGCTCCCTACAGCGATTACAGGAACAAAATAAATATATGGGCGGTGGAGGCTGTTTCAGAAGATTCCGGAACCGATATTCCGGGAGAGAAGATTTATGTGAACACTGTTATGAACTCAAGCTTTTACACCTTCGGTACCGACAGGTATCTTACGACCCAGGATATTAAGTCAGTCAACGACTACGCTGCTGTTGCGCCTCATGATAATATCATAGTCCTGATCAACAGCACCAAATACGGAGGAGGAGGTGTATACAACTACTACAGCGGCACCACCGCAGGACATTTGCTCTCTCCCAAAGTGTTCATACATGAATTCGGACACGGATTTGCAGGGCTAGCCGATGAATATTATTCAAGTTCAGTGGCTTATGATGAGTTCTATCCCCTCAATATCGAACCATGGGAGCCTAACATCACCACTATGGTCAGTTTCGAATCAAAGTGGAAAAGCTTGATAAAGAAGGAGACCCCGGTTCCGACTCCGGCTGAGGATAAGTACAGTAATACTACAGGGTTATTTGAAGGCGGAGGTTATTCAGCAAAGGGTATTTACCGTCCGGAGATGGATTGCAGGATGAAGAGCAACGGCACAAAGGGCTATTGCTCAGTGTGCCGTGAAGCAGTCAGGAAGATGATCGAATTTTACACCAAATAATGATGTTAGGGCCGTTGCATGCATTGACCCCATCCTTAATTTATTATTCTATTTATTTTTTCCTGTCAATCAGATAGAATAACACAAGGCTGAGTCCGCCAAAAACGAATATCATCGAAAAATAACCGGCTGCCTCGGAAGGAAATGCCTGTGCTGAATCAAGAAGTGCACCGGCAATAACTCCGAGACCTATACCAACCAGAAGCATACCGATCTTAAGGGTGAATTTATTCCAGTTAATCAGGCCTTTTGCGTCTTTTCCCGTGTTGAACAGACTTGCATCGGCACCTTTTTCAATCAGGGCAATCCGCTCCCTGTTGCGGGTTGAATAGAAAACATACATTATACCAAAAACAGTGGCAAAGAATGCGATAAAACCAACTAAAGTTCCCATGTCTGATTATTTTAAATGATTAATTAATTTGAACTTTAGACACAGGGAATAGCCTTCAGGTTACATAACTTCATGAAAACTTTTAAATTCCGCTCTTTTTGCGTGATGAAATAATTATTGCCCAACTCCCGTAACCATTTTGTAACTTTATGCGTCAAAGAGCCGTAATGGATTCTGAAAGCGATAAATATTATATCGAACGGGTATTGGAAGGGAAAATCAATGCTTTTTCATTTCTGGTCGACAGGCATAAAGACAGGGCTTATAACCTGGCTTTCAGAATCTGCGGGAATTGCGAGGAAGCGGAAGAGGTTGCCCAGGATGCGTTCCTGAAAGCCTTTCGGTCGCTTAAGGATTTCAGGATGAAAAGCAGTTTTGCCACCTGGTTATACCGGATTGTTTATAATACTGCGATTTCGCTGGTAAGGAACAGAAGAAAAGGAGTGCTTTCACTGGAAGATTTTCCTGCTGATGCTGTTGATTTTCTAAGCATAAATAAAAATGAAGACGATGCCATTGAAGATTACAGGAATTCCCTTGTCAATTTTGCCATGCAAAAAATAAATGATGAAGAGAGAGGTCTGATAACTCTCTACTACTACAATGATCTGGATACAGAAGAGATTTCAAAAATAACCGGTATAAACAAGGTAAATATTAAAGTAAGACTCTTCAGGGCAAGACAGAAAATGGCTGAAATTATCAGAAAAGTTGAAAAGAAACACGTATTTTACAATGGATAAAAAGGAACAATACGATGAGGATTTGCTCAGGAAGTATATAAATCCTGAGAAGATCATAGGGGCCCCCGAAGGATTCACTTCAAAGACCCTGACAAGGATTCAGATAGAGTCCCAGTCAAAGGAGGGGACAAAAAGTTTCTTTGTAAGGAACAGGATACCACTGATTTCATTGGTAATTACTGCAGGATTGATTGTTGCAGCTATTTTCATTCCGGCAAATAAAACTGATGTCGTTGGTACTGCAATTCTGAAGTTTTTCCAGGACATCCCGATTACTCAATACCTGAGATCAAATTAACCGGTTTCAAGGATATGAGCCTGCCCGGCTGGATCGGCTACTCTTATCTGGTAATATTATTGCTGGCCTTTATCGACTGGGCTCTTTCGGGAGCTTTCCACAAACAAAGAAAATAGTCTTGGGGGGGAAGGAGACTTTTGAGAAAAGACTTTAGTTTACAGACCTTGACCAGTGAATTCAACCCTTTCGCATTCAGCGACAGGCTCATAGCTTGTAGCTCTTCCCTGATGCCCAGCTTTATATCACAGCTGCCCTTCAGATGAACAATAAGTGCGCATTGTTCTGCCTGTACGGAATCATGACCGCAAATTTCGATCAGCGATTTGATAACATAATCAAAGTTATTGACCTCATCATTGTACAGGATAAGTGTATGCTTTACACTTTCACTGTTTTGATTATCACCTTTGTGTAATGTCTTTTCTTTCATTTTATCTTATCAAAAAGCTCCTTTGCAGTTTCCACCGGTACTTCTTTTGGCCCGAGATATGCAACAACCTTTGCTTCACGGCAACCATTGCGAACCAGAAGATCAGCATATTCAGAAGCACTTTCAAAGGTAATGAATTTTCCTATAATATAAGCAGTTGAACCATCCTGTGTTGATAAAATATCGAGACCTCTGTTCCCGGCCAGTTTCTTATATGTCTCTTCAGTTTCCCTGCTGACAGGTAAAACAGCCCTTGCAACCTCAACTCTGAATATAAGGGTTGAAGGGCCTTCTTCAGCTACAGGCTGGTTTGGCTCATTGCCAGGTTTAATCAAAGATTTCTGACCCCATTCATTCTCAAGGATTGCAGCCCTTTCAATCGATACTGGCTTACCATCGAGGACGGCTGTTATAAATGAATCCCTGAATCCTGCCTGCTTCACAGCGAGTAGCGACCTGCTTGCATCAGCCATCCTGCGGAAGACCCCGACAAAATATTTTATAGAGGTTTTATCGGGTATCCTGAACCCTAATGCCGGGGTAATCCCTTTAAAGAACTCCGGAGATAAAGGCTTGCTGAAAACTCCCATCTGAATCCGGTAAACCAGCCCGGCCGGCAATTCAGGATCTATCATCACTTTCTGGTTTTTAACAGCCTCAGGGTCCGTTTCAACTTTAAACATAGAATAAACTCCACTATTGTTTCGCCTGACCGGCTCCTGAGGTTGTGCCGGTTTAATTATGGTTTTATTGGTTTCGGGTGGTTTGGTATCTGTATTTTGAACCGCAATTGCAGGTTTTGACGCCTCTGGCTGCGGAGGAATGGGATCCTTCCTTGCTTCAGACTGAACACCGGCTTTGGCAAAATTGTCGTCAGCACGCTTCTGATAACTGGCTGCAAGCAAATCTGCATCAGATATTCTGGATTTTTGCTGCAGGCTTTTGTGAAGCAGGAAGGGAATTGAATTCTTTCCTGTATCCGGCAGCAAGTGCATTAAGGGAATCAGCCCTGACCTGGTACTTCATTGCTTCCGACAGTAATTTGTCGTATCCGGCAGGCAGGTTCTGAAGTTGCGGAGCCGCCTTTGCAGCAACCGGAATGGCCGGTTTTGTTTGAGTTGTTGATTTATCGGCAATCACGGGTTGTTTATAATCAGTTTCTTTGAGGCGTCCACTACCTTCATTGCACTCCTGAACAAAATCACTAACATTATACAACCTGGAACTTCTATTCCCTGCTTTATTTTCAAAAACTGAAAATGATTTTATCGCATCAGCGTACCTGCCAGACATCTGCTGTGATCTCCCCAGATAAAACCAGGCATCGTCAGGTATACTCTTAATATCGAGCGATCCGTTCAGTGCATCACTGAGAAAGGTCGAAGCGCTTTCCGGATCGCGATTCAATTTTACCAGGCATACTCCTGAATAATATTTGTACAGCGGATCCCGTGGAAACATCTGCAGAAGAATGCTGAATTCATTGTATGCTTTTGCAAAATCCTCTTTTGAAAAGGCTTCCATTGCTGCCTGACGTGAGGGCTTCTGAGAACTTTCCTGTGCGAACAAAGGCTCGCAGGAAAGATCTGCGGCAATAATGATAAACAACAATATGATATTTTCTATGATCCTGATTTTCATTTTTAGAAGTACTTATTTAATTATCTTATTATCAGCTTTTTAATTTATTTGTTCCCCATACCTTGAGAACGCTTTATGTTGATAATAATTGTTCAGCAGATATATCCAAAAACGATTCAAACTTCGTAAATTTACCCCTAATTACAAAATCTGAACCTGATGATACAGCTTGAGGAAGGCATGAAAGCACCATACTTTGAGGGCATTGACCAGAGTGGCAGATTAGTAAGACTAAGCGATTTTTCCGGAAAGAAGGTAATATTGTTCTTTTACCCCAAGGACAATACGCCAGGATGCACGGCCGAAGCCTGCGATCTCCGCGACAACCATAACGAGCTGATTAAGAAAGGTTTTGCAGTTGTTGGGGTCAGCATGGACACTGAAAAAACTCATAAAAGATTTGCAGCAAAGTACTCCCTCCCCTTTCCTTTGATCGCGGATACTTCAAAAAAAATACTGAATGGTTACGGAGTATACAACCAGAAGAAACTATTTGGCCGGAGTTTCCTTGGTATTGTCCGAACTACATTTATTATAAATGAACAAGGAATTATCGAAAAAATCATAACAAAAGTTAAAACCGGTAATCATACGGAACAAGTATTTAAATTGTATAAGTAATTAAACCAATAATATGAGTAACGAAAGAAAAGAAATCAACAAGGATAAGCTGAAAGCGCTTGAAGTAACACTTGGAAAAATTGAAAAGGATTTTGGCAAGGGTACAATAATGAAGCTTGGCGACCATGCTATCGAAAATATTCAGGTAATTTCGACAGGATCAATTGGTCTTGATGCTGCCCTGGGTATCGGAGGATTCCCCAGAGGCCGTGTAATTGAAATCTATGGCCCCGAGGCATCAGGGAAAACCACACTTGCAATTCATGCTATTGCCGAAGCCCAGAAAAACGGTGGCATAGCTGCAATAATTGATGCTGAACACACATTTGACAGGAATTATGCTGAAAAACTCGGAGTGGATGTCGAAAACCTCCTGATCTCACAGCCTGACAATGGAGAGCAGGCTCTTGAAATCACCGATAACCTTATCAGGTCAGGCGCCCTTGATATAATCGTAATCGACTCGGTAGCAGCCCTTACTCCCAAAGCTGAAATTGAGGGGGAAATGGGAGATTCGAAAATGGGTCTTCAGGCAAGGTTAATGTCACAAGCGCTCAGGAAGCTGACTGCAAATATCAGTAAAACAAATACTTCATGTGTATTCATCAACCAGCTCAGGGATAAAATCGGAGTCATGTTCGGCAATCCCGAGACTACCACCGGCGGAAATGCACTTAAATTTTATGCTTCAGTAAGGGTCGATATCCGGACGGACAAATCAGACTGAAGGAAGGTGAAGAGATCATCGGGAACCGCACACGTGTCAAGATCGTCAAGAATAAGCTTGCACCTCCATTTAGAAAGGCAGATTTTGATATCCTGTATGGCGAGGGTATTTCCCAGCTCGGGGAAATAGTCGATCTTGGCGTTGATTTTGACATAATCAAGAAAAGCGGATCGTGGTTCAGTTATGGGGATACTAAGCTCGGACAGGGGCGGGATGCCGTAAAGCAAATAGTAAAAGATAATCCGGAGCTATACGATGAACTAAAGGGAAAAATCTCCGAGGCTCTCAAGAAATAATAATCCATTTTACACAATCCTCACCTATGAAAAGATCTCGTTACTTGTTGATGATCACGATCATCCTGCTTTCTGTTTCATGCAGTCAAAAGACTCCTGAACCAAAAGCTGTTCTGCCTGAATTTAATAATCAGCTCACCGATGCTGAAAAAGCAGGAGGGAAAATGACTCCGGAAATAATGTGGAAGTTCAGGCGTCTTGGTTCTGTTGCCCTTTCCCCCGATGGATTGTCCGTACTGTATTCCGTAACTGACATTGATCTTCAGAGTGAAGCAAGAAGGACAAACATCTTTAAATTATCAATTGATGGGGGTGATCCGGTTCAGCTTACCAAGGGTGGCGGTGCTTCTCCACAGTGGTTTGATGGTGGCAAAAGGATTGCTTTTGTAAACGGAGGTGATCTGATGGCAATGAATGCTGACGGATCGGATCAGCAAAAAGTGACAGGGCTTTTGGATTTTGAAATATTCAGCGTTTCACCCGAAGGAAACAAAGTATTTTTTACAAGAAGAGTAAAGCTTGACCAGACAGCTAACGAAAAGCATAATTTGCCCAAGGCAAAAGTCAGGATCATCAATGATCTGATGTACAGGCACTGGAATGCCTGGAGCGATTATTCCTACAGCCATGTCTTCGTCGCATCATTCAATGGATCGGCCGTATCGGATGAAAAGGATATAATGAAGGATCAGAAATTCGAATCACCTACTGCCCCGTATTATGACGAGAGCGAAATATCCTGGAGCCCTGATGGAAAATACATTGCATATACCTCCAAAAGGTTGACAGGGATCGAAGATTCGAGAAGCACTAATTCCGACATCTACCTTTATGAAATACGTACCGGCAGGGAAATAAATATTACTGAGGGAAATCCCGGGTATGACAAATCGCCTGCTTTTTCACCCGACGGTTCAAAAATTGCTTACCGGAGCATGGAGAGAAACGGGTACGAGGCCGATCTTGACCGTTTATTCATTTATGATATAAAAGAAGGTACAAAAAGCTGGTTGTCAAAAGGATGGGAGTTTGATGTCGAGAATCTCACCTGGGCCGATAATCAGAATATTTATTTCACCTCCTCATACCTGGGAACTGCCCAGATATTCAAAGTAAACCTGACTGTGAAGAACGTCGACAAAGTAACTGAAGGGGTTCACGATATGGGTCCGCTCAGCATTCAGTCGGGCAATCTTGTTTCGGGAATAGTTTCGATGTCCATGGCGCCGGAGGCCGCAAGGGTTGACATGCAAACAGGAAATATCACTCAGCTTACGTTCATAAATAAGGCGATTTATGAGTCGATAAAAATGGGTAGCGTTGCTGAAAAGTATATAAAGACGAAGGACAACAAAGATCTTGCAGATGTGGATTATTTACCCTCCTGATTTTGATCCTCAGAAGAAATATCCTGCACTTCTTTTCTGTAACGGGGGACCGCAATCGTCGCTCGATCAGTTCTGGTCGTACCGCTGGAACTTCCAGATGATGGCGGCAAAAGGTTATGTTGTCTTTGCACCCAACCGGAGGGGTAATTCCGGTTTCGGACAGGCATGGAAAGAACAGATCTCGGGTGACTGGGGCGGCAAAAACATGCTGGACTATCTTGATGCCACCGATGCGATGGCCAAGGAACCTTATATCGATGCTGATAGGCTTGGAGCAGTGGGCGCCAGTTATGGGGGTTACTCGGTTTTTTACCTCGCAGGCATTCATGGCGGAAGGTTTAAAGCATTTGTTTCACACTGCGGCACATTTGACTTTATAAGTTGGTACGGATCTACAGAGGAACTGTGGTTCCCGAATAAGGATATAGAAGGGCCCTACTGGAACGGACCCAAGAGCTACCAGTACTCACCTCATCTGTCGGTTGATAAATGGGATACTCCCATTCTTATTATTACAGGTGCCAACGATTTCAGGATACCATATACACAAAGCATGGAAGCTTTCCAGGCTGCTCAGATTCTGAATATTCCAAGCAGGTTTCTATTTTTTGAGGATGAAAGTCACTGGGTTCTGAAGCCTCAGAATTCAGTTATCTGGCAACGGGAGTTTTTCGAGTGGCTGGATATGTATCTAAAACAGTAATTTAATTATACTATCCACCTTCTCATTTATTGGCATTTCACTGTCAATCCAGTGAATCTTTACGCCCCTCTTGTTCCATGCCGCGGAACCAGGTCATCTGCCGTTTTGCAAACTGGTGAATCGCGGTTTCAAGAGAACTTATCATTTCATTGTATGAAAGCTTACCGGTAAGGAATAGCGTAATATATTTATATTCAAGACCATAATAAATTAATTCTTCCGGCTTCAGGCCTTTGTCCATTAGATGTCTGATTTCGTCGATCATGCCCTGTTCGAGTCCGTTTTTTCAGTCTTTCGCTTATCCGCCTTCGCCTTATTTCCCGGTCACACAATATACCAGCAATAAGCGGTCTGGTTTCAGGATATTTTGTTTGTTTTCCCTTATTATTTATGTTAAAATGCTCTATCTCAATAGCCCGGATTGCCCTTTTCTTTGTGTCAATATCAGTTGAATTATGCAGCTTTTTAAATGAGGCCAGAATTTCAGTCAGCTCTTTCAGGTTCTTCTTTTCAAGCGATGCCCTGAGTCCCGGATCAGGCGGCACCTCAGTCATTTTATAACCCGATACAATGGAATCGATATACATCCCCGATCCGCCGCATACGACAGGGAATCTTTTTCTTCCATTAAGGTCATTGAACACATTGAAAAAATCGCGTTGATATTCAAAAACATTGTATTTATATCCGGGGTCGGCAATATCTATAAGATGACAAGGTATCTGTTTACCCTCAATGATATAGTCATTGTAATCCTTACCTGTTCCCAGGTTCATATACCTGTAGACCTGACGTGAATCAGCGCTGATCACTTCTCCGTCAAGTTGTAATGCAAGTGCTGCGGCAAGCGATGTTTTCCCGCAGGCTGTTGGACCAGTAATTACCAGCAGATCATAAACTGATGGCTTCTTTATATTCATTTCTCCATTGATCATGGCTTAAAGGACAAATTACCATAAATTTATTTAATTTTGCGGCACTTTAAATGAACAATAATGGATTTCAAGTTTTTATCTCACAGGATTAAGAACATTATACTTAATCCGGAGAAAGCATGGGATGCTATTCATTACGAGAACAAACCTGTTAAATACGTGAAGGGAAGCTTTTTCCTCCCTCTGACAATCCTGGTGGCCATTTCCGCCTTTCTTGGATCAATCCTTTTTACAAACGTGGGAGTGTCATGGGCTTATTCCGTACTGGTGGGTCTCAAATACTTCCTGTTACTCTTTTTTGTAATCTATGGAACGGCATTTATCTTCAATGAGATAACGAACGCTCTTGACCTCGGCAGGAATTTTGACAGTTCGTTCAAAATAATTGCCTATTCATCTGCTCCGTTCCTGCTTTGCCAGATCATCAGCCGCGTGTTTGAGTCGTTTATATTCGTTAATGTGCTTGCTCTTTACGGACTTTATATCTTCTGGACAGGGGTTGAGAAAATGATAAATCCACCTGAGCAAAAAAAGGTAACCCTGCTTATCTCGGCAGCTGTGGTTTTTGTTTTACTGATTGTCATGGGGAACTGGGTCCTGACACAGATAATTGATAAACTGTACTTTGCCTTTTTTTCGTAACCTAAATAATGAAAGCCGCTTCCTCAGATATTACAATAAAGAATAAAAAGGCCTTGCACGATTATGAGTTCATTGATAAATATATTGCCGGTATAAAGCTGACCGGGACAGAGATAAAGTCGCTTCGTGCAGGAAAAGCAACTCTAGCAGATTCATACTGCTTTTTCAGTAATGGGGAGTTGTATATAAAAGGAATGCATATTTCAGAATACTGGTGGGGAAACCTGAATAATCATGACCCGTTGCGGGAGCGGAAGCTCCTGCTCAAAGCCCGTGAACTGAGGAAGATTGAAAGGAAGGTAAAGGAAACAGGATTAACCATAATTGTGATAAAAGTCTTTATCAATGAACGTGGGCTTGCAAAAGCTGAAATTGCAGTTTCAAAAGGCAAGAAAGAGTATGACAAGCGTGAAACCCTGAAGCGAAAGGATGCCGAAAGGGATATGGATCGGATTCGAAAGAAATAGGCTATATAACGGTCAATAAATATTAGGGCCAAAACTTTGGGGCTGTCTAAAAAGCCAACCACCTCCCCCTGACGCTTCGGTCAGGGTACTCCTCCTTAAAAAGGAGGAGAAAGTTATGGTGTTGTATATCAATACTTTCCCCTCCTTCTCAAGGAGGGGAAAGTTTTAATTTATAATCCCCGATCCCGATCTTGTTATTATCAGAAGTTTGGACTGAGAAGGTATCTGGAATAGAATTGAACTATCGCGTCTACAGCATCATCCGCAGTATCAACAAGCGAAAAAATGCTAAGATCCTGGGGAGATACATTGTGCTCTTCCTCAACCATCTCCTCCCTGATCCACTTTAATAATCCGCTCCAGTATTTTTCCCCGACGAGTATTATGGGGAATTTTCCGATTTTTCTCGTCTGAATCAGGGTTATTGCTTCAAAAAGCTCATCGAAAGTGCCAAAGCCCCCGGGAAGTACAATGAATCCCTGAGCGTATTTCATGAACATCACTTTTCTGACAAAGAAATGATCAAAGGTTATAAGCTTGTCAGGATCAATATATGTATTCGGCCGCTGTTCAAAGGGAAGGTCAATATTTATCCCCACCGATTTGCCGTTGCCCCGCTTTGCACCCTTGTTTGCAGCCTCCATTATCCCGGGTCCTCCTCCCGTTATTACACCATATCCATTCTGTGTAAGCTTGAAAGCAATCTCCTCCGCCAGCTTGTAATATTTATCATTGTAGTGAGTTCTTGCTGAACCAAAAATAGAGACACACGGACCTATCCGTGACAACTTTTCAAATCCTTCAACCAGTTCGGAGATTATTTTAAAAACTCTCCAGGAATCTGTTGTATGGATCTCATGCCATGTTTTCTGCTCGAATGCATCTTTAATGAGATCCGCGGGCTTATCCATCTTCATATCATCAAAAGAATTTAATCAAAGATAACTAAATTAAATGCTTAAGTTCGGGTTCAAGGTAGATTCCCGTGTAACTGTCCCTGCACTTAACAAGTTTTTCAGGAGTTCCTGAAAAGATGATTTCACCTCCCTCCTTCCCGCCTTCCTTTCCAAGATCTATAATATAATCTGCCATTTTAATTACATCCATGTTATGCTCAATTACGATAACCGTATTTCCCCTCTCAACGAGTTTATTGAGAACTTCGAGAAGCACTCTGACATCTTCGAAATGCAGTCCTGTGGTGGGCTCATCAAGGATATAAAGGGTCTTCCCGGTATCACGGCGGGCAAGTTCCGTTGCAAGCTTGACACGCTGGGCTTCGCCACCTGAAAGCGATGTGGATTGCTGACCGAGCCTTATATAACCCAGACCGACATCCTGAAGGGTTTTGATCTTGTGATATATTGAAGGAACATTCGCAAAAAAATCAACAGCAATATTAACTGTCATTTCAAGTACATCACTGATTGACTGACCTTTATATTTTACTTCAAGTGTCTCACGATTATATCTCCTGCCATTGCATTCAGTGCAATGCACATAAACATCAGGCAGAAAATTCATTTCAATGGTTTTCATCCCCGCACCTTCACAACCTTCACACCTTCCTCCCTTTACATTGAACGAGAACCTGCCGGCACCAAATCCCCTTATTTTTGCTTCAGTAGTCTGTTCAAACAGTTTTCTGATGTCGGTGAAGACACCTGTATAAGTTGCGGGATTTGACCTGGGTGTTTTCCCAATAGGCGACTGGCTTACTTCAATCACTTTGTCAATGTTTTCCAGCCCTGAGATATCTTTATATGGAAGGGGAGTTTTTCCCGAGTTATAAAATTTTTTTGCAAGGGCAGGATGCAGAGTCTGATTTATAAGTGATGATTTCCCGCTTCCTGATACCCCTGTCACACAAATGAAAGTACCCAGTGGCAAAACCATGTCAACGTTCCGGAGGTTGTGGCCTGAAGCGCCTGTGATTGTAAGGAATTTCCCGTTCCCTTTCCTGCGTGTCTCAGGTATAATGAATTTCTTCTTTTTATTAAGGTAACTGGAAGTGAGTGTATTGAATGTTTTAATCTCAGCTGGACTCCCATACGCCACGACCTTTCCTCCGTGACGGCCTGCACCGGGCCCCATGTCAATAATGTGGTCGGCTGACATGATCATTTCCTTATCGTGTTCAACAACAATTACAGAGTTACCCGAATCCCTGAGTTGTTTTAGTGATGCAATAAGCCTCCTGTTGTCACGCTGATGAAGTCCAATACTTGGTTCATCAAGAATATAAAGAACATTTACCAGTCGTGATCCGATCTGTGTGGCAAGCCTTATTCTCTGGCTTTCACCGCCCGACAGAGTCCTTGCGCCCCTGCTCAGTGAAAGGTATTCCAACCCTACCTCCAGCAGGAAGCCAAGCCTTGCCCTTATCTCTTTGAGGATCTCTGCCGCTATAAGCCTCTGCTTTTCTGACATTTTTTCCTCCACAGTAGAAAGGAAGGTAAGCAATTCCCTTATATCCATTGCCGCACAGCTCACCAATATTCTTATCAGCTATTCTGAAATAAAGCGATTCTTTCTTTAGTCTTGTCCCGTTGCATTCGGGACATACATCATACTGAACATACTGGTCGCGCGATTCTCGATCCGTTTTTCTTTCCGTTAATGACTTCAATATTCCCGACAAAATTGACAACTCCTTCGAATGTCAGGAAATAGTTTGAAGTCATTCCGAGAGGTGTATTTGATAGTTTAAGCACCTCATCCGAACCATAGAGGACCTTATTAAGCGCTTCTTCGGAGATATCCTTTATCGGCGTATCAAGTGTAAATCCGTCCTTTTCTGCTATAGCTTCGATCTGCCAGAAAATCCAGATATTTTTGTATTTCCCCAGAGGTTCTATTCCGCCTTTTCTTATACTCAGTTCAGGATCAGGTATAAGTTTGTTTAGGTCGATGCTTGAAACTTCGCCAAGTCCGTTGCAATGCGGACATGCGCCCTGAGGTGAATTGAACGAGAAAGTATGAGGGGCAGGTTCATTATAGGAAATCCCTGTAACCGGGCACATCAGATGACGGCTGAAGAACCTGGGCTCTGTGCTTTCAGCGTCGAGCACCATCATTACTCCGTCTCCCTGATCAAGTGCAATGAGTATAGATTCGCGAAGCCTTTTATCGGTTATCTCACCTACCTTGAATTTGTCAATAACAAGTTCAATAAAATGTGTTTTGTACCTGTCGAGCTTTAGTCCGTGAATGAGTTCCCTGATCTCTCCATTGATCCTGACATGCAGGAATCCTTTCCTTCTCAGATGCTCAAACAATTCCTTATAATGGCCTTTTCTTCCTTTGATTATCGGCGCAAGAAAATAGACTTTCTTGTCGGCAAAACTCGTCTTGACAAGTTCAATTATCTGATCATCAGTATACTTGACCATTTTCTCACCTGAAGCCCAGGAATATGCCTCTGCGGCTCTTGCATATAGCAGCCTCAGGAAATCGTATATCTCTGTTATGGTCCCAACCGTCGATCGGGGATTTTTATTTGTGGTTTTCTGTTCTATGGAAATAACGGGGCTTAATCCGGTTATTTTGTCGACATCCGGCCGCTCCATGCCACCAAGGAACTGACGGGCATAAGCTGAAAGTGTTTCCATGTATCGCCGTTGTCCTTCGGCATAAATCGTATCGAAAGCGAGCGAAGATTTCCCGCTTCCGCTCAGACCGGTAATTACTACCAGCTTGTTGCGTGGAATTGTGACATCAATGTTCCGTAGATTATGTACACGGGCTCCAAGAACCCTTATCTCATCACTCATCTTGACTCCTAACCTTCACATATTCAATTAACAATTTCGCTTTTCTCAATGGTGCGCATTCCTTCCGACGGTATTTTTATTGAATATTGCTTGTTGGGTTTCGGGGTCAGAAAAGGTTTCCTTAGCCAGGGATTAAGGAATTTCAGCATTTTGTAGTTGGTACCGAATTTTTTTGCAAATAAAGAAAAATCAGAAACTGATGTGTCAACCTTTAACTTCATAATAATCAAGCTGCGGATAAAGTTCATTCTCTTCAATGTTTAAACCATAATTCTCCGGATCAGTGATCACAAGCTTATATGCAACAGCCCTGAAAATGTACCTTGCCGTCTCCTCGCTGAGAAGAAGATCATAATAATTGTTCTCCTTCTGGATCCTTATCTGTTCATCCAGGGCAGCTCTTCCTCCGTTATATGAAGCCGCCGCAAGGGTCCAGTTGGCATATTTTTCGTACGATTTGAGAAAATAGTCACATGCGAACTGGGTGGATTTTTCGATGTCGTACCTTTCGTCAACGACATTGTTGATCTCCATGCCTTCCTCTTTACCTGTCTCAGCCATGATCTGCCAGAACCCGGTGGCTCCTACAGGTGAGACCATATTACTGTATTCGCTTTCGGCTGCTGCGAGGTATTTAAAGTCATCAGGAATATTGTTTTTCCTTAGAATGTTCTCAATAACAGGAAGGTACCTGTTGGCCCTCTTAATGATCATTATAGTGGATGAATGCCTGTATGCGCTGATCAGTATCTCACGTTCGAGGCTTTCTCTTGTGTCAAAATTCTCAAGAGGCATTTTCTCACCCGCAAAAGTTACATTATCAGGCAGTTTATACGACCGGTTGAAATGAATTGTATCAAAAGCCAATTCCCCCTGAATGGGTTTAGCCGAATCCTCAAAACCCTGATTTATAGCAAATCCCACTGCTGTTAGGCAGACCAGGATAATTCCTGCAATCACATATTTTTTGCCTGATTTCGACATAAGATTTTGCCAGTGTAAAATAAAATGCAAAGGTAATGTTTTTGCACCTTATATGTAACAGGACAGAGCCCAAAATATGAACAGGTATAATCAAAGAGAAATATTAAAGGAAAGAATACAGGGAAAGTAGTTTCAGCTATCAGAATTTGTATGACAGTCCTGAGAATACTCCGAAAGAATACGGGTGAGCCTTCAACCCTAGTGTTTCACCAAATGGATTAAGGTAATATCTGAAGGTAGGTTCAAGGTTCAGAGAGAATTTCTTTGAAAGATTATATTCCAATCCCATCCCCAGGGAACTGCTGATCATGAACTGATTTAATCCGGTGGTTCCTACCTTGTATCTGTTTCCGTCCATTACGGTTGTGACTGAATTATTTACAAGCATGTTATACGATAAACCACCGATAAGGTTAAAGTCAATCAATCTATCAATGAATTTATACCGCAGGATCACAGGCATTTCGAGATAGCTGAAATTCTGAAAAAGTGAATTATTGATTGCTGAGAGATGGGCTTTGTCGGGATCGAAGACATCGTTTGTATACCTGGTAAGTACCCGGTCTCCTGATCTGTCAAGAAGGAATACGTCGGAGTTACTTGTATAAATCACTCCGCTTGAGGTTAACACTTCAAAGTTATGATCTCCCTTTGTATAATCATATGGATGGAAACCGGCGAATGAGTTGATACCATCCACCTCCTGTCCCACAGCCGAGTAATAAAGTCCTGATTGAATGCTTAATCTCTTGCTTATCTTATAAGCTAAACCAACCCCACCTGAATATGAAAGCTGGGATTTCTCCAGAGAATTGATCTGGTTGGCAAGGCCTTCACTTCCGGAAACAGGACTGAGATAGTAAGTAGGAGATGCCATTGCCATTACCGACCATCTGTCAGTTTTCCCTTTCAACCCTTCGTGAAGAGATACCCTCAAGTCCTTCAAACTCAGGAGTAATATTGAGTTCAGTCTTTGGGTTGAAATTCCTTATTGTTGAGATTCCTATCGGAATGATTAAGCTTCTGTCGGGTGTAAGAATCCCGGTTTCTGAAACCGGATTAAGATTCTCAGCTACAGATTCTGTATATCCTGACAATGCATCAGTATCTGATAAGTCGGGTATTATGTTGCCTGTTAAATTTTCTTTCTGTTTGTTTCTTAAAGGAATTATTCTGTCATCTCTGACGGTTGATGCATTATCCCGGGACTGTATCGATTGCTCACGGACAGCTATAAAAGGATTATCTGGCGACGTGGAAATTTCCTGCTGCCATCTGTAAGTCAGGAAACTTATTGATAAAAGCACAGCTACAAGCGCGGCACTCCTTAGTATAAGAACCGGCCTTTGCTTTTTCCTTATAACAGGGTAAATGTTGTTCCAGACCTCAACAGGAGGAAGAACCTCATAATCCTTGAGTCCATTCCTGAAAAGAAGATCAATATTTGCACCATTGTTAGCCACTGACCACTTTTTTGTTTAATCCTGTGAACAAACTGACTTTTTTCTGAAGGATGATCCTTGCACGGGACAGGTTTGATTTTGATGTACCTTCAGAGATATTGAACATCTGGCTTATCTCTTTGTGGGAATAGCCCTCTATCGCAAAAAGGTTAAAAACCATCCTGTATTTTGGAGGCAATCCCCTGATAATATCCAGAAGGTCAACAGCCTCAAGTCCTGCATAATCTTCAGTTTCCGGGTCTGCATCGGGCTCCGGAATCAGATCTATGTCATCTACTCTGTGGAGATTATGCTTGCTGCGGTACTTTTCGAGTGCAGTATTGACTACTATCCTGCGCATCCAGCCTTCAAAAGAACCTTCATGTTTGTAATGGATAAGGTTTTCAAATATCTTGATGAATCCATCCTGTAAGATATCCCTGGCTTCCTCATCATTACCGGAATACTGAAGGCACACAGCATATAATTTGGCGGCATGCCTCCTGTACAGAAGTTCCTGATCCCTTCTGTTACAAGCCAGACAACCTTTAATTATATTTTTAATATCAGGCAAGGCAATTTACCTTTTGAAAGTATAAAAATATATAAAAATTGTCTGATTTACCAGCAATTCTTTAAAGAATGATGCAAAATTCTCCAAAAGGTTGCGTTTATGAGGAACTAAATATTGATCACTTCACCGTAAGCGGCGGCAGCTGCTTCCATAATTGCTTCTGACATTGTAGGATGCGGATGGACAGATTTTATGATCTCAGAACCGGTGGTCTCAAGGTTCCTCGCAACTACAATCTCAGCTATCATTTCAGTTACATTGGCACCGATCATATGAGCTCCAAGCAGCTCCCCGTATTCTGAATCAAAAATGAGCTTTACGAAACCTTCCTTCGAGCCTGAAGCGCTTGCTTTACCAGAAGCAGAAAACGGGAATTTACCTACCTTGATCCTGTACCCCTTTTCTTTTGCCGCTGCTTCCGTTAAGCCGCATGATGCGATTTCAGGAGTAGTGTATGTGCAGGCAGGAATATTATTGTAATCAAGTGGGTGGGTATCAACGTCTGCAATCTTTTCAACACAAATGATACCCTCAGCCGAAGCTACATGCGCAAGAGCGGGACCATGAACAATATCTCCTATTGCATAAATGCCGGGGATATTGGTTCTGTAAAAATCATCAACGATCACCTTCCCCTTTTCGATTTTCACCCCGACGGTTTCGAGACCTATATCTTCAAGATTGGCTGTCACACCAACTGCTGAAAGAACAATATCCGCTTCTGTCATCTCTTCACCTTTTGGGGTTTTTATTCTGACCAAGCATTTATTTCCGGAAGTATCTGCAGACTCAACTGTTGAATCTGTCAGTATTCTCATTTTAAGTTTCTTAAAGGATCTTTCAAGCTGTTTTGAAACCTCCTCATCCTCATTTGGAACAATCCTCGGAAGAAATTCAACAAGAGTGACCTGTGTACCCAATGACGAATAAAAACATGCAAATTCACTCCCGATCGCACCCGATCCCACAACTACCATTGATTCAGGCTGCCTGTCCAGGGTCATCGCCTCACGGTAACCTATGATTTTCTTTCCATCCTGCTTAAGATTTGGCAGTTCCTTTGACCTGGCGCCGGTTGCAAGCAGAATGCTCTTTGCTGTGTAACTTTTTTTATTCCCTTCACTGTCTTCGACTTCTACATTATTATTCTTACCAATCCGCCCATGACCCTTGATATGTTCAATTTTGTTTTTCCTGAAAAGGAACTGAACTCCTTTGCTCATACCGTCCGCTACACTCCTGCTCCTGGCGATGATTGCACTGAAATCAGGCTTTATTTCACCTTCAATATTAATACCATAATCCGATGCATGATGTAAATATTCCAGCACCTGGGAACTTTTCAGGAGCGATTTTGTGGGAATGCATCCCCAGTTAAGGCAAATTCCACCAATCTCTGCCTTTTCGACAACAGCTACCTTCATTTTCAGCTGAGAAGCCCTTATGGCGGCAACATATCCGCCGGGACCGCTTCCGATTACAATAAGGTCATAATCCATATAGTTCTTTATTTTATTGTTACAAAGTAATCTTGATTCTTTCCTGTTTCATCCTGTTTGTGAGCTGACTAAACATCTTCGCAACTAGCCAGATTATTACAAGAGTAAAAATGATTGTTGCTCCGGTTGGGATCCCTGCAAAGAAAGAAACTGCATATCCTGCTGCAGTGCCGGCAAAACCGGCAACAACCGACCAGATAACTATTTTAAAATATGATTTTGTGAAGATCATTGCAATGTTCGGAGGTATTGTAAGAAGGGAAATCACAAGCACCACCCCTGCCATCCTGATATTCAGCACGATCGTTAATGCGATCAATGAAGTTGTAATGTATTTGAAAATATTGACATATAGGGAATAAGTCCTTGCAAAAACCTCATCAAATGAAATATAGAGAATAGTCCGGTAGAAAAATCCGAAATAGAGAATAAGGATCACTGACATCAGCCCGAGCGCTATTATATCAGCGTACGTGACAGTCAATATGCTTCCGAAAAGGTAACTCATAAGGTTTGGGGTGTAACCCGGAGTAAGGTAAATGAAAATGATCCCAATTGCCATGCCAAATGCCCATAGCATTCCGATTGCAGAATCCTCCCTGATCTTTTGTTTTACCGACAGGTATTCCACACCGAGTGCTGAAAGAATGCTGAAAGACAGCAGCACCAACAACAGGATTGATTCCAATGAAATATCCGATTCCAATCCCCCCGAATGATGCATGGGTTATACCTCCGCTCAGGAAGACCATTCTTTTTGAAACGATATAGGTTCCTGCAAGGCCGGCAGTTATGCTTGCAAATATTGATCCGAGAAGCCCCTTGATTATAAAATCATATTGAAAAATGCTCCCTTCCAAAGCTTAGTGTTTTTGAAGAACAGTGTGAGGAACTTCCCCGTGAGTGATCAGTTGAATAGGACAATCATATGCGAGCAATTCCTCGTTTGTTATCTCCGGAGACGCATGATAATGAAGATGCCTGTTAACGCAGGCAAAAGTTTTAATGTACGCTGATATTGTTCCTACATCATGTGAAACCATCAGGATTGCCATTCGCTTGTTAAGTGTCCTGAGCTTCTCATAAAAATCGGTCTCAAAATTTGCATCAACAAAGTTGCCGGGTTCATCAAGAAGCAAAAGCCTGGGATCGCCTATAATGGCGCGTCCAAGTAAAACCCGCTGAACCTGGCCACCGGAGAGTTCGCTCAGGGATGAGCCCGACAAAGATGCAAGCCCTAATTCTTCAATAACCTGATCCGCTTTTTTCCTGTCCGATTGAGACATCATGGAAATTAATCCTTTGCGGATCATTAACCCTGACATTACCACATCTTTTACGGTTACCGGATAGTTAATATCTCCTGTTGAAATCTGAGGCAAATAGCCTATTTTATTGCTGGTCAGGAGTTCCTGGTTGAACTCCAGGCTTCCTTTCACAGGCTTAACAAGTCCAAGGATAACTTTAAGCAGGGTTGTCTTTCCACCTCCGTTTGGTCCTATTACACCTATGTAATCACTTTCATATACACTGAAATCGACATCCTGAAGGACAATATTCGAACCATAGGCAGCCGATAATGACCTCATTTCAAATAAATATTCTGCCATCTTCGTGCTAATTCAGATTGTTCTCAAAACTGCTTTTAAGCGTATTAATAATGTTTATGGTTGAAGAATACCAGTCTTCCGACAGGGGATCAATAATGACTACCCTCGCTCCAACCTCATCCGCTATGGCTCTCGCATTCTTTGTATCATATTCCTTCTGTACAAGAATAACATTTAACTTCTCCCTTTTTGCCCTGTCAATAAGTTCCGTCAGCCTCGAAGGTGTGGGCTCCTTCCCTTCAAATTCAACAGGGATCTCTTCCAGTCCGTAATCTCTTGCAAGGTATCCAAGGTTCGGGTGATATATCATAAACGCTTTTTTGTTTGTGGTCAGATGAAAGCTCTTTTGCTCTGACGTCGATATCTTTTATTTTTTCCGTAAGAATATTGTAATTGTAATCATATTGTTCCCTGTTTTCCGGATCCAGCTCAATAAGAAGATCCCTCACCGACGATGCCATTTTAAAAGCACACAAAGGCGACTCCCAGTAATGAGGATCAGCTCCCTCTGCATTCTCTCGCTCATGGTGATGCTCCGACATTATCAGATCAATCCCGTCGCCTAAAGAGAGTTTTTTCATTTTCCTGTTCATCTCATAGAAACGGTCAAGCCATGTAAGCTCAAATCCAAGGTATCCATTGCTGATATAAGCTGCCGATTTTCTCAGCTTATTCAGCTGCTCGGGGAAAGGTTCATAAATATGAGGATTGGATCCTGCCGGAACCATTATGTTCACTGTAAAATTCTTACCTGCAATTCCTTCAACAAAATATTTAAAGGGAGCAATGCTGACTGTGATAATTTTGCCTGCCGGCTTATTTTGTCTTCCACAGGAAACGATTAAAATGAGCATGAGTAGGCATAACACTCTTTTCATCAGGCATTTTTTACAGTCAGGTACAAAATTAACACATAAGATAAGAAAAGGTTTAAGTATTGGAAATAAATTATAATGATCTATTTTTGAATTTGATTTAACCATAAAACTGTCTGGTAGCAATAAATTAAGAACCATGAAAAGAACTTATTCCGGAATTATTATTACGGCATTAATCTACCGCATTTCAGACTTTGCCGGTAACTGGTCAGAACCAGTACTCAAACTATCAGCAAATGTCACAGAAAATAGACGGATTTGGCAGACAATATCGCGATTTATGCATTGTCAAATCGCTGGCGAAAACCGGCGCAAACAAAGACATATGGCTGATCTCAATCGGGACAGAGCCAAGGGACAATAAACCAGGGATTGCAATTGTCGGAGGAGTTGAAGGCAATTACCTGCTGGGAAGGGAACTGGCTCTCGGATTTGCCGGTAAGATATTGAGCAGCGCCTCAGAACCGGCAATTAGGGAACTCCTGAACAAAATAACATTCTATGTTCTGCCGGATGTTAGTCCTGATGCAACTGATCAGTACTTCTCCGGGTTAAAATATGAAAGGAAGCTGAATTCAAGATCAACAGATGATGACAGGGATTTTGTATCGGATGAGGATCCCTGCGAAGATCTTAATAAGGATGGATTCATTTCCCTCATTCGCATTCAGGATCCATCAGGTAAATACACTGAAAGTGAAGAAGATAAGAGAATAATGGTAGAAGCTGATCTTTCAAAGGGACAGACGGGCGGGTACCTGGTTTACAGTGAGGGGATTGATAACGACAAGGATGACAGTTTCAATGAAGACGGCGCCGGGGGTGTAAACTTCAATAACAACTTTTCATATAATTATGAGCAGTTTGCACCGGGTTCAGGACTCTATCCTGTGTCAGAACCTGAGACGAGGGCGGTGGCTGATTTTCTTTTTGACAGGTTCAATATTTATGCTGTTTTTACTTTCGGGCCTCAGGACAATCTTGGCCAGCCTATGAAAGCATCTGAGCAACCAGCTTCAACCCAGGCTCCCGCACAGGGCCAGGGCCCCTTCCAGGGTCCGCCCATGAGGGAAAGGGGCAAAATCACCTCCATACTTAAGACTGACGAGATGATCAATAAACTGGTATCTGATAAATACCATGAAATCACAGGGATTAAAGGAGCACCTCCTGCAAAGCCGGCACACGGGAACTTTACGGAATGGGCCTATTACCATTACGGCAGGTACAGTTTCGGTACTCCGGGATGGTGGTTTCCTGCCGAAAAGGGGAAAAACGCCGAAGTGGCTTTCCTGAAATATGCAGCCAAAAACAAATTAAATGATATGTTCATTCCATGGACTGAAATTACAGATCCCGATTTCCCGGGGAAAAGAACTGAAGTCGGCGGACTAAAGCCATTTGTGGCTCTGAATCCGCCTGCCGACTCACTCGAAATCCTAATAAATTCCCACTACAGGTTTATTATTGATGCTGCCGCAATGCATCCTGAGCTGGAGTTCCTCGATATAAAGAGCGAAAATGCCGGCGATAATATATTCCGGCTATCACTTAAGGTTCACAACAAAGGAATATTTGCAACATGCACTGAAATCGGCGACCAGTTCCTCTGGACAAGAATCATGAGAATAACGCTTAATCCGTCAAAAGGACAAACTATACTTAGTGGATTAAAGGTGCAGCGGATACAAAGACTCCAGGGGGATGAAACTGCTCAATTCACATGGCTTATCTCGGGCAAAAGTCCAGTTGGAATAACTGCAGGCTCTGTCAATACCGGAATTATTAATACTACGGTTGAACTGAAATAACAACAAGACAAAAAATAAGATTATGAAAAGATATTTTGCATTACTCACGATATTCAGTCTGCTTTTTGCAATCTCCATTCCCCTATCATCCCAGAATCCGGAATTGTTCTTTAAGGCGGCCGGTTCTCCCGCAAATCCTAAAGTCCAGGCATCATGGAACAAGTATTATACTTATGACGGGATTGCTGAATTATGCAGGAAGCTGGCAAAGGAGTATCCCGATCTTGTTACAATGGAATCGGCTGGCAAATCCTACCAGGGAAGGGATATTATTGCCCTCATAATTTCCGATAAAAAGGTTAAGAATCCAGATTACAAACCCGGTATTTATATTGACGGAAACATCCATTCGAATGAGATACAGGGGACCGAAATGGCACTCTACACGGCATGGTACCTCTGCGAGATGTACGATGAAAACAAATTCATAAACCAGCTGCTCAGGGATAAGGTATTCTATATTCTTCCTACCATTAATCCTGATGCGCGGCAGTATTTTATGGATGAACCAAATACGGCCAGTTCACCAAGATCAGGTCTTGTGCCTATGGATAACGACCGAGACGGATTATATGACGAAGATAAATTTGATGATCTTAATAACGATGGAATAATTTCAATGATGCGCCGGAAAAGCCCATACGGAACATTTAATCCTGATCCTAAAGACCCCCGCAAAATGATAAGGGTAGCTCCGGGGGAAAAGGGAGAGTATGAGATTCTCGGACAGGAAGGCATTGACAATGACGGTGATGGCCAGGTAAATGAAGACGGCATAGGCGGTTATGATCCTAACCGTGATTATGGCTTTAACTGGGAACCTGCATATATTCAGCAGGGTGCAGGAAAATATCCCTTCTCGTTTCCGGAAAATCAGGCTGTGCGCGATTTTAGCTTCAAGCACAGGAATATCACAGGAGCCCAGTCATTTCACAATTCCGGGGGATTAATCCTCAGGGGTCCCTCAATAAAGGGTGGAGGCGCGGAAGTATTCACCCGTTCCGACGACAATGTAATCAATTCCATAGGGAAAAAGGGGGAAGAGATTATTCCGGGCTATAAGTTCATAACTATATGGAAAGATATGTACACTGTTTACGGAGGTGAACTCGACTGGTGGTACGGGGCAATCGGCAGCTATGTTTTTTCTAATGAGCTGTGGAATGAAAACCTTATGTTCAACGATACGGCAAATACCGACACGTATGAATTTGACAGACTTTTGCTATTTGAAGATGCTTTTGTTCCGTGGCAGGAAGTTGATCATCCTGTATATGGGAAGATTGAAGTCGGTGGTTTTAATAAGAATTTCGGGAGGGCCCATCCCGGATTCCTTCTTGAAAGCGATGCCCACCGCAACGCCGCATTCTGCATCTATAATGCCTGGGTGACACCTAAGCTTGAGGTTAAAGACGTGAAAGTGAACAACCTTGGTGGAGGGCTGAAAGAGGTAACTGCTACGATAGTAAACAGCCAGTTAATGCCAACTCATTCGGGAACTAACCTTAAGTATAAGATCGATCCTCCTGATTATGCTTTTCTTGATGGAGGAAAGGTTATCGCGGGGATGGTTGTTGTCGACAAGGACAGAAATATTACCAGGGAACAGAAAGATAATCCACAGAGAATTGAAGTTCAGAACATTGAGGGATACCAGCATGTTGACCTGAAATGGATTGTCAGGGACGGGAATAAGTTTACGGTAAGGGTTGAAAGTGTGAAGGGTGGCCGGTCATCAGCCCAGTCGGAATAAAGAGAGGCTGGTACCCTCAGCCAGCCTCTCTTTCAAAGGAATGAAAAACTAATACGTCTGAAGGGAGATCTTAAAATACCCTGTTGCCTTCGAAGCGTTGATCTGAAATTTCCAAGCACCTGCTTTATCCTTGTTCTCCTCTTCAGATATTGCAAATGATTTTCTCCAGTTAAGGTTCCCGAATTCATCGATAAGTATGTCTGAATAGGTTTTACCGTTTGGCATAATGATCTTTATCCTGATCTCACCTGCCTTGCAGTCGCCGTTTACCGACATTACAACCGTGTTTGCGGTAGACTCAACATCAAATGTGTAATCTCTTGAAAATGAATTCTCTTTCACGGATTTTGAAAAATCCCAGGTTGTCTTTTCATTATCCCCGCCAAACGGAGAACCTACGAACGGTTCCACCCCGGGGGAGAAGATAAACGGTTCTCCATTAAAGAAAGATCTGTCTCTGCTTCCCCTGTCTCTGTACACCTTAAACATATCCTGGTACTTGGATGCGTCTTCCATCTGTTGCTGAGCATGTTTCATAGCATCCACAGTTGCCGATTCCTGGTCCTTTAGAGCCTTCTCCTGTTCAGTTTTCATCTGTTCAAGAGCTTTCTTCTGCTGAATGATTTCCTCCTGCATCTTCAATTCCTTTTCCTTTTCTTCTTTTGATTTTTCCTGAGTGGCTGCAGGCTGGAACGAGGAAATTGCCGATATGAGGAGGATCGCTGTAATTATAAACCCCATTTTTTTCATGACTACCCTGTTTTTAGTTTCTTATGTCAAAGATAATGCCGCGAATAGCACACTATTGTTAACGCCGGGTTAACGCCGGGTTAATGTTTGTGGCATAATTCCGATATATTGATAATTTAAATACTTTTGATAAGGCAATAGGAAAAATATGAAAGAAAGAAACACAATCCTCCTCCTTGGTATATTTTCCATAATTATCCTGATAACTGCTCAAATCATTATCATTAGAGGTGTCTGGAAGCAAAAGGATGAAATGTTCAATCTCCGCTACAGGCTATTATCACAGGATGCTCTTGACGTTATGGACAGGCAATGGGGTACTGATGGTTTTGATACGGCACGTATCCTGATCGGTGTAAAATCCGAAAAGGTTCTGAAAGGGTTGGAGGAATCAAAAACAGACTCTCTGACCGCCAGGGAAAAGCAGGACCTCTTTGAATATGTGACCCTGGTATTAAATAAGGAGCAGGATCTGTCACAATTTCTCTCAAGATATTTTGGAAGACGTGGTATTGACAAGGACTTCATCAGTAAGATCGTGATCAACCGTTTTGAGCTTATCAATTATGACCAGAGAATTCCAGTTTATTTAAACGAAGAATATGCCAATCGCCGGCCCCCTCAGCTGAGCGATACAACTCGCAGAGCCGGGCCACCACCCGGAAGAATGAGGCAACCAAGACGCACTTCGGAGATACTTGTTAAAAGATATGGGACTGACAGGGATTTTTACAGGCTCGATTTTGAGTACTTAATTGATTTTTCAGATAAGCAAAAAATAATCCTCAAGGAGACAGCAGCCTCTCTGGGCTTAAGTATTTTCAGCATCCTTCTGGTTGTATCCCTGTTCTATATCACCTATAAAAACCTGATGGAGGAAAAACGGTTGTCTAACCTGAAGACCGACTTCATCAATAATATGACTCATGAGCTGAAGACGCCATTGTCAACAATAACCGTGGCTGGTAAGACCCTTGAGATGGAGCAAATAAGGACAAATGAAGAGAAGATATTGGAAACGGCAAAAATGATCGGCAAGCAGAGCGTGCACCTGAACCAGCTTATCAATATGATCCTTGAGATCAGTATGTGGGAAAGGACACAATTCCAACTCGATAAGAAGAAAGTACAGGTCGAGGATATAATGAATGATATTGTAAGCAGCTTCAGAAGCGGCTGTAACAATTGTGCTGCCCTTGCTGAAAAATACAACCTGAAAGGTGTCAGGGCGGATCTGGATGTAGTGTATTTTACGACACTTATCAACAACCTGCTGTCAAATGCGGTGAAATACTCCGAAAAGGATCCGGTTATAAACGTTGAAGGCTTTACCGAGGATAATAAAATATGCATAAAGGTGACGGATAACGGAATAGGCATCAGCAAAGCCGACCAGAAGCATGTTTTTGATAAGTTCTACAGGGCTTCAACAGGAAACATCCATAAATACAAAGGCCTCGGGCTTGGTCTGTACTACGTTAAGAAAATTGCGGAAGCTCACGGAGGGGACGTAACCGTTAGCAGTAAACCCGGAAAAGGTAGTATATTTACAGTAACAATACCCTATTAATAATATCCGTATATGAAAGTTTTATTAGCAGAAGACGACAGGGACTTCGGCAACATTTTATCACAATATATTTCTATAAGCGGCTTCGATGTTAATCTTGCAAGAGATGGCAAGGAAGCATGGGATATGTTCAGCCAGGGCAAACCCGATATCTGCGTACTCGACGTCATGATGCCCGAAATGGATGGTTTTACCCTGGGTGAAATGATCAAAAGAGTCACAACCTGATATGCCTATAATTTTCCTGACGGCAAAAAGCCTTAAAGAGGATATTGTAAGGGGACTAAAGATCGGAGCTGACGACTACATAACAAAACCATTTGATCCCGAGGTGCTGATACTGAGGATTGGCAACATTCTAAAGAGAGCTTATTCATCGATGAACGATGAATATAAAATATCAAACACTGTTCTGAAATTCAATACACTTGAACTCTTCTGCGGCAATACAAAGGAAAAGCTTACCCTTAAGGAGGCTCAGCTTCTGAAATACTTCATTATTAATAAGAATAAGATTCTGGCAAGAGAGGATATTCTTACCGAGATATGGGGTGAGGATGACTATTTCCTGGGACGCAGTATGGACGTATTCATATCCCGCCTGAGAAAATACATCTCAGAGGATAAATATATTGATATCCGTACCGTAAGAGGAACCGGTTTTATCCTTGAAGAAGTGAGGCCCGGGGAAGAATTCAAGGAAGGTGAGTAGCCTCGTGTGAGGTTACTTCCCTTCGATCACTTCCTTTACCTTATTATATAGCTCATTTTCCCTCAGATTCCTTGCAATTATGACTCCGCTTTCATCAAGGAGGAAATTGGCAGGTATGGAATTGACCTCATACAATCTTGCAGCTGTGTTATTCAAGTATTGCAGATCAGAAACATGAGTCCATGTGAGTTTGTCATCTGATATTGCTTTTACCCACTCGTCTTTAGTCCGGTCGAGCGATACGCCAAATACGTCAAATCCCTTCTTGTTAAACTCTTTATACACTTTCACCAAATACGGATTCTCTTTGCGGCAGGTTGGCACCATCCAGCCCAGAAATCAACCAGAAGCAATTTTGATCCTACCTTTGAATAGAGTGAAACGGGATTACCATCAGGATCATTAAGAGTGAAATCGGGAGCTTTCTGTCCAACGGAAATCGCTTTCATTTTAGTGGCTCTTTCCTTCAGATCTTTTACTATTGGAGTATTAGCGACTGCTGTATCCAATGCATTGAGGTACGATTCCAGTTCTGAACCATCAAGATCAAGACTCAGCCCCGACAGGATTGTTGGTGTTACATAGGATGCGGGGTTGTTCTTTACGAAATCTTTCTGCAATGTTGTCATTTCATTTTCAACGGCTGCAGCTTCCTTTCGAAGCTGGGAAACCCTTGCGGTATCTCCATTCATATTTGCCGACTGGAATTCATCGTAAATATTTGAATATTTTTCACTTAGTTTTTTATTTGATTCAAGAAATCCATTGTATTCGTCCTGCGTTTTTGAACCTGTGATTTTTGCATTAAAGAGAGAGTCGAGTCTTCCTGTTATATCGATTTCAGAGTTTTCGAGATAAAAAGTAATTCTGTTCCTTGGATTTTCGGCAGTAAGCAATACCATTTCAGGATATTTGACAGCCCCTCCTTTCATTTTAAACGCACCCTTATAGGCCACTGCCGAGTCAATAATAATGTTCTGCCCTGCCTCCCTTTTCTGGAGAATAAATTTCACGCTGTCGGCTCCGTCAATCTTTCCATTGATTACATAATGCGGTTCAGAGGAACACGCAGCTATCAGAGATGCGATCACAAACAAATAGTATGGTTTTTTCATTTTTATCTATTTTTCAATATTAATTTCCTGGATCTTTCAAAATCGGGCAAAGATATGAATTAATGTTAATTCCATCTATCTTTTAAAATATATATTAAGCAGATCCATTGCAGCCTTATATGAAGTGATGGCTCCATTGTACAGCTTCCGCTCAAGCTCGGACCTGAGCGATTTTACATCTTCATTTCCGTAAAAGGAGTTATTCAGAAATTCGGTAATTGTATCATCCATTCGTACGACCGCCTGCTGTTTTCTGAATTCCTCAAAATATCCCTGTTTCCTTTGTGTGCTTCACGTAATCCTGAATTACATCCCAGAGTTCTTTAATGCCATCATCCAAGCAAAGCTGAGCATGTCAGCACTTTTGGTTTCCATCCCGATCTGGTTACCGGGGAATAGATTCAGGGCATTCTGGAACATGGATTCTTGCATTTTCAGCCGGAGTTTTATTCATACCGTCTGCCTTTGTAATAGCAATTGCATCAGCCATTTCAATTATGCCTCTTTTTATACCCTGGAGCTCATCGCCTGCTCCGGCAAGCATCAGCAGAAGGAAGAAGTCAACCATTGTATGAACGGCTGTTTCAGACTGACCGACACCCACTGTTTCCACGAGGATTGTGTCAAATCCTGCCGCTTCGCATAATATTATTGTTTCCCTTGTTTTTCTTGCAACTCCACCAAGAGTACCTGCAGAAGGAGAAGGTCTTATAAAAGCGTTAGGATGAACACTGAGCTTTTCCATCCTGGTCTTATCGCCAAGTATGCTCCCTTAGTATGTCTCACTGCTTGGATCAACCGCCAGGACCGCCAGCTTTTTACCTATACTGGTTGAATAAAGCCCAAACGATTCAATAAAAGTGCTTTTGCCCGATCCGGGGACGCCTGTAATGCCAATTCTTACCGACCTGGAGCTGAATGGAAGGCATTTTTCGATAATCTCCTGGGCCATATCATAATGCTTCGGTAAAGAGCTTTCAATCAAGGTAATGGCCTGGCTTAAAACGGTTCTGTTCCGGACAACAATTCCGGAAACGAACTCATCCACAGAGTATTTTTTTCTTTTTTTCCTGACACCCTTTCCAATCACCTGAGGATTAACATTGGGAGGCTGGCTAACTCCTTCCCGGATTCTCAGGGCACTTTTAAATTCCTCTTTCTCTTTCATCTGAAATTCGTTCTGACCGTAAAAATAGCAAAAGGGCGTCATAAAATTTAATTACGCCCTTTGCGCTTATGTCCAGTATGTTCAGTGTAGTCTTTCTAATTGTTGGCCGCTTCCTGTTCAACATCAGCGGTCAGCATAAGAATAAGTTCAGAGTTTTTCGGATCGTTTGTATAGACATATATTGCCTTTGTGACCTTCCCTTTATAACTGCCCGGAGTTAAATGTGGCTTTAATAGAACTTGACTCTCCGGGTTTGATCCCCTGCCCCTGCACACCCTGCTGAATTGCTGTGCAACCACACGATGCTTTAATATTTCTAATAATCAGATCCCTTTTCCCGGTGTTGGTAAATTTAAATTCAACCTCATTTGCAGTTGATCCTTTTATTTTGCCAAGGTCGACTGTTGTTGATTCGAGACTCAGGACCGGTGCATTAGCCAGTTCTTCCTTTGATAATCCCGAGAAATCCTCAACGAGATTTGCAGATACAACATAATAAACATTCTGTTGTACTTCACCATTTGTAACCACTTTGATCATATCGCTTACAGTTCCCCAGCCAGGGTTCTTTGGTTGCATCATATGTACCTTCAACAATGCCCTTCTGTCCCGGTTTAATAGTTTCAGGATTTGATTTCAGTGTAAGGTAGGCAGGAACATTGTCGAAAGTAAGCTTTGACCGGAGCGGAAGAGGTATTTATAAGCGGCATTACCCTGATCTTCTTCTCATTCTTTTTAACATTGGTAAATGCGAGATGATTGCTTTCGAATCGTACCGGACCAACAGGGAAGGTAAATAATTCTTCAACTGTTTTCTCATGAGGGACTACTTCACCCTTGATAACAAGAACCATAACCTCGGGCTTTGAATTGGTATACACCGACAGGGTTTTGTTGAACTGACCCGGTCTGTTGGTCGGATCATAAATTGCGGTTATTTTGCCTGACCCTTTCGGGGGAATCGGATTTTTTGTCCACTCGGGAGTGGTGCAACCGCATGATGCTACTATATTCTGAATAACCAGAGGCTCATTTCCCGTATTCATAACAGTAAAATCCTAGGTCTGCCTTCCGGCTTCTTCCTTGAACTTGCCAAAATCATGCTCGGCTGAGGAGACTTTCATTACCGGTTGAGCCAATAATACAACTCCGCTGATCGCCAGGGAGAAGATCATTAAAATCTTTTTCATTTTATATCAAAATTTGTTTATATTATAACAAACCTTCGGCCTTATCTGTTTCTTATAAACAGGATTTAAAAACGTTTAAGTAACAAGTTTATTTGATAATTTGACTTAATCTGTTTAACAAATTTAAGGCCAGAGTGAACTCATTCAGGACTTCGTGTAAAAATAATAAAGTTTACCCGTAGTACTTATTATTATTAAAGAATATCTTAGTTTTGTTGTCTGGCCAATGTTATTTGGAACAGAATTTGAGGATTGAAAATCCGTTCTGATGACGGAAAGTATTAGTGATGAAAAATACTTGGAGATTATTTCTTTGCCCTGTTTGCCTGTTATGATCTTCCTGAATGCGGAAGGTCAGTTCTATAATGGACATCAGATGACATTCGGAAAGAACAGGGTTCAGTATTTTGATTACTACTGGCAGTATTACCGGTTTGACGATTTTGACTGTTACTTTAACGAGTACGGAGTGGATCTTGCACAGTTTACTGCGGATCTATGCAAAGAAAAAGTTAGAGGAAATTGAGGATTATTTCGATTACACCCTCGAAAAGAGGATGATCTTCGTAATTTATAACAAAAACAACGAATACAGGCAGTCAAATATCGGACTTGTGACTTTCGATGAAGATACCTATAACACAGGGGGATTCAGCAGGATTATCAAGAACAAGGTGATGCTGTATTACGAGGGTGATCATCTGGCATACGAGAAACAGATAGCTGCATCGATCGCTGAGGTGATAATCAATGAAATGCTTTATAATGCTGAATTTAAAGATCGCGTTTCCAGCTCCTCTGAGATATATATGCCTGACTGGTATATAAAAGGCCTGATAAATTATGTTTCGGCAGGCTGGGATTTTGATATTGAGAACAGGGTTAAGGATGGCATAAAATCAGGTAAGTATAAAAACATTAATCACCTCGAATTTGATGATGCGATATATGCCGGCCAGTCGTTCTGGAGGTTTATCGGGAGGAAATACGGCGATGCCCTGATACCCAATATTATTTACCTTACAAAGATCTATAAGAATGTCGATGACGGGTTCCTTTATGTTCTCGGGGTGAAACTAAAGGACCTGTTTAAAGAGTGGAGAGCATATTACAATGAGGAATACTCATCGACAAGGATATTCCTGCAGATGGCACCAATGTATTAAGGAAATCAAAAAAAGAGCAGATCTATCAGCAGGTAAAGGTAAGTCCGGATGGGAAGTATATTGCATACGTAACGAATGACTGGGGCAGGAAAAAGATCTGGCTTTACGAGCAGGCAACAGGCAAACAGAAGGTAGTATTCAGAGCTGAGCCAAAATATGAGCATAAGACCGACAATACCTATCCGGTAATAGGGTGGCACCCCACCAGCAGAATACTCACCTTTATAAATGAAGAAAAGGCCGGAATGGTGATCTATTTCTACAGGGTCGAGGAGAAGAAAACCGAGCATAGGAACTTACTTTACTTTGATAAGGTTCTCGATTTTTCTTATGCCCCTGAAGGATCAAGAATAATCCTTTCGGCTGTAAAGGACGGGATTACTGATATTTATATTCATACAGTCGCCGCCGGTACTAACGAGCAGATAACACGTGACGTTGCTGACGATCTGAATCCTTCCTTCATAAAAAGTTCTCCCGGAGAGATAATTTTTACGTCGAACCGTTTGTCCGACACTTTAACTAATTCGGGCGATCCTTTTGAAAGGATTTCCCCCGTATTTGACCTCTTTACATACAATGTTGATAAGAAAAACAACGTTCTTACCCGTCTTTCCGAAGGTCAGTACTCCAGCAGGTATCAGGCATCAGAAACAGCCCTGAACAGGTTTTCATACATCGGCGACAGTAATGGAATACTGAACAGGTATAATGCAGTTTTCGACAGTTCAATAAGCTATATTGATACAACAACGCATTACCGGTATTACATTAATTCTATCCCTGTTACAAATTACGACAGGAATATCCTTAACCAGTCAGTCCAGGATGCTTCTGACACTTATGGGGAAGCTCTTTTCCAGAACGGTAAATATAAATTGAGAAAAGGATCGGAAGGGGATCTGAAGCCGATACCTGACAATGAAATGATCAAAACCAATTTCAGAAAAGAGCTTGATGTTAAATATCACAAGGCCGACAGCATTGAGAGGATCAGGAAATGGCTCATTGCTGAAGACAAAAAGCGCAGGGATACCCTCACTAAGCCTCTTTACGAGTATTACATCAAGAACGAAGCTATCGACATAAACCATTATATTTTCGAAAAGGAAAAGCAGAATTACTACGATCAGCAATGGCGCAAGAATTATATGGATATTGACCTTGATACGGGCAAAATCGACCTTCCGTTAATCAGGATTTATGAAACATCCTTTTATAACAGTTATATTGCCAACCAGATAGACTTTACATTCCTGAACAACTCCTATCAGGTATTCAATGGAGGGTCCGGGTACTTTAATCCGGGCATTAACATGCTTACCCGTTTCGGGATACTCGATCTTTTTGAGGACTACAGGTTAACCGCAGGATTCAGGTTCTCAGGTAATTTCGACAGTAATGAGTACCTCCTGAGCTTCGAGAACCTGAAGGGAAAATTCGACAAACAGATTATTTTCCACAGGCAGGCTTACTTCAGTTCGGATGGAGTTGACTATTTTAAAACTCATACCCATAATTTATACTTTTCGCTTGGTAAGCCAATAACCCCTGTACTTGCCCTGAAGGGAACTCTCAGCTACAGGTACGACAGTCAAGTGACGCTTTCACAGGATCTGATTTCACTGCAGGCAAAGACCCTTTCAAAACACTGGGCAAGCCTTAAAGGTGAGGTAATTTTTGACAATACCAGGAAGCGGAGTGTGAATATTTATTTCGGGACAAGGTTTAAGATCTTCGGGGAGTATTACAGGCAGATTACCAGCAAGAGATCAGACATGTTCGTTATAGGGGGCGATTTCAGAAACTATACGAGGATACATCGCGAGCTTATCTGGGCAAACCGGTTTGCTGCCAGCACATCTTTTGGCCCCACGAAGCTTGTTTATTACCTCGGTGGGGTTGACAACTGGATGGGGTACCTCTTCAACAAATACCCGATGTTCGATACCTCTGTCCCGGTAAGTTCGAAGGAAAATTATGGTTTCCAGGCTTTAGCAACAAATATGAGAGGCTTCACACAGAATGTCAGGAACGGTAACAGCTTTGCATTGATAAACAGTGAATTAAGATGGCCGTTCATCAGATATTTTGCAGGGCATCCTTTGAAGTCCAACTTCCTTAACAGCCTTCAGGTTGTAGGTTTCGGCGATATCGGTACTGCCTGGGCAGGAAAAAGTCCATGGTCGGGAGATAATGCCTATGACACAAAAGTATACAAGAACGGACCTGTTTCAGTTACACTTGATTCGAACAGGAAGCCGATTGTAGCTGGATTTGGTGCCGGACTAAGGGCACAGCTCATGGGCTACTTTGTCAGGGCTGACTGGGCATGGGGCATCGAAAACGGATTTATTCTTCCCAGGATATTTTACCTGTCATTCAGCCTCGACTTTTAGATTTAATAATAACTTACGGAAATCCCTTAATTGCTCATTAACAACTTCATCCAGGTGGGCATCATATTTGCATTTATCGACACGTTTCTGTTTGCATTTAACTTACCTTCAACAAATTATTGAGAGTTTTAAAGAAATACCACAATTATTGCAAAGATTCTTTTTCAATTGAAAAAATTAGAATATGTTTGCACGATTAATGTCATAAATAACCAAAAAAGAATAAAATGGCTTACAAAATTAGTGATGATTGTACTGCTTGCGGAACATGCATAGATGAATGTCCTGTTGAAGCAATATCAGAAGGTGACATCTATAAAATTGATCCGGATATATGCACAGACTGTGGTGCCTGCGCCGACGTTTGTCCGGTTGAGGCTATTCATCCGGCCGAGTAGTACTACAATCTTAAGAATTAAAAGGGGCTTAATGAGCCCTTTTTTATTATGGATTATACTTTGCTTTTTCAAGAATGCCCTGGATATCAACGTCTTCCATAAGCTGTTTCAGGCTAGTCCCGGGACTCTTCATCATATACGATTCTACAATTCTGAAGCCAATCCATACAGCAGCTCTTCCTGGAGATTCATTTGTAAAATAACTTGTAAACGGAGCCTCTCCTATCAGTTTCCTGATTATGAACTGGTCAGTTTTGAAAACCAGGTCATGCTCAATCATATATTGCCACATGACGTCTTCGTTGTTCCTGCAGAATTTCATCTGTGAAGGAGTAAATCCAAAAACAACTTCATCAGTCGTTTCGGGCAGCATACACTTCTCAAAATACTTCAGCTTGCCCAGATGAATCATCTCGGCGAGCAAATTGTCGGCCTGATAATTCATCGTTGAAAAATCCCATTCAGAAGAGCCCCAGCCATACATGCAATCAGGTACAACATAGAGAGGTGTCATCCTGGCTGCTATGTAATTATAGATTTCCAGCCTTGGGTAATATGGGCAGTCGGCACCAAGGTATCTGTCGAGCCCTAAGCCGAGAACAGAATCCCCTGTAATTATGCTGTTATTAAACCCGGTAATGCATGAATAAACTGCCGGTATCGTCCTGTCAGGGAAATAATGCAGGTAATGGCCGAAGGCGTCTTCCAGTCCGGTCTCTATTGCCTTCAGGTCAGGGTAAATTTTTAATGTCATTTCATAAACATCATTGTTTTGCTTGTCCGTACAGAACCTGACAAGGAAATCGCCAAATGAAGGATCATTTATATCGCCCGTATTGATTACATAGCTGAACAGCTGAAGGAATCCGTTATACTTATTCTTCATCTCCGGCACTTTACCTGTTATCTCATCAGGGCTCAATCCAAACAGATCCTTCTCAAGCCGTCTGATTTCAACATCCGGTTTAGTTCCGGATATTGAAATCCTGTAATGATTTCTTTTGCAGGACAAACAACAGGAAATGATCAAGAATATGAACAATAAATTTATATACCTGATTTTCATAAGATTCAAATATGCGGCTAAAATAAATACTTTTATTTTAAAACCGGCTAACAAAGATCTTTAAAAGAAATCATTGATTTTCTTCGTTTGTCCTTGACACGAATGGTACCAGGATACTATACCAGATTTGAAACAGTAACTATTGTTATTATTTGTTAATTTTGAGTTTTTGAATATCAGAAGTATTAATTCGGGATAGTTTGATTTAAGCCTTCATAACTATGACGAAAGCCAGTGTGATACGAAATTTAGCCAGGATTACTGCTTTTCTTGCAGTTCTCTTCCTGCCCGGGAGCTTGCTCAATGGCCAGGATTACAGGTATGGGATCTATATAAGTCCCCTGATCTCATGGTTCAGGACCGATATTGATGAGGTCAAAAATGAAGGTGCCAGGGCCGGGTTTGATTTTTTCATCACTGCTGAAAGAAATCTGACAAGGAACTGGTCATTTATTTCCGGTCTGGGTTTTATAACTTCGGGCGGAAGGCTGAAAAGCAGTAAGGCCGATGTTTTCAGGTTCCCTGACTACACTGCGACAGTTGCTGAGGGCCAGCCGGTAATCTATAAGATCCAGTATATAACCATTCCGGTTGGTATAAGGGTAAAAACTGAGGAAATTGGCTATCTGACTTATTTTGCTGAATTTGGTCTGGATCCCAAAGTTGTTGTAAGCGGGAAAGTCGACATCCCTTCCGCTCATATCAGGAACGAAAAGGCAATGACCGAGATCAGAAGAATAAATATGGGATACCATCTGAATGCCGGGATTGATTATTCTATTGACGGAAGCACTTCGCTGGTTCTTGGCCTGGGATTTGAGAACAATTTCTTTGATATCACAAAGGATATCGACGGACAGGAGAAAGACCGTACCTCGCAAAAGTTTTTAAAATTCATTTTCGGGGTTAACTTTTAATCCGGATATTATGAAAATTACTG
This sequence comes from uncultured Bacteroidales bacterium, assembly GCA_963732115.1. Lineage (GTDB taxonomy): Bacteria > Bacteroidota > Bacteroidia > Bacteroidales > VadinHA17 > LD21. The sequence goes on from CAVSYN010000034.1 coordinate 201,790, forward strand.
TTGCACAGCTTGATTATCATATTGGGAACTTCGAAGGAAACAGGGATCTGATCATTAAGGCTATTGACAAAGCCAAATCGGAAGGGTCAGATCTTGTGATATTTTCAGAACTGTGCATAACCGGTTATCCTCCGCTTGATCTTCTTGACCGCGTTGATTTTATTGAAAAATGCAAGCAGACAGTTGAGGAAATTGCCGGTTATTGTACTGGCATTACTGCCATTGTCGGGTCTCCTACTTTCAATACAAAACTGGAAGGTAAGAAGCTTTACAATTCTGCCCTTGTCGTTTCAGAAGGGAAAATCCTCCATAAAGTCAATAAAGGGCTTCTGCCAACATATGACATCTTTGATGAATACCGTTATTTTGAACCTGAAAGGAAATTTTCGCTGGTTCCGTTCAAAGGAAAGAAAATAGCTCTTACAATATGTGAGGATCTCTGGGACGAGCAGCCCTTCGACAATAAATTTGAGAAATCGAGACTTTATACTGTCTCACCGCTGGAAGAGGTGAGCGGGCTGAATCCTGATCTGGTAATAAACATTTCGGCTTCTCCTTTCTCCTACGCCAAGGTAGAAGCCAAGAAGAATATCTTCATATCCAAGGCAGTCAGGTACCGGATACCGGTAATCTCAGTTAATCAGACTGGTGCAAATACAGAGCTGATTTTTGATGGGGCCTCCATAATAATTAATAGTGAAGGGAAGATCTTCCGTCATCTTAAATACTTTGAAGAAGCGGTTGAGACATTCACACTCGAGGATTTAATGTCAGGGAATGTTCCTCCTCAGGAACTGGAACCTGAAACGGAATCACTTATTTACAAGGCCCTTGTGACCGGGATCCGTGATTATTTTGCTAAGACCGGTTTTAAGAAAGCAGTTATAGGACTATCTGGCGGCATTGATTCTGCAGTTTGTGTCTGCCTGGCAGCTGAAGCGCTTGGCCGCGAAAATGTCAAAGCCCTGCTGATGCCATCAAGGTATTCTTCAGAGCATTCTGTTTCCGATTCGGTGGCTCTTGCAGGGAATTCAGGTGTCGATTATGAGATAATAAGCATTGAAAAAACCTTCAATTCATTTGAGGATGTTCTCTCCCCTGCTTTCAAAGGGAAAAAGAAAGATGTAACAGAGGAAAACATCCAGGCAAGGATCAGGGCGGTCATACTTATGGCTTACTCAAATAAATTCGGTTATATACTGTTAAATACTTCCAATAAAAGCGAAGCTGCAGTAGGTTACGGAACTCTTTACGGCGACATGGCAGGCGGATTGTCAATTATCGGAGATATGTACAAGACGGAAGTTTACAACCTTGCCCGTTATATCAACAGGGACCGGGAAATAATTCCGGAGAATATATTCCGGAAAGCTCCATCTGCTGAATTAAGGCCCGACCAGGTAGATGCTGACTCACTCCCTGATTATCAAAAACTTGACTCAATCCTTTATCAGTACATCGATCTTCAAAGGCCGCCTGAAGAAATAGAACTTAATGGTTTTGACAAATCCCTTGTTCACAAGGTGATCCGGCTGATAAACACAAGTGAATACAAAAGATTTCAAACCCCTCCCATTCTAAGGATCTCTTCGAAGGCTTTTGGCGACGGCTGGAAAATGCCACTTGTGGCAAAATACTGATGCCATCTTACTATCCTTCCAAAAACTACAATAAAAAGTGTTAACAAAGTGCAATTAAATAGCGAGTTTTGTTTTGCTATCTTTGTTGTTTATTTATCATTCCAACGATGCAGTATAAAGATCCTTATATTGAAATATGCATGGAGGGGCCAACTTCGGTTTTCAGGGGACTAAGTCAGAATGATAAGGAATTGCTTGATCAGAATCATTCCGTTTCCAGTTACAGGAAGGGTAAGTTAATAATTACTGAGGGGACCAGACAGAGGGGTCTGGTATGCCTTGCTTCGGGGAAAGCGAAAATATTCAGCACAGGCGCCGGCGGCAGGGAACAGATTATAAAGATGTTGCGTCCGCAAAGTCTGATTAATTACCGCTCGTTGTTTTCCGATGCAGCTTATCCTTTTTCTGTGGGTGCAATTGAAGATTCCTCCACTGTCGTTTTCGAAAAGCATCTTTTTTCACGTATCCTGAGGCAAAATGCTGAGTTTGCGGTTAAAATCATGAAAGTCATTTCAGAAGATCTTGTTAATTCATACAACAGAATTATATCGCTTACTCAGAAACATGTCAGGGGACGGCTCGCAGAATCCATTCTGCTTCTTCGTGATACCTACGGACTTGATGCTGATGGAAGGACAATCCGGGTTCAGCTGTCCAGGGAAGATATTGCTCATCTCTCAAACATGACAACCTCCAATGCAATCAGAACTTTGTCAAATCTTGCAACAGAGAGAATTATTGATATTGATGGAAGGAAGATCATCATCCTCAATATACAGAAGCTCGAGGAGATAAGCGAATCGGGCCAATGACCAGGTTTATTCCCTGAAAAATATCCGTTTTACCCTCCCCGGAATTGAGGTCAGTATTTCGTACGGAATAGTGCCGCACTGATAAGCAAGTTCATTAATCGGAATGTTCTGGCCAAATATTTCAGCTTCGTCTCCCTCCCCGGCATCTGATCCGGTTATATCTGCCATGCACATATCCATACAGATATTCCCCACCAGTACCCGTCTTTTACCCCTGATATAGACCGAACCGGATCTGTTGCCGAGCCTGCGATTAAGGCCGTCTGCATAGCCAACCGGCAGAATAGCAATGATCCTCTCATTGTCCGAAACATCCGCGCATCCATATCCTACAGGATCCCCTGCCGGGATCTTTTTTACCTGTGAAATCCGTGTTTTAAACCGGCTTGCCGGTTTGAGATCAATGCCTTCATAATCGCCTGCACCATAAATTCCGATGCCGGGCCGTACCATATCGAACTGGTATTCCGGAAACCTGAGTATGCCTGATGTATTAAGAATATGCCGCAGGAAAGGATATCCCGTCGCCTCCCTGATTCTGGATACAGCTTCAAGAAATACTTTAGCCTGATGATGAGTAAATTTGTCAAATGCGGGGTTCTCGCCTGCGGCCAGATGAGAAAATACAGATACAGCTCTTATGCAATCAAGGGTTTTTATTTTTACTGCCAGTTCATCAATATCTTCAGGCATAAATCCAAGCCGGTGCATGCCTGAATCAATCTTCAGATGGACAGGATATTGATAAAGGCCGTGTCTGGAAGCACTATCAGTAAACTTCGCGAGTGAAGAAAAACTATAAATAACCGGTTCAAGGTTGTATTTAATTATGAGCCCGGCTGAGAATGGGTCAGGATTCATGACCATAATGGGCAGGGTTACTCCTGCATTTCTCAGATCAGCTCCCTCGTCGGAGTAAGCAACTCCCAGATAGCTAACCCTGTGAAATTCAAGCAACCCTGCTATTTCCGCCGGACCCGCCCCATAGGCGAAAGCTTTCACCATTGCCATTATGCGTGTACCCTGGTTTAAACAGCTCCTTATCTCGTTGATATTATGGGAAATAGCATCAAGGTTAATTTCCAGCACTGTAATATGGATCTGTTGTTCGAGCAGCCTTCCAATCCTTTCCATCTCAAACATCCTTGCTCCTTTCAGAAGGATTATTTCATCCCTGAACTCCCAACTGTTGAAGTTTCGTATAAAATCATCGGTCGTTAAATAAAACCTTGTATCTCCACCAAATAATGAGCTGTTCCTGTTAAGTGCCAGACCGATCCCGATAAATTTGTCAACGCCGGTCTTTTTAAGAAGCTCTGCGACCTCGCTGTAAAGCTCCTTCTCATTCCGGCCGCTTTGAAGAAAATCGGAAAGTATAAGGGTGGTCTTCTTATTGTCTCGCGACTTCAGGAAATCGAGCGCCATCCTGAGAGAACCCGGATCCGAATTATAGTAGTCCTCAATAAGATGACAGTTGTTTATTCCGCTCTTGAGCTCCATTCTCATTGCAACTGATGAAAGCTCTGAAAGGCCTTTCCTGACACTATCAGAATTAATACCCAACGCAAGACATGCTGATGCAACTGTGATCGCATTCTCAATTGATGCGCGGTCGGTAAAAGGGATGTGAAAATTATTTTTAATTCCGTTGTAATTGATCTCCAAATCTGTCTCCTCACCTTCTGAATTGTTCTTTCTGACAAAAACCCTTGCGTTTTTATCAGTCAGCGACCAGTCAATCAGATTCCTGGTTCTCAGGTTTTCATCTGTCAGGATAATTTTTCTTATGACCGGGTAATCCCTGCAGTATATTATCATTGATGCATTTACGAACAGCTTTAGCTTTTCGGAAGCCTTTGCTTCATTATCAGGGAAGTTTTCACTGTGTGCATCGCCGATATTGGTTATAATTCCGATGTCCGGATTGATTACTTTCTGAAGCTTTTCCATCTCTCCAGGAAATGAAATGCCGGCTTCAAATATCCCGTACCTGAATTTTTCCTCAAGCTTCCAGACCGAAAGGGGAACACCGATCTGGGAGTTGTAGCTCTTCGGGCTCCTTACTACCTGTGTAGTGCGCCCAATCACATCGGCCAGCCATTCTTTTACAATTGTTTTACCAGCGGAACCGGTAACTGCAATTACAGTTGACTTAAAAGTTGCCCTTTTGAATGCAGCGAGAAGCTGCAAGGCCCTAACAGGATCCTTGCTCAAAATAAAGGCAGCATCGGAGTATTGAGCCTGATTATCCGGGATCCTGCCCACAATGAAAACCCTCACACCTTTGCGGTAAAGTGCATCAATAAACTGATGGCCGTCATGATTCCTGCCGCTGATTGCAATAAAAGCAGCATCCTCTGCAAAGCCTGTTTGTCTGCTGTCGGTAATTAGTTCTGATACAATTAAATCTGATGGGCCTTTAAGAGTGCTGTCAGTGATCCTGGCAATTTCTGAAGAAGTAAATTTCATCTTAGTCTTTTTTCATAGCCTCGTTGTAACAATTTCTGCACAGAGGTTCATACTTATCTTTTTCACCAAGCACCACAACCTGCTCCTCTTCAGACTTACGGAAAGAATACTGAGCCAGATTGCCGCATTTCATGCATATGGCATGGACCTTGGTGACAAATTCGGCAATTGATAGAAGGCCAGGCATCGGGCCAAAAGGATTTCCCATAAAATCCATATCAAGTCCAGCCACCACAACCCTTATTCCTTTATCTGCCAGCTTATTGCAGACCTCTATTATTGAATTGTCAAAAAACTGGGCTTCGTCAATTCCCACCACATCGACATCATCTGCAAGCAATAGAATTGAGGATGCATTATCGACAGGAGTTGATAAAATGGATCTCTCATCGTGCGAAACCACTTTGGCTTCAGAATAACGGATATCAATAGAAGGCTTGAAGATTTCAACCTTCAGTCCGGCAAACGTTGCCCTGCGCAATCTTCTTATCAGCTCTTCGGTCTTGCCTGAGAACATTGAACCGGTAATGACCTCAACTGAGCCCCGTTTGGCGTTTCCCCTGACAAAATGTTCAAGAAAATCCATTTTCTTTTAATGTCTTTCCACAAATGCTAAATGCGGTTTTATTCCGTTATGACTTGTGGAATATTATTTACTTTTGCAAAATAAGGAAAATGGTTCATTTTTTTAACATCAAATCGAATGGATTTAAATACAACTATTGATATAATTATTAAGGATCTCAACGAAGCAAGTCAGATTATTGATGATCTTAAATTAATTCCGGGAGTTCCGGCATTGCAGGTGGAACTTGCAAAATCAAAATGCAAAACCGCTTCGGATGTCATTGCACTCCTGAAAAGCCTGCCTGAAGCCGGAGTTGGTGTTAAACCTGTCAGCGCCCCGATTGAGGTTCCAAAATCTGAAAGGAAAGCTGAAATCCCCGAAATAAAACAACCTGTCAAAAGTGCTGAAGAGCCGGTCACATCTGAAAAAACCAGAAAGACGACGGCTGAAAGGGCTACGTTATCCAAGGCACCGCCGGTAGTAAAGGAAGAAGCCAAAACCTGCCGCGAGAAAAACAGGTGAACAATCAATAATAGCTGACCAGTTCTCAAACATGCCTGAAAGTTTCAACGAAACACTCGGCAACCTTAAGCATGAGGATGATGTCCTTGAATTACTTAAAACAAAACGGGTTACCAATCTCGCTGAAGCAATCGGCGTTAATGATAAATTTCTGTTTATCAGGGAGATATTCGATGGCAACCAGGAAAACTATAATCAGGCAATATTAAAGCTTGAAACTGTAGGAAACCTCGATGAGGCATTGTCAGTAATATTGAGCTATACCGGCGACAACACTGAGAATGAAGCTATTCATCAGCTTCTTGATCTTATAAAACGCAAGTTCCCTTCTCATGAGTAAGCTTTTCCTGGTTCCAACTCCGATCGGAAACCTCAGAGATATAACTTTCAGGGCTGTGGAAGTCCTGCGAAGCGTTGACCTGATTCTCGCTGAGGATACACGCCAGGCACATAAGCTTTTAAGTCATTACAATATTATTTCACAGGTCCAGTCGCATCATATGTTCAATGAGCATAAGAGTGTCGATGCAATCTGTTCAAAAATCCTTTCGGGAACAAGTGTAGCCCTGATATCTGATGCAGGTACACCCGGCATTTCTGATCCGGGATTTCTGCTTGTCAGGACCTGCGTTGAAAAAGGCATACCAGTTGAGACACTTCCGGGTCCGGTGGCATTCGTTCCGGCACTTGTCAATTCGGGACTGCCTTGCGAAAGGTTTTGTTTTGAAGGCTTTCTGCCTGCAAAGAAAGGACGAAATAAAAGGCTATCGGGATTAGCTGATGAGAGGAGGACAATGGTCTTTTATGAATCACCATACAGACTTGTCAGGACCCTCGATGACCTGATTGCACTGTTCGGGCCTGAACGTGAAGCCTGTGTCTCACGGGAACTGACAAAGGTATTTGAGGAAAATGTAAGAGGTACCCTGTCATTTCTTTCTGACCATTTCAAAAATCACACACCTAAAGGTGAAATCGTAATAATTGCAGCCGGTAAACAGAGTTAAGCAAGCCCGTTAAATCTGCTTGCCGCTTTTATAATGTAGTCCAGGTCTTAAATGAAGCAGCTCTTTTTGCTCATCCCAGTCTTAACAATCCTGTCACAATTAAGTGTAGGTCAGACACTTAATGGCAAAATCATTGACAAATCAGGTCAGCCGGTCCAGTATGCAACCGTTTATATTGAGGAACTGAAACAAGGTACAACCTCAAATCCAAAGGGTTTTTATGAGATACGGATTGTCCCGGGAAAGTATACGGTAGTTTATCAGAGCCTTGGATATGAACCTGTATATGAGAGGGTTGTCATTTCCGATACTGTGGTTACCCTCAATGTAATACTTCCGGAACAGATTTATGAAATACCCGAGGTAAGAATTTCCCCGTCGGGTGAAGATCCTGCTTACGTGGTTATGAGAAAAGCCATAGGTCTGGCGCCCTATTATCTCAATAATATAAATTCCTATAAAGCAAATGTTTATCTCAAAGGTAACCTGCTGGTGAAAAAAATACCCAGACTGATCCAGAGATCGATGAGGAATGTCAAGATCGGAAGACAATGTTTCTGTTTCAGCCGGAGGAAAACCGGAGAAAATTCAGGTGTTCTGAAAGAAGGCGATTCATTCCTGATGGAATCATATAATGAAATTGAATATACAGCTCCTGACAAATATGTTCAAAAGGTGATTTCATATAACAGCACATTTCCTGAACAGGGTAATGATATCTCCCCTATGGAATTCATCCAGGCAAGCTTCTACCAGCCGGTACTTGCCAATATGGCCATTTCGCCACTTGCTCCTCAAGCTTTCGGATACTATAACTACAAGTACCTCGGTGCAACTCTCCAGGGGAATTACACGATCAATAAGATTGAAGTAATTCCAAAACGCAAAAGCCAGCAATTGTTCGCAGGAACTATTTTTATAATCGAGGATTTATGGTGCCTTCACAGCGTCGACCTTACAAATGAAAACCTTGCGGCCAGGATCAGGGTTCGCGAACTATACATACCAGTGCAGGAGCAAATCTGGATGCCTGTGAGCCATCAGTTCGACATAAATCTGGAATTTCTTGGGATAAGAGCTGATGCCGGATACTCCAGTTCGGTAAAATATCTTGATGTCGAGCCAAACACAAGCCTCCAGAAGCCTCAGGAACTGGCAACCGGATTTCCTGAAAGATACAACCTGAAGGACACAGTCCCAACAAAAACAAAACGTGAAATCGAAAAAATTCTTCAGAAGGATGAAATGACCAACCGGGATATGGTCAGGCTTGCAGGACTGATGAAAAAGGAATCAGCAGGCAGCCGGAGCGACAGTGCTTCGAAAAGTCTCGAAATAAAGGATAACACAGTAACAATCATTGAAAAGGGAGCAGCAAAAAAAGACAGCGCTTACTGGGCTGAGATCAGGCCCATCCCGCTTTCTGATATTGAGCTTCAGAGCCTCTACAAGAGCTAAAGCCGATACTTCCTCAACCCGCCTCAGGGAAGGAAGGGCAGACACCACTGCATACTCAAAAGGTGAAAAAGATGACTCCCTTCAAGCGAACATACAAAAATATAATGGGAGGTCACACCTGGTCGGATACAACAGGGTTCAGTTTCACATTTGGTGGTCTGGTCGAACCAAAAAACCTGAGTTTCAACACTGTTGATGGTTTTGATTATGGCTTTTCGTTCAGGCTTAACAAGAAACTCAAAAATAACAGGAGCCTTGCTCTTTATCCTGATATCCGTTATGCCTTCAGCAGGGAGAAGGTCATGTGGAGGGCAAACGCAAATTACAGAACTGGAGGCATGAGGCCAACGCAACTATTTATCCGCTCAGGGATGACAAGCAAGGATATCGGAACCGGGGGAGGAATTAACCCCCTGATAAACACTATGGCATCCCTTCTCGTGAAAAGGAATTACATGAAGCTGTTCGAAGACAGATATTTAACAATTGGTTACAATGCCGAATTGGTGAATGGACTCAGGATCGAACTCTCAGGAGGGTTTGAGGACAGGAGAGTGCTGGAAAACAATACCAACTTTTCTATTTTCAAGCCACCGAGGGGATATACCAGCAATATTCCCGCCAATGAATATCTCGATCCAGGTTCCAGCACTCTTGATCTGTTCAGGGATCAGAAGCATTTTGAATTTGTGACAGATATTACCTATACACCATTTCAGAAGTACAGGATTTACAACGGGAACAAAGTACCTCAGGGGTCTGATTGGCCGGTATTCAGGCTGACTCCTGAAACATGGAGCAAATAAGATTCCTTCATTATCAGATACCTACACGCATTTCAATATGTTCAGGTTCGAAGTTTCCAGAACCCATGATACCGGGCCCTTTGCAGAATTGAGATGGCAGGTCAGGACGGGAGGATTCGCAGACAACAGGAATTTGTCCTTCTTCGATTTCTTTCACTTTAACTCCCAGCCAATCACACTTCTGATTGATGATTATCATGACGCATTCTTCCTTCCGGCTTACTATTCACTCAGCTCATCAGAGTTCTTCGGTGAGGTTCACTTTGAGTATACTACCCCCTATCTACTGCTTAAGCTTCTTCCGGGCTTAAGCAAAACCCTGATCCGCGAGAACCTTTCACTCTCCTATCTTGGAAGACGATATCACAGCAACTACACTGAGATCGGGTACAGCCTGAGCGAGATCTTTCTGATAGGTGAGGCAGGTGTATATGTCGGATTTGACGACCTGAAATTCAGAAGCGTCGGAGTAAGATTTACATTGAGGCTTAATTAAGCAAAAGGCGGTTCATTGAGAGTATCTGTCTCCTGATCAAATCCACCTCCGAGCCGGCGCAGGTTATCGTGATTCATTTTTGAACCAAGAGTAATACTTTGGGAATTCTCCTGGATCTCTCCGGCACCTTCAAAATCGAAATCATCAATATCCAGGAACTGAGCCTTCTCCTCGCGGAACTTAAGCCGGACATCATCCACAGGTCCGTTACGGTTCTTGGCAAGGATGATCTCTGCAATACCCTTAGTGGATGAACCATCCTCAAAAGTCGGTATCCCGAACTTATCCTGGCGATGAATGAATACAACCATATCGGCATCCTGCTCAATAGCTCCCGATTCTCTCAGATCGGAGAGCAGTGGTCTTTTTGTCCCTCCCCTCATCTCAACCGAACGGTTCAGCTGGGAAAGGGCCAGTATAGGAACATTAAGCTCCTTTGCTATGCTTTTAAGCGATCTCGAAATATTGCTTACCTCTTGCTCGCGACTTCCGGCATTTTCCGGTCCCGACATCAGCTGAAGGTAGTCCACTATCACAATATCAAGCTTATGCTGGGCCATCAGGCGCCTGCATTTTGCTCTCAGTTCAAAAATTGAGATTGCAGGTGTGTCATCAATGAATATCTGGGCCTGGACAAGCTTTTTAATCCTGGTGTCAAGCTGCTTCCACTCCTCTTCCGAAAGGCGTCCGTTCTTTATCTTGTCACCCGGGATATCAGTTTCAGCAATGATAAGCCGGTTCACGAGCTGGATTGATGACATTTCGCATGAAAATATAGCAACTTTTTTCCCATGATCAATAGACATGTTTCTAGCCATGGTGAGGGCAAAGGCAGTTTTACCCATTGAAGGACGGGCTGCAATAATAATAAGTTCTGATTTCTGCCAGCCTGATGTAAGCCGGTCAAGTTTTGTAAAGCCCGAGGGTATTCCGACAAGGGCGTCTTCCCTCTTCCCTGCCTCTTCAATCTCCTTAATAGCTTCCTTAATGACAACATTAATTGGCGACACTTCCCTCTTAATATTCCCTTCAGCGATCTGAAAAAGCTCATTTTCCGAAAAGTCGAGAAGCTCAGTTACGTCTATTGAATCATCGAACGACCTGTTCTGGATTTCAGTTGATACCCTGATAAGCTCGCGCTGAATATATTTCTGGGCAACAATCCTGGCATGATAGTCAACATTGGCCGCAGATACTACTTTGGAGGTCAGTTGTGTCAGGTATACGGGGCCTCCGACGCTTTCAAGTTCATTGTGCACCTTCAGCTCTTCAGTAACAGTATAAAGATCGACCGGATACTCCCTGGATGAAAGGTCTGAAACAGCCTTGAATATTTTCTGATGGGCTTCCTTGTAAAAACTTTCAGGTTTGAGTATATCAAGAATCGTAATTACTGCCTCTTTCTCCAGCATAATTGCCCCCAGAACAGCCTCTTCCATATCTATAGCCTGGGGTGGAACTTTCCCAAAATCGGGTAATTGAGTGGTCACGGTCCTGACACTCGTTTTTTGTCTTGTCATTGAATGTAAATTGCTGATTATTTGCCGATTACAGAAATTTGTTAAATTAATTTCAGGGTTGACCAAAGGTAATTATAACACCTGTTACTAACCCTGCGAGGTTTCTTTTATTACAAACATTTTTCTGTTTATAAATTGTTGATAATGCAAAAAAGTGAATAACAGTCATATAAATTCAATCCATATGATAATTTTGTATCAAATACCGGTAAATGGTTGTTTTTCCGAAAGCTAAAGCTAAACCTGGGATTAATGATCACAGGTAAGCGTCCTGACGGATATCATGATATAGAAACTATCTTTTATCCTGTCGGCCTTTGCGACGCTCTGGAAGTAGTGGAAGATTCCAGCGGGTCACAATTGGATTTACTGACAGTAACAGGCAATATGCTGCCGGGAAATCCGGAAGATAATCTTGTAATCAGGGCTGTAAGAAAGCTTCGGGAGAGACATTCCTTCCCCTTCTTAAAGATCCACCTGCATAAAATAATCCCCGCAGGGAGCCGGGCTTGGAGGTGGTTCTTCGGATGCGGCCAGCATGATCAGGACAATAAACAGGACCTTTAAAATCTCCCTTGGTCACTGATGAAATGAAAGACGTGGCAGTGGGACTGGGAAGCGACTGCCCATTTTTTGTTGACTAGCCAGCCGGCATATTGCAACAGGAAGAGGAGAAATTCTAAGCCTTTGAAACCCTTTTTTAACGGGCTTCATGTCCTGATCCTGAATCCCGGGATACTGATCAGTACACATGAGGCTTATGAGAATTGTGAGCCATCCTCACCGGCAATCCATCTTACTGATATGATTTCAAGACCAATTACTGAGTGGAGGGAGCTTGATAATTAACGACTTCGAAAAAACTATTTTCCGTAAATATCCTGAGATCAAAAACATCAAGAAGGCTTTATACGATGCCGGAGCTTTCTACAGTTCCATGTCGGGAAGCGGTTCGAGCGTTTATGGAATCTTCCTGGAGAAGCCGGTTGTTCCGGCTGATTTGAATAAATACGTGATTTATAATGGTGCAGCTGTAGGCAGAGGTCATTTCAGCTTCAGCAACAGAGTCCCCTTCGACACTTTGTCGCCTTTCTTCACCATGATCTTTTTAATCACCCCGTCGCTCTTGCTCTTAAGCTTGTTCTTCATCTTCATGGCATCAAGGATCATAAGATCGTCACCGACCTTTACTTCCTGATCAACCTTTACCAGGATATCAAGGACAGTCCCCGGGATAAAGCTCAGGATTGATTTCTGATCGGCCGGTTTGTATGGTTTCCTTGCAATAAACTTTGTAGCTGAGCCTGGTTTTGTACAGGCTTGAGTCAATATTTAAAACTTTGAGATTTTCTTTTTCTGTCATGATTGTTTTCCTGGATTTTCTTCAGTCTGTAATCAGAACGGGGGAAGCCCGTGTTTTTTCGTCAGCACTTTCACCACCTTATTTTCCGATACCTCAATGGCATGCAGCAGAAATCGCCTTGTCTCTTTAGGTTCAATTACAGCATCGACATATCCGCGGGCAGCAGCAACATAAGGATTTGCAAACTTGGTTTTGTATTCCTCCACTTTCTGCTTCCTCACGCTTTCAGGATCATCTGATGACATTATTTCTTTTCTGAAAATAATGTTTGCAGCTCCTTCAGGACCCATGACTGCAATTTCAGCGGTTGGCCATGCAAAAACAAAATCAGCGCGCAGGTGACGCGAGCTCATGGCAATGTACCCGCCTCCATATGCCTTCCTGAGTATTACCGTGAGCTTCGGGACTGTGGCTTCACTGTAAGCATACAATACTTTCGCCCCGTGACGGATCACACCTGCATGTTCCTGATCGACTCCCGGAAGGTAGCCCGGTATGTCAACCAGCGTAATAATCGGAATATTGAAGGCATCGCAATACCGTATAAACCTTGCTGCCTTATCGGCTGAATCAACATCAAGGACTCCGGCCATTTCAAGCGGCTGGTTGGCAACAAATCCTGTTGTTTTGCCTCCCATCCTTCCGAATCCGATCACCATGTTTTTGGCATAGAGTTCCATTATTTCAAAGAAATCGGATTTATCGACAATAGCCCTGATAACATCCTTAACATCATAGGGAAGCGTGGGATCGGCAGGAACGATCTTTTCAAGGTCGTACTTATTATCCGGTTCTCCCGGTTCAAAGGCTTTTGCTTTTTTTGTGTTATTCCATGGGATGAAAGTTATTAGCTTTTTTATCTGTTCAAAGCATTCTTCCTCACTCCGGGCAAAGAAATGCGCATTGCCGGTAATCTCGCTGTGCACCTTTGCTCCTCCCAGGTCCTCCATTGAGATTTCCTCGCCAAGGACAGTCTTTATGACTTCCGGACCTGTGATGAACATCTTCGAAATGTTGTCGACAACAAATACAAAATCAGTAAGCGCGGGGGAATAGACTGCCCCTCCTGCACATGGACCAAGAATTACAGAGATCTGGGGAATAACACCGCTGGAGATTGTGTTCCTGAAAAAAATTTCTCCGTAACCTGCAAGTGAGTTCACACCCTCCTGGATCCTTGCACCGCCGGAATCGTTTATGCCTATAAGAGGAATCATCATCTTAAGGGCATGGTCCATGATTTTTGTAATTTTCCGTGAGTGCATAAGCCCCAGCGACCCTCCGGCAACAGTGAAATCCTGGGCAAAGATTGCAACGGGAGCTCCGTAAATCGTACCTGATCCGATAATCACTCCGTCGCTTGGAAGTGATTTTTTGTCCATGTCGAAATCGCGTGCATCGTGCTCAACGAACAGGTCATATTCAATAAAGGAGTTTGGATCGAGAAGTGCCATAATACGTTCACGTGCTGTACGTTTTCCCAGGGCTTTCTGTTTTTCAATAGCCTGTTCCCCTCCTCCCAGCAATATCTTTTTGCGTTTCTCCTGCAGTTCCCGAATCTTTTTATTTACCGGCATATTAATCAGTTTATTTCTTAGAATATCAGTTTATCAGCTCAAAAATAAGAAAGTGCAATTTAATGTTTTTGAGTTACGATTATAATGATAGACATTATTTAGGCGCAAGTCTGTACAAAACAAGTGCTATAACAGTATAAAGGATATTGGGGATCCACATTGCCAGCATAGGCTCAAGGTTTCCCTTAAGGGAGAATTGGGAGGCGAACTGCAGGAAAAGTATATATGAAAAACTCAGGCCTAATCCTATTCCGATATTCATTCCAATCCCTCCCCTGACCTTCTTTGAGGAAAGTGAAACCCCGATCAGGGTGAGAATAAAAACCGCAAAGGGATTTGCAAAGCGGCGGTGTTTCTCGATCAGGAACAGTTTAAGCTCATCGGAACCCTGAAGTCTGAGCTGACCTATATAATCGTTAAGATCATTAAACGTCATGGTCCCAACAATGCCCGGACTTCTTGCCAGATCCTCAGGCTTTATTGTGAGTGTTGTATCGATGCGATCACCGCTCTTTATTATATCCTCATCATCGCCGATTTTGCGTATATAATAATTTACTACTGTCCATTTGCTGGTTGCAGTATCATATTTAACCATATTGCCCGACAGTTTCGACTCGAGCTTTCCCGAATCGTTGAACTTTTCAATCGTAAAATTCCTCCCCGACTGGCTTATGGGATTAAAGGATTCCATATAGACCAGGACATTCGGAAATACCTGTCGGTGAATATCCATAACAGGGACTCTTCTGGTCGATGATCTGTAGTATTTATCTTCAAAATCCATGCGTTTCAGGTTAGCCTGAGGTATAACAAAGTTGGTCAGAAGGAATGTGATGATCGCAATACAAGAGGGATGAAAGGAAGTATGGAAGCATCATACGCCTGAAACTCATTCCGCTGTTCAGAATGGCAATGATCTCAGTATTTGCGGCCATCTTGGAAGTAAAGAAGATTACTGAGATGAAAACAAACAGAGGAGAAAAAAGAGTTGCAAAATATGGTATGAAATTAAGATAATAGTCAAATATTATTGCCCTGACCGGGGCATCCTTTTCCATGAAATTATCGACCTTCTCGGCAAAATCGAAAACAACTGCAATTGTAATTATCAGTAGCAGGCAAAAGAAGAATGTACCCAGAAACTTTCTGATGATATACTGGTCGATGATCTTTAGCTTTCGCAAGAGCTAAATTCTTTCCGAAAGTCTTTTTATCATCTGGTCTTTCCATTTCTTAAATGTGCCTTCTTCAATTTTCTTCCTTGCTTCGGCAACCAGCCTCATGTAATATGAAAGGTTGTGTATGCTGGCTATCTGGGCCCCAAGGATCTCTCCCGAAATAACAAGGTGCCTGAGATATGCCTTTGAATAATAAAGACTTACTGCAGACGGACCCTCCGGATCGATCGGGTCGAAATCATCTGTCCATTTTTTATTCTTTATGTTGATCACGCCCTGACTTGTAAAAAGCATTCCGTTCCGTCCGTTCCTTGTTGGCATCACACAATCGAACATATCAATACCCCTTTCAATGGCTTCCAGGATATTGACCGGCGTCCCCACTCCCATAAGATAACGTGGCTTATCCTCAGGCAGTATATCATTTACTATATCAATAATACGGTACATCTCTTCTGCCGGTTCACCGACTGACAGTCCTCCGATTGCATTTCCGGCCATGCTCGCTGAAGCTGCCTTTTCGGCAGAAATTTTCCTGAGATCATCAAAGGTACTGCCCTGCACAATCGGGAAAAGAAACTGTTCGTAATCCCATACCGGACTGGTTTCTTTAAACCTGGTCACTGCACGGTCAAGCCATTGATGAGTAAGTCCCATCGATTTTTTTGCATATCGGTAATCGCATGGGAATGGAGTGCACTCGTCCAGAACCATCATTATATCTGCACCAATTATGCGCTGAATATCAATCGTATTTTCAGGAGTGAAAGTATGCTTCGAGCCGTCTATATGCGATTTGAAAATAGCTCCTTCGGAAGTCAGCTTTCGGTTTTCTGTAAGTGAAAAAACCTGGTATCCTCCACTGTCAGTGAGGATAGGTCTGTTCCAGTTCATGAACCTGTGTAATCCGCCGGCAGCTTTCAGGATTTCGGTACCGGGACGCAGGTATAAGTGATAGGTGTTGCCGAGGATAATTTTTGCATCTATGTCATCTTCAAGATCCTTCTGCAGAATTCCTTTTACAGTACCGGCAGTGCCGACCGGCATAAAAATCGGAGTAGGAATGTCTCCATGGGCAGTCTTCAGCATACCTGTCCTTGCCCTGGTTTCCTTATCCCTGCTCTGAACTGCAAACATAATCAATCTCTTTCCGGTGCACAAAGGTAATTCATTCGTTCACCCGTGAAAAAATATGTCAATAATTTTTATGGTTTGTTTTGCGTTTTAAGATAAACGATAATTGGAAACTCTCTTTTCGCATTCAGATTATCTTAGTAATATTGCTGCCATATTTGGAAGTCAGATGGTACTGAGTGAAAATCCGTTTCTGCTGATTATCTTTATTCTTTTGATTCTCACTGCTTTAGTGCAGATTTTTTATTATCTGTACTACTATCTGGCTCCGGGATTATTTGAAGACTCCTGATTTGTCACACTTTGAAGGTTCCTGTCTCTGTGATCATCTGTGCGAGAAATGAAGAAGAAAACTTAAGAAATTTCCTTCCCAAAGTGCTGGAACAGGAATATCCGGAATTTGAAGTTGTGGTTGTAAACGATTGTTCCGGACGATGATTCCTTCAGTGTTCTGGGAGAATATCTGAAAGAAATATCCGAATCTTAAGGTTTCCAATATCTCTAAAGATCCAAAATTCACGCACAGCAAGAAATTTGCCCAGTTTATCGGAATAAAAGCCGCACAGCATGAGATACTTCTTTTTACCGATGCGGACTGTTGTCCCGAAAGCAATAAATGGATTGAAGCCATGGTGTCGCACTTTGACGACAAAACTGATTTTGTTCTTGGTTACGGAGGATATTTCACAGGGAAAGGAATGCTGAACAATTATATCAGATACGACAGCATGAGTAATTGCGATGCAGTACCTCGGGATGGCCATCCGCGGCATCCCATATATGGGAGTCGGGACGCAATCTCGCTTACAGGAGGTCGGTCTTTTTCAGGAATAAAGGATTTGGCAATTACAGCCACCTTCCATCCGGAGATGACGATCTGTTCGTAAACTCAAATGCGTCCAGGGCAAATACCGCGCTTGAATTCAGGAAGGAATCACATACCCGATCAGTTCCGGCAAAAAGCGCCAGGATGTTTTTCAAACAGAAAAAAAGGCATCTGACTACTGCCAATCATTATAAGCTCAGGGATAAAATTCTTCTTGCCGGCGAACCTGCAGCACGGATCCTGTTTTACGTCTCACTTATTATTCTTCTGTCCAAACTTTTCCTTTGGCCTGTTGTACTAATGATTTTTGTTGTAAGGCTCCTGATACAGATTATTGTTTTCCGGATGGTTGGTGGCAAGCTAAATGAAAGAGGAATGTTACTATGGTTGCTTTTCGATTTTATTTCGCCGTTTATTAATTCTGTAATCTATATCAGCAGTCGCCGGCAGGATCCCGGCAAATACCAATGGAAGTAAGCAACGGATTATCGGAAAAGGCTAAAAATGACCTGGTCCTTGTGGAACTTGCAAGGAACGGGAATGAAAAGGCCTTTGCCAGCCTTTTGAACCGTTACAGGGATTCTATTTACTACCTCCTTCTTAAAATGGTAAGTAATACGTACGATGCTGAAGATCTTACTATTGAAGCATTCGGTAAAGCTTTTCGCAACCTTGACTCATTTACTCCGGATTTTGCATTCAGCACATGGCTTTTTAAAATTGCTACCAACAATTGTATTGATTTTATTAGGAAGAAACAATCCTCCCCTGCCCCGATCGATCAGCTTCAGGATGACCTTGACAGCCTGACAGTAAACATCCAGTCTGACCTGCCCGATCCTGAGGAAACACTTATCAATGATCAGAAAATTGCAGTTCTCCGCGGGATTGTCAACCAGCTGAAACCGCGTTACAGGAGACTTATCGAATTAAGGTATTATAAGGAATATTCCTATGAGGAGATTGGAAAAGAACTTGATCTGCCGATAGGAACGGTCAAGGCACAGCTTTACAGGGCAAAATCGCTGCTGTACAACATATTTATTAAAACCGGCAACCGGTGATGATTGAAAATATCATCAGATATTTCCCCGATCTTACAGATTATCAGATTGTCCAGTTTTCCAGGCTTAAAAAGATCTATGAAGACTGGAACAGCAAAATAAATGTGATCTCAAGGAAAGACATTGATAACTTCTATATCCATCATGTCCTCCATTCATTGTCTGTTGCGAAGCTTATTCTATTCCCGGCAGGTTCAAGGATCCTTGATGCTGGTACCGGAGGTGGTTTCCCGGGAATACCCCTGGCAATCATGTTCCCGGATTCTGAATTTTCACTTCTCGATTCAGTTGAGAAAAAGATCCGTGTGGTATCATCTGTCGCCAGGGAATCAGGACTTAATAATGTGATTGCCATTCGTAAAAGAATGGAAGAAGAAAAAGACAGGTTTGATTTTGTTGTAAGCAGGGCAGTAATGGATTTCCCGGCATTCGTGCGACTCACGGAAAAGAATGTTGAAAGAACAAAGAAAGCCGGTTCGGATAACGGGATAATCTGTTTCAAGGGAGGTGACATAAGCGAAGAAACAGCAAAGTATAAAGACAAACTGGTTATAAGGAACATTAAAGACTTCTTCCAGGAGACCTTTTTTGAAACAAAAAAAATTCTCTGGTTGCCTTTTTGATTTTAATGAAAAAATGAATGCTCAGGTTGCATTTATTTAAAAAAAACCTATCTTTGCGATCTCAAAATAAAACTGCACAGCTAACTAAAAGTCATAGAATATGAAAAGGACATATCAGCCATCCAGGAAAAAAAGAACAAATAAACATGGTTTCAGGGAAAGAATGTCCACACCCAATGGAAGAAGGGTTCTTGCTTCACGCAGAGCAAAAGGGAGAAAGAAGCTGACTGTATCTACCGAACTCAAATTGAAATAATCATAAGTGTTGGTATCCTATGTAAAGAGGGCTTTTTAATGGCCCTCTTTTTTTGTTAATTTTGGAGTTCGTAAAAAATGATATGGCAAATCTGACAGATCATATTACTGATCCCCGGCTGAAAGCAATAGCAGAAAAGGTAACGGCTGGTAAACGTCTTTCACCGGAAGAAGGTCTTATGCTTTATATTAGGGCTGACCTATCGTTGCTGGGGCTGCTATCGGGCATTGTACGAAGGAGGCATAATGGCGATTATGCTTTTTTTAACCGGAACTTCCATATTGAGCCCACAAATATCTGTATTTACAACTGCCGCTTCTGTTCTTATCATAAGCCTGCAGGGGATCCTGAAAGCTGGGATTTCACTCATGAAGAGATGCTTGAAATTGTAAAACGTTTTGATAATAAGAAAGTTACTGAGGTTCATATTGTAGGAGGCGTTCATCCCTCGCACGATATTGAATATTATGGACAGCTTATTCAAAAGATCAGGTATCACCGTCCCGATATACATATCAAGGCATTTTCTGCTATTGAGCTCGATTATATGATAACAAAATCAGGCCTAACCATCAGAGAAGGATTGGAAAAACTTAGGGATTCAGGACTCAACTCCATCCCTGGCGGTGGCGCTGAAATCTTTGATGAGGAGATACGAAAAAAGACATGCCCTGAAAAGACATCCTCTGGGAGATGGCTCAGTATCCATGAAACTGCACATCTTCTTGGCATAACTTCGAATGCTACAATGCTATACGGTCATATTGAAAACTATGCACACAGGATCAGCCACATGGAAAAGCTGCGCAATCTCCAGGACAGGACCAGGGGCTTTAATGCCTTTATTCCGCTTAAATACAAGAAAGCCAACAACTCTATGTCGCATATCGGAGAGGTCAGCATTATGGAAGATCTCCGGAACTATGCAGTTGCAAGGATCTTTCTTGACAATATTCCTCATCTGAAAGCCTACTGGCCAATGGCCGGAAGAGAACTTGCACGGATGAGCCTTTTATTCGGTGCCGATGACCTTGATGGTACCATTGATGATACGACAAAGATATATTCTATGGCGGGGTCAGAGGAAAAGAATCCGGAGTTAACTACAGATGAAATTTGCAGGCTGATCCATGAGGCTGGATTTAAGCCTGTCGAACGTGATTCCCTTTATAATTTTATCAATACATTTGCGTTATAATTTTAAGTCTTAAAAGCCGGTATGAGCCTCAAAAATTTTATCCTGAGTAAAACATTCCTAAAAAATCTTGCACTTGCTGCCGTTATTGCCGTAGGGATAATAATGATGACCCTCATCTGGCTGAATTTCTATACCAGGCACGGACAAAGCAGAGCAGTTCCCGGCTTTATCGGACTTACAATGGAACAGACTCGTAAACTTGCAAAAAAGAACAAAGTTTTGTACCAGGTAATTGATTCAGTTTATACCTCTGATGTGCCCCGCGGCTGTATCGCTGAGCAGAGTCCCAAAGCAGGCTTCAGGGCCAAAAAATGGAGGAATATAATGCTGACCATCAATGCATTCAACCCAGAAATGGTTGCCATGCCAAATCTTGTAGACCTTCCAAAGCGTCAGGCAATTGCCCTCATTGAAAGCGCCGGGCTGGAAATGGGGACACCAAGATATGTACCTGATATCTCAATAGATGTGGTTATTAAACAATTGTATAACGGCAGAGAAATTCAGGGTGGCGATTCACTGCAGAAGGGATCTGTAATTGACCTTATACTTGGCAAGGGCTTGAGCAATCAGAGGACTTCGGTTCCCGATCTGGTGGGAATGAACATTCAGGATGCAAAAAACAGGATACTCGGTGCATCGCTTACTCTGGTTACATCAATTTATGACAATACAATCACAACGGGTCAGGACTCTCTTAAAGCCTTTGTTTATAAACAGAATCCGGATTACAATCCTGATGCAACGCTGCAGCTCGGTTCATCAATATATCTTTGGCTCACCGTTGATTCTGCCAGGATTCCTTCAGACTCAACAAGGGCTGTTACCGATACGATACCCGGCGTAATTTAAGAACAGTCTGATTAAACTGATGTTCAGAAAGTTAATAATATATGTCACGCTGTTTTCCTTCTTTTGTCCGGTAATGTCTACCGCACAGGAAGTAATTACCGGACTTCAGACTAATCCTTATGTTCAGACCAAATCTTTAAAAAAGGTCGACCTTAAAGGATTAGCAGCCGATACAATCAACCTTCCTTTTTTTGATGACTTTTCAGGCCATTCCTATATTCCTGACATGAATAAATGGAGTGATAATTTTGTCTTCATAAATAATACATATTCTGATAATCAGATCACTACCGGAATTGCGACATTCGATGCTATTGATAATTCCGGTAAATTATATGAAACAGCCAATTCCGAAGGATTTGAAGCCGATCACCTGACTTCCCTCCCAATGAACCTGGTTTATACACCAGCTGACAATATCTATCTGAGCTTCGTTTATCAGCCCGGAGGGCTGGGTGATCCTCCTGAGCCAAATGACAGTCTTGCATTGCAATTCTATGCTCCTTCAGAAGCAAAGTGGTATTCTGTCTGGAAAGCCTCTGAAACGTTATTCAAAAGGTTCAAACCTGTCATTATCAGAATAGATAATCCCCGGTATTTATTGAAGGGATTTAAGTTTCGGTTTGTCAATTGGGCAAGCCTGGCAAAAAGCAATGATCCGTCAATTGTCGGGAATTGTGATCAATGGAATATTGACTATGTGTATCTTAACAGAAACAGAAATTCTGCAGACACTACATTCAGAGATGTTGCATTC
Source organism: uncultured Bacteroidales bacterium (assembly GCA_963732115.1). Classification (GTDB taxonomy): domain Bacteria; phylum Bacteroidota; class Bacteroidia; order Bacteroidales; family VadinHA17; genus LD21. Next base: position 223,919 of record CAVSYN010000034.1, read on the forward strand.
CGGACTCCGGTGAGATCGCTTTTGAAAACACATGAAGCTATGCCCTGGAAGCAATTCAGGCAAGTTTATCTTCAGGAGATGGGAGCTTCCATTCCGATTCATTATCGCAATAACGATCTTATAGTGAGAAATGTGACCCGGAATTTCGAGATACGGGACATATACACTAATACTGTTTCTTATTCATTTTCCGCCGGTGCTGCAAATATCGACCCTCTTACAAACGTAGATTATAGTGCAAACCTCATTTATACTTTCAACTCAGCAAATAACGACTCGGCCCTTTTTAAAATCACCAGCTACCTGAAAACAGATGATTTTGATCCCAAGGGGAATGACACTCTTTTCTATAACCAGGTGTTCAGCAATTATTTTGCATTTGATGACGGATCTTCCGAAGGAGGATATGGTATAAACGGCCAGGGCTCAAGAAATGCAATGGTGGCATACAGGTTTAAATCGTTTATACAGGATACGATCAGGGCTGTAAGTATATGCTTCAACACAAGTTACCTGAACAGCAATCAGAGAGCTTTCGACCTGGCGATCTGGGACGATAACAACGACCTGCCCGGAAATATGATTTATTCTGTTGATAACCTGATAGTAGAGCCGGGTGATGGTATCAATGGATTCTTTACTTATATGCTGCCTGAAGGAGTGGTTGTAAATGATGTGTTCTATGTGGGATGGAAGCAGCACTCCGAAACATTCCTTAATGCAGGTTACGACATCAACACCCCTAACAAAGGCAGACAATTTTACTGGCTGAACGGAAGCTGGATCCAATCGCAGTTTAATGGAAGCATTATGATCAGGCCGGTTGTCGGACATAAACTTAAAACCACCTCATCAGACGATTCAGAAGCAATTGATAAAAAATCTTTCAGGCTCTGGCCTAATCCTGCTTCTGGGTATATCAATCTCGAATATGATGATCTCCTGTTATCGCGCTCAGCATTCATATCAATCATAGATCTTTTCGGCAGAGAAGCAATGAGAGTGCCTTACAATGAGCGCATTAATATCTCCACTTTAAAGCCCGGTGTCTATACGGTTATTGCGATATCAGGAAATAAAAGGATTGGCTTTACAAAACTGGTCAAATCAAGATAACCTGTTATGGCAGAAGATGAACTTATTGACCAGCAGGAACTTTACGAACATTACAAATTCACGGCCGATGCGGGTCAGTCAGCATTGCGCATCGATAAATTTCTCAGCGTCAGGATCGAGAACACTTCCCGTACACGGATACAAAATGCTGCCAACGCCGGGAATATACTGGTTAACAATTCCCAGGTTAAGCCAAACTACAAGGTTAAGCCTGGCGATATAGTCCAGGTCGTTCTTCCAACACCTCCAAGGGAAATCGAATTAATTCCGCAGAACATTCCGATAAACATAGTTTACGAAGATGACGATGTGATTGTTGTAAATAAAGAAGCAGGTATAGTAGTTCATCCTGCGTACGGGAATTACACCGGTACCCTTGTGAATGCTCTCATGTGGCATTTTAAGGATCTGCCTTTATTTCAGACAGGAGAGCTCCGTCCGGGGCTGGTCCATAGGATCGATAAGGACACCTCAGGTATACTGGTAATTGCAAAAAATGAGCTCTCCCTTAATCGGCTTTCAAAACAGTTTTATGACCGTACCACCGACAGAAAATATATCGCTCTTATCTGGGGTACTCCTGTACCGGCTGAGGGAACCATAACGGGAAATGTCGGCAGAAGCATCCGCGACAGGAAAGTAATGCAGGTCTTTCCTGATGGGAATCAGGGGAAATCTGCAATAACCCATTACCAGGTTATTGAAGACCTGGGTTACATCTCCATGGTTGAATGCAAGCTTGAGACTGGCCGGACGCATCAGATAAGAGTTCATTTCAGCTATATAAAACATCCCCTTTTCAATGATGATGAATACGGAGGTGACCGCATTCTTAAAGGAACAACTTTCTCGAAGTATCAGCAGTTTGTGAAAAACTGCTTTAAGCTATTGCCGCGTCAGGCACTGCATGCAAAATCATTGTCCTTCAATCATCCGATTTCAGGCAAAAGATTGTCATTTGATTCCGAAATCCCGGTTGATATGCAGCAGGTCATCGAAAAATGGAGAAGCTATATTGCAGGCAGAGATATGTAAGATCCAGCCCTGATGTATCTCTACCAGCTACCTCCGGCACCTCCTCCGCCAAAGCTTCCGCCACCGAATCCACCGAAACCTCCTCCGCCTCCACCGCCGAAACCACCGCCCCCAGAGAATCCTCCCCAGCTTCCCTTATGAGAATTACTTCCGGAATTCATCATTGCAAGCAACATCCAGAGCGGTAATCCCTTTTTGCTGATATGCCTCTGGTTCGATCCTCCATTGCTGCGCATAGCCATTATTACTATTATCAGAATAATAAAGAATATGAATGGCGCCACACCGCCAAGATCACCACCTTTTGATTTTCCATATTTATCCGGTGGAAACTCACCGCTGGCAAGCGACATCAGGGTGCTCGTTGCTTTGTCAAGTCCATGATAGTAATTTCCGTTCCTGAATGCGGGTAATATCTCATTATCAACTATCTGGGCGCCGACTATATCCGGGACAACTCCTTCCATTCCATAACCCGTAGCAATAAAAACATCTCCTCGTGATGATTCTGATGTTTTAGGTTTGACAAGTATCAGTATCCCGTTATTAAGTCCTTTCTGACCTATGCCCCATTTTTCAGCCAGCCTCTGTGCATAGTCGCCTTTATCATATCCCTGCAGATCTGTAACTGTGACAATGGCAATCTGTGTTGATGTTGAATCATTATAGGCTACCAGTTTTTGCTCCAGCATGTCTGCCTCCTGGCGGGTTAGCATTCCTGCAAAATCATTTACCAGCCGGGGGGGAACCGGTCTTTCAGGGAATTCCTGCGCTACGGGCCTTGCTGATAGAAGCAGAATCAGCAGAAAAGCCGGGAATAGAAATCTTAATACTCTGCTGCTCATAATTCTGCTGTTTTATCAGGGTCATCAAATGATATTTCATCGGGAAGCTCATTTATGTCATCCTTCCTGATTGGGAAAAGTTCCTTAAGCTGGTGCCCTGCAATATGAATCCCTTCTATAAGTCCTTCAGTGAATTTCCCAGCTTTGAAACGTTCCTGAAGAACCTTTTTTATATTGTCCCAGAATGTCTTTGGAACCCTTGAATTAATGCCAGTATCACCAATTATTGCAAATACCTTGTTCCTGACCCCAAGGTAAAACAGGACACCGTTGCGGTCATCAGTCGCATGCATACCGATCCGGTTAAAGATCCATGATGCCCGGTCAAGAACATTACCTTTGAAGCTGGTTTCAATATGAACCCTTATTTCGCCGGAGGTTTCTTTTTCCGCCTCTTTTATCGCATCTCGAATCTGCTCCTGCTGCTCCCTGGTAAAAAAGGTTGAAGCTTTAACTTCCATGATCTGAAACTGATTAAAACTTCACTTCTGGGGCCTTTTCAGCGCCTTCCACCGATTCGAAATATGGCTTGGCTGAGAATCCGAACATCCCTGACAGTAAGTTCTGCGGGAATCTTTTGATGTAAGTATTTAACGAGAGGGCTATTTCATTGAATTTCCTTCTCTCGGTCGAAATTCTGTTTTCAGTGCCTTCAAGTTCTACCTGCAGATCCCTGTAGTTCTGAGTTGCCTTAAGCTCAGGATATTGTTCAACCACCACCATAAGCCTGCTGAGTGCCGAGCTCAGGTTACTCTGTGCCTGCTGAAACTGCTGCAGGTTTTCGGCAGTCATTTTCGTCGGATCAATTGTTACCTGTGTCGCCTTCGCTCTTGCTTCGATTACCTTTGTCAGGGTCTCCTGTTCAAAGTTTGCAGCTCCCTTAACGGTATTTACAAAGTTGGGAATAAGGTCAGCCCGTCGCTGGTATTGGGTTTCGACGTTGCCCCATTGACTGGTGACGCCCTCTTGCAAGGTAACCATCTGATTATAAGCTTTTGTACCCCATGATATAATTCCAAGCACAACAAGTGCTAGTACGGCTCCGATTATAAGCCATATTATACAACCTTTTTTCATTTTGGTGATTTTTAAAATTTTATCAAAGTTAAGTAATATCTGAGAAATAGAGTTTTATAAGATATGGTATTTATTGGCTATTTAGAACCGCGGAGCGGTTCCCTCAATATTAACAAGGCGGATCATAAGTTTTTTTTTAAACCACGGAGTGGTTTCATCAATATTAGAATGTAAATCATTAAATATTTTTTGAATGGCGGAGCGGTTCCCTCAATATTAACAAGGCGGATCATAAGTTTTTTTTTAACCACGGAGTGGTTTCATCAATATTAGAATGTAAATCATTAGATATTTTTTGAACCGCGGAGCGGTTCCCTCAATATTAACAAGGCGGATCATAAGTTTTTTAACCACGGAGTGGTTTCATCAATATTAGAATGTAAATCATTAGATATTTTTGAACCGCGGAGCGGTTCCATCAATGAATATTGCATATCTTTAAAGTGCTGTATCATTAAAATCTTGTGCTATGAAACCAAATACCTATTCAAAATTGTATGCCCATATTGTCTTTACACCAAAGGGCAGGGCTTCATTATTAACTGATCCTATTCGTACACTTATCCATAAATATATTTATGGAATAATTGTTGAGAAAAAATGTTATCCACTTGCAATCAATGGAACAAAAGATCATGTTCACATTCTGGTCGGTTTTCCTCCTACAATTGCAATTTCAGATCTTATCCGCGATATCAAACGGAGTTCTTCATTATTCATAAATGAAAGGAAAAAATCGTATTTGAAATTTACCTGGCAGGAGGGGTTTGGTGCTTTTACTGTAGGATATAGAGAATTAGATGTGATATATAAATACATCTTAAATCAAGAGGAACATCATTTAAGAAATGGTTTTAAGAATGAATATTTGCGAATGTTAAAAGATGAAGGTATAGAATTTAACGACGAATTTCTTTTTGAATTTTTTGATGACCTTAATCAATAATTAATCATCACTTTTTGCTATTTTATTGAACCCACTCCGGGTTCAATGCATCTTGGTTGCATAATTACCAGTATTGATGGTACCTCTCCAAGGTTCAATTAAGCCCAGATTTCATTTTTATTAGCACTGATGCAACCACTCCGAGGTTCCCCTAATTTTGAATCCTAAATCAATTCCACAAGTGCTTTCCACTACCCAAAATCGTGGAGAGATTTTATCAATATAATGAATGTTTAGCATGAGATCTTTTTAGAACCGCGGTGCGGTACTATAAATACTAACAAATGAATTCAACATGGGTTTTTGTATCGCGGAGCGATTTCATCAATATTTGGAATGTCAATCATCAGACATTTTTTGAACCGCGGAGCGGTTCCATCAATATTTATGAGATGAAAACAAATTTATTCCCATATCACATTGCGGTTTTTTGTATAGTGATTTTCAAATTTGTAAATAGCTTTTAATCTACACCATTATTAAAATATCTACTTTTGATTCATAAATAACCGTTAATGAGAACAATCGCAATTGCTGCCGGGGGAGACTCCTCAGAATATGAAATTTCAGTAAAAAGCGCCAAGGAAGTTGAAAAGGCACTTTCATCAAGATATCAGATTTATATTATTATGGTCCGTGGAACAAACTGGTACTGGGAAGATCCAAAAGGCAGATACCATAATATTGACAAAAACGATTTCACTCTTGACAAAGATGACGATAGAATTCGGTTTGACGCCGTATTTATTGCAATTCATGGCACTCCGGGTGAAAACGGACTCCTGCAGGGATATTTCGATATGATGAAAATCCCCTACTCGAGCTGCAATGCTTTCTGTTCTGCCCTGACATTCAACAAACAGGCATGTAAGCTTTATCTCAAGGATTATTCCATCCCAATGGCTGGTAACATCCTTATCAGGAAAGGTGATATGACTGATTTGTCATCAATCTTAAAGAATATCGGACTTCCGTGCTTTGTCAAACCCAACGACAGCGGATCAAGCTTCGGTGTGTCAAAAGTCAGGACAAAGGAAGAACTGCCTGTTGCGATTGAAGCAGCCTTTAAGGAAAGTCATGAGGTAATGATTGAAACCTTCATAGAGGGAAGAGAAGTCGCATGTGGGGTTGTAAAGGTAAAGGGCAAATCAATAATTCTTCCCGTAACGGAAATTATAAGCAAGAATGAATTCTTTGATTTCGAGGCCAAATACACCCCCGGGAAATCCAATGAGGTCACTCCCGCTGAAATGCCTGTAAAAATAACATACGAAATACAGGACCTAAGTTCAAGGATTTACGATCTTCTGGGTTGCAAGGGAATTGTCAGGGTCGACTTCATTATAGCCGGCAATCAGCCTTATTTTATCGAAATCAACACAATCCCCGGAATGACTGCTGAAAGCATCATCCCGAAACAGGCTGAAGCAGCAGGAATTGAAATTTCAGAGCTATACTCTCTTGTTATTGAAGATATGTTTAACGCTGCAAAGGCGTAAAGACGTAACGATGCAAAGGCCTTTAATCTATTTCTCCAGAGCTTTTTTCAGCGCACCTGTAGTTGTATAGTATTTCGTGATCATCCCCGGCACCTCCCATTCGGGAAGTTTCCCAGTTTTCAGATATTCAAGGAATCTTGCTGTCACCTGTCCGAAATGTTCTTCGTGAGTGACTCTGTATTTTTTCGGAATATTGATTTTCAAAGTGTTCCTGCCAACCGGTTCTATCGACAGACTGTCGTAGGGTAACGTCTTCAGAACACCTGTCAGCTTCTGCGAGAACTCATTTATTTTCTGCCCCTTCACATTTTCAATGTAAAGAGTCGAAAGGAATTTCTCATCTGCACCCTGCTTTATTACCAGATCACAAGTTGATCCATGCATTACTGAATAATGGGTATCACCACCTCCTTCGGGAGGCATATAATTCCAGGTTACAGAGACTTTTGACCATACTCCTTTTATCTGGTATACTATCTCACCGTTTGAATATACATTCAGCTTGCCCTCCTTAACATCCTTCTGAAGATAATCAGGAAAATCTTCAAATCCCGTTACTCCCTTGAATTCTTCTTTCGAAATAATTGTAGGCCACCTTTTTGCAGAAAAGATGTTTACGTCGGAAGGACTCAGAATCTGTTCCGGGAAACATTCCCACTGTACAAGGTCTACAAGATGGGTTGTAACATCCACAATGCCTTCACCTTGCTGTTCGACATCAAAGAACCATGCCGGACGCTGAAGCGGAGAGCCTGAAACAATTTTTGAAAAATGATGAACACTTTCCTTAGTCACGGCTGGTTCTTCCTTCGTTCCCTTTGAAAGGCTACCAAAGACCCCTTCGTTCTGAGATAACATTTTCTGCAATATGGTCGTGACCTCATACCGTTCAGTCATAATGTCGTAAAGCAAAACACCCTTTTCTTTTGCCGTTGAGAAAGCCTGTTCAAGCTTTGGAAATTCATCAGGTGATATTATCATAGGTTTATCGGCCAGAACATTAAGTCCGGCATCAATTGATTTTGTGATGTACTCAGCTTTCTTTCTGTTATTCCCGGACAATACAACCACATTTCCTGCTTTTTCGGCAATCATCTTTTCGAAAAAATCATTCCCTTTATATACTTCCTCATTCCACGATGTCGGATTATCGGTCCGGGAATTATATGATTCTATCCTGGCAAGATGCTGTAATACATCCGGACCTTCGGGAGCATAAACATGAACCACAGGGGAAACCTGAGGATACATGGTTTTCTGTACCAGGGAGGCATGAAAATGGCCCGGATCAACTGTAATGAGATTAACATCATATTTGCTTTCCATAGACTCAAGTAGTTTTTTGCCTGACTGTTTTTTTGATCCTCCTGAACCACAGGACATCAGTATCAGCGCTGGAATAACTATCAAGATGAACTTTTTCATAGTATTTATTTTGTTTCAGCCTCAGGTCTTTTAAAACGCAGCTGGCAGTCACAGGGTTTTTACATTAAAGCTGATGCTTAACAGCATCAATAAATGCGATGATGTTAGCATTTTTTACATCAGGTGGCATTCCACCTCCGGCCGACCATATGATGTTGTTAGGATCATCAATTTCAAGGAATGCTTTCTTAACGGCTGCTTTCACCTGGTCAGGAGTTCCTGCCGCCATGACATCCCTGGGTGGAATATTGCCCACAAGAATAACCTCCGGGCCCGTGATCCTGCGCACCTCTCCAAGAGAATGATTATAAGAGAAATTGAACATATTCACTCCCATCTCACTGAGATTTTTTGCAGTGATCAACCCATCAGCATCATTATGCAGGAACCTGACCCTGGCGCCTGTACTTGAGAATATCTTCTTAAAATAAGGAGCAACAAACTCACTGAACTCAGTCTCTCCAACAAAACCGATTATATCGTCGAGTATCAGGACTCCGTCAATTGTAGGGAAACATTCTTTCTGCCAGCTAAGCCAGTCGCAGATAAAACCTGTGATCTTTCTTAACAGCCTGTGGGAACCCTCAGGATCGAGTGCCAGAGCAATCATGAATTCGGTCGTCCCCATCAGGAAGCTTGCAATATTATGAGGCCCGCGTGCAACAGCAAATCTAATATTATGATCAGCTTCCTTTATGGCATTCTGAGATACCTTAAGCCTGTTGATCATGAAGGGTAATAATCCGTCAGTCCTGACATTTGGTTGCGGAAGCCTGTCGGCATCTGAGATGTCAGCCAGGATCTTTTCTGCGTGAGGCAGGCTATCCTCAAGAAAAACCATCCTTGATCCGAAAGCAGAGGGTTCTGTACACATTCCATACTCAGACCAGAAACCCGGTAAAAACCATACATCCGGGAAGGTGTTGACCACTTTCAGGTTTGATCTTAACCACTGTTCATCCGAAGAATAATAATCGATCTTAGATATGCCGTACCATCCTGGTATCCAGGGACTATCGATAATAAAACCAACAGGCTGATAGTTTAGCTTTTTGCCGTCGATCAGAGCGGTCAGGTCATTCCAGAAAGGATTCCGCATTACTAAGTCGGATTAACCGGTTTAAGTTCAGGGAATAAAATTGATAATTAATTTTTAGAGAAAAAAATTTATTATCGCGATCTACATGTACTCACCCACTTTGTTTCCCCATCTCTACTTCCATTATGCTGGCGTGATGTGGTAAGTTCATGAGAATGCCAGAAATCAGGTTTTCAATGTTTCAAGCCTGTATTCATCAATCGTACCGCATGTGCAAACTAGATTGCGGTCACCGTAACCATCATCTATTCGACCGACAGAAGGCCAGAATTTATTCTCAACCACCCATTTAAGAGGGAATGCAGCTTTCTGCCTGTCATATTTATGACTCCAACCATTAGCTGAAACGATTCTTACAGTATGCGGGGCGTTATGAAGTACATTATCATCCTTATCTGCTTTTCCCTCTTTAATCTCCTGAATCTCATTCCATATCGATTTCAGCGCTTCAACGAACTTATCCAATTCCTGCAGTGATTCAGACTCAGTAGGTTCAACCATTAAAGTTCCGTGGACTGGAAATGAGAGTGTGGGTGCGTGGAAACCATAGTCCATCAATCTCTTTGCAATATCGGACTCGGTTATCCCGGTTTCAGCTTTAAAATTGCGGCAGTCAAGAATCATTTCATGTGCTGCAAAGCCTCTGGTTCCGGTGTAAAGAGTATTATACCAGCCTTTCAGTGATGATGCAATATAGTTGGCATTAAGAATTGCAAAAATGGTTGCCCTTGTCAGTCCATCAGCTCCCATCATCATAATATAGGCATGTGAAATTGTAAGTATCTGGCCGCTTCCGAATGGAGCTCCTGCAACTGCAGTAATTCCGTGGCTTCCCCCTGTTTTAACAATTGGGTGTGAAGGTAAAAATTCAGCCAGTCTGTCGCTGACAAGAATTGGCCCGACTCCGGGCCCGCCTCCACCATGAGGTATCGCGAATGTCTTATGGAGGTTAAGATGGCAAACATCTGCACCAATGTGCCCCGGATTTGTCAATCCGACCTGTGCATTCATATTCGCACCGTCCATGTAAACCAGACCGCCATTTTCATGAATTATTTCTGACATCCTGGTAACGGCAGCTTCGAACACTCCATGAGTTGAAGGATAGGTGATCATAAACGCTGCCAGGTTGTTTCTGAACTGTTCAGCTTTTTTCTGAAGGTCTTCGACGCAAATGTTCCCTTTATCGTCACATTCAACAACGACCACCTGACTTCCTGCCATAACAGCGCTTGCAGGATTCGTTCCATGGGCCGATGATGGGATAAGAACTACATTCCTGTGTCCGTCTCCCCTGCTTCTGTGATACTCCCTGATTACCATCAGGCCGGCATATTCACCGGCAGCCCCTGAATTCGGTTGAAATGATATTGCAGGGAAGCCTGTAATTTCCTTCAGGCATTCCCCGAGTTCATCCATAACCTGGTAGTAGCCTTGTGCCTGTTCGGCAGGTACAAAAGGATGTATATTTCCGAATTCCGGCCAGCTCATTGCAAACATCGAGGTTGCCGGGTTTAGCTTCATTGTGCATGAGCCAAGGGATATCATGCAATGGGTCAGGGAGAAATCCTTCCTTTCGAGCATTTTTATATACCTCATCATCCCGGTTTCACTGTGGTACAGATTGAATGCCTGGGCTTTAAGATAATCTGTTTTCCTAACGAACTTGTCTTCAACAACCTTACAACCACAAAATGCATCTACAGGGATCTGTTCCTTTCCTGCAGCTTTTGCGAAAATTCCGATAATGGAGCTGATTTCCTTCAATGTTGTAATCTCATCCGTGCTGAGCATTATATGGGTGTCATCGGGATAGAAGAAGTTAATTTCTTCATTTAAAGCAAGGGATCTGATCTTTTCCTGAGGGATACTTTCAGGGAGCGCAACTTTAAGAGTATCAAAGAACTGAGTATTAAGTTGATTATATCCAAGGTCCTTCAAAGCTCCGTCGATTGTACAAGCTGATTGCTGAATATGATGTGCAATATTTCTGAGCCCTTCAGGTCCGTGATACTGTGCATACATTCCTGACATAGTTGCAAGCAGAGCCTGTGCAGTACAGATATTCGATGTGGCCCTTTCGCGTTTAATATGTTGTTCCCTTGTCTGAAGCGCCATTCTAAGAGCAGGATTGCCCTGTGCATCAACTGAAACCCCGATTATACGCCCGGGCATGCTTCTCTTCAGTTCATCCCTCGTGGCAAAGAATCCTGCATGAGGACCTCCGAAACTCATAGGCAGGCCGAATCTCTGGTTTGAGCCCACAACGATATCTGCTCCCCATTCACCCGGAGGGGTGAGTATAGCCAGGCTCATCAGATCGGCTGCAACACCAACAAGGGAACCTACAGAGTGAGCTTTATCGGTAAGCTACTTATAATCCCTAACCTGACCAGATGCAGCCGGATACTGCAGAAAGGCACCAAAAAAGGTTTCATCAATGGTCACAGTATCGTATTTCCCGATGACAAGCTCAATCCCAAGAGGCGCGGAACGTGTTGTGATCACATCCAATGTCTGAAGAAAAATGTCTTCATCGACAAAGAACTTTTTCACTTCTGCCTTAACTGCAGCCCTTGAACGTGCGTTGAACATCATTATCATTGCTTCGGCAGCTGCAGTCGCTTCATCAAGAAGGGAGGCATTTGCAATCTGCATCCCGGTAAGCTCCATGATCATTGTCTGAAAATTCAGAAGGGCTTCGAGCCTTCCCTGTGATATTTCTGCCTGATAAGGTGTATACGATGTATACCATGCAGGATTTTCAAGCACATTCCTGATAACAACAGATAACGTGTCTACGCCGTAATATCCCTGCCCGATAAACGACCGGTACATTTTGTTCTTTGAACCGATCTTCCTGATATGGTTAAGATATTCAAATTCGGTCATGGCTTCCGGAAGCCTGAGTGGCTTTTCGAGCCTGATATTTCCCGGAACAGTTTTATCGATTAAATCATTGAGGGAATCTGCACCAACAATCTTAAGCATGTGGGCCACCTCAGTTTCACGTGGCCCGATATGACGACTTGCAAATTGATCTGAATGCATTTATGGAGTTTTAATTATTAATATATCCAACGCAAAATAATTTAGAGCTTCGCGAAATTAGCAATAAGAAAGAATTTAAAAAACCGGAAGTATCAGATGTGAATAAAATATGGATTGGATCCCATTTCGGTTCTTATTGAGGTCTTCTCGCCATGGCCAGGGTAAACGTCAGTGTCTGCAGGAAGGGTGAATAATTTGTTCTTTATGCTTGAAATAATTGTCTTAAAATCTCCCCCGGGAAGGTCAGTTCTGCCTATGCTTCCTGCAAACAGAGCGTCCCCCGTAAAGACAACATTACTCTTCTCACAGTAAAAAGCAAGGCTTCCCCGTGAATGTCCGGGAACATGAAGCGCAACAAGGACAGTATTCCCGAACTGCACTGTCTGTCCATCTGTTAAATAGCCTGCCGGACCGGGAGGTGTATCCATTGACAAACCAAACATTATTGCATGGTTGACCGAATGTTTCCTGTTAGACTCATCGTCCTTATGAAAAAATGAACCCAGTTTGTATTTCTCAAGAATGAGCCCGTTTCCAAAAACATGATCGAGATGACAGTGAGTATTCAGCAACAGAACCGGCTTCAGTCCCTTCTCAATGATCAGGTCTGCAAGCTCAGTAAACTCATTCCGGTCATAGCAACCGCAATCAATAATTGCACAATCGCCAGACTGGTCGGCAAGTATATATGTATTTACCTCGATGGGATTGAAAACAAGCCTGTAAATTTCCATGTCGTATTAGTTTTCGTTGGCCGTTCCTTTGAGCATGGGTACAAATACAAAATTTCCATGGGCGGAATAATCATATTTATTTTCAGCAGTCCGCTGAACGAGGGTCATTACCTGGGAGATGCTGGATCCAACCGGGGCAACCAGTCTTCCCCCGATCTTAAGCTGTTTTAAAAGCTTCTCAGGAACCTCAGGAGTCGCAGCTGTAATTACGATGCCGTCATAAGGCCCGTATTGAGACTTCCCTTCATATCCATCGCCATAGAAAAAATATGCGGAGTAGCCCAGAGACGATAATGTCTTTTGCGCTTTGATAAACAGCTCCCTGTAACGTTCTATTGTATAGACTTTAGCTCCCATTTCGGCAAGAATTGCTGTCTGATATCCCGAACCGGTCCCTATTTCCAGAATCTTATCCTTTTTCTTAACCTTAAGCAGCGAGGTCTGTACCGCCACAGTATAAGGCTGAGAAATGGTTTGTCCCGATGAAATCGGAAATGCTTTATCAATATAAGCGTGGTTAAGAAAAGCAGGATCCATGAAATCGTGACGGGTAACTGCACTGACAGCTCTCAGGACTTCCTCGTCGGTTATTCCTTTCCGCCTTAGTTCCTCAACAAGTTTCTTTCTTTTGCCTTTTGCCTCAAATGAGTCCGTCATTAAGTAATAGGGTAGTAAGTATCAGGTAAAGAAAATAAAAAAACACGAATCAGAAAACAGACATTTATAAACCGGTATGAGTTACAAGGTGCGAGGTGCGGGGGAAACAGGTTCTTCCTTATATCCCGTACCTCGAACCAAGTTTATTTTAAATGATATGATCCCAGCTGTTTATACAGCGGTCCCGTTTGCATCAGGATACTTTCGAAGAGGATTACTTCCTTAACATGCACTGTTTGGAATTCAGTTCCACTGTATTTTTCAAGCACATTTTTCAGGTTTTCGGTATCTTTTATTGATCGTATCCGACCAATGGTAAGATGAGGCCTGAAAGTTCTCTCTTCAACATTAATTCTGTTTTCTTTCAGTCCATTAACAATAGTATTATTTAATTCTGACAACCTGTCCGATGACCTTATCCCTGCCCAGATTACCTTTGGATCCCTGTAGTTCTTAAAGACTCCCGTCCCCGTCAGCACAAATTCAAAATCATGAAACCCGGCACATTTATCTTTAAGCATCGACTCAAGGATTTTTATAATCTTTTCTTCTGTATCTCCGAGAAAAGCCAGGGTCAGATGAATATTTGAAGTATCGACCCATTTTATTTTTTCAGATGCCAGTAAAGCTTTAAGTGATGAAATCATTCTTAATAGTTCTGCTCCGGCATCTGTTTTTATTGCGATAAATACTCTTTTCATCATTAAGAAGTCTAAAGAGGGCTTATAAATTCCCGGACTCTATTTCATGAACGATTATTTCCATTATTGCATCCTTTCCATAAGGATCATATTCTTCTTTAAGGTTTGTCCCAAATATCCGGGCAATACTTTGCCAGAAGGCAGCCGAAAAGGTTCCGCGATACTGGCGGATCAGGTCATATGAGGTGTTAAGGGTCTCCCTGTCGATTAGCTTTATAAGCAATCTGCCTTGTGTAATAGTCATATCCCTTACATCATCTTCATATTCTCCGAAGATATCTTTTTCTTCCTGCCGGAGATATTTTTTCCTCTGCCTGTCGTCAGGTATCTTTTCAAGTTCCTTATTAATCTGGTCAAGCTTTGCCCTGACGACTGATGCATATGGATAAACCTTTTTTAGATTATAGACCATTCGTTCATATCTCCAGAACGGGAATTTTCTTGATCTTGACGGACGACCGACAATAATTACCTCCTTAATGTCAATTTCGGGTAATTTCAATCCATCCCTGTCAGTTGTATGAAGTCTGTAATAGTTGGCCGGAAGGGTATCCGTTTTATGATTAAGGGTGTCAGTCTGGCCAAAAACTGGTGCCAGGAAAATCAACAATATTATTGCAGTTAATAGCCTTCTCACCTTAATCCCGATTTTTTGCAAAGGTATCAAATAACGAGCCGTTTTATAGGATAACCTCAATGTAAATATCAAGGTAGTTGACAACCTGCAGTTAATGTGAGAAGAGATGAAGAATAAGCATTAGGATAATCATTAAAAGCCCGCCTTGAAAAGAGGCTCAAGGTGTGTACTGTCAGGTTAGTGTACTCAAGGGAAAGTGAAGTGATAGCTTCACTTTTCTGTTATTATAATATTCATGAACTCACCCCTAAATCTCCTCTATTAAGGATAACTAGTCATTACACACATCTCCCTTTTTAAAACTCCTGTGCAATTACGGTTAAATCATTTATTGATATGGGTAAATTACTTATTGTGTAAAGTATATTTTTGGTTGTAATACAATATTTATTCTAAGATTTATATATGAATGGGATATTTTTGCAGGGATCCCTCGCTTCGCTTCGGGATCCCACTGGTTTATATACAATTACTAATTTTGATATTAAGTTAAAAAATGCCGTCAGGGCTCATCAACAGATGTGAATAACGGGTAGTTATACTTAAGGGAAGGGTTGGGGATGGATTTGGTTAAATCCAGGGGATGGGTAGTGGGGAAGTTTTTTCTTTGTAACTCTTTTCTTGTCAGTCACAAATAAATTTTTGCTTTTGGTCAAACCGCTTCTTAAATTTGGTACAGGAATTAACTTATGCAATAATTAACTTAAGTTGCTTGTTGCTGGTCGCTAGTTGCTAGTTGCAGGTTGATTGACAAATTAAATCCTTATGAACCAGTAACAAGAAACCAGCAACAAAGATTGCCTTAACAGGAAAGGATAAAATTTTGGGTAAAATCATGTTAAACTCAGACAGGATACCGATTACTGTTGGTGTTGTAGGTCATCTCGATGTAATTACCACCCAAGAACAAAAATTACAAATTGAAAACCTGTTTAAAGATCTGGCAGGAAGATATCCAAATTCTCCCGTTTATCTGTTTTCATCAATTGCGGAAGGAGCAGACAGATATGTCGCCAACATTTTCTTAGATCTTAAAGAAAAGAATGAAGACTTTAAAGAAAGATTCGAACTGATAGTTCCGATGCCGTTTGAAACAGGAGAGTATAAAAATGATTTTAATGACGAGTCAGATAAGGAGTTTAATGAATTGCTGAAACAGGCAAAAAGAAGTTTTTGCGTAGGGTATGATGATAGCAAAGAAATTGACAGGCCGCAGCAATACTTGAAAACTGGCAAGCTTGTGGCAGACAGTTCATTAATATTGATTGCTTTATGGGATGGAGAAGCTGGCAAAAAGGGAGGAACTGCTGATATTGTAAAACACAAAATCACGGGGGATGATGATACTGTGGCTGAAAGCACATTTGAGTATGACGGGACAGTTTTTATTTTACCCAGCAAAAGGGCAAAATCACCATATCAGGTTTCCCCGGGTATCAGTAATAAGGAAGCATTATCGCTAAATTATATTTTAAAAGATCCTGTATTAAAAGATGCCCTCGAAAAAATAGAAGAGATCAATTCAGATTCATTTAATATTGAACAATCTGAATTTGAAGAATCACAGTCTTACCTGTTTAACACTCCTGAAAAACTCAGCACGCCTCAGAAGTTGATCTTAAAGTGGTATTCCATAATGGATTTATTGTCATTGCACTTCAGGAAAAGAGATATTTTCATTACAATTTGCCTTTTCTTACTGGGTTTGTTTTTAATCATTGCTCTTGAGGCTTACTCCAACATAATATTCGAGAGATGGATTTTAATCATCGCAATGATTATTCTTGTCGGCGCCACACTTGTTTATTTTTATTCAAGATCAACCAGCAATCATAAAAAATATTTATATAACAGGACACTGGCTGAAGCTTTAAGGATTCAGTTTTACTGGAATATCGCAGGAATAAATAAAAATGTATCTGATTATATTTTACGGATACACCGGAAGGAATTCACCTGGGTAAAGCATATTCTTTCAGCTGTCTACGGTATTTCCTACCATAACGGATCAATATCTTCAGAAACCATAAATGATCTGACAGAAAACTGGGTAAAAAATCAGGCTGGTTTCTTTGAATCAGCAATCAGGAAGATGACAAAGCAAATAAGCTTTTACCACATGATTTCAAATATATCCTTTGTAACTGCATTCATTCTCCTGGGATCTATCGTAATTTTTGGGGAATTCTATGAAACAAACAATTACCTGAACTGGGTGCTGGTAATTATTGGCACATTAATAGGAGTGTTTGCTTTGATCAAAGCTTATATCCAGATGAAAGGTTATGAGCCACTGGTGAATCAGTACGAACTGATGCATGTTATTTACCAGAGGGCTGAATCGAAGATAAATGAAGTGAATGATCTGCCGATGGACATTAATGAGAAGCAATCATATCTTAAAGAGTTGTTCTTTGTTATCGGCAAAGAGGCACTGATTGAGAATGGTAACTGGTACCTGATTTTTAAGGAGAAAGAACCGGAGGTCGAGGGGATTTAGAAATTGTTTCGAGACGCGTATATTATTTTTTGCTTTTGGCCTGACTAAGGTTTAACTTTGATATAGAATAAAACAGATCTTTGAAAAACTTTTATAAAATCCTCATTTACAATGGCAAGCATTATTCCTGGTTATGAGTATGACATCTTCATAAGCTACCGCCAGAAAGACAACAAGTATGACGGCTGGGTTACTGAATTTATCGATCATCTGAAAAGAGAAATTGAAGCAACTTTTAAGGAGGATGTCTCGATATATTTCGATGAAAATCCTCATGATGGATTGCTGGAGATCCATAATGTCGACAAGAGCCTTGAGACAAAGCTCAAATCAGTGATCTTTATCCCCGTCATTTCGCAAACCTACTGCGATCCGAAAAGCTTTGCCTGGCAAAACGAATTTGTTGCATTTAATAAAATGGCCGGCTCCGATCCGATTGGAAGAGATATAAAGCTTGCAAGCGGTAATGTCTGCAGCAGGATCATCCCTGTGAAGATCCATGATCTGGATGCTTCTGACACTGAACTTATTGAAAATGAAATGGGTTGCAGGCTCCGTGCAATTGAATTTATCTACTCAAGTGCCGGTGTCAACAGGCCTTTAAAACCAGCTGATAATCCGGATAAGAATCTTAATAAAACTTATTACCGCGATCAGATCAATAAAGTAGCAAATGCTGTTAAGGATGTAATTTATGGACTCCACCCTGATCCTAAAAAACGGGCAACAAAATCATATCAGACAAGTACTGACACCCGGATATACCGATGTCCAGACTTCATCAATTCCTGAAAAAACTGTTCAGGGTAAGAAACTAACCTCTAAAACTATTCTTATGGGGCATTCTCGGTATCCTGCTTTTAGCAGCACTTTTAATTTTTGTTCCCAAATTATTTAACAAACACAAAATCCGGACTGGCAGCCACTGATATAATTAAAAAAGCAATAGCTGTTTTACCTGTATCAAATCTGACAGGAAATTCTGAACTTGCAGTATATTGCTGATGCCATCCAAAGTGATATCAGTGGTAAGCTTAATGGTATCAGCAGTCTGATCGTCAGGCCGGATCAGTCCACATTACAGTTCAGGAATAGTGAAGAACCTGTTCAGCAGATAGCTAAGAAGCTAAGCGTAAATAACTTAATCCAGTCGACAATGAAAGGAACTGAAGATAATCTTCAGGTAGAAGTTCGCTTAATTGAAGCTTTTCCGGAAGAAAGAAACATTTGGAGTTCTATATTTATTTACAAATGGAACAGCATCAGTGAGATTTACCGTGATATAATCAGCAAAATTGTCGAAGCAGCCCAGGTTAAGCTTACAGTTCAGGAATCAAAAAACCTGGCTCTTACTCCAAAACATAACACAGATCTATTAAAAGCCTGTAGACTGGGAGATTATTATATGAAACTTATGACCTCTGAAGGATTTGAAAAGGGATTAAAGTACTACAATGAAGCCATGGCAATTGATCCTTTAGATCCATTACCTTATCTGGGACTGGCCCGGGGTTACGGCGAATCAGGACATGGAGCCGGTATTCGGAGTTGATGCTCCTAACAGGGCAAGGGATTATGCACTCAAGGCGCTTGAACTTGATTCAACACTGTCAGATGCATATGCAATTCTGGGCCATTGGAATCTCTACAAAGGCTGGGATTTTGATAAAGGGGAGAAATATCTAAAACATGCAATTGAATTGAATCCAAACGATGCTTTTGCCCACTGCCATTTAGGATGGTTATATTGTGCTTCTTTAATTCCTGGTACCCGTTATTCAAGAGACTTCAAGATCGATGATGCATTTACAGAGATGAAAAAGGCAGTTGAAATATCTCCGACTGAAACTATATACCAGGGTTACCTGGCCTGGCTATATAATTTTGCAGGTCGTTTTGAAGAAGCGATAAATGAATCACGTAAAACTCTCCAGCTCGATCCAAATTATACTATGGCATATTTTGTAATGGGATCATCATATGCTGAAATGGGAATGAACTATGAAGCAATTGAGGCGCACAAGAAAGGAATAGCAATAAGTCCTGATTACGTGAATGGCCTGGGTGTCGCCTATGCACGCGCCGGAGAGAAGGATAAAGCACTGGAAATAGTAAAAGAACTTGAAAAATGCATGGATTCATGGTGGTGTGCTTCTGGTGTTGCTGATATCTATTCAGCACTTGGTGAAAAAGATAAAGCTATTGATGCTCTTGAAGTTGAATATAAGCTCGGCGGAGATTTTACACCATTTATACCAGCAAATCCGGTCATATAAACCACTCTTTAATGAACCAAGGTTTAAAGAACTTGTCAGCAGGTTTAATTTCCCAAAATAACAAAGAGGAATATTGAAAAGCAATTTGGTTTAAATTTCCTTTGTAAAGCCTTTCTCAAAAAGCTAAATTTGAGAAAAGCTTCTTTTATGTCACTGAAGGTTGAAGATCTTGAGGATCAGTGCAAATACAGGCAGATACTTAAGGTACCGTATGATGAGCTTGTAACATTTGTTCTTGATTATATAAGAAGAAGATCCGGTCTGATGGTTTTCTTCTGGTCATCATGCATATTCTTTCTCGGAATTGCGATCGTGGTACGGTTTAATATTAGCGGATACTTCCTGCTTAAAAATATCTTCATGCACTCATTTCTTGGGTTTATTGTCTTTCCCATACTGTATATACCACTTCATGAGCTGATGCATGTCATTCCATATTATCTTACCGGCGCCAGAAAGATCAGAATAGGCATGGATCTGAAACAGTATATGTTTTATGTTTCAGCCCACAAACATGTTGCAACTCCTTGTCAGTTCAGGGTTGTAGCATTGATCCCTTTTGTTGTTACAAGCATTATTCTGCTGATCCTTGTCCTTTATCTTCCCGGATTATGGAAATGGAGCTTTTCACTTCTTCTGTTTGTGCATGCTACAATGTGTGCCGGCGATTTTGCCATGCTTAATTTCTACAGCCTGCACAGGGGCAAAAAAATTTATACATGGGATGATGCTGATCTGAAAATCGCCTATTTTTATGAGGAAATATAGGAGATACACCACGGAGTGACACTGTTGCACGGAGTAAAACCCGGAGTAAAACTGTGAAACTCTGTGAAAAGCTCCGTGTTCCCGATGGAAATCGGGACGGTGGTTAAAGAAAATGAAATTAAAATATACGTATGAAAAAGTTGACTATCTCTGTTTTACTGATTATTGCATTTGCTTTTAATGTTACCGGCCAGCGGAAAACCATTAATTTACCTGACCTTCCTGGTTTCGTAACTCTTAAATGCGATTTTCACCTGCACACTGTCTTTTCCGATGGGAATGTCTGGCCTACAGTCAGGATTGATGAAGCGCTCCGCGACGGACTGGATGCCATTGCAATTACCGATCACCTCGAATACACACCAAAAAAGGATTATCATTCCTGTCGACTTTAATGCAGCCTGGAAAATCGGTGAGAAATATGCAAATGAACGGAATCTGATTCTTGTCCACGGAACCGAAATAACACGAAAAATGCCTCCGGGTCATTTCAATGCTCTGTTTATTCAGGATGCAAACCTGCTTGCTGTTGATTCAGTAATGGATGCATACGAAGCTGCAATTAAGCAGGGTGCATTTCTTCAATGGAACCACCCCGGCTGGAAATCGCAGGAACCGGATGGGATCCCAAAACTCTACCCCATACACAAGAACCTTCTTGAAAAGGGATGGATCCATGGAATTGAGTTTTTTAACGACAACGAATATTACCCCCTGGTCCTGACATTCTGCAAACAATACAATCTTGCAGTGATGGGGAACAGCGATAATCATGGTGTTATAAGCGAAGATTATCCGAAACCTGCCTGGCCAAACAGGCCAATGACCCTCGTATTTGCAAAAACACGAACTTCTGATGCACTTAAAGAAGCTTTGTTCGCAGGCCGGACCCTTGTATATTTCGGGGATAAGATAGCAGGAAAAGAGGAATATGCAAAACCCTTTTTCTACCTGTGCATATCTGTTGGAAAACCTTATGGTGAAAATGAGAAAAGCATCTATCTTTGAAGTTACAAACAAGTCGGATGTGCCTTTTTATCTTAGTAAATGGGATTCCCGAGGCACCTTCAATCAATTTACCTGGCAGCAAATTCTGTGACAAGAGTTGTTCTGAGCAAAAAAGTCACGTCTCCCACTTATCTACGATGTAAAGAATATTATGACAGGGGAAAATGAGGTGCTGAAAATCGAATTAAAATACTGATTTAAGGTTGAAGGAGTTGAAGGGGAAGGTTTAATGGGTTGAAAGAGATTGGATTTGAACCTTTTCAACCCATTCAAGTCAATACTTTCAGAACCTTTCTTTTGCCAGCTTCAGAATATCATCTTCCTTTGCAATTGGACGAATTCTGAAGGAGTATTCATACTTTTTCCCAAGCAGCCTGTACTGTGGATGGATATGTGCTCCCCAGGAGTCATCACCTCCAACTCCCATCTGTCCGAGGTCAACATTCAGGTTGACAAATTCACGCGGCTTAACATTATTAGTATGAGTATTTGCGCTTTTTGCATCTTTCCGGTATTGTGATAGTTTACCCGGCGATTCAAAATCATCGTGGATATTGTTCAGGGCAGCAAAACAGAAAAGCGGATTACCGCTTACAAGCAGTCCTGTTCCATTTTCATCGGTAAGGGTCAGCCAGCGGGTATCAGTTTTATAACCATTTTCCTGCGGACGGATATATGGAACATACTGATCACCAACAGTGCTTTCATACAGACCTACATCTGCTGATGTCTTCCTGTCAACATAGTTTTCGTGAGGTCCGCGGCCAAACCATTTCAGGTTCATCAATTCCTCAGGAAGCTGCATCTGCATGCCCATCCGTGGAATTTCAGGAACTTTGTCGGAAACTTTTGAGAACTGGTTCTTGATAATTACATCTGCTGAACTGAAAATTGTATAGGTGGATACATATCCGGCAATCTTTTCTCCCTTATTGCCCGGTATATCATATTCAAAAGTAACAACCACCTTCCCCATTTCAGGCTGGCTTATATTTGCTTTTTTGATCATTGTTTTTTCACCGGCTTTTTTCCAGACTCCAAGCTTCTGATCCATATCGTACCCATAGTCATTATCGGTAGGCGGTCTCCAGAAATCAGGTTCCGGTCCCTTTATTGATCAGTGAATTTCCCTTATAAGTAAAAGATTCCATCTTTCCTTTTTCGAGATCAAAAACAACTTTCAGATCACTGCCGCTTACTTCAAGCTTTTTACCAACAGTATTGGTCTGAAGTACAGCAAGTTCATCTCTTTTAGCCGGAACAGGTTTACCTTCAATAGGTAATTTAAACTGGGCAGTTGCATAGACATGATCTTCAGGAACATAATTCCATTCATCGCTTCGGGATACCCTTATATTCAGGAAATATTCCGTTCCCGGAGCAGGTTCAATTCCCGAAACAGGAAGATTGATCAGAGTATCTTTCCCTGGATTGAGACCGGTAAAATGTGAATTTTCCTGATTTCACTGCCACACCATCGGAAACAATATCCCAGTCAAAGCTGAATTCAGAAAGGTTAGTAAAATCATATTTGTTTTTGATCCTAATCAATCCCTTGGCAAGGTTTACAGGCTCAAAACCAACATATTGATAGACCTTCCTGACTTCATTTAAGTCCGGGTTTGCCTGTCCTGTCAGGCCAGGTAAGTCCGTTAATGCAGAAGTTACCATCACTGGGAACGCCTTCCTCACCGAAATCGCCTCCATAAGCCCAGTATTTCTCCCCATTCTCATCGGTCTGTAAAATTCCCTGGTCGACCCAATCCCAGATAAAGCCACCCTGAAGTTTCGGATATTTTTCAATCACATCCCAGTAATCCTGAAGGTTTCCTGTCGAATTTCCCATGGCATGAGCATATTCGCACATGATCAAGAGGCCTGTCGTTTTTTGGATTCCTTGCATACGTTCTCAATTTCCTCATATTCTGGCATACATCGGACAAAAAATATCAGTATGCCTTTCGGGTGCGTTTGTACTTTGTTCTGCCCTTTCATACTGGACGGGACGGGTATCATCTCTTTGTTTGGTCCATTTATAATTGCTGAGGAAATTGTGGCCGTCACCTGCTTCATTGCCGAGTGACCATATGATAACGGAAGGATGATTTTTATCCCTTTCGACCATTCGCTGCATCCTGTCGAGGTGAGCCGCAGCCCATTCAGGCTTGTCAGCAAGAGTTACATCCTTATCATAACCAATTCCATGTGATTCAATATCAGCTTCATCGATAAGGTATAGGCCATATTTATCGCACATATCGTACCATAGCTCCTGCTGCGGATAATGTGAGGTTCTTACGGCATTTATATTGTTGCTCTTCATTACCCTGATATCCTTCAGGATCGGTTGCTTCATCAATAACATGCCCTGTAACATCATTATGCTCGTGCATATTTGTCCCCTTTAGCTGGATTGCAACTCCATTTACAAGAAGCTGTGAGTTGATAATTTCAACTTTCCGGAATCCTATTTTTGAGCTTACGCTTTCAAGCGTATTTCCTGATTTGTCTTTCAAGGGTCAGAACGAGGGAATAAAGATTCGGGGTTTCAGCTGTCCATTTCTTTACTCCGGGAAACTGCTTTGTCAAATTTGACTGCAGCTTTTTTATCAGTCAGCTTTACGAATCTTGTGATTCAGAGTATATTTTCTGACCGTCATCAAATAGTGAAGCCTCAACTACAAAATTATCAGAATTGTTTTCTGAGGATGCCAGTGAAACATCAAGTTTCAGGTTGCCATCTGAATAGTTATTCTCAAGATCACCCTTTGCAAAAAAATCACTTATAAAAGTTTTCGGTCGGGCATGCAGGAAAACTGTGCGCTGAATGCCGCTAAGCCTGAAAAAGTCCTGGTCTTCAAGGTAACTGCCATCCGACCATCTGTAAACCTCAACTGCAAGTGAGTTTTTCCCTTTTCTCAGGTATTTGGTAATATCGAATTCGGCGGGTACTTTGCTGTCCTGGCTGTACCCAACCAGCTGTTCATTGACCCAGACATAAAATGCAGAACTCACGGCTCCGAAATGCAGAAAGATCTCTTTGTTCTTCCATTCTGACGGTACTTTAAAGAATCGCTTATACGAGCCTACCGGATTCCATTTATGATCAATAAAAGGAGGATTTTTTTCAAACGGATAAGTAATATTTACATAAATCGGAAAATCATAACCTTTCATCTGCCAGTTGGAAGGGACCTCAATATCCTTCCAGTCGCGGGTATCATAATCATCCTTGAAGAACCAGTATGGCCTTTTGTCGGGAGTATCAACAAAATGAAATTTCCACATCCCGTCCAGCGACAGATAATTTGGAGAATTTGATCTATCTGCTTCAAGAGCAGAAAGTTCATCGGAAAAACTTATCATTGTTGCATGCGGAGCTTCCCTGTTCTGATTGAACATTTCGGGATTCTCCCAGTCACGGGGTTCTTTTTCAGTAAAGGCTACTCCTTCATATTTGCTGTATTTTTTACATGAAGAGAATACAAGAGCTGTCAGCAGAAGAAACAGTGGCAGTTTTTTCATAAGTATCCGATTAAAATATTATAAATAAGAACTTATCAGACAGCAGTCCAGTCCGGCTCATTACATTTCATCTGCCCGAAAACCGGTAACCGGCTGAAACCTGTAAAAAGTTATTGCGCCATGGATCAATATATAGTAAATCTGTTGTCGCCGATGATATTCCGAATACATATCTGACCGTCAGGTTCACACGGTTTGGCAGATTTGCTTCTACACCGCACGCCAGGCCAAAATCAAATGTCTTATAGTACTCATTGATCTTTGACTTTATGTCTGTTTTCAGATCTTTTTGCATTGCTCTGACTCTGATTCCAATCTGAGGCCCGGCATGAAAATTAATAAATTTTACAGGCTGATACCTGATAAATACAGGGATGTCGACATAAGTCAGAATATCTTTCATCTCATCATAAAAATCCTTCCAGTGGACTCCCTTCCCGGATACAAGCAGTTCAGGTTGAACTGCCAGGATTTTATTAATAAAATAATTGCAGTAACCGCCAACGTTGAAACGAATAATGTTCTTCAGATCATAGCTGGCATCTTTGCTTGGTGTTGTCTGACTCGAAATATTCAGCCCTGCCTTTATCCCATACCCGAATCTTGGTTCTGATTTCCTGTAGTATTTTGACTGGGCTTTCACCACGAATCCGTTAGTAATGAACAGCACGAAAACTAAAAGGAATAAAATCTTTTTCATTCTTTTAATCTCTTAATCACTTATTGATTATAACAACATAAAATTAGCCAAAAAATTGTCATCAGAACAAGCCAGTGATATGGCCTTTGGCATTACCTGTGAAAAACCTCCTGCTGCAGCCCCGCCCCTGAGACTAAATACCGGACCAAGGGATGGTTCACACAACACTACAGTTGCTCTCTTGCCGAGACGGTTCAGAGCCCGGGTAAGACCTATGGAAGTTGTGGTTTTACCATACAATTCAAGGTCATCCAATGGTATTCCAGGCGTTTCTTCAATCTTCTGGATTGGCTTTATCCCTGCTTACTGAGCAATTTCAAAATCCTGCTTCATTTTTAATACTTAATAGCAGGGAAAGTTAGCAAACTTTACTCTTTTTCCATCGGTTCGAATAAGCATAACAGATTCTGTAACTTTTACCAATATTTCCGGTCATTGCGTGAACAAAATTAAAAAGGCAATTTTTTTTTGTGCCCTTCAGAATTTTTAAATAACTTGAAAAGATTAATAATCATTTTAAACCCTCCAATCATGAACAAGGAAATAAATGATCTCTACAGCAATTACAAAAAAGGCCTCGACAGCCGCCGGAAATTCATAAAGAAGCTGGCGATTATCACCGGCAGCAGTGCTGCCGCAATGGCCTTATTACCTGTGCTTGAAGACAACGAAACCAAAGCAGCCGATCTCCCGGACCAGGAACCCGACCTGGTAACCGAATTCATAAAGTATCCTGCAGAGACAGGAGAAATGAGGGCATTTCTTGCCAGACCCAAAAAAGGCAGCAAAATTTCCAGCTGTTATTGTGATCCACGAAAACAGGGGACTCGTTCCTCATATTCAGGATGTTACAAAGAGAATGGCCAAGGAGGGATTTCTTTCCCTTGCCCCTGATGCTCTTTCACCAGTTGGAGGTACTCCTGATGATATCAGCAATGTAGGCGAAATGTTCAAAAAACTGAACAACGAACAAACAATCAAGAATTTTGTAGCTGCAGTCAAATACCTTAAGACAAATCCTTTATCCAACGGTAAAGTCGGATGCACAGGTTTTTGCTGGGGTGGTGGAATGACAAACCAGGTAGCAGTTAATTCTCCGGACCTCGATGCAGCAGTTCCTTATTATGGTATGCAGCCCTCACCGGAAGATGTCGAAAAAATAAAAGCACCAATTATGGCACATTATGCCGGGAACGATGAAAGAATCGATGCCGGAATTCCGGCTTTTGAAGAGGCATTGAAGAAATACAAAAAGGATTATAAGATCTTTATTTATGAAGGAGCCGGACATGCCTTTAATAACGACTCCAATCCCGAACGTTATAACGAGCAGGCAGCAAAACTGGCCTGGAGCCGGACAATAGCGTTCTTTAAAGAGAAGCTAAAGTAAATAATCCGGATTTTTAATGATTTTCTTTGCCCCCTTCCGATGAAGGGGGTTTTATTTATGAATATATTGGTAGTCCTGAGCTTTAGGGGATACCAAAGTAAAGTTATCTCTGATTTTTCCAGACTTCAGTTATGGACTCAATAAAAGGGAGAGAATGATTAAAAAACTAGTTTGTAACCTTCACAAAGGTAGTTCAATCCATTTTCACCTCCAGAGTGTTTTAAAAAGCGGTTTTTTGGGCACTCCCCGTTGCACATGGTTCTGACATTGCATTCAATGCAGTACCTGGGCAATGAGTTTTTCTTTGCCAGTCCGAAATGACCGCTGCTGTTCACTGTCGAGGAAATCCGACAGTGAACCTGCCATTATGTTTCCAACGAAGTGCTCGTTGTCAACAAAATGATCACAGGAATAAAAATCACCATTATGTTCAACAACCGGCACCCCTCCGCATATCTCTTTAAAAATACACAGCGTATGATCCTGGTTGAAAGCCGGCCTTATTGCCTCCTCAAAGACCTGGACCTTTACTATTGCCAATATCTTTACTGATCCATTCATCAAAAATCTCGCAAAGGAATTTACCGAAAGCCAGGGATGGAACTGATATTGCACTCACACCGGTCTCAGAATCCGGTAGCCGTTCAACAAGTGGTAGGAATGTAATATATCTGACCCCCAACTCTTTAAAAAACTCTGTATGTTTCCAGCGGATGTTTAACATTGTCCGCATTTACAACACAAAGTATTTCATTTTCAATCTTGTATTTCTGCAACAATCTAAAGTCCGTTTAATGCTTTGCCGAATGATGGTTTCCCTTCGGCCGAAAGTCTGTATTTGTCATGCATCTGTTCAGGTCCGTCAATGCTGATCCCGACAATAAAATTCTCTTCTGTGAGAAATCTGCACCATTCTTCATCAAGCAGAGTACCGTTGGTCTGGATCCCATTTAAAATTTTCCTGCCTGAGGGAACGTATTTTTTTTGCAAGTCCACAACATTCCTGAAAGAATCTGATTCCTGCAAGTAAAGGTTCGCCCCCATGCCATGAAAAAAAGATGACATCATCGGTTGATGCCTCAATATGTTGTATAACATATTTTTCAAGGACTTGTATATCCATTAGAGGTTGCCGGCCGGATTTATAAAGATTCTTATTTCGCAAATAATAACAGTACCGACAGCTTAGGTTGCACCTAGCTCCCACTGGTTTGGCGAATATCTGGAACTCACGTGTTTTCCCTGTCATTTTCTACCATTTAATGATTTCTGCCGAACCTGGTGAAAGCTTATTCATTCTGATCCTCCGGTTAACGGGGTAATAGTTGTTCATCCTGCTGCCGATGTTTTTTGCAAAGCCGAGAGGTATCCCGCTATAGGCAGTAATGAACCAGCCCGCCGGCACATCTTGAGGAGTAATATTTTCACGCCTTAAATAAGCAATGGCATTTTCATAGTCAAGTTCAATTACAGGGAAAGCTTCTTTTTTCAATCCGTCCGAAAGAGCCAGCTCGTGCAAAGGAAGATAATCTTTATTTCTTACAGAGAAGATATTCGTTCCGGGCATAACGATTCTGAGATTAGAGGCAAGGTATCCAAATTCTGAAATAGGTATAGGTAATTTACAGATTCCATCGCCCATTCTGGTAAAAGATTCTTCAGAAAAAGTTGTCCATCTCCCCGCTGTTTTAAGATCCTCCATGCCGGCCTTCTGAAACTTGCTCTTCATAGACTTCCCCGGCTCACCGCCTGTTCTTTCCAGCTTTCTAATAACCGAAAGGAACAATCCCTCACCTCTTATCCGGTCAGGATAAAATCCATAACCCGTTATTCCCTGGTATTCGATCTCCTTAATGTCTTTAAAACTCTGAATATTAAGGTTTTCAGTTTCAGCTTTCTGCTTTCCGGTGAGCCATTTAATGTTATGCTCATTTTCATCCGGATTAAATGTGCAGGTGGTGTAAATAAGAATGCCGTCTTCTTTCAGGGCCGGCCAAATATCCATCAGGATCCTTTTCTGTCTTTCCGAGCAATGCTGGGAATTGTTTTCCGACCATTCCCTCCTTGCCACCTCATCCCTGAACATTCCTTCACCTGAGCATGGAGCATCAACAATAACAATATCAAAATACCCTGTAAGTTTTCTGAAAGATGACGGATCGCTCTGGGTAACAACTTTATTTGAAATTCCCCACTTTGATAAGTTTTCAGTCAGGATTGAAGCTCTTGACCTGATAACTTCATTTGAAACAAGCAGTCCGTCCTTTCCTATAAGCGAGGAGAGGTGGGTGCTTTTGCCCCCCGGGGCGGCGCATAGATCAAGTACTCGGATGTTTTCATGCTTACCAATCTTTTGTCTGTAAACCTGCTCGAGGAACATCCCGGAAGCTTCCTGGGGATAATAACATCCCGAATTGAAAAGAGGGTCGAGAGTATAGGAAGGTCTTTTGTCGAGATAGTATCCGTTTTCGCACCAGGGAACAGGTTCAGAGTTACGTGGTTTTTTATTCCATTTTGAAGGATTAAGCCTTATGCTTACCGGTGAAGGTTCTTCCAGTGCATGCAGAAGTGCATCCGCATTAATATATTTCTGAGTTCTAATCCTTTTTATAAATTCTTCCGGAAACATATTATACTTATCTCGTTAAGAAACTTCTTCCCCCCGATATTTATCGGGACTTCCCTCAGGGGGGCAGGTCGTCGCGGCTCTGAAGTATTATATAGTTTTCAGTATCACAGATATCAACAGAGCGAAGATAGAACCACCATTAAATACCTTCGGTTTCAGAAGATACATTGCCATTATTATTTTTAGAGAATTTCCGCCAGATATAGAATACCGGGATTCCCAAAAGAACAATAATCAATCCGGGGAAAGTGTAATTAGGCTTATAGATCAACAATATGACCATAATAAATGTGGTGGTCAGAATATAAATTGCTGGGATTACCGGGTATCCAAATGCTTTATATGGTCTGGGTATATCAGGTCTCTTTGCCCTCAGAATAAATATTGCGGATATTGTCAAAGCAAAGAAAATAAGCACTGCAAAAATCACATAATCAAGCAGGTTGCTGTATGTACCGGACAAGCACAGGAGTATTGACCAGACTCCCTGCACTACAATGGCAAATCCGGGCACACCTTTTTTATTTATCTCTCCAACTTTTTTAAAGAAAAGCCCATCCCGTGCCATGGCATAGTAAACCCTTGGTCCGGCAAGGATCAGTCCATGGTTACAGCCGAATGTGCTGATCATGATAAAGATGGCCATTATGATCGCTGCGTAATCACCGAAAACAACATACATAGCGGAGGTTGCTACCCTGTCGTCAGTAGCAAACTGAATACCTCTGGTCAGAACATCTGTACCATCAGGTGATCCGGAAAGAGGGAGTATCCTTATATAAACGTAATTTGTAAAAAGATAAATGACAGAAACGATGAGGGTTCCAAATATAAGACTCAATGGCACATTTCGTTTAGGATTAATAACTTCACCTGAAATATAGGTTACATTATACCAGGCATCAGAGGCAAACAATGAGCCCACGAGCGCGGTGCCAACTGCTGCGACAAGTGCAAATCCCGACAACGGAATTGACCTGGCCGTTCTGGCTGATCTTTGATGCTTCCCAGAATACTTCCTTATTGATCTGGAATGAACCTATAGCTCTGGTGGCAAAAAAACCTATTAGGATAAAGCCGAACAGGGCCAGGATTTTCGTCGATGAAAATATATTCACAACTGTTTTGCCTGTAACTATTCCCCTTGTATTAAGCCATGTAAGAAAAGAGATCATTGCAATTGCAATCACCATTGTACTTGTTATCTTCAGTGATCCCAAATGAACCAGAATATTTGATTCGGATATCCAGGGGAATAAAACTCCGCTGAATTTTGCAAATGCGACTGCGACAGCTGCTATTGACCCGCACTGAATAACAAGAAATGTTGTCCATCCGAAAAGGAATCCTATTAAGGGGTGATATGCTTCCTTCAGATAAACATATTGTCCGCCAACCTGGGGCATCATCGAAGCAAGCTCACCGTAGCTTATGGCTCCAATAACTGTTATTATTCCCGTGATCAGCCACACAACCATGAGCCAGCCCGGCGAACCAACCGTTCTTGCAATATCGGCACTGACAATAAATATTCCAGAGCCTATCATGGCTCCGGCTACAATTGAAATCCCATCAAAGAGGTTTACGCGCTTCTTTAGAAGATTGTTTTCTGCCTGCATTTAAATTAATATCACTGTTAGCAAAAGTAATTAAACAAATGAAATAAATTTGTTCCCGGTAATGTCTAATGACTGGATCGTTTCTTTATAAATCATCATTTTGTATAACTAATAATTAAAAACCTATGAAAAAACACTTACTATTTCTTGTGGCTGTTTTTCTATTCCTGAGCGCGACCGCCCAGAAATTTGATCAGCTTGCTAAAACTCCTCCTATGGGGTGGAACAGCTGGAACAAATATCATTGCGATGTCAGCGAAACACTCATTATGCAGGTGGCTGACGCTATGGTAAGCAGCGGAATGAAAGATGCCGGGTTATGAGTATATTGTAATTGACGACTGCTGGCAGATTTCGCGTGATGAAAACGGAGAGATCGTTCCTGATAAGGACCGTTTCCCTCACGGAATGAAATACGTTGCCGATTATGTCCACTCAAAAGGTCTTAAATTCGGCATTTACTCGAGTGCCGGAACCGTTACATGCCAGAGGCGTCCGGGCGGATTCGGACATGAATACCAGGATGCCCGTACTTATGCACGCTAGGGTGTCGATTATCTGAAATATGACTGGTGCGGTTCAACAACACAGGATGCAAAATCTTCGTATACAAATATGAGAAATGCTCTTTTTACTGCAGGAAGACCAATTGTTTTCAGCATATGTGAATGGGGATCAAGCAAACCATGGGAATGGGCAGGCGATGTTGGTCATCTTTGGCGGACAACCGGTGATATAAGTGATACTTGGAATAGCATGATCGATATTTTCCGAAAGCAGAAAGACCTGGCCAGATATGCAGGTCCAGGTCAAATGGAACGATCCTGATATGCTGGAGGTTGGAAACGGAGGAATGACAACTGAAGAATATAAGACTCATTTCTCACTCTGGTGCATGCTGGCATCACCGCTGATGGCAGGTAATGATCTTGCAGAACATGACCCCAGAAACAAAATCAATTCTCATGAATAAAGAAATTATTGAAATCGACCAGGATTCGCTTGGCAGGCAGGCAACCCTTTACCGGGATAACGGCGATTATCAGATCTGGGTCAAAAGCTTAAAGAACAATGAAAAGGCAATATGTCTTCTGAATACAAGCGATGAGAAGAAATCAGTTCTTGTTGATTTTGCACTACTCGCACAGATCAGATCATTCGGCCGCGGATTTGGCGGGCCAATGGAGGAGCACCAGGCGGAGCACCGGGAGCACCGGGAGCGGAATGCAAGGAGCACAGGTGCACGCAGCACAGGGTGGACAAAGAGCACAGGGCGCACAGGGAATGCCTGCCGGCGCTGCAGCTCAGACCCCGGGAGGACAAAGACCCGGCGGACAACGCGGTTTTACACCACTTACACTTGAAAACTACAGGGTACGAGATCTATGGGAACATAAAGACCTGGTACTGAAGGAATCATCAATGTATGTTGATATGCTTCCGCATTCAGTGAAGGTGTACAGGTTTATCAGGAAATAATTTGAATAATCACATTGGGTCCCGTTTGGACACTCTGTGAAATATTAAAGCCCCCTTCCCACTGAAGGGGGTTTAATTAGAGTCCCTTTAGGGTGATTCAAGGGAGTTATACAGGGCGAAAATTTAGTTCGCAAACGGAACTTCTTTCCCGGTTAACCTGATCCTGTCCTGTCAGGACCTGTGTGAACTGCGGATCGAGATAACCTTTGAATCCGGGTTGTTTGCCTCCGACAGAAATTGTAAAGTAACCCGGTTCAATTACCCGTTTATCCTTATTATTGATTATTGAGAACTGGCGTGGCTCAAGATTAAACTCCACAACTTTGCTTTCACCAGGTTTAAGGCATATCCTTGTAAATCCTTCAAGCTGACGGACCGGTCTTGGGGTTGATGCCTTTTCATCTGTAAGGTATAACTGAACAACCTCATCACCGGCAACTTTTCCGGTATTGGTAACCGTTACTTTTACTGTTACTTTTTCTCCTGCATTCGCCTTTTCCGGTAAAATAAATTGCTGTAGGTAAATGTAGTATAGCTTAGTCCATAACCAAACGGATACAAGGGTTCCTGGGTAAAAAACCTGTATGTCTTTCCTTTCATATCATAGTTTTCAAAAGCAGGAATCTGATCAATTGATTTATAATATGTTACAGGAAGTCTGTCCTGCAGGATTATAATCACCGAACAGAACATCAGCCACAGCATTGCCTCCCTGCTGTCCTCCATATCCTGCAAGAATGATTGCAGCAGCTTTTTCCTGTGCTTTGTTAACCGACAAAGCACCTCCATTCGTCAGAACAACAATAACAGGTTTCCCGGTTGCTGTAACAGCATTCGAGAAGTTTTTCCTGAACAGCAGGAAGATTAAGATTTGTACGGTCACCGCCAAGAAATCCATCAATTTTAATGCGCATCTCTTCTCCTTCGAGCCGCTGTGACAATCCAAGAACAAGAACAACTGCATCAGCTTCTTTTGCAGCTTTTACTGCCTGCTCAGTCCTGGTTCGGTCCTGGTCGTGCCCATAGAAGCTTCATATCGGCATCACCTGCATAGTTTTTATAAAGCACCTCAATTTTATATTTTTTCCCTGCCTCAAGTTCACACGGTACTTCTTTATGAAAAGCATCATGTTCATTCCGTTCTGAAATTATTCTTTTACCGTCAAGAAGTATTTCATAACCTGATGAACCCCAGCTGCCAAGAGCATATGTTCCGGTTTCCGGAGGAATCAGGTATGTTGTCCATTTTACTCCAAAATCATCATCGGGCAGATCATACCTCGGTGAAAAATGCTCCCAGTAAAAATTGATCTGATCATCAACTCTTGTAAAAACAGGTTCTCCTTTCATCTCCCTGTTGTTGAAATACTCTCCAAAAGCTCCCTGTCTTCCATCAGGAGTCTGAAGATAGCGTGACGGAATAAGAGTCAGGTTATGAATACCTTCTGCCAGATCGCTTCCTTCTGCAATAAAGAACTTTTGTATCAGGACTTACTTTATTAATTATACCTTTCAGAACAGTAACAGGATCTTTTGGAATACCGTTATAATTACCGATCAGTGATTCAAAATTATCGGCATTCGGACCGATTACTGCAATTGTTTTAATATCCTTTTTGAAAGAGGAAGAATATTATTCTCATTCTTCAGAAGTACAATTGATTTCTGTGCTGCCTTTCGTGAAAGTGAATTATTATAATCTGAACAATTTACAAAGAATGGTATCTGTGCATAAGGAACCATTTCATCGGGATCGAACATACCAAGTTTAAACCTTGCTGTGAAAATCCTTTTAACAGCCACATTAATATCAGCTTCGGTAAGCAATCCCCGTTCAACAGCCGTCATAAGGTTTTTATAATCCACTCCGCATTCAAGGTCGGTTCCTGCTTTAACAGCCTGTGCAGCAGCTTCAGCAGCATCTTTTGCGAAGTTTGTGAATTTATAAAAGTCGGAAATTGCCCAGCAGTCGGATACAATATATCCTTTAAATCCCCATTCATTCCGGAGGATTCCATATAATATCGGATTTGCACAGCATGGATAATCCCTGAACATGTTATATGCTCCCATAACTGAATATACTCCTGCATCCACAACAAGTGTACGGAAAGCAGGAAGATATGTTTCCCTCAGATCAACTTCGCTTACTTTTGCATTGAATGAATGTCTTAACGGTTCAGGACCGGAATGGACAGCATAATGTTTTGCTGTTGCAACAGTTTTAAGATATTTCGGATCATCACCCTGCATTCCTTTTACAAACTTCATACCCATTCTTCCTGTAAGAAAAGGATCTTCTCCATAGGTCTCATGACCCCTTCCCCACCTCGGATCACGGAAAATATTAATATTTGGTGACCAGAATGTAAGTCCCTGGTAAATACCTGTTTTGCCTCTTCTCTGAAACTCATGATATTTTGCCCTTGCCTCATCTGAGATAGCATTTGCAACATTGAACATAAGTCCTTCATCCCATGAATTGGCAATTGTAATTGATTGAGGGAAAACAGTTGCATAACCTGCTCTTGCAACACCATGCAGAGCTTCATTCCACCAGTTATATGCAGGAATTCCCAGCCGGGGTATTGCCGGTGCAGTATAAAGAAGCTGATCGGCTTTTTCCTGAAGAGTCATTCTTGAAACAAGATCATTGACTCTTTCATCCAGTGAAAGTGAAGGATTTCGAAACGGGAATGTCATATGGACTTCTGCTGGGCATCAGCAAGATTAAAAACAGCTAATATAGTGAAAAGTCAGAGTGAAGAGAAAATACCGGCGATGCAGTTATCTGTCATGATTTACAGTATGTTTAGATCAATTATAACTTTTGGTAATTTCCATGGTTCCCTGTAATTCGGAACCAGGTAATTATTTGCTTCGGTATCATTTGTAAATCTTGTACCATCCCAGACAAGCTTTTTACCTGTACGGTATGCAATATTGCCCAAGTGCTGAGAATTTGGCAATATGTGCACCGATCTCAACGCTGGCATTCGTATTCGGATTACGGCTTTCAATACAATCAAGATGATTCTTCACATGGTTCTTAAGCCCTTTTCCGGTTCCCTTCTTTAATGGTACTGCTTCCATGCGTGCCTTGCCGTTAACATCTTTCAGGAATTACTTCCCATCCTTCGCGGTCAACAACAAGTGTTCCGTTTTCGCCTACAAAACCCAGTCCATGATTACGTCCATATGCACCATCATCAATACCAATGGCATGATCCCACAGAACATTGAATCCATCGAATTCATAAATGGTCTGCAAACTGTCAGGTGTTTCACAGGCATCATCAGGATAACCATACTTGCCGCCCATTGCCATTACTGATTTAGGAGCTGTTACATTCATCCCGAACAGTGCATAATCAAGAAGATGAACTCCCCAGTCGGTCATAAGTCCGCCTGCATAATCCCAGAACCATCTGAATGTAAAATGAAAACGGTTCCTGTTGAACGGACGTTTTGGTAGCCGGACCGAGCCACATATCATAATCAACTCCTGCAGGAACCGGTTCATCAGGCAGTACAGGAATTGACGGACACCAGCCCTGATATGAAAATACCCTTACAAGCCTTATTTTGCCAAGCTTGCCTGAATTGATAAAATTAACTGCATCCTGCCAGTGCGGATCGCTTCTTTGCCATTGACCAACCTGTACAACTCTCTTGTATTTTTGCAGCAGCTTTTACCATCAGGTTACACTCTTCAATTGTTCTTCCAATCGGTTTTTCACAATAGACATCCTTGCCTGCTTCACATGCAGCAACCATCTGCAGACAATGCCAGTGATCGGGAGTTCCGACAATTACAACATTTATATCTTTGTTGTCGATCAGTTTACGCCAGTCCTTATAGAGGTTTGCAGGTTTTTTACCGCGCATCTTTTCAACATCTGCTGCCCGTCGGTTAAGAACACTATCGTCGATGTCGCATAGAGCAATGCATTCAACCTCAGGATGTTCAAGAAATGCAGTCAGATCGCTGAAACCCATGCCGTTGCATCCGATCAGACCAACATTGATCCTGTCGATGGCCGGACTACTTTTCAAATTGGCTGAGAAAGCAGGAGCAACACTTAAGCCTGCAGCTGCGATAGCAGTATTTCTTAAAAATTTACGTCTTGTTGTCATAATTAAAGGTTATTAATTAGATTCTTACATTACTTAACTGAAAATCTGTAAATAGTCTGTGTTTTATATGTTTCACCAGGATTAAGAACAGTTGTCGGAAATTCCGGATGATTTGGACTGTCGGGATAATGACCCGATTCAAGGCAAAAGCCTGTTCTGTAGTTGTATTGTTTCCCTCCATGACCTATCTGGTTGCCGTCAGAAAATTACCTGTATAAAGCTGCATTCCGGGCTGATCAGTTATCACCTCAAGCACACGACCGCTTACAGGTTCATAAACTGTAACATCTACTTCTTCTTTATTGTCGAGAACAAAGTTATGATCATAACCTTTTCCAAGAATGAGCTGATCATAATTCTCACCGATCCTTTCACCAATAGTATGGGGGGTTGTAAAGTCAAACGGAGTTCCGGCAACCGGACGGATCTCTCCGGTAGGAATCATGACAGAATCGACCGGAGTGAAAGCCGATGCCCTGAGAGTCAGCACATGATCAAGAATATCTCCGTTACCGGCTCCATGAAGATTAAAATATGCATGGTTTGTAACATTGACGACGGTCTTCTTATCAGTCGTGCATTTATAATCCATTACAATCTCGTTATTGTCGTTCCAGGTATAAATCACCTCAGCATCCACATTGCCCGGAAAACCCATCTCCATATCAGGACTGTGATAAGTAAATTTTACTGTCGGAACATTACCATCCTTGAGGACCTCAGTATTCCATACCACACTGTGCCAGCCTCCGGGTCCTCCATGCAGGGTGTTTGGCCCGTTATTCAGCGGGAGGGTGTATTCAACACCATCAAGAGTAAATTTGCCCTTTGCAATCCTGTTGGCATATCTTCCCACAACCGAACCGAAAGACATGTCACCTGCAACGACAGCATCAAATGTGTCATATCCAAAAGTGATATTATCCATTTTCCCGTTTTTATCGGGAACTTCAATCCAGTTTATTTTTGCTCCGTAGTTTGTAAGCCTGATCACATTGCCGGCTTTGTTCGTAAGGGTTAGCAGATATACCTCCTTGCCATCGTGTGTTCCGAAAACTTCTTTCCTGACCATATCTTTATTTTTTGAGGAACGACAGCCGGGAAAGAGGACACCTGCAACAACAAGCATCATAGACATTAACAGAATTTTTTTCATTGTATTAACGATTAGTTTCATAGCATTTTAATGTGTTTTTCTTATCACCACAGGTTTACTTTTGACCTTTTAAACCAGGATTCTGAGAAGGATTATCAATTGCCGGTCATAAGGTTCAGTTTATATGTAAACGATGTCGGCGCAGTGTAAACCATATACTGGGGCAATGGTCTCGGACCGCAACCGTTTGAACCTACGCCGAGAGTACGGTGACTTATGCAAAATACAGTTGCATCGCTCTGCGGAAGATCTATTTTATATTCTACATTTTCCATTTGCTCATCGCTGTAGGGAATAGCCGTGAACTGAAGTAGAGAGGTATCACACTGAGCCATAATACCTATTCCTGCCGGATTTGTGATCTTCACCCACCGGACATCTTCGTGGTTTCCTGCATCCATTGGTTTTTCATATGGCGTGAGAAGTTCCTTCACAGTGCTTTTATATATTCCAATATCAAATCCACGCTTCCTGTCCGCATAGTTTTCCATAGGTCCGCGGCCAAAATACTCTGCCTGTCCAAATTGTTTATCGAGAAACATACGCACACCTATCCTGCCTGCAACCTGCTCGGGATTGCTGGAGTTGATACTGTTTTCAGCTGTAATTATCCCATTCCCCGAAATCCTGTAAACCACGTCATGATTTACAGTAAATCCGTTTTTGCCTTCACCAATAAGCTTTACTGAAATTTTTACTTCTGAGCCAGTTGACTGTTCAACGGAAATACCCTGCGGAGTCCATTTAAGATCTTTAATTCCATTGTTGCTCCATCCACGGTCGGCGTACATATCATCATTCCGGTGAGCGGCTCTCCATAAATGCAGTCTTGGTCCCCCACCAGCTTTCAGAATGTTCAATCCATTACGCTCGAGCCTGGAAAAAGTGCCGGTTGTCATATCAAAGACAGCAGTAAATCCATCTCCCTTCAGGGTTATCTCTTTCTCGCTCCGGGTCATTGTCAGCGGCTTTGATTCGAAACAGAAGCAGCTTTTGCGGTAAGGGCTTTTACAGGCAGAAGGAATTGCTGTGATGCAATCTCATAACCTTTTTTTGCCCATATCTCATCATTTGCCAGAGTGTATGATATACGCAGAAAATACTCTGCTCCTGCTTTAGGATTACTGATCTCAAATGGTACCTGTACACTTGTTTCCTGACCTGGTTTTACATCAAAAGATGGATAAGTTACCATGATCCAATTACAGTTCCGTTTTCCGAGAGTGTCCAGGAAGCGTGTAAAACCCTTCAGACTTATAAACTGATACTTGTTCTTTATCTTAATTATGCCAGCTTCAAGATTTCCTTCCGAAATTCCGATCCACTGATAGGCATGTTTCATTTCGGGATAATGAGGTTTAAGAGAGCGGTCAGAGGCAATTACCCCTTTATGAATAAAATAATGATCGTTGGGAAATTCACCAAAACCGCCTCCGTATGCAAGAATTACATGATTGGGATCGCGTTTGTTCCATATACCCTGGTCCTGCCATTCCCATATTGCACCACCTAACAGGGTCGGATATTTATCGAAAACATCGTTATATTCTCCGATTGCCCCCATTGAATTGAACATTGCATGGGCATATTCGCACATATAAAATGGTTTTTTGTAGGAAGTGTCGTTCGCAATACGTTCAACATCAGGAACATTAGTATACATGCGGCTGTCGAGGTCAGCAGGATTATTTTTCCCGATCCCAAAACCTTCATAATGAACAGGCCTTGTATTGTCAATGCCCTTAATTGTCGCCATTGCAGCCCTGAAGTTTGATCCACCCCTGCCGTTCTCGTTACCCAGAGACCAGATAATAACTGAAGGATGATTCTTGAAGTTCTCAGTATTGGCAACATTCCTGTCAATAATTGCAGCTTTCATCCTCGGTTCTTCGTCAAATTTACCTGAATTACCATGACATTCCACATTGGCCTCTGCAACGAGGTATATACCCCATTCATCACACAGTTCATACCAACGGGGATCATCAGAATAGTGGCAGGTGCGAACATGGTTACAGTTGCCCTGTTTGATAAGTTCAAGGTCCCGTATCATCTGTGCTTCAGTAACGGCATGGCCGACATCAGGCCAGTTTTCATGACGGTTAACCCCTTTTAGCTTTATCGGGATACCGTTTACCAGGAATGCCCTGCCTCTAATTTCAATTTCCCTGAAACCTGTTCTTGAAGAGAGTGTTTCAGTAACTTTTTTACCTGACTTCAAAGAGAGAACTGTTGTATAAAGCCGGGGCGTCTCCGCTGTCCATTTGTCGGGATTGGTTACTGAAAAAGAAAGCTTAACAAGAGCTTCCTCCCCTGGTTTCAACGCAGGAACTTCAACATCGGCCGATGCAGAAGGAACAGGTGTATCACCGTTATATAAACTTGCTGACAGTCCGGAAGCTTTTGCGGGCTTGCTCCCGTAGTTTTTAACTTTTGCGTTTATTTCAACTTTTGCGTCTTTGTACTGACCGTCCAGATCGGTCTTTACAAAAAAGTCCCGTATATGCTGCCGTGGGGCACTCCAGACTGTAACGTTTCGGAAAATGCCGCTGAGCCTCCACATATCCTGGTCTTCAACATAACTTCCGGTTGTATATCTGTAAACCTCTACGGCAACCATGTTTTTCCCCGGTTTGACATATTTGGTAATGTCAAATTCAGCTACATTGCGGCTATTAACGCTGTAACCAACTTTCTCCCCGTTGACCCATATAAAAAATCCTGCATCAACACCGTCGAAATCAATAAATATCTGACGGTCGTTCCAATCAGCCGGGATATCAAAATCCCTTCTGTAGCTTCCGACCGGATTCCTCTCTTCGTAGGCGGTGAACTTTTTGGGAGGCGTGCTCATTACTTTAGGGAAATCTTTTTTAAAGGTGTATCCCATATTCCTGTAGTAGGGTGTCCCGTAACCCATTATCTGCCAGTTCGATGGAACAGATATCTCTTTCCATGATGATACGTCGTACGCCGGTTTGTAAAAATCAACCGGTCTTGCCTGGGGCCATGATACCCAATTAAACTTCCACATGCCATTGAGGGTTCTGCAGAATGTCGATGCATGACGGTTAGCAGCAAGGGCTTCTTTCAGGTCCGCATAGGGCATAAGAGTTGCATGTGCAGGTTCCTTGTTAATGCCAATACATTCCGGATTCTCGATTTCAGGGGGTACAGGAGCTCCTCCCAGTGAATCCTTTACTGATGCGACCTGGGCTTCAAGTGATGAACCTATCATAAAAAGTATCATTGAAGCAAATACAAAAAATGAGAATTTTTTCATAGCGGTATTAATAAAAACAGGGTGATTTGAGATAAATTATGCCATTAAAGGTATCTGAAAATTTTGAACAGGATCAGGATGACATTGTTAAAATCAATTAAAAGCTATTTCTTTTTCCCAACCCTTACCATTTGCCCGTCATACATGACTGAGGCGTTCGGGATAATTTCCGGATCAAACGGAACAGGATTCTCTTTGGCAACCCAGACAATATTGAAAACCCTCTCTTTCAGCATTCCGTCGAATTCCCCTTTGCGTTCTCCAATTGTCAGGATTCCATCGGAATCGCTGTAACTGAATTTTATGGTACTGCACTTCCCCTTTTCGTAATTGTAATTTGTTCCCTCATCTTCATATAAGGTGAATGCGCAATCCCTTCCAGTGTAAACATAAAGAGAAAGTGTGTCGGCAGGTTTTTCATTTGTGAACTGTATCTTAGGTCCAATGGGAATTATCGAGCCCTCCTTTACAAACAGCGGAATCTGCTCATACGGGGCATTGACCTGCAGTTTGTATCCGCCGAAAATATAGTTCCCCGTATAAAAATCGAACCACCCGCAGGAAGAAGGGAAATAAACTTCACGGTTCCTGGCTTTATATCTGTAAACCGGAGCAACAAGCAAGGAGGGTCCAAACATGTACTGGTCGCCCAGGCTGGTTACATTCCCGTCCTTTCCAAAATCCATTATCATCGGCCGCATTATTGTATAATCATTGAAGTAGGTCAGTCCTGCGAGTGAATAAATATAAGGCATCAGGTAATATCTCAGCCTGTCGTAATAAACCATGCTGTTGTATGAAGGACTATTTTCCGGAGAGATGTTATATACCTCACGATAAGGGTATTGCCCGTGACTCCGGAAAAGAGGGCAGAATGAGCCAAACTGATACCAGCGGGTGTTAAGCTCCCTCCATTCAGCGAGATCCTCCGATCCTTCTGCGGCATGCGTATACCGGTTTTCAACACAAAATCCACCTATGTCGAAAGTCCAGTATGGTATGCCTGACACGGCATAGTTCAATCCGGCCGGTATCTGCGCTTTCATATCCTCCCACCTTGTACCTATGTCCCCGCTCCAGGTTGCAGTTGAGTATCGCTGCAATCCGGCAAAACCTGAGCGGGTTAGAAGGAATACTCTTCTGTTGGGCTCAACACTTCTTTGACCATCATAGATTGCCATAGCGTTTACCAGGGCGTAAGTATTGAAATATTTTGTTGAAGGACCGAGAGCGGTCGGTGTTGAGAGCAGTTTTCTGTATTCAATGCTTGAATTCGAAAGAATGTCAGGTTCAGATGCATCCATCCACCAGGCATCAAAACCTTTTGAATAAAGATTCTCCCATATCTGATGCCAGAAAAGATCGCGGGCTCCCTGGCTGTATGCATCATAAAAAGATCCTATATAGCCCTTTCCTATCCAGTCCCTTACACTATCCTGTATAGCCTGACGGTACATCCATCCTTTGCGGTCAAATTCCTTATAGTGTTCAGTGGTATAATAAAATTTCGGCCAGACTGAGATCATAATGTGAGCATTAAGCTTGTGCACCGAATCGACCATTCCGGCAGGATCGGGAAAGAATGCCGTATCAAATTCGTGCGATCCCCATGAATTGACGGGCCAGTACGACCAGTCGAGAACAATATTGTCAAGAGGTATATTTCTTTTCCTGTATTCTCTGACTACATCAAGCAGTTCGTTTTGTGACCTGTACCTTTCGCGGCTCTGCCAGAAACCAAATGCCCATTCAGGCATAATTGGGGCTTTGCCCGTAAGGGTCCTGTAACCGCTTATCACATTGTCCAGGTTATCACCATGGATAAAATAATAATCGATCTGGTTTCCCATTTCACTGGAAAGGGATAATGCTCCCTGTTCTTCTGGCGGACGCGGGCTTAAGACCTTCAGACCAATATAGGAAACATCACCGTCGGGTTTCCATTCAAGTTTTATGGAATACTTCTGTCCTTTCTCCAGCTCCCTGCTGAATTTATATGTATTTGGGTTCCAGGCAGTTCTCCAGCGTTCCGGTACAACAAGCTCATTATTGAACCAGAGTTTCACGTAACCTGCATAATATAATTTGAAGAAGTGTAAACCGGATTGCTGAGGTTCAATTTCACCCGACCATACGACCTTTGATCTTCCAAGTGGAATATTTTCGGGAAGATTTTTTATAGTTGTCAGGTTTTCGTAATCGATTATCTGTTCCCTCTGCCTGAGATATACCTGAGTAGTATCGTAAGCATTTGAATAAGTAACTGTCAGTCCGCCCTCATCCTTATCAGTGTCATATAACCTGAAAAGATTAATCTGGGAATAATCCCGCGGATCACCGAATTTTGTCAGGGAATAGTTATCCCAGAGGATCCCGTAATTTTTATTGGAAACTACAAATGGTACCGAAACTTTGGTGTTATACTGGTAAAGGCTCTCGTTCAGGCCTTTATAATTAAATTCGTCGGACTGATGCTGACCTAGCCCGTAAAAGGCTTCATCAGCCGGTGAGTCAAAAATCTGTCCCAGGGTGTAGCCAGGTGTCCCTTCAACCCGTATGGGAGTAAATGACTTGCCTCCCCCGTTTTTCTCCTTAAGAATGATATTGTTGTTTTTATCACAAAATGAGACTTCTCCTGTAGCTAATGAGACTTTGGCCTTTATCTTTTTTGTGGTAACAATGAGTGTGTTAATCTCCTGCCTGACTTCAAATTCGGGACGAATGTTAAAGCTGTCGATAACACAAAGACTTTTTTCGCCAGAAAAGCTTTTCACCGGAGTAGCCACGATGTGGATAATATCGTCATTGACAACTTCAAGCTTTATCTGTTTCGGGATCTCAGCATCTTTTGATTTCAGCCTGATAATCAGTCCATTATCCTTCTTCTCCCAGACTGTCTGGGAACACATGGTCAGAATAAGAAATGCCGGAAGAATAAGTAACCTTCTCATAGGATTAAAATATTTTCAGAATATTTAGTTCAGATTACAAACTCGCCTTCTATTTCCGTAAGCAAATCATCACGGCAGATATCCGATTCAACATAACTTGCCGGCACCCTCGGAAAGTGCTCATTACAAACACTTTTAACAACTTCAAAGTCCTTCTGGTTCTTAATATATACCCTCAATAGTGAATATCTCCCGGAAATGGAGTCGGATTCCCCGGTTATTTGATTAATACGCTCAAGATCTGTAAGTTTCTTAATATTCTCAATAGTAACAATTGTCTGTTCCTTAATATCTCCCTTGCCTATGGTTTCCTGACCAATTATAGAGGCGGTTCCTGAGATAAAAAGATTCTTGTTTAATCCGTTTGCCACAAGAAGTGCACGTTCAAACTGCGGAGGGTGTTTTACTGATCTGCCTTTGCCGGACAATCCTTTCAGCACATTCTGGCCATATTCATAAGCATTTAACTGGTTCGGATTATCAATAGGTTTTATCTTTACCGCTTTATCAGCCTTCAAAGCACAAAAATCAAGA
The DNA here is from genome assembly GCA_963732115.1 of uncultured Bacteroidales bacterium. GTDB lineage: Bacteria > Bacteroidota > Bacteroidia > Bacteroidales > VadinHA17 > LD21. Next base: position 268,696 of record CAVSYN010000034.1, read on the forward strand.
AATACACCTCCGAATTTCATTCCTACCCCGGTGGCAGCCGGAAACCCTGAAACTGTTCTGTATTTACTATAATAATCATTTCTTACCTCGTTGAATATCTGGTAGTTCTGAGATCCGTTCTTTAAATCAAGGATGTTACCAATATAATTCCACTGCCTTATAATGTGATTTAATGAAAGGCCTTCCCTGTCGAGTATATCCACTATTGAGTCAAAAGCGATATTTGCTGCCTTCCTGGTGTCCTTCCAGTACATGTCATTTCCCAGGCCGGCACCCCAGACCTCCTTGCCAGATTGTGATTCTATTACTACATACGGAAATGACTGCCAGAATTTTGTTATAACCCCCTGCATGTCAGACCTGACAAACAGACCTTCGATGCTCACTTTCCGTGGTTTTTCAGGGGGATGAATAGAAATATTGAACGCCGGACAACTGCTTCCAAAATAATCAATTACAGATTTCGAAATATATTCCTTGATTTTTATGTACGAAACATAGTCGGGTGAGGCTGTAAAAATATTAAGCTTGACAGGCCGTTTCCCTGCCATCATACTCACAGATATCTGTTTCAGACACTGCTCCCACTCCTCTTCTATTTTTCCAGCTGAAACCGGTAGGTATGTGATATATTCCCTGATCATAAAAATCTAGTTTCTAAGCTCAAAATTAATATCTTTTGGCGGAGAACCAATGGTTTTTAACATAGCATGGCAATCCTGCCTGACTTTTCCCGTAACAAGTTCAGGTATATTAAACGACCTGAGCGATTTTCCACTGACTATGTTTTTGAATCAACCGCATCCAGGTTAATTCCTCATTTCGCAAATTCCTGGTTCCGGAGCTGATCCCAGTGGAACCGGATTTCCAAAGAAATCAAATGCCGGCGGATCAAACCCAAAAGCAGGTTTGATCTCCAATCCATGATCTCTTAGCTGTGAATCAGGTTTCAGAATATATCCTTTCAGTTCATTAAGCCTGTATGGATCAGTTATGCCAGTAAGCAATGGTCCATTAAACTGCGAATCTTCCGGACTCCACCAAACATTTCCGGAAAGTTTACTCCCCTTGTTTTTACCTATGATAACCTGCCCAGTTCCCATGAAAATATTATTACTGAAAATAAAATTTTCATGTTCCGAGGCATTTTCGAAGCTTATTACCGGTGCAGCCGAATTGTATGCAACATTGTTATAAATATAGCAATTGGTCAACTGTTTTTTCTCATCCGATCCGTTCCAGATGAAGAAGCTTCCAGCTCCTTCGGTGGTGCTTGCATCATTAATGCTAACACAATACCTTATTATATTATTGGACCAGTAGGATGCCCCTGCATATTGAAATAAGCCATATCCGGCACCCTGGTTTTCATAAGAAAGACAGTACTGGATGAGAGAGTTTGTTACCCCGCCGTCAAGGTCGAATCCTCCCCCGTCCTTTCCTCCCTTTGATGTTTTATTCCTGTAACTTATACAATACTGGATAATGACATGGTCGCTTTCCCAGGCCCAGATTCCAACCGGTCCGTTACCCTGACGGGGCATATCCCAGCCATTGTTTGTTGCAGTACAGTGGTCGATAGTCACGCTGTCCGAAATACCGACAAGTATCCCGTTGCCGCTGTGGTTGTCCAGCATGGTAGGGTCGCCGGGATTGTTTTCAGCCTTGCAGTCACGGATCAGTATTTTTCCTGATGAATTCTTATCTGAACCCATCACATTGATCCCGCAAAAGCCGTTATCAGCTGCCTGCACCTTTAAAACATTCACATTTTTACAGTTATACAGATCAACTCCAGACTTCTGAAATCCCTCAGAATAAATATTCTCAATAATACAATCTTTGCTGGTCATTAGCTGAAGTCCATTTGTTGCGTTGCCCTCTTTCCTGCCGCTGCCTTTTAAATTCAGGTTTTCGATCCGGAGATGGCTGCATTTTTCAATCAGGACGGCTTCTTTATTTCCGCCATTAACTACTGCCTTCCCTTCACCATATGAACCGATTATTATTGGGACCGAGTCTGTGCCATTAATTCCTCTTAAGCTCAGGGTACCTTCATAATCCTGGTTGCCAGCAAAAAAAATGCTCCCTGTTTTTTGCTGAAGGCGGTTATTTACTTCTGAAATAGATTTAATGGGTTTTTTAATTGTACCGGAATATTTATCGTTACCGGTTTCACTATTGATATAATATGCTTTCCCTGAATCCGTTTTTTTTGATATCTCGGTTTTACAGCACCAGATGGATATTAGAATGATTATGATCAGTAGAATAAGAGGTTTTTTCATCCTAAAAGAATTTATGGATGAAGTCCAGATATAAGTGATTTCCCCTACTCAACAATCCATTCATATATCCCGCTGGAGAACTCCTTGTTAAGCTTAACCTTGATCTTGACGGCAGAGGCCTTAACGGAAGTAAAATCAATTAAGTCCCATGCGTCTTTTGTGACTTTATAGGGTGATTTAGCTTTTACCGGTTTCCAGGTATTTCCGCTTAGGTAGAGTATCTCCCATTCGTCAGGAATCCGGCAGCCTCCATCGGGACCATCATCAAACCAGTATACTTTTGATCTTGAAATTAGCTCAGGCTTCTCAAAATCATACTGGATATATTCCCATTGATCCTTATCGGGCCACCAGTGATAATACGTAATTGAATGATCATTTGAGTTTTCCGGTTCAACCTGATCATTAACAGCATAGAGCGCTCTTGTCATCTTACTGGCTCTCACCTTGCTTCTGAAAGCAATAGTCGGAGCAGGTAATGGTTTTGCGAGTTTCGGTTGAAGTGGGTAGCCATACCATCATCTGACCGGGACCTCTGTTATTCCAGAATGCGTAAGGAATCAGGGAGACTGGTTCTTTTTCAAGGGTTTCAATTGTATCCGTCAAGAGCCTTCTTAGTTTGGAAACCCATTGTTTTTATTACCACAGCCCCATCCAGCAGGGATGGCTTATATTCAGCAGAAAAACCGGCACTTTTATCAACCACCAGATTCAGAACTTTCCCGGAATTGTTATCGGGCCATTCAGCACAGAACATTACCGGACCTCTCTGTACAGCGACTTTACCAACGTCATCCCGGATCCTTGAATCGGCAACTAACAGTCCTCACCGGCATCGGCAATTCAAGTCCAATCTTGTCACCCGGCTTCCAGTTTCTTTCAATAAGTGCATATCCGTTTATTACTTCAGGATTAAGAGGTTCACCATTTACCGAAAGAGTGAAATTCTCATTATTCTGATCTGTAAACTTTATAAAGGCCTCCCGGGAGTGCCTCATTAAGAGCCCATCCCGGAATGCGGAACTTAATAGTGAATTTCCCGCCGGATACGGGATTTACCGGAAATCTCAACCTTTCCATCCCATGGAAACCCGGACTTCTGGGTAATTTTAACCTTTTTGTTACCGACTGAAATATCTGCATCATTTGAAATATACAGATTTACATACAGGTCTTTATCAGTTACTGCATAAATATAACCAGGGATTGCAGGAACAAACCGTGCAACATTTGAAGGACAGCAGGCACATCCGAACCATGCCTGGCGTTCATGCTGGCCGTTCGATTCAAGCGGATTGGGATAAAAGAACCTGTCGGCCGAAAGGGAGACTCCTGAGAGCATTGAGTTATATAAAGTCTTCTCCAGGATGTCGATGTACTTTCCGTCTCCGTGTAACATAAAAAGCCTGTGATTGAAGAAGATATCGCCAATTGATGCACATGTTTCACAGTAGGCCGACATATTAGGAAGTACAAACGGATCGGCAAATCCTTCATTTCCCCCGGTTGCCCCTATGCCCTCCGGTAACATATATTTTACCATAGGCGATATCCTCCCATATTTTGGTAATGGCATTAAGGTACGCCTCATTCTTTTCGATTGCAGCGATATCGGCTATTCCTGAATACATATAGGTGGCCCTCACCGCATGTCCGACAGCTTCTGTCTGATCAACAATCTTCTTGTTTGCCTGATTATATGGTTCTCCTTTTGGTCCGCGGATATCCAGAAAGAATTTTGCGAGATCCAGGTATTTCTTTCTCGCCGGTAGTCCTGTATAGCTTTACAAGGCCCATCTCAATGACCTGGTGACCCGGGGTATACTTTCAACTTTGTCAGGACCGAAATCCCTGTTCACAAGATCGGCCGATTTTATTGCTATATCCAAGCAGGGTCCGCTTACCTGTGGCCTGGTAATGGGCAACTGCTGCCTCATAAAGATGCCCGAGATTGTAAAGTTCATGACTGAGGACTGAGTCGATCTCCCACCTGTTCTTGCCTGCCCACTCATGCAGCCCTGCACCTCCATGCATTTCGGCAATTGTACGGTTGGTGTAAAGGTATCCGTCATCCTCCTGGGCCAGGCCAATCTTCCGGATAAGTGTATCGAGATAAGCGTCGAGCTTCGGATCGGGATAGGTCTGAAGTGAATAGCTTGCACCTTCAATTATTTTGAAGACATCCGAATCATCAAACGGGATAGATTGTTTGAAACCTACCTGTGTCCAGTCCGCCTGCTATTTCGAAGTTTTTGACCCTGCCTGAGGACTCACAGTAGGAAAATGCAATAGGTATTGTTACTGTCGGCATTTTTCTTTATCCTGGGAGCCCAGAAATTATCGGTAAGCTTTACCGAGGTAAACGGGACCGGTTGAATGGGGTAATCGGCATCAGTAGCTTTACTGCATCCGGTAATAAGCAGAGAAGCCGTTGCGATCAGTAACATAGGGAGGAATAACTTTTTCATTGTAATCTATTATACTTAATTTTTTTAACACGGTGTTTCACTGAGTTCAGTGGAGTTGCACTGAGTCAATAACAGTATAACTCCATTTAAGCTCTGTGTAACCCAATGGTTAAATCGATTTCAGGAAGGGTTACTTCACTAATTCCAGAACGATCACCGATTTTGAAGGCATCGTAATTGTTAAAACTCCATCCTTATACGTAAATCCATTAAAAACAGCCGGTTTAACAGTTTCAGGCTTTTCAAATGTGTTCATTGAATTCATTGCGTCTGAAGTAAGAACTTCACCTGTCACTTTTTTATAAGTTTCACCAATGACAGGGCAGGTTAAAGTTATTGCTTTATTCGGATTGAGGTTAGCGAGTGAAACATGCATTTTCCCCTCCTTGTCGACCGATGCCGAAGCCGAAATGGCAGGCACTTTCCTGTCGCCGTTTGTGTAATCCTCGCATCTGAGATCTGGTGGTAATCAGCTGCGCATCCTGATGAACCCTGAACATTCTGAATACGTGGTATGTCGGGGTCAGGATCATCTTGTCGTCCTTTGTAAGGATAACCGATTGCAGAACATTCACCATCTGAGCCAGGTTGGCTACTTTGACCCTGTCGGCATGCTGGTTGAAAATATTGAGATGGATGGCAGCCGTTACCGCATCCCTCATGGTGTTCTGCTGATATAGAAATCCCGGATTTGTTCCGGGTTCAACATTAAACCAGTTACCCCATTCATCAACGACCAGTCCTTTTGTCTTCTGAGGATCATAGCGGTCCATGATGGCTTCATGGCCCCTGATCACCTGATCCATCTGAACATTTGCCCTCATCGTCTGAAACCAGAGTCTTTCGTCAAAGTCGGTAGCAGATCCTTTATTGTTCCATCCATCGGTAATCGAATAATAATGTATTGACAATCCCTGGAACCTGCCTCTCGTTGCCGGATCCTTCATGAGGGTTTCCGTCCATGCAACATTGAAGTCGGAAGGTCCGCAGGCTACACGGTAAAGACGGTTTTCACCATAGTTATTGAGGTAGGTTGAAAACTGCCTCATCACATTTGCATAAAACTCGTCGGTCATATTGCCGCCGCAGCCCCAGTTCTCGTTGCCTATTGCAAAATATTTGACTTTCCATGGCTGTTCTCTTCCGTTTTCCTTGCGCAGTCTTGTCATCGGACTGTCACTCTCGGACGTAAGGTATTCGATCCACTCTGCCATCTCCCTTACAGTGCCTGAACCGACATTACCATTAATATATGCATCACACCCCAGGAGTTCTGTCAGTTTCATAAATTCATGTGTCCCGAATGAGTTATCTTCGGTTACACCTCCCCAGTGGGTGTTGACTATTGAAGCTCTCTTCTCCTTTGGACCGATACCGTCCTTCCAGTGGTAGGTGTCGGCAAAGCATCCTCCCGGCCAGCGCAGATTCGGGATCTTCATTTCTCTGAGTGCAAACAGCACATCGTTCCTGATGCCATAGGTGTTAGGGATCTTAGAGTCAGGTCCAACCCAAAGGCCTTCGTAAATACATCTGCCGAGATGCTCAGAGAAATGGCCATATATATCCTTGCTTATAACCGGGCCGGGGTTGTTGGCGATTATTACCAGCTGGTTGACGGCAACAAGATTTTCTTTTTGAGCCTTTACAAAAAAGCAGGTCAGAAAAAGAAAAACAAAGATTACGTGTAGAGATTTTCGCATTGATTTATTTTTTTTATGTTAACGATTTATAATCCTACTTTGTGTACTTAGCGTGATCCTTCGGATCTTTTTCACCCCTGATCCCTGCCTGCACAATCAGGCCCTAAAGGGGACTTTTGGAATCGTACCTGTAAAAGAGCCCCCTTTAGGGGATTGGGGGTGAACCACGAGTTATTTCAGTTCCTTTTCCACGAACGATCCCAGCCTTTTATACTTAAGATAAAGCTTATCGTATTTCTTAGCCCTGCCGGGATCAGGTTTGTACTCCTTTTCAAATCCTCCTCCCATGGCTTTCTGTGCAGAAGTGATATCCTTATGATACACCAGCCACAACCGAAGCTGCCATAGCAGATCCCAGAGCACAAGTCTGATCGGATTTTGCAACCCTGATCGGCATATTCAGAACATCGGCAACAATCTGCATTACAAACGGATTCTTTTTTGCCACCCCTCCGACTGCTATGACACTATCGATTCGTATTCCTTCAGAAGTAAACCGGTCGTTTATCATCCTTGATCCAAAAGCAGTGGCTTCAACAAGTGATTTAAATATCCTGTGGAGCGTCAGAACCCAATGATAATCCGGCAACTGCACCCTTTAAGCTCCTGGTTGGCATAAGGAGTGCGCCGGCCGTTGAGCCAGTCCAGGGCAATCAATGAAGTTTCCTCATCGTCAATTAATTCCGACTGACGGCTCAATTCTGCTAATCATTCTGTCTGCGGTCTCTTTCCTGATCCTCTCCTTTGTCTGTTCATCCAGCCAGTTCATTCCTGAAATGATTTCAGTTACGGGCCACATCAGCAGCTTTCCGAACCATGCATAAACATCTCCGAAAGCTGATTGTCCGGCTTCCAGGCCAAGCATTCCGGGAATAATTGATCCGTCGACCTGGCCGCAAATTCCTGCAACAAGCTTATCGCCAACCTCATTCAGCGGTGCAACAAGCATGTCGCATGTTGAAGTACCCATGACCTTAATAAGCTGATAAGGTGTAATTTCACCACCGACTGCTCCAAGGTGGGCATCAAAAGCTCCAGCACCGACTTTCACATTTGTCGAAAGTCCGAGTCTGTTAGCCCATTCTTCTGTGAGGTGTACCAACACAAACATCGCAGGTATAGGTTTCCTTGAAAAGCCTTCCCCTCAATCCGGCAAGCAACGGATCAAGCCGTACAAGGAACTGTTCATCAGGCAATCCGTTGAACTCTTTGTGCCACATTGCTTTATGTCCTGCAGCACAACGGCTTCTCTTAAGTTTCAGAGGATCGGTGTCTCCCGTGAGAAGGGCCGGTATCCAGTCGCAGTGTTCAACCCATGAAAAGGCATTTTTTCTTACTCTTTCGTTATTGCGCAAAACATGGAGGATTTTTGCCCAGAACCATTCCGATGAATATACTCCCCCCTCATATTTTGTAAAATCAACTCCACCCCAGCTTCTTGCAAGATTGTTGATCTCAGCGGCTTCCATGACCGAAGTATGATCCTTCCATAATATAAACATGGCATCGGGATCATCAGCAAAATCAGGTTTCATCGAAAGCGGGATGCCATCTTTGTCGACAGCGATCGGGGTGGAACCTGTTGTATCGACTGTAATTCCAACTATATTGTCAACGATTTCACTGCTCAGGCCACTGATGGCTTCTTTCACTGATTGTTCCATTCCTTCGATATAATCAAGAGGATGCTGGCGGAATCTGTTCGCCGATGGATCGCAATAGAGTCCTTTTTTCCATCTGGGGATATTCGAATACCGCAGTCCCGACAATCCCGCCATTCCCTGTGTCGACAATTACCGAACGAACTGAATCTGTCCCGTAATCAAGGCCGATTACATATTTCTTTATCATAGCTTATTCTTAAGATTTCATTTTGATTTCCTTTGTCCGTAATACGCATTCTTGCCATGTTTGCGCTTAAAATGCCTGTCGAGCAGATCCTGTTCTATCCCGGCAGACTGGCCGAGAAGAACTGTATAAAAAGCCATTCTTGCAATTTCTTCCAGGGCAATAGCATTATAAACAGCTTCCTCAGGATCGAGCCCCCAGCAGAATGGTCCATGACAGTTGACAAGTACAGAGGGAACTGCAAGCGGGTCAATCTTCCCCAACCTTTCAACAATTACTTTTCCGGTATTGAGCTCATAATTTTCATTTATCTCATTATCAGTGAGCTTCCTCGTACAAGGCACCTCGCCATAGAAATGGTCAGCGTGTGTTGTACCAAGTGCGGGTATATCCCTGCCAGCCTGAGCCCATGCAGTGGCGTAGGCGGAATGGGTATGAACAACACCCCCGATTGACGGATATGTTTTGTAAAGAAGAAGGTGCGTCGGAGCATCGGTGGAAGGCTTATATTTCCCTTCAACTTTTTTTCCTTCAGGATCCAGAACCACCATGTCATCAGCTTTCATTAGCGGGTATTTAACCCCTGATGGTTTGATGACAATGAGTCCACTTTTCCTGTCCCGTCCGCTTACGTTGCCCCATGTATGTATTACCAGGCCATTTGAGACGAGATCGAGATTTGCCTTGTAAACTATTGATTTTAATTCTTCAAGCATCTGGCATACAGGTAAAAAAGGTTCGAACTGATCACTGATGCTTCGCCGTAACAGAACCTGGTCAATTTACATCAAGATTGAAATAAAAGCCGTTTTTCTTAAAGGTCTCATAACGTTCCCTGATGAAAGTATAATAGTAAGCTCCCTTTCTCGAGGTTTCCTTCTCCTTTTCATCAAGCCTCTCCAGAATATTCATCGACAGGATTTTCTTCCTGAAATTTCTTTTATCGATAGCTCTCTGATAAATAGCTTCGTACAAATCCTGAAGCTGAACAAGGGTAAATTTTTCGGGCAGAAGGGCAAAGCCTATCGGTTTTATTTTTATTTGCATCCGAAGCTCTTCGAGAGCTTTGTTAACCATTGTTCTGTGGTCAAAAATAAGGTCAGGCAAACGGGATATTGATTGCCAGTGGGCACCATTCTGTTCCTTAAGTTCCTTATCGATATCCTGAATCTTTATCAGCGCTGTGTATGAAGTTGAAAAAACTCTTGCGCCCGGGTCCCTTCCAATATCTCCGTAAGTAAATGACTGTTCCATATAGACATCACTTAGCCCGGTAAGCTTAAAAAGTATCCTGCAGGCTGCCTCGTTGAGACTCTCTTTTTCTTCCACAAAACCTCCGGCAAGCGACCATTTACCCATTGCAGGTTCAAAGCTTCTCTTGATCAGGAGAAGCTTTATCTCCTTTTCTGCCAGATCATATCCGAAAATGATACAATCTACAGCGACAAGATACCTTGGAATACTCTGAATAAAGTTTCATAAATGGAGGATTAAAACTTTTACATTATTCCTCCTGAAATATGATAATAAACTTCATTCCATCTTATCTCCTTTTTGAAAGCTGACAATTCGCATTTTTCGTCTATCAAAAGATACTCGATACCCATCATTGAAGTAAAATCCTCGATGTATTCAGCATCTATTGCTGTACTGAAACCCGTGTGATGAGCACCGCCTGCCAGGATCCAGGCACCTGCTGCAGTCTTAAGGTCGGGCAGTGGCTTCCACAGGACACTGGCTACCGGCAGGTTAGGCATATCGGGACAATCCACAATTTCAACCTTATTCACGATCATTCTGAATCTGTTACCCAGATCAATAAGGGAAGCAGCGATCGCCGTGCCTGTTGCTGACTTGAATACCAGTCTGGCAGGATCAGCTTTACCACCTATTGAAAGAGGATGAACTTCAAGGTACGGCTTATCAGAAGCCAGTGAAGGGCAAACTTCCAGCATATGTGCGCCCAGTATCCTCATCCCTTCAGGATCGAGGTGATAGGTATAATCTTCCATAAAGGATGTCCCTCCAGGCAGTCGTGCTGCCATAACCTTCATCGACCGTACCAGGGCAGCTGTTTTCCAGTCGCCTTCAGCGCCGAATCCGTAACCTTTTTCCATAAGCCGCTGAACAGCAAGACCCGGCAATTGTTTCAGACCGTGAAGGTCTTCAAATGTGGTTGTAAATGCGTTGAAATTACCTGCCTTCAGGAAATTTTCCAGTCCAATTTCAATCTGGGCAGCATCTCTCAGAGTGAAGGATCTTTCAACATCCCTGGTTACATTATAGGCAGATTTATACTCCTCCACCAGTAAATTAACCTCATTATCAGTTACTGAATTTACCGCTGCCACAAGATCACCAATCCCGTAGCCGTAAACCGAATATCCCATTTTCATCTGGGCGCTGACCTTGTTTCCTTCAGTTACTGCAACATCACGCATATTATCTCCGAATCTTGCAATTTTCATGTTGCGGGCATCGTCCAGTGCGGTTGCAGCTCTTGTCCAGACAGCTATCCGGTCAATAGTTTCCTCATCTTCCCAATGTCCGACGACAACTTTACGGTTCAGCCTCATCCTTGCACCGATAAAGCCGAATTCACGGTCACCATGGGCCGACTGGTTAAGATTCATAAAATCCATGTCGATTGTATCCCAGGGGATATCCCTGTTAAGCTGGGTGTGGAAGTGCAGAAAGGGTTTGTAGAGGACAGAAAGGCCTCTGATCCACATTTTAGCCGGTGAGAAAGTGTGCATCCAGGTGATAAGTCCAATACAGTTTCCGGCATTATTTGCGTCAGAGCATAGGGCAAAAACAGATTCGGGGGTTGTAAGAACAGGTTTGAATATTACCCTGACAGTAATCTTGGTAGAATTATCAAGCGCTTCAGAGATCGCTTTTGAGTCGGAAGCAACCTGCCGGAGCGTATCCGGTCCGTACAGATGTTGGCTGCCTGTTACAAACCATACTTCTTTTGTATTTAAGTTTTCCATATCAACTAATTATTTTTCGGATCTGTCGTCTATTACCAGAAATAAATATAGAATGCAACACACGCGGCCACTACTATAAGTGAAGTAATAACATCAAGTGTACTCCAGCTATCACGTGTCTCTTTACGCTGTTCAGGACTTTGCGAGAAATAGGTCAATCCCTGCAACTGCTCTTGGCTGGCTTTTGGAGTAAAGAAACTGATGACAACCATTAATAACATTACAAATAAAAACAAGATAATGCAGAATTGGAGCCAATTGATGTTAAGGACAGTAAAGATACCGTAACGGAGTGTAGGATCTGTGACCAGTTTTTCTGTAATACTATCATAATGTGAACCCGGATCAAAAACCATTAAGCCAAGCCTCAAGAAGCCAATCAGAGCTCCTATTAATAATCCCCACTGACCAGCTTTCGGAGTAATCCTTTTGTTAAATACACCAAGTAAAAATACAGCAGCTATAGCTGGTGCAATAAGTGACTGGACCTTCTGAAGGTAATCATAAAGCACTGAGCCAATACTTTTCATTATAGGTATCCAGACCAGGCCTAATAATACAACAGTTACTGTAGCGATACGTCCAATTACAACAAGGCGGTGTTCAGTTGCCTGAGGATGATACGGTTTATAAAAGTCAATTGTAAATAAGGTTGCAGACGAGTTAAAGTGAGCTGCCAGGGAAGTCATCAGAGCAGCAATAAATCCGACAATAACGATCCCTTTGACACCCATTGGCAACAAGGTGCCTACCAAAGTACCATAAGCTTCATTGTTGTCAGTAAAGGCAAGGACACCCTGAGTTCTTAAAACAGCAGCAATCATTCCGGGTATCAGGAAAATAAAAACCGGTAAAATTTTAAGAAATCCGGCAAAAATCGTCCCTCTTCTGGCTTGTGTTAAGTTTTTTGCAGCAAGTGCTCTTTGCACAATGTGCTGGTCTGTACACCAATACCATAAACCGATTATGGCAGCACAAAAGAATACACTTGCTCCTGGAAATTCATTGTACCATCTGTCAGCTTTATCAAAATGAAAAAGATGCATATTTGTGGCTCCATTGGCACCTGTGATTTCGACCATTTTCTGCCATCCATCAACAAGGCCCCCTCCACCTACTTTAATCAAGCCGAGGATAAGAATTGTTACGGCACCAAAAATAAGAATAGGAGCCTGAACGACCGAAATTGTCATAATGCCTTTCATTCCACCCAGAACAGTAAATATTCCGGTCAGAAGCACAAGTCCGATAGCCCCATACCAGAAATCAATACCAAGTACAGATTGAAGGAAAATACCACCGGTAAAGGCAGTTACAGATACTTTTGTCAGAACATAGCTGATCAGCGTGATAATTGAAAGCGTGGAACTCGTTTCCCTCGTATACCGTAATTTAAGAAACTCAGGCATTGTAAAAACCTTGCTGTGCTGATAGAAAGGGACAAACACCCAGCCCAGGATCAGGATCGCCCATCCATGCATTTCCCAGTGAGCCATAGCCATTCCACTCTCTGCCCCAGCGCTGGAAAGGCCAACAAGATGTTCAGAACCAATGTTTGCCGCAAAAATTGCAGCTCCAACAGCAAGCCAGGTTTCACTGCGGCCTGAAAGGAAATAATCACTTGTATTGTCCTTTTTGTGTTTTATTACCCATAAAACAATCCCAACGAGACATGAAAAGAATAAAACCAGTATAAGCCAGTCTAATGTTGCCATGTTAATAGTTTTTAATTATTAATATCTGTTTTTAAAGTCCGAGAATGTCAGGTAAAGGAAAATCCGGGTCAATATCCGTTTGATCAAAATTATTAATAAAATAATTAAATGTACCTTTTACACTTAATTTTTTTCAAGAAAATTTACAAGGTATTTTTATCTCCACTGTTCCAGGGAAGACTGGATAAAATCAATGATTTTCTGGTTTTCTGTTTTACCGTTGCCAGTAATAGGGAATGGTTCTCCGAATCTAAAATAAATAGTCTTTTTACTATCGAGCGGGCCGAGTTCCTTTATTAATTTCCCCTGACCCCAGAAATCAGTTTTGAGGGCTATCGGTACCACCTTCACTCCTGCTCTTTTTGCAAGCTTCACACCAAGTGTGTTAAACTCTTCGGGTTTGAATTCAATACTTCGGGTGCTTTGCGGAAAGATAACTATTGAGACACCTTTTGATAAGAGCTTAAGACCTTTGGTCATTACTTCCTCGAAATCTTTTCTGGGATCAGTTCTTTCTACCACAATCGGGTCTCTCGATCGCATAACATGGCCAAAAAGCGGATGCCTTACCAGGCTCTCCTTAACCACAAATGTAACTTCACGATGAGGAGCGATCAACCCGGGCAGAACCATTGTTTCAAGTGTGCTCATATGGTTTCCGATAAATACAACAGGTTCCGGATCTTTAGCAATATTGTCCATGCCGGAAATAGAGTACTTACCCCCTGCTTTTTCGATGAATCTGAAAATGTAAATTGAGGAATCGGCCCATGCTTTTGTATCATAATTCCCCCTTAATGCCTGCTTCCTTGTCCTGAAAACTATTCCGGCATACTTGGCTGTAAAATACAATCTGTTGCAATGGATTATCCTGTCCCATAAATTGTGATTTTTTTTATCAGGAGTGTTATATGTAAATGAATCGAAATAACCCTTTTGCATCAGAGTCAGAAATTAAAATAATCAGAAGAAGAAGTTAAACAAGCTGGTCCTTCATTTCCTGATATAAATTTACACTGTCCAGTATGATTTTATACGCTTTTTCGCGGTTGCCGAATTCCTCTACGATCACGTTCTTGTGTTCAAGTTTTTTATAATCTTCAAAGAATCTTTTGAGTTCCACCAGCGTATGAGGCGGTAATTCTGAAAGTTCGTTTATATAGTTAACCGACATATCAAATTTTGCAACTGAAATAATTTTGGCGTCCTTTTCCTGTTGATCGATCATCTCCATGACCCCTATTACCTTGGCATCAATAATGCACATCGGGAAAACGTCTATTGAACAGATCACAAGGATATCCAGAGGGTCGTGATCGTCACAATAGGTTTGAGGGATGAACCCGTAATTGGCAGGATAGTGAACTGACGAAAAGAGCACCCTGTCGAGCCGCAGAATTCCTGAGCTTTTATCAAGCTCATATTTGCCTTTCGACCATTTTGGGATTTCAATGATACTCTTTACACACGCGGGGACCTCTTTGCCGGGATCGATGCCGTGCCAGGGATGAACAGTTGGTATCATACTCCGTGTATTAAAGTTGACTATTCAGCCAATAATCTGTTTGAAGATTACTTACACAAATCTAACATTAAAATTGTAATTTAACGGCATTTAAAAGCATCCATGCATTCAAACCTGTTTCAATGAAGCTATCCTTACTCGATGCTGTCAGTTTTTTTTGTGCCTGTATTTGGCAATGTCGTTTTTGGCGCCAGTTTTTTCTTCAGAAGCAAGACATCGGAACAGTTCACCACCGGCGGCAGGAAAATTCCGGCCTGGGTTGTGGGAATGTCAATCTTCGCAACCTTTGTGAGCAGCATCAGTTTCCTTGCCCTGCCGGGGAAGGCATATTCGACAAACTGGAATGCTTTTGTTTTCAGCCTCTCAATTCCCCTGGCCTCCCTGGCAGCTGTAAAATTCTTTATCCCGCTATACAGGCAGGTAGGAAACGTATCCGCCTATTACTATCTTGAACTGCGTTTCGGGACATGGGCACGTATTTATGCATCCGTCTGCTATATCCTTACCCAGCTTATGCGCACCGGGGCTATCCTGATGTTGCTTGCATTGCCACTGAATGCGCTTTTCGGATGGAACATAAAAACAGTTATCGTCATCACCGGATTTGCAGTGATGTTCTATTCAATGGTCGGAGGTATTAAAGGCTGTGATATGGACCGATACCATTCAGGGTATAATCCTGATTGCAGGCGCTGTTGCCTGTGCGGTGTATCTTACTTTTTCAATGCCTGAAGGGCCGGGTCAGCTCTTCAGGATAGCTGAAGCCGATCATAAATTCAGCTTCGGAAGCTTCGGGTTGAGCCTGAAGGATTCCACATTCTGGGTTGTACTGATATATGGTCTTTTCATTAATCTTCAAAACTATGGCATCGATCAGAACTACGTTCAGCGATATATGACAACAGGTTCGGAAAGGGAGGCAAAATCTTCAGCACTTCTCGGGTCGCTATTGTACATCCCCGTTTCGCTTCTTTTCTTTTATATAGGTACAGCCCTTTACGCCTATTACACGGCTCAGCCCGATCTTTTGCCTGATAACCTTAAAGCACCCGGCATGGGTGACAAGGTATTTCCATATTTCATTGCTACAGGCTTGCCAGCCGGTATGACAGGCCTCCTCATAGCCTCCATCTTTTCGGCAGGCATGAGTACTATATCAACAAGTCTTAACAGCACAGCAACAATTGTTCTTTCAGATTATTACAAGAGATATGTCAATAAGAATGCAGACGAAAGATCTTCTATGAAAATACTTTATGCAGCATCTTTTTTGACAGGAATTCTGGGAATAATTATAGCGCTTAGCCTTGCCGGGGTTGAAAGCGCTCTGGATGCATGGTGGTCACTTGCCTCAATTTTCAGTGGCGGAATGCTCGGTCTTTTCCTGCTTGGCTATATTTCAAAAAAAGCCAGAAAGAGAGAGACTGTCACGGGGGTAATAACCGGAGTTATTGTCATTATCTGGATGAGCCTGTCACCTGTGCTTATTACGGGTGGTAAGCTGCTGCCTTTCAGGAGTCCGTTTCACAGCAATCTCACTATAGTGTTTGGAACTGTTACGATCTTTCTGGTGGGATTCTTGCTAAGTAATCTTTTAACCCACCAACCCACGAACTCCCCTGAAGGGGGGCTAAAAACCAATTAGAATATGAAAAAATCTTTGATTATTTTTTCTTTAGCAATAATCTGCAGTTCAATGACAGCTCAGAAATTTTATAAGGGTGATAAATGCATTATAAAATCCGAATTTATTTACCAGCCGGAAGACGTTAAATTCCCGAGCTGCCATGCATCCACAATTGCGGAGATCACAGGCGGATTTATTACTGCCTGGTTCGGTGGCACTGCCGAGAAAAACCCTGATGTGGGTATATGGGTAAGCAGATATTTAAACGGGAGGTGGTCACGGCCGGCTGAAGCAGCCAACGGTTTGAGGGGGACTCAAAGGTACCCATGCTGGAATCCTGTCCTTTATAACTCAGGAGATGAGATCCTGCTCTTCTATAAAGTCGGACCAAGCCCGTCGGAGTGGTGGGGAGAACTCGTCACATCGGACGACGAAGGAATTTCCTGGTCGATGTCACACAAGCTTCCTGATGGCATCATCGGACCTGTCAAGAACAAACCGGTGCGACTGGGGAACGGGATCCTTCTCTGCCCTTCCAGCACCGAAAATGACGGATGGAGAGTACATATGGAGATGACCTCCGATAACGGGATAACCTGGGAAAGGACACAGGATTTAAACGAGAAAAATATCGGTGCAATTCAACCGTCAATATTAATTCACACTTCCGGAAAGCTTCAGATATTATGCCGGAGCAGGCAATTGAAGATTCTGACATCAAGGTCGGAAGACAATGGACTGCACTGGACTGAACTGATCCCGACAAGCCTCCCGAATCCAAATTCAGGCATTGACGCAGTTACTCTTAAGGATGGCAGACACCTGTTGGTTTACAATCATCTTACCTCCGGTCGCAATATGCTGAATGTTGCAGTATCGGAGGATGGAATAAACTGGAAAGCGGCGGCTATTCTTGAAAACGACCAGAAGGAAACTGAATTTTCATATCCTGCTGTAATTCAGTCAAATGATAAAATGATTCATATCACTTACACATATAACAGGAAACTTATAAAACACGTTATTATTGATCCCGCGCTAATCGAGCAGAGGCCTATCTCCAACAATTTGTGGCCGGCAGAATAAAGGACCCTGGCTTACCTGTTCAGAACAGGCATTAACAAAAGCACCAGCGACAGGATGACAAGGATCCCGACAGCACCCCAGCCGATAATATTCTGAGCAGGTTTGTTAGTATGAGTGCCCATAATCTTCTTATTATTTACCAGAAGTATCATGCAAACTAATACAACCGGCAGAAGAATCCCATTGAGTATTTGTGACCACAGTGAAATTTTTATAAGAGGGGTATTTGGAATCATAATTATTAATCCTGATACAACTATTATTCCTGTATATAGTGTAAAAAATTCTTTTGCTTCATTCCATTTTTTATCAATACCTGCTTCAAAGCCAAAAGCTTCGCAAACATAGAAAGCTGTTGCGAGTGGTAAGATAGTTGCAGAAAATACAGAAGCAACGAAAAGGCCAAAAGCAAAAACCTGAGATGCCAGCCCTCCAGCCAAGGGTTTGAGCGCCAATGCCGCATCCTTGGCTTCATTAATCTGAATTCCATTCGTATGCAATGTTGAGGCACAGGCAACAATTATGAAAAAAGCAACCACTACTGTGCATATACATCCCACGACTATGTCTATTAAAGTATATTTGAAGTTCTTCATTTTCAGGCCTTTCTCAATAACAGATGATTGCATATAGAACTGCATCCATGGAGCAATGGTTGTACCGATAATTCCAATCACCATTGCAATACTTTGCTCATTAAAATCCATTTTTGGATGAATTATTGCTGTTCCGATCTCTGACCAGTGAGGTTTACCCATTAAAGCAGAAATGACATAAGTCAATAATGAAACACTTAAAACAAGGAATATTCTTTCCGCAATTTTATAGGTACCCTTTACCACCAAAATCCAGACCATAAAAGCGACTACCGGTACAGAAATATATTTAGTTATTCCGAAAACCTCCATACTGCCCGCAACACCAGCAAATTCAGTTGTTGTGTTACCTATGTCGGCAAAAAGCAACCCGATAAAAATGAAGAAAGTAACTTTGACGCCGGCATTTTCACGAATTAAATCAGCAAGCCCTTTACCCGTAACAATTCCCATTCGTGCATTCATTTCCTGAATCACGAGAAGCACGACAAATGATGGAATGAGTGTCCAGATTAGTCCATAACCATAAATTGCACCCGCAACAGAATAGGTAGTGATACCACCGGCATCATTATCAACACTACCGGTAATAATTCCAGGTCCCAGGATGGCTAAAAATATTCCCAGCTGTTTGAAAAGGTTGCTTTTAAAAAGTCTCGCCATGAACATTTCTGTGATCTTTTATCTTTTTTTCCTGGTTCTTCTTTCCCGGATCAGGTCCTCAACAATATCATCAATAACAACCATTCCCTGCAACTGAAAGCTCTGATCAACCACCGGAACCGCAAGTAAATTATACTTGGATATAATTTCTGCAATTGCACTTACTTTCTGTTTATCAAAAAGGTAAACTGGTTTTGCTTTCATTATCTGACTGACTGTAGCATTTGGTTCTGCAACAACAAGGTCACGAAGGTTGAAATTCCCTATCAGCTCATCATTATGTTCTACTACAAACAGATTATAAAGCTCAACTGCTTCAGGTTTTTTTGCTCTCATTTCCACAAGGACCTCAGCAACAGTCCAGGCTGCACCGAAGGATAAATAGTCTGTAGTCATCAGACTTCCAACCATATCATCTTCATATTCAAGCAATTCTCTTACTTCCTTGGATGATTCTGCTTCCATCTCATTTAACAACATCTCAGCTTTGTCATCTTCCAATTCATCGAGGATGTCTGCTGCCTCATCGGCGGGCATTTTTTCAAGAACATCGGCCATTTTTTCTACTGGCAAGCTTTCCACCATATGAACCTGTGCATTCGATTCAAGTTCTTCCAATACGTCAGCGGCTTTCTCTGCGTCCAGGGATGAAAATACAGACATACTCGATTTTTTACCCAAATCCTCAAGAATATCTGCCAGATCAGAAGGATGGAGAGTATGAAGCTTTGCATAACTCTTTGATAACTTGATATTCAGGTTTGAAAAGTCGATTGCCTGGACATCGTCCCAAAGAATAAATTTTGCAGGAATATTAATTTTAAGAAGCGAAAGAATTTTTTTAATGAATAAAGAAATTCCGATCCTGCGCAGAAGTCCCTCAATTCCAACGTCAACAGCTACAGCAAAAGTTCCTGCAGGCAACGTAGCAAGTCTGACATCATTAACTCGAACAAGCTTACGACCGTTCATATCCACAATCTGCTTGTCAAGAATATTTTCAACAAGAAGAAGCCCGTTGTTCACTTCTTCGTTATTCACTTCCAGAAGCTGGGTACAGGTAACATTTAGCATCTCCCTGGCTTTGGTCACTCTGAATGTTTTAAAGGAATAGAACCTGGTTTGCTTATGGATCTTTAATTTCGCTCCGATAACCAGCTGCTGGTTTGGATCACCATTTCCCGATGGAACCGCACTTATAAGAAGATCCTTTAATACACCTATAGCATCACCATCGGCGTCAAACACTTCCTTTCCGATAATGCCGCTTAAATAAAATGTTGTGAGTGAAGTCATAGTCACCTCCTTCCATTTTTGATACAGGCGGAAGCGACCGGATGAGCAGGTAGCCTCTTCTATATCAGGTTCTTAATTAATATATCCGCAGGGCCGTCGTCCATTTGACACTAAAAAATTGATTTCGGGCGTAAAAGTAAATTTCATTCAAAAACTTTCCAAATAGTTTCTGAATAAAATTACAGCTGCAGGGAATATTTATAAAAGTGCCTGAAATTAGGAGTGTCTTTAGTGCCCAAAATACTTTAGGTAATATAAATATAGCATAATATAAAAAAGTTAAATAGTTATACCCAATTAAGTTATCTTCGATAACAGATAATTGAATTCCTGAGATAAGGTTATGGAAACAGTTCTGATATCGGGGGGAAGCGGGCTTCTTGGAATGCATCTTTGCGGTAAGTTAACGGAAAAAGGTTATCGTCCGGCAATACTAACCAGGGAACCCGGTTTAACATCAGCCATCACTAACTATTACTGGGATCCGGATAAAAAAAAGATTGAAAATGAAGCAATATCGTCAGCGGATTATATAGTTCATCTTGCAGGTGTAAATATCGGAGAAAAGAGATGGACAAAAAGGACGAAAAGAACTTATAATTAATTCCCGCATTAAACCGGCAGAATTCCTTTTTAATAAGATAAAGGAGAGCGGCAAAAGTATAAAAGCATTTATATCTATATCAGGGACAGGATATTATGGATCAATTACGTCCGAAAAAACATTTACTGAAACAGATGAAAATGCGGATGATTTTCCCGGACTGGTGTGCAGGGAATGGGAAAAGGCTTCTGAGAAATTCGGGGAACTCGGAATCAGGACTGTCAGGATCAGGAGCGCGGTAGTTCTGGCAGAGCTTGGCGGAATATTAAGCAGGATGTCAGTTCCCGTCAAACTTGGAATAGGATCTTCCATTGGCAGCGGAAGACAGTATTTTCCCTGGATACATATTGAGGATCTGTCAGATATTTTCATAAAAGCAATTGAAGATATTTTGATAACAGGAGCATACAATGCAGCGGCACCTGACCAGAAAACAAATAAGGAGTTTATGTTAACCCTGGCAGATGTCCTGAAAAAGCCCTTCTGGTTCCCGGGAGTTCCATCAATATTTATGAAGATTTTGTTTGGGGAGTTATCTGGCATGCTTTTAACCGGCAGCCGGATCTCATCTGAAAAAATAATAAAAGCAGGTTATGTATTTAAGTTCCCGGAACTTGAAGGAGCACTAAAGGATCTCCTAAAGAAATGACATACTTCTTTTAAACAAAACCACTCTCCTGACTGTTAATTTGCTAACTTTGCAAAACATTAAATTACTGAGTACGATGACACTGATGACCCCAAATCCCCTTGTTGAGATGGACGGCCGGTTTCTATATTATGCTTTTATAGCCGGAGGGAAAAAGGTCATTCAGCACCAGGTTGATCTGAACATGATAAATGTATTCCCGGTAAATGACGGGGATACCGGAACTAACCTGGCTTCAACAATCAGGTCGGTTATGGAATCGCTTCATCCTCACAGATCGTATAAGATTACGGCTGACAGGATTGCAGAGGCAAGTCTGATGAATGCACGGGGAAACTCAGGAATTATTTTTGCCCAGTTCTTTCACGGATTGAGCAGCGAAACCGGGGAATTTAAAACTATTAATCTCAGGCAATTCGCTGAATCGTTAAAACGTTCGGTTAGTTATGTTTATGAAGCAGTGGCGATGCCTGTTGAAGGAACAATGCTGACCGTGATCAAGGACATGGCAGATTACATTTACTCCAGCTGGAGCAAGTTCAGCAATTTTAATAACCTGTTTCTGGGTTCATATGATGTCCTGAAGAGATCCCTTCTTGAAACAACTTCAAAACTGGCAATACTTGAAAAGAACAAGGTGGTTGATGCAGGGGCAAAAGGGTTTGTTATCTTCATGGAAGGAATCCTGGAGTTCATTAAGACCAGGAATATTAAGGAACTTATACTTTCCAGGCTATCAGTTGATTTAGTATCCAAAACCAGGGAAATGGTCCCTGAAAATGTAACCTTCAGGTATTGCACAGAGGCAATAATAAAGGATTGCAGAATTGATAAAGAATCCCTGATGACTATTCTCACGAGATTTGGAGATTCTATTGTTGTTGCAGGGTCGGACAAGATCAGAAGATTCCATCTTCATTCTAATTCACCTGCCGAGCTTTTTGAGAACCTGCAGAATACCGGGACGATCACATTCCAGAAAGCCGATGACATGATCAGGAATATTCAGACGGTTAACGAAAGAAAATGGAATATTGCCCTAGTAACCGATTCAACATGTGATCTTGCGCCGGAACTATTCGACCAATACCAGATCAACATGGTGCCGATCAATATCAGTTTCGGCGAAAACCAATATCTCGACAAGGTAACTATACAACCCAGCCAGTTTTATTCTCTTCTGAAAAAAAGAAGAGAGTTTCCCAAAACAGCACAGGTAAATGAAAGTACTTTTGCAAATCTGTACTCGCACCTTATAACTTACTACGACTCGGTAATTGCTGTTCATTTAAGCGATCAGCTTAGTGGCACTTTTTTCAGCAGTCAGAAAGCAGCTGCAGAAAATAAGCAGGGAGTTTGGCAAGCATATCACTGTTATTAACTCCAAGAATCTTTCAGGTGCACTCGGGTTAATTGTACTGCGTGCAGCCAGGGCAATTGAAGCCGGTTTATCGCATGATGAAGTAGTTTCACTTATTGAAAAATCAATAAATAACGCCCGTATCTTAGTGAGTGTCAAAACCCTGAAATACATGGTTCGTGGAGGCAGACTGTCAGCAGGGAAGGGACTTTTAGCCAGATTACTCAATATAAATCCTATTGTTTCACTCGATGATACCGGCAAAGCAATTGTCTTTGACAAGGCATTTGGTCAGAGATCTAATATGAAGAAAGTTATCAGTCATATCAGAGAAACTGAGCAAGGGAGAAAAAATATGGAATTACATTATCCTGCATGCAGATAATACGAAAGCTGCCGACTGGCTTAAAGTGAAGATGGAGGATTTAACCGGATTGCAACCGGCATCGGTAGTAAATATATCACCTGTAATTGGTGCAAATGCCGGGAATGGCGCTGCATCCGTTGCTTTCCTTTATGAATAAAATCTGACTCCATGACATTTCTAAACATTTATCTTCAGGCCCTACTGGTGATCATGATCCTTATGTCGATACTTTGGATCACAAGCATAATATTTAAAAATGTAAGCATTGTTGATCTGTTCTGGGGATTTGGATTTTTAGTTGCTTCAATCTTTTATTTTCTTAATACACAAGGCAATATGCCGAGAAAACTTATCCTGATAACTCTTGTTTCCATCTGGGGTCTACGTCTTTCCTCTTATCTTACATGGCGCAACTATGGTAAAGGAGAGGATTTCCGTTACAGGGAGTTTCGAAAAAAGTATGGTGAAAAAAGGTATTGGTGGATCAGTTTTTTTCAGGTTTTCTTGTTGCAGGGACTACTGATGTGGTTGATTTCAGCACCTCTTCTGGGGGCCCAGTTTTATGGACATAACAGAAACCTGAATCTCCTGGATTATGCAGGGATGGTGCTCTGGCTTACTGGCTTCACCTTCGAGGCTGGAGGAGATTATCAGCTTGCTGTTTTTAAGGCAGATCCGTCAAACAAAGGAAAAGTTCTTGACACAGGTTTCTGGCATTATACCCGTCACCCAAATTATTTCGGCGATTCGATGGTATGGTGGGGGTATGGTGTTATAAGCCTGGCAGCAGGAAGCATATGGCCTGTACTTGGATCGGTTTTAATGACGGCCTTGATAATCAAAGTCTCGGGAGTTGTAATGCTTGAAAAAAGTCTTAAGGTACAAAAACCTCAATATCAGGAATATATAGAGATTACAAGTGCATTCTTTCCCTGGTTTCCAAAGAAAAAAAACACTTACTCTAATAAAAATAATTGAACAAACAGGGCTAATTTGTTGTTTGTGCGTTGAACAAACCTGATTTATGAGAAGATTATTTTTACTTACCATTATATTTTTCGGAGCTGTTGTCTTCTTGTCCGGACAAGAAAATTCAGGTGTCCTAAGGGGCAGGGCTTACAATTCAAAAACAAATGAAGGGGTCCCATTTGCCACTGTTCAGGTATGGGGAACAACAATAGGAGCTGTAACGGATTTTGACGGAAATTTCATTTTCAGCGGTATTAAACCCGGATATGTTGAGCTCAGGGCTTCATCAATAGGCTTTAAACCGTATATTTCATCTGCCATCCTGGTTACCAACAGCAAGCAGGTAAGCATTGATCTCCCGATGGAGGAAATTGCGATAGGGCTGGCTGAGGTAACAATAAAGGTATCTCCATTCCTCAAGAGAATTGAAACCCCAATTTCTGCAAGGATTATTGGGATTGATGAAATAGAGAAGAATCCCGGCGGTAACAGGGATATATCAAAGGTAATCCAGTCTTTCCCGGGTGTTGCTTCAACTCCAGCCTTCAGGAATGATGTCATCGTACGCGGGGGCGGACCGAATGAAAACAGATTCTTTGTCGACAACATTGAGATTCCATATCTTAATCACTTCTCTACACAGGGCGCCTCAGGAGGGCCTGTAGGTATAATAAATGTTGATTTTGTGCAGTCGGTTGATTTCATCTCAGGTGCATTCCCGGCCTCTAAAGGCAATTCCCTGAGCTCAATACTGAACTTCACATTTCTTGACGGCAATAAAGAGAAGCTGAAATTCCGGACAACCATCGGAGCCTCGGATCTGGGGTTGACAATGGACGGTCCTGCAGGGAAGAATGCCACTCTACTTCTTTCCGTGAGAAGGTCTTACCTTCAATTCCTGTTCAGCGCTCTGAAGCTTCCTTTTCTACCAAACTATACCGACTTCCAGCTAAAATACAAGATAAAGCTAAGCGATAAGAGTGAGCTCACGGTTATCGGTCTGGGCGCAAAGGATGACTTCAAACTTAATATTAAAGCGAACGATACGGAATATCAGCGATATCTCCTCGATTACATTCCGGTTCAGGAACAGTACAGCTATGTTACGGGACTGGTTTTTAAACATTTTACAAAAGGCGGCTATGATACCTGGGTCTTAAGCCGTAATTACCTGAATAACACACAATATAAATATGTGGGGAACATCGAAGCCGATACCAATAAGGTACTTGATTATTTTTCAGGCGAAGGAGAGATAAAGACTAGATTTGAGAAAACCATGATCGGGGATAAAGGTATGAGAGTCAGCTTTGGAGCTTCATATGAATATGCCCATTACCGGAATTCAACTTTCAGACTATTGTATGGTCCAATGGGAGAAAATGAAATTGACTATAATACCAATCTTAAGTTCAGCAAATTTGGCTTGTTCGGTCAGATCAGCAGGGCTTTTCTGGATGAAAAGCTGAGTCTTTCATTAGGATTCCGCACTGATTTCAACAGTTATTCAAAATCAATGTCGGACCCCTTAAATCAAATCTCACCACGTTTTTCAGCTTCCTATGCCATCAGCGATAAAGTGAATCTTAATTTCAATGCCGGCAGGTATTTTCAGCTTCCTCCTTATACTGCACTGGGCTATTCGAATAGTTCAGGAATATTTCTTAATAAGGAGAATAACCTGAAATACATAAGAGCTGATCATCTGGTTACAGGATTTGAATTTGTCCCAACAGAGAACATTCAGGTTACACTTGAGGGATTTTACAAGAAATATTCAGGATATCCCTTCTCTGTGAAAGACCAGGTGCCGCTTTCAACCAAAAGTGCAGGTTATGGGATTTTCGGTGATGAAGAGCTGTTGTCAATCTCGGATGGAAGGGCGTACGGGATTGAACTCCTGGTAAGGCTTAAGGAATTCAGGAAGATAAACCTGGTAATGTCTTATACATTTGTAAGAAGTGAATTTAAAAACCTCAGCTCAGCATGGATACCTTCTGCATGGGACAACCGGCATCTAATCAATATAACAGCAACGAAAAAATTTGACAGGAACTGGGTGCTGGGGTTCAAATGGAGATTTGTCGGCGGAGCTCCATATACTCCTTACGATACTGACAAATCTTCCCTTAAAGCTGCATGGGATTTGCAGGGACAGGGATATCAGGATTATTCCAGGTTCAATAGCGAACGGCTTAAAGCATTCCATCAGCTCGATCTCAGGGTTGACAAGGGGTACTTCTTCAAAGGCTGGTCACTCATGCTTTATGCTGATGTGCAGAATGTCTACAATCACAAAGCGGATCAGCCTGAGATATTAATCAGAGAATCAGACAGCGATGGAAATCCTGTAACAGATCCTCTTGATCCCCTAAGGTATTCCCTTAAATATATAAAGGGAGCAACTGGAACCGTGCTGCCCACGATAGGAATAATCGTTGAATTCTGATGTTGAAATGAGATCATCTTTCACAACTGTAAAAACTATCTGCCTGAGGAATAATTTAAACAATAAAAGGGATAATTGCTTTTCTAACAGTGGGGTAGCCGGGGAAAGTTGCCTTATACCATTTATGCGAGGCTACGGCTCTTGGGAAAAGATTTGCGAAGGTAAAAATGAAGAATGCAAATCCTGCAAGTGACCAGGTCATTAATAGCCCATCCTGCCCATTCTATTAATTCTCCGAGGTAATGCGGACATGAAACATATTCGAAAAGCCATCCCTGGGGAATAACATATTCTGATGGATTCTTTATTCCTGAGATCTGCGTAACTTTTCGTCAGCTGATTTATTTATCACAAATCCTGAAATAAAGAGAACAATACCAGTGATAAACTGCCAGGAAAAAAGCCAGGAGTTGTTGTAAGAATTAAAATGAAAAACACCATATCCGTTTGCAAGACCATTCATGCAATTAAAAGAAATCGCCATCAGGACGACAATAACCGGAAAAGGCTTTTGTTTTCCCGACTGCCGGAAACGGATAAATAAATGTCCTGAGCAGGTAATGGCTCAGCCAGACGATTAAAAAAACCACCTGTGGAATGCTTTTTTGTCCGGATGTAATGAAAAACAATAGTATTAAGGCAGGTGATGGAAATTCCATTATCATCCATGCCCATTTTGATCTGATTGCAGGTCCCCATCCTTTTCTTGAGAACTTGCCATAGGGGGCAGATATAAAGAAAAGGATGAGAAACGTAACTGCTGCAAAGCTGAGAATCAGGATGATTGAATATTTATATATTATCTCCAAAGTCTTTAATTTTCAAATTGTATCCTCTCTGTGTCCTATCAGTGGAACTCTGCATAATTACTTAAAACCTGCTTTCTGGAATAATTTCTTTTTGTTTTAAAAGGTACCTGAAATACAAATGGCTTAATCATGCAATTTATAAACAAATAATTGAAATTCTTACTTCACATGAAGCGGGAAGATTGTCAATTTCAGATTGTCTGATCTTGGAATATGGTCTTTCGAAAAATGTCTTCCAACGGATAAAATAAAAATTGTCTGTATTAATTAGGGAAGATTAAATCAGTTTAGTTATTTTCGCAGTCGGATTTCCGGCCCGTAGCTCAGCTGGTAGAGCACGTGACTCTTAATCATGGGGTCGAGAGTTCGATCCTCTCCGGGCCGACAAAGGAGTTCAGTTAATTCCGACAAATGCCATTTGTTATCTTAGTGTCAAATGGCATTTTTATTTGTGTTTGATTAAAAAGATCCATGAAGAATATTTTCGGAAAAATCAATGCTCTGGTTCACCGTAAAGGATTTAAATTTACAGGTCATGGTCAAGTTTTTTGAAAAAAAAACCTAATTTTATAACGAAGAATCTCAAATCTTAAAAATAAAAGCTATGGGACAAAAAGGAAGAGAAATTGTCAAAATGAATGTTGATGAACTCATCAAACTCCTGAACAAAGCACTCTCCGATGAATGGCTCGCCTATTACCAGTACTGGATTGGGGCAAAAGTCGTCAGGGGACCAATGAAAGATGCTGTCATATCAGAACTGACACTGCATGCAACCGAGGAACTGAGTCATGCGGAATTAATTGCTACAAGAATTATACAACTCGGCGGGACACCGGTTTTGTCACCTGAAGAGTGGCTTAAAATTACCAACTGCGGTTATGAGCCTCCATTTAACCATTATGTGGAAGAAATTCTCAATCAGAACATTAAAGGGGAGCAGTGTGCAATCCGCTCCTACAATTCAATGCTTGACATCACAAGGGAAGGCGATCCGGTTACCTACAACATAGTCCTGACAATCCTGACCCAGGAGGTCGAGCATGAAGAGGACCTTTCAGCACTAAGGGAAGACCTGGAACTAATGCTTTTAAAAAGCAAATAGTTAACCATTTAACATATCTTTGCAGGCTAAAGCAGGAGATCAGACAAACCCCACGGTAACTGATTTAATCTTTTATTTGTCAGTCTATTATATTTAAAGTATATGGAAATCACTTTTAATGGAGGCAAAGTCGTAACTGCCCATCTTCATGGCCATGATATCAGGACCGATCAACCTGTAAGCAGTGGCGGTGAGAACACTGCCCCCTCTCCATTTGAACTCTACCTGGCTTCAATCGGAACCTGCGCAGGCATCTATGTCAAATCTTTCTGTGATAACCGGCACATTCCGACTGATAATATCAGAATTATGCAGACAGTCGAATACGATAAAGAGAGTGGATTACCAGTAAATATCCTGATCGATATTCAGTTACCTCCTGATTTCCCGGAAAAATATAAAGAATCTGTAATTTATGTTGCCGAACTCTGCAAAGTAAAAAAATCGATTAAGAATCCGCCCGAATTTAAAATAATTGCATCAGTAAAATAATAAAAATAATCTTCGGATATCTGCGTAATCTGCGGGAAACAAAGAAGTTCCTGTGTATTTTCCCTTACCTTATTCAAGATACATGTTGATCAGCTGCTCGTAGAGCTCCTGTTTGCCGCTCAATACAGCTGGTTCTCCCTGCTTCGATGCAAGATCTCTCAGCGCTTCAAGAGTAAGATTACCTTTCTCATAATCTTTGCCCTTGCCCTTATCAAATGATTCGTACCTTCTTTTCCTCATCTTCAGATAGTCACTTTCCTTAAGTAACTTATCCGCAATTACCAGAGCCCTGGCAAAAGTATCCATCCCGCTTATGTGAGCTATGAATAGATCCTCCGTATCGGTTGAGTTTCGCCGGATATGAGCATCAAAGTTCACGCCGCCAGTTGTGAATCCTCCAGCCCTGAGTATAACCATCATTGCTTCAGTGATCTCATACACGTTCGTAGGAAACTCATCAGTATCCCACCCGTTCTGGTAGTCACCCTTATTTGCATCTATGCTTCCCAGCATACCTGAATCAGCAGCAAACTGGAGCTCGTGATGGAATGTATGTCCGGCAAGCGTTGCGTGATTTACTTCAATGTTGAGTTTGAAATCTTTCGCAAGACCATATTTATTGAGGAAACCAATAATTGTAGCAGAATCATAATCATACTGATGTTTACTGGGTTCCATTGGTTTTGGCTCAACCAGGAATGTACCTTTGAAACCATTTTTTCTGCCGTAGTCGCGCGCCAGCGAGAGCATCATACCCATGTGGTCAAGTTCCCTCTTCATATCGGTATTATGAAGACTCATATAACCTTCGCGACCTCCCCAGAAGACATAATTCCCACCTCCAAGAGCAATAGTGGCATCAATGGCGTTTTTCAGCTGAACGGCAGCATTTGTCACCACAGCAAAATCCGGATTGGTGGCTGCTCCGTTCATATATCTGGGATTCGAAAACAGGTTTGCTGTCCCCCAAAGGAGTTTTACGCCTGTTTGCTCCTGCATCTTTTTCATTAAAGGAACAAACTTTCCAAGGCGTTTCTCGATATCAAAAACAGTTCCTTCGCCTCCTACAACATCCACATCATGAAAACAATAGAATGGAGCTCCAATTTTGGTGATAAATTCAAAGGCGGCATCGAGCCTTTGCTTAATTTTATCATCAGATGGCAGATCCTTCCATGAATAAGTATGTGTTGCATTTCCAAACTGATCAGTCCCGTCACCGCAGAATGAGTGCCAGAATGCCACAGCAAACCGCAGGTGGTCCTTCATTTTTTTTCCTGAAACAACCTGCTCAGGATTATACCATTTGAATGCAAGGGGATTCTTTGATTTCCTGCCCTCATATTCAATTTTCCCGATACCGGGATAAGCCTCTTTTTTTGCTTTATAGATCATATCAGATATTTTTAGGGATTTATTACTGTTTAAATTCTTTACCTGCAAAGTACACAAAGTTTGTTATAAATTTCTAAAAGAAAAGAATAAAAACTAAACCGCCATCAAAAAATTTTTCCATTTTGAATAAGCTTCCTTATAGGTTTCAATTCTGGCTTCATTGGGGGGGTCTCTCCAACTGGTTTGAGTCCGGCAAAAGCATCCTTCTCCGATTTATAGAATCCGCAACCAATTCCGGCTCCCCTCGCAGCCCCTATCGACCCATCCGTATTGTACAGGTGAATATTAACACCGGTTATGCATGATAGGGCTTCCCTGAAGACCGGACTCTGGAACATGTTTGCCAGAGCCGGCTCTGATGACCTTCGGATCAATTCCTGTTTCTTTCATTATGTCGAGCCCGTATCTGAATGAAAATGCTATCCCCTCCTGCGCTGCCCTGAATAAATGAGCATTCGTATGTGTGTTGAAATTCAGTCCTGCAACCCTTGCACCAATGTCCCTGTTTCCCAGCATTCTTTCAGCACCGTTTCCGAAAGGTAATACAATTAATCCTTCACATCCCGGAGCCACATTTGCTGCAAGATCATTCATTTGATTATAGTTCAGGTTTTTGACTGGCATTCCACCTGAGCCACGAATTAAGTATCCCTGTTCCGTTGATACATAGAAGAACTCCTAAGGTGTGGACTTTCCGGAGTGTGATTGACATGCAGAAATGTATTTACCCTCGACTGAGGATCAAACTTTGTCTTATCAGTAACACCATAAATCACCCCTGAAGTGCCGGCTGTGGCTGCGACTTCTCCGGGATTAAGGACATTAAGCGATAATGCATTATTTGGCTGATCACCGGCACGGTACGATACTGGAATCCCTTCTGGCAGTCCAAGCTCGGATGCAATTTTCCTTAAAAGGTGTCCCTGTGAGGAGAATGATGAAACCTGCTCAGCTATAATTTCATGTTTAAATCCGAAGAATTTCATAATCTCGTCAGAGACAGAATTGGTTGTGAAATCCCAGAATATTCCTTCGGAAAGTCCGGTGAATGATGTGAGGATTTCCCCGGTCATCCTCATTGCTATATAATCGCCAGGCAGCATTATCTTATGAATCTTGGAGAACACTGCAGGTTCATTTTCCTTTACCCATGCCAGCTTGGCAGCTGTAAAGTTACCCGGGTGAATTAAGAAGGTGAGAAAGACAAAAGTCGCTTCCGAGTGAATTAAACGCTTTTTCTCCATAGCTCACAGCACGGCTGTCGCACCATATAATTGACGGACGAAGAACCATGAAGTTTTTATCGACTATTACCAGTCCGTGCATCTGGTATGAGACTCCTATTGCACCTATCTCTTCTGTCTTTGCGCCAAGCTGTTCGCTGCAGTCGGCTATGGAAGCTTTCAGGTTGATCCCACCAGGTCTCCGGATCCTGTTCCGCCCATCCGGATTTCAGGGCAATGATCTTCATTTCCTGTTCCGGGTAAAAAGCCGATGCAAGGCATTTTCCGGATTCGCCGTCAATTACTGAAGCTTTAACCGAGGAGCTTCCCAAATCAATTCCAAGTAATAGCATATTTATTAAAGGTTTATCTTTATTCTCTGTGTAACTCGGGTCTTCTCTGTGAGACTCTGAATTAGTTCTTAATATTATAGTTACACAGAGGGCTCACAGAGGAGATTTAGAGATTCACAGAGTTGTTAATTTTATCTTATACCGGGTATATCGGTGTATTTATGTTGTATGTAATAATCCAGATCATGTTCAGGTTTTTCAAATCCGGGAGGGAACGATCTTTTTGAAAATGTCTGGAAATAAAGCAAGCACCCGTCTCTCCATAACCGTGGCATCCCTCTCCTGCATGGACAATAGTTCCCTTACCTTTTCAAACCTTTCAGGATCAATTGCATCCCTGACCATGATCCCATTCGCTTCTGAGCCATTTTACAGATCTGATTCCATCATCATATTTATTGCACAATCTCATCCCAGAGTGTTCTGCCGGACCTCATTTTATAATCCCAGGAAACATGATGAAACCAGAGCAACAGGTTTTCAGGGCAGGATTCAATATTGTTAAACAGGTTCCTCACGGGGAGGAAATACTGTCCGACTGCATTGCTGCCGTTAGTGGTCCTGTCGAAACCAATTCCTGTCGCTGTCTGCCCTGTGATAATAGACTGATGTCCAATCCTTTCTGCCAGTATTAACCCATGGTCCCGGCCCATAATGATGACCGTAATACATGATGTGATGAAGCCCCAAAGGCGTCATATAATTTACAGCGATCTCACGCGATGAAAGCATCATGGCAGATATTTTCCCGACAACATCGTTTTTGTTCGTAAAAGTCATCCTGATCCATTCATCAGCAATATCCGCCGAATTCATATAAGGATCCCAGGCAAGCCGACCGAAAGCATACCAGTTTGCCTGTGCAAATGGATGTCCTGTCCAGTTTACTGAACTGCCAATATTTGAAACTCCTGCCATCCCTGTAAGCTGTTGATTATCAAAAGTACCATCGATTATTTTCGCTACAGTTGATCCTTCACCCCTTGAATAGGTGTCCGACTTCAGACACTCTTCGAATAACGGTGCAAGAAACACCAGGTGAACCGATGCTCCAAGGTATTCCTGTGTTATCTGGAATTCCGGCATCAGCCGGGTTTTGTGCATTGCTCCAAACAGTGGGTGAAACGGTTCTCTCGGCTGAAAATCCACAGGCCCGTTTTTTACCTGAACTAGTACATTTTTTCTGAATTTCCCGTTCAAGCGGAAAAAATTCATTATATGCCTGTTTTGCCCTGTCATCAGGAACATTATTGTCATACACGAACGCTCTCCACATTACAATGCCGTTATGCGGAGCCACAGCATCTGCAAGCATATTTGCGCCATCTGCATGAGTACGGTTATAATTTTGCGGACCGGGCTGACCTTCAGAATTGGCCTTCACCAGGAATCCTCCGAAATCGGGAATCAATGAATAAATCTCATCTGCCTTCTTCTTCCACCAGTCAATAACACACGGGATCAAGGGGATCAGCTGTATTCAGCTTCCCGATCTCAACCGGAGAGCTGAAACGGGCGGTAAGGTACACCTTAATTCCGTATTTTCTGAAAAGGTCAGCGAGCGCAGCAACCTTTACAATATATTCTTTTGTCAGAATGAGTGAGTTGGCATTTACATTTGTAAGAACGGTCCCATTTATCCCTATCGATGCATTGGCTCTTGCATAATCAATGTATCTCTCTGTTACAGAATCGGGAAGTGAATTCCAGTTCCAGATTGACAATCCTGCGTAACCTCTTTCAACACTTCGGTTCAGATTATCCCAGTGATTCAGAATCCTGACCTTTATACGGGGAGAAGTCCTGATGTAAATGTCTGATATTTCCTTTTGAGTCTGAAGAAGGCGAAGGAAATGGAAAGTGCCGTAAAGCACTCCTTCGTCGGTGTTTGCCGCAATAATTATTATCCTTTTTCTTTTGTATAATGTATCGGTTATTAGAAAACCCTCATTTCCAAGTCCATCCAGTTTCCGGCTTATTTTCAGGGATGAAATGATCCCTGACCTTGCGGGAGTTCCTGCCACGATCAAGCCGTTTCTCCTGATCGTGGTCATTCTTTCCATATTTCTGCCCAGAAGGCCGTTCAGTCCGGTCTGCAAGTTCAATCGCAGCAGAATTTAGAACCGGAGAATTCCCTTCGACGATCCATCCGGTAATTGATTGCCTGTAATGAATCAAGGATAGCCTGGTCAGTAATTTTATCATAACGCAGCCATAAGCGGTAACCATCTTCAGCCATGCACGTCCTTTTCATGAATGAATAAAGACGGCAGGATAAAAACAAGATAAAGGATCTTTCTGGCTGTCATCATCTTCAGGTGGAATTACTGACTTCTTAGTGAAGACTGCCGTTTGATCAGGGAATGTTTAAGCACTATAGTATCGAAGTTTATTGGCTCCAGGTTATTCAGCTTGTTAATAAGTGAGGTGGCTGAGATTTCGCCAATTTCCCTTGCAGGATAATCGATTGTTGTCAGGTTCGGCTGGATCACACGGCTTATCGGTTCATTATTAAATCCAACAACAGCTATGTCCTCAGGAATTCTTATTCCCGATTGCTGCATCTCAACTATTGTGGCAACTGCTGAAGTATCATTGGCAGCAAAAATTCCGTCAGGCTGAAGGTTCATTTTAATTATTTTCTTCATTATCTCCTGCCCTGACTCTGCTGTCAGGTCACTGATAAAAACCAGCTTTTGATTAAACTCAATCCCATTATCAAGGAGTGCCTGTTTATAACCTCTGAACCTGTCGGAATAGACATTACGGAGCAGGTTGCCTCCCAGGTGAACTATCTTCCTGGCAGCCCTGTCCGATGAGATGCGAAGTAGCTTCATATCCTGCCTTGTAGTTATCAATTTTTACGCTCATGCACCCGGAGCATTCAGCAACACGGTCAAAAAAGACTATAGGTATATCCTTGTTTAACAGGATATTAAAGTGATCAAGGTTTTTTGTATCAAATGCCAGTGATACAAGCATGCCATCAACCCGGCTGTTAAATAGTGTTGAAATGCATAAGATCTCCTGCTTGCCCGATTCTTGTGACTGACTTATAATAAGACCATAGCCAAATTTGTTCGTAACCTTTTCAACTCCGGCGATGACAGATGCCATGAAGTAGCTGTTAAGCTTTGGCACTACAACTCCGATGGTGTTGGTTCTCTTCTGCCTCAGGTTGCTTGCAAACTTGTTTTGCTGATACCCCATTTCATTTGCAACAGTTCTGATCCTTTCCTTGGTTCTGTTATTGATGTGGGGATGGTCCTTTAAACCTCTGCTGACGGTTGATGGAGAAAGATTCAAAGCTTTGGCAACATCATAGATGGTGATCTCCTTGCTGTTTTTCATCATGACCGTGTGAATTATCAAAATTATGATAAAAATGAGATAATGTGAAACAAATTACAGAAAATACTGCAATCGATTGCAATACTAATTTAAACAAGTCAGGTTTTTAAATTTAAATAAGTAATTTTATAATCAGGATTAGAATTCTTGTTCTGTTAAACACAGCAAAAATGAATAGATATCTGTCTGGTCCTCATCTGGCGCTGGTGATGGTTTTGCTCAGCTTTTCGGTACGACTATGAATGCCCAAAAAATTGCTGTTCTTGAGGTAGACCTTGCAACAGCAGCTTATGGATTAAGTATACCGGTAAGTATTAATCTTGATGATATAACTTACATTTCAGATACATTGCTGGTCCTGTATGAAGTAAAGAATAAAGAAAAGACATTGATCCCTTTCCAGGTTGAACCGGGAGATCCGCGAAAATTAATATGGGAGGTTGCCACAGGAAATGTTGCGGGTGAGAAACACATTTATGAACTTATTCAGGGAAAATCAAATCAGCACGATGCAATAATGGCGTCGGTAAATGACGGAGCTCTGGTTATTCATGCCGGAGATAAGAATCTGCTTCAATATTATTTTAAAACCGTATATCCTCCCAGGGGGGTTGATACAGCCTATAAAAGAAGCGGTTTTATCCACCCGTTATGGGCACCGCACGGTCAGGTACCTTACCCGTATCCAGCCACCTGATCACTATCACCACTACGGTATCTGGAATCCCTGGACGCATGTAGCTTATGAAGGGGACACAATTGATTTCTGGAATATCAATTCGAAGCAGGGAACAGTCAGGTTCGCAAAATTTGTTTCTGTTGAGAACGGAGCTGTTTTCTCAGAATTCGATGCTTTGCATGAGCATGTGGTTTTCAAAAAAACCGGAACTGAAAAGGTTGCTATGAATGAGCTGCAGAGTGTCAGGGTTTACGCCCCGGGAAAGGAGCAGGATTTTTTTATCGTTGACTTTAACATGCAGATGAATTGTGCTGACGAGAATCCGGTAAAGCTTCTGGAATATCGTTATGCAGGGCTTGGATGGAGAACCACAGAAAAATGGAATAACAAGAACAGCATGGTTCTGACTTCAGAAGGCAAAACCAGGAAAGATGCAGATGGCAGTAAAGCACGGTGGTGCATAGTTCAGGGAGATATTGACAATGATTATGCTGGCGTTGTAATGATGTCATTCCCGACAAACTACAATTTTCCTGAACCATTGCGCATTTGGCCGGAAAATCAAAATGACAGAGGAGATATGTTTGCAAACTTCTGCCCAACAAAGGATATGGACTGGTTGCTTAATCCCGGACAAAAATATGTGCTAAAATACAGGTTTCTTGTCTTTAATGGCCTGATGGACAAAGAGAAAGCTGAAAGTGGCTGGTACTACTTTGCATACCCGCCAAAAGTCATAATTCAAAAGGAAAATTAATCGGTTTTCAACCTAATAAAGCAATATATGAAAAGAAGAAAGTTCATTTCAACTACAATGGCAGCAACAGCAGGCAGCGTGATTCTTCCCACTATTGTTCCCGCTTCAGTCATCGGGAAAAATCCTCCTAGCGATAAGATCAACATCGGGTGGATCGGTTGTGGAAGGCAAGGAAGAGGTGATATCTCGGGAACAATGAGATTTGATACAGCTATCGTAGCAGCTGTCGCTGATGTAGATTCAAACAGAATGGCACTTGGCAAACAGTTAGTCGAAGGTTATTACACCAAAAAAACCGGAAATAGTAATTATGTCAGCTTAAAGACCTTTGGAGACTATAAAGAGCTTCTTCTCGATAAATCCATAGATGCCGTAATGATAACAACACCCGATCACTGGCATTCACAACCTGCCATAGAAGCTGCACTGGCAGGTAAGGATATTTACCTGGAGAAACCAACTTCGCTCACCATTGCAGAAGGAAGATTATTAAGTGATGTCGTGAAACGTAAAAAGGTTATTCTTCAGGTTGGAACCCAGCAGCGCTCAAGTCCGCAATGGAGAATAGCCGCCGAGCTGGTCAGAAATGGCAGGATAGGAAAACTGCATACCGTTAAAATAGGACTTCCCGGAGATCCGGCCGGCCCCGAAGCAGCGGAAATGCCGGTACCTAAAAACCTGAACTATGATATGTGGCTAGGATCAACTCCGGAAGTCTACTATACTGAAATACGTGTGCATCCGCAAAAGGATTTCGATCGTCCCGGGTGGCTCAGATGTGAGCAGTTCGGTGCAGGTATGATAACCGGATGGGGGCAGCACCATTTTGACTCGGCTGCGTGGGGTATGGATACGGAATTAACGGGACCTGTCTCGATAGAGGCTGTTGCTCAATTCCCGAAATCGGGTCTCTGGGATGTTCATGGAGATTTTATGTCGATAGCAGAATATAAAAACGGAATAACACAGCTCACAAGCGGAACTTATCCCAACGGAGTAAGGTACGAAGGAACTGAAGGTTGGATCTTCGTTACACGCGGAGGCTATACAGCAACATCAAGTGATCCTGTTGTTCAGGACAGAAACACCAAAGCTCTTGAGGCAAGTGATCCTAAGATTCTGACTTCAGTGATTGGTCCGAATGAAATACATTTATATGTGAGCGAATCACAACAGGGGAACTGGCTTGATTGCATCAAATCGCGCAAAGAACCGATCTCACCAGTTGAAATAGGTCATCGTGCATGCACTGTATGCCTTGTTACCCATATTGCAATGAAGATTGGGAGGAAACTTATATGGGATCCTGATAAAGAGATGTTTACAGGTGATGCTGAAGCAAACAGCATGTTATCCAGGCCACAAAGAGCTCCTTATGGCACTAACTATATTAAGTTGTAAATCTTAATATTATGAAAAAGCTTTTTTATAACGCCCTGGCAGTGCTGTCAGGTGTTCTGATCACTTTTTCCGCAACCGCAGCTAAGATCACGGCTGTTAAAGTAGGTTCCAAAATCAATGTAACAATAGACGGGAAATATTTTACCAGTTACATTTTTTCGGAAGATGAAAAATATCCGTTTTTCTACCCTGTCAATGGACCATTATCAGGCGGATCAGTTACCTCTATGCGGAATGCCGAATATCCCCATCACAGTTCACTCTTTTTCGGATGCGACCTGGTCAATGGAGGTAATTACTGGCAGGAAGGGCTTGAGAGGGGCAGGATAATATCTGTCAATGCACAGATTGAAAAGCAGGGAGGCGATACTGCAATTATCACCGATGAATGCATGTGGAGCCGTCCCGGAGCTCTTTCTCCAATCAGGGATATAAGGAAAATAATCATAACCTCTCCATCTGCGACCATTACGCAGATCGATGTGGAAATAACTATTGAAACACTTATGGACGTCCATATCCTTAAAACCAATCATTCCCTCTTCAGTGCACGCATGGCAGCGGATCTTTCTGTAAATAACGGAGGTACGATGATTAATGCTGAGGGGATTAAAAGCGAAAAAGGAACTTTTGGAAAAAACTCATCCTGGATCGATTATTACGGTAAGCGCGGTGCTATATTGGAAGGGCTCGTTATAATGCAGCACCCTTCAAATCCCTGGTATCCATCGCCATGGTTTACAAGGGATTATGGTTTTATGTCACCAACACCAATGTATTGGCCCGATAACGGAACGGAAACCTTTCTGAAAAAGGGAACTCGGTTAATACTTAAATACAGAGTCCTGGTCCATGCCGGAACCACAACAGAGGCAGATATCGCGGGGCAATTTGAAAGATACAAAAGCGGGAAATAAATCAACTTCAATGACACCTGAGTTATTTCCTGCCTTTTCGCGTTAAGTCGGGTTTATCAAGGTAGCGTTTAGCATAACTAATAAAGTATGGCCAGTTGGGCCCGACGGTATGTCCTCCACTGTGCTGGCGGAAAGCTATTTCGCCATCAGTCAGGGCAGTTTCCATTGCCGGAAATTCTGTTGTACCCATCCCTTTTTTACCAAGTAATTCATAGACAGGGCTGGCCAGGGCACCTCCAAGAAACATTCCTTTTCCATCGACCCAGCTTCCTTCAACAGTGGGTGAACCTGCACTTATAAAAATCGGCCTTGGGGCGCACATTGCCGCCAGTTCGTGGGCATCAACCGGAAGGTCATTCTGTGTCAGAGGACCTGCATATTTTAAAAAATTCCCTGCGAACCAGTGGTATTCACCGGAGCCTGCAAGGTTTTCAACCTGTTCACCCAGAATTCTGCGGTACAGTTTAATTCCTCCGGCTCCAGAGGATCCGATAAGGCCGATTGCAAATCTTTCGTCATAAGCCATTGTTACAATGGCTGCTTTGCCATAGCGCGAAAGTCCTTCGATGCCTACTTTCCTGGTATTTACTGCTTTATCAGTCTCAAAATAGTCAAGTGCGCGGCTTGCTCCCCACGCCCATGCGCGTAAAGCACCCCAGTCATCAGGTTTGCGAGGCTCTCCCTTATTCACGAGACCAATAATGCCACTTCTCAGACCGGCTCCATTATCAGCCTGAATGCTTACTGGAACAATTATAGCATAGCCCCATCCTGCCTCAATCACCTGTTGCTGCCATGAGGGGCCGGCTGGCGGTTGACCCATGCCGCTTCCCGGCTTCTGCTGATTTGTAGCAGAAGGTGGCCGCATCCCCTGGGGAAATGAAAAGCCAAACTCCATTATGACCGGTACCTGACCCTTTGCACCGGCAGGGGTTGAGAGGGTAAGATCAATATTAACGCTGACTGCCGGCCATAAAGAATTATCAACATGACCTGTTAATTTTTTTGTCCAGACCTGGTATGGTCCAATGCTGTCTTTTATTACACTCACCACCTCCCACCTGACCGCAGGCATTTTATAAGGAACCCGGCCGTAAATCTCCCTGTCGAATAACTCCTTGATTTCAGGACGTCGTTTTTTCCACCACGTTTCCGGTGATGAGACTCGTTTTCCGTTATTAAGAATTAATGGATCAGGGATTGAAGTATACTGAACTGCTTTTGACTCATCGCTGTTGGCAGCATTTGGTGCACCCTTTGTACCGGAGGGACCGGGCCGTAACGACGCAATACCCATCAGTTCCATCAGATTCTTATGATCCTGCTCTGTAAGTTTCCTGATACTGTCCTGGCTCTGACTGGAAAACTGGCTAAAGGCTGTGAGTGATAAGAAGAGGCTCAAAAAAACTGAAAAGCCTTGTTTTATTGTTAAATATTTAACAATTCTCATAGATCAAAGTATGTTTATAATTTTCTTTATAATTCCTGATTCCGTATCAGTGCTTTTTTTCTGAGGTTGATGACCTCCTGCTGATATCATGAACTTTCCCGGTTCGATCACCTGTTTGTTATTCTGATCGATTACCGAGAAAGCATCAGGAGGTAATGAGAAAGTTACTGTTTTAACTTCACCAGGAAGCAGGTGTACCCGTTTAAAGCCTTCGAGCGATCGTAATGGCACCGGCACGGATGCAGTAAGATTTGAGAGATAGATCTGGACTACTTCTTCACCTGCGATCTTCCCTGCATTCTTTACCTTTAGGGATATTTTCACAGTATCCCCTTTATTGGTTGTTTGATCAGCCTTCAGCTTGCCGTAACTAAATGAAGTATAGCTTAATCCGTATCCAAACGGGAATAATGGTTCACCTTTAAAATAGCGGTATGTCCGGTTCTCCATGTTGTAATCAGTAAAATCGGGAAGATCTTCAACAGATTTATAAAATGTTACCGGAAGCCTTCCTCCCGGATTGTAATCGCCGAAAATCACATCAGCAACTGCCTGTCCGGCAGCCTGGCCACCATACCACGATTCAACAATTGCAGGAATATATTTCTTTTCCCAGTTAATGGCAATAGCGCTTCCGTTCAGAAGAACCAGGACTACCGGCCTGCCTGTTGCGTAAATATCTTTGATCAATGACTGCTGAACATCAGGAAGGTCGATGCGGACCCTGTCGCCACCGCGGAATCCTTCAACATTGACTTTCATTTCCTCACCTTCAAGCCTTGGAGTGATGCCCATGCACATGATCACAACATCCGATTTTTTTGCAGCTTCAAGTGCCTCAGCTTTTAGCTCTGCGTTAGTTTTCTCCTGTCCCGGCAGACCTGATGCCCAGTTGCAGCCCTGTGCGTATACCACTTCTGAAAAGCCTTTAAGTTTTTCCCTTATGCCCCTGAGGGGTGTTACAGGATCGGAAGGAGTGCCGTTGTAGTTGCCCAGCAGTACAAACGATTGATCTGAATTGGGTCCTATAACAGCAACAGTACCAAGCTTTTTCTTCAATGGAAGAAGGTTGTTTTCGTTCTTCAGCAGTACGATTGATTTAAGAGCTGTCTCTTTTGCGAGGGCTTTGTTCTTTTCACTGTCAAGAACGCTGTAAGGTATTTTTGA
This sequence comes from uncultured Bacteroidales bacterium, assembly GCA_963732115.1. Lineage (GTDB taxonomy): Bacteria > Bacteroidota > Bacteroidia > Bacteroidales > VadinHA17 > LD21. The sequence goes on from CAVSYN010000034.1 coordinate 309,998, forward strand.
ATAACCGACCATTTCAAGGGGATCAAACATTCCGAGTCGAAACCTTGCTATGAAGAGCCTTTTCACTGCCAGGTCTATGTCGCTCATACTGAGAAGGTTTTTTGCAAGAGCTTCCTTCAGGTTCCGGTAGACCGATCCGCACTCGAGATCGGTTCCTGATACGACCCCAAGCGCTGCAGCTTCTGCAGGTGTTCCTGTAATTTTATGACCGCTGTAGATATCGTTTATTGCGCCACAATCGGAGACCACATAACCGTCAAATCCCCACTCGAGCCGCAATATGCCGTTAAGCAATGAACTGCTTCCGCAGCAGGCTTCACCATTATACCTGTTATATGCGCACATCACAGAATAAGCTTTACCCTCCCTGATTCCCATTTCAAATTGCCTGAGGTATGTTTCCCTGAAATCCCTTTCATCGGTAACTGCATCAAATGAGTGTCTTTCGGGCTCAGGTCCGCTGTGAACAGCGAAATGTTTTAATGTGGAAATAGTCTTAAAATACTTTGGATCATCACCCTGCAGTCCCCTCACGAACTGAACTGCCAGCTTTCCGGTTAGGAAAGGATCCTCCCCGTAGGTCTCCTGCCCTCTTCCCCACCTCGGGTCCCTGAAGATATTTATGTTGGGGGTCCAGAATGTCAATCCCTGATATCTTTTTCTTGATCCGTTTCGGATAAACTCGTGGTACTTTGCACGGGCTTCGTCTGATATTGTAGTTGAAACCCTTAGGATCAGATCCTGATCCCATGTTGCACCAAGCCCTATAGCCTGGGGAAATACAGTTGCAAGCCCGGCTCTGGCGACGCCATGCAGGCACTCATTCCACCAGTCATAAGCCGGTATGCCGAGACGGTCAATTGCCGGTGCGGTATTCATCATCTGGCTTATTTTTTCCTCCTGGGTCATTCGCCCGACAAGGTCCTCAGCGCGGGCTTCTACCGACAAACCCGGATTAAGGAAAGGAAATTCATAGGTTGGCTGTGCCGTCAATGGCAGTACAGAAAAGAATGAAAGGACTGCAATTGCTAATCCTCTGAAATTTAAGGTCATGTTATCAGGTTTCATATCTCTGAAATTATTTCATTTTATCAGCTCCCCTTACTTTCCTGTAAATGCAGTCTTTCATTTCGCACAGGTTGCAGGTATAGGGATTAAATCTGACATCGTTCCCGATACCAATGAATCCACTGACCGATTTCACCGGATCCATCAGGGCTGAAGGAGTCAGTCTTATTCCGCAGAAATTATCAGGCATCAGCCGGAACAGCTTATGTTGTTCAGATACGTCCCACCTGCAATATCCGGGGCTATACCGGTTTGTAATCTTTTTCCCGATCGAGGCTATTACTGTTTCAAGATCCTTTTGCATAAAGTCAGCTGCCAAATCAGCAATTTCGCTTCCGATCACATCATAAATATACCCTTCCAGCAGATTACCCTCTTTCATTGCCGTCCTGCTCTGAATTCCAATTTCCTCTCCTGCCGTGCACAGGAATATTGCTATTGAATCTGATCTTTTTAACTGGGCATAAACGATCTTCCCTACATTAAAAACAATTCCGCTGATCTCGACAGATTTAGTGGAATCAATAAATTTCACATCTGTGAAGACAGCATACTCTGATTTTACAAGACTGAATTCTTTTGCTTCCTTCAGGCTTTTTGATATTAATTCGCTTATTGTCTCCTCTGCCTGGACTTCATCATAACCAATTACTTTTTCAATTTGCGGCACAGTAAGGTTAAGCTCAGAAAATGGGACCTGAAAGGTTTTATATATCATGAATTTTCTATGATTTGGGGATGATACAGTCCGGACTCAATTACGATTCTCTGTACAATTTCTTCCCACCCCAGTGTCATAAGATGGATCCCGTTTACTCCCTGTTTTTGCCTGACCAACCTGATAAGCTCCAAAGCAATCTGAATCCCCTCCTCCGGAGCGCCTTCGCCTGCTTTCATCATGCGTTTCAGAATATTTTCCGGAAGAAAAACCCCGGGCACCTTCTCATGAAGATAAAGTGCAGCCTTGTAGCTTTTTAGCGGCACAAGTCCGACAAGAATAAAGACTTTATCGAGTACATTTCTTTTATAAAGTTGCTCAAGCCAGCTGTCAAGCCTGTCGGGTTCAAAAATAAGATTGGTCTGGAAAAACTGTGCCCCTGCGTTTACTTTCTTCTGATCCCTTATTGCCTGCAACTCAGGATCAGAAGCAAAAGGTGAAGTTGCTGCTCCAAGAAATACCTGCGGAGGGTATTTCATTTTTCTGCCATCAAGATAAATTCCCTCATCTCTCATTCTTCTGATTATCCAGAGCATCTGAACAGAATCGAGGTCAAGAAGATTCATATCGGAAATGGGAGAGGGTCCAACCCTTGGATTATCTCCCGTAACACAAAGGATATTCTTTATCCCAAACTGACCTGCTCCAATTATGTCTGATTGAAGCCCTGTACGGGTTGTGTCCCGGGCAGCAATCTGATATACCGGCTCAGCACCCATATCCGACGCAACCTTGCAGCATGCCAGCGACGACATTTTAGGAATTGCCGAGGATCCGTCGGTAAAATTAATTGCTGTAATATAAGGTTTTACAATGCCAATATTCCTGATAAGTCTGCCAGCGTTTGAACTCAGGGGAGGCGTGACCTCGGTTGCGACAACAAATTCTCCCTTTCTAAGCAGTTTTTCAAGATTAGAAACCGGCTCCTTGTATGCCGGTTTATGGTACTCTGAGTCTCCGTTCCACCAGGCAGGCTGGCGTACGTTTTTAAACACCGAATCCCAGTTAGCTGATCTTGTTTCCTTATCTTTTAAAAACAAACCCTTAACGAATTTGCCGGTACCAACCTTCTTTACCTGTCTGACCACATCTCCCCATGTCTCTGTTCCAACTTTGCTCCAGTCGAGCGGGGGCAGTACCTCAAGCAATGTCTTTTCCCGTCCCGTTTTCTGAGCCCTTTTGTAAATGCAATACCATACGCATTTACGTGTTTCATCAACATAACAGTTTTTGTCTGGAGTTATACCGCCGCATGGACCGTTCCGCATACCTTTCGGACATTCCATCGGACAGATAAATGCAGTTTCCTGCAACAGGCAGTTGCCACACATCCGGCATCCAAATATGGGACCTTTTATAAGGATCTCCGTTCTGGCAAGCAGACGCATGCCTGTCTTCTCCTTTTTGAAAGGGAAGAATGCCGGTTGCCAGCGGCGCACGGGTTTTATGACCGACTTTGGAAACATTCTACGAATCTTATGGCAAAGTCATCTCTGCCAAGGATCAGGTCTGTTGCCCGAACCAGGGATGTTATCTTTTCAGGATTGGCAATCGGACAAGTTAATCCATAATTGATTGAAACAGACATGAATGCTGCATTCAGCGATTCCCGATCGGGCAATCCGAATGATATGTTGCTGGCTCCTAGTGTGATGTTGTGACCCAGCTTCTGACGAACCAGTTTAATTGTCTCCAGGGTTACAAGGCATGCATTCGGCTCAGCGCTGACTGCCATTGCCAGCGGATCGATAACAATATCCTCAGGTTTTATTCCGAACCTGGCAGCTCTCTCAATAATTTTTACTGCAATCGCCAGCCTCTTTTCAGGTTCGTTTGTGATGCCGTCATCATCCATGCACAATCCTATTACCGCTGCCCCGAATTCTTTAGCTAAAGGCAGAATGGCATGCATTGAGGATTCTTTCCCGTTCACTGAATTGATAAGACATTTCCCCGATGCTACTTTAAGGGCTGCCTTAACGGCTTCCGGATTTGGCGAATCGAGGCAAAGGGGAATATCGAATTTATCCTGGATTGCCTTTACAACCTCCGGAAGCATTTTTGCGTCATCAACACCCGGAAAACCCACATTCACATCGAGAACATCAGCGCCGGCTTTGATCTGGCTTTCTGCCAGTTCAAGCACATAACCAAAGTCATGCTCCTGCAGTGTTGTTACAAGTTTTTTTCTCCTCGTCGGATTAATCGATTCCCCGATTATGACGACCGGTCCTTCAGTAGTGATAACGACTTTTTTTGTCTTGCCTGTAAGAATTGTCTCCATTTTTCATATTTATCTCATTTCCCTTACTGATTTCCGAACTTATCCCCCAGCCTCTCCTCTAAAGGCTTGGATAAGCAGGTGTAAGCCATTAAATTTAAGGCATTTCCCCCTTCTCTTAATGTTTAAGGGACGGGATCCAGGGATGGGTTATAAAATAATTAAAGATTGTTCCCAACGTCCAATTTAGTCTTAAGATGCAAGCTGTTTCAGATAATTGACTGCACCCTGGGGATCGGGTGAATAAAAGTCGGCTCCGATTTTTTCACAGTATTCCCTTGTTACCGGAGCGCCTCCGATCAGGATCTTCGTGCTTAAATGTTTTTCCTTTATTGAAGCAACAATTTTTTTCATGTTCTCCATTGTGGTTGTGAGAAGAGCGGACAATCCTACTACTGCTCCGGGATTTTCATCAATTGCCTTCATGAACTTATCCGAGCCAACATCTACTCCAAGATCAATAATCTCCCATCCTCCTCCTTCTATCATCATGGCTACCAGGTTCTTGCCAATATCATGCAGGTCACCCGAAACAGTTCCGATAATGAATTTCCCCTTTCGTTTCGTTTCGCCCGACTGGAAGAAAGGCTTCAGATGTTTCATTGCGCTGTTCATAGCTTTGGCGGCCATCAGCATCTGGGGTACAAAGATTTCCTTTCTGCTGAACCTGTCGCCGACTGCCTCCATAGCAGGTATAAGTGAATGTTCCAGAATATCATCTGGTCGGATACCTTCGTCCAGGGCTTGTCTGGTCAATTCATCAGCTCCATCCTGCCCCTTCATGTCAGGCGGGTATGGAGAATTTCTGTCTATCTTCCCGGTTTCCACGCAATGGGTAATCTTTTTAAGGATATCATTCATAGAGTAAGTATTTGAAATAATTGTCAGATTTATCTACCCTAAAATAGCAAAGTTTCGGAAATATCCGACATCAAAATTATAATTTTAATTGGTCTCTGCAATCGGTTGCATTATTTATTTCGTCTTTTAAAATAAAAGCTCAATATGAATTCCAAATAGAATAACTGAATCAAAATCTCACATTAGACAAGCACTTTAAAATTTTGCTATTTTTATAAATCTTATTCAGGAGCATTTTAGGAATGAAAATTAAACAATTTAAAATGAAAGCCTTAATTATGTTTCTCTCCTTATTTACTTTTACTGCTGCATCGGCACAGATTTCTCAGGTCGGAATTTTTCAATCGAATTCCGATATAGGCAATCCAAAAAAATCAGGTTCTGCAAATTACAACAGCACCGACCAGGTCTATTCACTTATCGGTTCCGGGTATAATATCTGGTTTGCAAGGGATGAATTCCACTACCTCTACAACAAAATAAAAGGTGATTTCATCCTTACAGCGAACTTCAAATTTGAAGGAAAAGGGACCGAAAGTCACAGGAAAACCGGATGGATGCTGAGAACCTCCACTGATGATGACTCTCCACACATTTCTGCAACAATGCATGGCGACGGACTTACAGTTATGCAGTGGCGCGATGTCAAGGGAGCCGAAATGAAAGATCCTGAGGATGAAATATTTGCAAAGGATTCAGCTTTTAATGTCATCCAGCTTGAACGGGCGGGTAAAACTGTATTTATGAGGGCTGCCCATGAGGGAAAGCCGCTTGTAACAATCGGTTCGTATGAGATGACAAACCTTCCGGATGAAATTCTTGCGGGACTGTTTGTCTGCTCCCATAACCCGGATATAACAGAAACGGTTAAAGTATGGAATGTCCGGATTGACTTTCCTGTTGCAGAAAACTCCGGCGCTGGAAGGGAAGGAAGTGTCGGATGCCGGCTCGAGACAATGAATGTTTTCAATGGCATGAGGAAAGTTATTTATGAGAAATCCGGCCGGTTCGAAGCTCCAAACTGGATGCCCGATGGCAGCCAATTGCTCTTTAATATGGATGGATTGCTATTTAAGATCCCTGTTACCGGGGGAGACATGGTGCAGCTCAACACGGGTTTTGCCAGGAGAAATAACAACGATCATGGCATTTCATTCAACGGTAAGCTGCTGGCGATCAGCTGTCAGAAGGAGGGTGCAGCAAACGGAGGATCGGCAGTTTACGTGCTGCCACTAAAGGGTGGAACTCCAGAGCTGATTACCGAAGAAACACCTTCATATTTTCATGGCTGGGCTCCCAACAATAAGGAATTAGTATATGTTGCACAACGGGGAGGTAAGAACATTTACAATATCTATCGTAATTCAAGAAAAGGAGGAAAAGAGGTTGCACTTACCGATATAAAGCCGGGTGAACATGTCGATGGCTGTGAGTATTCACCTGACGGTAAATTTATTTACTACAACGGAAGCCATACCGGGAATATGCAGCTCTGGCGCATTAAACCTGATGGTTCAGGAAGGGAACAACTTACCTTTGATGATTACAAAAACTGGTTCCCGCATATTTCACCCGATGGCAAGTGGATAGCATTTATTTCCTTCCCGCCCGACATTGATAAAAACAGCCATCCGTCATATAAACGGGTCATGCTCAGATTAATGCCCTCATCCGGTGGAACGCCAAAGGTAATAGCATATCTCTATGGCGGCCAGGGAACCATAAATGTACCCTCGTGGTCTCCCGACAGCCAACAGATTGCTTTTGTAAGCAATTCCGGTAAATGATATTCAAAGACTGTGGAAAATAAGAATGTGGAAAAATGGGTTTTTATTGTCAACCCTATAGCAGGTAATCTCTTCGGAAGAACAATGGTTCCTGAAATTGAGCGCAGGATAAAGGAATATGACATTGATGGGGAAATAGTGCTTACGGAACGTCCGGGCCATGCTACAGAGCTTGCCCGATCGTTCGCTGAAAGGGGAGTAAAATACATTATTGCTGTGGGCGGAGACGGGACCATGAATGAAGTGGCAAGACCCCTGATCTATAACAAGGATGTTGTTGTCGGCATTATTCCGGCCGGAACAGGAAATGATTTCAACCAGATACCGGGGTTCTCCGACCGTTTCACTGAAACAGACTGGGAAATCTTTTTCAGGAAAAATGTTATATCACTCGATGTAGGTACTGTAAATGATATGATATTCCTAAATGGAATGGGGCTCGGATTTGATGCAGAAGTCGCAGCCCAGAACTACACAGATGACGGTAAAGTAAGAAAGGGCGGAGCTGACAAATATATCTGGCATATTGTAAAAACACTTCTCTTTTTCAGGGAAAAGAGGATGTTTGTAGTAACCGACATCGACCATCTCGAAACTGATTGCTTCATCAATACAGTCTCGATTGGCCGGCGGTTTGCAGGCGGTTTCTTTCTCACTCCGGCTGCTATTGCCAATGACGGTCTCCTGGATGTATGCTCAATAAAAAAAATAAATCTGTACCACCGTTTCAGAATTCTTCTCCTGGTTCCTAAGGGGAAGCATATAAATGATAAAAAAGTGCACTATTACCGCACCTCTTCACTTGACCTTGAGTTCTCAAAGGAGGTTCCATATCATGTGGATGGAGAAATCAGCTTTGCGAAGGTATTCAAAGTAAGATTGCTCAAAGGAGGGCTCAACATTATTTATAATCCAGATGGAGATCACTACTTCAGCAAGCAGTAAGTCATTCAGCTACATTGCTTTCTTTGATCTCGACCGTACCCTCACCAAAGCGATAAGCGGCAGGGCGCTTGCCCGGGGGGCTTTGAAAAAAGGTTTTATGAAGAGATCTGATATTGCAATGGCTGCCTACCTCGGGCTTGCTTACCGGATTGGGCTTGCTGATCCTGTTGAGATTATGGAAAAAATGACCGCCTGGGTGAAAGGACTGCCTGAGCAGGCATTAATCGATCTCTGTTCAGAAATTAGTCGCGATGTGATGCTGCCCTCGATTCACCCTGAGGTTACAGGTGAACTTGAAATGCACAGGTCAAGAAATGCGAAGACGGTAATCCTTTCATCCACTCTTGAACCAATATGCAGGGAGGTGGCAAATAAGCTTAATATTGATGATATCATCTGCTCCAGGCTTGAGGTTATAGATGGTTTCTTTACCGGACGGCCGGCAGGTAAACTTTGCTACGGCGATGAAAAGATGAAGAAGATTCAGGAGTATTGTGAAATAAATAACAATACTCCCGCAAAATCATGGTACTATGCTGATGCTTTTGTAGATGTGCCTGCACTGAACCTTGTTGGTTTCCCTGTTTGTATTAATCCCGACCGGAGGCTCGATAAAGAAGCAAAAAAGAATGGATGGACTGTATATAACTGGAGTTAGGTTCTAATGACTGACTTCACCAGATTTGTTAAATCCCCGCAAGTTTTAAAATATCCCCTACCTCAAGAATGTTCTTTTCGTACCCATGTGTAACAGAGTTGATCATTGCATCTCCAAGTTCCTTCAGGGTGGAAACTGATCCGGGGAAGAGTGTTCTCAGCAAGGGATAGAGAAAGCGTATATATTTGTAATACTTATTGACATTTTTCAGGTCTGCGGAAGGATGCAATAGCCCCGGACGAAAAGCGTATACACGGCGGAAAGGCATTTTCATCAGATCATTTTCGGTTTTACCCTTTACCCTTGCCCATCTCAGCCTGCCTTTCTCACTGCTGTCGGTTCCTGCGCCTGAGATATAACAGAATACCATTCCCGGATTTTGCTTAAGCAGGACATCCGCAATATGCATTGTCAGGGTATAAGTTACTGAATAGTAATCCTCAGGCTTCATTCCCACCGATGACTTTCCCAGGCAAAAAAAGCATCCGTCGTAACCCTTGAGCGTCTCAGCGATTGGGGTAAGATTATAAAAATCAGAATGGATAATCTCGATAAGTTTCGGATGGGTGATATAACATGGTTTTCTGTTTATCACAAGCACCTTTTCAACATCCGGATGCTTCAGTGATTCAACAAGGACTCCCTCTCCCACCATTCCGGTAGAGCCGGTAATTATTACCTTTATTTTCATTATATCATTTGAATATAACTGAACTATTAATAACTACAAAAGTGCCAGCCGTTAGTAATTCAGGATTGCGGATACTGGATCCCGGATTTGGAAATCCGCGATCGGTAATCCGAAATCCGCAATCTAAATTTGTTTCATCTGACCATATACCTCTTTACAGGTATCTCACCATAGGAGACATTCAGGAATGGCTTATTGTTCTTAATACCAATATTCCCGAAGCCTGTTTCCGTCGAAATGAAGCTGGTAAAGTCACCTGTTTTTGAATCAATATACATCGTCTGATCAAGGGCGTCGTACCTTACACCTGTCAATCCCTGCAGCAATGCATAGCTCGACATTGCCCTTGCATACCAGTGCCCACACTCATATTCATCGAAAGGATTTCTTACTCTTCCGTCATACCTGTCGCGCGCCGTCCTGACTATATCCAGCCCTTTCTCAACTTCTCCCATCATTATCAGGTGAGATGCAGCCTGATATTCAAAGCCTGTCCACACCTCATCACAGTATACAAAGGGGAGTGATAGTTTGCCACCTTTCGGCCAGGTACAGAGCAACAGACCGCCCTCATTTCCAAGGGCGTATGAAGGCCTCTGGGGGTTTGAATGATCTGTCAGGTCTTTCTTGAAATTATATTTATATACAGAGTTCAGATGACTTGTGACTTTTACAGAATCGACTACATTTTTCAGACCGCAAACCTCACCTATCCAGCTGCCCAGAATACCGTCGGAGAGACATCCTGTCCCGTACTGATATTTTGGCCCTTCTGCCTGGAGAAGTTTTATCGCATCCTCCGAATACTCCGATGACCACGTTCCCTTTGAGGCAGTGACCGGATCAGGTGCATTCAGGTCCTGTCCATTTTATTTTCTGGTAGAAGTATTCCCCATTAAAAAGATCATTTTCAATTGCCCGTTTGCCTTTTGCATAGAGCGCTTTATACTTTTCGACATCCTGTCCGATATAGGTTCCCATTTCAGAAATGGCTTTTAAAGCTCCAAGATAAAAGCTTGTGCACATACCATCGGGTCCCCAGAACTCAATGTCATATGTATTATGGTGGGGTTCTTCGACCGTGCCTGTTGAACGCGGATCCCACGTTTTTATGGCATAATCCATACTTTCAACAACTTTTGGATACATCTTCTTCAGCCATTCGGTATTCCCGCTGATATGCCAGTCGCGGTACATTTTCATTATGCCTCCAAGCTGCCCGTCGGCAGCAGCATAAAAGGTAGTAGCAACCGGCCGGATCGGAAGGGCAGCCCTGAAAGTCTGATGACCCTCTTTATCCTGGTTCGGAAAGAATTCTGTTTCCCTGAGAGTCCGTTCAAGCTTTGGGAACAGATGAGGGATAGCCTGCGCATAATTCCATACATGCTCGCATGAACCAGCGCAGCAACCTGAATTGTCGCTGCATCCCTCCCAGCTCCAGAGCCTTCCGTCAGGCTGCCTTAGGCAAGTCGGAGATTTGATAATGGTAAGATTGGCAGCTATTGCTTCAATGACTTCCGGAGGAAGGGAGGTGCCGTAAAAGGCATTACTGAAGAGTTCACTTTTGTCCTGCAGATCCTTATAGTTTGTTTTCCAGTAGTTTGCAACCTCGTTTATATCACCAAATTTGCGAGAATACCATGGTTTATATGAAGGATCTTTGCAGCTGCATCCCGGATCTGTACAATCTTCCTCATCAGGCTCCGTGGAATCCTGTCCGTATTTCATATTCGTGTCAGGCACATACCAAACCATCATCAGTCTTATCGTTCTGGTTTCGCCGGCTTTCAATGAAAAAGGAACATAGAGCGATGCACCAGGCGCCTCAGTTTCAGATGCCGGAGCGTTCCTCGTTTCGCCCTTTAATATTGTATTCCAGGTGATTGTAAGCGGATCCCACCATCCCCCCCTGAACCAGCAATGATCGACAATTGTCTCCGGTTCTGTGGTGAAAATTGCAAAACTGCCTTTTTTTTCAGGATTCTCTTTTGTACCATCCTCCGACAGAATAAATCCCCCGGTGATCGGCTTTATAGTTGCTTTCCCTCCCGGCTCCTTCATGAAGTTCCTCGAATTGTATGAAAATACCGCGTCAACCTGTGAATTGCCGGTGTTCCTGAATGTATACTCCAGTGCTCCTGCAGGAAGGCTCGAATTGTCGGCATCGGTTGGTATGAACGGACTCCATCCTTTGATCAGGACAGCAAGCGGGACGTCATTATCTTTAAGTTCTATAGTTGCAAAGGGGAATCTTGCCAGGAAACTACAGTTTTCAAAACGAGGTAGTCCGTAAGTGGCTCCTGCTGATCCATTACCTGATTCAGGCTGACCAAAGTGTTTCCATTCCGGGACCTGCCCTTCAAGAACCTTTGTTCCATTTTCATAACCCTTAACAGATATTGCCGCAAACATCGAAGGTTCGTTAAAGACATCCGGCCTGTTCCTGACCGACATATGGGAGATTGCGCCCGTTCCTTCAAGGCAGAACATTCCGGCGCCGATACCTCCTATAGGAAAGGCGATACGGGCAAGGTATTCTCCGGTATAAGAGCCGTTGTATTCATGTCCCTTTTTAATAATCTGATCCTTTTTTGAACAGGCGAATAAGGACAAACTGAAAATCAAAACAATAAAATACCGGAATGGAATAAATCTTCTCATTTAGCTTGTTGTTTTTTGTAAAAAAATCCTTTAGCTCTCAAGTATTAACTTTAACCTGTCGCAAAGATCCTTCAGCCCTTCAGGAGTATCGCCACCCGGCATTTCAATATTTGCCCATCCCTGGTACCCGACTTCATTAAGGGCATTCATCACGGCGCTCCAGTTAATATCGCCTTCTCTCAGTTTTACATTGAATCCGGCCGATCTGCCCTGTGAATCGGCAATTTTCCTGCTGTATTCCTTGATATGGATTTTGGCGATCCGTTTCCCAAGGATCTTTATCCATTGCTCGGGCCACCCATAAGCAAGAATATTGCCTATATCGAAATACGAACCTACCCACGGGCTCTGAAACTGATCGATATAACGCGCAGCTTCCAGCGGACTCAGAAGAAAATTATTCCACACATTTTCGACCGCAATCCTGACATTCAATTTTTCAGCAAGAGGAACTGCCTTCCTGATCTCCTCTGATGAGCGTTCCCAGCAAACATCGTAACTTATTGTTTCAGTTACCCTTCCTGGAACCAGCAGAACAGTATCAGCGCCGAAAGTTTTGGCATCTTCGAGGGCAACCTTTAAAGCAGCGACACCATCTTCACGGACTTTGGGATCAGGGCTTGAAAGGAGAAGTTTCCAGTGCTGTGAGTCACAGACACTCGGAACGATGAGTCCGGTTGCATCACGGGCCTTCAGAACCTCATTCCTGTCAAGGTGACTATCAACTTCAACTCCGTCAAATCCGGCTTGTTTTGCTGCCTGGAATCGTTCCATAATGGTCTTGCCAACTCTTACACCTCCCCACATTATTCCCTTCTTCAGGTTCATTGGAGGAGAAAATCTGATTGCTGAAAAACCCGGCAGGGTTGCTGCAGAAATCATGGCTGATGCCATTGCTGTTTTCTTTGTGAACTGCCTTCTGTTCATATAACGATTCTTAGAGAATTAAACTTTTGCCAGATTGGGCTCTGCACCGATAACAGGAGGTGTTTCGGGTATTCCCGGAACAGGACCGAACTCATATGTTTTTGGTCCCAGTGACATATCAGAATTCATTACTTCATCCCATGTAACATCTTTCCCTGTGTAGGCTGACATTCGTCCCATAATTGTAATAAGCGTTGAATTTATCTGGGCTTCGGCATCGCTTACTGTTTTCCCTGTCCTTATGGCTGTTATAAGGTTGATATGCTCCTGGACATACGGGTCAGTTATCTTCCAGGTTTCATCTGTTGAACCTTCTTCAGGATAAGGATATTTCCATATCTCTTCTCCTTTCAGGTTATATAGCGTCCCTTTGGCATTTGCAAATCCTTTTGTGCCGACAATGAACTGTTCTGTCAGATTGCTGCAGCCGGTAATCTGCCGGGCTGCACAATGTGTATGCATTCCGTTGTCATAAATATATTCAACGCTGAAGAAATCATACTGATCACCCGTAACCCTTCTCTGACGTCCGCCCCATCCCATTGCCTTTACGGGAATTTTGCCGAGGTACCAGTTCATAACATCTATTTCGTGAATAAACTGCTCAACAATATGATCACCAGATAACCAGCAGAAGTTAGCCCAGTTACGCAGCATGTATTCCATATCGGTCCACCCTGGCTGCCTCTGAATAACCCAGAGGGAACCTCCGTTCCTTGTTATGTGAGCGCTGACTATTTCACCGATTTCACCATTGGCCACCCTGCGCCAGGTTTCCATAAAATCCTTCTGCACACGTCGGATGGTTCCACTAATGATGCAAAGTCCTTTTTCCTGGGCCCGTTTTGCTGCGACCATAACCTTTCTGGCACCGACTGGATCGACAGCAATTGGTTTTTCCATGAAAATATGTTTCCCGGCATTGACGGCTGCCTCAACGTGGGCAGGACGGAAATGAGGAGGTGTGCACAACAAGACAACATCTACTCCTGAGTCAATTACTTTTTCATAAGCATCGAAGCCGATAAAGCACTTCTCATCAGCGATTTCAATGTTTTTTTCCTTCTTTAGCTGTGCCCTGCATTGATCAAGTTTGTCCTGGAATATATCCCCGAGTGCAATTATCTGAAGATCGGGACCGGCATCCAAAAAATTTCCAGCAGCTCCGGTGCCTCTGCCCCCGCATCCTATCAGGCCCGCTTTAAGCGCTTTACCAGCAGGAGCCTGGGTAAGCAGAGCTGGCAGCTTAAGATTCTTTTTGCCTATTCCCCCGCTGCATGAGTTAATTATACCTGAAGCTCCAATTGTGCCCAGTGCAGCCAAAGTTGTACTTGATATAAACCTGCGACGGTCAATACCGTTTTTTCCTGATTGTTCTTCTTTTTTAACTCTTTCCATTGTATAAAATTTAATCAATATACTTCAAGTTCTCTCCATGTTGGTATTTTAGGATACATAGCGTGCGGTTCCGTCTGGTACCAGTAACATACCGACGCAATATCCGATTTCTGTGGAAGGTATCTGCCTCCCTGCCTCCAGCCAAGGTCCTGGATGGTGATTTTAAGGTCCTTATCAAATCTGACAGGATCCATTATATGCCAGCGGTACAAGCCGAAACGTTGCATCACATTATAATGCCCGTCTCCCCTTATTACCTGGTGCAATCCCGAATAAGGAGTGCAAAACTCCGTATAATTTGATTCTTCAACACCGGCTTCATTTTTCCTATGGGTGTCAAAATCGTATGAACCGCAGAAATAATCTTCTGTCCCTGTACCGCAGATTGTTGGAAACTTTGTGTCCCCGTCAATGAAAAATTTAATTTCTCCTTCCCCCCACCAACTGTTGTTGTTTACGCCGACAGCCAGGTACACACCGACATATTGGCCTTTGCCCTTGATGCCATCAACAATTGTATAATCAGATGTTACATCCGGGTTAAGCCTTCTGAACTGTGCATGAAAATAACCGGCATCAGCAGGCACTTCCGTCAGAGTGTAGTCAATCTGGTAGTACAATGTCATTTGATCCTGATCACCTATATTTTCCATTGTTATTTTGCACTTCTTCCTGAACGGCATTGTCCAGTAACAGTTAAAGGCACTTCCTGGATTCACACAAATTGCTGATGATACCAGGGGTGCATACTGGCCCCATCCCATGCCAAAGAAATCACCCACAGGGCACTCAATTGAAGGTTCTGTTTCATCGTCCCAGTAAAAGCGAAGGATACAATAACGCCATTTCCCTGCGGGAGTCATCCAGATATGCTGGATAGCCCCCGGGCCGTCAATTGCTGCAAGTGTAAAAGTTTCGCCCGGTTTGATCCTTATGTATGGATTCACCTTCCAGCCCTGACCCAGATCGCGGGCGGCATTTGCTGCGTTTGCAGTATTTGGCTTGTCCTTGTCTTCAAGACTTGCCATTCCAGCTTTGCCTTTTTCACCTGTAAAATTTTCCGGACTAATTGAACGCGTCTTTGCATCAGATATCCTGTACAGGTTTCCCATATTCATATCGAGGCCGTTAAAACGGTTCTGGGAAAAAACCAGGAACGGCATCAGGGTAAACACCAGCAAAAGCACAAGATTTTTTTTCATATTATCAGGATTAATAGTTAATTATTTCAGGGTGATTTATGACTTTTATTTATTGGAAGTCTTTAAAATTAGTAAAATATCACCATACCAGGGACAAAAAATTTCTATATCCCAAATTTCATGGTAAGTTAATAAATCCTGTAAACGGATAAATAATCTTTATATATTTTTAAGAAATTGAAATTACGGAGGGCCCGGGGTTGCTTGCCAACGTTATTATTGACCTGCATTTTGTTAAGCGTCAAAGACTTACCAGGCAAGCCACTATAATGGCGTTTCAGTTTGGCGCAGGCTTTACCGATATGATCGCCCCAACTTCAGGTGTACTGATCGGGGTACCGGGAATGGCAAGAATACCATACTTTAAATGGCTGAAGTGGGTTTTGCCCATACTTCTTATATTCCTGATCCTTGGATTTCTGTTACTGATTCCTACAGTAACCATGAAACTGAATGGATTCTAGAAAATATATCTGATCGACAGTGCTCCGCCATCTCCCCAGAATCCGCTGTAACCTGTAAGGTTTACAGCCGGCTTCCAGTCGAGCCCGATATTGATCGGGACTTCCCTGAAATTATATTCAATACCCAATATTCCGTCTATTCCAATAATTGTGTAATTTATGGAATGTTCTCCCCATGGCGTATTATCTCCGTTCCAGAATCCAATATGCCCGCCGAATCCGAAATACCAGTTTAAATTTTCAACATCGAACGCCTGGTTGTGTAATTCATATAAACCTGTTATTTCAAATCCTCTCCAGCGGGTAACCAGTATACCTTCAACTGCGGATCTGTTTCCAAGAAAATGTTTAACCGTCAGGCCGTTTGAAAAACCTAATCTGAGACCAACCCCTGTATTATAGTCCTGACCTGACGAATAAAAAGTTACCAATAAAACAAATGCTAATGTTAAAAGAATCTTTTTCATAATAGAACTGGTTTAAGTCAGCAGTAAATTTAATAATAACTTTTTAAACATTTCATCCTCCAGTTTTGGTTACATTTGAACTTTATTTTTCGTCCCTTGTCTCAGATTCTGATGAAACATCTAAAACAAAAATATTATTGTCTTATATTCCTGCTACTAGTATTTTCCGAAGTTTTCCATTGTCCATATTCATTTTCTCAAACCCAGAATAAAACGACGATAAAAGGAACAGTTACTGATGCCAATACCGGAGATCCGCTTCCTTATGTCTCCGTGCTGCTGAAAGGCACAACAGTTGGCACCCTGACAGACAATCAGGGTAAGTACGTCGTGGAAACGGCAGTTTCATCATCAGTAATAGAATTCTCTTTCATAGGTTATCAGAAGGAATCAAGGCCAATAAAAGCCGGGGCTGAACAAACAATAAATATAAGTCTTAAGCTTTCTTCAGTAACCCTTAATGAGGTAACGGTAAAACCTTCAAGAAGGGAGTACAGGAACAAGGGCAATCCTGCAGTGGAACTTATTGAAAAAGTTATCGAAAATAAAGATCTGAACAGAAATGAAGCATACAGCTACCTGGAATACGAAAAGTATGAAAAGATTCAGCTTGCATTAAGCAATATAGGTGAGGCTTTTACACAGGCAAAATTGTTCAGTAAATACAGTTTTATCTTTAACAACATTGATACAACAAAACGAATAGGAAGAGATGTTCTTCCTGTATTCATAAAAGAAGCAATTTCAGATTATTATTACAGGAGAGAACCTGAAGCAAAAAAGGAAATAATCAAGGCCGAAAAAACAATTAGATCTTGAAGAATATCTTGATAATAAGGGAGTTACAGCAAATCTCAATTATCTGTACCAGAACATAAATATATATGACAATGAGATACTTTTCATGACCAATAAATTTCTGAGCCCTATTGCCAAAAGTGCTCCAGCCTTCTACAGGTATTATATTCTTGACACACTACTGGTAAAAGATATTAAATGTGTAAAGTTGTTTTTCGAACCAAGAAATCCGGCTGATTTTCTTTTTCACGGCGATTTGTATATTACAATGGACAGCAGTTATGCAGTCAGGGAAATCGATATGGGAATAAACAAGAGCATCAATATCGACTGGATAAAGGACATCAGCATCAAGCAGGATTTTGAGCAGTTCTCGAAAAATCAGTGGCTGCTTTCGAAGGAAGAAATCTCGCTTGACGTCGGGATCACAAAGAATACCCCGGGATTGTATGCACAGCGGACACTTTCGTTAAAAGGTTATAAATTAAATGAGCCTATTGATGACAAGGTATTTCCAGGTCCCGAGATAAGTGAAAGATTTGATCCCTCGTCATCAACTCGTGAATACTGGGAAGCGAACAGGCAAATGCCGCTTAGCAGGTCAGAGCGATCGATCTATGCAATGGTTGACAGTGTGAAAAACGTGCCTGCATTCAGGCATCAGATGGGAATTGTAATGCTCCTTACAACAGAGTTTTATAATCTCGGTAAATTTGAGATCGGTCCTGTAGGTAATTTCTACAGTTTTAACGGGGTTGAAGGGTCAAGATTCAGGTTCGGCGGCAGGACAACACCTGATTTCAGTAAAAAGGTCACCTTTGATGGTTATGTTGCATACAGTCTGGGAGACAGGGACTTTAAATACAACGCAGGAATAACATATTCCCTTACACCGCGAACTATTTACCAGTTCCCCGTAAAATCGATTAAACTAAGCTATCAGAAAGACACCAGGATTCCGGGACAGGAGCTTCAGTCTGGCACAGGGAGACAATATCTTCCTCTCGTCCAAACGCGGAACCGATGACAAGATATTGCTTAACAACACTTTGCGGTTTGAGTACCTGAATGAATTTGAAAATCACTTTTCCTGGCTTCTGGGTTTTGCATATAACCATCCAGAAACCAATGGGCAGTCTTCACTTTAATTATAATGATTACCTGTCCTCTCCTGATGACGTAGGCAGGATTAAAGTTTCCGAACTTTACCTTAACCTCCGTTATGCTCCAAATGAGTCTTTCTACCAGGGGAAATTATACAGAGATCCCTTCCCCAACAAGTATCCGGTAATTCAGCTTAAGATTGCGGGCGGATCGAATCTGATAAGCAACGATTTTGATTACCTGAGGCTTCAGATGAATATCAGCAGGAGGTTTTATGTCTCGATACTTGGATATACTGATATTTCGCTTGAAGGTGGGAAAATCTTCGGGAAGGTTTCCTACCCTCTTCTGTTCATTCATAGCGCAAACCAGACATACGCATACCAGAAAAACTCATATAACCTGATGAATTTCCTTGAATTTGTCAGCGACAAGTATGTTTCCCTGAATGTGGACCACTGCTTTCAACGGATTTATTCTGAATAAAATCCCCTTGATTAAGAAGCTGAAATTCAGGGAAATAATTACCTGCAAGATGTTATACGGAGGTTTAAGTGAAAGCAATAACCCTGATTTTCATAGTGATCTGTTCAGATTCCCGGTAAGCATCAATGATGTACCTCTGACCTATACTCTTGAAAAGAAGCCATATATTGAAGCAAGTGTCGGTCTATCAAATATTTTACGGATATTCAGGGTAGATCTGATAAAGAGATTTACATATCTCGATCATCCCGATGTTTCAGGTTTGGGATTCCGCGTTCAGTTCAGACTGGACATATAGAAAATAAAAGAGAAGGATTTACCCGTAATCCTTCTCTTAATTTGAAACCCCGAATCTTGAAATCGGACCAATGATCACAAACCAAAACAAACCTAAATCTGATCTAATTGACAAAAAACATGTACTTGTAGGTAAAACCGTTTTCACGCAGCCACCAGCGCAAAGCTTTGGCGATTTTCCTTCTTTTAAGCAAAACGGTCCCTATTTCTTTGGATGATATGCGGTAGAATGTCTTCATTACTATATATTTTATTTTGAATGTCCATTGATGTAAAATTAAGGTTCGCAAGCATACAAGTCAATACGCTAATGCTCAATCAGTGGCAAAATGCGACTTAATAAATTTTGTCTTGTCAATAGAAACCAACAGATCGGTTACGGGTTAAGGCACCTGACAACCGGATAAAAGCTGTTCGTCAAAAAACGATTATAATTTATCCGGGAAATCAGAAAGTGATTTGTTTCTGATCATCAGCGACTCCGAGTGCATTGATAATCTGCTAAGTCCAGTGTCATCATTTGGAAATTAAAAACTCAGGCTATTTTGACAAAAGAAGATTTTAAGTTGATAAGAATCCTTAGTTATCCTGTCACTTTTGAATCTAATCAGCCTAATTTTGTTTGATAAGAAGTCATAAATTGAAAAAAACAACAGGATTGTCGGTTTTATACTTTCTGGTCGGGATCATTTATATAGCATTTGAAGGGAGTATTTCATTTTTCCCGGGGCTGCTGATAAAAGGCCTTATCATTCCTGTACTGATAATCATCTTTATAGTGAACCTTCAGCACGATCTTAACAGGATTAGCATATTAATGCTGGCAGGACTATTTTTTTCATGGGCCGGAGATGTGATCCTGGTTCTTTCTTTTATACCGGGGCTTGTATGTTTTCTTTTAGCGCATATTATGTATCTATCAGCTTTTTTATTTACGCCGGGTAAAAATACCGTATTACATCGACGATATTATCTTTTTATACCTGTTGCATTGTACGGGATAGGTTTAGTATTCTTTTTATATAACGATCTTGTGGAGATGAGGATCCCTGTCATTCTTTATGCTATTGTTATACTTTCAATGCTTTGCGCAGCACTTAACAGACTGATGAAAGTTAACAGACCGAGTTATTGGCTTGTTCTCACCGGTGCGATACTGTTTGTCTTTTCTGATTCGGCAATTGCAGTAAACAAATTCAGCTTCCCATTCAAATACTCAGGGATAGTCATTTTGACTACTTATATTATTGCCCAATATCTGATCATCACAGGGTATATAAGGCAGGACAGGAAAGTAACTGAATAAAACAGTTGCAAATGCTTTTACAAATATTAATTTTGAGTCAATCATTCCAATGCCTGGTGATACTAAATTTAATAAACTGTCCATGAACAAGATCCTGAACTGGCTGATCAGCAAGAAAAAATCATTTTACGTTAAATTCTCTTTTATTTTCATGGGAATTGCATCAACAATCTGGTTCCTTGTCCGCGTCCTCCCTAAACCTTCGCGGGCAACATATCCCTGCATGCGGGTTGCAGCTCCCATAATGTCAGGCTTTGTGATATGGCTCCTTTCTCTGACAGGGGCGATTGCATCATTCAGAAAAGCTAAACTGAATTTTGGTAAGTCCAATTATTTATACAGCATCATATTTATTATTGTAGCAATTGCCTTCTCAATTATATTTATCGGCAGGAAGACTGAAAATGTTTATGCAAGCAGCAAAGCTGAATGGGTCATTATGCCAAATCAACCGATAGGTACCGCAAAAGGTATCTTTCCTGGCCGGGTTGTCTGGGTCCATGATCCTATGGTTGCAAAATGGGATGGTAAAACCGGCAACTGGTGGGATGAAAATGTTACATCACAGCAGGAAGCTGAGAATATGCTAAAGGAATCGTTGCTGAATCTGACCGGTGAAAAAACAGAGAAGAAGGCATGGAATGCCCTTTTCAGATCATTTAATTCCAGCCATTCAGGTAAGGATCAGTCCTATCAGCCTAATCAGAAAATAGCAGTGAAAATAAACACCAACAATACATACAGCCATAAGAATTCCGAGGAGATCAATGCCACGCCGCAGCTTGTCCTTTCGCTTCTCAAAAGCCTGGTCAATGAAGCAGGCGTAAAACAGAAAAACATTACAATTTTTGATGCAAGCCGTTTCATCACCGACAATATTTTCGATAAATGCCATGCTGTATTCCCCGGGGTGATCTTTGTGGATAATATCGGAGGTGACGGCCGAGTAAAATCTGAATATGCCGACAATTCAATTCCGTATTCAAAGGACAACGGGAAACTTGCCACAGGGCTGGCCAATTGCGCAGTTGACGCGGATTACCTGATAAACATGGCGTTGCTAAAGGGACATGTCGGACAGGGAGTTACCTTGTGCGCTAAAAATTATTACGGAGTTACCAGCATTTACAACGACTGGCATAAGAATGCACACAACAATTTCAATCCCGACAGGCAAGGCAACCCTCAATATCTGACTTTTGTCGATTTCCTGGCACACAAGGATCTGGGAGAAAAAACGATGTTGTTCCTGATCGATGGCATTTATGGATCGAAGCTTGTAAATGGCGTTCCGGCTCCAAAATGGCAAATGGCTCCGTTTAATAATAACTGGGCCTGCAGTCTGCTGGCTTCACAGGATCCGGTTGCAATTGATGCAGTCGGACTTGATTTTCTGCGGTCCGAATGGCCCGATGCACCTGATATGGCTTTTAGCGATCAGTATCTTATTGAGGCAGCTCTTGCCGATAACCCACCTTCAGGGACAAAGTATGATCCTCAGAGGAACAGCGCTAAAGCAAAAAGCCTGGGTGTAATGGAGCATTGGAATAATGCAACTGAAAAGAAATACAGCCGTAATCTTGGTAAGAAAGAGGGCATTGAACTGATTCAGAAATCCACCTCTTCCAGATAAACTATTCAGGTTTATTCTCCTCTGGCTGTGATTCTGCAGGAAGGCTTGCCGACCATTTGCATATTGCATCAATCTGATTATTTTTAAGAACAATTTCCGGTTTTTTCTCCCTTGCCATAGCCGGCGGCATTTTGTCATCTACGAGAACTGAACAAATCTTCTTCGCTTTTCCAGCCTGTGCATTCGGTTTGTATTCATCCCATTTCGAGAAGTTTACATGAAGTGTGGACTTAATCCCGCCGCCTTGCCAGTGACATGGCATACAGGAGTTCTGAAAGATTGTTTTCAGGCTGTCCGGAATTACGATCCCATTTGAAGCTTTTGGTGCAATCTGGCATAATCCTTTACCTCCGCAGATAAAGAAAAAAAGCAATGAAATGAAAGAGATAGAAAGAATGCTGGCTGTTCTGGATTTCATAATGTTAAAATTTTAGTTAATTAAAATTAAACCAATATTGTTAATAATCAACAAAAAGTGTTTCCCTTAAGTTAGAAAATCATTTTAAGACGTTCAGACAGGTCATTCACACTAATTTCCCTGCTTAAGTATTTTTTTATCAAATCGCCATTTTTATTATACAATGCTGCAAACGGGAATTGATCAATTTTGTAATAGTTTTTGACAAAAAGTGAATTCCCTTCTGTTCCGACATAAATATTAGAATAACTTTTTAATTTATTCTTTGCAACGAATTCTGAAACATTCTCTACGGGAAGATATGTTATCATCGCTATCGATACATCCCTGAAATCATTTATTTGTTTAAGAAGCTCACTGATAAACCTATGGCAATCATCGCAATCGGGCGAGAAATAAATAATCAAAATTGGCCTGCCAAAAGGCAAATTTTCAGCCCTGAAGACTTTACCATCAGATTGGACCATCCGAAACGGAGGCACCTTTCCTGTCTGCGCCGATGCTACGCCACAGAGGATAATGAGAACAGAAAGAAAAATCAAAAATCTATATTTGTTTATCATCTCAGCAGGTTTGGACAGCAAAAAAAGATGACCAGATTAGAATGTTTTCCAACTTTATAAGCCGTTGCAGAATTAATGTACCGGTCAGTTTATTCATTACATTAAGTTATTGGATTGTCAGTTTTATTTCTTCCTGTAAGAATAAGAATCACGATATACTCTGTTTATACCGTCGGCCCTGTAAGAACCGCTTTGAATAATAGATGATTTCACATTATTTGCTGAATCGCCGTACGTCGGGCATACTTCACTGTTACAGGAAGCAACCAGAATTATAAATATTAAGAGGAAGAACAGCTTTTTCATAAGCTAAATTTAGAAAATAGATTCCAATATTTGGTTTACAATATCGTTTTATACTTGCATGAGTACTTTTGGATAATGACTTAATTGACTTTTAAAATGAAAAAAACTGACATTATAAGGCTCAGCCGGGCAATTTTACCGGCACTTTTACTGATTCAGGTGTATAGCTGTAAGAAGGAAGGCAATATTACCATAACTGATGTAAACGGCAATGTTTATTCAACTGTTACTATTGGCACGCAGATTTGGATGTCTGAAAATCTTAAGGCAACAAAATTCAATGATAATTCCGGTATAACCCTGGTCACAAATAACAATACCTGGGCTACCACCACGAAACCCTCCTACTGCTGGTATAATAATGATACAACAAATAAAACTAAATACGGTGCAATATATAACTGGTATGTTGTAGGGACTGAGAAACTTTGTCCAACAGGGTGGCATGTGCCGACCCATGAGGAATTCAAGATCCTCGAAATGCGTCTTGGCATGACACAGGAAGAGGCAGATGCATGGGACTGGAGAGGGACAAACCAGGGGACTCAGCTTAAGAATCATAATGGTTGGGACAATAACGGAAACGGATCAAATACCAGTGGCTTTTCAGCTCTGCCGGGAGGATACAGATGGGCGGTTACAGGAGAATTCTTTAATCTGGGAACCCTTAGTTACTGGTGGAGCTCAAGTGAAAACGCTTCGAATCAGGGTTTGTACAGGCGGCTGGAAAATATTGAGCCCCGGGTATATGCACAGGGCGTCAGGAAACAGGGAGGGAAGTATGTAAGATGCTTAAGGAATTAACCAGCCACTCCATCACATAAGAATCGGGTATTATGTTAAATACAACGATTCTGATCAGATAAAATAAGCTGTTTATCAAAATCAGGTTTTTCTGACTTCCAAATACACGTCTTGGTTAATGTACATGTATTCAGTAATTTAACTTCTGAAACAGTTTTCTGAACCACTTCTTCCAAAAATTTCTTATAAAAATCCAGTCCTTTTTTGACGAAAGATACCCCTAGTTCAAGCGAGAAGCTTATAACTGTTAACAGGCTGCCTTGTCTGATTGACGAAGGGAATTCAAAGCATACTCAAATCCCCGTTAAATGGGCATTTACCATTTGCCATTTGTAGCTGGCAGTATTATTTTTACTGCATAGAATATTGCTAACGGCTATAAAGAACAAGTAATTAATGACCCTGGTATGAAAAAGCTGATTTTACTGGCATTAACGAGTGCAATTATTTCATGCGGCACAGCAAAAAAATATTCATCGGTTCTGAATGAAGATGAATTATTTAACTCCCGAAAATACATTGGTAATTTTGTTGATTACTGCCATACCGGACCTGAGTCCCTTGGGGGCCCCCATCTTATCTGGATTAAAACCACCATGTACAACACCTTTGGCAGAATTTCGGCTTATGGCAAAAAATGTGATTTTTCTGCCGGGGATAAGGTTTATTTAAGAAGGTTGTATTCCACACCTGGAAGATCGGGGTATTGGGAATATCAGGTTGAAAACGACTCGTCAGTTGTCTACAGGGCAAGTGAATTCCGATACGAAAACAATGTTCTTGTCCAGGCCTGCTTCTGATTTTAGACTTAACCCGGCAAATCATAAGAACAATCAAATCCCGGGCTGTTGTCCAACCTCTTGTCTTGCTGAAAACTTTTTACTCTTTACTTTAACCTGAGGTTTTAATAACTTGCATTAAATTTAAACCCTGTTATCTCTTTCAATATCCCGGGTAAAAGATGATGAAAATATTACTTTACGTGATATCAGTATTGTTGATTCCTTCAGCAGTTTACAGTCAGACAAACGACAAAAATGCCCTGGAAGCTTATAATAATGGAATGGATAAGTTTTTTAAGAAGAACTATGCTGGGGCAATTTTTGACTTTTCAGAGGCGATAAGACGAGACTCAGGTTTCATTCAGGCTTATGAAAACAGAGGAGTGGCAAAATATTATCTCAACGACTACCGTGAAGCAATTGGTGACTTTAACAAAGCCCTTGAAATTAACCCAAATGATTATAACACATATGGCCGAAGAGGATGGGCAAAGTATCATCTTCAGGACTGCAAAGGTGCAATTGCTGATCTTACAAAGGCTATAGAAGGAGGACGGAATGAAGGTCAGTACTACAATGTCAGGGGACAGGCAAAATATTATCTCCATGAATACAATGGAGCGATTGCGGATTTTAATAAAGTTATTAATTCATGGCTTGGCGAGAAAGAACAAAGAGCCCAGGCATTTTACTGGCGGGGACTGGTTAATATTGATCTGGGGTTGAAAGAGAACGCCTGTCTTGATTTTAACAAAGCCAAGAAGTTAGGTTATGAAAAGGCCTATGAAATAATAGAGGTCTACTGCAAGTAAAAAAATGAACTAAAATAAAGTTGACTAAAGACCTTTACTGGTGTAACTTTGTATAAGCAAAGAATTAAAGCTGATGGTCCGGGTCACTAAATAATCTTAATATGAAAAGAAGAAAAACGGATTTAATATTTAATGATAGTGATAAAATCAAAAAAGAGCCACCCGAAAACTTTGGACAGGCTAACTGGAAAAGATCAAAATGGCTGAAATGGTTATTAAGAATTGTTGATAATGTTGTGACTGCCCTCACCTAGAGGATAACGCTGACGATAGAAGAGGTTTTTTCCGGCTAAAAAAATTAGTCATGGAAAGTTTTCTTCCCTAATGTTATTCTGACTTGTATCCCCTAAACGACGATTTCTCATGAACCCTTTAAAAGTTCTTCTGCTTTATGCCAGTCGTCGATTGCAGTTCCATGTTCTCCACGGGCAATGCGCTGGAGATAGATTTCCTCCGCTTTCTTACGAATTTCTTCTTGATTCGGAACGGATTTACTGGTTATAACCTTCTTGCTTCTTACTGCTTTCCCGGCGCTGGAGGTTTTCTTTTTTTTGCTGATCGTTTTTGGTTTTGAAGTTTTCATAATTCCAAATCTTGTCCTAATAATACATTGTTATCACATACCAAATTTACACCAAATATTAATTTTATTCATCATTTTCTTCCCTCCTTCTCTCCATAGTGTATACCTGACCTTTTTAAATATATGATAATGAATAGCTGGAGAGGGCTGGTCAGAAAAGGATAATTCATGTATTATCGGCTATTTTAATCTAAATTATCATGCTGTTTGTCAAATTCAGGCATTTTAGTTTTTAGGTGCACGACAGTTACTTATTACTCAAATAATCAACGTTATACACAATAATATAATCAGCCAATTTAGTTTTTCTGCTCAATCCTCATAAATTAGCTTCCAATTTTGACGAAAATGCACTTTTCGTTGAGCAATGGTTGACTCCTGGTTATAAGCTACCATTTATAGGAAACAATTGGACTTTATAACCTTCTCAAATACCCCTTATAGAAGCTGAAGGGATCGTAAATATTTTCATAAATACTCGTTAAAGTATATAAAGACCTGACAGAGTTTTAAGCATCAATTAAGTATAACTTAAATAAAGGAGTGAAAGTCATGAAAGCATTTTATAGTATTCCCACAGGAGAAACAGGAACAGTATTACGAAATCTTAGAAAATCGATTAAAGGTTTATACTGTTGGTTGTCCAGGCATTGTATAACTGTGTTTCTTGCAGTATTTCTGCTTATGATGGTTGCACCCGTAGATGCATCAACAGGCTCAGGAAAAAGCAAAAGAGGTGGGTGCAGGTTTAAACAAACCAGCTTCAGTTATCCTGTTATTATTAAGGCAAACAAAAAGTCTTATGGGCATAATAAGGATATGAACAAATCAAAAAAAAGAAATTATAGCTTCCCGGTTTAAATACATATCTCTTCATGTCGGGACAGCATAAAAGGCTGTTGATAGTTTCAGGAATAATTGACAATAATTTTGATCTGCTTCATCGCTTGATTTTTTGATTTTACCATCAAAAGAGAAACAAGAAAAGGTAATTAATAATTTAATTAAAATAATTATGGCATTCATCGGGTCCCATAACAGATTTAATGAATTCAGAGATGATTTCTTAAAAGATACTGGAGTAAAAAATGTTGAGGATAATATGGAACTTTATACTCAATATATAATAGCAAGATTTGTTGATCAAAATCATCGCTTATTGAGTAATCTCGCAAATGAAATTCAGGACTTATACAAAGTACTTAAAAAGGTTTAGCTTTCCATAGTCAAATCTAAGGATTTAGACAACAGGATGAAATACTGCTGTGGAGGTCTCCAGAAGATTTCAACTCCAAATACTTTCAAAAATTCAATGTATCGGCTAAATATGGTCTTTTCAAACTGTTGATGGTCTATAGATCGAAAGGGGTTTCTTAATTATTGCTTTCAATAACCGGAAAGACCGATAAATATGACTATCTTTGTCTCATTATAAATACTGCCCTTAATAAGTATTTTTAAAATATTGAACAAAGCCATATCTTTTGTACCTCCCGTTAAGACATTAAATAAAACATATTAGTTTTATTTAAAGAGTTCGGAAGCTTATTCAAACGAACGGAGGAAATTCTCTTAACACTTCTAATACATTGGTATAGATTTTTCTGACCGGAAACATCTTATGGCTTTTATAATATGCGTAAGGTCAATTATATATAATTACCAAAAGAGGCAGTAGAAGAATTGAAACTTAATTAATTGAATGGAGTTAGAAAATGCAAGAAAGGAATAAGATCATTTTTAAATCACCTGATATTACTAAAATGCAGGTAGTGGTTATAAATCACAACACAAAAATATACATTGCGATTGGCGCCGATCCTGAAGAAGCCAGAAGCCGTTATTGGAACAGGCCTGAGTTAAGAGCCAAATCAGTTTTTGCACATAAAAAACCAGCATTATCCTGATTTAGAAAAGAGTTTTTATAAATTACATATAAGACATTTCCCCATTGCCATCATATTTGGAAATCAGGCGATTGCCTGTCCTCAAAAATCAGCACTCTGAAGATTTTATTTAACCAGGATTCAAAAACAGTATCTTATAATTATATCTCAATATCAATTGTTTGCCCTTATTAAGCTGTACTTATTGACATGAAATTAAGAAGGAGTATTATTTACACAATTATTGCTTTTATTGTTGGCTTCGTTTCTTTAATATACTTAGAACCAAAACCTATTGAATCGATTGGTAAAATTGTATTGGTAATTGTGACGGCCGGAAGCTACATGCTTGCATCTTTTTTAACAGGTACTACTATACTATTTATATTAATGAAATCCATTACCCGAATAAATGAAGATTTTTGGAATCTTTCGACTCTTTTAATGATGGGAGGGGTAAAATTGCTTGTATTATCTAACTTATTTACCTGACCATAAATAAAGAAATTGCAACATCTCCTATATATTAGGTATAATAAATGGGAGCTTTAGAGATGTTTGTATGATTGGTTTAATGAGTACAATTATGTTCTTAAAGGATTATTTCTTAACTCAACCGGGGGTTTGTTTCTTATTTCTTCTGTTATATCTCAACCCACAATTCTAAGCCCTAAAACTGGTCAGTTTCTTAAAAAGTCGGGCAGTAGTTGAGCAAATTCATAGAAATAAAAAACTGACAACATTGATAATCAATACTATCAGTTTCAGGATTACCTCTTTTCTGTGGTGCCACCAGGAATCGAACCGGGGACACACGGATTTTCAGTCCGTTGCTCTACCGACTGAGCTATGGCACCTTAATTTCGGACTGCAAATATATATTTCAAAACCGTTAAAGCAAAACTTTAGTCAAATTAAATCAAAAAAAATCGATTTGGAATCGGTTAGACGATATGGTACCTTTGCCCCCTGATTAACAACATCTAATGGAGCTTTTCTATCATACACTCGACAATGGCATCAGGCTCGTCCATCACCGGATTCCTGGTGTGGTCGCCCACTGCGGACTAGTAATCAATACGGGCTCACGCGATGAGACAGACCCGGAACAAGGAATGGCTCATTTTATTGAACACATGCTCTTTAAGGGCACTAAGAAAAGAAAGGCATATTATATCCTCAGCCGTCTCGAAGATGTCGGAGGGGAACTAAACGCATATACAACCAAGGAAGAGACAGCAGTTCACGCCTCCTTCCTCAAAGATGACTACGAAAGAGCCGTTGAATTAATAAGTGATATTTCGTTCAGTTCCGTTTTTCCCGAAAAAGAGATCGAAAAAGAAAAGGATGTAGTTATTGAAGAGATCAATTCCTATCTCGATAATCCGGGAGAACTGATCTTTGATGACTTTGAAGAACTGATCTTCTCCGGCCAGCCTATAGGCCATAATATCCTGGGGACTACAGGTACTGTGAAATCTTTCACACATAAAATGATCTCCGATTTTATATTGAAAAACTACAATACCGACCAGATGGTCTTCTGTTCTGTGGGAGACATTCAAAATGAAAAAGTCCTCCGCCTGTTCAGAAAATACTTTGATACTGTTCCGGCTCAAAGTAGAGAACCTCAATCAGTTATATCATGGAAATATAAGTCATCGGTTGTTACAAAAAAAATGGGCACTTTTCAGAATCATTGCATCATAGGTAATATTGCATACGATCTGAAAGATAAACGGCGTCTCGGGATGTATCTTCTGAACAATATCCTTGGAGGCCAGGGACTGAACTCACGTCTTAACCTTTCGTTGCGCGAAAAGAACGGCCTTGCGTACAATATTGAATCAAGCTATAATCCTTACTGCGACACCGGTGCTTTTTCCATATACTTCGGCACCGACAACAATAATCTGGAGAAGAGTATTTCAGTTACTTTCTCCGAACTGAAAAAACTCAGAGAAAAAAAGCTGGGAAGCATCCAGTTAAGCAAGGCAAAAAATCAGATAAAAGGCTATCTTGCCAGAGGCTATGAAAACCATGAAAGCCTGATGCTTAGCCTTGGAAAAAGTTTACTTGTCTTTGACAGGATTGAAACTCTCACGGAGATCTGCAGAAAAATTGATAGTATTGATTCTTCTGAATTGTTAACCACCGCCAACGACATTTTTGATCAGGAGAAAATATCAACTCTGATTTATAAATAATCATGGACAGGGAAATTGAGAAATTCCTTAAAGATCATTCAACTCCCGAAGATCCAGTCCTTGAGGACCTTTACAGACAGACATATATCAGATTCGTCAATCCGAACATGGTTTGCGGACATCTGCAGGGTAAGCTCCTTGAGATTATCTCAAAGATGATCAGCCCTTCAGCTATTCTTGAGATTGGCACATTTACCGGATACTCAGCAATTTGCCTTGCAAGGGGATTGAAAGCTGAAGGCCGCCTTATTACCATTGATGTAAACGACGAGCTCTCCGAATTCACCAGTTCCTATTTTCAAAAAGCAGGCATCAGTGAGAAAATCCAGCAGATAACAGGCAGGGCCCAGGACATAATACCCGGACTGTATCAGGATTTTGATCTCGTTTATATCGATGGTGACAAACGCGAATACACTGAATATTACAATCTTATTATTAATAAAGTAAAGCCCGGAGGATTTATAATTGCTGATAATGTTTTGTGGGGGGGAAAGGTTATTGATAAAAAGACACGTGATGTCCAGGCGAAAGGTATTATGAGGTTCAACGAGATGATTAAAAGGCAGAAAAACATTGAGAATGTTATCCTGCCTGTAAGAGATGGCTTAATGCTGATCAGAAAAAGATTTTGAATTTGCGCACTCTGTGAAACTCAGTGTAAACTCTGTGAACCTCAGTGGTTAAGAAAAGAATATTCACATGTGTTACATTGCGTTAACACGGAGGAACACGGTTTTATTTTCTACCTTAAAAATCCAGACTGGTACAGTTTTTGAGTATTTTAAGAAAAATCGCGGATATGAAAAAGTTACTGATTTCTTCATTTCTTTTTATCCTTTTTATATCGGTCAGTGCCCTGGAAAACAGGTCTATTACTCTTAAGGACCCGGGGAGCGGTCAGCAAAATGATCAGAATTCTACAGTTACGGCCACGCTGAAATCAGCCAGCCGTTTGTTCAGGGATAAGGATGATCTCACTTCTGTAATCCTGGTGATTCCGCAGGATTCGGTTGTAAGTGTATTGGGATCGGATGATACATTTCTTCATGTTGTTTTCCAGGGGAATGAAGGTTATATCTATTCCCGTCAGGCTGAGGTACATAAATCCGTCACAGCTGCAGAACCAGCTGAACAGCAGGAAACGGCCGTCTCCGAAGGAAGGTCTGTCAGGTCCCGTCAGAAGATTGACAGGTATACTTATCTTGAAAACAGGTATGGACAGGTACTGGCAGCCAGGTTATATTCCGGCAAGATCTGGAAAGGAATGAATTCTCAGTTGGTACAGGACAGCTGGGGCTCTCCAAGAAAGATTAACAGGCTTATAAGCGGAAATATCGTTAAGGAAGAATGGATCTATAAGAACACGTGGCTCTACTTTCAGAACAACACCCTGGCTGAATGGGGACCGGTTAAGGAACCGTAAATGCTCATCAAAACAACTGTTTAAATTACTCCCGGATATTGCAGATAAAAAAAAAGTCTTATTTTTGCCCAGGGTTTCGCGGGAGTAGCTCAGTTGGTAGAGCACGACCTTGCCAAGGTCGGGGTCGCGGGTTCGAGTCCCGTCTCCCGCTCAAACAAAAAGGCTGCGTAAGCAGCCATTTTACATTTCTCCCGCTGATCGCGATGATTTTCACGGATTAAATCAAAAAAATGACTATTCCTGATTATTAACCGGTATTTTTTATAAATTCAACGCCCAAACAAACCAATAAATTCATACATAATTAAATCCAAAATGAAAAAGTCACTATCTGTCTTATTCATCCTTTTTGTCGGGATGCTCATTTCCTGTACAACAATAAAGAATGAACCTTCGCTTACGGTGCCATTTGAGAAATATACCCTATCAAACGGGTTGACTGTAATTCTTCATGAGGATAAATCAGATCCTATAACGGCGGTTGCAACTGTATTTCATGTAGGTTCAAGCCGTGAAATTCCCGGAAAAACCGGTTTTGCCCATCTTTTTGAGCATATGATGTTCCAGCGGTCTGAAAATGTGGGCGAGGACCAGCTTTTCAAGCTAATCCAGGGTGCCGGTGGTGAACTAAACGGAGGCACAGGTCAGGATGCCACTATGTACTATGAAGTTATACCTGAGAACGCTCTTGAGATGGCGCTGTGGCTTGAATCGGACAGAATGGGATATCTCGAAAATACAGTCACACAATCTGCTTTTGCTAACCAGCAGAATGTTGTGCAGAACGAAAAAAGGCAGGGTGTCGATAATGCCGCCTATGGTTTCAACGATTACCTCATACTTAAAACTCTGTACCCCAAAGGACATCCCTACAGCTGGGATGTGATCGGAGAAATGGAAGATCTGCAGAATGCTACTATTGAAGATGTAAAGGCATTTCACAAGAAATTCTATACACCGAATAATGCCACACTCGTAATAGCAGGCGACATAAACAAGGAAGAGGTAAAAACCCTGATCGAAAAATACTTCGGCGAAATACCCCAGGGGGAACCGGTTGAAAAACGCGGACCGATGCCTGCTAACCTGGCATCAACAGTTCGGCTGTATCATGAGGATAACTTTGCAAAAGCTCCCCGGCTTACACTTGTTTTCCCGACCGTTGAACAATTTTCAAAAGAAGCATACGCCCTTGATTATCTCGGGGACCTTCTTTCTAACGGAAGGAAGACGCCATTGTATAAAGTCCTGGTTAAGGATAAAAAGCTGACATCATCTGTTTCGGCAAGGAATGGTTCGCAGGAGCTTGCAGGATCGTTTGAGATAACGGTTACCGCCAATCCTGGAGTAAGCCTCACAGAGGTTAAGAAAGCAATTTTCGAAGCATTTGATATGTTTGAAAAGGAGGGATTTACTAATGAGGATCTTGCCAGGTTAAAGGCAAGGAATGAAACTTCCTTTTACAATTCCTTCAGCAGCATTCTGAGCAAGGCTTTCACACTGGGACAATACCAGATGTTCAAGGAGGACCCGGGGTACTTTAAAAAGGATTTTGATGATGCTCAGGCCGTAACAGCCGATGATATCAAAAATGCTTACCAGAAATATATAAAAGGAAAGGATTATGTCGAGACCAGTTTTGTTCCAAAGGGAGAGATCAGCCTGGTTGATGAGAATTCCGTGAATGCAGGAATTGTTGAAGAGGATGTAACAAAGGCTGCAGAAGTGAAGGAGGTAGCTTCCGTGAATGAACCATATGAAAAAACCCCTGCAAAGTTTGATCGGTCGGTCCAGCCTCCTCTGGGTCCTGATCCTGAGGTTACAATCCCTCCGGTGTGGACTGGTTCGCTCGGCAATGGTATGAAAATATGGGGCATTGTTCAGAAAGAGCTCCCTCTCGTACAGTATTCAATTGTGATCCCGGGAGGACATCTCCTGGACAATATCTCAAAGCCCGGAGTTGCAAACCTGACGGCTGCAGTTATGAACGAGGGTACAAAGAACAAGACCCCTGAAGAGCTCGAGGATGCTATAAGACTTCAGGGTGCCAATATTTCATTCTCCGCTTCTGCTGAAGAACATTACAGTCCGTGTGAGTACACTTGCCCGTAACTTTGAAAAGACAGTTGCCCTGGTTGAAGAGATGCTTTTTGAACCCAGGTGGGATGAAGAACAGTTCAATCTGGCAAAAAGCAGGATCGTAAACACCCTGAAGCGCAATAAGGCTAATCCTAATTATCTGGCTAACAATACACTATACAAACTCATTTTCGGCGATAACAATATTCTTGCTGTTGAACCTGCAGGTACGGAGGAATCTGTTAATTCGATAACAATAGATGATCTGAAGGATTACTATAATAAGAATTTTTCTCCCTCAATGGCCAGGGTCCTTGTTGTTGGCGATATTGATCAGCAGAGGGTTGAGGCAGCTCTCAGCGGAATAAACTCAAAATGGCAGGCAAAAGAAGTTACTATACCTGAAGTGAAGGTTCCCGGGCCGCCTGCAAAATCACAGATTTATTTTGTTGATGTTCCGGGTGCAAAACAATCTGTCATTTACATTGGTTGCCCGTCAATCCCCCGTACCGATCCTGATTATTATCCGGCTTATGTCACCAACTACAAGCTGGGAGGATCGTTTAACGGACTCTTCAACCTTATTCTGCGTGAGGAAAAAGGATTCACTTACGGGGCAAGGTCGAACTTTACCGGTGCCAGGAGTTACGGAACATTTACAGCTTCATCGATGGTCAGGACAAATTCGACTCTTGAATCTGTGACCATCTTCAAAACGCAGATGGAGAAGTACAGGGACAGCATCCCTCAGGAGTATGTTGATTTTACCAAATCGGCTCTGCTGAAAGGTAATGCACGTAACTTTGAAACACTGGGGAACCTGCTCAACATGCTGAACACTATCTCTGCATACAATCTTCCTACTGATTATATAAAGCAGGAAGAAGCATTTGTAAGGGATCTGACAGTTGAAAAACAGCTTGAGCTGGCCAGGAAATACATCGATCCGTCAAGAATGTACTATGTGGTTGCCGGAGATGCAGCAACGCAGCTTAAGGATCTTGAAAAGGTTGGATTAGGGAAACCTATCCTGGTAAAGGACTAAATACCTCACCCTAAAGAGGATGTATCAAAAGTCGATCTATCTTCTGGAGAATTGAATATTTGAAAGTGCTCTCGGAGGGGGGTACGAATAAAATTAACAAAAAAGAGGCTGTACTCACCTTTTGAGACAGCCTCCTTTCACTTTGAGGATTATTTTTTAAATTTGTACATTCCATTCGTGACTGCACGACTGCAAGACCGTACCACTGCACGACTGCAAGACAATAGTTAGCCCGGATGGTGGAATTCCCGCTAAAGCGGGACAGGGTCCGACACGCAGGACAGAGTTTATTGATATAGGATTTTAAGTATTCCCACCAACTGCAGAACTGCAGAACTGCATAACTGCATAACCGCACGACTGCAAGACCGTACGATTGCAAGACAATAGTTAGCCCGGATGGTGGAACGGTAGACACGCAGGACTTAAAATCCTGTGGCCATAACGGCTGTGCGGGTTCAAGTCCCGCTCCGGGTACTAAAAAAGAGTGAGAGTGAGAGTGAGAGCGGGAGCGGGAGCGAGCACGATCGCTCTTTTTTCTCGCTCTCACTCTTTTTGTCCTGCGGTCATGCTGTCTTGTAGGCGGTCTTGCAAATCTTGAAAGTCAACTTCCGTCTTCCATCTTGGGACTTTCGTCTTTCTTGGCAAAGATGCGACCAGGGAGCTTCTTCTTGGTGTTGCCGTCTAACTTCCTGTAAAATTCCACAAGGTTCTCCAACATTGGGACTTCTTTGTGAATATAGACCTTGAAGGGGGATGTTTGCTGTTGTAAATCAGTGAGTTTGTTCTTGACGAGAACAATTTCTTTATCTACCCTTCCCTTCATCTCCTGATAATCCTGGTGTGTATTTGAATGGTCCATTAAATCATTCTGAAGGTTTTATATACGGGTTTCCAGTCTCTCTAGCAACAAAACTGTATTATTATGTAGTTGTTACATTTATTTCTGACAGACAACAGTCTTTTTTGCTTTCTGAATTGAATTTTGAGGCATTAGTTCTTACAGCATTCCCTGCTCCTCAAGCCATTTTCTTACCCTTTCATGCTCTGCCTGGTATTTGGTCTCCATCTTTTTTACAATCTTTTGAAAGCGCTCTTCGTTACGGATACTGGCAAACAGGGGATCATATTTTGTAAGACTTATCTCCGGAGGTCTGAAGTAACTCCTTTCACTATATTGATCCAGATATTTGTAAGCTTTCACTTTGTCACCTTTAAAAGCATAAACAGCAGCCAGATCATATTGGGCAACCTTTCTTTGTCCGATATCCCTGTTGAGTTTGATACCTTCTTCAGAATATTTAATCTGCTGATCAAAGTAGTATTCAGCCTCCTCTTTTTTGCCAACCTGATAAAAAGCAAATCCAACTCGGTATGAATCCTGTAGGTTTAATCTGCCTGATTTTTCATAATACTTTACCATTCTTTTAGCATCCTGATACTCTTCTTCAATTTTTACAGGTGGAATAC
Source organism: uncultured Bacteroidales bacterium (assembly GCA_963732115.1). Lineage (GTDB taxonomy): Bacteria > Bacteroidota > Bacteroidia > Bacteroidales > VadinHA17 > LD21. The sequence goes on from CAVSYN010000034.1 coordinate 346,131, forward strand.
CAAGTATAATAAAGTCTGCTAAAAATGTTGTATCAATTTCATAACATCGCTTAGCCAGTTTATAAGCCTCTTCAAAATTTTCACGACCAAACTCTACATAAACTAAAGCTCCGAAATATCGCGCTGAATCTCCATTCAATGTTAATGCTTCTTTGAAATAATATTTTGCTTTATCCATAAATCCAACATTCATGTATAAATTACCTAAATAGTACAGTAATGATGAACGGTCATTTCCACGGATAAGATTAATCGCTTTATAATAGTTATCAATCCCTTTAACATAATCATTTAGGGTCCATGCTAACAAAGATCCCTTTTTAATATATACCTGAGAATAATTCGGATTGATTCTTAAAGTTTTATCATAATTATCCAATGCCTCTTTTAATTGTCCATTTTCCTGGTAATACCTACCTTTTACATAGTACGCTTCATCCAGTTTGTCATCAAATGAAAGAGCTTTATCTGCCAGGGTTTGACAAGAATCCAGAAACTTTTGCTTAAAATAAGTTTCCGAATAATATCTGCTCCAATAAGCAAGGGCTAAGCCGGAATAAACCCTGGCAAAAACAGTATCAATTTCAAGAGCAGCATTATACAAATTGACAGCAGTTTGGTACGAACTCAGATCATGGGCTTTCTCATAATTCTTCAGATAGCTGTTTGCTTTCAGATATAAATTGTATGCTATCTTATTTTGAGTCGGGACTTTATCAATCAATTCCTTTTCCTCTGGAGTAATTGTTGCATTTAATTTAGAAGCTATTGTTTGCGCAACCTGGCTCTGATTTTTGAAAAGGTCTTTTATGTCCGTAAGCTTCAGTTCATACGATTCTGTCCAGATAATTCTGTCTGTAGAAACCTCTATTAAATTCACCCTAAGGAGAGAGGAGTTGCCTGATTTTTGCCCGCTTCCTTCAACGATGTATTTCACATCCAGTTCTTTCCCGATTTCCCGGATAGTTTTGGTTGTATTCCTGTATTGCTCAACTGAAGTACGTGAAGTGACTCTGAGTGTGCTTACTTTCCCAAGGTTATTGAAAATCTCATCCATTATCCCATCATAAATATACAGTGCGGTTGTATCGTTACCAAGATTTTTAAATGGAAGTACAGCAATTGATTTTTCAGGATTTATTTTTGAGGTATTCCTCTTGAAGGTGAGATTTCTTGAGAGAGCTGAATAAATTAAAAAACCTGAAACAACAAGTGTAAGAATAATTGATGAAGCGAAAACAACAGTTCTCCAGCCAGCTCTTTTTTTGTACAGTTTTGATGTTTCATGACTGAGGATTTTATCTTCCGTAATCGCCGAATCTTCTCTTTTTACTTTTCCAGGAGGATAACCGTAAAACTCATGAAAACATTTATTAAAATAAGTAGGGCTGCCAAACCCTGTCTTGAAGGCAACTTCTGAAACTGTTCCTTCATAATATAGAAGCATTTCTTTGGCACGCTGCAAGCGGATCTCCCGGATGAACTGGCTGACTGATTTGTTAGTAGTGGATCTTACTTTCCGATGGATACTGGAGCTGCTTATGCCAGCTTCCCTGATTAACTCTTCAACATTGAATTTTTCATCTGAAAGATTTGCAAGGACTATTTCTGTAAGCTTCTTAATTAATACCTGGTCCATTGAAAGGTGTTCATCCATGGCAGTTATTTTCAGACACTTAAAGGTACAAATAATTTTCATGATTAAAGGAAGGAAAGAATAGATTTATGACCCTAATCTTCCAGGGCAGTACCCTTTAGTCTGAAATAGCTATGGATGAATTCTTTTATAATTATGAATAAAGGATATTGATGTAAATTACCATGTTCAATTGCTGGAAATGTCCGAATACTTCATTTCTACTGCAAAAACCCCGGTCTGAATGATAGGGAAATTTATTGTACTGTTATTCTTGTCAAGATAACAACAAAAGGTTTTACATTGTCCGCCATTATAAAAGCACTCCTGCCTTTCCCACGAATGAATGCAAAGCTGGCATCCTTCAGGGGATGATTCAGTATTTGCAAGCTCCCCGTCATATTTTAAACTTACATTTACCGGTACATTGAATGACATCAACGGTTCAATGGAAATAGTTTTCAGAACATAGTTAGAAGTGAATCCACTCTGGCATGTATTCACTGATAACCTGACAGGACTGGAGACAGCACCAGGCAAAATATCCAAATTGACATTCCCATTCAGGTAACTCAACATATTTCCCTCGGGTATTGCATCCAAGTATGGCACAGCCACATGGATGTCCTCAGGTACATAAGGATCATTTTTCTCACAGGAGTAATAAGCAAAAGCATTTAAAAGAATAAGTGCACACAATACCGATTGATTAATTGACCTTTTCATAGTTTTTAAATTTAAAAGATTAGTAATTGTAATCAGTTAAGCATAAAGTTCGTACGGATTACAATGAAGTACATAGAAGCATTACACCAGATTGTTTAAATTTTCTGATGCATATTTAAAATATGTGCCAAAATCTTTAAAAAATGAAAAAGTAACAATTATGACTCAGTGGAAGTGACTGGATTTCTCGGTTGTAGAAATTGATAGAAAACAGAAAAGTGAAGACTGAGCTTCACTTTTCTTTAACTAATGTAACAGTAACTCCTTTGGACTCCCTTTCCAAAGCAATTATTAACAAAGTTCAATCAGCAAAGGCATAAGTATATAGCAACTACGTGTCAAAATCTTTAAATTTTTGCACAGGTATTTAAATTATATCCCAAAAACTTACAAAAATCTCATCGTGACGAATTTCGGAGGTTTAGAGAGCTGAAACTCGGTAACTAATCTTTATAAGACAAAAAGCCTCAATCCAAGGGCTGGTGATCACAATACTAGAATAAAAAGCCCCCAGCTGATCCGAGGGCTTATGAGGGGAAAAATCATCTTCTAATCATTACAGTGCATAAACCGGTCGCCTTGACCACATTCTGCCGGAAAGATTAATATTTTAATATTTATCTAAAGATCATGAGATTAACTCCGATTTTAAGTGGCCAATTTATACCGGCGAGAAGTGGTCAGGGTTATCGGCTTTTGCACAGTCATTAATGATATAAAGAATTATTGAGCAATAACTCATTTAACAGGTTGCAACTTTTGTCCGTTCGGGGTACTGAAAAAAGAGTGAGAGTGAGAGCGGGAGCGAGCACGATCGCTCTTTTTTCTCGCTCTCACTCTTTTTGTCCTACGGTCATGCGGTCCTGCAAGTTTTGACAGTCAACTCCGGACTTCCGGCTCCGGTCTTCAGGCTTTTCCTGCAACTATACCTTTCCCCAAAAAGAGTTTTTCGAAGAAGAAGCATCCATGGATATTCTTCTTGATCTCTTCTAAAAATAATTTAAAGATGCATTTGTTAATTAAAACGATGGATTCTCCAGGATATTTCAGATATCAAAAAACCGTTTGTTTATTTGGATTGAGGATCACAAGACCTTACTTAAATTTTCGACATTGCAAATATTATGATAATTTTAATCCCTTATAATTAATTAAAAAAGATCTAATTATGTCTCAAATACTAAATAGAACAAAAATAATAATAACAGTATCGATAGTTGTAATGATCATTTTTATTGGAGGAACCTTATTACTGGATTTAATCCGTCCAAAATTATCTACTAATGAAAAAAATTCGAAGTTGGAACGTCTGGTTTCTGGATTTACAGGAAATACAAAATCTGTCAGGAGTTGTTCTTTATCTGTCATGAAAGGAGATAGTTTATTCTCATGGTCAGGTGCTGCAGGTTTTTCAAACCAAAATTCTCATGCGAAAATGACAAAGGATACCCCTGTTTTTCTTTCAAGTATCACAAAACTTTATACTGCTACTGCAATTATGAAGTTGTATGAAGAAGGTCTGCTTTCATTTGATGATCCGATGTCCAAATATCTGCCACAAGACCTTATCCGAGGCATCCAGGTGTATAATGGCAAGGATTATACCGATGAAATAACTATAAAAGAATTATTGGCTCATAGTTCAGGGATAGCCGATTACTATACAGAAAAATCAAAAGATGGTAAAAGTCTTTTTGAATTAATTATTGAAAATCCTGAAAGGCATTGGACTGTTGATGAGACTATAGTCAGAGCAAGAGATGAATTGAAACCACATTTCCGACCAGGTACCGGAACATTTTATTCTGATACAAATTTCCAGTTATTAGGTAAGATTATTGAGAAAATAACCTACAAACCCCTCTATATAGCCTACCAGGAACTCTTATTTCAACCCTTAGCCCTCAAACATACTTTTTTAATTGGTGGTCAGGAGGCACAGGAAAATCAAACCGTTGTCCCGGCAGATATTTATTATGATGACAAAATTATTACCAAAACCCGTTTCAATGGGGCATATTGGGCTGATGGTGGTATTATCTCAACAGCTGAGGAAATGATTATATTCCTGAGAGCCTTAAATGAAGGGAAAATAATCAATAAAAATACATTAGAACTAATGCATGACTGGCATAAAATGGAGTTTCCAATTCAATATGGATATGGAACCATGTATTTTAAACTCCCTCGGTTATTGAGCAGGTTGTCGAAGTTAACTCCACTGTGGGGTCATTCAGGCTCTACCGGATCTTATCTATATTATTCAGAAGATCTTAATTTATACATTGCCGGATCTATTAACGTTGCCGGATCTAATTCTAAACCATTTATTCTAATTCGAAAGGTAATGAAGCTGTTTAATTAATTATGTTGCTATACCAGAGTTTTATAATTAAGACGACTTTACAGATTTACTGGTGTACCATAAATGATGCTTTGCCAAACATTCAATGTATAATTGTAAACGCTAAGGTCCAAATTTTTGCAAATTAGCCTTGATTAAAGGCATCAAAAGGTCATTTATCTGGTTGCAACTTTCCCTTTTTCCAAAACGGTTTTTTCGGCAAAGATGCAACCAGGGATTTTCTTCTTGGTTATGCCGTCTGACTTCCTTTAAAATTCCAGGAGGTTCATTAACCTTTTAATCTAAATTCGCCAAATTAATTTTGACTTTCAGTTTAAAGACCGATACTCAATAGGGGTTTGACCAGTTTCATTTTTAAACATACGACTAAAGTGCTGAGGATGCTTAAACCCCAATTCATAAGCTATTTCACTGATCGATTTTGTGGTGTCATATATCCGTTCTTTGGCATTATCTATTAGCTTTAACTGGATATGTTCCTGCGCCGATTTCCCTGTCTCTTTTTTAATTAAATCTCCAAAATAGTTTGCTGACAGATGCAACTGGTCGGCACAATATTTTACAGTAGGCAATCCTATAGTTCTTGTCATTTCGGATTTTAAATAATTATCCAGCAAATTTTCAAACCTCACTAAAATATCTTTATTTACCAGACTACGGGTTATAAATTGCCGGTCATAAAATCTCATGCAATAATTAAGAAGTAATTCGATGTTGTTTGCAATAAGCGTTTTGCTGTGTTTATCTATCGATTGATGCAGCTCGTGATCAATTTTATCAAGGCAATCTAAAATGATCTGCCGTTCCTTTTCCGACAGATGTAAAGCCTCATTTGATTCATACGAAAAGAAAGTATATTCCTTAATACCATGTCCAAGTGAAGTGCCACGGATAAGATCAGGATGAAAGATCAATCCCCAGCCCTTTGGATTCGGACTGCCGGGTTTGTTACCGATCCCGACTACCTGACCGGGGGCAATGAAGACCATAGTCCCTTCCTGGTAATCGTAATACTTGCAGCCATATTTGAGATCACCGCACTTTGCTTCTTTAAGAAAAACACAATAAAAGCCGTAGTTTGCCCTCGCTTCAGGGATCAGCTTCATTTTTGAAAAATCAAATACACTTACAAAGGGATGAAGTGTTTCGATTCCTCTCAAGGTATTAAATTGAGATACATTATCCAGTTTAATTATTTCTTCCATGTCATTTTTTCTTCAAAATTAAAGTATTTGAAACACATTGAAATGTATTGAAATACAGATTCAGTGATTCTGGTACAAAAACCAGTAATCCGTATACAGGTGTACCTGTTTTTAAGCCCGACCTTTGCTAAGAAACTTCTTGCTCATTCTATCAAGTAAGGAAGAAATTTTTAAAAACATGCAGAAAGTTGTTTTAAATAATGGCATTGAAATGCCCATATTAGGGTTTGGAGTATTTCAGGTAGCGGACCAGAAAGAATGTGAAAATAGTGTACTCGCTGCAATTGAGACCGGGTATCGATTAATTGATACGGCCGCATCATACAAGAATGAAACAGCGGTTGGGAATGCAATTAAAATTAGCGGTGTGCCACGAGAAGAAATGTTTATTACTACCAAGCTATGGGTGCAGGATACCGGATACGAAAACACAAAAAAAGCTTTTGAAAAATCATTAAATAAGCTGCAACTGGACTATTTGGATCTATACTTGATCCATCAGCCTTTTGGTGATGTTCATGGTTCATGGAGAGCTTTAGGGGAGTTATATAAAAATGGAAAGGTTAAAGCAATTGGTGTAAGTAACTTCCAGCCTGACCGTCTCATGGATCTTATAACTTTTAACGAAGTCATTCCTGCTGTAGACCAGGTTGAAACACATCCATTCAATCAGCAGATTGAAACCCAAAAATTCTTAACAGAAAACAAGGTTCAGATTGAATCCTGGGGTCCATTTGCCGAAGGCCGGAACAATCTTTTTCAGAATGAATTACTGCTTTCAATTGCAGCAAAGTACAAAAAGAGTGTTGCTCAGATAGTTATTCGCTGGCTCACAATGAGAGGTGTCGTTGCTATTCCAAAATCTGTTAAAAAGGAAAGAATAAAGGAGAACTTCAACATTTTCGATTTCGAACTTAGCAATGGAGATATGGAAGCTATTACGACTCTCGACATGAAGACCAGTAGTTTTTTTGACCATCGGAATCCTGAAATCATAAAATGGATGGGGAGCAGAAAGCTCGACATATAATTATTTGCCGAAAAAGAGATCATAGAAATATCTAATGTATTATGAATACAACAAAACCGAAGTCTATATATTATTTTATTAACAGACAGAAAGTCAAAAATCTACTACCCTTATTCATTATTATAAATATTGCGTTTACTGCTGCTGCTCAAAATGCTGAAAAACAACAATCAATTCTAATTGAAGAACAAGGTAGTTTTGCAGTAGGTGGAACAATCATAACAACAACCGGAATATTTGATCCGATTAAACAGGGCGCTTACAATCCCGCAGGTAATGACCCAGCTGGGCAAACACTTCATGGCGATCATGCGGCTAGTGTTTTACCAGATTCCTGTAAAAGCCCGGAAATATCCGCTTGTGTTCTGGCATGGACACGGGCAGTTTTCAAGATGCTGGGAAACTACTCCTGACGGGCGGGAAGGATTTAATAATATATTCCTGCGCAGGCAATTTTCGGGTTTATCTAATCGATCAGCCACGAAGAGGTAATGCCGGCACGCGGCACATGTAGCCAGCCACTGTTACAGCCACACCTGACGAACAGGGTCTGGTTTGGTACTTTTCGGTCTTGGTATCTGGCCGAATTTTTATCCGGGTGTACAGTTTTCACATGATTCTGAGGCACTTAATCAGTTCTTTCGCCAAATGGTGCCGAATATCGGCCCATTGATGTTGACTGTAAATATTAATGCTGTTTCGGCTTTGTTTGATAAAATCGGTCCTGGAATCCTTGTCACTCATTCGCATGCGGAGGTATGGGCTGGCGTACAGTTATTAAAAATCAGAACATTAAAGCAATCGTTTCTTATGAACCCGGAAGGGGATTTATTTTTCCCGAGGGTGAAGTGCCTGCACCGATTCCATTGGCCGGAGGTACGGACTATACAGCCTTCCAGTGCCCTTTATCCGACTTTTATGAAACTTACAAAGATCCCAATCATTATTTATTACGGTGATAATATTCCCGATAACCCAAGGAAAATCCGGGTCAGGACGAATGGCGGGCACGTCTTGAAATGGCAAGAATATGGAGGGATTGTGTTAATAAACATGGAGGTGATGTTAACTGTTGTACATCTGCCTGAAATAGGAATAAAAGGCAACACGCATTTCCCGTTTTCCGATTTAAACAATATTGAAATAGCCGACCTTTTGTCAGGATGGTTTAGGGAAAAAGGATTGGATTAAACATGAGGAACCAAAAAAAGACATTGAAAATCTAAATCATTTAAATAATTAGCAATATGAAAACAACAATTATTGGATTGTATATAATAATCATGAGTTGCTCATTGCATGCCCAACAAACAGTTGTCAATTCCGCACCGGATGCGGGGCCTACTGTTCGTACTGCCTCCGGAATTGTTCGCGGCGTAACAGATGGGGATGTCACCAGCTTCAAAGGGATTCCCTATGCTGCTGCACCGGTTGGTGAATTTCGCTGGCGTCCTCCACAACCGGTTGCCGCCTGGCAGGGAGAACGTGATGCAACCAGGTTTGGCGCAAATTGCGCGCAGGCAGGTTGGCCCCGCGGTTCCGGGAAAATTGCGGATGGTTCATCGGAAGATTGCCTGTTTCTCAATCTATGGCGACCTGCCAGTGCTAAGCCGGGAGCAAAGCTACCGGTTATGGTGTGGATCCACGGTGGCGCATTTGTAGGAGGTAGCGGCTCCGATGATCCCGGTGCAGGAAATCAGTTTGCCAAACAAGGTGTCATCCTGATGACCTTCAACTATCGTCTGGGACGGCTCGGCCATTTTGCATTCCCTGCGTTGAGCGAAGAGCATCCGGAAGAACCCAAAGGCAGTTACGCATTTATGGACCAGATAGCGGCCCTCAGGTGGGTACAGCAAAACATTGCAGCCTTCGGAGGCGATCCTAAAAATGTTACCATTTTCGGTTTCTCTGCAGGTGGCGTTTCGATACATTCACTCCTTACCATACCCGCCGCGAAAGGTCTTTTCCAAAAGGCAATCAGTCATTCCGGCGGTGGCCGTGATGGCGTTTTGACCGGTAGGCCGATCAGTAAAGAAAATGCAGATCCATACTACCCTGTTTCAGCGGAAACGATCGGGAAAAACTTTGCCCATAAACATGGAATCGAGGGCACAGATGCTGCCGCACTGGCCAAACTACGTGCGCTGAAAGTTGAAGAGATTGTGGATGATGGACAGGAAAATGATGGACAGGGAGGTCCGCGTATCTATTCAGGCCCGATTCTCGACGGTAAATTTGTTGTAGAGACTGCCGAGAGTGCATATAAGGCAGGCAGACAGGCACGCGTTCCGCTCATGATCGGGAATAATAGTGCGGAAATAGGTGGACCCTTTGTTAATGCCAGTAGTTCAAAGGAAGAACTGTTTTCACTGTTCGGGGAACTGGAAGATGAGGCAAAAGCTGCCTATGATCCTGATGGTAAAAAAGAATTCGCTGAGGTAGTCACAAGGTTTAACACGGACAAGGTATGGGCTGAGCCTGCCCGCTTTACCGCAAGTATTTTTGCCGCCAAGGGCGATCCGTCCTACATTTTTCTTTTCTCTTACGTACCTGCTTCCATGAAGGCAGCGGATGCCGTTTGGCCCTGGACACGGAACCGATATTTCTTTTGCGTTCGACAATCTCAGAGCTCCAAATGGAGCAACCGTGGCACCCGAGGACAAAGAGGTCGCCAGGATGATGAACGCCTATTGGGTAAACTTCGCCAAGACTGGCAATCCTAATGGTAAGGGTCTGCCGAAATGGCCTGTTTACAGTCCCAAAAAGAACGAGATACTCGATATACAATCCGATGGTAAACCAGTCGGTAAACCTGATCCAAGGAAAGCGAGACTGGATGTGATTGAAAAGGCAGTGAACATGGGGGATAAACTACAACCAAATGGTATTTAACCGGCAACGTGAATCAATGAAAAATTATGCCAATTAATAGAATACAAAGTAACTGCATAAAAGTGATATCCGTTTTACTTTTCATTAGTTTCTCTCATATTTTATTTGCACAAAAAAATGATAGTTCCGTTGTCAAAATAAATCACTTTGGTGGTGCAGTAACCATTCAAAGCAAAGGGATCTCAACAATTCCAAACCTGACATTGGGAAAACCTGCCATTGTCTTTGATATGTCAGTGGGAAGAAAACTGACTTTCGAACCACAATTTCGTTTTTCTCTTGAAGGAAAACCATGGGCAATGGTTTTCTGGTGGAGATATAAAGTATTGACTCGTAATAAGTTTACAATGGATGTACGTGCAAATTATTCCCTGTCATTTAAGACCATTACTCTGATACATCTTCCGGGAAATCACAGGAAATTATCAGGACAACCAGGTATCTGGCTGGTGCAATAGCGCCTAACTTTCAGGTTAACAAATATATAGGTATTGGAATGTATCTTTTTTATACCCGTGGTATAGAAAAATATATAACCCGAAACACCTATATGGTTTCGTTCAGACCCAGTATTTCAAACATTCCCATCACAAAGAATATTGTAGCAAGGATTGGTCCTGAGATATACTACCTGAAAATGGATGATAAGGATGGTATGTATTTAAACGCTACATTTTTAATTAGTAAGAAGAATTTCCCGCTTTCAGTATCGGCATTGATAAATAAACCCTGAAATCAAATATTCCATCTGATTATGATTTCCTTTGGAATGTAGGTCTGATTTATACTTTTAACAAACAATACATGGAAGTGCGTTAGGTTTTTCGAGATTTCTAATTAATTTACGTTGGTGTATATACACTGTAACTATAAACAATACCATATGAAGAGGATCATCATTCAAATTTTATTTCTTATATTAATTGTAACCCGGGGTTATTCTCAAAACAACCCTGTTAGTGATGCTTTTCCCCAAGGGACTATTGTTGATTTTTATGGGCCCGCTGAACTGATAATGTTCCCAGGAGCCGGTGATGAGAAATCACCGGAGAGCATTTTAATAGGCGCTGCCCCGCTTGCGCGTCCCGATCTAGCCAAAGCTGCCAGTCCGGTTACTTATGTTGATAAAGATGATCCTCCATTTCTTATCATACAAGGGGAAAAGGACGATCTGGTTTCTCCGAATCAATCACGGTTATTGAGTTCATGGTTAAATGTGTCAGGTGTTCAGAATGAACTTTTAATTGTAAAAGACGCACCGCATTTTGGAGTGATGTTCGATTCGGTTGAGGTTAGGAATAAAGTACTAAGTTTTCTTAGGAAATATTTGAATTGAGCAGTTGAATTATGATATTTTGACAGGACGATAGTAATTCCTTAAAAACCAAGAATCATAAACCAAAAAATGCATGCTTTTGTGTTAACTCCATGTTTTTTCTTTTTGAGGGACTATAAACCTAATCCTGATACTTTATTAATTTTATCTTTATTAATATACAATGCAAAACATTTACATTCATTATGAAAAAAATTAAACTGCTTTTTACTGCAATTGTTTCAATTGCCTGTTTGTCGAATATATTTGCACAGGACTGGCCCCAGTACCTGGGACCAAACAGGAATAGTACTTCACCCCAGAAAGGTATTTTGCGCACCTGGCCAGCGAGCGGACCCCAGGTCCTGTGGACGGTGGATGTAGGAAAGGGTTTTGGTGGACCTGTTATTAAAGACGGGAAGGTCTATTTACTCGACAGGAAGGACGAGGTTGAGGACATAATGAGGTGTTTTGACTTTTCCAATGGGAAAGAACTCTGGAGATTCAGTTATGATGCTCCCGGTACTGCCATGTTTCCCGGCTCCAGAAGCGTACCTGCCGTGGATGGCAATTATGTTTATTCATGCGGTCACAACGGCGACCTGTATTGCATTGACATCAACACACACAAACCCGTCTGGAATAAAAATGTCTGGAAGGATTTCGGTGGTGATAAACTTCCGATATGGGCAATTACTCAGTGCCCTCTGATCTATGGAAATTTGCTTATTATTTTATCCCAGGCTCCTGAAGCCGGTGTGGTAGCTTATAATAAACTCACAGGTGATGTTGTCTGGAAAACACCCAATCTTGGCAATGAAACATATGCCAGTCCGGCAATAGTAAAAATAGCCGGAGAAGACCATATTGCAATGGTTATTTCATCTACTAATCCTATCGGACATCGGGAATTGCCGCAAACTATGGGCAGGATTGTCGGAATCAGACCACTCACCGGGGAAATCCTGTGGGAATATAATAACTGGCAGAATCATATTCAGGTGGCCAGTGCACTTGATGCCGGTGAGGGCAGAGTGCTCGTTGTGGGAGGATATGAACTGGGTACAGCAATGATAAAAGTCGAAAAAAAGGCAGATGGCAGCTATAGTGTTAAAGAGCTTTTCAGGCATAATGATTTCGGCGATCACACCAAACCGCCGATATTGTATAATGGTTATTTCTATGCTCAATTCTCAACCAACAGTAAACGTGACGGTCTGGCTATGTATGGACATGGATGGCAAGGTCATGTGGAAAACAATGCGTGATCCTCTTTTCGATAAAGGCAGTATGATTCTTGCTGACGGACTTATCCTTGCTACCGACGGAAGAACGACTTTGTATCTGATAGAACCTGACCCATCAGGATTCAAACCACTTGCATCAGCAGAGTTGCTTAAAGAAGGAGGAACAGGTCAGCGAATGATCCCATGGCTTCAAGAGTTGGAGGTTCAACTCAAAACTGGGGACCTTTGGCGCTTGCTGACGGCAAGCTCCTGATCCGGGATCAGACACGTTTAATGTGTGTCAAAGTCACTAAATAATATCTTTAATAAAATAAGTTAAATAACACCGCTTAAGCTTTTACATTGTATTAAATAATACTATTTGTATGAAAACAACAACATTATCACTAATTCTTTTATTAATTCTTTCCGGTTATTACCAGGGCACAAAAAATCAATGACTGGCGCCCGGAAAACCGTACAGGTGTTTCAGCGGAAACAGGACTATTGAAGTCATGGCCTGCAGCCGGACCAACCCTGCTCTGGTCCAACCTCGAACTCGCCAAAGGTTACTCATCGCCTTCGTTCGGAACCAAGGCTATATACATAACAGGAACCAAAGACACCGTCGATATCCTGTACGCATTGAGCATGGAAGGGAAAATTCTGTGGCAGACTGTTATGGGCCGTGCCTGGAAAGGGTCCAACAATCCTGAAAGCAGGGCCACTCCAACTGTTGAAGGCAATAAAGTTTACACCTGTAGCGGAAATGGAGATCTTGCCTGCATTGATGCAACTAACGGAAAAATAATCTGGTCATATAAAGCCAGTGAGCTAAATAAGGGAACCTTTGGCAGATGGGGTATTGCAGAATCGCTTCTGATAGATGGTGATAAGATATTTTTTTCACCCGGAGGACCGGAGACAATGACCATTAGCCTTAATAAAACATACCGGAACTGTTATCTGGAAATCAAAAAGCCTTAATGACAAACCTGGCTTATGTTTCACCTATCCTGGTAAATTATGCAGGTAAGAAAATGATTATAAATGTATCGTTGGGACATTTGTTTGGTGTTGATGCTGTCAAATGGTGAAATCCTTTGGACGGTTGCCATGAGCACCCAACGATCCCAGCTGGGATGCGAGCATGATCCTATGCACAACACCCATATATAAAGATGGTATGGTTTATGTGACTGGAGGTTACGATACGGCGGAATGATGGTTAAGATTGCCAATGATGGGAAGAGCGCAACTGTTGTTTGGACTGATCCAGTGCTGGATGATCACCATGGCGGGGTTGTACTTGTAAACGGATATATTTATGGTTCAAACTGGCTGAATAACAGTAATGGAAACTGGTGCTGCATCGAATGGAAAACCGGTAAAGAAAATGTGGGAAGAACACTGGAACTGCAAGGGATCTATTATATCTGCTGAAGGTATGCTTTATATTTATGAAGAAAAGAATGGGAATGTGGGACTTTTAAAGGCCAATCCTGAAAAATTTGATCTTGTCAGCAGTTTCAAGGTTAACCAGGGCGATGCGGGTCCATATCTGGGCACACCCGGTGATCCATAACGGAATTCTATATCTGAGGCATACAAATGCCCTTATGGCTTACAACATCAAAGCAAAGTAATTTGCACTGGCTGGATTGAACATTTTCAGCTTTTAGCTTGTAGTGGGAACAGGACTTGATTGGTTGCTTTCAGCATGACCCTTGAAGAAATATGGCAAACCGATCCTGTGTTTCAGTTTTCTGAAGGCTTTGTTTCGGGACCTGGCGGAAAGATTTTAGCAGATGGCTCTGATCTGTATATCCTGATAGCCGGTAACCTGGTTAAAGCAGATAAAAATAAAAAAATCACCACTATAGAAAAAGGAATGGATCAACGAATTAATGGGCTTTAAATGTTGAATAAAAAAGAGTTTATCATTACCAGTTAGGGTGGTGTCGTTTATTATGTAAATGCGGATGGATCAAACCAGGTTTTAATAGATGCAAGAGAGCAACGGATAGCTGCCGGAATTATTTATTATAATGCTGAAAAAAGAATTTTGTATATAACAACAGATGAGCAGAATGTTGTTTATGCATATCACTTGAAGTAAGACCATAATAGCTGTAATTCTGATCAGATTCCTGACCAAGATATTGGACATTAAACAAACAAGTAAGATGTCATAAATAACCTTCTGTCGTAAAAGTATTTATAAGAATTTTCTTTAAAATAGATCAAACTGAGTTTTCAAGTACATTGCAACTTTTAACCATTGGGAGTGCCAAAACAAAGCGAGAGTACTCGCTCTGTTTTCTCACTCTCACACTCACACTTTTTGTCCTTTTGTCTTGCTGGTCTTAAAAGCTTCTGGATTCGGACTTCTGACTTCCTGGAAAAGCCGGACACCTTGACCACATCTGGACGGTTCAACTGCAATTATCATAAATATTTTACCAACAAACACTTAATTCGGGCCAAGGATGGTCAATTTATTCCGGTGAAAAGTGGTCAGTCCCACTGGCTTCTCCACTTGATAACAGTGGTCTATTTATTTCATTGTCAAGATTAAGCTATAGGAAAATTTAATACAATTTGATTTTAAACATGAACCGGGCTTGTGAATATGCCAGGGTTGGATCCTGGGTCAGGTTGGGGTTGCTGTTACAGAACCCTATTATGGATTAGTATTTTTAGTCGGCCTTCCCTTAATATGGCAGTCTGTGCATGCAACAAAATGAATGTTATTTTGGCTTGATTGGTCTTTATAGGTGGTATTCATCTTCTCAACATCCAGCTTGCAGTTGGAAATAGCAGGGTGGCAATTATTACAGGAAGCTATCGCTGAGTTGGAATGTGAATCATGACATGCCAGGCAGCTTATCCCTTCATGAACTCCCCTGGGGGTACGATCGTCAGAGGTACCCGCCATATTGAATGCATTGGGTGAATGGCACTGAATGCACAATCTTTGATTAAGGTCCGGTGAAATTTTAACTGGTACTGATCGGTAAGTTATTTCCGGAGAAGTAAGCGATAAAACAGGAAAATACATGTTATTGCGCCTGTAGTAGAATGAGGTAAGTGTTCTCTTCACCCTTGAATAATGTATGGAAGCAGGTTTTTCGAGATTCTGTCTTTTCGCGGGATTTCCTGACTGATGAACCTGGTGGCAGGCAAAACAAGGAATTGAAGGACGATCGGTGAGGTTTGAATCTTTCAATTTCCAGGGGCCGGCAGAATCAAACGGTTCGACAATATCAACAACGGTACCCTTGTCATAAAACATACCATGGCAACGTAGGCAGTCATCATTAATAGTTTCGGCGTTGTTATGGACAGAATTTAGAAAAACCTCAGAGTAGTTCATCGCATGGCCGCCTGAATTCCATTTGGCGAATTCTGTCTGATGGCAGCCTATGCACCTTTGCATCACCTTCAGGCGCTGAGATTCGGAAATTCTTACATCTTCGGGTTTTGTTTTACTGTTATGGTGAAAAACCATACTCCCCTTTTCTTTCAGACTATGTATACCTTCACTCAGGGCAGTACCATGGCATTCCTTACAGGTAATGTTCCTGTGCGTCGATTCTCCCCATATGTCCACCATATTGGAAATTTCATGACAGGTTGCACAGGTTCTTTTCGGCGAAGCCACATTCCAGCGGGAGTATAAAGCAAGAAATGCCACAACTAGCAGTATAAGACTTGAACAAATAATTAATATCTTTTTCATAAGGACGGTTATTCTTTAAAATTCAAAATCGAGAGGTCATTAATTAGTTGGGCTACTTCATCTTTGTCGCCTTCCAATTCTCTGTAATATGGCCTCCAACCCAATAACCAAGCGCAAGTATGGTAAGTGCAGGGTTATAACCACCATTATTGACATGAAGACTGCCATCGGCAATGAAGATATTATCAATTTCATGTAACTGGCCAAATCTGTTGGTCACCGAGGTTTTAGGATCATTCCCCATGCGACAGGTGCCGGCCTGATGCTGGCTGGGTGTACTTACCTTACCGGGAACAGCTTGCCAGGTACGAAAGGCCCCTGCTTCCTTCAGCCATTTTTCTGCTTTATCGGCAAGGAAATGTGCTACTTTAATATCATTATCGTGCCTTAGACCGCTGATCCGGGCAACAGGTATCCCCCAGAAATCCTTGACTACTGGATCTACCTCAACCTTTTTGTCAAATACCGGCATTTCCTGTACGGGTCCATGCACGGCGATATGTCTTTTAAAGTATTGCTTCTGAAAATCTTTATGATCCTTTCCCCACATCCTGCTGCCCGAAGGGCGTATTGAGGTGAACTGGTATGGCATCCGAATAAATTCATTGCACAACACTCCGCCTCCGATAATGTCAGCAAAGCGATGATTGAAGTCGTTTATTGCAATACAGGCACCCGGGCCTACATCGTCATACACCTTCTCCTCAAAAAGGCCGTAAGCTCCTGTATATGCATGATCCTGGATATTCCTACCTATCCAGCCATTATTATTCCCTGCACCATTTGGGAATAACTTTGATTTGGAATTTAGCAGAAGTCTTGCAGTTTCGCTGGCGGAAGCTGACACAACTACCAGGTCTGAAGTCTGTTCCCGCAGTTTGTTATCTGCATCAAAGTACTTTATGCCTTTAGCTCTGCCCTTTTCGTCGATTATAATTTCACTCACCATGGAGTTTATCCTGAGTTCACAATTTCCCGTTTTTAGTGCAACAGGAATTACGGTATTCTGTGTACCCGCCTTGGCACCTACGGGACAGGCAAAACCTACACATGTCCTCATACGAATGCAGGCAGGACGACCATGATAAGGCACTGAATTTCTCAGCATGGGTATTGGAAAAGGATGTAAACCCAGTCTTTTCGCAGCCTTTTCCAGAATAATTCCTTCACTGTTAAATGAAAAGCCAGGCATAGGATAAGGATTCTTTCTTGGCGGAACGTATGGATCGTTTGTTGGATCACCGGCTACACCTAACTCATATTCAGCTTTCTCATAATAAGGTTCCAGTTCATAATAGCTCAAAGGCCAATCATCGAGAGTACTTCCGGGTATTGCACCATATTTGGTTTTAAGGTGAAAGTCTTCAGGTTGAAACCTCCAGGCCATTGCCCCGTAACTGACTGTTCCGCTGCCTACGCAGGCCGCATTATTTCCGTAGCTCCACTCGTTCGGGAAAACCTTTTTCCATCCTTTCTTTCCATCAGGAGCCATTCTCCAGTTGCGCTCATTATCCGGTCCATAACCGCATTTCAGAGGGAAAGTCCGTTGAGATGTCAGTTCATCATCCCCATGTTCGTCGTAGGTATGCCATCTCCCTCGCTCAAAGAGCACAACTGTGAGACCTCCTGTAGCGAGTTCCTTGGCTACCACACCACCACCCGCACCTGCACCGATCACGACCGCATTAACATGTTTATTTGCCATTTTCGGGAGATTTAGGATTATATTTACGCCAGCTTAAATCATTGTACCTGTTTTGTCCGATGACATTAGGATAATCAAGTCCTAGCATTCGATAGCTGATATATTCCCGGTTCCCTCCGTGACCAGGACTGCCATAATAACCCTGCAAAGAATGCTGCCTGACCATGTCAAAGAAATTAGCCGGCGAGTGGTCTTTCCAATAATTCCCTGAGAATTCTTCCGCTTCCATCTTCTCGAGTAGTGCCGTCTGTTCAGCAAAAGGAAGTTCTTCAAACTTTTTACCCTTCATCTGGATTACGGTTTTTTCAAATGCAGCAAGACCTTCACGATATGCAAGCTGATGTTTCCTGTAATATGTGTCAAGTTGCTTGTCGATAAAATTTGACACATTGGCCCATTTCCCACCCGGGAAATCATCCGTAGGAATTATCTGTTCAACAATTGCATCGAGCAGGCCTATTTCTTCTTCATTGAGATAACGCCACTTACTGATTTTATTCTTGCAGGAACTATTAAAGGAGATGAGCACTGCGGCTGTACCTCCAGTAAAAAGTCTTATGAATTTTCTTCGTGAAAAAGACTGGTTTACCATTTAATTTAATTTGATTTTATACTTATCCCAATTTAGCATATATAAAATAAATATTATACCCGAATAGACAAATAAATATACCCCAAATCCACGTGATGTTCTGGCAGGCAGACGAGGTTGCCGGGCAATTCTTAAAATTAAATTATCTAAATTTGATTGGGTCAATAAGAAGAATAATCATTAACCTTTAATCAATGATAACCAATAACAAAAAAGACTCAATCTTCATGAAAAACCTGTTCCTTTTCATTTTCCTGTGCTTTTCTTTTCATTCCCATTCTGCCATCAAAGGAGAGCGGACCCTGACTGACCAGATTGAAAACAATGACCAGATCCTCCATGTCCGGGAAGTTTACAAAACAGTTGACACATTCAAACTTAAGATTGATATTTTTTATACAAATCAAGCGTTTAAAAGAGAGAATAATACAGCTATTGTTTTTTTCCATGGAGGTGGTTGGGCTTTTGGTACTCCAGGTGAGTTCTTTACAACCTGTGAACGATATGCGAGAATGGGGATTGTGACATATTCTGTAGATTATCGCTTATCAATTGAAAATGGGGTAACACCTCATAAAATGATCAGCCCGATCGAATCTGTAATGGATGCAAAATCGGCCATGAGATGGGTTCGGGAAAACGCCGGAAAATTCCATATTGACAGAAATAAAATAGTTGCTGCAGGTCAGTCTGCCGGAGGTCACCTGGCATTATGCACAGCTATGATTGATGATTACAATGAAAAATCAGATAACCTCAGCATAAGCTGTCACCCGGATGCAATTCTGCTGTTTTCAGCATGTGTAAACGCAGTGGAAGGCTGGTGCGACCGTTTACTGGCTGGCCGCCGGAATAAAATATGGAGCATCTCTCCAGCCCATAATATAAAGAGAGGAATGCCTCCGATGATCGAGTTCCATGGGGTGTATGATGAACAGGTTCCTGTCTGGACTGTGCAATTTTTTGAAAGTGACATGAAAAAGGCAGGCAATTATTTTGAACTGCATACGTACGAGGGAAGGAGGCACTATCTGGGAGAGGGAAATCCAAAATATTCACGCTACTTTGATGATGAAATACTTAAGGTTGCAGATGATTTTCTTCGAGAAAATAATTTTATAAATTAATAGTCTTTCAACTCTTTTATTTTTAAAAACGGGAAGTGACTCGTCTGAAATAGCTTGTCTGATCAAAAGATCTCTCAGCTGGTTGCAACTTTCCCTTCCTCCAAAATGAGTCTTCCGGTAAAGATGCAACCAGGGATTTTCTTTTTGGTAGCACCGTCTGACTTCCTGTAATACTCCAGGATGTGATCCTCCCCATGTCAGGATGGAATTGCCCTGGGTGAATAGTTTTTAATAAATCGTAGGAATCAACCTCTTTGTCCTTTTTTGATAGTCAAGATATTTTTGTCCCATATGCTTAACCATAAACTTTTCTTCAACATTTATGCGATTTAGATATCCCAACAATACGGGAATAATCATGAGTAAAATTGATATCCAATTTGATAAGCAGGTAGAAATCCCCAGAAAAATAATGAGCTGTCCAAGATACCCGGGGTGCCTTATAATTTTATATAATCCTGTCTCAATCAGCTCATGGTTTTCTATCTTAGTCACTGTGTAAGTGAACTGTTGTTTAAGTTTCAATATTGAGGTCACTCTGATTATCAATCCAGTTACTGCTAAAATAGATCCAATTACGAAAAAGGTATTCCAATGATATATCCGTCCTATTTTAGTAGCGGCTATTATAAAAGAAAGCCAGTATCCTATTGAGATTGAAATGGTAAGTAACCAAATACTCCCTTTGTCTCCGGATTTAGAGATTTCCCTTTTGTCTTTTTGTCGCCTACTCATGAATATTTCAAAGAATCCATAGAGAGTTGAAAACACAATTATAAGAATCAACTTAATATTCATTGTTTTGGTATTTATGTATAATTCGATCAAAGTTATCCAGATTCATCAATCTAATTCTGTTTTTGTTTTTAAAGAACGGTAAGTCTTAATCATTGGTGATTCTGTATGTTTCTTATTCATACCTTAAAGCATCTACAGGGTTTCTTGTTGCTGCCCTCCATGTTTGAAGACTTACAGTTAATATTGCAATCCCCAGTGCAATGATTCCGGATAAGCCAAAGATCCACCAGCTGAGTTCTGTTTTGTAGGCAAAGTTCTGAAGCCATTTATGCATAATATACCAGGCAACCGGACATGCAATAACAAAAGCTATTGCCACCAGTTTAATAAAGTCACTGCTGAGCATATACATAACTTCGTCAATTCTGGCACCATTAATTTTGCGAATTCCGATCTCTTTGGTACGTTGAATTGATAACCAGGCAATCAATGCAAATAACCCAAGACAGGAAAGAAAAATAGCTATTATTGTAAAGGTCCCTACAATTTTTGACAAGCCTTTCTTCCTCCCTGTATTTTTCATTGTATTTATCTTTTATAAAAAAGTACTGAAAGGGGACACCAGGTGCCAGCTCTTCCCAGGTTTCTTTGATGAGTTTTATAGTTTGAGAATAATATTGCTGATCTATTCTCAGGGTAACATAACCTGCAAGCCAGTTTGCGCCAGTATATCGGTATACAACAGGTTCAATCTGAGTTTGCATTGATCTGATATTAATATCTTTTAGCACACCTATAACTGTCACCGATTCCTCTTCATGTTTAAACCGGAGTTTTTTTCCGATTGGATTGTCCCATCCTAATTTCCTTGCCGCTGATTCGTTGATCATGACATTTTTGAACCTGTCGGAAGCAATTGTATCAGTAAGGATTCTGCCACTAACTACGGGAACTTGAAATACATCTGAAAAATGTTCATCTATTGATGTTACTACCATTTCTCTGGAATCTTCCGGAGAAGATCCTTCAGGAATGACTGCAAATCTGTTAGGAAAGTTGTTTCCCGGAACATTCTCAGTCAGGGAGACGCCCTTAATATCATAGGCCTTTGCCTCTCTTTGCAGACTCTCTGCAAATATCTTTGCAAATTCCAGACGTTTGTTTTCATCTTTAACATGAAGCGGAATAGAAACAAGGTCATTCATCATTGAATCCCAGATCATGATTCTTCATAAATGAGATCTGTCTGGTAATAAATAGTTGAGATATAATAAGTATTATGGTTATCACAAACTGGGCAATGATAAATCCTTTCCGTATTCCTGTTTTGCTACTATGTGCCGATAATCCGGGAACGAAGTATCTGAATCGGTTGATATTTAGAAAATAGAAGTGCCGGATAGATACCTGACAGAACTCCTGTAAGGATCCCGAAAAGCAGAACAGACAAGATGATCTTTCCATTAGCAAAATTTATATTGATATTCCGTTGAGATAATTCATTAAACCATGGTAAAAACAGTTTCGACAGAAATACGGCGAAAACGACTGCAATCAAAGAAAGGGTAACAGCTTCCCCAATAAACAGGAATGTTATCTGAAATCTTCCTCCTCCTGCAAGCTTTCGCAGTCCGGTTTCCCTGGCCCGTTTTTCTGATTGACTCGTGGAAAGGTTAACAAAGTTGGCGCAGGCAATAAATAAAACTGCAATAGCTATTGCCATCAGAATGTAAAGATAATTTACTGAAACCGGAGGTTTGACATCACCCGCAACACGATTGTCAAGGTGAATATCTTTAAGAGCCTGAATGTCATAACTTTCCCTTCCTTTAAGATAGTCAGGAAAATATTTCCCCGGGATAGAGGCAAGATCTGACTTAATAGAGTTGACATTCTGATTAGCATAATGTTCTTACAAAAGTCATCGATCCTCCTGCCCACCACATATTTGCAAGATCAGGGTGCATCTTCTTCAGTATGAGGTGAGAGACAAGAAGGTCGAACTTAAATATTGAATTCTCAGGCAGATCTTTCAAAATTCCGGCTACTAGTAAAATTGTAATCTCCTATTATCAACTCTTTCCCCAGTGGGCTTTCATCCCCAAATAATTTTTTTGCGGTGCTACCCGTAAGAACGACTGATTCCGGATTATCAAAAACAGTGTTTGGATTACCGTTTATCAATGGGAAATTGAACATTTTCAGGAAACACGAGTCAGCAGAGTATCCGGTCAGATTGAAAAAGGATTGATCAGCAACCTAACGGGTTCATCATCACTCAAAAAGAGAGACAAACCCGTAGTCATTTCAGCATCTTTAATATCTTTCCTGACTACCCCAGGTAAAGGGAAAGGTGTTGTAGCCCTGTAATCAGTTCCCCCGGTACCTTTGTTAATTGAAATGATCCTGTAAATCAGTTTAGCATCCTTGTGAAAATTATCGTAACTCATTTCAAAAGTCACAAAGTAGAAAATGAGAATGGCGACAGACATTCCTATTGAGAGTCCCAGAATATTCATCAGTGAAATACTCTTTTGCCTGGCTAAATATCTGAAACCTGTTTTAATGTTATACCAAATCTTATCCATATGAATTCTTTTTTTTTACAGTTCAGTACCTGACCGAAATCCCCGAGTCATTTGAAAAGTTCCTGTCTGGTACAGTAATTATTCAATATTTCTCAGTATATGATTTCCCCATTCCGTTACTATCATAGGGAGTTCCATATTATAAATAGTCTTAAAGCCTTCAGTTATATCAGGATATTGATAAAATCTCTTTAACTTATCAATGCCATATTTATCAATTAAGAATTTTATAAAAAGGCCTGATATTGGGTATGATAAACATTGTCCACTTTTATATGGCCCCTTCCAGAATTCTGTTTTTCCAGTTATTAAATCTTGTATTTCTAAATTGTCCTGAATTAATTTACAATCATTCGTAATACGCTCAGGATGTTGAAATAATGCAAAAGACGAAGGAATACCTTCATTAAAAAAGGAATTTGGACTCCTTAAATTGTAATTAAATATAAAATGAACCCCTTCATGTGTTAACAACTCTTTATCAATCCCTACTGTATGAATCAGACTGTCAATCACTAATCCTCCAGTCGAACCGGGTTTTGGGTCACCGCTGACTATATTTATCTCTAATTGATCCCAATGTATAAAGTATTTTAGTTTTTGTGAAGGTTTCTTTACTTCATAAAGCCTGCAAAAATCATCAAACAAATCTATTAAATCATCAATTGAGCCTTGAAACTGACTAATCATTTTGTAGTTACAGGAAAAACAAGCTTCTAAATATTTATTATCAATTTTTTGAGAGTAGTTTTCCTTTCGGATAAGTGCTAAATCCACAAGACTATCGGATATAAATTTGTTTTCCTTTAAATTACCCAAATAGCTCATTTTATTATTTTTGAGGATATAATAATTATATAATCCCATAAAACGTCCAAAGGAAATATTTCTTAAGGCTTCATAAGAATTACCAATTACAGCTGAACATCGTGCACTTTCGTTAATTATTAATATTGCATCATCAGAATCTGAAAGTTCAATTGGTCCTAGTGTACATTTGCTATTGATAATTTTTAGGGGCAATTCAAAGATTGAAAGATCATTCAGTTTACCAGTTAATCCAATAATCAGATAATGGCAACTATCATCTAACTTTTTAACATCCTTAATATTTACGATTTTGATCCTGGAGTTCTGATTTAAAAACCATTGCGATAGATGATCAATAATTTCTTTATTGGTTATAGTATCAAAATCACAGGATAAAACAATTTTAAATAATCTGCTCTGCCCAAATTTATTTAATTGAATCATATTAATATCTGGTTGTGCCAATGAGTGCAAATCAATTTTACATTCCTGTGCAGCAATCACTCCAGAAATCAAAACCATTATAGAAATAAATATATTATTCATAATAATTTGAATTTGTGAGCTTTGTCTTATGGTTTCCAAAGAAGAGTATGCCAGATTCCGTACTTTTCTGAAAATAATTGGTCAGCAATTTTAATAGCTGCTCGTTTGCTTATCAGTATATCATTTCTGACACTATCGTATTTATTATCAGTTAATTGATGTACATAGGATTCTGCCTCCCGTGCATCCAGATGGAATTTAGTACCCTGATGGAAACAAAACAGGCAAATTACAAGAAGATAAGACGCTATTGTCACTATTCCTGCAATTTTAAGCTGTTTTGATTTCATAAATTCTTCGTTTAACTATGGGAATAGGTCCCATTTTTTATTCTTGCTATTTGCTGTTATGACATACTGTTATTGCAACACCACCTTTTTTGTGTCCTTTTCCAACATATTCGTGAGCTTCTGCAAGCTCATCAAACGGGTAACACCTGTCAATAAAAGGTTTTATATTACCAGTCTCAATAAAATCCCTGACAAGGTCCAGCCGTTTTGAATCAAGTTTCAGGTTTTCATCATCGATGGATGCCTCTGTACCGTTGGAAGTTAGATTCCTGCCAAGGGATTTCTTCAATCCTGATGATTTATTCCTGCCTACAGCATCAAAGATGAAATCAAATTTCATTTGAGGATTAAGAGCATCCTGTTTTGTGTAGTCGATTGCTGCATCTGCCCCCAGGGATTTCACCATTTCAATATTTGAAGTACAGCATATTGCAGTTACTCTGGCACCCAGGGATCTGGCAAGCTGGATGGCAATGATACCGGTTGTACCTGAGGCTCCGTAGATGAGTACTTCCTGTCCCGGCTGGATATTTGCTTTTTCCATGAACTGAAATGCCAGCAATCCGCCGTATGCTGCCATGGTTGCCTCTTCATAAGAGATATTTTCAGGTTTCAGTGAGATGCAACCGTTAATTGAATCATTCTCTTTCATGCATTTATATTCGGCGTATGCACCAAGACTGAAACCTGTAAGACCATAAACCCGGTCACCTGGTCTGAATCTTTTAATGTCCTTACCTGTTGCTTCGATTTCCCCGGAAAGAACTTCACCAATTATGTGATTTCTTGGTCCTGTAAAGCCCATCATCAGTCGGAACGGGATCATCATGCTCCATGTCACGCGTCCGCCCCTAATATAGATGTCGCTTGCGGTTACGGCAGTGGCATGTATCCTTATCAACACTTCATCGTCTTTGGGTTCCGGTTTCTCAGTTTCTACGAGTTTAAGGACTTCTGGTGGTCCGTATCTTGTGCACACGATAGCTTTCATTTTGGTAGTATTCATAATTTATTGTTTAATTCTTAATCTTACCCGGAACATTAAGTTACCCTTCCCCGAATTGATAGAAATAAGTATGAGGTTATAATCTCTTATGATATTCAAAACTCCATGCATTTGTGCTTCATCCTTAAGATTTCCTGTAAGAATTGTATCGTTTCCTTCATAACTGATCTCCATGCCTTCAAAGCATTCCTTCCATTTGCCATTGAGATGTCCCTGAATTTTTATTATAGTCGTGCATTTCATTTGCTTCATGATTAAACCCTTATGCAAATGTCAGGTACCCCCATCAAGAAAAAATCACCCTTGAGGGTGATTCGAAAGAGTGATTTTAATAAAATAAATTAATCCGTGAACCGAAATCAGGAAGAGAAGTTAAATTATTCCAAGCACTTTCGCTTTAGTTACAGCTTGTATCCGGGAATCGACATCCAACTTCATGAGAATATTTTTAATATGCGTTTTTACTGTATTTAATGAAATAAAAAGCTTGTCAGCTATTTCCTGGTTCGATAAATCTTCGGCAATTCGTTTTAGTGTATCGAGTTCGCGGTCGCTTAACACGGATCCTGAATTATTTTTCAAACATTTTTCTCTCTTTTCAATTGCGAGTTTAAGCTTGTCGATTAACTTTTTAGGGATATTTGTTTTTGTAGGTTGCCTGTATTTTGTAGACTTCTTTTAGTAAATCGCTTATCCCAGAATGAAAAAGAACAAAAGACATCAAAATGTTTTCACAGGCAGCATCCTCTAATGCTTCCATCAGGTATTTTATGGCTTTTTCTTTTTCCCCTGTGGTCTTATTCAAAATGGCATAAATGACTTTAGTTTCAATTATTCTCTCAATTCTATTTGCTGCTAGTGCCATTTTCAACAATTTTGAAAGAATAATCTCCGCCTCCCTGAATTTCATTTCGATTATTAACAAACGAGCATAATCAATATATGCATGCTCATATGAATAAGGTATTTTTTTATCATATTCCAATCCATTTTCTTTAAAAAAATGGTTGGCTTTTTCAAGTTCATTCTGTTCAATCAGCATAAATCCCTTCATGGAAATATAAATCGACATAGTGCTGGGAAATACAATATTTTGTTTTAGAATATTATCCGCCTCATTTATCATCTTTTTAACCCCGGCTAGATCTCCACGTCCGTATAAAGCAAGTGAGTAAACCATTAATACATGGACCTTTATAGTATTATTTGATTCGTTTTTACATAAGTTATAGGCAGTTTTAATGTTCTCCAGAGCATCATCGAAATCTGTCCGCATAGATTCTATACCTGCCATAGATGAATACACCCCGGCATAGGTACATTCCGATTTTGTAATTTGGGAATAGCCACTTTCTTTCATAAAGGTTATAAGGTCGGAGCACTTCTTATAAGATGATGTATAAAGCCCCATCCTTGCTTCATGTGTAGATAACCTGTTTGCAATGGTAGATATAAGATAAATGTTTCCTGATTTTTTACCATACTCCAGCGCATTTTCAAAAGCTATAATACATTCCTTAAAGTTTTCACGATACATCTCTGCCATACCAACTGAGTACCAACCCCAGCTAAACCACAAAGGGTCATCTTCTGAAAGGTTTTCCATAGCTGCTTTACCATAGCTAAAAGTTTTTTCCGATTCTTTTGTTATTGAGTAGAGGTATGCAAATGCAACGGATATTTTTCCTGACAGTTTCTTATTGTTCCGAACATCTTCTTCTGATGAATTTTTATCATTAATGATCTGCATTGTAATTATTTCGGCACTCACCAAAAAAGGTTCAGCTTTCTGAATCTGACCGGCTATAATCAATATCCATGCATAGTATAAACAAAAATCTGCATTCTTTTTAATTAATTCATCAGGCAGTAAATCACCATATTTCATAATAGCAGCATGCTGTCCGTTTTTCCACATAGTCTCTACTATTTCTCCAAGAAATAGTATGCTTTTTTCGAAATTCTCTGTCTCTATCGCATGTTCAATTGCTAATAGTGGCATTGAATTATCCTTAAACCACTCAATTGCCTTATTATGAAGTTCAATAATAGTTGCTTTATCTCTTAGATGAAGTCTCTGTTTTAATAAGTCCGCAAAGAGGTGATGATATCTGTACCAGTTCCTCTCAGTATCCAGAGGTATAACAAACATGTTATTTTTTTCCAGCGTCTCAAGAATTAACTGGCTGTCATTTCTGTTCAAAACAGCATTACATAAAGGAGCAGACATTTGCTCCAGTATTGATGTTTGCAGTAAAAATTCTTTGATTTCATCTGTTTGAATCTTTAGTACCTCCTCCATCAGATAATCCATTATGTAGCGGTTATCTCCTTTTAAGTCCTGAATAAATCCGGAAATATCTTCACGGCCCTGCATTGATAAGGCTGTTAGCTGCAGACCTGCAATCCAGCCTTCGGTTTTTGTTTCAAGAGAATAAACATCATCAATAGATAAGCCTAATTTTAGCTTTTTATTGAATAATACGGAAATATCATTTGCCGAAAAACTAAGGTCTGATGAACGTAACTCAACCAATTGATGCTGACTTCTTAACCTTGAAACAGATAGTGCCGGGTCAGAACGGGTCAGGATTACAATATGGATATTACCGGGAATATGCTCTAATAAATAGGTTACTAATTTTAATACCTCGTTACTCTTAATCAAATGAAAATCGTCGAGTACCAATAAAAAGTTTTGATTGATATTGAGTATTTCGTTGATTAACAGGCTGGCAATTGATTCGACAGATGGTTTATTGGGCGAATTTAAAAGTTTGAGGGCGCTTAGTCCGAATTCTTTATGAATACTTTGAATTCCTGAAATTACATAGCTTAAGAAAATTGCCGGGTCATTATCCCCATTGTCGAGGGAAAACCATGCTGCAGGTATCTTATTCTGATCAATCCAGTCACTCACAACTGTTGTTTTACCAAATCCGGCAGGAGCAGAAACAAGAATCAGCTTTCGACTTAGCCCGGGGTTCAATTTCTCAGATAGTTCTGATCGATGAACTATGTTATTTCCAGCGGAAGGAATATGTAGTTTTGTTAAAAGCATGTATGCAATTTAACAAATATTTAGATCATCAATCAATAAGGTTGTATTTCAGTTCGCATGGTTGGTAGTATTAAATTGTTCTTTAAATATTCATTTATTTTTTAAACTATTGGTAATAATTACATCCCCTTTTTTATGACCTTGTTCGGCATACTGAAAAGCTTCATCTGTCCTTTCCAATGGATAGATCCTGTCTATAACCGGTTTTATAGCCAGAGCTCCGTTTTCGGGAACACAGCAATACTCTGCATGGCCACCAAATTTGGTCCCTGGTGATCCAAAAACTTTGTCACCCTTCATAAATAGTTTTACATCTTTGCCGACGGCTTCAATTTCTCCAGCTAAATCAATCCCCAGTATATTTATTTTTGGCTTTTTGAACCCAAACATTATTCGTGCGAAAAACATAAACGATTGGGGAACAAATGTGAAGTTGCGGCATTGCAATCCGTAGTTGTTACTGTTATCGCATGTATTTTTATCAACACTTCATTGTCCCTGGAACTGGTTTTTCTACCTCCAGAACCTGTTGTTCATCCGGTGGTCCGTATTTTGTGTGTACAATTGCTTTCATTTTTCCCATTTAATTTAAGTCTGTTAAATTGTCTCGTCTTGAAATAGGTTGATACTTTTTTTATCGCGTAAAATCGTAATTATAATGCCGATTAAAAATGTCAGGGTTACCCAGATCCAAAAACGTGGTTGGGGTACGTTTTTTTGCATAATCAATGGGGGCATAAGGGGGATAAAAGCATTAAACAGACCGTGAACATAAAGTCCTGAAAATGGTTTATTGCCGGAGATTTTTCGGGTCCAGGATAAAATGAAAGAATATCCAACGATAAGGAGTAGAAAACCCCCAAAATTCATAAAGGTTTGATTTGTACCTGTTATAAACCATAACGGGAGATGCCAGAAAGCCCATATGATCCCCAGAATTATGTTTCCGAACCATATTCCGAATTTTCTTTCAAGAAGAGGGAGAGCATAACCTCTCCATCCAAATTCTTCCTGACCCCCGCCCAGAAGAATCATAATTAATATATATGGGAAAAAAGCCCATATAGAAGGCAATAGCATTGGTAAACGCTCTTCCCCAAATAATTCAGGGGAAAACCAGGCAATAAATGTGCTGCCGCCAAAGATTATTATAGGAATAAAATAAGCTTTCCAGCCTAAACGAAAATCAAGAAAACTTCGAAGATATTTTTTTGAAGAACCCTTGCCCTTTTCGTGATATATAGCAAAAAGCGCACCTGCAAGCGGTCCAAAAACACCTATCATAATTACAGGTATTGTCAGTAAAAATAATAATTTATCTGAAACAGGAATGATCCCGAGGCTGGCGAGGATCAAAGGTGTCCAAATAATCCATGACCAAAAAAATGTAAATATGAAAAAGCGGAAAGGGAAACGAACACTTTTATTCATTTTTAAAGTATTTTAAATTGAAAATTATCTATTTTATGTCGGCAAGTTTGTTCAAGCCGGTCAATATATCCTCCCGTAAAATTTGTTGCATTTTTTCAGGTTCTTCAAAGAGTGGGCTATGAGCAGACTGCTCGAACGTGTAGAACCCTTTTATTGGTGCTTTAAGCTTCTCAAAATAGGATTTTGCCTCCGTGTAGGAGCAGGTGTAATCGTATATGCCTTCAAAGAAATAGACTGGAAGTTTAAGTTCCGGCACTTGTTTGGAAAGATCTGAGGTCAGGATATCAGCCCACAGTATGCTGATACCGGAGCGGGATTTGCCACGGCACATACTCTTTCTACTTCTTGTTTTCATGATTCCTTAGTAGAAGAGACTTTTCTTTTTTTAACATGAAGAATGTCTTTTTGATTAATAGGAACTCACGCTTGTAAAATATGGCATTTTTCTACTTGCCTGCCTCATGAGTTCATCAACCAGTCTGGCTGGACTACCCAGAGTCGATGAAAGTCGGTGGTCATAATTCCAGATTATCTTATCTGACCCGCTATCGTGGATTGACAAAGAAGCAACAGCTTCATTTGTCGGGGCCCACCATCCTGCAAGAACTGCCATTGCAATTGCAGCACCCTCAGACATTGGTTTTGAAAGTGCGTAATTAGAAGTCAAAATCCCGTCTACGTTCAGAACTTTGGATAAATCAGCTGGAGTCAGCAAATTTGCATCCTGAAAACCGGCAGCAGCTAATTTTGCATTGGTAGTCTCAACATCCTGGATATCAACGAAGATAGTTCCCTGCATTTTTCTTTTAAGCATCCAGCTATACATTTCTCTCTGGAAATTGATTGATTCTGTTTTTTGTTGTTCAATCAGAGCAGTACCATCGACTTTTCTTCTTGCAGCAATAGATACTTTTGGAGGTATTATGGCTATGATTTTATGACTACTTGCAAGGTATCTGGCATCAGGAGTATAAAATACTTTAGCGCAACTCTGTAATAAGAATGCTGCGACGATTAATAGAACTAATGATTTTTTCATAATTATTTGATTTAAGTTATTTTGATTTTATTGTATACTGAGAAATGCTTTCATTTTGTTTGAGTTAATATTTAGTTCTTTAAATAAAAATCATACACAATACATAAGGCTATCCTTCCATCGAATTAACCGAAATTAGTTTCAGGTTTAAATCCCTTATTTGATTTAAAACTCCATGTAAATGAGCTTCGTCCTTTATATTTCCGGTAATGATGGAATTGTCTCCTTCATAACAAATTTCCATTCCTTCAAAGCTGTTCTTCCATTTTTTATCAAGATGTCCCTGAATTTTTATTTTAGTTTTACCTTTCATATTTTTATTTATTAAATTCCTAGTCAAAGGTCGGGTACCCCAATCAAAAAAAAATCACCCGCAGGGGTGATTTGAGAGGATGATTTTTATAAAATAAAATTATCAAGTAGCAGTATTCTGCAAGAGAAGTTAAATTATTCCAAGTTCTTTTGCTTTAGTTACAGTGTCGGCTTCCCTGTAATTCGGTCCAATTAAAATTAGAGTTTTCTTAAGGTATTCATTAAGCTTAAAAACTCATTTGACTGATTGTAACTTTTGTCCGTTCAGGGTACTAAAAACGAGCAAGTGCAAGAGAGAGAGGATATTTCTTATTAGCAGGTTGAAGGGGCTGTTCAGGGAATATAAATTTACCTAAACCTTCTACTTTTCAACATTCTTAACAAGTATAAATTTATCGTATAAATAAAGCATAATGCTTGCCATTACACCAATGCTTACGAACATAATCCATACTTTTTCAGGATGATATGTACTCCAGAGATATTGAGTAAGCTGAGAGCTATCCATATTAAACAGTTGCTCTGCCTTTTCAAAGTATTGATTTTGAGTAAATGAATCTGATATCTGAGGAATATCAAATCCTTTTTCTGCAACCGCTTTCTGTAACAGAGTGACTTTATCGGCAAGAATCTCATAAGGTTTTCCTGAAATCCATCCGGCAGCAAAATGACTAAGTGCGACAGGGAGAAAAGATGTACCCATATAGAGGGCTTTCTTATCAAGCGGAGCAATCCGCCCCACATATTCGGTATATTTAGGTAAAGAAGCCATCTCCCCAACGGCGAACATCATTACTCCTATAAGAACTATCCATGGATTGCGGGTTATAAACATAAGCAGGAGGCCACCAGCCAGAATCAACGCTCCTGTCATTATTGAATTAAGTGGCTTGAACTTCATACTTACAGAGGAAATATACATTTGGAGAACAATGATAAAGAATGCATCCATACTGATCACAGTTACAGCAGTGATTGTTCCGGGTTTCAGTCCAAAAGCAACTGACAACCTGTCTATATCAACCCAATGATCTATAAAAACAGGGAAAGAATAGTAAAGCTGGTTGAACGCTGTCCAGAAAACTGACATTATCAGCAGAAAGACAAGATATCTCCAGTCGTATAGTGCTGTTAAAATATTTTTAACCGCAATGCTGCAATTTTGCAGAAACGTTTTCCCCGATGGTTCTCTGCCAGGTTCTTTGAAGAAGAAAAAAACGAAAATATAATTTATTGCAATTGTAGCTCCTGACATCAGAAAGACATAGTTCCAACTGATCTTATAGAGAAAGCCTGCAATAAAAGGTCCAATAAATCCTCCGATATTTATCATCAAATAAAAGATCCCGAATCCTACAGATGACGTTTCTTCATCTGTTGTTTTTGCAATCATCCCCGAGATAATTGGCTTAAACATTGCACCTGCGGTTGCAAGGAAAAGATATGAGGCAAATATCAATCCATACGACTCGAAAGTTCCTACCATAAAATAACCTGCAATATAAGCTGTAAAGGAAAGTATAAGCTGTTTCTTGAACCCTATCCGGTCGGCTATAGCACCGGTTAAAATCGGAAGGAAATACAAAAGCATTGAGCCTGTACCTATAATAGCTCCTTTTTGAACCTGAGTAAAACCAAGCGCCCCGGTATCTTTTGATAAAGTAAGATAAAGGGCAAAAGCATTATAAAAGCCATACCAGGCCCATCTTTCGAAAAGCTCAATAAAATTGGAGATCCAGAATATATGCGGAAATTTCTTTATTACCCTTACTAATCTGCTCAACTTGTGAACCGTTTAATTTATAATTGAATTTCCCTTCAGGAATAGCAATAAATATAACTGCAAAATGGTATAGAAAAACAAAAGCTGTTAAAGATCCAGGTGGATTGAGGGGCACGCAACTCTAAGTTCATCATCTTTTCTAACCCCACCTACTGTCCAAATAGAAATTCTTCCGTCTTCATTGCAACCAAATAATAATCCTGTATTATTTCCATCGTCCTTAATGAAGGAATTCATTGTTGATAATATTAAATCATCATGTCTGTTTTTGCATCCAATCAGATTAATAATTAAAAAAAGAAGGAATGTCGTTTTTCTCATCTCTATATTGTTTATTTGTAGCGTTTGCATTGTACCTAGCGGATGGCGATAATAATTGTATCTCGACTGATAGTATATGCCCCAAAATAGCCAAGTGCTCCGTTATTTATATTTGTGTTGGGATTAGCCGGAGTTGTCATTGACATCATCTTTGAACCACCTGAAATTTGGAATAAAGTTTTATAATAATCATACGTTTGCACATCAAGGGTGTATAGTTCAACTACAACTGTGTCAAACTGTTGATATACATTATAGCTCCAGGGCAAATCAACTTTATTGCCATTAAAAAGGTCGTCATTATAAATATCCCCGATATTCTTTGCTTTTGTTCTGTCGCTAATGTTATATGTTTTTAACCGATAAAAATTACGAAACTCTTCAGGATCGGAAAAGTGACAACTTACAACATAGCCTACCTCATAAAAAATACTTTCAGGATTATACCTATAGGTCAATGAATCAATATTTACTTTCTGAGGAATAGTTGCTTTTGCCACATATTCATTTCCTTCTGAATTGATGTTTAGAATATAATTTATATTCGGTTTAGCCTGTACACTTTCTCCCAAATAAATACCTGGTTCAGTTTCATTGAGATTTACTATTGTGCCTGCATTATCTGTTAAGGTAATAACAGCATCTGAAACTGTCGGATTGGTCTCCCGATTAAAATAATCAGTCGTTTTTGACAACTTTACTATGCATTGGTGATCAAAATCATTAATTACACCTTCAATAACAAGTTTTGGTTTCATATAATCCAAATCAATTTCAATAACATCTTGACATGATGTTAATAGTATAGTCAGGCTCAAGAAAATAAGTATTGTTCTCATTGGTTTAAAATTTAAAATTATAAGTTATTGAAGGGACTATTTGAAATAGAGAATATCGAACTGCTTCTGTTTTTGAAGGATCATTTTCACTTTCTCTGAAACTAATTGAGTAGGTGTTTTTACGGGCATAAGCATTGTAAACTGAAAAGTTCCAGCTCGATTCGAATTTTTCCCGCTTTTTATTCGTAAGGGTTACTCCTAAATCGAGGCGATGGTAATCAGGCATACGATAGCCATTTCTGTTTGTATATGCAGGAACTGTAACTCCATCAATTACATACTTTCCACCTGGAAAAGTAACTGCATTTCCGGTGTTGTAAACCCAATTTGCAGACACTTTCAATTTATCATTAAAATCATACATCAAAACAATTGACACATCGTGGGTTCTGTCATGTTTTACAGGATACCATGCACCATCATCAATTTCATTAATGGATCGTTCAGTTCTTGAAAGGGTATATCCAATCCAGCCCGTTAAATCCCCGGTCCTCTTTTTAATAAAAAGTTCTGTTCCATAAGCTCTGCCCTTTCCGAAAACCAGCTGAGATTCAACATGTTTGTTAAGTATTATATTTGCACCGTTTTGATAGTCGATTTGATTTTGGAAGTTTTTATAATATACCTCTATTGAAGTTTCAAACATATTGTCTTTGAAATTCTTAAAAAATCCCAATGCAATCTGGTCGGCAATTTGTGGTTTTACAATTGTACTGCTTGATATCCATATATCAGTTGGGAAGGCAACCGATGAATTTGACAGAAGATGCATATATTGAGCATTTCTTGCATAAGACATTTTAACAGACATTTTTTTATTAATAATGTAGTTTAATGTCATTCTAGGTTCTAAAGTGCCATAATTTTGAATTATATCTCCTTTGTTGTATGAGATTGAGTTAGTTATTTCGTCATTTTTATTATAGGTATAAATTGTATCCGGACCAATGACAGCACAATTTGAATATCGCAAACCGTAATTTAATATTAACCTGTCTGATATGTCAAACTTATGTGATATGTAAATAGCACTTTCAACAGCATGTTTCTTATCAAGGATTTTTGAGTTAAAAAAATCTTCGTTTTCTGAGTTTAACTCACCAGGACGAAATGTATGGTATATCGAATTAAATCCAAATTTAAGTGTGTTTTTTGTGTTGATATAGTATTGAAAATCTTCTTTTAAGTTGTAATCTTTTATTCCTGAAGTAACCTCGAGCGATTCCCCGACATTATAACCAATCCCATAATTATAATCGCTGTATATGAGGGAACTGTTTAGAAAAAGTTTATTACCGAAAATATGATTCCACCTTAAAGTTGCAGTTTTATTTCCCCAACTAAAACCCACTAAATCGGATAATTTGAAAATATCCCTGCCAAAATATCCCGAAAGAAATATCCTGTTATTATTATTGATTTTAAAATTCGCTTTTGTGTTAAAATCATAGAAATAGAGTTTTGTACTTTTAGCCGCAGGATCCTTCCATAAGGGTAGAAATATATCAGCATAAGTTCTTCTGCCTGAAATAATGAATGAGCCTTTATCTTTAACCAGAGGAGCTTCTAAAGTGAGTCGGGAGGCTATTAAGCCTATGCCACCTGAAGCAGAAACCTTTTTTGAATTTCCTTCTTTCATTTGAATATCCAATACGGATGATAAACGTCCGCCATAATTTGCCGGTGCATTGCCTTTATAAAATTCCATGTCTTTTACTGCATCTGAGTTGAATACTGAGAAAAAACCCAGTAAATGTGAAGAACTGTAAACCGGGGCTTCATCCAGAATTATCAGGTTTTGATCGGCACTCCCACCCCTTACATAAAAACCGCAATTCCCTTCACCAGCTGAATTTACCCCGGGCAAAAGTTGAATAGTTTTTAAAATATCCTGCTCACCAAATATCACTGGAACAGATACTACATCTTTTGGAGATATTTTTACAACGCTCATTTCCGGAGCTTTAATATTCTTATTGGAAGCCTCGCTTACTATTACAACTTCAGCTATTTCTACAGATGCCTGCTGTAACTCAACATTGTTACTGATATTACCGGTTAATTCAATGTCATCGGTTTTACTAATATTACCCATGTATGAATATTGAACTGAATGTTTCCCTTCGGGTAAGGTAATTGAGTAGAAACCATATGCATTTGCCACCGCACCTTTATACAATTCTTTTACAAGTACTGTAGCCCCGATTAGCGCTTCACCAGTTTCGGAACTTCTTATGTATCCGCTGATAGTATATTTCTGCTGTGCCATTCCTTCATATGCTATAATAAGCAGTATCAGCAGCAAGAATAATCGTCTCTTTTTCATAATTTTAAATATTTTGATTTATTTAATACTTACTTATTATGTTCGTCCTCTCCAGAATTTACTGAAATGAGTTCCAGGTTTAAATCCATTATCCGGTTTATAATTCCTATGCAAAAATTGGGCACATCCATCAATAAAAAATCACCCTTGAGGGTGATTCGAAAGAGTGATTTTTATAAAATAAATTAATCCGGGGACAGAAATAAGGAAGAGAAGTTAAATTATACCAAGCTCTTTTGCTTTGGTTAAAGCATGTGTCCGGGAATCAACTTCTAATTTCAGAAAAATATTTTTAACATGCGTTTTAACTGTGTTTAATGAAATAAACAATTTATCGGCTATTTCCTGGTTAGTTAAATCTTCGGCAATAAGTTTTAGTGCATCAAGTTCACGTGCGCTTAACCCTGCTTTAAAACTTATTTTGTTAAGTTTATCTCTTTTTTCAATAGCGAGCTTAAGTTTATCAGTTAACTCCTTAGGAATATTCGTTTTTGTAGTTGCCTGTATTTTGAATATTTCTTTGAGCAAATCATGTATTTTATCATGATATTTTATAAAGGCCATAAGTATGTTCTCATTAGCAGCATATTCCAATGATTCAATGAGAGTTTCAATGGCTTTTTCTTTATTACCTGTTTCCTTATACAAAATGGCATATACTATTTTCACTTCAATCAATGCCTCAATCCTGTTTGCTACTTGTTCCATTGTTTGTAATTCGGAAAGAATATTTTCTGCATCTTTAAATTTTAATTCCGTTATCAGTAATAATACAAATGAAAAGTAACCACGATCGTCTAAATATGAAATATTTTTATGGACGCCGAGCCCATTTTCCATAAATAAATGACTAGCTTTTTCAAGTTCATGCTGTTCAATAAGCATTTTCCCTTTCATGGCAATATAAAGAGCCATGGCAGCTGGAGATATTTTATTTTGTTTTATAATATCTTCTATTTCATTTTTCAACTTTATAATTCCGGCATTATCCCCACGTCCGAATAAAATAAGCCAATAAACCAATAACATCACAACTTTATACGAATTGTTAGAATCATTTCTGCTTAAATTATACGCTATTTTTATGTTTTCGTAAGCTTCCTCAAAATCTAATCGCATACAGTCAATACCAGCCATTAGCGAATATAGCCCGGCATAGGTGGGTTCCGATTTTGAAATTTGCGAATAGCCACTTTCTTTCATGAACGTTATCAGGTCAGAACATTTCTTGTAAGCAGAAGTATAAAGCCCCATACGCACTTCAAGGGAAGCTAAATTATAAGCAATGGTAGATATAAGATAGATGTTTCCCGATTTTTTGCCATATGCCAGCGCTTTTTCATAAGCCGCAATACTTTCATTAAAATGTCCACCAACTATTTCTGCAATTCCAATGGAGTACCATCCCCAGCTATACCACAATGGATCATCTTCTGAAAGGTTTTCCATAGCTGTTTTACAATAATCAAAAGTTTTTTCTGAATCTGCTGTTATTGAATAGAGGTATGCAAATGCAACAGATATTTTTCCCAACAGTTTCTTATTATACTGAATATCTTCTTTTGATGAATTTTTATCATTAATTATCTTCTTTGTAATTTTTTCTGCACTTACCAAAAAAGGTTCAGCTTTCTGAATCTGACCGGCTATAATCAATATCCATGCATAGTATAAACAAAAATCTGCATTCTTTTTAATTAATTCATCAGGCAGTAAATCACCATATTTCATAATAGCAGCATGCTGTCCGTTTTTCCACATAGTCTCTACTATTTCTCCAAGAAGCTGTATGCTTTTTTCGAAATTTTCTGTCTCTATTGCATGTTCAATTGCTAATAATGGCATCGAATTATTATTAAACCACTCACTTGCTTTATTATGAAGTTCAATAATGGTTGCTTTTTCTCTTAAATGAAGTCTCTGTTTTAATAACTCCGCAAAGAGGTGATGATATCTGTACCAGGTCCTTTCCGTATCTAAAGGAATAACAAACATGTTATTTTTTTCCAGCGTCTCAAGAATTAACTGGCTGTCATTTCTGTTCAAAACAGCGTTGCATAAAGGAGCAGACATTTGCTCCAGTATTGATGTTTGCAGTAAAAATTCCTTGATGTCATCTGTTTGGATCTTTAGCACCTCCTCCATCAGATAATCCATGATGTAGCGGTTATCTCCTTTTAAGTCCTGAATAAATCCGGAAATATCTTCACGGCCCTGCATTGACAAAGCTGTTAGCTGCAGACCTGCAATCCAGCCTTCGGTTTTTGTTTCAAGAGAATAAACATCGTCAATAGATAAGCCTAATTTCAGCTTTTTATTGAACAATATGGAAATATCATTTGCCGAAAAACTAAGGTCTGATGAACGTAACTCAACCAATTGATGCTGACTTCTTAACCTTGAAACAGATAGTGCCGGGTCAGAACGGGTCAGGATTACAATATGGATATTACCGGGAATATGCTCTAATAAATAGGTTACTAATTTTAATACCTCGTTACTCTTGATCAAATGAAAATCGTCGAGTACTAATAAAAAGTTTTGATTGATATTGAGTATTTCGTTGATTAACAGGCTGGCAATTGATTCGACGGATGGTTTATTGGGTGAATTTAACAGTTTGAGGGCGCTTTGTCCGAATTCTTTATGAATACTTTGAATTCCTGAAATTATATAGCTTAAAAAATCTACCGGGTCATTATCCCCATTGTCGAGTGAAAACCATGCTGCAGGGATCTTGTTTTGATCAATCCAGTCACTCACAACTGTTGTTTTACCAAATCCGGCAGGAGCAGAAATAAGAATTAGCTTTCGGCTTAACCCTGTGTTCAATTTCTCATAAAGTTCTGATCGATGAACTATATTATTTCCGGCAGGAGGAATATGTAGTTTTGTTAAAAGCATATGTGCAAATTAACAAATATTTTGATCATAATATTATTTTTCGTAATGAAAATCAGCAGTTTGCAGTTATGTACAGGAGATGGGGGGATTGTCGGCTTCCTTATAATTCGATCTAATCAAAATTAAAGTTATATCGACCTATTTATGCTAAAAATCTCATTTAGCTGGTTGCAACTTTTGTCCGCCTGCCTGACAGGCAGTGTAGGTTCGGGGTACCAAAAAAGAGCGAGAGCGAACACGATCGCTCTTTTTGTCCTGCGGTCCTGCAGTTTTTCGGTCGTGCGGTCTCAAAACTTCTGACTTCTGACTTCGGTCTTCGGTCTTTTCCAGCAACTTTCCCTTTCTCCAAATTGAGTCTTCCGGCAAAGATGCAACCAGGAATCTTCTTTTTTGTTGACAAGTCTGACCTCCTGGAAAATTCCACTAATTTCTCATACGATGATTCCAAAGCCTAATATCATTAATAAATCAGTACTTTAATATCCTGGCCATTCAACATTAACCTGTTTTGGGCAATGGTTTCAGGTTCTATTTCCTTATTATTAACAATTACCTTTTTCGAATTCTTAACATCAACAATAACTGTCCAGTCAGCCAGTGTTTGTCTGATAGAATATTCTTTGTGATCACTTTTCTGACTTATAGCCAGGCTAAACAAATTGTCACCTACCCTTACATTATCAATCGATGCATCTTTCCAATCTAAGGGCATACAAGGTGAAATGTATATCGATTTTTCGTAAGCCTTTGGTTTAATTCCGAAAAAATGGTTGATAACAGGTACATCCACACCATAACCGTTCCATGCCTGGACCATCATTCCAAAGTCTGGAGATACTTCATACATTGACCCGGGTAAAGCGTAGCTGAAAGAGCGACAGAGCATGTTAATATAGTGCAATACATCTTCCGGCTTACCATAATTTGCTGCAGCAACTGCCTGCACGCCAGTTGGTATTGTCATTACTGCCCCGATATATGAAAATGTTTTTCCCCTTGATTTCAGCACTACACTATCCGGTTCCTCAGTTCTGTCAATACCTGTTACATAAACGCCGTAAGGGTTTTCATACTTTTTAGCGGTTTCAAGTGCTGCCTTACCTTTATCAAAATCTGCAACATCTGTTTCGAGGGGTGTATTAACTACCCAGTTACGGTATATTACAAAGGGAATCTGCTGAATAGCCGTATATTTACTAAGTTGTTTTTCGGTCTCCTTCAATTCAGCAATGACCAATGGCTTTCTAAGTGTATCAGCTCTTATTATAGCACCTTTTAGTATCGGTTTTGCTTCTGCCACAGTTCCCCTGAAATCACCGAATGACCGGACAGTTTCATTCCACCATTCTTTATTGATCTTTTCTTTCAGATCATCAGCTGACTTCTGATAATCTGTTGCTAATTTATTCTCTCCCACTGCCATGGCTAATTCCGCCGCTGACGAAAATGCCTGTTGTGTGTAAACAGCCACATCTATCATTTCTTTGTCTAATCCAGGAATCTCCATCAGTCCATTTCCATCAGGGTATCCGTTACCATCAGTATCGTTATCCAGTAACCATT
The DNA here is from genome assembly GCA_963732115.1 of uncultured Bacteroidales bacterium. Taxonomy (GTDB): domain Bacteria; phylum Bacteroidota; class Bacteroidia; order Bacteroidales; family VadinHA17; genus LD21. The sequence continues at coordinate 387,249 of CAVSYN010000034.1, forward strand.
TAATTCCTTTGCTAACTTCAGGGAATAATTTTGTTATAAGTTCTTTATCTCCTGTCCATGCAAAATAATTTCTCAGGAGAGTAATAAAAAGTGCTGTTTCACTCAGGAGACCGGGATTATAAACTGATCCGTTCGTAGAAACTTCATGAATGATTCGTCCATTTCCATTCGTTTGTTCCGATACCTTTTCCAATAAAATAATTGTGTTTTTTGCCAGCTCATGATCCCCTGTTGCCAAAACTCCCTGCAAAGAATAAACAGCATCTCCTCCAAACCACCACGGATAATCAGGTAAGCCTGCCGATAGACCGATACCTATCTCCGGAACATTACGAACAAGCCAATCGGTATTATACTTTAACCACTCGTACATTTGCTCAATACCTTTATCAGGGATAGTGAGATGTGAAGTGCTGTTAATTTTTTTATATCGTTCTATTTTCCGGGTTAGTTTAGCTTTCCCTTCTGTCTTTAATACCTGATAATTTGACCAAAGTGATGCTTCTGACTGATAGGAGCCTGCAATGAAAAAATGGAATTACCTTTTCCTGGTTTGGCTTTAACTTAAGTGAAAATGATAATGTGGCGTTCTTGCCCAAACCTTTTCTGGTCGTTGATTGACAATTAATTGCTTCTTCAGAAAAATGATCTGCTGTTAATGATGATCCAAAGGCAACATACCAGGGGTTGTTATTATCTTTTGCTATTACTGCCGATAACTTATCATTAAAAGAAATATCGTCAGCGGCGTCAATCATGTTCGTTCGCTCCCCTAACCATGTAGGCCGCAGGTCTGTCATACCTGTAAAGGAAAAGACTATTTCTTTGCTTTCCTTTCCCTGGTTGATGATTCTGAATTCTATGATGGCTCCTTCAACTGCATCAGGAACAAATTGAAAACGTTCGATCGCTAAGTTTTCTTTCTCCCATGTAAAATGATGACTATTGGCCATTGGATAGTTGATGAACTTATCTGCCTTATTCAGACAATAAGAATCATTACTGCCTTGTATGGTGATTTGTGCACTGAACCCGTCCATGAGTTTAATAGGATGATCCCAGATTCCGCCCATCTCGCCATCAATATGCCAGCCCAGGTCAGGAAAGGATCCGTCCTGATAGCCAACCATATACACCCTATCGCCAGCTGTTACAAAAGGAGACGTCAGGTACTGGGTTTTCCCTTCTATATAAGGCAGCCCGGAAGTTTGTTGATAAAAGTTGCTTCCTGTCTGTTTTTCCCCGGTGGAACAATAAGCTAGCAGAAGCAGAAGGAGCATGGATAGCAGGGTTATTTTCTTCATGTTACTATATTAACTGTTTTTAATGACTTCCCTATCGGATAATTCATTCAACACTCACAAAATAAAGCAATTATCAAATATAGAACTTTTTCTATGAACAAATTAAATTCTCATTCACTCACATCAATCAGGATATAGCAGATGGAGTATACATTTACTAAATATATGTTGGAACATTGTTGTTGTAAAAGATGAATTTTTATCGGGTGATACTCCCTATATGGTGAATTAAATGCTACCACTTATCCTCAGATTCACTTGCACTCTTAAAAGTAAATTAAGTACTTCATTTGTAGTAGTGTAAATATTGAAGTTTATATTTATTCAACATCTCTAGGCCTTTTGTCTGGTTGCAACTTTTGTCCGCCTGCCTGCCTACACTGCCGGCAGGCTGGTTCGGGGTACAAATATAAACCGACAAACTTGTCGGTTTATTTATTTGTATATCAATCAATTACTTCCAAGCTTGGTTTAATACTTCTCGTTCTTGTGAGTTATGACAAAAAATTATTTCCCAACTTATTCTACTTCATTAGGCGATTTAAGGAATGTTTTTAATGCGAATCGTTGTGCGAATCAAAAAACATTAACCTCCTGTGGCTTCTTTCCATTTGATACGACACTTAACCAGCCCTCGGATCAACTCCAGGCGCTTTTTGTTTTTTGCATACCTGATTCTTGGGAATTGAAGAAATAAATTTGTTTCTGGACCCGGAGGTTTTTAATTTTGGAATAAACACATACGGCACGAGTATTTTGCTTAGTTTGCAGCGAGTGCCGAAGCCCCGTTAAAAAATGCAGTTTTTATATCCGTGCAATGATCAAAATATTATTCCGCAACAGTCTGAGATCTTTAATAAAGCAACCACTTTATTCTTCTATTAACATTCTCGGGTTAACTATCGGAGTGGCTTCTGTTCTATTATTGATAACATGGATTTCGGTTGAAACCAGTTTTGATAAATTTCACAAAGACTCGGAGAGGTTATACAGAGTTGGATTAGTCCTCAAAACTCCAAACAAGGAGATTAACAGCGGATCAATAAACGCACCTGCAGGACCTGAATATAAAAGAGAGTTCCCTGTCATTGAAGAAATGGTTCGTTTCACCCCTCAGCAGCAAACGATCAGCTACAATGACAAATTTAACCAACTTGAAGTCTACTTTGCAGATAGTACTTTCTTTAAAATATTCTCCTTCGATCTTGTAAAGGGTGACAAAACAAGTTGCCTTGAGTCTTCACAGAGTATTGTACTTACCGAGAGTGCTGTAAAAAAAGTATTTGGCACTGAAGATCCATTAGGAAAAGGGGTAATGATATCAGGCAAAACCTACACTGTAACTGCTGTGGCAAAAGATCCTCCTGTAAATACAAATATGCAATTTGAATGTCTTGTATCCTTCTCTATTATTGAAAAACAGGCACATATCGGCTGGGACGGTGGTCTGACATGCTATACTTACCTGAAGCTGATAAAAAATTCCAACCCTGCTCTTCTTGAAAAACAGATTCTTGGTTACATGGAGGGCGTAATAAATAAAAAATACAGAGAATTCGGATATGCATTGATCCCATATCTTCAGAAGATAAACGATATCCACCTTGATTCAAAGACTGATTATGATCTGGGTGAAAAGGGGAGCAAAATGCAGGTGTACTTGTTTTTAGGCATTGGTTTATTGATACTGCTAATCGCATGTTTCAATTTTGTCAACATCAGTACAGCGCTTTCCTTCAGAAGGGCAAAAGAAGTATCTATAAAGAAAATATTCGGTTCAGACAGGAAAAATGTTATTCTATTTTTCGTGTCTGAGTCGGCAATAATAATAATCATATCACTTTTGTTTGCTTTCTTGTTATCCAGGATATTGCTGCCTGACACTTCTTCTCTGAGTGGCAAGGTCCTGACTTTGTCAGTTATCGAACCCTATAAATGGCTGTTGATTTATATTTCACTTTTTCTTTTCTGCACTGTTTTTGCAAGCTTTTACAGTTCCTTTTATCTGTCCTCTGCTATTCCCCTGTCTTTGTTGACCAATATAAACAAGGGAAAGAGAAAACAAGTCTCTCGAAATGTCCTGGTCACTTTTCAATATACGATATCCATCGCACTGATTATCTGCTGCCTGGTTATTTTTTCACAGATGCAATTTGTGAAAAAGAGTGATAAGGGTTTCAATGAAAATGACCTACTTCTTATCGATATAAATTCAAAGATGTCAGCAACATATGAGCTGATTATAAACAAGTTCACCTCAATACCAGGAGTTCTTTCAGTTTCTGTTTCAGCGGGTGGTGCCCCTGGTCTGGGATTTACTTCCAACGGATATCTGCCTGAGGGAGTCGAAAAACCAATTATGGCAAATGCAGTTTATGTTGATGAAAACTATCTGAAAACAATGGGAATTTCTCTTATTGATGGTCGTGATTTCAGAAATTCTAAAGCTGATAGTAATAAAGTTATTATAAATGAGACCTTCGCCAAATTAATTGGATGGAACAAACCGACCGGCAAATCAATCTCAAGAAATGGTATCCGATATGAAGTTATCGGAGAGGTAAAAGATTTCAACACCTCTTCCCTGCACAATAAAATTGAGCCTATTTTTATATCTACAGTCAACGAATGGGGAAAGTACGATAATATTATAATTAAATACCAGCCTCCCAATATTTCAGGTGTGCTTAAAAGCAGCGAGTCGATTTTAAAAGAAATCGATCCTCAAAGCCCTTTTGAATATGGGTTCCTGAAAGACACACTGTCACACGTTTATTCCACGGAACAAAAGCTGAATATTCTTTTCCTTGTCTTATCGGTTATCGCAATATTCATTTCCAGCCTTGGTCTGTTTGGCCTTGCGACATTTGCCACTCAGAGCAGGATGAAGGAGATTGCCATAAGGAAAATAAATGGTGCAACGATACCAGATATTTTAAGTAAGTTTAATTATGAACTATTAAAATGGATATTAGTATCATTTGTAATTGCTTGTCCGATAGGGTACTATGCCATGGGAAAGTGGCTCAATAATTTTGCCTATAAAACAACAATTGGTTTATGGATTTTTATTTCCTCAGGAATATTAGCTATTGCTGTTGGCCTGCTGACTGTAAGCCTGGCTTCAATTAATGCTGCTAAAAGTAATCCGGCAAACACTCTTCGTAAAGATTAGAGCACAAGATTGATCGTATGGTGGAAAAGCCAATGACTCAGACCACTTTTGGCCGGAATAAACTGACCATCGAATCCGGAGTTATACATCTGATGTTTAGATAAATATAATTAATGTCAATTAGACAACAGAACTAAGATTGTTATAAACCATTTCCTCATTTGAGAAAACAAGTCAAAACAACTCCATTAATAGTTGATGAATGAAGATTTTAACTTTAAAATTATGACTGAAATGAAGAAGCCGATTATTCGAACATTTGATAACCAGCCTGATTTTTTTACTGTTACCATTATATGTACAGGCGAATGTCAACACTTCCTGTATTGGTAAGCAATGGGATGGTCCTGCAGAGAGATACCAGAATAAGAATCTGGGGATGGGCAACCCCGGGCGAAAAGGTGCAGGTCAAATTCAATAAGAAAACAATCAGTACTGTTACAGATTCTGAAGGAAACTGGAAAGTCAGTTTACCACCCTATGAATGCAGGCGGACCATATACCATGGAGGTAAAAGGGAACAATACGATCAGGATAAATGACATTTTAGTAGGCGATGTATGGTTCTGTTCAGGTCAGTCAAATATGGTTCTGAATATGGAAAGGGTGAAGGAAAAATATCCTGAAGATATAGCTGGTGCAGATTTTCCGGAAATAAGGAATTTCTTCATTCCTACGGCATCAGATGTCACTTGCAATCCATAAAGATTTGCCTCCAGGGAAATGGGTATCAGCATCACCGGAAAACGTACCTGGCTTTGGTGCTGTTACTTTTTTCTTTGCCAGAAGTATATACAAAGAGTACAAGGTTCCTATTGGAATTATCAATTCAAGTGTCGGAGGAACACCAATAGAAGCCTGGACCAGTGAGGAAGGACTTAAAGAGTTCCCTCAGCTGAAATCCAGGATTGAAAAAATGAAGGATACAGCCTATCTGAATCCAATACTAAGGTCTGCAGGCAGGAGACCTGAAACAAGTCAGAGCCCCGCTGTTAATTCAAAGTCAATGGATAAAGGTATCAGTGGCCCAATACCCTGGTATAAAACAACCTATGTTCCTGAAGGTTGGCATAAATTTTGGCTTCCGGGATATTGGGAGGACCAGGGAATAAAAGGTCTGCATGGGATTGTCTGGTTCAGAAAAGAGATCAATGTGCCGGTATCAATGACTGAAAAACCTGCAAAATTGTTTCTCGGAAGAATAGTAGATGCAGATAATGTATATGTAAACGGAGTTCCTTCAGGATCAATAACATATCAGTATCCTCCGAGAAGATATAATCTTCCATCCGGATTATTAAAGCCCGGAAAAAATATTATTGTGATCAAAGTTACAAACAATGAAGGAAAAGGAGGATTTGTACCCGACAAACCTTATTGGCTTGTTGCAGGTAACGACAGCATTGATCTCAGAGGCGAATGGCTCTACAAGGTGGGCCAGGTATTCAGACCTGCTTCTTATAAATCTGCTATAGGTACTCAGCCTTTCTCGATGCAGAATGAACCAGCCGGGCTCTATAATACGATGGTTGCTCCTTTGATAAACTACCCGATAAAAGGTATCTTATGGTATCAGGGTGAAGCAAATACAGATAAGCCTGAGGAATATCAGGAACTGCTTCCAGCACTTATCAGCGATTGGAGAAATAAATGGCAGCAGGGAACACTTCCGTTTCTTTTTGTGCAATTACCAAATTTTATGGAAGTCCAGTATCTGCCTTCCGAGAGTCAATGGGCCGAGTTAAGGTTTGGCCAGCTTAAATCTTTATCTGTCACAAATACGGCAATGGCAGTTACCATTGATATAGGTGAATGGAATGATATACACCCGCTCGAGAAAAAAGTTGTTGGTGAACGATTAGCCCTGGCAGCCCGAAAACTGGCATATGGAAATGACAAGATCGTCTACTCCGGACCTATATATAAATCAAGCGTCAGAGAAGCTGACACTATAAAAATTGAATTTAACCATATTGGCAGTGGCCTGACGATAAAAGGAGGAGGTGATTTAAACTATTTCGCGGTTGCAGGAGCAGATAAAAAGTATGTTTGGGCGGAGGCAAGAATTAACAACAATCATATTATTGTGTGGAGTGGTGAAATAAAAGAGCCGGTATATGTGAGATACGGCTGGGCTGATAACCCGGAAGGAGCTAATTTGTATAATATTGAAGGACTTCCTGCATCGCCATTTGAGGCAACAATCATTAAATAGATCCTGATCAGCAGAAAAATCCGTTAAGTTATATTCTAATAAGTTGTAACTAACCGTGTGCTAAGTAGTAACTAAATTGATTCTTGATAAACGGTCATTTTTAAAATACAGGAAATTTTTCCGGACGAGTAAATTAGTCTTAACTTTATAACAACCCTTCATAAAATAAAATAATGTTATTAAGACTAATAACTGATACCAATGAAAACGTCAAGAAGAACATTCGTGAAATCCGGCGCCATGATCGCTCTTGGTGCAACTATTCTTCCACAGTCAGTGTTTCCTGCCAGTAAAGAGAAAGTGGAGGTTGGGTTACAGTTGTATTCTGTACGTGATGATATGAAAAATGATCCAAAAGGTTCATTAAAGAAATTAGCCGATATGGGTTATAAGGTAGTTGAACATGCCGGTTACTCTGATCGGAAATTTTATGGTATTGAACCTTCAGAATTTAAAAAAATTCTCGGAGACCTGGGTCTGAAGATGTACAGCGGTCATGTCGATTTCGGCATGCAGGCATGGGATGCCTCAAAAAAGGATTTTACGGATTCATGGAAACACACAGTCGAAGATGCCGCTTTTATGGGGCAGAAATTTGTAATCACTCCAGAACTTAACGAAAATGCGCAGAAAGATTATGATACACTTTTAAAAGTGATCGATCTCTGGAACAAATGCGGAGAACTTTGCCAGAAATACGGGATGAAATTCGGATATCACGATGATTTTAACGAAAATGCAATCCTGCATAGCATGAAAATATACGATATCATCATGAAGCATTCTGATCCGAAATTAACTATTCAGCAATATGATATTGCCAATTTGTACAATGCGGCAGGCACAAATCCGGTGGACATAATAAAAGAATACCCTGGAAGATTTGTCTCACTCCACGTTAAAGATGTTTTGAAAGAGAAGAACAAATATAACAGTCATGACAGTACAATTCTCGGGAAAGGAGTTCTCGATGTCAAAGATGTCCTGTCGCTTGCCGTAAAAAATGGAGCATGGTTAATGATAATTGAACAGGAAGCCTACCAGAACGAAAGTCCGATGGATTGTGTTAAAGACGACCTTGCGGCGATGAAAAAATGGGGATATTGATCTCTTGTGTAAAAGCCGTGTTTGTTGAACACATTCGGCCTGTCAGATTATTAATGCACCTCAGGCTGGTGAATTATTTGAATATCGTAATAATTACTTTGAAATTTGTTACAAAAATTTCTGTAAATCAAATTATTTTACTGTCTGAAAATATTCATTATTCACGTAGATGCCAAAAATTCTGATTAAAAGATTATTTCCGCTTCTGATCCTTATTAATGTTTCTCATTTCTCATTTTCACAAAAGTCAGATAGCACAAAGGGACCAAGCCATTTTGGCGGTACAGTTACCGTGACCAGTAAAGGAATTTCCATGGTACCTAATTTGTCACTGGGTAAGCCTGCCAAAAGAGCTTACCAGGAATACCAACATGATTTCGGTAAGAGCGAGTTTTTCAAATATCAGACTTTCAGAACAGTTTTACATGAAGCTTAATCCCCAGATTTATTATCTGAATATGGATAACGTTGATGGAACTTATTTCAACGCAGCATTGACCTTTGCTATAAGGAATTTTCCGCTTTCAGTCTCTGCAATGATAAATCAACCGTTTAAGACATACATTGCTGCCGGGAATGAGTTTCTGTGGAACGTCGGCCTGATATATTCATTTAACAAGAAATATGTTGAAAAATAAGTGTCGGGAACCACGCATAATGTAATATTGATTTTCTTTGTTTGCCCCATACCCTAAAGGGTGCGAAGAACCGAATCCCGACTTATCGGGAGGAGCTCGACGCAGTCAAAATCAATTACTCCCTTTAGGGTCGGGGCAAATAATTGATTTTGTTTGAAATTTGTAAGTCTGCTTTTATGGAGAAGATTGAAACAATAGAAGAATTTTATAAAAGAAAATTCGATTGGATACCTGATAAATTCGAAAATGAAATCGGGCATTTCAATGTTTTCAGGTTAGAGCCTTTTGTCGGCGACAAGGCTCAACCTGTACCTTATAAACGACGTGATTATTATAAAATCATGCTGGTGATTGGAAATAGCAAAGTTCATTATGCCGATAAAGTTGTTGAAGTTAAGAAACAGGCATTATCCTTTTCCAATCCGCAGATACCTTATAAGTGGGAACATCTTGATAATATAGGGAGCGGTTCATTTTGTATATTCAATCAGCATTTTTTTCATCAATATGGTAACCTGAATCAGTATTCAGTTTTCCAGCCCAATGGTACACATATATTTGAGTTGTCGGATGAACAGGTAGAAAAAACAGCTGCCATTTATGAACGCATGTTTGAAGAAATCAATTCTGATTACATACATAAATACGATGTTTTACGGAATCTTGTTTTCGAACTGCTGCATTTTGCCATGAAAATCCAGCCTTCAACAAAATTGGATAAGCAACTGATTAACGCTTCTAAAAGGATTTCGATGTTGTTTCTGGAGCTGTTAGAACGTCAATTCCCGGTTGATGACAACCACCAGAGAGTCAACCTGCGGTCAGCCTCTGATTTTGCTGAGCAGCTAAATATTCACGTTAACCATTTGAACAGGGCAGTAAAAGAGACAACGCAAAAAACAACATCTCAGATTATTGCCGGGCGGATTTTGCAGGAGTCAAAAGTTTTGCTAAAGCAGAGTGCCTGGAGTGTATCTGAAATTGCATATGCATTGGGTTTTAATGAAGTAACCCATTTTAATAACTTCTTTAAAAAACATGTCAATCTGAGTCCTTTGAAATTCAGGAATGTTTGAATTTCGTATTTTACTTTCACTTTCTCAGTTAATATACTTATTTACAATTATTAACAATAATATTTCGGTGCGCTGCACCTTTAATATCTATGGAAAACATTAATCTACAAATATTATGGTGCTCTGCACCTTGATATCTTCAGGGACTATTATTTGCCGGATGTTTAGGGCTTTGAATGCTTTGGACCTATTGTAAAGCGGCAGAGCCGCATGATATTTGTAGAATTATATTTGAGAAATAATCCCACAGGTGCAGAGCACCGTAATATCTTCAGGGACTATTATTTGCCGGATGTTTAGGGCTTTGAATACTTTGGATCTATTGTCAAGCGGCAGAGCCGCATGATATTTGTAGAAATATATTTGAGAAATAATACCATAGGTGCAGAGCACCGTAATATCTAATCCCAATTATAAATATCACTAAAGAATTCAAACAGGTATTCCTCTTTAAATTCAACATTATTCTTTTCCAGCATTTCAAAATATTCTTCTTTGAATGGCTTTCTTTTGTGATGTTCTTCCTGTGATAAAATATATTTTGCCACAGTGTCTATTTGTGAGTGGGAATGGGTAAAAGCACCATAACCTTTCTGCCATTCAAACTTAAATTTAGACAACCTTTTCCCTTTAATTAATGAGTTGGTTGATGTTTTAATTTCTTCTACCAGATCTGGTATTAGTTGATTTACATTATATCCGAGCAATATATGAATATGGTCAGGCATTGCACCTATTGCCAGCATTTTATGCCGATGGTTTTGTACAATTCCTGTAATATACATCTCCAATTCATCTTTCCATTCTTTTCTTATCAGGGCATTGCGATTTTTTACTGCAAATACCAAATGGAAATAACATTGAGTATAAGTGTTTGCCATCGGGTTTAACTTATTAATTTTAGTTGAAACATGTCTATAAAGATAGCTTGCAACACCCAAATTCAAAACTAAATCCGCATTAATTGAGGGTTCCAGATGCTATTTTTAAAAAGCGCGTAACGGCGTTGCTCACGGAGTTTACCCCGCACAGCGGGGTTCGCTTCTCGTAAAGTCTTTGAACTATGAATTATAGAATAAAGGTAGGGGTATATTTCCCCATTATTGTTTTGTTGAAGAATGCAGGTTTAACAGGTATTGAATTTCTGGTGTCAATACCCCGGAAATCATTATGTCATTATATGTGTCAAGAATAATTCCAAAAGCATCATAGTCAAAAAGCTCCTGGTCCCTTTTCTTTGTTACGGCAAAAATCTTCGATGCATCTTCCATCGACAAGCTGGCGCCTACCCAGAGGAATTCATTGTCATACCCGATCCTCACCTCGCTCTTTTCTGAAGGCTGATTACCGAAATTCGGCCGGTGCATTGTTAAAGGAAACAAAACAAGATCTCCCCAGGCTGATTCCCTGGGGATGCCGTCAAATTCAACAGTACCAGTAATTCTTTTAATCTTTACACTCTCCTGACTTATGACATTGCTTTGAAAACCAATTAACAAGACTATAATTAAAGTTCCGAAGGCACTCTTTTTCAATCTCACCGCTAATTTTCCCATTCCCGTAATTGCTTTAATTATTTAAGCTGCAAATCTAAAATTTATTCCTTTCAAAAGTATAAAAGGGCAATTGTACCGGTTACAATATTTTCTTTCCTCAAATAGGTTCAATGTCCTTTTTTGTGCTTATTTTCATAAATGATTTTTAATCCGTGGAATCTTAAACAAGACACATGTAATTCTTTATAATAAGCAATAACGGAACTTCAGGCATTTGACCAGTTTTGACAAGTCAATTAATCAAATAAAAATTAATGTTATGCAACGACGAACTTTCATTAAGAACACAGGCATTGCCGGCGGTATGCTGGCTGTATCGCCGCTTTTAGGTAATGTAAATACCATTGGCGAAAATGATTTTCCTATTATGGATCTGCATGTTCATACGACCCAGAATTTTACCATAGATACCATCATGGAAATTGCCAGGAAAACAAATATTCAATTTGGCATTATGGAAAATCCCGGCTATAGGGTCAAGGATGATGCCAGTCTGAAAAATCATATCGATACACTTCGTAAATATCCGGTTTATATTGGTTTGCAGCCAATGAGCCCGGGTTGGTCCACGGACTTTTCTCCCGAACTTTTATCCCAACTTGATTACGTTCTTATGGATCCCCAGACTATTCCAATGGGAAACAGTTATGGCGAAACACTGCGTATCTGGAACTTTGATACTTATGTGGACGATGCAAATAAGTTTATGGAGACCTACATGGCACATTGCCTGGAAGTCCTGAACAACAACGAACCCATCAATATTTTTGGCTGGACTCTCTTTCTGCCGGTTTGTATAGCCCGTGATTACTATACCTTATGGACTGAGGAACGAATGCAGCGAATAATTTCAGCTGCAAAAAAACGAAATATTGCATTTGAGATAAACGACCTGGCACACACGCCGCATGAGAGATTTATAAACATGGCTAAGGAGCAGGGCTTGAAATTTGCTTTCGGTTCCGATACAAGAGATCAGAAGGCAGGCAGGCTGGACTACTGCAAGTCTATCGCAAAAAAATGCAACCTTAAAAGGGAAGATTTATTTATCCCTAAAAGGAAACTCGGGTAGAAATGGTTAAAAAATATATTCCATTTGAAGTTCTGGATAAATTCTGCGTGGATGTTATGGTAAGAGCCGGCATTCCGGTAGAAGACGCCAGGATTGTCAGTGACGTTTTGCTCAATGCCGATAAATTCGGATTTGACACCCATGGAGTAAATCGCCTTAAGAGCATCTATCTTGACCGCATTAAAGAAGGTATATTAAATCCCGTAACCAATATTATAATTGTAAAAGAAGGACCCACAACGGGAGTAGTTGACGGGCAAAATGGAATGGGACAGGTAATTTCATATAAGGCTATGCAGATGGCCATTGAAAAAGCTAAAAAATACGGCATGGGTATGGTAACGGTACGTAATTCAAGCCACTATGGGTTTGCCGGATATTACCCGCTTATGGCTGTGCGCGAGAATATGATTGGCATTACGGGTACTAACGCACGTCCTTCTATTGCTCCAACCTTTGGTGTGGAGAACATGCTTGGAACTAATCCTATGACCTTCGGCATTCCAAGCGATGAGCCATTTCCATTTTTGCTTGATTGCGCCACTTCAATCACCCAGAGAGGAAAAGTAGAGCTCTATGCGCGGGAAGGGAAAGAACTGCCCAAAGGATGGGTTATTGATGAGAATGGAGAAAGCAAAACCAATTCATCAGAAGTGCTTCAGGATCTGATAGCCGGCAAAGCGGCACTTACTCCTCTGGGCGGAGTAGGAGAAGAAACTGCCGGATACAAGGGTTATGGATATGCCACTGTGGTTGAGATCCTTTCAGCCGCGTTGCAGCAAGGTGCTTACCTGAAGATGCTTATGGGTATCAAAGATGGCAGGAAAGTACCCTTTTGTATTGGGCATTTCTTTATTGCAATTGATATCAGTGCTTTTGCAGAACCCAAAGATTTTAAAAAGACTACCGGCAATATTCTCCGGGAGCTCAGGGCTTCCCGGAAGATGCCCGGGCAAACCCGTATTTATACTGCCGGCGAAAAAGAGTATGACATATGGTTGAAAAGAAAAGATATGGGAGTGCCTTTTAGCGTTGAACTCCTGAAAGAATTCAGGGAACTATGCAATACCTATGATCTGAAGGAGTATCTGTCTGTATTTGAAGAGTGAAGCATTTTCGTACGATTCGCTGTCTAAAAAAGGCAGTGCCGGTGCAGGAACACGAACATAAATCATGAAACCAGGACCTTTAGATGCGATGCCCGATGCTATATTATTGGGACAACGTGCTGTAATTAAGGACTATACAATAGACGCTGGCATAGTTAACAGATTTTTATTGTTAAAATAAGGATGCATATGTATTTTCATAAATTTGTTTCTTTATTTTAATATCAAAAATAATCTACATTTTGACCGGGTTAAATCATCAAAGATTTAACCCGTCGATGTAATAAACAACTTATTCATGAAAATATGGAAAATAACTATTCAAAAGGCCAGCTATCATGGCTGGTAGTGTTGCGTATCTTTATCGGATGGCATTTCCTTTATGAGGGACTGGTAAAAGTACTTAATCCGAACTGGACAGCTTCGACTTACCTGATGGATTCTAAAGGGATGTTTGCCCAGATGTTTATTAACATGGCAGGTAACGCACACTTAATGAGATATATTAATTTTATGAACGAGTGGGCGTTGGTACTTATTGGTATTGGTTTGCTTCTGGGATGTTTTGCCCGGGTATCAAGCATTGGCGGGATATTGTTATTGTTGCTTTATACTTTTTCACATCCTGCTTTTATCGGTGCCGGATATATGATGAATTTTGAAGGTTCTTATTTTTTAATTGATAAGAACCTCATTGAGCTGACAGCATTGGGAGTATTATTCGTTTTTCCGACTGCCAGGATTATTGGTTTAGACCGCTTTCTTGTCCAAGTACTACCGGCCGGTTTTAGTAAATTCATACTTTGAGCCATGAAAAAAGAAAAAATAACAAAGACGACAGAACCGACTGGAACAGACAAACCTTCAATAATTGGCAGACGTGATGTAATAAAAACTCTCGCTACGGTTCCCTTGCTTGGAGCCATGGCTTACGGGGTTATTAAGACAAGAAGGAGTGCACTTCTGAATCGTGACATCTCTGACGTGTTCAAGATCAGCAATAAGGATGCGATATTTCTGCAACCTGCTGCAAATGGAAAACAGATCCGCCTGGGGCTGATTGGTTTCGGTATCCGTGGAAAGCAATTAATGAGGGCATTGGGCTTTGCCGAACCTTCATATATTGATACCCTTATTGAGGCTAAAAAGAAGAATCCTGATGATACTCGTCTGGATGAGTTCCTCGAACAGGATGACTTAAATGTTGTTATCAACGGCGTATGTGACATCTTTGATGTTTACGGTGAGGCAGCTCAGCTGACGGGCTCCAATATTAACAAGGCTGGTTCCAACGGCAAATTCGGTTCTGCACCGAAACGCTACCGAACTTACCAGGAGCTTTTAGCTGCCGATGACATAGATGCAGTTGTCATTGCTGCGCCTGACCACTGGCATGGTACCATAGCGATGGCTGCTGCCAGGGCAGGGAAACATGTTTATTGCGAAAAACCCGCTACATGGACTGTCCCGGAGACCTATCTGCTCCATGAAACAATTAAAGAAACGGGGATAGTATTCCAGCTGGGACATCAGGGCCGCCAGACAGCCTGCTATCAAAAAGCCGAAGAGATTATCAGTAACGACCTTCTTGGTCATGTCAATCTGATAGAAGTGTGCACAAACCGCAATACCCCTAACGGTGCATGGGTTTACGATATAATTGATGGTTCAAATCCACAATCGATCGACTGGAAACAGTTTGAGGGTGATGATACCCGGATCAGGGAGTACTCAGACTATATGAAATCATTCGGTCTTGAACGTTATATAGGGCCTGAGGAACGCAACAAGTTCAGTCTGGAACGGTTTTTCCGCTGGCGCTGCTGGTGGGACTACAGTACAGGCCTTTCAGGTGACCTCCTGACACATGAATACGATGCTGTGAATCAGATTTTGCACCTTGAGATACCGGCTTCTGCAACTTCTTCAGGTGGTGTATATTTCTTCAAGGACGGGCGTACGGTACCGGATGTTCTGCAAACAACTTTCGAGTGGCCTGACCGGGATCTCACCATGCTGTACAGCGCCACACTCGCAAGCTCCCGGAACAGAGGCAAAGTGTTTATGGGACATGATGCTTCCATGGAGGTCTCAGACATCCTGAGCATCATAGCCGACAGGAATTCCGAAAAGTATGCAGAGAAAATCAAACAGGGTATTATCCCGACTGACAAGCCTTTCTTTACTTATGTGCCAGGGCAGAGCAAAGTCGATGCAGTTACTTCTGCTACAGAACTTTACTTCGCACAACGAGGGCTTCTTTACACCTATGTTAACGGGAAGCGTTATGATACTACCCATTTGCACATGAGGGAGTGGCTGGAGTGCATCCGCCAGGGACAAACACCTTCCTGTAACATCGACCAGGCTTTCCAGGAAGCAATGACAGCCCACATGGGCACAAGAGCTTATCTCGAAGGGCGTACAATGTACTGGGATAAAGATAAAAGAGAGATAGTCAGGGGAGAAAAAGCCTGAATTATTAAAATAACTTAAAGAATGAAAGAAGACAACACTATGACGGATACGAGTCCACTGGTCGGTGGTCTTTTAAGGATCCACAAAATTATTACCCGGGGACTAACCATTTCTATCAGGAAGTGTGATGAGTACGTTGGGAAGAAGAGTATACCATCGGCCGAAGCGACCGGTTTTCCAATGTATGTTTCGGCCCTGAGGTGGGTACTCCATTCGCATCATCTCAGTGAAGATGAAATAGTCTTCCCCTACTTCAAAGACCATATAGAGGCACCATACGATCGGCTGAAGAATGATCACAATGCCATGGCCGGGCTCCTGGACAGGCTGGAAGAGTGTCTTACCGGGATTTCGTTGACTGGAGTTGGCAACCTTCGCGAAGTGCTGGACGAATTATACAATCTTTGGAAACCCCATATTAAAATCGAGGAGGAAAATTTCACCTTGGAAAAGTTGCGGACAGTCATAGGAATTAAGGAACAGGAGAGCCTTAGTGAAAGACTTGGCGAACATGGCAGGAAAAACTCAGGTCCGGGACCTCTTTCACTGCCTTTCCTGTTCTATAACCTTGAAAACAAGGAGAGAGAGGCATTTATGAGTGACATACCATGGATAGTCAAAAAAGTCCTTGTCCCGATTGTCTGGAGGAAACAGTGGAAGCCTATGAGCCCGTTCTTTATATAGGAATCAGGTTTCCCTTATATCCTTCAATACTAAGAGCAACTTTGAGGTGCAAGAGATTATTTCTTATCGGGATTGGGAATAATACAGGTAAATTCAAAATTTTCGCTGAAAGGGTTCCTGAACTGATGTAATTCATTTGCTTTCACGAAAAGACTCTGGCCTTTTCTTACTTCATGGCCATTACCATTTTCATCCACTGCAATTCCCTTATTACTTTCAATTTTGACCACATGTTCATAGTTGTGCTGATGAAATGGGGTATTCCCCCCCGGGGCAATAATAAAATGCCTCATGATAATATTTTCTGATTCTTCATTAAGACCAATCAGGATTTTCATCTTCACGTCCTTCGCTCCATCCATTTTTACCTCAGCAGCAAAGATTTCGTCATTATTATTGATTTTCATAATAGTACGTATTTGAAAACAGATCAAATTTATAAAAAGTATTGAATTCTTCTGAAACAATTTACCGAACTATTTTTTATTCAAAATGTTAGTCAGAAATACTGCACTTTAATTCAGTAAACATGAAAAAATCCAAATCATTATTCTTTACCTTATTATTCTTAGTATCTGCGTTTTACGTTTATGGGCAAAATCAGTCCGAATATGAGAAAAAGCTCCGTCAACAGGAGTCAAACAAGAAAATGGTAACCGAATTTTATCAGGAGCTCTTCGGAAACAAAAATCCAGATGCCATCAATAAGTACATCGGTGATAAATACATACAGCATAACCCCGGCTTACCTGATGGTAAAGAGGCTCTGCTTCAGGCAGTAAAAGTCTGGTTCAAGGATGCACCCAAAGAAAAAGTGGATTTTCAGCATGTGGCAGCTGACGGGGACCTTGTATGGTTGCATGTCAGAAGCAAGTCCGGTCCAAAAGTAAGGGCAATAGTGGATATTTTCAGGATCGAGAACGGCAAAATTGTGGAACATTGGGATGTTATCCAGGAAATTCCGGAGAAGTCAGCCAATGATCATCCTATGTTTTAACATTCATGATTTTCTTAATTGCTTCAATATTCATCGGATTCACAATACTTTTTCCTTCAGGAGTATACAAAAAGTCGATTGTAGTCTTGTGCCGTTCAACAACTTTTGCTCTAACCAGTTTCCCGAGACTATTTAAAAGTTTGTTATCACCACTGAATGGTTCATCGATTATTGCGATGGCGGAAGGTAACCACCTTGAAGGGAAAAGATCGCCATATACACCTCCCGGCTTATACTGATTTATTACTGATTCCAGTTCATTTAAAATTGCTTCCAGTCCTTCTATTTCGGTCAGACTGATATTATTGTTTTTTAGCCCATTTTGCCAATGCATCTCCGTTTGGTACAAGCAATGCGGAAGTATACTTATTCTGGTTATTATACAGCATCATCTGTTCAATAAACTGAGATCTGTCGGTTATAGTTTCTTCTATTCCTTCAGGACTGTATTTTTCTCCATCGTCTGAAATAAGCAGGCTCTTAAATCTTCCCAGAACATAAAGGAATCGGTCTTCATCAACATATCCCATATCCCCGGTATGGAGCCATCCTTCTCTAATTGTCTCCAGAGTAGCTTTTTCGTTTTTCCAGTATCCTTTCATAACATTTTCTCCGCGGATTACTATTTCACCCTTTTCCCCGACAGGCATCTCATTTCCTTCCTCATCACATATTTTCAGGTCAAGGTTTTTAACTATGTTTCCGGATGATCCCAGCTTATGCCTTTTTAGAACATTTGATGAAATTACCGGTGAAGCCTCAGTTAAACCATACCCCTGCAGCATAGGGATCCCTATTGCATAAAAAAACTTCTGAAGTTCAATATCAAGTAAGGCTGCTCCCCCGATGAAAAACTCCATTCTTCCGCCAAAGCTGGCTCTGATCTTTTTAAAAAGGATTATCGTCATATAGTTTGTATAATGGTTTAAGAAATATCTTCATTCCTTTCCCTTTATCCCATCCAATACCATTATAACTATAAGCAATCTTTAATGCATGTTTGAAAAGCTTTTCTATAAACGGACCCTTTTCTCTTATTCCTTTTTCAATCCCTTTTCGAAAGCTTTTTGCCAGGGCTGGTGCAGTAAAGAGGAATACGGGCTTAACCTCCCTTATATTTTCCGCGAGATGCTTGAGACTGTCAAGATAGGATTTGCCCGATTGAACAGCGGCCAGGCTGGCTCCCGTATTCATCATGATATATATTCCCACTGTATGTGCAAAGGAATGGTCCCAAGGCAAGATTAGAAGCGTTGTCCACCATTCAAGAACATCCATAAGAGTAAGTGCCTGTTCAATATTGGCAGTATAGTTCCCATGAGACAGGATTATTCCCTTGGGATCTGCTGTAGTTCCTGAAGTGTAACAAATATTTGCATAATCATCGGGGCCGACTGATTTTATTGTATCCATGAATTTATCATGGTTTGTATTCAGATATTCCTCCCCCAATTTCCTGACATCTCCAATAAATATTTCATCCCGGGAATAACTCTCCTTTGGGTCCAGAAGAATAACCTTTTCAAGATTCTTAAGATCATGTTTAATAGAATTAATCTTATCAATCTGAAGGGATGAGACTATCACCCATCTTGACTCTGAATGGTCTAGTCTGAATTTCAGATCAACACCCTCTTTAAGGGTGATGGTAAGAGGTACACTTATTGCACCAGTATGCAAAATTCCAAGCTCACTTATTACCCACTCTGCCCGGGCTTCAGATAGTAACGCAATCCGGTCACCCTTTTTTATGCCAAGCGCCAATAGGCCTGCTGCTACCTTGTAAGCTTGCTCTTTGGTCTCTTTGTAAGTGATCGCTACGTATCTGTCAGTCTTTTTCTCAAGAAGATATGGATTGTTAGCATACTTCTGCGTGCTGATTTCCAATAAATCGATTATTGTCTTCATTACAACCGGTTAGAGATTTTAGTAAATTGATTTGTAATATAAATACCGGGGAGAGTTGGTTCGCCCTCATTGTTTTTCTGACCGAAGCTGACGAAGATGCCATCTTCGAAACCCGGGAAAAGGCTTGTCATGTTAATGGTTAAGCCTGTTAAAGTTAAGTAAGTATCGGATACAAGTCAAATAAATATTAGCACGTCTGTAAGGTTCCTGCTATATTAATCTTACCTTAATTCTTTCTTAATATGTTTTTAATCTTTTCTTAACTTGCATGTCCGAGGATAAGGCTAACTTGGCACAACTTGGCGCAGAAATCACGGAAATCATCATTGAATCATAAGAACAGGATAAAGTCAAATTTTGAAAGGCCATTAAACCGTTACAGGGACCAAAAAAGTCATAACTAACATAATCGCTTGATGTCCAAAGGAGTTCATCTCATTTATATAGGGATTTTTGTTGCAGTAACTTCGATTGTTCTTATCGGGCTCACTTATAGGGGCATATCTTACTACAGGGTGAGCATTGAGGAGAGATTTTATCATCCCGATCACAATAGATTTAAACCAAGCGGTTACATAGGCCACAGCCTGGGTATTACCGGATCATTGCTTATTCTTATCGGGGTGGGATCCTATATGGCCAGGAAAAGATACCGCTCCTTGTCCCGCTTCGGACTTCTGAAATACTGGCTTGAGTTCCATATTTTTATGTGTATCCTGGGGACCATCCTGATTGTTTTTCATACAGCTTTTAAAATTGGAGGCCTGGCGGCGGTCAGCTTTTGGAGCATGGCAACTGTCTTTATCAGCGGTTTCGCAGGACGGGTTATTTATCTTCAGATCCCCAGAACTATGGAAGGCCGTGAACTTGATCTGAAAGAGGTAAGGGACATGAGAGCTGATGTTGTAGAAAAAATAAAGGGTTCTTATGATTTTGACAAACAGAGCTTTAAATTCATAACATTAGCAATTGAAAACAGATCAGGTCTTTACACCGGAAGCAGATTTACGGGTTTTCTGAAGAACTATTTCAGTGACAGGGCCTCTGTTACTGATGTAAGCAACTATCTGAAAGAAAATAAAATATCAGGATCCGAATTTTCGCGGATCGTAGCCCTCGTAAAAGATGATCTCAGGCTCGGAAGGACGATCGAACGGCTTGAAATGATGAAAAACCTGTTCAGGTACTGGCATGTTTTTCATCTTCCTTTTGCCATACTGATGCTTATCTTTATGATCTTTCATGTTATTGTTACTGTGGCTCTTGGTTACCGATGGATTTTTTAAATATGAACCAGACCATAATCAATATTTTGTTCTATTCCTTTACAGCAATTTTGTTCATTGCTGTAATCGCATTGTATCTGCGCAGAAAAGAAAGGCAATCCAGAATTACAGATGAAAAAATAAAAAAAGCCATTGAAGAAGGGCTTCATGAACCTATTTCCCTTCATCCATATGTCGATGTGAACAGATGCATGGGCACAGGCGCATGCGTTAAAGCCTGTCCTGAGAAGGATATACTCGGAATGAAGCATGGAAAAGCGATGGTGATAAACGCTTCGAGGTGTATTGGTCATGGAGCCTGTTTCCATGCATGCCCGACTGAAGCTATTACCTTACGGATCGGCACTGAGAAACGGGGTGTGGATCTGCCTCATGTGAGTAGAACATTTGAAACAAATGTTCCCGGGATATACATTGCAGGTGAGCTTGGAGGAATGGGTCTTATCAGAAACGCTGTTGAACAGGGAAAGCAGGCAGCTGAGAATATTATCAATTCAATTAAAAAGGATCACAAGGCTGATTATGATCTTGTTATCGTTGGGGCCGGCCCGGCGGGTATTTCGGCATCACTGGCAGCAAAAAAACACGGTATCAGGTTCCTGCTGCTTGAGCAGGATACTCTTGGCGGGACCGTTTTCACATATCCCCGGACAAAGGTGATAATGACTGCTCCGATGGATCTGCCGCTTATGGGCAAAGTAAAGCTTAGTGAGACAAGTAAACCGGTATTGCTTAATCTGTGGCAGACTGTACTTTCGAAATATGATATTGCTATTCGTGAAAACTGCAAAGTTGAATCAATTGAACGCTCAGATAGTAACTTTGATGTAATTACGGCTGACGGTCAGCACTTCAATACGGCTTTTATTCTCCTGTCAACAGGAAGACGCGGGAGTCCGAGAAAGCTTAATGTGCCCGGGGAAGAGAAAGAAAAAGTTGCTTACAGACTCCTGGAACCGGAGGAGATCACAGGAAAAAATATTCTGATTGTGGGAGGCGGTGACTCAGCAATTGAATCTGCGCTGCTCCTTGCTGAGCAGAACCATGTCACAATTTCATACAGGAACGAAGTATTTAACAGGATTAAGCCCCTTAACAGCGTTGCCCTTAATAAAGCTCTTGCAGCAGGTAAGCTGGAAGTCAGGTTTAATACCAGCCTTGATAAAATAGAAGATGATTGCATAACCCTTTCAACTGCAACTGAAGGACATAATTTGAGATTAAGCAATGACCTGGTATTTATTTTTGCAGGAGGGGAACTGCCGACTCAATTCCTTGAAAAAACCGGTATAAAAATTACAAGGAAATTCGGGGAGACAATATTAAAGCACTAAAGGCAACAGGCAACAGGCAGCAGGCGACAGGGAATTGATAGAATTGGAGCTTTTACAGGTTATGACTAAAGGTAATATAAAACTGATCGGAATTGTTCTTGGCATCATTCTGATGTGCAGGGGTGGGTATGCCCAGATCTCGCCCGGTGATCTGTCGAAGGACCATGAATTTCTTGAAGGGATATCGAACTGCACCAGATGTCATATTCTTGGAAATAAGATAACCGGCGAAAAATGCCTTGACTGCCATACCGAAATAAGGGAAAGGATTTCAGCTGGAAAGGGATATCATTCCTCTTCAGTAGTACAAGCGAAACAATGTATTGAGTGCCATAGTGATCATCATGGGAAAAACTTCCAGCTGGTAAGGATGAATCATTCAGAGTTTGATCATAAACTCACGGGCTTCGCCCTGTCAACTCCGCATTCCAGGCTGCAATGCCTGGATTGCCATAACGCAAAGTTCATCACGGGTCAGAAAATAGCCGGGAAAAAATTCACCTACATGGGGGTGAAACCAGAATGCCTTACATGTCATGCCGATTATCATCTCAACACTCTTTCAGCTTCATGCCTTAATTGTCATGGGTCAGAAACCTTTAAGACGGTTCCTGCTTTCAGCCATGAAGATGCCCGTTTTAAGCTGGCAGGCAAACATAAGAACGTTGAGTGTGTCAAATGTCACAATTTTGAAACCATAAACGGGAATAAATTCCAGGAATTCCGCGGAGTGGCTTATGCTTCATGCACCGACTGTCATAAGGATCCTCATCAGAACAAGTTCGGCCAGAACTGTCGCCAATGCCATAGCGAAGTCTCATTCACGACCATAAAGGGAATATCGAATTTTGATCATAATAAAACAAACTTTCCTCTTGTTGATAAACATCTTGCCGTCGATTGCAAGTCATGCCACAAAATGAATCTTACAGATCCGCTTAAACATGATCGATGCACTGATTGTCATTCAGATTACCATAAAGGCCAGTTTGCGAGAAACGGGATCCTCACTGATTGTTCCGAATGCCACAGTGTGAAAGGCTTTACAACTTTTTCCTACACTCTTGAGCAGCATAACCTTAGCTCCTTCCCGCTGAGGGGAGCACACTCAGCACAACCATGTTCAGAATGTCACAAAAAACAGGCAATGTGGTCATTTAAAGGGATCGGAAAAGAGTGCATTGATTGTCACGATGATATCCATAAAACCTTTATCAGCACAAAGTACTATCCTGACGGGAATTGCAGGACCTGCCATACTGAATCAGCCTGGAGCGATGTCTCTTTTGATCATTCAAAAACCAGCTTCTCCCTGACAGGGGAGCATGCCAATCAGCGTTGTACCATCTGCCATATTACGCGAACAGCAGGTGCAGTTATTACGCAGCGTTTCGCGGATCTCCCGACAGATTGTTCTGCCTGTCACAGCGATAACCATCAGGGCCAGTTTAAAAACAACGCTGGAGAAAACTGCACCGATTGTCATGTAACGGAAAACTGGAAACCCTCAAGGTTCGACCATAACAAGACCGCCTTCAGGCTTGACGGGGAACATGTGAAAGTTTCCTGCACCGGGTGCCACAAACCTCAGCAAAACGGATCTGTCACCTACACACTCTATAAAATAAAAGACTACCAATGCGAATCCTGTCACTTTTAATATTATCCATGCTTTTGATTGCAGCATATCAGAGGGTCCAGTCGCCTCACGGACCCGATTTTAAGGTAAGCTGTAAAACCTGCCATAGCACAAAGGGATGGCAGCTTGATAAGGAAATATATTCATTCGATCATAACAGGACAAAACTCCCGCTTTCGGGACAGCACACAAGCCTGAACTGCAAGGAGTGTCATCCTACTCTTGTGTTTTCACAGGCAAAATCAAGCTGCAGCGATTGCCATCATGATGTTCATCAAACAACTGTAGGGAATGACTGCGCCCGATGCCATACTCCGGTTTCATGGCTTGTCAGTAATATTACGGAAATTCATCAGATGAGCAGGTTCCCGCTGCTGGGGCCACACAGGACGGCCGATTGTGTCCAGTGCCATAGATCAGAGAATCCGGTCCGGTTTGATGTTCTTGGGATTAATTGTATTGATTGTCATAGAAGTAACTTTCTGGCAACCACAAATCCAAATCATGCCCAGGCCGGATTTTCGCAGGATTGTTCTTCATGCCATCTGGTTAATTCGTTTCAATGGGCCGGAGCAGGATTTGATCATTCGTTTTTCCCACTTGTGCTGGGACATTCTGTACCAAAATGCGCTGATTGTCATACTACCGGAAATTACAGGGATGCAAAAACCGATTGCTATTCGTGTCATCAGCAGAATTATCTGGGGACCACAAACCCCGATCACAACGCTTCAAAATTCTCAACAAACTGTCTGGATTGCCATTCTCTTAACCCTGGCTGGAAACCTGCAACTTTCGATCACAGTGCTTTTCCGCTTACACTCGGACATGCGTCAGTAGCCTGCACTTCATGCCACCTAAATGGCAATTATTCCACAACCTCTCCTGAGTGTGCTTCCTGTCACCTGACTGACTATACAAATACTGCTAATCCGGGTCATGTATCTCTCAATTTCTCACATACCTGCACCGATTGCCATACTACTACCCCCGGGTGGAAACCAGCTGCATACAAGCAGCATGATTCACAATTCTTTCCGATATATTCCGGTTCGCACAACGGCAAGTGGAAAAATTGTACGGATTGCCATACGAATTCAGCCAGCTACGCTCAGTTCAACTGTATTATCTGCCATGCTAATGCTCACAGGGGCAGTAATTATACAAATGCACAATGTTATCAATGCCATCCTACAGGAAGGGGTGATTAAAACATAATATGAAAAATCTGGTATTTATAATCTGCTTTATTCTGTCCTTTAGCAAACCTCTCCAGGGACAGCCTGCTTCCCGGAATATTACCGGTCAGGTTTCTTTCATTTCTTCACAGAATATTTATGTAAGGTTCGGGAACACGTCAGGAATAAGTGTTCATGATACACTTTATATTTCATCAGGCGATAAACTGGTACCAGTCCTGGTTGTAAACAGCCTTTCTACCACCTCCTGCCTTTGCACAGCCATTTCAGGAGAAGATCTCCCTGTCGGTCATGTAATTATCGCGAAAAAAAATCCTTTAATTGCAGCGAAGGAAGAGAAGACCCTCGAAGATGTTAAAAAGGAAACTCCTGTCCCTGTCCAGGAAAATAAACCTGTTTCCGGAACAACTAGCTTAATAACTTCAGGCTCAAAGAATGCGAGTGTCCCATCTAAACAGCGAATAAGCGGGAGCATATCAGCTGCTTCATATTCAGATTTTTCTAATACAACCGGCGCTGATGTCCAGCGATTTCGTTATACCCTGTCAGTCGATGCCAAAGATATAGCTGACTCGCACTTTTCGGCTGAGACATACATTTCATTCAGGCATAAATCAGGCAACTGGAGCGAAGTCAGGAGTGATATTTTCAATGCGCTGAAAATATACAGTCTGGCAGTTAAGTATGATATTGACAGCACGACTCATTTAAGCCTTGGCCGCCAGATTAACCCGAGAATTTCGAGTATCGGATCCTTTGACGGACTCCAGGTTGAAAAGTCAATAAAAAGGTTTACGGCAGGCCTGATTGGCGGTTCCCGACCGGATTACCTGAATTTCGGATTTGACCCAAAACTTCTGCAGTTTGGAGGATACCTGTCATATGATATCGTTAACGACCGGGTATATTCAGGGACATCTCTGGCTTTCATGGAACAGCTTAATTCAGGAAAAACCGACAGAAGATTCCTCTATATTCAGCATTCAGGTTCGCCTGTCAAGAATCTTAATGTATTCAGCTCGTTTGAAATTGATCTTTTCAAAATAAAAAATAATAAACCCGCCTCCGAATTCGACCTCACTTCTCTTTACATGTCAATGAATTACAGGTTGTTTAACGGATTCACTATTGGAGGCTCCTATGATGCCAGAAAGAATCCGGTATATTATGAAACTTTTAAATCACTTATTGATTCATTGGTGGAAAACGGATTTCGGCAGAGTTACCGGTTACACACCAATATACGTATAGCAAATTCATTTGTTCTTGGCTTGCAATCGTCCTGGCGCTTTCAGAAAACAGACCTTCATCAGTCAAAAAACCTCTCTGGATATTTCAGCTACAACCATCCGGTAAGAACTATTTCTCAGCAACGCTTTCAGGAAATTATATCGAAACTGCTTATTTAAAAGGGATGACAGCGGGGATTACGATCCTGAACAGCCTGGTGTCAGGGAAGATTCAGACAAGTGTTGGTTACAGTTATCAGGATTACAAGCTTTCCGAAAGCAGTCAGAAAATTATTCAGCATACCGGCAAAGCTGACCTGTACTGCCAGGTAGCAAAGAAGACATTTCTTTCTGTTAATTACGAAATCACCTTTGAGCCAAACAGGACATATAACCGCCTTTACCTTCAGGCTATTAAACGCTTCTAAAGCGATGTCTTAAGATATACAGGGGATTGCAGAGCTTTTCCACAAGTACACTTTGGCCTAAAAATAAATTGTGGAATCCAGTTATTTCATATTATCATATTTCGCCTGAAAACGCCTGTATAGTTGCTTATGCTTATTATCAAGACTTATATTTCTCCCGGTAATAAACGCCAGTTCAACGTTGTTGGTCCTCATGTCCAGAAGATCACCGGTGGACACAACAATATTTGCATCTTTTCCTGTTTCGAGCGAGCCTGTTATATCATCAATTCCCAGAATTTTTGCCGTATTGAGGGTTACTGTCTGCAGCGCTTCCTCTTTTGTCAGTCCATAAGCTGCTGTTTCTCCTGCTGCAAATGGAAGGTTGCCATACGCCTGGCTCGAATAGGTCAGACCCACAAGTATCCCCTCCTTGTGAAACATTGATGCCAGCTTGAATGGCTCCTTTATATCGCTGTAATCATATTTGGGAAGACTCAGCGGATTGTCCAGCAGCACAGCAATATTGTTTTCCTTGAGGAAATCTTTCAGATCCCAGGCTGATTCATCAGCTTCGGTCAGAACAATTTTTTTAACGCCATACCTCTTTGCGAATAATACAGCCTCCATGATCCCTTTGGCTTCCGGGGCGGTCAGGAAGAGTGTTTTGGTTCCGTTAAAGAGCCCTTTCATTGCTTCAAGCCTGAGGTTGAAATCAACCGGTTTTTCGAGGGTGGCATAGGCTACTGCATCTGTGAAGATCTTCTCAAGAAGCTCGACATTTTTGTCGTAAGTGTTTGATCCTGTTTGCGGAATGGCGAACATTGCCCCTCTCCTTCCAGCCGGAGCGCTTTTCCTGGGCCAGCCAAGCATCAGACCGTTATCTGGTCTGTAAGCTGCATCTTTCCAGTTCCAGGCATCAAGCTGAACGATACTTGCGGTTCCGGGAAGCAATGTGCCTGCAGGCACAATCTGGGCAAGCAGAATCCCGTTCGACCTTATGACAGGAATTACATGTGAATCGGTGTTGTAGGCAGCAATTGCCCTTACATCAGGATTGAGATCCCCTGTTTCCCTTGAATCGTTTGCCACATCCACTCCACCTCCGATCTCTATCAGTCCAAGGGAAGTATTCGGAAAAATAAGCCCCGGATAAACCTGTTTTCCAGTAACATCAATGACTTCATAACCCGATTTGTCAAGCTTGCTTTCAGTGACTTTTCCTACCCAGGTAATCTTACCGGCCGAAAATGCAATAAGTCCGTTTTCTATTACTTCTCCTGTTCCTGTATGAATTGTTCCGCCTGTAAGGATTACCGGTTTTTTCTGGGCCGGAGCAACAACAGGGTTCTGAGCCGGTGCCTGAATAACCAGGGCAGCCAGCACCATAATTGAAAATACAGTTTTTGTTCTCATCGTCTTGGGAAATTTGGATTGTTAGAAGGGGTAGGCTGGGATTCTCTCAGGATATTGGCGATAATCCTGTTCCGTTCGATGTCCATCTGCGATTTCATCTGCCTGTCGTCCTCTTCATCGAAATAGATGGTCCCGTCAACCATAGTTTTGTTTGCATGCGAATAAACTGAAAGGGGATTATCTGTCCATAGTACCAGATCGGCATCCTTGCCCACTTTTATGCTGCCTATCCTGTCGTCGAGATGAAGGATCTTAGCCGGATTAAGAGTTACAAGCTTAAGCGCTTCGATTTCAGAAATCACCGCCGTACTTTACTACTTTTGCAGCTTCCTGGTTGAGTCTTCTTCCCATTTCGGCATCATCGGAATGCAGGCATGTCAGAACACCCTGATTCAGAAGCATTGCTGCATTATAGGCAATTCCTTCATAGACTTCATATTTATAATCCCACCAGTCCGAAAATACTGAAGCAGCCGCTCCATGTTCCTTTATCTGGTCAGCAATTTTATATCCTTCATTGAAATGAATAAATGTGTTTACTTTCACTCCGAAGTCCCTGGCAATATCCATCAGCATGGTTCCTTCCGATTGAACGTAAGTATGACAGGTAATAAAGCTCCGTTTTTCCAGCACATCAACAAGAGCATCAAGCTCAAGATCGCGTCTGGGAGGTATTTTACCAACCCGGTCTGCAGGCTTAAGGGCATTCCAGGACTTCCACTTATTGTTATAATCGACTGCCCTCTGGTAAGCATCCCTGATAATCTGTTCCGCTCCCATCCTTGTATTAGGATACCGGCTGGCTGAACGCTTGACGTTCTCACCAAGGGCATGTTTCAGGAAACCGGGCTGGTTGGCAATTTTCAGCTCCTCAGCCGGAAGGCCCCACCTGTGTTTGATTATTATCGACTGTCCTCCGATGGGATTTGCTGATCCATGCAGAATGTGAGCCGCAGTGACGCCCCCGGCAAGCTGCCTGTAAATGGACATATCCTCCGGATCAACAACATCACCTGCCCTGACTTCAGAAGTGATGGCCTGTCCCATTTCATTGGTGGCATCAAGAGCAATATGGGAATGTTCATCTATCAGACCCGGAGGTAAGATGCATTCCGGTAGCATCAATGACCTTAACGTCCGCCGGCTGAAAGGTTTTTTCCGATTTTCGCTATCTTGCCCTTTCTGTACCAGAACATCTGTATTCAGAAGATTGCCCTCTTTTTCATTGGTCCAAACAGTGGCATTTTTAAAAAGGACATCTTCCTGAATGGGAAGCTCAGTCCGGCCATAAGCAGTAAACGGGTGAATGATCTTGCCCAAGGCAGGAACCGGAGGTGAAGGTCTCTTCCGTTGGTCAGGCTCAGTGGCCGGGCTGTTGTATGCGGCTTTCCAGCTGATCCATTTTCCGTTATCAAGCTGTCCCCTGCCCTCAAGATCTTTTCCTGAGGAATAACCGGTAAGCCTGAACCTGGCACGTGATCTTTCAAACGTTATGCTTACAAGGTCCTTGTCAGTTGTAAATGTGGCACCTCTGACCTGAATAGTATCATAAGTAAGCTTAACAGTTGGTTTATCAAATGTTCCGGACAAAACCAATTTGAATTTAACAGTATCGACAGTAAGATCATATGTGCCTCTTAAATCCCTGATCCTCAGGTCAACAAACCTGTAAGGAACACCCTGTATCCAATTCTCATAGATTACACAATCATCGTTGAAAATATTTCCTGAGGTTATGAGAAGGTTGGCAATCATGTTCTTTTTTATTGCCCCAACAAGGTCACCGGCGCCTATCAGGGATGCTGGTGTGGTTGTCAGCGCTTTAAGAGCTTCAGCTTCGGGAAGTCCGTATTTGACCGCCTTGCGAAGGTTGGTAAGGAAAGCGTGCGCTGCCTCAGGTCAGATGATGTAATAGCGAAGATGAGTCCTGCTTCAGAAACCTTCGCCAGGTTTGAAGGGGCAAGTTCATAATGTTTAAGGGTTCCATACGATACAGTTGCAGCATCATATGGATCCTTTACATCCGGAGCTTCGGGGAAGTTTACAGGGATTATAAGTTTGTTGCCTGCCTTTTTTATTTCATCCAAAGCCTGGTATTCATCCCCTCCCCCTTTGATTATATAGCTGATGCCAAATTCTTTTCCGATTCTGTCAGCCCGCATCACCTCAAGTTTATTGGTTACCTCGAAAACCTGCGGAAGGGCAAGATTTGAAGTATAAGCTTCAAGTCCATTGTCATGAAAATATCCGGGAGGGAGCTGTTTGTACCATTGGGCATCATAGTTTACCTGCCTCAGCAATGCAATGATTCCAAATTGTGAAGCAGGATAAATATCCAGCGATCGTGACCTGCCCAGTGTATAGTTTGCGGTTGTTTTGTTCTTTATAAGAACGCTGTTTGCCTTCCCCTCACCGGTTGTGACAAGCGCTGAGGTTCCCCGGGCAATACCGTCAGTCCTGAAGGTGACAACAGCGCCAAATCCTGCCTGGCGGTACTCGCCTGCCGTTTTCGTATCAGGTATAAACTCGCTTGAAACATCATATGATGCGTTTATGCCATCATTCCAGTAATCAGCAATCCTGGGCTCAGTGGTCGGGACAGAGCCCTGCCTGCCGCCCTGCTGCTGGACGATAAAAGCTGCAAAAGGATTAGCATCCGCAGGCTGGGCCTGGGTCTTTATCCCATAATTACCTGCATATGCATCAACAAGTGATGGATAAACCGTTTTGCCAGTCAGATCAATAATGACAGTGCCTTCAGGGAATGAAAGGTTCTGTCCGACTGCCTGTATCCTTCCTTCAGAAACAAGAATGTCTGCATTCTCAAGAGTGGTCTGATAATCAACCACCACACGGGCATTTTTAAAGCCATAGATCTCAACTCTTCTGTCGCTTACTCCCGCAACAGGACTATTATCCTGCTGACCCGACAGATTAAGCGGAATCAGAAGAAGAAGCAGGTAAAAGTGTTTTCTCATGTATTTTAATATTTAGGTTAGTATTGTCGTGTTATTGATTTTCTTTAAACTCCTACAATCCTCCGCTTGTATTCTGCCAGAGCTTCATCAAGCCGCTGCCTTGCTGTTCCATCACCCGTCATGTTGTGCGACGGATGAATATACAGCTTCACACCCCTGTCAGCCAGTATCTCGGCAACTGTGGTAATAGTCATCCAGACGCAGGTAATAAACGCCATTGTAGATACAGGGCCTATTTTGTCGGGATGGTTCTTAAGCGTCACGGAAGCATCCTCAAGCGGAGCACATGTATCGACGACGAGATCGGCAATATCGAAAATTGTTTTTCCCGATGAATGCCTTGTTTTTTTGCCTTTCGCTGAGGCTGCAGCTCCAAAGACAATAACCTTCATACCCAGTCGTTTGGCTTCCAGAGCAATATCTATATTGACATTATTAATGCCTGAATGAGAAAAAAGCCACATGATATCTCTTTTATCAAAATCATAGCTTTTCATAATCTCTTTCCCGTATCCTTCAACCCGCTCAAGGAAAACAAACTGATGAACTCCCATTTCACCTGTAATACGGGTAAAAAAAGTGAGAGGCAATTCAATCATTGGATGAAATCCCACGAATCCGCCGATCCTTGGATACATTTCTTCTATTGGCAGAGTGGCATGTCCGCATCCAAAGGTATGAACCCAGCGGTTGCATTCAATTGTATCTGCCATTAATTCCGCCGCTTTTCTAATATTTTCTGTCTGAGTTTCCTCAATCCGGGTCATAATTTCCCGGGCGTTTTCGAGCCATTGTTTTGCTAACATCATAACTTTATTTTTTAAAGAAGCATTAAGGGCTAAAGCCCTGATCCGGATTAATTCTTTTTAAAATGATCAGGCATAGTATGATCATTATTACCGTTTCTGCAAAAGCCACAGTAACCAGGTGGCTTATTCCAAACTTCTCGGAAATGATTCCCATTCCATAATTTACCAGCATATTGCCAATGAGCGCAATGAATAAAACAAAGCTGAATGCAGTTCCCGAAATATCCGAATACATTTCCCCGACAAACCCAAGCATAACAGGAAAGCCTCCTGCCAGGCCGGCACCCAGAAGAAACAAACCAGTCATGACTATTGTAAGTGAAACGCCGGTTTCTATGAGGAGCAAACCAATCAGGATCATTACAAATGATGCAATCAGGATCTTCCTTACCGGAATATGCCTCAGTAAGGTACCCGTGAATAACCTCATAATTGCCATACCTGCGACGAACAACGAGAGGGCATAAAGGGCACTGCTTTGTTGGGCTGAATGCTGGCTTATGAGATAGGTTGTCGTCCAGTTGTTGATAATTCCTTCAAAACTGCTTTGAAAGAACAGGAAGAACGCAATCAGAAGAAGCAGTTTATCCCTGAAAAATGCTTTACTTTTTACAAGAGGGAATCCCTGCAACTGTTTTGGAGGCGGCAGTTTAATAAGCAGGAACAAAATTGCAACAGTTAATGAGAGCAGTCCAACTGCAGCAATTATGGTTTCAAAACTAAGGCTGGCTTCAAGAATTCCGAGGATCAAAGGCATCCCAAGCGCTCCGATCCCGAAAAAGACTCCCAGCAGGCTCAGGTTGGCTCCCTTGCCAATTTCGCTTATATCAGAAACCATGGCATTTGTTGCCCCGTTCACCGCTCCACCACCCAGTCCGATAAGAAAAATGTAAACTTTAAGGAGACCCTGCATCCTCTGCAATTGCAATGCCTCCGAATCCTGCTGATAAGAAACCACAGGAAACTGAGAGAAGGACTTTATATCCAAACCTGTCGACTATTGGGCCAAACAGTAATGATCCTACCAGAACCCCAAAAGGCAAAACAGAAAACATTGCCCCTGCGTCTATTTCACCAAGATGAAGTTTTTCTTTAAGGTCCGGTGCAAGAGATCCCAGCGAAATAAGCGCTATTCCGAACAGGAGCATTCCAAGGCAGGCGGACCAGAAAACCAGTTTTTTATTATACATCCGGCTTATAGTTCATGTTAATCATAGTAAGTTCTTTAAAGCCAGGTATGCTGCTCCGTACACTCCTGCATCGCCCTCAAGCCCTGATGATTCAATTGTTACCTTTTTAATGCTTATTGGCTGTGCCCATTTTTCGGCTTCCTGCCTGATTAAAGGTATTAATTTCACTGCTGGTCCGAACACTCCCCCTCCGAAAATAATCTTTTCGGGATTGAAAAGGCTTACAAGGTTTGCTACGGCCATACCCCAGAATTCTATACATTGCCGCACAACTTTCAAAGCCAGCAGGTCGCTATTTTCATAAGCTGCGAATACATCATTCGGGTTGATCGCTGCTATGGCTTTCTTCTTAAGCTCGCCATTATATGATTTATCCTCCTTTATCAGGTTCGCTGCTATTCCGGCTATTCCTCTTCCTGAGGCGTAGTATTCAAAGCATCCGCAATCAGTATATTTGTTTTCAAAGGGTCGGGAAAGGGCCATCCATCCTATAGCGCCTGCAATATCATTACTTCCTCGAAGAATTTTACCATCTGCAAGAATACCTGCTCCGATCCCGGTTCCAACTGAAAGAAAAATAACGTCCCTGCAACCTTTTGCATTCCCCTGCCATGATTCTCCAAGAACATAACATGCCCTGTCGCTGTCGATAACAACCGGTATTTTTTCTGAGATGCCCTTCACCTCGGCAAGCAGAGGATATTCAGTCCATCCCGGAATATTGGGTGCCCATACAGTATTCCTGTCCGGAATTGCTGATGCCGGGAACAGACAGGCCGATCGATTTGACTTTGTCCCTTTGCTTTTCAGCTGACCTTATCATAACCAGAATCTTATCGGTAATAAGCTTACCAACTTCAGGCCCCTGACGGTTACCTAAGTTAGCCTTATCGCGGAACAATATTTTCCCTTCCTCATTGAACAAGGCTGCAGCCAGCTTTGTACCTCCCAGATCAATTCCTAAAATAGACATCTAGTCAACTTGGTTTTAATCAGTATTAATGTTGCTGGTTGCTTGTTGCTAGTTGCTTGTTTTCTTAACAACCAGGAACCAGGAACCAGTAACCAGTAACAAGCAACTTCAATTCAAAACTCATCTACTCTGACAAATTGATAACCGCGATCCTTAAGTTCTTTAATCAGACTGGGAAGGTAAAAATAAAACTTATCGGTCCGACGGGGATCTGTACCGATATGAACAAGAAGTATAAAACCGTTAAGGCCGCCAGAGGACTCATGTTCGAAAGTCAGGATTGAATTGTAGATTGTCTTGCTGTCAACGTACCTCTTCCCCATTTCAGGATAAGAATAATCCGCATTGCTTCCGGTGCCGGGGGTGAAGTTAACAAGCTGCAATCCTGACTGCCGGGTCCAGGTTGCAATGGAATCATTGTACCATTCATAAGGCGGCAGAAAATAATGTGCTTGTAAGGAAGTGATCCCGAACTTTTTCAATTCAGCATATGAATCCTGAATATCTTTTAAAAACTCTTGCCTGGTAACCAGGAGAGAATCTCTTTTTGTCCAGTCACAATAGAGTAAATGCTTGTCCGAATGAGAACCAAGATAATTGCTATTCTCTATTAATTTCTTAATTACAGGTCCGAATTCCCTGTTGCGGTAAAAATCACCAGTCAGAAAAAACGAGGCCTCTATTTTCTCTTCTTTTAATGTATTTGCAATGAAATCGCCTCCGTCAGCAAATTCATCACCGGTAAAGACCATTGCGATATTCTTTTCAGTTGTGTCTCCACGGATAACGGCACCGAATGATGTAATTGTAAGATTGCTTCCTTTGCAGGAGACTGCAAGAATTAGGAGGAAGATGATCCCGTAATATATGCTAAAATGATTTGATTTCTCCATCAATACACACCATCCTGACTTCATAGTCTTTATTAAAAAGTACAAGATCAGCTTTATATCCTTTTTCGATTCTGCCCTTGTCATGCATTTTCATTAACCTCGCAGGATACGCAGACGCCATTCTCAGGGCCTCATCCAAAGATATCCCAACATGCTCGACACTATTTTTCACAGCTTTCAACATTGTAAGCAGGGACCCCGACAATGTACCATCAGGCAAGGTAAAACGGTCGGTCTGGCGGACATGCTGATATACTCCTTTCAGATTCTGCTCAACTGCATCCGATATAAGGAATAACCTTTCCTTCATTAGTTTCCTGGCAATTGATACAACATTGTAATTGACATGCAATCCGTCAACTATTATGCTTGCAAAAGCCTTCTCACTCTGGAATGCGGCTCCGGGCAGTCCGGGATCACGATGATGCATTTGCGACATGGCATTGAACAAATGGGTGGTGGTGGAGATCCCCCATTCATAACCTTTCATAGCTTCACTAAATGTCGCATTACTGTGACCGGCAGCCACCACAACACCATTGTCAATCAATAATTTAATGATATCGCGGTTGCAGACTTCCGGTGCCACTGTCATCATTTTAATTACTCCGCCGGCTTCCGCCAGCAAAGCTTTAATTTCCTCAGGTTCAGGAGGTTTAATGTAGTTCTTCATATGCGCCCCTCTCCTCGAAGTGCTTATGTAAGGTCCTTCAAAATGCAGCCCAAGTACCGCAGGATGAGGATTCTCTTTCACAATGCGTATAACTTCATGATATACCTCAGGCGTATTTGTTGGCATAGCAATAAGAAAACCTGTTGTACCGCTATCTGTTATGCTTTTGGTAATTGCCCTCAATGCTTCTGCTGTCGGGCTGGATGAAAAAAGATAACCACCACCTCCTGCAATTTGGAGGTCGATGAGACCCGGAGCCAGGCAATTGTTCCCGCAATCGATTACCGTGGTATCTTCCGGAACTGATTTAGAATCAATTAGGGCTTCAATCCTGTTATCGTTTATCAGAACTGCTTTTCCAGTTATTTTTTCACTACCCGTATAGATAGTGGCGTTTGTAAAAGCTTTTAGCATAATATTTTATAAATCATTTAACCACGGTGTTACACGAAGTTTCACCGTGAAATACACGGAGTAAAGCAGGTAATACAAAAAATAGTAAGACTCCGTTAAAACTCTGTGCGACTCCGTGGCTGATAAAAATTTCAGAAGTAACTCCTTTCCTCCACATTCCAACCAGTTACTTTCAGAGAACGAACTGAATTGCCCAGGCTTGCCAGAGGGCAGGTTACATTAATAGTTATGCTTTCGTATGGTGCCAGCGTGAAATAACTTTCTGACCAGAAACTGGGAAGCACTTCTTTTCCACCGGCCATTACCTGCGGTCGTATGAAAAATGCGATTTTATCGGAGGAGTTTGTGATCCGTACTGTCCACTTATCATTGACCTTGCTGTTTTCAGTCTTAAGGATACTTGCATTCACTGAGGTTATTTCCATTTTGTTCAGTGGCTTGTAATCACCATCCGATGCAATCCAATAAGTATTATGCGAGATCACTTTGCCCGAACGATCCTTTATCCGGAGCACAATGAATGTTACCCCTTTTGATCCTTCAAGAACCTTATCGAGGGAGATTGACTCCTTAACATCGGTAGGTCCGAGGTTTACATCAGATGATTCATGGAATATTGATTTTGATTCAAGGTTGTAAACATCAGCTATGGCAATCAGGTTTGAAACTGGCTTATAAGTCCTGTTGAGGACAGTTACCTTTTTATCTACCGGATTCAGCTGAATATGAACCGGTTCACACGCGTTTTGCATGAAATAATACCCTGCGTTGGGCATAAGGAACCAGTCATAAACCTGCCATACAACACTCGGGAAAGCGGCATTAATTTTCCAAAGCATAACGCCGCCTATGTCATTCAGCTTATGCCCTGCAGCTTCAAATATTCCCTGGTAACCGATGGCATTCATTAGCTGCATTTTGTTGCAGAAGTCTTCCATGCTTTCCGGCTCTCCGTAGCGTTTAACCATTTCCCTGTAGTATTGCTCCCAGTGTCCATTCCCCGAACAGGCATCATGATAACCCCACGTATGGTTTAAAGGGAAAGGCAGAGTTTTATCCCAGACAAGGTCCGGGACTATTTGAGGCATGATGTTAAAGGGCTGCATTGAGGGTAAGTCCGGTCTCATCCTTGAAAACCCAGTCACGCCCGGCAATTGCCCTGTTATAAGTACTTTTCGGATCCTGCCAGGTATAAGGACCGCCGCTGTAAACGCCCCCTGGAAGATTGTCGGGCCATGAACCGGGCCAGCCCTCAGGAAGCTTTGCAAATCCGGAGGAGCTGGGGATGAATGGTCTTGAACCATCGAGGGAGATAATACTGTTCCTCATAAAATCATACAGTTCCCTGCGTGCATGGCCCTCATTGCCTCCCGTCCAAACCAGCAGGCTTGGATGGTTTCTTATCCTCAGTATTGTACTTGTCACATTCTTTTTGAAAACTTCACTCTCAAATGGCCACTCAGGAGATCCTTTGAATTCCCCCTGGGTGTCGCCTGTTATCCAGAAATCGGACCAGACCATTAATCCGTATCTGTCGGCAGCTTCAAAGAACTCGTCACAGGGAGTTACTCCTCCTCCCCATATCCTTACCAGGTTTATGTTTGCATTGCGGCAAAGCCTCATTTCATAATCATATCTCAGCGAATCGCGGTTAAGCATAAAATCAGGGACCCATGCTCCGCCGGTAATGTGTACTTTCCTGCCGTTCACGTAAAAATCACGCCTCCAGCTTCCTTTAACATCAACAGCCTTTGAAGCGACAGTTCTGATGCCAAATAAAAAGGTTGTGTCGTCCGAAATGGCTGAACCGCTGCTATACTGCAACCTGATCCTGTAAAGGTTTGGTTTTCCATACCCGTTCGGCCACCAGACTGCGGGCTTAAGAATGTTGAGTTCTTTAGAATTTGCTGCATTCAGTTCAATAACATTTGAATTATTCTGACCCACAATCACATTTCTTGTAAACTGAATTGACTTCCCTTTAAAGTTTTCCGGTGAAATACTTACAGTAAGCCGGCCTGCATCATTGGCACGCTGAATGATTGAATAATGTCAGGCTCAGTGAGAGTTTTGCTGCAGATGTATCCTGCTCTCCCGAAAATTCAGTTGTTATTTTTGGATTACCTATAGTAACTCCACCGGTGGTCCTGAGATAAATTGGCAGCCATATTCCAATATTCCGGTCGCGGACAGGTGGAACCCAGTCCCACCCTACTGAACATAGCATTGTAACATTTTTACCGATATCGCCTGTGGGTCCGCCATTGGGATAAAAATCTCCAAGCGCTTCAAGTTGTTCTGTCGAAGGCAATCCGGGATAATCGAGCGGATAGATTTTTACGGCAAGTGCATTTTTTGAACCTGCCTTTATAAGCTTGGTGACATCGAGACTATACTGAGCAAACATTCCGGCCATCTGTGTGGAATCAGCAATCTGAATACCATTTACCCACACACCAGCCCGGTAATTTATGCCTTTGAATACCAGCTGGAAACGCTGTCCCTTATCTGTTGAAGGCACCTCAAATGTTGTCCGGTACCAGTATGGCTTTTTCCACGGGTTGGGATCATTGGGAAGATAGCTGTATTGTTCAAGCTTGTATTTTTTATTGAATTCATCCGAAGCATCCGGTATAAGCATATTGTTCATGCCGTAATTGGGATCGGGATAAACTCCGTTTGCCACAAGGCCTGATAGTACCGTCGATGGTACCTTCACCGGGAACCAGTACACCTTTGATTTATAATCCGGTAATGATAATTCTTCGCCGGCTTCCGAAACCACGGAGGATGACTGCAATTCAAATTGAGTCAGTTTCACCTGTTTCACCGTGCCGGATTGTGAAAAAGCCGGGAGTGCCATTACAAATGAGAGACAGGTTAGAATGCTGATTGTATTCTTCATAGTTAAAACATTAAAATGGATGATAAATAGTTTAAACGGATCAGAAAACTGTTAAGTTTATCATGCCTTAAAGGTATTCTTTCCTCAGGAAGATACCTCTTCCTTTTTTTCAACAGAGAGCTTTACAACAGGTACTATTTCACTTTTAAAAAAAATATTGCCTAATGCCTGGAT
Organism: uncultured Bacteroidales bacterium; assembly: GCA_963732115.1. Taxonomy (GTDB): domain Bacteria; phylum Bacteroidota; class Bacteroidia; order Bacteroidales; family VadinHA17; genus LD21. The sequence continues at coordinate 426,087 of CAVSYN010000034.1, forward strand.
ATAAATTACCTGTAGTAAAGCAGGAATGTAATTTAATGAATTTATTCCTCCCTTAAAAGGGATTTGCGTGATTATTGAGGTTTGCTGATAAGCATCCAGGCGTCGGAATACTTTGTGAATCCTGACCAGATCCTTCTTACCTCATTCCTTGCTTCTGTAATATCGTCGGTTGCCTAGACGGACACACGGTAAAGTCCGGCTTCATTCTTTAGAACCTCCGGAAACAAAACCGTCTCTCCTGATCTGTGACAGGTATTTTCTTGCATTCGCAGGACTTTTGAAACTTCCGATTATTACGAAGTATCTGTGGGTATCAGGCATCTTTTCATTATTCGGAACAAGCTTTTCTTCCACTTCCTTTATCGGAGTTGCAGGCATAAGGGTTCTATTAATTGATGTTCCTTTTACATCAGTGTTGTCCTTTCTTTTTGACCCTGAACTGAACCATTTATTTGTACCGGAACACGATGATAAAAGCAGGATTGAACCTAGGATAAAATATGTAAGGAGTTTCATGATTATTATGTTTTTTTAAGATGCGGTAAAGGTGCAAAAATAATTTTAATGATCCGCAACCGATAAAAAGAATCAGGGAGCAATTTCAAGAATCTGCGCAAAGCTCTTCTCTGAGATAATCTTGTCAGCCACCATATTTACATACTTGTTTTCTGAGCAGAAAGCTATACCTATTCCACTTTGCTTAATAAGGCAGATGTCATTCTCGCTGTCGCCAATTGAGATAATGTTTTTTATGTCGATCTTATAGTTTTCAGAAAGGTGGTGTAGAACATTCGATTTGCAGTAATCGTGATTGCATTTGCTGTTTTTGTTCCTGATGAACTGGGAAGGAACATGGACCTCGCCAGTTGCAATGCTTCTGGAGAACTGAAGCTCATTGGCAATTGAGAAATCCATTTTCAGCTTGATTTTAATATGATTGGTAACAACATCATAGCTGTCGCTGAGAATCCCGCAGATGTATCCTCGTTTCTTCAATTCACGGATCACAAACATAGCATCATCTACAACTTTAATGCTATCTGCAACCTCGAGAATCTCATTGAACGATTTGTTTTTTAACAAACGTGCTATTGATTTTGTCCTTGTAAATGGATTATGATCTTCAGTTACGATCTTGATCAGGTCCTCCCTGAAATTGAATATTTCGGCGGCCGTGGTTACGAAACTCCTGTCCAAAATGGTATTGTCCATATCAAAAAGGATCATTTTATTCAATCCGAGAAGACTCTCCCTGATAGCATATTCCATCTGGGTCCTGATGATGCTGATATTCTCAAGGTTTTCCAGATTCCTTACCTCGATATTTTTGGTACGCTTTAGTATTGATCTTGACACTTCCCTCGACATCCTTGCCAGCTGTTCCCAGGGTTGCATCCTGTTCTCAATATAGCCGATGTTTACTTCCATTATCCGTGCCTTCATTGAATACATATCCAGGAGGATCCCTATATCGACACCGTAATCGTTCTCAAAATCAATTTTCATAAGCAGGCTCTTTTTACAGCCTATCATGCCGCTTAAGGGCTGATCATACCTTGTAAGGTCAGGGAAGAGAATACTTAGCAGGGGTTTCGCTACCAGTTCGGTCACTCTTCCAGCCTGACGGATAAATCGTGATTTTACAAAATCAGCTTCCCCCTTCAGGATCGGTTCAGACAACAATTCCACGATATTTTCGGGATATGTAAGGATGTCCGCATCGAGGTAAACAATAACTTCATTCTTTGCCAGAAGCATCCCGTCTCTCATTGATGCGCCTTTACCTATTTTGGGGCTTGTATATATCCTTACTTTTGGTAGTCTTGATTGCTTTATTGTATTATCACCCGATTTATCATCAATGACCAGGATATCATCCACAACCGGAGATTTGATGACAAGATTTAATACCTGCCTGATTGTTTTTTCTTCATTTAGAGCGGGAATGATAACTGAAACCATGGACGGGAGCATTAGTTTTGTTCTGTTGACATAAGAGACTTATTCCGGATATGTTACCGGAGCAGTTTCCTGATGTTGTAAAGCTTGTTCAATGCTTCAACGGGAGTAAGATTATCAATGTCGAGATCCAGTATTTCATCGCGGATCTGTTTGAGCACAGGATCATCAAGCTGAAAAATGCTGAGCTGCATGCCTTCCCTGTGATCTGCAAGACCGGCAATTGGTTTGGTCAGTTCCTGCTTCTCATGACTCTGTTCAAGTTCCTTAAGAATCTCATCGGCACGCGATACAACACTTCTGGGCATACCGGCCATCCTTGCCACATGAATGCCAAAACTGTGTTCGCTGCCTCCTCTTTTAAGCTTCCTGAGAAAGATCACCTTATTATTGAATTCCTTGATAGAAACATTATAGTTCCTTACCCGCGAAAAGGAGGTCTCCATCTCATTAAGCTCATGATAATGAGTGGCAAACAGAGTCTTTGCCTTGTGCCTGTTCTCATGAAGGAACTCGACCATCGCCCATGCTATGGAGATGCCGTCATAGGTGCTGGTGCCTCTTCCTATTTCATCAAGCAGGATCAGGCTGCGGTCTGAAAGATTATTCAGGATACTTGCTGTTTCATTCATCTCAACCATGAATGTCGATTCACCGAGACTGATGTTATCGGAGGCTCCGACTCGTGTGAAGATCTTATCGACGATCCCGATTTTAGCTTCACTCGCCGGGACAAAACACCCCATCTGGGCCATCAGCACAATGAGCGCTGTTTGCCGTAGCAGCGCAGATTTTCCCGACATATTGGGCCCTGTCAGGATTATGATCTGCTGGTCCTCGGTGTCAAGGACCAGATCATTAGGGATATATGACTCACCTGCAGGCAGCTGCTTCTCAATTACAGGATGACGCCCGTCTTTGATATCCAGGTTTAAAGAATCATTTATTAACGGACGGACATAATTGTTTTCTGTAGAAATAACAGCAAACGAATGCAGGCAATCGAGACGTGCAATAAGCGAAGAATCAAGCTGAACGGGTGGAATGTATTCAAGTATTGCGAAAACCAGATCGTTGAATAATTTTGTTTCCAGACCAATAATCTTCTCCTCAGCTCCCAGGATCTTATTCTCGTACTCTTTAAGCTCCTCTGTAATGTAACGCTCAGCATTGACTAGTGTCTGTTTCCTTATCCATTCCGGCGGCACCTTATCCTTGTGTGTATTTCTCACCTCTATATAATACCCGAAAACATTATTAAAGCTGATCTTAAGAGAAGATATTCCTGTCCTTTGGCTTTCACGTGCCTGCAGATCAGCCAGATAATCCTTTCCGTTGTAAAGTATAGCCCTTAATTCATCAAGTTCCTCCGATACTCCCGGGGAAATTACCTTCCCCCTTACAAGCTGAACAGGAGGATCATTATTCAGTTCCTTTTCAATTTTTTCTGATATGGATTTGCAGGGATTCAGCTGTTCGCCAAGGACTTTCAAAGGCTGACAGAGGCTATTGATACACAGATCCCTCAGGGGTTCGATTGCCTTAAGAGCCCTCTTCAGCTGGACAACTTCGCGGGGATTAATCCTGTTTACAGCGACCTTTGATATCAGACGTTCAAGGTCGCCTACCTGTCTCAGAAGCGCTTCCACCTCCTTCATAAACAAAGGATTGTCAACGAAATAGCTGACAATGTCAAGCCTGTCATTAATTGGTTGAATATCCTTCAGTGGGAGGGAGATCCACCTTTTCAACAATCGCCCTCCCATTGGTGAGATTGCACGGTCAATTACATCAATGAGCGTCCGGGCTCCTTCGTAAGGTGAATGGAATAATTCGAGATTCCTGATCGTGAATTTATCCAGCCAGACGTATCTGTCTTCATCAATTCTTGTCAGACTGGTAATATGACTAAGCTGTGCATGTTGGGTAATATCGAGATAATATAGGATCGCTCCCGCAGCTATGATCCCAAATGCAAGACTCTGTACGCCGAATCCCTTTAAAGAACTGGTTTCAAACTGTTTCAGAAGCCTGTCATTTGCTGCTTCGGGTGTAAAAATCCAGTCGTCGAGCTTATATGTATAAAATTTTGATCCGAATGTTTCAATGAACAGTTCGTTCTTTTTTTTCTCATAAAGCACTTCCTTTGGCTGGAAGTTGTTCAATATCTGATCTATATACTCCAAGGTACCTTCCGAGGCAAGGAACTCTCCGGTTGAAATATCAAGGAATGCAGCCCCTGCGATTTTCTTGTCAATATGAACAGCTGCAAGAAAATTGTTTTCCTTATGATTCAGAACATTTTCATTCAGAGAAACTCCCGGAGTGATTAGCTCGGTGATACCCCTCCTGACTATTTTTTTTGCAAGCTTCGGATCTTCAAGCTGTTCACAGATAGCAACTCTTTGTCCGGCTCTGACAAGTTTTGGCAGGTAGGTATCAATTGCATGGTACGGAAAACCTGCGAGCTCGACAAACGATGCAGAACCATTAGCCCTCCGGGTAAGAGTGATACCAAGGATATCGGAAGCTTTTATTGCATCCTCTCCGAATGTCTCATAAAAATCCCCTACCCGGAAAAGCAGTATTGCATCAGGATGTTTTGCCTTGACATTGTAGTACTGCTTCATCAGCGGAGTCTCAACATATTTTTGAACATCAGACATTTGGAGAATGCGAATTGAATAATGCCAGTCTTTTAAAATAATTGCCTATTAACAAAGATAAATTAAATTTTTCTCCTCCGTGGATCTCTGCCAAACCTCTGTGGAACTTTGTGAATTTTTTTGCCCCTGAATCCCTGCTTGCATCGCCTTCGCGTAGCCGCTTCGGCAGAGCAAGGCCGGCAGGCAGGGAGTTGGGGGCTACAAACACAGAGAGATTAAAGAGAAATCAAAAGTCATGTTTTATAAGTCCTTTTATCTTTAACTTGGAACTCAAAGAAATTAATAGAGTATTGGTAATGAAGAAGGTTTTGATTCTTGGTGCAGGTCTGGTTGTTAAGCCAATGGTAGAATTCCTGCTTGAAAACAATTATGGTGTAATGATTGCAACTACCACCAAAGAAAAAGCTGACAGGATGATAAAAGGCCATCCTGCCGGCTCATCCATGCGGTGGTCAACAGATGAAACAGGAACACTGGAAAAACTTGTAAATGAACATGATATAGCAGTTTCTTTCCTTCCTTACCGCTATCATACACTGGTAGCTAAAGCGTGTGTAAAATGCGGAAAGCCACTGGTTACAACATCTTATGTTCAACCTGAGATGCAGGCGCTCGATAAAGCTGCAAAAAAAGCGGGAGTGATCCTGCTCAGCGAGGTAGGTCTCGATCCCGGAATTGATCACATGACAGCAATGAAGATCATTGATCATGTTCATGGGGAAAAAGGCAGGATTGAGGAGTTTTATTCCCTTTGCGGCGCGCTTCCGGCTCCTGAGGCAGCCGATAATCCATTAAAGTATAAATTCTCATGGAGCCCGAAGGGAGTTGTCCTGGCAGGAAAGAACAGCGCTCTCTATTTAAAGAAAGGGCAAAAAGTCTCAATCGAAACTTTGAACTTGTTTAAAGATACTTTTACCTATAGCTTCCCGGGAGTGGGAGAAATGGAAGTTTATCCCAACAGGGATTCCACAAGCTATATTGATATTTATGGCATTCATGAGGCTTCCACAATGTACCGGGGGACCTTCCGCTTCAAGGGATGGTGCGAAACGCTTGATGCAATGAAACACCTTAACATGCTGGATGACACCATTAACGATTATACCGGCAGGGACTATGCCGGTTTTCTTGCCGAGAGAGCCGGAACGGGCACAACCAATCTAAGGAAAAATATTGCACATAAACTGGGTATTTCAGAACATTCAGCAGCAATGGAATCACTCGAATGGCTGGGATTCTTCAGCAATGAACAAATGAATCTGGGCAAAACATCGCCATTTGAAATTACTGCAAACAGAATGATCGGTAAGATGCCATTAGGTGAACATGACCGTGATATGGTTGTTATGCAACATCTGTTTCTTGCAAAATATCCCGATGGTAAAAAGGAAGTGATCAAATCGTCGATGCTCGACTATGGATCGGCTTCCACCAACACGGCAGTTGCCAGGACGGTTGCCCTTCCGGCATCGATTGCTGTCCGATTGATCCTTGAAGGGAAGATTAACCTTAATGGTGTTTTCAGGCCGGTAGTTCCGGAGATCTACAATCCGATTATCAGGGAACTAAAATCTCTCGGCATCGAAATGAAGGAGGAATACGGTCTTCCGGAAAGCGAGATGATCCAGTAAGGAAATATGCTAGCACGGATTGCAACCGAGCAAAGAACACTGAAGGCAAATCAGCTTTAGCTGCGATAAAAACTTCCTTTGCGAGCTCGGCGAAGCCAAATCCGCGCCAGCGTGTAAAATATTATTCGCTGATTAGCCCCCCTTCAGGGGGGTTGGGGGGTCAAAATTTCAGGTAGAACTCCCTGGTAAGGTTTAAATACTCTTCCGTGAACTCGTGCCGCTTTCCTTTTTCGATTGTGAGAAATTTTTCACTGGCAATTGTCCTGGTCCGGCTGAAACCAAGGACCAGCCTTATTATATCAGCTGTCGGAACCGGCTTGACCTTAAGTATTCTGTTACAGTAAAATCCATACTCCCGGGCTTCAGCTATAAAAACACTTCCTTCAGGGTAGGGCAGTATTATATATAGTTTCCCGTCTTCCCGGAGCAGCCTTCTTACACCCGAAAGTATATCGGCATGATTAAGGCTTTCATTGTGCCTGGCATTCGACTTTGCCAGGTCGGGATTTTTTAGTGAATCGATGAAATAGGGAGGATTGGTGACAATCAGATCAAAGTCCCGGTCATCGTAAGAATACTCCTGAAGCAAGCAGTTCACAACACTGATCCTGTCTGACCAATGGCTCTTTCTGAAGTTCTCCGACGCCTCCAGAAACGATTCCGGATCAGGCTCAATTGCAACGATTTCCGCATTACATCTCTGTGCAAGCATAAGTGCGATCAGTCCAGTTCCTGTGCCGATATCAAGGATCCTCTTAGCTTCAGCAATGTCAGCATATGCGCCCAGGATGACACCATCGGTTCCCACTTTAAATGCTGATTTTTCCTGCCAGACAGTAAACTGCTTGAAATTAAAATAGTTATTGCCCATTTAAGGATCACTCAGAATTTTTCGTTAACTCCCAGACCGAAAAGGGCGAAGTCGTATTTAACAGGATCGGCAGGATCAAATTCACGAAGCACTGCAGTTAATTCCTCAACAGCCTTCCAGTCGTTAATCTTCCTCGTCAGCAGGCCAAGTTTTCTGGCGGTGTTGCCCGAATGCAGGTCAAGCGGAATAAATAGGGCTGATTGATCAATCTTTTTCCACATTCCAAAATCGACACCACAATTGTCTTTCCTGACCATCCACCTGAGAAACATGTTTATTCGCTTACCTGCCGATCCCCGCTTGATATCAGCAAAATGCTTTTCGGTCCTTGATTCATGGACTTCAGCAAAAAAACAATCCCGGAAGTGCGATATTCCCTCCTTCAGACTTCCCATTCCCCTCATTCCTTCCTGAATAACATCTTCCATAGAGTCGTAGCAGGAATAGATATGCTTAAGTCCCTTTATGAAATAAATGCAGTCGGTACTGTTGAAGGTCCTGTGAACAAACCAGGAAAGCCTTTTAAGGTCATCCCTCCCTGCCGACATTATGTACTCATAAGGATCATTATCCATTGCTTCGAGCAGAATATTGCTGCTCCTTAAAATAAGATCCCTCCTGCCCCAGGCTATTGTTGCGGTAAGGAACCCTGAAACCTCACGGTCGCGTAGGGTCGAGAACCGGTGTGGTATTGAAACAGGATCCGATGATATAAATGAAGGATTATTGTACTGAAGATACTTTTCTTCCAGGAATTGTCTCACTTCAGAAACCGGTATTCCATTGTATGAACTTTTAAGACTCATTAATAATAAGCCCGTCTTTTATCTGAAGAATCCGGTCCGACATATTTGCCAGCTGCCTGTCGTGGGTTACAATTACAAAGGTCTGCCCGAAAGAATCCCTGAGCTTGAAAAAGAGTTTATGGAGCTCGTTTTTATTCTCCGAATCGAGATTTCCCGATGGCTCATCCGCGAGTATCACTGAAGGATTATTAATAAGTGCTCTTGCCACTGCAACGCGTTGCTGTTCTCCGCCGCTCAGCTCTGATGGTTTGTGTTCAAGCCTGTCGGAAAGACTGAGAAAACCGAGTATCTCTGAAGCCCTTAATTCAGCCTCACTCTTGCTTTTACCTGCAATGAATGCAGGGATACAAACATTTTCAATCGCTGTGAATTCGGGGAGAAGCTGATGGAATTGGAAAACGAATCCAATATTCCTGTTCCTGAAGGCTGCAAGTGATTTGCCTTTCAGCCTGCTGACATCGGTTCCGTTATAAGTTATCATCCCGCTGTCGGGACGATCGAGTGTACCTATTATCTGAAGAAGAGTCGTTTTCCCTGCGCCGCTGGCCCCGACTATTGAAACAACCTCCTTCGCTTTTATTTCAATATCAATCCCTTTAAGAACCTTAAGGTCTCCGTATGATTTTGTAATGCCTCTGGTAATGATCATGGTTCATTAAGGGATAGAGTGTAAACAAAGTTCTGGAGGAATGCTTCCAAGAGGATATTCAACAGGGAAATTAATTAATCGGTGTAATTATAGTTGTAGTATGGATTTTCAGGTTCATTTGCATTACGCCCGGCATCATCCTTAATAACATTAATGTCCTTTTTAACGTCATTCTTAACCTCATTTACTCCCGATTCAAGATTGTCTTTTACTTCGTTCAGGTCATTATTGACGCCATTCTTAAATTCATTGACATCCTGCTTGAGGTTATCAGTAACTTCATTCACGTCCTTCTGAATATTCTGTGTGATATCAGTGACATCATTTGATATAGTGTTTGTGACATCATTGAGATCTTTCCGGATCTCGCTTGTGCTTGACTCAAATTCACGCTTGATATCATCGGTTGCTTTTCGGAAATCGCGCATTCCCTTGGCAAGGCCCCTGGCAATTTCTGGCAGCTTATCTGCTCCGAAAAGCAGCAGCGCCACGATGACTATAACAAATATTTCCTGTCCGCTCATTTGATATCCTTCTTCAGTCAATCATCAATTAACAGTGACAAAGTTAAAAAAAATATGTTCAATCGAATTATGATGCCGGCTGAGATAAAAAAGAAAAAGCCCCCAATGGGTGGTTGGGGGTAGAAATTAAAGGGGCTATCTTAGCTCTTTATTCCAGTCTTTTTTGTAGCATCATAAACAATTGATGATGCAATGAAAATGGAGGAATATGTTCCGACTAATATACCTATTAGCATTGCAAAAAGAAATCCTCTTAGTGTTACTCCACCTAAAAATATCATTGCAAGGAGTACCATTAGTGTTGTCATACCTGTATTCAGCGTACGGCTAAGGGTATCGTTCATGGCCAGATTGATAACTTCACCAGTAGGGCGTTTCCTGTGAAGAGGAAGGAATTCCCTCAACCTGTCGAATACAACAACAGTATCGTTTACGGAATAACCAATTATTGTCAGAATTGCTGCTATGAACGATTGATCGACATCCATTGTAAACGAGAGCCTGCCCCAGCAAAGCGAATAGATTCCAATTACAATTATTGTGTCATGTGCAAGTGAAGCGAGCGCGCCAAGTCCGTATTGCCAGTTTTTGAAACGCATGAAAATATAGAAAAACATTATGATCAAAGAGACTCCTACCGCCCATACTGCCCTTGATTTCATGTCTGCTGCAATTGTCGGGCCGACAGTTTCTGAACTTCTCATGTTTATTGAAAGGAATTGTTCTTTTGTAAAATCATTCCCAATCAAATCTTTCAACCCGGTATAGAGGGCGGTTTCTATTTCATTATCAGCATTGGAATCATTTATTTTATATTTTGTAGTTATTCTTACCTGTCTGTCATTTCCGTATGTTACAACCTGTGGTGCTTCCGCAAACGCCGATTTAAGTCTTTCGGCAATATCAGCTGTTTTTACCGTCTGATCAAACTGTACAACATAAGCACGGCCACCTGAAAAGTCGATTCCCGGATTAAGTCCCCTGATTGCAAGTGAACCAACGCATACCAGTATTATTCCACCTGAAATAAAGTAAAATATCTTCCTCATGCCCATAAAATCGACATGGGTGTCTTTAAGAATATTTGCAGTTATTTTAATTGAGAATGACAGCGATAAATTTCTCTTGAGCATCCACTCATAAATTAGACGTGTAATATAAATTGAACAGAACAGCGATGCCAGGATACCAATTACCAGTGTTGTGGCAAACCCTTTTATCGGGCCGGTACCAAAAATGTACAGAACGACACCTGTCAGAAGGGTTGTGATGTTTGAGTCGAGTATAGCAGACATTGATCCCTTATAACCATCCGCTATAGCAAGTTTTACACCTTTGCCAGCCCGGAGCTCTTCACGGATCCTTTCAAAGATAAGCACGTTTGCATCAACCGACATAGCCATTGAAAGGATCATACCTGCAATACCCGGGAAGGTAATAATCGCTCCCAGCGAAGCAGAAACGCCAATAATCAGGAAGACAGTTGATATAAGGCCTATATCCGCAATTGTACCTGCGCTGCGGCTATAGTAGAATATCATATAAAACAGTGTTATAAAAAATGAAATTACGAAAGATATCAAACCTTTATTAATGGCTTCTTTCCCCAGACTAGGACCAACAACAGTTTCTGATACAATTTTTGCAGGAGCAGGCATTTTACCTGATTTCAGAATATTTGCCAGGTCGGTTGCTTCTTCAAGTGTAAAATCACCTGTAACCTCGGTGCTTCCTCCCGTTATCTCATTTATAACTTTAGGATATGAACGGACATACCCGTCAAGAACCAGGGCAATGCAACGATTAATGTTCTCACGTGTCATTCTTGCCCAGGTTTTTGCACCTTCTGCATTCATTGTAAAATCAACCTGGACCTCCGAGCTTACTCTTCCGGATGTAGGTCTTGCACCTGTGATTACATTACCACCCAAAGGCGCTTTTCCGTCTCGCGTTGTGACCTTTATGGCATGTAGTTCATAAAGTGATTTTGTAGGATCGTACTTGTAGGGATTCTGGCTCCATACAAATCTCAGGTCACGCGGGAACAGGCTTTTTATGCGGGTCATTTTAAGATACCTGTTAACTTTTACAGTATCGATGCCGGCTGCCAAACCTATCATAGACGACGCCAAAGGCTGTCCCTGTTCTGTAACGCGTGGATTGAGAACCGCGAATAGCGGATTCTGAAGGTTAAATTCCTGGCGTGTACCTGCTGAGGCCGCAGTTGTATCCTTTCCTATCAGCTCTTCAAGCGCCTGGTCCTTTTTTGTAGTATCGGCCGGAGCTTTCACCAATCCTGCGACTGATGCAGCAGTTGATAAGGATGAATCGGCTTTTACTGCCGACTGGATTTCTTTCAGGATATTATTAGCCTCGATCAGGTAGTTGATAACCTCACCGTTCTCATATGTTTCCCAAAATTCAAGGTTTGCTGTTCCCTGAAGAAGTTCACGAACTCTTTTTTGATCTTCCACTCCAGGAAGTTCAATCAGAATTCTTCCTTTTGTGGACATCTGGGTAATATTTGGCTGCACTACACCAAACCGGTCGATCCTGTTACGCAGAATATTAAATGCGTTAGTTATAGCACTTGACACCTCACCATCGAGAACCTTAAGTACTTCTTCATTTGACGAATTAAAATTGATTTTGTCCCTCAGTGCAACAGTTCCAAATATTGAAGCAAGTTTGGCATTCGGATCAATATCCTGGAAAGCTCTGCCGAACAATACAAGGTAATCACTTTTGCTCTGCTTCTGATATTCAGCCTTTGTACGAGCCAAAGCCACGGTAAATGTCTTATCTGTGCTGTAATTGGAAAGGGCTTTTAAGATATCTTCAACCGATACTTCAAGAATTACGTTCATTCCACCTTTAAGGTCAAGCCCGAGGTTCATCTCCTTCCTCTGAACTTCCTTGAAAGTATAACCCAGATAGCTCCATTTGTCCTTTGGTAACGCGGAGATCGAATCTGTATAGTTATGCTGCTTAACCAGATCACCTTTTGCATATACTCTGGCATCTTTTCTGACTTTATAAGTAGCACCCGTAAATGAAAGCGTGTAAAGACACACGAGTGCTAATGCAATGGCCAGAATTGTAATAGCTGCTTTGTTTTGCATCTGTTTCTTTTTTTATTTATACCGGGTATTCAATAATATTAGGTTATCGAGGCGCAAAGATAAAAAAACTTTTATAAAAAAAGTAAGGGCGTTGCATGCAACGCCCCTAACAGAAAAAATAAATTATAAATTTTACTGTATCAGTTTCTCGTAATCCGATTCCAATGGTTTCCTGTTTACGAAATCGAATAAAGCCAGGGTTCGGATGTTATAGAAAAAATTCCAGTAGTCCTGCAATGCCTGAACATATGCCCTTTTGTTCTGGTCTTTCTTGGTATCTGCATCCTGAAGGTCGAGAACAGCAATTTTACCGATAAGGAAGCGCTGCTTAGTAACTTCATAGCGTTTCATTGCAACAGTGTCGGATTTGGCTGCTATTGCCACCTGATTCGCCTGCAGGTTAAACTGCTCGACATCAAGCAACAGATTCTGCTCAAAGTCAACAAGCGCTTGTCTTGACTGAACCTGTGAAAGTTCGTAGCTCGACTGGGCCAGTTTATATCTTCCCCGGCCCAGACCCCAGTCAAGGATCGGCATTGTGAAACCTATCCTGACTGTCTGCTGTTTTGCCGGATCACTGTATGCAAGCGGAAAATCAGGATCCTGATCACGTAATCCGTATGAAGCAACAAGATTTGCATTAAGCCCTTTTTCTGCCTTTGCCTGAGCCATATTACTCTGAGCAGTCAGAAGAGTCAGCTGCTGGTTCACTATCTCCGGATTGTTTGCCATTGCAAGGTCAAGAACTTCCTGGGAATTAACCTGCAATGCGGGAATATTGTTTGGTATCTCCAGTTCAATCCTGACACCTTCATTGAATCCCAGGAACGACCGTAAACGTATTTCTCTGTCGCGTAAATTCATTTCAGCTTGTTTTCGTGCTGTCTCGGTATTCAGCCACGACAGCTGCATCTGGAGAAGCTCATCCTCGGCGATGGTGCCAAGGTCATATCTTCCTCTCGCAATTCTGTATAAAGTATCAGCATTCGAGAAGTTCATTTCGGAAATCTGCTTATTGATCTGAGCAAGAGCTAAGCCAAAGAAGTATTGAACAGCCTGCTGATGGACACCTTCAATATTAGATAAGAAGGTTTTCTTGGCAGCATCATATTTCAGAGGCTCAGTCTTTTTCTGCCATCTCAGAGCATTGTATCTGAATATGGGTTGATTTAATCCGACGGTAAGGGGCGCTGTAATATATTTCCTTGTCTTATTTTCAAAATCGTTGAAAAGGGTAAGGTCAGAATTTAATGAAATTGATCCGCCTGAAAATCCTATATTCTGGGAAAGTGAAAGTGATCCCAGATTGGTAAGGGTATTGGTTGATCTATAATCCCAGCTTTGGGTTACTGAGTTCCAGACTTTTTCGTAAGCTGTACTGTAACTCGGGGTTGTTCCGGTAAGTGTTAGAGAAGGCCTGTACTGAGCCACAAAGGTCCGGTATTGCCAGTAGCTTGCCCGGAACCTGTGCTTGGCTATCAGGGCGTTTGGCGACTGCTCCTCGGAAAGTCTCATCACCTCATCCAGAGTTAGTTTTTTTACTTCCTGTGCAAAGGTTTTCTGGAACGATAAAAGACACAAGCCTATCGCTGATAATAACAATAACTTCTTCATTTTAAATGATTTATTCGTATCTTAATGATTCTATTGGATCTTTTTCAGATGCTTTTTTTGCCGGCTGGTAGCCAAAAATAACTCCGACTGCCGCTGATACTCCGAAGGCGATAAATACCGAAAAGAAAGAGACAATTGTCATTATGCTGGCAATCTGTTCGATCAGCTTTGCCATAACCACTCCCAGAAATATCCCGATGAAACCGCCGGAAACACTTATGAGCACTGCTTCGGACAGGAACTGGACTATTATGTCCATCTTCTTGGCACCGATGGCCATTCTGGTTCCAATTTCCTTTATTCTTTCCATTACAGAGGCAAACATAATATTCATGATCCCGATGCCCCCTACAATCAGTGATATACTGGCTATTGCACCGAGCACAATGTTGAAAATATCTTTTGTTCTCTGTTGTTGCTTCAGCAGCAGCTCGGGAACCGTTATTTCAAAGTCCTTGACATTTGTATGACGGCGTGTCAGCATGCGACTGAGGATTTCGGTGCTTGGATTGAGCTGTTCGGTTTCATTGACCTGTACAACGATCCTGTCGAGCTGATTATAATTTGTTTCAGCATCTGAAGAGGCATCGGAACTGCTTACGACGATTCTTGCCATTCCGCCCATACCTCCGGGTCCGCCCATTATCATAACATTTGAAGAGGCTTCCGAAACCAGTTTTGTATTGACAAGGGCCCTGTTCTGATACCTTAGGAGCATTGTCTGGATCGGGATGTAAATATTATCATTGTAAACATTAACACCTTTCTCCTCAAATCCCGTGAGGCTGACATTTGTTTTCTGAAGCACTCCTATAACCTTAAGCCAGATGCCGTTGAATTTTATGTATTGTCCTAATGGATCGATCTTGCTAAAGAATTTTGCCCTGATATTTGCCCCGATAATGCATACCTGGATACCATTATCCTCCTGGTAATTATTAAAGACAGCACCGGAAACGAGCGGAAGATTATACAGATGGAAATAATCATTAGAGACACCAACTAATTTGGCAGTGTACTTGACCCCGTTCATCATTGCAACAGAGTTGAACGAAATCTCCGGACTGATTCTTTTTACCGATGGTAAAACTTCACGTATGGCATCAACATCGAGCATACTCAGACCTCTTGAGAATTTCTTTGTCTGCTTTTCAGTCTGGTCGCTGCTTGAAGAAGTCTGATCCTGAATAATCGGATTGATCAGGATATTATTAACCCCGACCATTTTCATCTGTTCCATTATTTCCTGCTTGGCACCTTTGCCTATTGCCAGCATGGCAATAACCGCCGCTACCCCGAAAATTATACCCAGAGCCGTAAGCATCGATTTGAGCTTGTTTGAAACTATCGACTCTACAGCGATTTCTATATCGTGAAAATATCTGAAGAAAAACTTAAACATACCAGGTTGGTTTAATTGTTAATTTTTAAAATTAATTTTGGACACTCTGAGGTTGATTTTGCCGGTTTTGCTGCTGTTGCTGCTGATTCATAAACCTGCGCCTGGCGGCTGTATCCCTCCTCATACCCTGCATTCCCTGGGGATTATTGCGCATCATCCTTCTGAACGCTGCAGTATCCCTTGGTCTCCCCTGACCGCCCGTAGTTCCGCCCTGAGGCATATTTCCCCTCATATTCTGGAACCTTTGCATCATTTCAGGTGTCATTCCTTCCATCATAGGAGGCATCTGTCTGGCTTTTTCGGCTTCTGCCTTTGCTTTCTGCTCTTCTTCTTTTTTAACTTTGGCACGTTCCTGATTTACAGCGATAAGGTCCTGTCCCTCCAGTTTGAATTTGTCGGGATTTTCGGGTGTGCTGAGGTAAATCATATCTCCTGTTTCAAGTCCCTGTTCGACAACAACATTGTTCTCATTTTCTTCACCAAGGACAATAATTTGTTTGTTCCTGTTTTTTGTATAAACAAATGGAATGCTGTCGGCTCCGGTCTGAACGCTTTCAAGTGGGATATACGTCACATCATTGATTGTCTGTGTAATGATTTTATTCCCGGTAGTCATTGATGGTCTCAAAATCGGATCCGATTCATTAACTTTAATCTGTACTTCAAACACCTTGGCATCAGCATTCGGAAGTTGTTCTCCGATATTTGCAACGGACGATACAACTCCGGTATAGGATTTCTCGGGGAAAGCATCAACAATAAGTTCAACTTTCTGCCCCGTCTTAACTTTGCTCACATCGATCTCATTTACATAGGTCTTGGAGATCATGGAGGACATGTCGGGTAATGTTGCAACTACATTGTCCCACGGGGATATTGAGGATCCCACCTTTCTTTTTGCATTGGTCCTGTCCCTTTTATATATAACCATTCCGTCGGCTGGAGCATTAATTATGAACTTTGAAAGGACTGCCTGCAGGTCTCCGACCTTCTGGCGTTGTTCCGACAAATTGAATTTGATTGTTTTCATATCCGACCTGGCCTGCTCCACTTTAAGTGAATATCCCTTAATTGCCTGTTCAAGTGAACGTTTTGCTTTGTCAAGAGAGATCTCCGCCTGGCGGATAG
This sequence comes from uncultured Bacteroidales bacterium, assembly GCA_963732115.1. Lineage (GTDB taxonomy): Bacteria > Bacteroidota > Bacteroidia > Bacteroidales > VadinHA17 > LD21. Next base: position 442,459 of record CAVSYN010000034.1, read on the forward strand.
TTGTCGGAGGTTCGTATTTTGATTGCTGAAGGGTTATTTCTGCCTCTTCAACTGAAAACTTCAGGTTCTTGATATTATCGCGCAAGTCGCTGAGCGTAACTGCTGTATCAAGCATTTTCACCTCGAGATTACTCTCATAGGTTGTAAGCCGTTCGAGCTCATCTTTCAGGGTATTATCAAATGATGTCCTGTCGAGGGTGGCAATATAGTCACCTTGTTTGACAACAGTACCTTCAGGCACCATATCGGTGATTTTAATATCCATAGCCCTTATTTGCCTGCTTTGCTGGAAATCAGGACCGGTGATATCTGTTGATTTTTCAGCCTGAAGTTCTCCCGTTGTGGATACAATTATCTCAAACTGACCTTTTTTTGCCTCTGTATACAGATTGGCAACATCTTTCTTTTTTGATATTCTGCCGATAATAATAAGGACGATTATTGCCAAAACTGCCACAATACTGGTAATGATAATTGATCTTTTCATTGAAATTATGCTTATTAATATTTATGATTCCTGTGAAAAATGTTTCGCAAAAGTATTTAAATGTGTTAGAATCATTAAGATTTTAACATCTTTTAATGTTTATCAGTTTATGATTAATCTGCATTAAAGACATTCATCCTAATACATTTATTCCGGAGAACCGGAAAAAAACTGAAAATATTAGAATTTTTTAACAATTTCAATAACACGGTCAGCCAGACTATCAGCCTCAGAAATTGTCCTTCCTTCCGAATATATTCTCATCACTGGTTCAGTGTTTGATTTGCGTATCTGAACCCAGCCGTCTTTGTATTCGATCCTCATTCCATCCCTTTCATCAATCTCGTGATCCCTGAACTCTTCACGGACCCTGTCAAGAATCTGACCAAAATCAATACCTTCCGGCAGATTAAGCTTTTTCTTGGCCATAAAATAATCAGGATAGGTTTTCCGCAGCTCTGTGCATTTCATTTTGCTAATTGCCAGATGTGAAAGGAAAAGGGCTATGCCAACCAGGGCATCCCTTCCGTAATGAAGCTGCGGATAAATGACTCCTCCGTTTCCTTCACCCCCTATCACCGCATTCCGTTTTTTCATTTCTTCAACGACGTTCACTTCACCCGACAGCTGCAGTAAAGTACAGTCCGCCATATTTCTCGGTAACATCTTTCAGTGCCCTTGTTGATGACAGGTTAGAGACTGTGTTGCCCGGCTTATGCTTCAGGATATAATCGGAAACAGCAACAAGGGTATACTCTTCCCCGAACATTGATCCGTCCTCACAGATTATTGCCAGGCGATCCACATCCGGATCCACAACGAATCCAACATCAGCCTTTTTCTCTTTTACGAGATCAGAAATTTCAGTAAGGTTCTGGGGAAGTGGTTCGGGATTATGTGAAAAATTTCCATCAGGTACTGTATTGATTTCAACCACTTTATTTACACCAAGGGCTTTTAGCAGACCAGGGAGGATTATTCCACCTACTGAATTAACACAATCAATTGCTACTGTAAAATCAGCAGCCTTGATTGAACCTGCATCTGTATAATCCAGCGCGAGCACCTGGTCAAGATGGAACTGTCCCCACGAATCATCATGAACAAATGAACCGAAACTATCAACAGATGCATATATAAAATCCTCTGATTCTGCAATTTTTAGCACTTCCGAACCATCCTCCGATGAAAGGAATTCTCCCTTCAAATTCAGCAGCTTTAAAGCGTTCCATTCTGCAGGATTGTGACTGGCGGTAATAATAATTCCTCCATGCGACCCTGTTCCGGTCACTGCGAGTTCCACAGTCGGTGTTGTTGCAAGCCCAATGTCAGTCACATTAATCCCCAGGCTCCGTAAAGTATTTACAACAAGATTATTAACCATAAATCCAGACCTCCTGGCATCCCGTCCGACAATTACCATAAGCTGCTTATTTTCGTGTCGCCGGCCAAGCCATGTTCCATAAGCTGAAGCAAACTTTACAATATCAACCGGGGTGAATCCTTCACCAGGTTTTCCACCGATTGTTCCCCGGATTCCTGAAATAGATTTTATCAATGGCATGGCGCTGAAAATTTGAGTAACAAAGTTGCAAAAAAAACTTGAAATCATAATATTGTCAAATAATTGTACCTTTGCAGGCTGGTTGAGAAATACTATGGAATACAGGAAATCAGGGGGAAAAAACAGGCGCATTTCTGAAAAGCGTGAAACCGTTTCCCCGGAGAAAGAGGAAGAATTAATCCGTCTTAACAGGTTCATCGCCAACAGCGGTGTCTGTTCGAGAAGGGAAGCAGATGAGCTTATCAGGGACGGCTTTATGACTGTCAATGGTAAAACAGTCACCGATCTGGGCACAAAAGTCTCAATCAGAGATGATGTCAGATATAAGAACAAGCGGTTAAGGGCAGAGAAGAAAGTGTACATCCTGATGAATAAACCGAAAGGGTATGTCACCACTGTTGAAGATCCTCATGCCGATCACACAGTGCTCGAAATTATTGGCGATGCAATTACTGAAAGGGTTTATCCTGTGGGCAGGCTCGACAAAGCAACAACAGGAGTACTGCTTCTGACAAATGACGGTGAGCTGACAGGGAAACTTACACATCCGAAATACAAAAGGAAAAAGATCTACCATGTCTTCCTCGACAATCCTGTTACGAAAAGTGATCTTCTCAAACTTGCAGAAGGCATCGAGCTCGATGGTGAAATTATAATCGCTGATTCCGTTGCCTATGCAGATCCTGACGATAAAACCCAGATCGGAATTGAGATCCATTCAGGCCAGAACAGGGTGATCAGACGGATCTTTGAGAAACTGGGATACAAAGTCGTAAAGCTTGACAGGGTCTATTTTGCGGGACTGACCAAAAAGAATGTCCAGCGCGGAAAATGGAGGTTCCTGAATGACAAGGAGATCACCATGCTGAAAAGAGGAATATTTTAAGAAGGGAAAATGAGTCACAGATCAGGTTTTGTAAATATCCTGGGAAATCCCAATGTCGGAAAGTCCACTCTGATGAATGCCCTCGTTGGCGAAAAGCTTTCGATAATCACGTCAAAAGCGCAGACAACACGCCACGGATCATGGGGATCGTTAATGGCGATGACTTTCCAGATAGTTTATTCCGACACTCCCGGTATTATCAAACCCAAATACAGGCTCCAGGAGGCAATGATGAATTATGTCAGCGCTGCCATGAGTGATGCTGACATAATCCTTTATGTTGCCGATAGTTCATGAAATACCCGGTTCAGGTGATAGCGGACATCTTGATAAAATCAGGGAATCGTGATATCCCTGTGATAATTGCAATTAACAAGATCGATTTAAGTAATCAGTCTGATCTTGAGAAGATTGTGGAGTTGTGGGTGAAGGAATTTCCAAAGTCTCCAGTGATCCCTGTTTCGGCTCTGAAGAACTTCAACCTCGAAACCCTGTTGAATGCAATTACCAGCAAGCCTGCCGGAAGGCGAGCCATTTTTCCCCAAGGATCAGCTCACTGATAAATATGAAAGATTTTTTGCTTCAGAAATAATACGTGAAAAGATCCTGGTCAATTACGAAAAGGAAATTCCTTATTCTGTTGAAATAGAAATAGAAAGCTTTAAGGAAGAAGGTGAATCTTATAAAAATAAGAGCATTGATCCATGTAATCCGCGACAGCCAGAAGGGCATTATTATCGGTCATAAAGGACAAAAACTAAAGAAGGTAGGTACTGAGGCGCGCCTTGATATGGAGGATTTTTTCAGACGAGAAGGTTTTTCTGGAAATGTATGTTAAAGTCACCAAAGACTGGCGCGATAAACCACTGGAACTTAAAAGATTCGGATATAGATGATGGAATTTAATTTAAGTTTTATTATAGAACAGATTATAATTTTGGATTACGGATTGGCTTCGCCGAGCTCACCTTCGGCTCGGTTGTCGAATTCGGATTTACCATTCCGCAATCAAAAATCCGGGAACCGAAATAAACATTATATCCGGACAACCTAAAATATGAGCAGGATAGTGGCAATAGTAGGAAGGCCAAATGTTGGCAAATCGACCCTTTTCAACAGGCTTATCGGTTCAAGGGAAGCCATCGTGGATGAGGAGAGCGGCGTCACTCGTGACAGGAACTACGGATCTTCAAACTGGAATGGTGTCGATTTTTCCGTTATCGATACCGGCGGATATGTCAAAAACTCCGAGGATATTTTTGAGGAAGAAATTAATAAACAGGTGCTGCTTGCCATAGAGGAGGCCGATATCATTCTGTTCATGGTCGATGTAACGGTTGGAGTCCATGATCTCGATACTTCGGTTGCAGAGCTTCTCCGAGAAAATTCGACAAGAAAGTAATGCTTGTCGTGAACAAGGTTGATAACGGCCAGAGGCTTCTTGATGCAACAGAATTTTACAGCCTGGGCCTGGGCGATTATTTTCCGCTCAGTTCAATAAACGGAAGCGGAACCGGCGAACTTCTTGATGCCGTAGTAAAAAATCTGCCTGATCAGGCTGAAGAAATAATTCCCGAGATACCGAGAGTTGCCATTGTTGGCCGTCCTAATGTTGGGAAATCATCACTTGTAAATTCACTTCTGGGAGAGGAGAGGAATATTGTCACACCACTCGCAGGAACAACACGTGATTCTATCTATACCCGATATAATAAATATAACCAGGATTTCCTCCTGGTCGATACGGCAGGATTAAGGAAAAAAGGAAAAGTAAATGAAGATATCGAGTTCTACGCAGTAATGCGGGCTGTAAGAACCATCGAAAACTCTGATATCTGTCTTCTGATGATCGATGCAACAAGGGGGATAGAAGCCCAGGACCTAAACATCATTTCCCTGATCCAGAGGAACAACAAAGGAATGATAATACTTGTTAATAAGTGGGATCTGATTGAAAAAGAGAATAATACTGCTGTCGACTTTCGAGAAGGATATCCGTTCTAAAACTGCTCCCTTTACCGATTATCCGGTGCTTTTCATTTCTGCTACAAATAAGCAGCGAATACATAAAATACTCGAACTGGTTGAGATGGTAAATAACAACCGGAAAAGAAAGATACCCACCTCTGAGCTTAATGAAGTAATGCAGGAAATCGTCCGGATTAATCCTCCTCCGACAGTGAGAGGTAAATACATAAAGATTAAATATGCGACGCAGTTGCCGGTTTATACACCTTCGTTTGCATTCTTCTGCAACCTTCCTAACGACATTAAAGAATCTTATAAAAGGTATATTGAGAACAGGTTAAGGGAAAAATATGATTTTTCGGGTGTACCTGTGAGAATATTTTTCAGAAAAAAATAACTTACTTTGGTGTGGTTTTTGTGCGAAAGAACTTATTATCTCCGGTATCAATGAAAACAATAAGCCGATTGGCTTTATTAACAATCTTTACTGCTGCCCTGGTTTCGTGCGGAAAGATCCAGACATTGCCGGACGTACCAAAGATCGAGTACAGAAACTTCACAGTTTTTGACACTATTGATATACTGGGAAATAGTGCAAAGGGAGGAAGATTAAAGTTTTATTTCCAGGATGGGGACGGGGATCTTGGCCTTCCTGCACCTACTCCTGAGGGAGAAGGTGATTCCATTAATCTGTTTCTGACACTTTACAGGATGAAAAATGGCGTTATGGGTCCTGCACCTGATAATGACCCCTTTAAACCGTCGGGATACAGGATCCCATATATGGAAACCGTGGGACAAAATAAAATTCTGAAAGGCACTATTTCAGTTACTTTTTTCTACCTGTTTTATTCGGAAAACGATACGATAAGATATGATTTCTTTGTCAAGGACAGGGCTGACAACGTCAGCAACACCATCTCGACCAGTGCGATCCCTGTTTTCTATAATGGTGTTTACGAAAAGTAAAGGTCTCAGATCCTCACTCCCATAAAGAGAATATCATCAACCTGCTCATAGTTTCCTTGCCAGTCCTTTAAAAAGTGTGTAAGCAATTCTTCCTGTTTGTCAATAGGCAGGCGGGAAATCTCATCTATATACTTTTTCAGCCTTGCTATTTTCATCTTCTTGCCGTCAGGCCCGCCAAACTGGTCAGGTAGACCGTCAGAGAACATATATATGGAATCGCCTTCGTTCAGGTAATATTCCTGGTCGACAAAGTATTTTTCCGAAATTGTCTGACCACCTACCGATGCCCTGTTGCCTTTTATGTAATAAGTCTCACCTCCCATCACAATAAGCACCGGCCGCATTGCAGAGGCAAACCTGACATGCCTGTTTTTAAGGGTAAACTCGCACACAACGATATCCATTCCATCGTTGGAGATGCCGATTTCAAGATTCTGATTAAGAGTTGCAAAGATCTGTCTGTCAAGCATTGTGAGTATTTCCGAAGGCCGCGATATCCTCTGTCTGGTAACGATATCCTGGAGAAGCGTTGAACCTATCATCGACATAAATGCACCCGGGACTCCATGTCCTGTCGAGTCGGCACATACAAGAATAAATGTGTCATTGTCGAGTTTGTCGAACCAGTAAAAATCACCACTTACAATATCTCGTGGATACAGCATAATAAATGCATCTCTGAAATGTTCTTTCAATTTTTTTATGTCAGGAAGAATGCTTGACTGGATCCTCTTAGCGTAGTTGATGCTGTCGGTTATCTCAAGGTTCTGGAGTTCGATCTCGGCTTTCTGCTTCATCACAACACTCGTCCTTGACTTCAAGTTCCTTCTCGAGATATTCCTGAACTTTCTTCTGTGCCTTTTCGCGTTCCCGCACGATCAGGACTACAATCCCTGAAACGATTCCCATCATTGAGAGGATAAACCACCAGGTCCTCCAGACCGGCCGTTTAATGTTTACCTCAAACGACAACGGGTTTTCCTGCGATAGTCCGTCTTCATTTACGGATACGAGGTTGAATTTATATTTTCCGTCCCTCAGGCTGTAAGTTACTTCACGTGTTGCCGAAATTCCGGTCCAGTCATTGTCGAAGTTTTCCATGAATGTACTATAATATACTTTCTCGGGATTGCTCAGGTTTATACCTGTAAAATTCACCCTGACATTATAACGTTTCCTGTATGGAAGGGAGAATGAGGGTTGATAGGGATATTCAATATCATTTATTGTGATTGAGTTGATATTGTTGACCGGGGCAGTGTGTACTTTCTTTTCCTTTGATTTGTCATAAATTATCAGGCCTTCGGTTGTGCCGATAAATATCTTTCCATCAGGCGATTCATACATCCCGTCAGAATTGCATTGCCCGGCTTTTGCAAAATCGGTGGAATATACCTTTGTTATTTCAGTATCTGGATTGTAACGCGAAATGCCCCTCTCATGACCTATCCAGATGTTGTTTTCCCTGTCGGCCAGAATACTGTATGTGTAGTTTGAAAGCAATCCCCTGGCTGTGCTTAGCAATCTTACTGAATCTCTGAAACATTCAAATACACCATTGCCCTGGGTTGCAGTCCAGATTGTGCCGTTACTGTCGCGGGTAAGAGCCAGCATTTTGTTAAGGAGAGTCCCGTACATTATTGCGGCTGACACAATTATGCCGGAATCAGGATCAATCCTGTACATCCTTTCACTTTCAGTGGCAAGATATGCGCTCCCGTCATTATTAATCAGTATCTGGTTGATGCCTTTCGCCGGCAAGCCGTTTTTTATGTCATAACTGTTTTTAAGTTCTCCGCTTTTCCGTGAGATTTTATGCACTCCGTTAAGAGTGGCAATCCATATATTATCACCTGAAGTTTTAACCGATGTAATGTAATCAGAACCTGTATCCCCCGACCTGTAAAAGAGTGTTATGTTCCCTGACTTATTCCTAAGGAAAAGACCTGACCCTTTCGTTCCAATCCAAATATTATTTTCACTATCAATAAAATAGGAACTGATTTCATTTCTGCCGGTATGCGTTGCAAGTGATATGAATGATTTGGATGTTCCGGCCTGCAGATCATATACATAAAAACCGGTTGGTGTGCCAAGAATATAATCATCATTAAGCTTTCCTATGAAAATTACATTGTTGGAGGTGTTATTCCCACCCGGCACATAAAACTCAAAGGGATCGGTTCCAAGCATTGACAGCCCGTTCCCGTTAAATCCCAGCCAGATATTTTCTTCAGAGTCCTGGAATATCGTCATCAGATTGTCTCCCGGAAGTCCTGAAGTTGTGTTCAGGAACTGTACACTGCTAAGTGAATCTGACTTGTCTGTAAACTGAAGCTTTACTGCACCGTTGCCTGAGGTAGATACCCAGAAATTGTGTTGCCTGTCCTCAGCAACCGATTTTACTGCAAGGGTTTCCAGGCCTGGGAACCCCGGATATCTCGACAAAGAATTGTTTCCTGCATTTAAGTGAAGCCTGAAGAGTCCGTTTCCGTCAGTACCTATCAGGTAAACTGAGCTGTCGGGGGTCTGATTAATTGACATTATCCTGGCATAGTCAAATCCATCAACAACCTTTTGGGTAACAAGCGAGTCGGTTTTCATTTCACATATCATCAGGTTCTCCTGGGTCCCAATGAGAAAATTCCCAGACCCCGTACAAAGCTGCGGAAGACATAATCGGATCAGCGTCTATACCGATGATACTCACTCCTTCCGGTTTAGCCGGATCAATCCTGAAGAGAGGTTTTCTTTGCGGGATAATATAGATAGATCCGTCCCGGCTTTCCAGAATTGAAATAATGCCTGTTCCTGAGGAGTTCGGCAGTGATACCTGTTTCAGTTCTCTGCCTGAGGTATAAAAGAGTGTTCCGTCATTGCATCCAAACCAGATAGTTCCTTTCTTATCCCTGAACGAAACGGTTGGATAACGCCCTCCTGAGGAATCCGGAAACTCAACCTTGTAAAACCTGAAACCGTCAAACCGTGAAAGCCCTTCGGTTGTACCTACCCATAGATATCCGCTGTTATCCTGGGCAAGCGTATAAATTACTTCACTCGGGAAGATTGCTCTCAACTCCGTAATTTTTAAAGCGATAAGCCTGCCCATTCAATACCAATGAGGACAAAAATAAGCACACTAAGGTGCTGACGCAGATATTACGGTTCAAAAGGAATTTCATTTAATCTTTCCCCTATTTAGGTTTTTTTCTGATAGTCATTGCAGGCTGATAAACCGGGACTCCTCCGATCGGTGAACTGAAGAACTGAAGAGCGTCCCCACGCTGGTTCTGCAGCAAAACCACAACATTATTGTTCCTTACGAGGCTTGTCTGCTTTTTATGAAACTGAAAATCAAGCGATTTTCCAACTTCCTGCTGTTCCACCGGAATTTTTGATTCTGCCCAGTCATCCTCATTGGATATCGGAACTGTTATCCCCTGCTTATATGTTGATACAACCATTATTACCCCGTCGTCATCCCAGTCGAAATTCCTCTGCTTGATTGAAACAATTCCTGTATCAATGTACGGGTAAATATGTGAAACGCTTTTTGTATCGTTCCACATTCTGAATGTATATTCATAAGTGAATGCATTTGCGCCTTCGATCGCCAGATTGCTGTTCGCATTGCTGCTTAGGAAATACCTGAAGAGGTTGCCGTCATCTCCGCTTATTCCTTCACTAACAATCTTGAATATGTAGCTTTTCCACTTTTCATTATAGTCGCCCTCCGAAGGATTAAACGGCCCGAATGTATAGTAGCCATTGTCATATTTGGCATCATTGGCAAACACCCTTGAAGCCAGCAGGTTTCCCGATTTGTAGTTATCCCCGTCCTTCAGACCCTTCGATTGTTCGTTTTTATCTGGATCAACACCTTTGCCCCCATAAACTGAGAACATTGTCCGCGTGTCCCAGAATCCCTGAATTTCATCATTTTCTCCACCGCAGTCAGGGTCAAATACCTTAATATAGAATTGTCTGTTGAAATCTTTTGGTATTGTAAAGAAGAATATTGACATGAAATCATCATCTCCCCAGGAAGTCTCGCCATTTTTCCCGAAAGTGACCAGGAAAGGTATGTTTTCATCTTTTCCAGGTACATCCTGCCCAAAGGTTCCGGGCCCCGACAACGTCACTGAAAACATTGTTAAAAACAGGATCTTTAATATTGAAGATGAGAGTTTCATTAATTGTTAATAATATTAATTATCGTTTTCACGGTTTACGGATTATCGAAATATTCTTTGAAACGCATGCTTCCCTGACAGTCCCGTCTGCTCCGGGTTTTGCCGATACAATCAACTGTAAATTGTAAGATCCGGGCCGAAGGTATGCTTTTTGAACACTCTTCCCTATGCCTATAGTTTCATCGCCAAAATTCCAGTAGTACCTGCGAGATATCCCATCCGGGCAGGTTGGTGCTGTCGGCATTGAATGTTATCAACGATCCCGGATCAGCTGCTTCGGGACTTGAAATATACGGTTGTTCAATATCCTGAACCAAAAGCATTTGTGATTTTTCATTTACTGTTACCTGTTTGGTCACCACATTGGTTACATCGAGCTGGACCAGGATATGATCCAGGTCCCTTATAACAGTGTTCAACAAGACTGCCGATCGCTTTGCTTCCATCCCCGAACCGCCATACATACAGGAAAGGAAGAGAGTCGTATTTCACAGCATTCTCTTCGACGAATTCGTAACAGTAGTTATTCTTTTCCAGCTCATTGCATGAACTTTTTCGAATAACAGTCGTAGCAAACTCATAAATATCGTCATTTCTTCTGCGGTTTGATGAGAAATAACCTTTTTGAAGATCGGGCTGGGCGTAAGAAGGCGAAATCGTCGGAGGATGAATTGACGGGCTCAGCAAGCCTCACAGGTGCGTCCCACGATCCATCAACAAACTCAGAGTAATATACATCGAGGCCGCCTAAGCCTCCGGGACGGTTGGATGTAAAATAGAGTTTACCGGAGGGATTAATGCAGGGATAATTGTCAATTCCGGAAGAATTCACCTTCGGGACCTAAATTGACCGGCTCTCCCCATTCCCCGCTTACTGATTCACAGAAGTAAATATCAGATTTACCCTCTCCTCCCGGCATATCCGATGCAAAATAGAGGTATCTTCCGTCAGCACTTACTGAAGGTTGGCCGATGTTATACTCCGGATTGTTATATTTAAACGGACGGATCGATATTAACTGCATTCCCGAAAGTTCACCTATAAATATCCCGCTGTGATTTTTGAATTTCCTGCTTCTTGAAGGAATTCCCGTTTCAATTTCACTCGTAAAATATACTGTCTTCCCGTCGGGTCCTATGCATAACGGACCGCTGTTGAATTGTGCGCTTCTGTCGCTTTTTACCGGAACCGGTCTCCTCCAGTCGCTGGTGTCTTTTTTTTCAGCAATATATATATTGTATAGCCGGCGGTTATCAAATGACGTGCGGTCGGTCACTCCGCTCAGGCGTCTGTCGGAGCAGAAAATAATGCCGTCCTGGATGATTACCGGTGAGATCTCGCTGAATGAGGAAGAGTTAAATGAGAGCCTGGTGATCTTAAATGCAGGCGCCTCCTGGGATAAAAGATCAGATCCCTGCAAAACGCACAGCAAAATAAAAGACAATATGACAGTTCCTTTTCTCATCCCGATCAGAAATACCTTGGATTTGCCGCACTTACTTTATAACGGAATTCATATCTGAGCACAAATTCAGTCGACCCTTTTGAATACGAATTCATCCTTCCAAAAGGATAGTCATATGATAGTCCGAACATTAGCTGATGATTTATCTGAGCCTGAAGGATCGCAACTGCAACCTGTTCCGATACGCGCCACGAACCGCCAACCCAGATAAGGTCTGCAATTATGAAATTCCCGTTGATGTCAAGCTGGGTCAGTTTCCTGGTGTTCTGCAATGAGTAATCTACCAGTACTGATGGTTTGAACTTGAAACCCTGTGAAATCGTTATGAGTGCCCCGGTGGAGAATAAAAAGTCATACTGGCTGAAACTGTGGTACGGGACAGCTGATCCGTTGCTAGTCCTCCTGTAATTCAAAAATGACGGGATCGAAAGTCCTGCAAAGAATCTGTCGGAAAAGTAGTACACTCCGGTTCCGACATTTGGCAGTACCAGTGCTTTTTCGTTGGTTTTAAAAACCGGGTCATCGGGATCATTAAGGATCAATCCTGTGTAGTCGGTGTTAGAGATATCAACTCCTGCTTTCAGTCCAAACGAAAGCTTTCCCTTTTTCAGCCTTATGTGGTAAGCATAATCACCAAAAATACTTGTCGATTTAGTGACGCCATATTTCATAAACTGAGCCATAAGCCCGAGTGCTACTTTGTCATTCTTAAGAGGTGAATGAAATGATACCGACTGCAACAGAGGCGATCCCTTTGTTCCCATCCATTGCATCCTGTACGACAGGAATGCACTTAGTACCTCCCTTGTGCCAGTATAAGCCGGATTGATAACCAGCCCATTCTGAAGATACTGGCTGTATACCGGAAATCCAAGGTTAATTCTTGCAGAATCGGGAACATTCTGGCCGCTGGCTGAAATGACAATAAACAGGAATAAACATGAAAGGATTTTAAACCTTTTAAGAATCCCGCCCCGGTCCAGCGCCAGAATTTTCCTGTTATAAAACATTTCCTAATATCGTTTCAGTACAATAAATCCACTTTTCTTAAATACCTGTCCGTTTCTGTTTGAGGTTAATCTGAGCAGGTAATAATAGGTACCTTCGGGAAGGTCAACTTCTTTTGAATTCTTGCCATCCCAGTCAATCCATTCATTTCCATCCCTGTTCGATGTTGTGAAAACCTCTGTTCCTGCTCCGTTTATAATTGTAAGTTCTGCAGTCTGGTTTGGCAGATCGAGCCCCTTTATTATAAATGTATTATTATAACCCGCAGGATCGTTGTTCGGAGAGAAGCCCTCGGGAATTACCAGGTCAAAGACACTTCACATCGACCTGATCTTCAAGCTTGCAGGCTCCCCTGGTAACTGTCCACAAATATGTGTTTATTCCTTTGGATAGTCCTGTAACCCTGGTATCATTTTCAGAATCATTCGTAAAGCTCCCGCTTCCAATAATAACAGTCCATTTTCCTGTTCCTCCGGGTATTGGCGGATCTGCCACCATCTGCACTATAAGATCAAAGGAGAAGATAGTTGTATCCGGACCGGCATTGATGGCAGAACCGACTGGCAATGAGTCAAGTACAAGATCGAGTGTGTTTGAGGTGCTTGTACAGCAATCATTGGGTCCCGATTTAACGTTTCTGCGATATTTCATTGTCTTTGTCATCACCGGCGGCTGATAACTGCCGCTTAAGAGGTTATTGGTCCCTGCTGCAGGATTCCATGCAGTTCCGTCAATGCTCTGTTCCCAGAAAAATGAAAATGTTCCGGAACCTCCGCCGCCGGTAAGTACGGCACCGGAAGCCTGACCAAGCAGTTGAGGTGTATCGGATTTACAGACAGTCCGACTACCTGCAATTGTATTGTTTGTAATCAATGGGAGCACTGTTACTTTAACCGTTCCGCTCTCTGAAGAACACTGACCTGAGATCGCCCTTCTCCTGAAGTAGGTTGTTGCCGTAAGTGCAGGTGCCTGGTAATTTATCGATGTTGCAGCAGCTGTCACATCAGCCCATGTGGAGTTATCCGGTGAAGATGACCATTGATAGGCATAATCGCCCGCAATATTTGTTCCACCTGCGGCATTGGTACCGATAAACCTGTGAGGAACAGCACCATTACAGATCGTTGTATCAGTTAGTCCTCCTGCAAGGAGTGAAACTGCATTATTGGTTACTGGCTTGTGAACATTGACGATTACCGATTTGCTGATATCCGAACAAGCCGATGAATAGGCAATCCTTCTGAAACTTGTTGTGTCGGTCAGTGCCGGCGGGATGAAATTCTGACTTGTGACTCCAATATAACCGGCGATATTAGTCCAGGTATGTTTTTTGGTGCTGTCCTGCCATGTAAATGTGTAGGATCCTGCTCCTTTGCCATTTAAGGGAGTTGAACCCATCAGCTGGGCGGGAGAAGCTCCGGAACAGATAGTCTGTTCGACCGGAGGTCTATCAGGTTGTTTGTTATTACAGGATATGCGCTAAGGAGGACTGGAGTGCTGGCATCAACACAGACATTGTTGCAGCCCGATAAAACAACCCTCCTGAAATACTCCTGTCCGGGGAAATATGAAGCTGACTTCACTCGGGTCATAGTTTGCCCCGTTGTTTGATCCAACTGCAACGGCTCCATGTTGATCCGTCGCTGCTGCTTTCCCACCTGTATCTGTAAGTGTTGTCACCTCCGGTGAGTGCCGGAGAGACAGTTCCGGCAAGATTGATGAAAGTCATTCCCTGGCAGATCTCTTCCGGAAGCGATAGAATTGAATTATTGCTTATGACAGGAAGAACATTTATTCTTACTGAAGCGCTAACATCTACACATGATCCTGAATTAACAGTTCGCCTGTACCAGGTGGTCTGGTAAGACCTCCGGCCGGAAGATAATTTTCGGTAATGTTCGAAACATTTGAAAATGATACGTTATCGGTGCTTGATTCCCATCCAAAAGTGTATTTGCCATTGCCATCCTGAAGAGTAAGCAATGAATTCAATGCTGAGGCATTCTGCCCGTAGCATAAGGTGTCGGGATTGCCGATAACGTTATTTTTTATATTGGGATGAACTATGATTCTTACCGGCAGGCTTATGTCAGTAATTGCAGCTCCGTTATCAGTTACAACTCTCCTGAACCAGGTTGTTTGTGAGATCAATGCTGGAGGAGTATAGTGCTGTAGATTGTTGATCCCTGCTGCAGGGCTGAATCCTGTTGTCGGTGACGTAGTACTGCTTTCCCACAGAAACGTATAAGGAGGAGTACCTCCCACAGGTTGGGTTCCCGTAATTTGTCCGTATAATCTGTTCGAGCATACCGAGTCTATACGGTTTGCTGTCGCAGCGGTGTGTATTGAATTGAAAAGGAATCCGTTAAGTTTCGGTACAAAGTTGTATTTAATCTCCCCATTACCTTCTGCAGGTATTGTAGGTGAAGGAATTCCGTAGTCAACCAGGGCGCTTGTTATACTGGCTGGAAGGCTGGCTGAGCTCAGCCACAACAGTCCGCCACCACCGCCACCGCCCTCACCAAAACCTCCGGGATTGGTTCCTCCGTTCCCCCCATTTGATGGCCAGCAGCAGCTGACTTTTAAAGTCTCTGGAAGGAAAGAGCAATAGAGCCTCCCGCTCCGCCTCCTCCGGCACCAGCATTCCCGGCTGCCGCGGCAGCTGAAATTCCATTTGACCTTATAATATGGTTATTGCCTTCAATTGTATCTGCAATAATTATAACAATTCCTCCTCCGTTCCCCCCTGATGAAGCTGTCGCCCCGGCTGCCTGGGTTGACGCTCCTCCTCCTCCACCGGCAAAAATGCCTGTCTGAATAATTGAACCTATGATATTAATACCGCCGTATCCACCTTCGCGCGGATCGTTCTGGCAAAGAGCTGATATTTCAAGTCCTCCGTCTCCTCCTCTTCCCCGGTTAGATCCTCCGCCTCCACCTGAATACATTCCATTGCCGCCTCCGCCACCACTGAAAGTTCCTTCCCTGTCCTTTAATATGGTTGGGATATAACAGAACTTTGAAAACATCGTGAATTGCAACGCCTTCTCCTTTATAGCCAGCATTATTCCATGTATCGGGATATGAATCGTGATTATTGGCTGTTCTGATTTGTCCGTACACATTCACCAATTCCTGAAACACCTGCAGCTCCTAAGAAATCCTTGCCCCGTAACTTCAATATCTGCATTTAAGGTAAGCTTGCGGCCTGCCATCAATGCCAGAACTCCTCCCGTTCCGGAGGTGTTGTTCCAGGCCTGGCTGGTAAGTGTTCCGGTTACAACCGGCGAATCATAAAAGGGTACCTGGATCAGCTGTACATTTCCGGCTACATCATAATTATTTATGTATACATTGCGTGTGAAATCGATTCTTCCCGTTCCGTAATTGACCGATTGAATAATGAGTAATTCATATCCGCCTGGAGTTCCAAATACAGATTGGACATTTATCCCATATGAACCCTGCACGGTCTGGATCCCCACTCCCTGCATCTGGATCAGCAGCACATAGTCACCTGCCGTAAACTGTCCGGCTTGTCCAAGATCACTGATTACCACATATCCGGCACCAATTGAATTTACCCTGGCATATTTGTTTATTACTCCGCTGATAACCTCCTGACCATAAAGAGCACTGCTGCTAAAAATGGATAGCAGCAGTAAAAAAATCGTTTTATAAATATGACAGGACGATCTGGTAAACATCAAAAAGCGGTTGGTCAACTACAATAACGCTAAAATAACTAAATAATTGAGAGCACACCCTGAAAATATTAACCGTTCAATGATTTCCCCGATCGTCACCGGTGCTTAAAAGCGGAAATTCGACGAAGAAAACTGATCCCTTGTCGGGTTCAGATTCAAACCATATTCTGCCAGAAGCATTTTCAACATATCTTTTAACAATTGAAAGTCCAAGTCCGGCACCTGAAGACTTAGTTGTAAAATTAGGCGTAAACATTTTTTTCTTCAGCGATTCGGGAATTCCTGTCCCATTGTCAGAGACAGAAACCACAACCTTTTCATTTTCAGTATCAACATTTACCTTTATTATACCCTCTTTACCGGGAGGTATCGCCTGAATTCCATTCTTTATAAGATTGGAGAAGATCCCGTTTATTTGTTCCCTGTCGGCATGGATAAGCACCTTTTTTGTATGAGGCCAACCAAGCCTGAATGTAATGTTGTCGCTGTTCTTGAAAAGCTCAAGGGTTGTTTTTATCTGCTCGGTAAGATCCACAGTAACCGGATTTGTTTCAGGCACTTTGGCAAATGAAGAGAACGCAGAAGCAATCGATGACAGGTTATTGATATACTCGATCTGGTTCTTCGTGAATCTTTCCAGCTTCTTTTCAAAACCCGGAATACCATCAATCCACGATTTGAAAAGCTGCTGCACATTGAGCTTCATTGGCGTTAAAGGGTTTTTGATCTCGTGTGCTACCTGCTTTGCCATCTCCCTCCAGGCATATTCCCGTTCAGAATTTGCCAGCTTCTTGGCACTTTCGTCCAGCTCGTCGACCATCAGGTTATATTGTTTTACGAGTTCACCTACTTCATCATTTCCTTTGTAAGACAGATGCTCACTTTTCTTGCCAAGCTCTACCGATGCAAGCCTGCTGCTTAACAGTGCAAGCGGTGAGGTAAGCCGGGAACTGATAAATACGGCGAGACCCATTGCAAGAACTATTAACAGCAATGTAAAGTTTACCACCGTGACAATCATATTTGATATTTCTTTTGCCAGCACACTCTGCATTCTGAAATAAGGAAGATTCAGATACGTAAGAAGCTCATTATCTGCGTTGTAGAAGGGAAGATAGGCTGAAATATACTCCAGGTTACCAATTTTCTCTTTCTGAACGTATTCCCCTTTCTTCAGATTGGCAAGATTAATAAACGCCATCTCATTTATTCTCCGGCTGGTAAGGTTCCGGTAAAATATTTCAGGACGTGAGGTCGCAATCATGAAGCCGGTCCGGTCGTAAAGATTAATATCGGTGTTGAATATATTTGAGAGTTTTACCAGGAACTCGCTCAGGGAACTGTAATTACTGTTTTTCCAGTCGGATGTAAGGACCTTCTCCATCGAAATGTTGGTTTCCAGCTCAATATATACTGAATTAAGCTTTTCCTTCAGGTTTTCATAATGGTTCACCTGATATTGTTTTATTGCCATCGATGCAATCACAAATCCGATAAGAGTGAAGGAAAGCAACAGGATGCTTATAAAGGAAATCTGCATTTTCTGTCTGAAGTTTAATCCTGACAGGGGCTTTATATCCGGCCTTTTTATGACGAAAAGGATCAGATTTGAGAAAATGAAAACAAAAGCAAAGAGGTATGCAAATGATACAATAATATCCTGCAATGAAATCATCGGCCGGCTTATCAGAACGGTTGTATTCCCGTTCCTGTAAAGAACGTGTCTGTAGGAATCAGCTTTAAACGACCGGTAGTCCGTTCACATTTTCAATGTATTCAGCATCAGTCCGGTTATACGGAAAATCTCCGGTCCGGAGCGCTATCTCCCCATTTATATATTTTGCAAATGAATAATCCCTTAGCCTGGCATAACTGTAATATTTCTTATCCAGGAGAAGCTCTGAATACCCCGGCTGAAACACATTAATATCATTGTACAGGTCGAGGTAAAGGCCGTTGGTCCTGGTTTCACTGTATTTGAAAAAAACCCTTCCCAGGTAATTCGATCTTCCCTGGTTGTTATCAATTGAATAAAAACCGGTCCCGGTAAGCTGATGTCCGTATGAGATAACCTTCCAGTCAAAAAAGCTGAAGCAATCTTCAAAAACTGTGTTCCTGTCGCCTATCCTCAGGGAATCATTCTTCCTGCAAAGGACAATATTAAGGTTATAGTTGCCCCAATATCCTGTAAAGTACTGGTTATGCAGGTAACTTGAGATACTGTCAAAATCATTCTTATCAAAAGTCTTCACATTCATCAGCTTCCTGAGCGTTGAATCGCCTGAGATCTTCGGCCACATATCAAGCAGCAGATGTTCTGCCGAAGGATCATTCTCTGTGGAATAAGTAACCAGCTGTATCTTGACTTTTTCCTCGATTTTTTTCTCCGAATAAACCGTTATAATGAAGAGGGAGTAAAATCCGAAAATCACAGAAAATATTACAGTTTTATTAAAAATCCCGGTATTTCTGTTCCCCAGAAACCAGACTCCCATTGTAACGAGGAAGTAGAAAAGAGCCGCAGCAACCAGCATCAGGTAATCGTGGTAAAAGAACCCGGCAAAAACGACGAGCGTTGTGAATACAGCTAGCAGGACACTTTTAGGCTCAGCCTGTTTATATGTTCTGAAGACTTTTAAAACATAAAGAAATGGTACGCAAAAAAGAAGCGCAAGGCAGATAAATGCTGTCAGGCTGAATAAATCAAGATCCAGGACTTTAAAAGTCTCAAAATTGATATTTGAATTGAATATCAGGTGGCTGTAGACAAGATGATAAAGGGTGAAAAGGACAGCACCCGGCAAAAGAATGATTGCCAGGCGAAAAAAGACAGGCTTTTTTGTTTTCATAAACTTCCCGTTGCCGGGCAGGTATCTGAAAAACAGATATGAAATAAGTGATAAAAGAATGCTTAGTACCGCCAGGTGTCCAAGCGACGGTATTAAGGCATTCATTGTGTACCTGTAGGGAGTGAAAAGATCGGTCTGGAAAAGTATAGCAGGTTTCCTGGCGACGAGGATAATTAAATAAACAGCTGAAAAAATGATGACGCTGCTGATCAGGGCAGTAGTCTGCCGGTTTCTTGCTGCAAGATAATTGGCGAGGTAAAGCGTTAGACAAAGAAGCAGGAAGAATGAGATCCCCCATAATAATAATGGTATTGTAATAAAAAGTGTTTTTCCTTTTGCTGCCGGGTAGAGCAACGAAAACAGGAATGAACCGTCATTAAGATAAATATGATACTTTGATTCATTTTTGTTAAGGCTGAATCCTACTCTGGCCGGAAGCTTGAAATCTATGGCAAAACCACTCTTAATTATATCATTTTCAAAACTATACGTGCTTTGTATTCTCAGGAGGGCAACTATCTTTTCATTTCCAGCCTTTATGGATTTTGCGAGGAACCAGCCGTTCTGCAAAAAGACCAGCGGTTTTGCATAAGTTGAATCGACAATTGTTCGGGGAACATCAAAATCGGGATCTGACCAGTATGCCAGCCTGCTCCCAATGTATTCCAGTAAAGTTATCCCGTTCTGTTCGGCAAGCGAAAAAACCCTGTTCTCCGAACTCGATCCATGCGATTCGCCTTTGGCCAGTATGGGCATCATACCGTTAAGGCATTCGTCCATAACATTTTGCTTCTCCTCAAGGATTCTGTTGAATCTCCTGGTCCTGAACCTGTATTCAAAATCTCCCAGGTAAACCGATTCAGCTGCCATCGCCAGAAGAATGACAACAACTGTAAAAATAACCGGGACAATCTTGAAATTCCTTTTTTTCATATTATGCGAAAACAGGTTTATTCGTGATGATAAGGTTCGCCTTTAATTATGGAAAATACACGGTATAGCTGTTCAAGAAACAATAATCGTACCACCTGGTGCGAAAAAGTAAGCCTGGAAAGGGATAAACGCATATAAGCCTTCTGGAGAACTTCATCTGATAGACCCCATGCCCCTCCGATCACAAACACCACCCTTTTCTTTGAAAGAGCCAGAGCCTTTTCAAGCCATGATGAAAACTCAAGTGTTGAAAACTCCTTCCCGTTTTCATCAAGAGCTACAAGAAAGTCATCATTTTTAAGAAACTTAAGTATTTTCTCCGCTTCTTTTATTTTCTGCTCACGAGCAGGCATATTGCGGGTATTACGTATATCGGGAAGTGTAAAAATCTCGAAGGCTGAGTATTTCCTGATACGGCTGGAAAAGTTACTTATCCCCTCTTCAATATATTTTTCTGATGTTTTTCCTATCTGCAATAAGACAATCTTCATAAATATTGGCTCGACTTTTGTGTATTATCAATTGCGCAGGCTGTTTACAAAAATAGTAATTAATAACGTCCTGTTGCAATTATAATTACGCTGATTGCTGGAAAGAGTTAATCCTTTAGAAATAAATTATTCTAAATTTGTAAAGGAATTAACCCGATACTGAATAGTTAATTAAATATATAAATGAAGTTTATAAGCTTAATATCGGTTCCTGTGGTTATTATCGGTTCCCTGGCTTTAACAGCCCAGGAACAGGTAAAGATCCCTGCCGGCATTTCAATTGCCATAAAGGCTGGAAATGCCGCGGAATTATCCAAATATATTAATTCGACTGTGGAACTTATTCTTTTGGACAAAGAAGATTTCTATAAAAAGAATGTTGCAGAAACTATTCTTAAGGACTTCTTTAATGAATACCACACAAAAGATTTTATTATCCGTCATCAGGGCGCAAGAAATGATGCTCAATATGCCATAGGCACTCTGGAAACTGAGAAGGGCAATTTCAGGGTATATTTTCTTCTCAAAAAGGTTGACCAGGAATTACTTATTCATCTGATACGTATTGAATCCGATAGTGCAAAGTAGAATTTCTAAGGGAATTCATTTTAAGAAGCCTCGAGAGAGGATATTGGCGACGGCGACCATTCATCCCTGGCTTGCATCCCGGAAGAAGCCGTTGGGAAGAGCCAGACTGCTCGTAAAGGAAAAAGGAATACTGGCGGGCTGCAGGGTTGCCGGGGAAGTTTTCAGGGTTATCGATAAAGACCTTAAGTTTGAACAGTTAATTACAGATGGTACGGAGATTTCTCCCGGTGAAATAGCTTTCCTCGTATCAGGAAATGTGCAGTCAATCCTTAAATCTGAAAGACTGATACTTAATATCATGCAGAGGATGAGCGGGATTGCCACCACAACACGTCTGTACGTGGAAAGACTGAAAGGGCTTAATACAAGGATTCTCGATACCCGCAAAACGACCCCGGGAATGAGGTTTCTTGAAAAGGAAGCCGTAAGTTTAGGAGGCGGATTTAACCACAGGATGGGTCTTTACGACATGCTGATGCTGAAGGATAATCATATAGATTTTGCCGGGGGTATCGAAACAGCCATCAAAAAAGCAAGAGAATATTTAACAAGGCATAATAAAAACCTGAAAGTAGAAATTGAAACCAGGAACCTCGATGATGTCAGAAAAGTTCTAGCATTTGGAGGAGTTGACCGGATAATGCTCGACAATTTTACGGTAAGTGAAACAAGGGAGGCAGTTAAGATCATTCAGGGACGTTTTGAGACTGAATCCTCCGGGGGAATAACACTTGAGACCATAAGAGCCTACGCGGAATGCGGTGTTGATTTTATATCGGTTGGAGCCCTAACTCATCACATTAAAAGCCTGGATATGAGTTTAAAAGCATATTAACAAATGCCTGTTCCCGGGGAAGTGAGAAAATTCAGCATTTCGGAGAGAGTTAATAAAATTGTTCTTCCCGGCTTCGATGGTATTCCCATGGTCGATGTCCTGAAATTTGTTGTAAAAGGCTTCAGGAAAGGAGTGCTTGTAACAAGGGCATCATCAATTGCATTCAACCTTTTGATGGCTATTCTTCCTGCCACAATTTTCCTGTTTACCCTGATTCCGTTTATTCCGATACCAAACTTCCAGCAGGAACTTATAAAACTGTTCGAAAGCATTCTTCCTGTCAACGCTTACAATCTGGTTGAAAATACGATTGTGGATATTATCACAAATAAAAGCGGAAGCCTGCTCCTGGTAATGTTTTTTGCTACTATTATTTTATCAACAAACGGGATACATGCGGTTATCCATGCATTTGTCGTCACTTCGCATTCATTCAAATCGCGGTCGTGGGTAAATCAGCGGAAAGTATCTGTTCTGCTTCTCCTGATAGGTATTTTTATGATAGGCCTGGCCGGATTCATGATCATATTCGGGAAAACTTTAGTAAACAGGCTTGTCGAGCTTGAAATCCTTGAGAAGAGCCTTGTTATTTCGGTGCTGGTCCTTATTAAATGGATTGTGATTGTTTTTCTTCTGCTTTTTGCTATTTCATTTCTGTATTATCTTGCACCTGCCAAGAGACACGATTTCAGATTTATAACTCCCGGGTCAACACTGGCAACATTGTTATTTATAATTACCTCTCTTGGTTTTTCCGCCTATGTAAACAACTATGGCCAGTATAACAAACTTTATGGCTGGATAGGAACACTTATGGTGATTCTTGTATGGCTTTACCTGAATTCAATTGCACTTCTTATAGGATTTGAACTTAACGTAAGCATAAAAGATGCGCATACAATTGATATTGAAAAAACAATGTGATCAACTTCGGTGAGCAAATGGCCTGATTGATTTTTTATCTTTGTATAATGAAAAAATGGATTTATATAACTATTCTGGGGTTACTTGTCGCCTGTAAAGGAAATGTACAGGAAACTTACCTTACTCCTGAGAAAGCTCTGACCTATTTTAAAAAAGTTGAGAGCATATGTAACAGGGACAGCGGTAAACTATGGGGAAAAAACCTTTACGGACCTCTGATGTACGTTGACAGGAATTCAAGAAAGATCATAGCTAATCAACCAGATAAAGAGGGTCTTCTAAAACTTAAGGACGGAGTTTACACAGGACTCTATCCAAGGGAACAAATAATAGGTAACACTGCAGTGACATATGGCGGGACTATTTTCGGTCTTGCCCCATTGCCAACTGAAGAGGATGAATACAGAATTACATACAGGGCTATCCACTGTCTTTATCACAGGTTTCAGCAAACATTTAGGCCTTAGTTCTGAAAACTTCAATATCCCGATAATGGATGAGAAGGAGGCCAGGATATGGATCAAGCTTGAATGGAAAGCCCTGAAAAAAGCCATTTCAACCGAAAACGGGGAGCAGCTTCTTGCTCTAAGGGATGCCCTTATTTTCAGAGGATCAAACCATGAATCATATCCAAAATATGCGGCCATGGAAAATAGGTTTGAAACATATGAGGGGATAGCAACTTTCACGTCGATTTATCTCAGTTCCCAATCATCCGGAGGAATTTAAAACGAGGCTCTTTGAAACTCTTGACAGGTTCTATTCTAATTCAGTCATATTCCAGATCCTATGGCACTATATAATGGTGCACTGTATGCGACCTTGCTTCATCAACAAGGGCTTTGATTTCACCACGCTTAACATCCGATACAGTCGATCTGGGCAGGATGGTTCAGGAACTGTATCATAATCGAATTGCCGCAAAGTATGCCGGGATGTTGCAGGAAGCATTTCCCTAAATTACAATATCCGGGAAATATACAATGAAGAAGAAACGAGACTACAGGACATAAAAAAGAGGATTAATGACCAGGTAAGTATCTTTACGGAAAAGCCCGTCGTATTCCTGGAGCTCGAAAGCCCCTATTTTGATTTCGAACCGGAAGATGTTCAGTATCTCGATACTCTTGGAACTCTTTATAACACTATCAGGGTTTCAGACAACTGGGGAAAGCTTACGGTCGACAAGGGAGGCTGCCTTGTTTCGAATAACTATAAGAATCTGCGGTTACCGGCTAAAAGTCTTAAGATAGATAAGAACCACATATCCGGCGACGGCTGGCACATGATCCTTAATGATACATGGGAGCTCACTGAGCAGTTTCCAAATTATTTTGTCAGGAAACTGGTGACCTTAAGCATAGTCATGCGATCATTCGGTCGGGCGGTCGTGCAGTCGACTTTAAGACTTTAAAGACTTCAGTGACCCCTCGAGCGATTTGATTTTCAGTTCCGTATCAGCCTTCTTTTTCCTTTCAAGTTCCAGAACGGCAGCTGGTGCATTCTGAACAAACCGCTCATTGTTAAGCTTCTTCATGATTGCTCTCGAGAAATCCGCGGTAGTATTTGAGATCAGCCAGTATCTTAACACGTTCACCTTCAGCATCTATTTCATGTTCGAGAGGTATGTAATACTCAGTGGTCCCTATCATGAAACCAACTGATCCTGCAGGCTTTTCAGCTTCAAATCTAACCTTTGAGAGATTTGCCAGTTTAATGATAACCGGTAAAAATTCTTTATCATAACTGTTCTTTTCTGACCTGATAATCAGTTCAACCTCGTTCCTGGCAGGGACTTGCTTTTCCTTCCTTACCGACCGGATTGCAGTGATTGTTTCCTCAACTGTTTTAAACTTTGCAATATTATCCTTATTGAACTTTTTAACACGCGGCATCTGGCTTATCATCAGGCTTTCTCCCTCTTTCCTTTCCACAATAAGCTGCCATATCTCCTCTGTTATGAACGGCATGAACGGATGAATGATCCGCAGCAATTGATCAAAAACTGTAATGGTGGCTTCATAGGTGATCCCGTCTATCGGCTTTTTATATTCAGGCTTTATTATTTCCAGGTACCAGCCGGAAAACTCATCCCAGAAGAGTTTATAAGCTTTCATCAATGCTTCGGAAATCCTGAAACGCTTAAAGTCGGAATCGATTTCTCCCAGCGATTTCCTCAGGATTTCATTAATCCATCCCACAGCCAGTGCCGATGATTCAGGCTGAGCAAGGCTTTTGTCCACCTTCCAGCTTTTAACGAGCCTGAAAGCATTCCATATCTTGTTTGCAAAGTTCCTTCCCTGTTCAGGAAGCGAATCATCATAAAGCAGATCATTCCCGGCGGGAGAACAGAGCATCATTCCCACCCTTACACCATCAGCTCCGTATTTGGCAATGAGATCAAGAGGTTCAGGTGAGTTGCCGAGCGACTTGGACATTTTTCTTCTCTGCTGGTCACGGACAAGTCCTGTCAGGTACACATCGCTGAAAGGCTTCCTGCCCTGGTATTCGTATCCTGCAATTATCATTCGTGCAACCCAGAAAAACAGGATTTCAGGAGCTGTTATCAGGACATTCGTGGGATAATAGTATTTCAGATCAGGATTGTCAGGGTGATTGATTCCGTCGAATGAGGTAATCGGCCAGAGCCATGATGAGAACCATGTGTCAAGAACATCCTCATCCTGTCGGAGATCACTTTCCTTCAGCGCCTTGTTGCCGCTTTTTCCCCTTGCGAGCAAAAGTGCACTGCCGGCATCCCCGGCAACAACAAACTCATTATCGCCGTAATACCACGCCGGTATCCTGTGTCCCCACCAAAGCTGACGGCTTATGCACCAGTCATGCACATTCTCCATCCAGTGGCGGTAAAGGTTTTTGAATTTGGAAGGATGAAGATGAACTTCTCCGTTAAGCACAGCATCAAGGGCAGGCTTTGAAATATCTTTCATTTTCATGAACCATTGAACTGACAGCCTGGGCTCAATGACAGCATCTGTGCGTTCTGACCGGCCGATCTTGTTGTTGTATTTAACCACTTTTACAAGGTCTTCGGTTCTCCTTAATTCCTTTTCAGCCAGATCCCTGGCAGCAAACCGGTCTGCCCCTATAAACATTCCGGCCGCTGTACTCATTGTCCCGTTTTCATTGAACACATCCACAGAAGGAAGCTTATGCCTGAGTCCGATTTCATAATCATTAATATCATGAGCGGGAGTTATCTTAAGGCAGCCTGTACCAAACTCCATATCAACATAGTCATCGAAAATAAAAGGTACTTCCCGGTTCGCCATCGGGACAATCACCTTTTTCCCTTTCAGGTGTTTGTATCTTTCATCAGCCGGATTGGCACAAACAGCTGTGTCACCGAGTATTGTCTCAGGACGGGTGGTTGCAACCATCACATATTCATCCTCCCCAACAACCTTATAGCGCACATAATAGAGCTTTGATTTTTCTTCAGTGTAGTTTACCTCTTCATCCGAAACAGCAGTCATTGCCTGGGGATCCCAGTTTACCATTCTTACCCCCCTGTATATCAAGACCTTTTTTGTACAAGATCAACGAAAACCTTAATAACTGATTCGTATCTTTTCGGATCCATTGTGAACAGGGTCCGGTCCCAGTCGCATGAAGCGCCGAGCTTTTTAAGCTGTTCCAGTATTATACCGCCGTGTTTTCTTGTCCATTCCCAGGCATATTCAAGGAACTCATCCCTTTTCATATCCCTCTTATCTATTCCGTCAGCTTTAAGCTTTGCAACTATTTTGGCTTCAGTCGCAATGGAAGCATGATCCGTACCGGGCACCCAGCATGCATTTTTACCAAGCATCCTTGCCCTGCGTATCAGCACATCCTGGATGGTATTGTTAAGCATATGTCCCATATGAAGCACACCTGTAACATTCGGCGGCGGAATTACTATTGTATATGGTTCCCTGTCATCCGGAGTACTCTTGAAAAATCCGTTTCTAAGCCAGTAGTCATACCATTTGTCTTCAGCTTTTCCAGGTTCATATTTTGAAGGAATATCCATGATTTGCCTGTATAAAATGGTTTGTTTTATTGAAAGTGCAAAATTATACAAAATCATCACATTTGTCAGTAATTAAATAAAATGGCTTATACATTGGAATTTTTTTAATTTTGTTCAGCAGAAAAGAGCATCTTAATCCAAGCAATCTATGCCATCAATTTCACAAAAAGGCAGGCAAATGCCACCTTCACCGATAAGGAAGCTTGTGCCTTTCTCGGAGGAAGCAAAAAGAAAAGGGAGAATTGTATATCACCTGAATATAGGGCAGCCGGATATTCCGACACCTCAGGTTGCCCTGGAGGCAATCCGGAATATAGACCTGAAAGTAATTGAATACAGCCATTCTGCAGGAAATGAATCATACAGACGAAAGCTGGCCTCCTATTATCAAAAGATCGGGATAAATGTCGATCATACTGAAATACTTATTACTACGGGCGGCTCCGAGGCAATACTGTTCGCCTTCATGACTTGCGTGGATCCCGGAGGAGAAGTGATCATCTCTGAACCTTTCTACGCCAACTATAATGGATTTGCAATTACTTCCGATATCAAAATAGTCCCCGTAACATCCCATATTAAAAATGATTTTGCTCTTCCTCCGATGGAGGAAATTGAGAAAAAAATTACCTCCAGAACAAGAGGGATTATTATCTGCAATCCCAACAATCCGACAGGTTATCTTTATTCGGAAAAAGAGCTTAATCTGCTGAGGGATATTGTAAAGAAACATGATCTTTACCTCTTTTCAGACGAAGCTTACAGGGAATTCTGCTATGATGGTGCCGAAGCATTATTCAGCGATGAATCTCATGCGGGATTGAAAAGAATGTTATCCTCGTTGACTCTGTATCAAAGCGTTACAGTGAATGCGGGAGTAAGGATCGGGGCCCTTGTTACAAAGAATAAGGAGGTCATATCCACTGCCCTGAAGTTTGCCCAGGCCCGTCTTTCACCTCCCGGACTCGGCCAGATCGCCGGAGAAGCTTCTATTGATACTCCGCATGAATATTTCGAGGAAGTAAACAGAGGAATATACTGCAAGAAGGAACTTCATGGTTGAAGCACTTAATAAAATTCCGGGGGTGTACTGCCCCAAACCCAAAGGTGCATTTTATACGGTAGCTAAACTACCGGTTGATGATGCCGATAAATTTGCACAGTGGCTTCTCGAGGAATTTGAATATAAAAACCAGACTGTTATGGTCGCTCCGGCTTCGGGCTTTTATTCAACACCCGGATCTGGGAAAGAATGAGGTCAGAATTGCCTATGTCCTGAAGATCGATGATCTTAAAAACGCCATGGAGACCCTGGCTGAAGCACTTAAGGTTTATCCCCACAGGGTGTGAATGGAGGTGAAGAATGCGGCATAGTATACTGAATTGCATAGCCATTGATGACGAACCTCCTGCTCTTGAAATAATTAAGGAGTTTTGTTCGAAGATCCGTTATGTCAACCTGATCGGCACTTTTACAAATCCGTTTGAATCAGTGCCTCTCATCAACAACAACCAGATCGATCTTATCTTCCTCGATATTGTCATGCCACAGATTTCAGGACTGGAATTTCTGAAATCACTTTATAATCCTCCGATGATCATATTTACAACGGCATTTAAGGAGTACGCCTTTGACGGATATGAATATGATGCAGTTGATTACCTTGTCAAACCTTTGGCTTTTGACCGTTTTTCACGATCGGTCAACAAGGCATTTCAGCTTTTGAAGCTTAAGAAATCCGGAGGAAACATCAGTCGAGGAGACACCCGGAATACCTGCACAGGTTCCTTATGGTCAAGGTAGAATACAGTACGATCCGTGTAAACCTGAATGATATTCTTTATGTAGAGGGACTGAAGGATTATGTCAAGATCTACACCGAAGGCAAGCTGATACTGACAAAAACCACTATGAAGAACATCCTGGAGAAGCTGCCATCCGAATCCTTTTTCAGAGTCCATAAATCATATATTGTTTCAATCGACAGGATTGAAATGATTGAGAACAGCAGAATTGTAATTGGCAATCAGCGGATCCCGATAGGTGAATCCTACAGGACTTCATTCTTTAATATGATAAATGGAAATCTTATCTGATAACGATTACTCGTATCTCCGCTTTCTAAACCAAATATCCCTCAGCGACATATCAAGGTGAAGGGTGAAAAAGGTTTCCCTGAAAAGATCCTTCCGGATGGTCCCGTTCTGGCCAAGCTTCAAAAGAAACATTAATAGCGCTTAATGCACCTTTGAGAGGTATGCCCGGTTCCGAATGTCACTGCCCGGTAGTTGATCGGGATATTGTCGATAATAAGGTAGGATTCACGATACTCTGCACCAAATCTGAACAAGAACATCTTTGCTGTTCCCTTTCTTATGCCCAAGTGAAGGAAATTCAACACCAAATGAATACCTGTTGCTGTTCCTGGTTTCAATAAGCGGATTCTTAAAATTTATGCTGCTCCAGTTGCTCCTTTCAAAATCGATCCCTGCCATGAAGAAATCCTTTCTTATAGCCAGTCCAACCCCGATATTCTGTGGTATCTGGTATTTATAAATCCGGCTTTTTAGAACTTCCTGTTGTGGATCCTGTTTCGATAGTTGTTTCATTGATCGTTCTCAGGTCCTTTGAAAAATTATATGTAAGCCCTGCATAATATTCCCATTTTTTTACTACGAAAATGATAATTCAAACCGTAGTTAAAATTAAAATTCGAAACGTAGGTGACATCTTTGAGGGAATAGTTAAAAACATCTGGAGGATTCGGCATGAGTTACATCACCAAAAAGATAAGCAGCATTAATTCCCAGAGAGAGATTCTTTATGACTTTTACTGATCCTCCCAGATAAATCTGGTTTACCCCGCCCTGACCGGAGAAGGTTTTCAGGAACTCAAAGTTTGTACCCTCAATCGGCGCCTGCGTGTTAATATGATATCCTATGGAACTGTAAGGTGCAAATCCAAAGCTTGTGGCTATCCTCGGGCTTATACGGAAACCCATTGTTATATATTTGAGATTAGCATTTACCGCTGACTGATTCTCTTTATTCTGTAGAGAACATCGTGTACTTTCCAAATACTGCAATTTCAAATATCGACAGCAGGCTGTCAAGGCCGCTGTAGGATGCAGGGTTAGTCATGTTAATTGACTTTTCAGAAAGGAATGCGATCCCTGTACCACCCATCGCTTTGCTTGGCCCTATACTGTTGCTTTCAAGATAACCCAGATCCGAAAATTGAATAAGGAGAAGAGGTCGTTTGCGAATAAAAGTAGCTGAACTGAGTAATTGAACAAATAAATAAATAATGAATATTTTGCCCTGCCTGGTCATAATCAGCTTAATAAGTTAAATAATAAATCCTCAGCTTAACGGGAGGATTCTTACCTTCAATTACCAGTCGGTCAAGCGATGACCTGAGTTCATCCTGAGATAGCGCTATCAGCAGGCCATGTTCGTAATCGAAACGTGCATCGGCAAGCTCATCATTTATAAAATTTGTTATATCGAAGGTATAGCTTGTGGTTTCGTCATATAATTCATCAAACACTAAAATCTGCAACCAACTGATCTCCTTTGTTATTTGTAAGAACCGACTTTAATCTGTTTTCCCTGTCCGTATCATAAATATGCAGGTTTTTGGGCAATCTGAAAATATCATAAGCTTCCCTTTGCTGGTTTGATAATCAGTTCTGCTTTAAGTATTTTCCATCTCTTATCCATCAGTATATTCCCCAGAGTCGGAAATTGTATTTTGGATATGAATCCTGTAAGCCCCTGCATATAAACTTTATTGTCAGTCTCAGTTGATGAAATTTCATTGCCTTCCTGTTTGATCCTGTAAATTGGCGTACCGGTAAGATCATTTACTATATTGTTGAACTGATGATTGGCTAGCACCCATTGTAATTGATATTACTTTCTTTTCTGGTTCCTCCAGATCAAGATGATAATACAGCTTAAGGACAAGATGGGATTCGTCAGCTGTAAAAACAACCACAGATTTGTTTTCAGCTGTCCCCGACTTCAATAGAAATCCTTTTAGATAATCGGAAAACCATTCCTCAGATGATACATTCTGATCCTTGGTCAAAATCAGGTTAAATAATTCATTCCCCAGTTCGTTTACATGTATGCTCACAGTTGTATCGGACGATGAGTTGGGGGTGGGATAAAATGAAACATTTCCGATTGCCTCAGGCTCAGAATCAAATGATTCATTATTATAAATGTATTTATAAGTGTTATCGAATGAAGTGATTTTTTCAGTCAGTTTATGAATACTTAAGGTCATCCTTGCGGTTGTGTCGCCGTAGCTTTTACCGGAATAGTGCAGACAAAAGCAGCTGAATCGAAAACTGCACTTTTCATCAATGTCGCCAAATGACTGGTATGCAAGATCAAAATAGGTTTCACATTTTACTGAACCAAATGTATCATCCTTATAACTGCCTACAAATGCGAGCTTTGTGGATGATGTGACAAGGAATCAATAATATGGTAGAAAGATCAACTTTGAAGGTGTCAAGAATCTGCAGTTTCGTCTGGGATTCGACAAAATCTTTTCCGATTGTGAACTCGTTTATTTTCGTACAGGATCCTGTAAGCAGGGTTCCTGCAGTCAGTATAACCACCAGAAATTTATAAATGCTTTATAAGAGAAGATTCGCCTGTATTTCCTGCCCACACCGATTCCCTTCATCTATTGATTGAATTTCTGCAAATGAATACTAAAACGTGGTCTGAACAAAGTAAAGTCTACAAACAAGCCAAAAACGTAGACCTAAAGGCTTTTTAAATAGATATTATTATTTCTTTAACAAATGCCTTAATATATCAGGGAGGTCCGTAGTTCAATTTATATACATCGATAATAAACAGTATCTTGTCTACAATTATAAGGGTATATATCTACTAAGCTTTTTATTGAAGGATGCTTCAGATAGTTTTGTGTGAATTTTTAAATAAATAAATATAGAACATGACATACAAAGAGGTAAAGATTTGGATCAGGGTGCTGGTTTTGATTCTGGCAATACCGATCTTCAATTCATGTAAAAAACCTGTTGAAGAGCTGGTTGGCAACTGGGTTAAATTATCTGACCTGGATGGAGTACCGAGGACAGGTGCTGTTGGATTTGCCATTGGATCAAAAGGATATCTGGGAACAGGGTATGACGGAACAAGACAGGCTGAATGATTTCTGGGAGTATGATGTTGCAAGAAATACATGGACTCAAAAAGCTGACTTTCCGGGGTGCCGAGAATCGGTGCAACAGGCTTTGGTACTGATACCAAAGGCTATATCGGTACAGGTTTTGACGGGAAAATAAAATACAACGACTTTTACGAATTTGATCCAATCGCAAACACCTGGACTAAAAAAGCTGACTTTGGCGGATCGGCAAGATACGATGCTGTTGCAATGGCAATCAGTAACAAGGGTTATGTCGGAACCGGATACGATGTCAATAACCTTAAAGATATCTGGGAATACAATCCTGCAACAGACACCTGGACCCAGAAAACAAGCATTGGCGGAAGCAAGCGCAGAAATGCCACCTCTTTTGTAATTGGCGCAAAAGGCTATATTAGTCACGGGAGAAGATAATAATGAATACCTGTCGGATCTTTGGGAATATGATCCAGGGACTGATACATGGACTAAAAAGAGATCAATAGCCGATGTAACTACTGAAACATTTGATGATAATTATACAACCATCAGCGGCGTTGGCAAAGTGGGCTTTAC
This sequence comes from uncultured Bacteroidales bacterium, assembly GCA_963732115.1. Classification (GTDB taxonomy): domain Bacteria; phylum Bacteroidota; class Bacteroidia; order Bacteroidales; family VadinHA17; genus LD21. The sequence goes on from CAVSYN010000034.1 coordinate 475,116, forward strand.
AATTAATGGGAAAGGATATCTTGCAACTGGCGGGAAAACTACCGGAACAGAAGTATGGGAATATACTCCTTCCACTGATCTCTGGAAGGAGAAGACTTCCTTTGAAGGTTCAACCAGGCAGGATGCAGTTGGCTTCGCGATAGCGAACAGGGGATATGTGACCACAGGTAAAGTCTGTATCCAATTACTTCGATGATATCTGGGCATTTGATCCCGATGCCGTTCTTAACGAGAATGACTAAAAGAAAGAGACTATTTGTCTTTTGCCCTCCTGACAGTGTTAGTTTTAGCTGCAGTAGCATACACTTCAAGAGGGCATTCTTATAAAATAGATGTTTATAAAAGCGGACAGGGATGGGGTTATGATATACTGGTAAAAAACAAATTGTATATCCACCAGCCTTTCATTCCGGCTTTTGAAGGCCAGGTACCGTTCAGCGACAAGCAATCGGCAAGAAAGACTGGCCGGCTGGTCATCAGAAAACTTAAAAATCATAAAATACCTTCTGTCACCAAAGAGGAACTAAATTCCATAATTAAAAATTAGTTATGCCAGTTTTGCAGGTTCTGCAGGTTTTGGGGTTTCAGAGATAATTGAATTTGCACAACTTGCTCAACCGCAGAACAATTATTTATACAGCAAATATTTCTCCCGTACTTGCCCGAACCTCTCCAATCCGTCCTTCCATGTTGCCCTGATCTCTTCAGCCGACATGCCCTTCTGTATCTGTTCCCTGATTGTGGGACCGCTTGCAAGGACATCAAAATAAGGGGTGAAGAATTTGTCTTTTTCAGGATAATCACGATATGCATCTATTACCCATCCGAGATTTACTTCAGGTGCCGGAACAAGGTTGTCCTTTATGGCATTACGCAGATCAGTACCAAAACATCTCATTCCGAGAAGAGGCGGAGTTTTTGCCCCCGGGACACTTTCCGGTGTAAAGCTGAATCCCTTGTCGGGAAGTTCAGGCGATCCATAAACCTGGAAGGGAAATGGAGTCCCTCTTCCCAGCGAAATATTAGTTCCCTCAAAAAAGCAAATGGAAGGGTAGAGATAAATTGATGTCTGGTTTGGAAGGTTAGGTGACGGTTTCACAGGTAATTCATAATAAGATTTATGAGTGTAATTTATACACTTAATCACGGTAAGGTCACACTTTACACGGTTTTTAAGCCATCCCTCGCCGTTGAGCATTATGGCGTATTCTCCAACCGTCATGCCATGGACAATTGGCACAGGATCTATGCCGACAAAAGATCGATTTGCAGTATCTGCAATATTCCCATCGAAATAAAATCCGTTGGGATTCGGCCTGTCGAGCACAATGCATTTTACATTATTTTCTGCGCAAGCCTCCAGAATATAGTGCAGGGTTGAAATATAGGTGTAGAATCGCACCCCGACATCCTGAATATCAAAGATCACAACATCAATTCCTCGCAGATCATCAGGGGTCGGCTTAAGATGACCTCCATAAAGGCTCGTTAAACGGATTCCGGTTTCCGGATCTTTCCCATTTTCAATTCTTTCACCTGCATCGGCAAGGTCCCTGAAACCATGTTCCGGGGCAAAGATGACTTTTATGCTGATTCCCGACTTTAGAAGAAAATCTACCAGGTGTATATTCCCAGCCATGGATGTCTGATTGGCAACAATAGCCACTGCCTTGCCTTCTATCAAATTTTTATACTGGTCAATCTGATTTGCTCCGGGAACAGGAGTTTCTTTCAGTCCATCACATGCCGTAGAAAAAGCAATTAGAATTAAAGCAGAAAAAGTCAGAAAAATCCTTTTCATCTTGTTTTCGGTTTGTCAAATGTAAAACTAATATTTTTCTTCAAAACGACTAACCCTCTGTGGATCTCTGTGAAACCTCTGTGGGAGTTTCACCCCCAACCACCTGATTGGGGTGCTTTATCGGAATCTGACCATATACCCCCCTTCAGGGGGCAGGGGGGCAGATAATCTACAGAGATTTTATTAATTTTGCAAGTAGAACTATTAGATGAACTTACCATATTTTATAGCTCACAGGCTCATAAAAGGACGTCGGGAAGGGACCTCATTTTCACGGCCCATAAATGTTATTGCAATAATCGGCATTGCAATGGGCCTTGCAGTTATGATACTAGCTGTTTCAATTCTCACAGGGTTCAAGCAGCAGATCCGTGACTAAAATAGTCGGCTTCGGTTCAAATATCCAGATCCTGAATTATGATTCAAATATCTCGCTCGAAACAATTCCAATAAGCGACACTCAGTCATTTATTCCGAAAATAAAGCATATTCCGGGAATTAAACATATGCAGGTATTTGCCACGAAAGCCGGCATAATAAAGACAACCGATGCGATCCAGGGTGTTGTTCTGAAAGGGATCGGAAGCGATTTCGACTGGAGGTTCTTCAAAAGCAATATGGTTGACGGTTCAGTATTCACTGGTGACAGATACTGGAAGGACAAATGAAGTTATCATCTCAAAAAAGATTTCAGATATGCTGAGATTGAAGACAGGAGACTCCTTTGCCATGTATTTCGTTCAGGATCCCCCAAGGAGCCGGAAGTTTACGATAAGCGGAATATACGAAACCAGTCTTGAGGAATTCGACAAAATGTATGTTTTCTGCGACATCGGACATATAAAACGGCTTAACAGCTGGGAAGATGACCAGGTGAGCGGCTTCGAGGTCTTTATAAATGATTTTGACAGACTTGATGAAATGACAATGGCAGTCAGGGATGCCGTTGGTTACAAGCTGCTCGAAAATGAAACAAAATTCAAAGTCACCAATATCAGGATGAGATATCCACAGATCTTCGACTGGCTTAATTTCCAGGATATGAATGTCATAATTATCATCACCCTTATGCTCCTGGTTGCCGGATTCAATATGATCTCAGGACTTCTGATCCTTATTCTTGAGAAGACAAATATGATCGGTATTTTCAAAGCCCTCGGTTCAGAAAATGGAGACGATACGCAAAGTGTTCCTTTACCAGGCTGCCTATCTTATCGGCAAAGGTCTGTTCTGGGGAAATGCTGTCGGGATCGGACTTGCTTTTCTGCAGCTCAAAACAGGACTTATCACACTCGATGCTTCTTCATACTATATCAAAACCGTTCCTGTTAACCTCAATCTGTGCATATCCTTCTGTTAAATGCCGGAACTATGGCGGCTATCATCCTTATGCTCCTGATCCCGTCGCAGCTAATAACCAGGATCACACCGGTAAAAGCAATACGATATGATTAAAAAGTGAGACAGAATGTTGTTTCCTTCCCGGTACTGATCTGACTTTCAGGTTTCCGCCATGTACTCTCATTATCTGCTTGGAAATGCTTAGACCATCACCTGATCCGTGCTGGCGTGTTGTAAAGAATGGTACAAAGATCTCATCAAGATTTTCTTCAGGGATCCCTGGTCCGTTATCACTGACGCATATTTCGGAACGCAGATCACGGTCCTGGCCTGCAGTGATCAGTATCTTACCTCCCGGGATATTTTCAATTGATTCAATAGCATTCTTAATGAGGTTAATTAAAACCTGTGAAATAAGGTTCTGATCTGCAAAGATTTCAAGATCAGGATCGTTGAGAGTGAAGGATAGTTCGACATTGTTGCTTTTCTCCCTGTGAATTATAAAGAACCTCCAGACGATTCAGCAGATCAGATGCCTTGAATATTTGCCTGTCAGGTTCAGGAATGCGTGTAAGCTTCCTGTACGATTCAACAAATGACATAAGTCCTTTCCCCTGCGATTTAATGACATCTAATCCCTGTAGCGTTGTGGAAATGGTTTTTGCGGTCACCTGTTCCGGAGATACAGGTTTTCCTGAAGAGCTGTAGATATTTGAAAGGCTTTCCGACAGCGATGTAATGGGAGTAATGGAATTCATTATTTCATGCATAAGCACCCTTATCAGCTTCATCCACGATTCGACCTCCTTTTCATCCAGCTCATTCTTAATATCCTGGATTGAAAGAATGACAAGCTCATCTTTATTTGTCCTGAAAGACGTAGCCTTCAGGGAGAGTTGTATTTCGCCTCTTTCCGTGTTTATCCGGACAAGCCGTCGTTCAAAGAGGCTTAATGCTGTTTATTGCATAAAACAATTTTTCATCAATCCGTTCAAGTTGCTTAATATGAGTAAGAATATCAGTCTCCAGTAACTTTTTTGCTGATGAATTGGAATGAAAATAAAGCCTTTATTGTTAAAAGTAACAATCCCTATGGCAAGGTGCTCAATTAAAATACTGAAGTATTGTTCCTGGTTCCTGTTCTCTATCTTCAGTTTCCGGATCTGCTGATTAACCCCGTTCATGCTCTTGTATATTTCCCTTACGGTTCGGTTTTTCTCCTGAACAGGAAAGGACAGGTTGGATTCATCATTCTTTACAGCATCAAAGAAGTACTTTATCTTTTTATTTGTTGCATTCAGGAAAGCTATCAGGTTAACCGTAAGAACTGCTATTGCAAGCAAACAGAGGAGAGAAATCCTGAGCGATTTGCCGGCGGCTATTAAATAGCCAAAAATGACTGACAGGATCACAATAGTCAAAACTCTTACCAATATATTGATATAGAGATTTTTACTTATCATTGTTCCGGTTTTTTAACTTGTTATAAAGGGTCTGCCTTGTAATCCCCAACTCTTCAGCTGCTGATGTGAAATTACCATTATTTTTATCAATGGCCTGCTGGATCATTTGTCTTTCCATCTCTTCAATAGTTGTGAATTGATTGGTGATACCAGTTGAAGCCGGACGTCTCAGGTAAAAGTCATCAGGTTTTAACACTGATGTCTCGCTCAGGATGACCGCCTTTTCAATTGTGTGCTGAAGTTCGCGTATATTACCCGGCCATGAATACTTCAGAAGTTTTTCATACGCCTGCTGGTTTATCTTTAGGTTAGGCTTGTTGTATTTAAAAGAGAATCTTTTAAGGAAAAACTCGGATAGAATGACAATATCATTCCCTCTTTCCCTGAGAGGTGGCAATTCTATCTGGATGGTATTAATCCGATATAGAAGATCTTCACGGAAAAGTCCTGCATGGACCATGTTTTCAAGATTCCTGTTGGTAGCACATATCAGCCGTATATCAGCTGGTATCTGCTGATTTGATCCGATCCTGGTTATTACCCTGTTTTCAATTGCTGTAAGCAGCTTGGACTGGAGATGAAGCGAGATGTTGCCGATCTCGTCAAGAAAGAGGGTGCCTTTATCTGCAATCTCAAATTTACCCTGTCGGTTTTCACGGGCATCAGTAAAGGCTCCCTTGACATGCCCGAACAGCTCGCTCTCAAAAAGGGATTCATTCAGGGCACCCATATCGACAGTTACAATAACCTCTTTTGACCTCGGGGATAACCGGTGGATCTCCTGCGCAATCAGTTCTTTGCCGGTTCCGTTTTCGCCAGTGATCAGAAGGTTGGCATCGGTTTTTGCCACTTTTCTCACAAGGTTCAAAACATTCAGCAGCCTTGGGGAGCGATCCGATGATAAACCTCTGGTCGCGGTTGATCTCTTTCTTCAGTTCAGTCTCCCGCTCCCTGAGTTGTTTTACTTCCTTTTTTGAAAGATTAAGTTGAATTGCAAGCTTTAAAGTTGCAAGTAGTTTCTCGTTGTCCCAGGGTTTCAGTATGAAATCAGAAGCTCCGGCTTTAAGTGCTTTCACTGCTGTATCGATATCTCCATAGGCAGTTATCATGACTACCGAGATTTCCGGATTGGTTTCTTTTATTCTTCCGAGCCAGTAGATCCCTTCGTTGCCGGTATTCACTCCTGCCTTGAAATTCATGTCAAGGATCACTACATTAAAATCCTGTTTCCTGAGCTCAGAAATTATCTGGTTAGGATTTGACAAAGTGGTGACATTCTGAAATTCAGGTGAAAGTAAAATATCAAGGGTGCTTAAAATGTTCTTGTTGTCATCTACTATCAGTATGTTGCCTTTTTGAAGTTGCATTTTTTAAAGTTATTTCTGGGCATAAGATCATTATGGCTTATATAGCTCTAGTTTTTTTTGCCTTTGAGTAACTTGGTGAAATACTTTGTGCCCTTAGTGGTAAAAACGAGGTTTAACCTCAAAGGAACACAAAGCTCTTCACGAAGGTGCACAAAGGATTTCTCAAACCATTGGAGATTTTTCTATTATCAAATGTACTTGATATTATTTCGAAAGTCAATTATCTGTAAAATATTTTTACGCATTATTGTAAAATATTTTTACCAGATCAAATACCTGAACATTATATAATATTGAATATCAATACAATAGCATAACGGCATGAAATTGGAGTAATAAATTTTACTAAAGTGATTTAAGAAACATGTTTTTCTACTACTTAAAATCTGCTTTCCGGGACCTGCTGAAGAGCAAAAAATTCGCAGTAATCAATATTGCAGGATTTGCATTTGCCATCTCTATATGCCTCGGGATAGCACTGTTTCTCACCAAGGAGTATTCTTACGATCGTTACAATAAGCACTTTGAGCAAATAGTAAGGCTTATTGATACTAAAAATAATTCAAGCATGATTGACTATCGTGTCAAGGATATCCTTCAAAGGAACTTTCCTGAAGTTGAGAATGGATGCCTTGTCCTAAGGAGCGGTGAACCAATTGAGGTAAGGACTTCAGAAAAAGGATTTTATCTCGATGATATCATGTCGGTCGATAGTAACTATTTTAGAGTATTTACAATCTCATTCCGGTCAAATCAGGCCTCTTCACCCTTTAAAAATATTAATTCCGCGGTTGTGACTGAGACAACTGCCAGAATGATATTCGGAGAGGACAATCCTCTGGGAAAAGAGTTATTGATATGGGGTAATATCCCGGTCACAATCACCGGTATTATCAGAGATTTTCCTGATAACTCCAGTATCACTGCAGGTCTCCTTGTCAATGCTGATAATGATAAATTCAAGTTCTATCAGTCTATTGGAAATTCAAGGGATCTTAGTACTTACCGGTGGCTGTTCCAGATTTATCTTCATCTGAAGGAAAACACATCCCATGATGAACTCGCTGCAAAAATAAATGCAAATGCCGGCCTTATGAGCCCTTATGAAGAAAGTGCTGGTTTCCTGGAACTTAAAGATATTTACCTTCACGATGCAACCTCCGGAAGCGAAACAAAACAAGGAAATGCAAACCTCCTGAGACTGCTTACAGTTATAGCTTTGATTATACTGTCTCTAGCCATAATCAATTATGTCAACCTTACGGTTGCACAACAAAATAAAAGGAACAAGGACACCGGGATAAGGAAGACGTTCGGCGCTGACCAGGCTGACATTCTTTTTCATTATTTTACTGAATCGGTTCTTGTTTCAATAATGGCCTTTATTCTTGGCCTTTACCTCTTATGGATAATGCTCCCTCTATACAATGCCATATTTAACACAAACCTTCATCTTTCTTACTTTTTAAAAATCCCTTTCCTGATCGGGCTTCCATGTGCAATACTTGGCATCGGAGTGATAAGCGGCAGCATACCGGCTGTTTTGCTTTCAGGAATTACTCCTGCAAGAGTACTGACCGGATCTGTAATTCATAAGGCAAAAAAACAGTACTACCGCGATATGCTTACTATTTTTCAATTTGCAATATCAATCATCTTAATTTTCTGTGTTATTGTGGTCCGGAGACAAATCAACTTCGTAAAGCACAGGGACCCTGGTTTCAATGAAGAGAAGCTCCTCAGGCTTGATCTTCCAAATATCACAGAGACAGATGTTCAGAAAGCTATGACTTTGCTTGAAGAATACAGAAGATCGCCATACATTAAATCGGTTTCTATATCAAGTGGCGTTCCCGGAGAGATTTATTTGTCCATGGGATCGAACATAGAAAACAGTACCAGAAATATGAGTGTGCCCTGTATACTGGCAGATACTGCATTTCTTGAAACATTCGGCATGAAAGTGGTCAGGGGAAGAAACCTGGAACCTGGCGACTATGGAAAGGTATGCATGATGAATGAGGCCGCTTATAAACATTTTGAGTTTGAAGATCTTAATAATAAAAAGTTTAACAACTACATTAAGGGCGGGTTCGATATTATCGGTGTTGTCAATGATTTTCAATTTACATCCCTTCATAAAACGATAGGTCCGGCCTGTATAATGTTCACACCGGGTTTCAGGCCGACAGCCATGAATATCCGTTTTGCTGCAAACGGTACCCGTCCGGGAATGGGTATCATCAGAAAATTATGGTATGAGATGCTGCCGGGCTATCCGTTTAAATACCAGTTTTACGATGAATGGTTCGATTCGCTGTATCGTTCCGAAGAGAGGTTTGCAAAGACTATCAGCCTGTTTGCTCTGCTGGCGATAATAATATCCTGCATCGGGATACTGGGACTTTCGATCTTTTCATCAGAAAGAAGAACCAAAGAAAACGGTTCCTGAATATCTTCAGGAAAATTTGAACTATACCCCCTTGTTTTGGGGCACCCTCGTGGGCTGGCTATTTGTTCATGATCTTGGGAAACTCGCTGGTACCAGGGACTTTGCAGAGCAGGGACGGGGCTTCATCGGTGAATGGAGATTGGACAAGGTCATTGTCAACCAATTGTTGGATTCGGGGTTGGACGAAGGCGCCGCCGGAAGACGGGTCACTTTAATCAAGCTCCTTACCCGCCACCAGCAGTGGTTTAAAACAGGACGGCTTGATCAGAATCAGGCCTACGCGGTCCTCGACTCACTGCTCAAGGATGACGAGGTTCAGGAATTCATTCAGGTGAATCGACATGACGGGATTCTCTGGTTCAACAAGGAATCCTTTGACGAATTATTATTCTGGCTGATGCTGACTGCAGTCATGGAGATTGGTTCCGATCCTCTGCGTTCACCCACGGAAACGGTGAAAGGAATCGAAGAGTGTTATGCGATGATCCAGAAATTCCAGGAAGCCGAAAAGAAATCAGAATACCAAGTCGAAAAATTATTGGCGGCAACAACCTCTAATTCGCAGGATAAGCCACCGCGCCCGTCTTAGTGTCTAATCTCCAAAGCTCACTCCGATTGCCTTTGCTGCCTGGACCATGTCGAGCTCTACCGTAACCTTCTTCAACTGTTTTACGGCTTCCTCAAGGGGAGCCGACAGAATGCTGGGAGTTTTAAGGCAGACCATTTTTCCAAAATCTCCCTCTGCAAGCAGGCGAACTGCTCCGAAACCAAGCCTTGTTGACAGGATCCGGTCGAAGGCGCTTGGAGATCCGCCTCGCTGGATATGGCCGAGCACGGTCTCCCGTGACTCGATGCCGAGTTCATCTGAGATTCGATTGGCCAGCATCTCTCCAATGCCGCCGAGCCGGACGGTATCGGCGCTTTCCTCAACGATTCTCTTTACGAGCATCTCTTTCCCTTGAGGCCGTGCCCCCTCTGCAACGACGATGATACTGTGGTGCCTTCCGATCTTGGCCCGTTCCTTGATCACGTGGTAGATTTTTTCGATGTTAAAAGGGATTTCGGGGAGTAAGATGATGTCAGCGCCGCTTGCAATACCTGCCTCTTAGTGTCATCCCGCATTTCCGCGATCTGCATTCCCCATTTAATAGAGTCCTCCCCAGGTCAGGGTCCAGTCTCCGAATCGATGGTTCACGCTGTCCATGGCCTTGAGGAGGTTATCCTTCCTTTCCCTCTTTTCAAAAAGGTCGAGCTGGCACCATTCCTTATTAAAAAGGGAAACCCCTACCCCCAGGAGCCGAATCGGTTTGGGATGGGAAACCGATTCGAAAATCTGGAGGGAGTGGCGAAAGATCTCATTGCCGCTGTTGATCCACTGGGAGAGGGTTTTCTGTTTGGTGAAGGTAAAAAAATCGGAATAACGGACCGTCAGGGTTACCCTCTTTCCATAAAACCCCTCTCTCCGCATCCTCTTGGAAACTTTCTCCGAGAGTTGAAGGAGCACTTTTTTGATGAGGACGGGGTCCGAGGTGTCTTCTTCAAGGGTCACGCTGTGGCTAAGGGACTTTGCATCTTCCTCCTCGTCAAAAGGAACCACCGGGTTATCATCGACTCCGAGACCCATCTCGTGAAGCCTCTCGCCGATCACCCCAAATCTTCTTTTGAGAAATGAGACGGGGATCTTCCCCAGCTGGCCGCAGGTAAAGATGCCGATCCCATTGAGGGACTCTTCGAGCTTCGGACCGATTCCATGGAGCTTGCCCACGGGAAGATCCTTTCAACAGCCCTTCCACCTCTTCTCTGGCAATCACGACCAGTCCATCCGGTTTTTTCAGCCGGCTCCCGAGTTTTGCCAAGAGCTTATTGGGAGCAATCCCAATCGAACAGGTCAGACCCTCCCTCACAAGGATCCGGCTTTTGATGGAACGGGCGAGGTTTAAGGAAGATTGAAAGAGGAGTTGAGACTCGGTAATATCGAGGTAAGCCTCGTCAATCGAGGCCACCTCCACACAAGGGGTATAATCTTTCAAATAAGAAAAGATCCGCGCGGACACCTCTGTATACTTGGAATGATTTCCCTCGACCAGGATCAGATGGGGACACCGCCTTTTCGCCTCCTGGATCGGCATGCCGGCCCGAATCCCGAAAGGCCTTGCCTCGTAGGTGGCTGAGGTCACCACGCTTCGGGAAAGGGACCCGCAGACCGCCGCCGCTTTCCCCCGGAGCAAAGGATTATCCCTCTGCTCCACCGCGATGAAGAAGGCATCCATGTCAATATGAAGAATGATGCGATCAACCATAGATAGGGTTCAGGGGCAAGTGTAAGTCCAGGATGTCAGAGTTCTAGGGTTCAAGTGAAATAACCAATTCAAAGTCCCAGGCATGTTCGAATGTCCTTTCGACTGGAACCCTTGAACTCCTCGAATCCTTGAACTCCTATCTTTAGAATTTTCTAAAAATCCCTACGACCTTTCCCACGATCGCAACTTTCTTCTCGCCCTTTCGGACAACGATGGGCTCCATGGTTTGATTGGCCGGCTCCAATTGGATGAGATCCCTTTTCTGAAAGATCCTCTTGATCGTTGCCTCATCCTCAATCAAAGCAACAACGATCTCGCCATCCTCGGCAGTCGATTGAGGCCTGACCATTGCAAAATCCCCATCCTGGATGTGAGCTTCGATCATGCTATTGCCCTCAACGCGGAGAAGAAAAACATTTTTAGAAGAAACGAGACTTCGATCGAGGTGGATGTATCCCTCGATATTCTCAATGGCAAGAATGGGCTCCCCTGCCGTTACTCTACCCACAATTGGAATTTGAAAAGTCGGCCCGGTATCCAACCCTGCAAACCCCGTTTTGAAGAGGTGGCCATCCCGCGCTTGACGAAACCTGCCAATTTTGGATTTCAGCATTTCAATTGCCCTTGACTCTCCAGGATTTCTCCGGATATACCCTTTTCGCTCCAGAATGTTCAGGGTTTTCTGGGGAGCCTTGGGTCCTTTCAACCCAAAGTGGGACGCAATCTCCCTGAGGGTTGGGGGATAACCTCTTTCTTCAATAAAATTCTTTAAGAAATTCAATACATTTCCCTGGGTTTCTGTAAGTCTCAATTTGTCTGTCATTTGTTACCTTTTCCCTCTCCCCCTATCCCGAATTTATTATAGTCTACATTTGTAGACTTATTTTTATCCCAATTCTGTTGGTTTGTCAAGAGAATAAATCGCTTGACATCTATTCTAAAGAAATATAAGCTCATCGGGAATGTTGATAATTATATGCATAGGATAAAAAGGAGCTAAGGGGGGAATCATGAAAAAAATGGCATTGGTAATTTTGATTGGATTGTGCTTTCTGGCCCTGCCGGTTCGGGCCCAAATCAACCTGTTGCACGAATTTGCCGGTAACCCCGCATCAGTCGTTGCTGATGGGAGCGAGCCATACGGATCCCTGACCCTTTCCGGCTCCACCCTCTACGGCATGACCAGAAATGGTGGTGGTTACGAGCATGATTCGGGCATGATATTCAAGATAAATGCAAATGGCACCGGCTTTACCCTGCTGCACGCTTTTAACGGTGGCGCTGCCGATGGGAGGTGGCCAGAAGGATCCCTGATTCTTTCCGGTACGACCCTCTATGGCATGACCTCTTTTGGTGGCGATAATGACAAAGGAACGATATTCAAGATAGAGACGAATGGCACGGGTTTTACCCTGTTGCACGAATTTGCTGGTGGCGTTGCCGATGGGGACCGGCCATATGGATCCCTGATTCTTTCCGGTACGACCCTCTATGGCATGACCTATGCTGGTGGCGGTGGCAGTGATTGGGGCACGATATTCAAGATAGAGACTAGTGGCGCAGGGTTTACCCTGCTGCACGATTTTGCCGGAGGTGATACCGACGGGTCAATACCAGAAGGATCCCTGATTCTTTCCGGTTCGACCCTCTATGGCATGACCAATCAGGGTGGCCTGGTCTAAGTTATGGTACAATATTCAAGATAGAGACGAATGGCAGCGGCTTTGCCCTGTTGCACGAATTTGCTGGTGGTGTTGCCGATGGGGCATTTCCAAATGGATCCCTGATCATTTCCGGTTCCACCCTTTATGGCATGACCCACTAGTGGTGGCGACAGTGACCGTGGCACGATATTCAAGATAGAGACGAATGGCCGCGGTTTTACCCTGTTGCACGAATTTGCTGGCGGCGTTGCCGATGGGGACCGGCCATATGGATCCCTGATCATTTCCGGTTCAACCCTCTATGGCATGACCCAGGTTGGTGGCGACGGTGCAATGGGGACAATATTCAAGATTCAAATGGATGGCAGCGGTTTTGCTCTGGGGCACGAATTTGCCGGAGGCGCTGCCGATGGGGCAGCTCCACAAGGACTCCCTGGTTATTTCCGGTTCGACCCTCTATGGCATGACCCGATTTGGTGGCGATTCTAATAAGGGAGTGATTTTCTCTCTGCCATTTTTCCCCATAATATCGGGCACAATCAATGAAAAAGCGATTGCGATCTATGTCGCAAATGATGGGGACCCCACGGTGACCCGGGCGAATATGGATGGCACGGGAGGCGTAGACCTCGGCGACCTCGACGGTAAGCTCAACGGGGCGACTTATATTGCCCTGGACGTATCTGCGGGCAAGATGTATGTAACGAATTGGTCGAACACCAGCGGGGTGGTCCGGGCGAATCTGGACGGCACGGGAGGGGAGTACCTTGGTAACCTCAACGGCACCCTTAACAATTCACTGGGTATAGCGCTGGATGTCGCTGCCGGCAAGATGTATGTCGTGAGCTACACCAACAACACGGTGAGCAGGGCCAATCTGGACGGCACGGGAGGGGTAAGCCTCGGCAACCTCAACGGCACCCTCAACAATCCAGCGGGTATAGCGCTGGACATAGCGGCCGGCAAAATGTATGTAACCAATAATGGTAACAACACGGTGAGCAGGGCCAATTTGGACGGCACAGGAGGGGTAAGCCTCGGTAACCTCGGCGGCACCCTCAACAATCCATGGAGTATAGCGCTGGACATCGCTGCCGACAAAATGTATGTAACCAATCATGATAACAACACGGTGAGCAGGGCGAATCTGGATGGCACGGGAGGGGTAAGCCTCGGCAACCTCAACGGTACCCTCAACAATCCAGCGGGTATAGCGCTGGACATAGCTGCCGGCAAAATGTATGTAACCAATAATGGTAACAACACGGTGAGCCGCGCGAATCTGGATGGCACGGGGGGGGTAAACCTGGGCGATTTCAATGGCAATCTGGACAATCCAGAGGGGATAGCACTGCTATTTCCAGTGGATATCTATGTTTCAAGTGACGCTTTATGTAATGATTATAATCCTTGTTCTACCAACATCCAGAACGGAATTGCATTGCCTCTGTTCCTTCCATAATTAAGATCACTCAGGAAACTTATAATGAGAATATCATCCTGGATTTTAACCGAGTAACTATTCTTCAAGGTGGATGGGATACGAATTTTACATCGTGTTCATCTTATACCACCATCGACGGTTCTATTACGATCACCAATGGAACGATAATCATTGAAAATATCATTTTGAAATAGAGTCAAAAGAAATTTAAAAAGATGCTAATGCCCCATGCCCGAAGGACGCCTCTGCCTACCGGCAGGCAGGCACGAACCTTGAAAAATGTTTCTTGGTTTAGGAAGTTACGTTATGCGCCATTCTCCACGCGCCATGCGATTCCCTAAGTAACAGCTCACGACAGAGGGGCACCCGCGAACCACGAAAATACAAGGGGTTACGGACCGGACACGCATATGGGGAATCGTCCTAGGTTCGAACGCTAGTCCCGCAGCCAAGCATTTCTCAGAGGTCCATCCAGGTCTTGATGTTGCATCAAGAAAGAGTTATGGAGAGGTGCGCCATGTTACAAGAAAGCACATTCTTAAACCAAGGGGGCACCCGTGCCAAAACTTTCATTGATCAAAAAGATGGTTTTTTTATCCGTTTTAACGGTATCCTGGATTTGCAGCTTTTCCTTCCCCGATTCGATCTGTGCTCAGTGCATATCTCCGCCATCCGGCCTGATCTCCTGGTGGACGGGCGATAACAGTGCCATTGATATAGCAGGCAACAACAACGGCACCTTGATGAACGGCACCACCTTTGCTCCGGGGATGGTCGGTCAGGCATTCAGTTTTGACGGGGTGGATGATTATGTGAATGTGGGTAACCTCAGTTTACCGGTTACTTTCACTGTCGATGCGTGGATTAAGCCGGTCGCTACAGTGGACTTACAGTGGATATTGACTAAAGATAATCCCGGCACGAGTCAGAGAAGCTACTTCTTCTATCTCGATAACGCCGGTGTTCTTGGTCTTTATGTGAGAAACGGCAGCGGTCAAGTCACGTTTTACGAAACATCCTCGGCTGCGGCGATCGTTGGGCAGTGGAGCCATGTTGCCGCCGTGTACGACGGGAATGCGGCAGCGGGTCAGAAGATAAAGTTCTATGCAAACGGACAGAGTATGCAAGCAACATATGTCCTCGGCGACGCCGGAGGCACGCCGGAGACCAATTCCGTTGACACTCTGATCGGCAAGCATCCGGTTTACCCTTCTTTTAACGGTCTCATTGACGAAGTGGAGATCTTCAACCGGGCCCTCTCCGCCGAGGAAATTTCAGCCATTTACGCTGCGGGCAGCGCCGGGAAGTGCAGACCGACATGTGTCCAGCCTCCTTCCGGGATGGTCTCGTGGTGGGGGGCGGACAACAATGCCCTCGACCTGGTCGGCACAAACAATGGCACGTTGGTGAACGGGACGGCCTATGCTCCCGGTAAGGTGGGCCAGGCTTTCAGTTTAGACGGGATAGATGATTACGTCTCAATTCCGAACGGCATTATCCCCCCT
>CAVSYN010000035.1:0-128619 GCA_963732115.1 uncultured Bacteroidales bacterium
TTACTTTTGGAGGAAATATTAGTTTGATGGCCAAAAAGCAAACCACTACCACAAATTCAGAAGAATCGTTTGAAATCCTTCAATTAAAGAAACGAATTTCTGAATTAGAGAATCAATTGAAAGATGCCGAGATGAAGGCAATTGCCTTTTCGACAATGGTTGATATAGCAGAGAAAGAATTTAATATCCCAATCAGAAAAAAGCTCAATACCAAACCATTGAAGAAATGAAAAGTAATTTTCCACACATAGGATTAGCCAAGCTATGTGGTTGGTTTGGTGTTACCAGGCAGGCATATTATCAAAACGGATGGAAAGGCATTGAGATCAGTATTGAAGAAGATCTTATTATTGAAGGAGGTTCTATCAATCCGTAAAAATCATAAAAGAATGGGAACACGTAAGCTCTACGAGAAGCTTCTCCCATTTATGCTGGAGCATCAAATCAAGATGGGAAGGGATGCTTTATTTGATCTCTTGTCATCCAATCATTTGCTTGTGAGAAAGAGGAAAAGACGTATACAAACCACTCAATCTTTTCATTGGCTCAGAAAGTACCCGAACCTGATAAGAGAATTTATCCCAACCGGACCTAACCAGCTTTGGGTTAGTGACATTACCTATTGGAAAATAAATGGAGGACATGTGTATATTAGCTTTATTACCGATGCTTATTCACATAAGGTAGTGGGCTTTCATGTAGCTCAGACATTGGAGGCCGTTGAGAGCGTACAAGCTTTGAAAATGGCCCTTTCTGGCTTATTTATGGAGCCAGACGGTCATTTTCAACTCATCCATCATTCCGACCGTGGAGTGCAGTATTGTTCCTATGAATATGTAAAGCTATTGCAGGATAATAACATTAAAATAAGTATGACAGAAAACGGAGATCCGTTAGAGAATGCTTTAGCAGAAAGGTTAAATGGAATACTCAAGGATGAATATTTGAATGATAGTCCGGTAACATCAATAGAAGAAGCCAGAAAGGTATTAACAAGATCTGTAAGCCTTTATAATGAGGATAGACCACATATGAGTATCGGAAATCAATATCCATCATTGGTTCATGAACAAAAGATCCAAACAGAAAGATTATGGAAGAATTATTACAAAAAGAATCCTATTATTGTAAACCAATATCAGGACTAACTAAGAAGTGTAAATTGATATCAGGATTTAATTATTAATCTGTAAACTTTTTTCAGGACGAGTCAAATTTTATTGAGTAATTACGCGTGTCGCGCCTGCCCCGCTTTTGCAAAACAAAAGCGGGGGTACAATTTTGATCGGAGCAGGTAAACTATCACGGTACAGAATGTTTGTTAGGGGCACTGGCGCAGTGTCGCGATACAATTTGTCTCGGAGCCAGAAATTAGTCAAGGTGCAGGATTTTAATTGCGTGCAGATGCGCGCTTTGCCTGACGAAGCCCAGCGAAGTCGGGTGTCCGGGTGCAACGGCCATTACAAATTTGTCTTGAGTGCAGGATCAAAAGTTGAGGAGCCCCGCTTTGCGGGATAAACTCCGCGACGAACCGAACGAAGCGAGCTCGGCGAAGCCAAATCCCGCCATGGCGGGGCAAAAAGTGTGACAAACAACTTACCCATATTGTCCGTGTTAGGTGGTCGTAGATATTTATTTTATGTCATCAATTTTCCCGACCTGAGAAAAAATATTTGTTTTCTCAACTGTCTTTTTTTAAGTGTAAGAAAAGGGAAAATAGTTGGCAATTGCATTGCTAACAACTGAAAAAAATCATTTGATTTGTGACTTTTATTGGTATAATTTGCATTATATAATTGAATTGCAGTCATTTCTATTTTATATATTATTAACACACAATAAGATGAAAGGATTATTTTTAACAATCGTAATTACTGTATTTCTTCTGATCTGCTCATTCGGAATACAGGCACAAACGACACAGACTGAACTAAATCAAGTTGAATTAGCGAAACAGTTTGTAGGTAAATGGGAATGTAAAATCTCTAGAGACTCAACTTTATTTTGGAATACGATTCCTTATGGGACAGGTTTTGAAGTAAATATAAAAGGTGTAGCTAATGGAAAAATATTTGTAGAAGCTAAGCAACTCTGGGGATATGACAAAAGGCTTGATAAATTTATTATTGCAGTTATGCATAAAGGGCAGGGCATTAATATATATTCAGCATGGTTTTTGTCAGACAAGAAATATAAATCTCTTGGCTACAATGATATTTCCAATCCTGAAACAGCATCCTGGGAAATTGAAGGGGAATTTAAATCGCCAGAAATGTATATAGAAACTACTTTAGTAAATAATAGACCTATTAAAACACATACTAATATTCAGGTAAAATAGCAAACAGAAGATAGATCAAATTGAAAAGCGTCTTGCTACAGGAGCACTGTAAGTATTTTCATGTAACTTTTAAATCATAAATCAGAGTATAATTATAAGTAAATATTCAAGAACAAATTAAAATCTTTTAAAGATTCCTTTAAGATGTCGAGTAAGGAGCACTTGCTATGCCACCTAACGGCCCGGCAATATGGAGGGCCGAACGTAAAGTCCCGACATGTTATGTCGGGATAGCGTGGAGCCAGCCTGCAGGGAAGGCCTGTTACCCGACGCAAGCACCGGGCAGAGTCCCGGTACTTTAGCCTGGAAGTTGTCAAGGTGCAAGGAGGGTATGGCGCACTTTTTGCCGTCCACGTACAAATTTTATTGAGCATTACGTGTGTCTCGGTACAAGGTTGATCGGAGCCGGTAAACTATCACGGTACAGAATGTTTGTTAGGGGCACTGGCGCAGTGTCGCGATACAATTTGTCTCGGAGCCAGAAATTAGTCAAGGTGCAGGATTTTAATTGCGTGCAGATGCGGGTGTCCGGGTGCAACAGCCATTACAAATTTGTCTTGAGTGCAGGATCAAAAGTTGAGGAGCCCCGCTTTGCGGGATAAACTCCGCGACGAACCGGAGCGAAGCGGAGTTCGCCGACTTCGTCGGACATAGCCGACTACGTCGGCCGAAGTCCGAAGCCAAATCCCGCCATGGCGGGGCAAAAAGTGTGACGACTTGTCCCGCTTTTTTATCGAAAAAGCGGGAAACAACTTACCCATATTGTCCGTTTTACTGGTAGGTTTTTATTAAGCTATTCTGACAGATTGGTCAAGTAATTCAACATTAAAATTAATCTTGGCGTTAAGAGCTTTGAATACTTTCAGGATAGTTTCAAATCTCGCGTCAGTAAGGCTATTTTCAATTTTTGAAATTTGTGCTTTTTGAACCCCGACTAATTGACCAAGTTCTTCTTGAGTCATATGGCGTTGTTTTCTAGCCTGCTTAATTGCCTCACCAAGTAAGTCAAGACGTAATTCATACTCGAATGCTTCTCTTTTTGGAGTCCCACGTTTGCCGATATGCTTATCGGTAATCTCTTCCAAACTGTATGTTTTCATTTCTCCCTTTTTCATTGTCTAGATCTTTTTTTGTTTAAAGTACTGCAATCTCAATCTTTCTGCTTTTTCGATTTCCTTTTTAGGAGTTTTGTCTGTTTTTTTAATAATCCCATGAGTCGAAATCACAATAGTATCGGTTCTATCAAATTTGTCCCAGAAAGCAAATAATCGGTAAAAAGTCCTGTTGAATAGTGTTCTGAATTCCCAAGTCTCTCCTGAGAGCTTTTTGAAGAGTGACTTGTCATTAATTACTTGAGCCTTTCTAATATTATAGATTATCTTTTCTCTAGCTTTTTCATCAATGTTGTTAAGGAATTCGGAAGCTTCTTCTAAGAATTTTACTTTAAAATTTTCTTTCACAACTTGATATTTTATGCAAATATAGATGTTTCTTTATTAGGAAACAAATTTTTATATCGGATGCTTCAACTTACAAGTAACGGCCCGGCAATATGGAGGGCCGAGCGTAAAGTCCCGACATGTTATGTCGGGATAGCGAGGAGCCATCCTGCAGGGAAGGCCTGTTACCCGACGCAGCATCCGGGCAGGGTCCTGGTACTTTAGCCACAAAGCTGTCACGCCGCGCCCCGCGCGAACACAGTGAGCAGCGGGGGTGCAAGGAGGGTATGGCGCACTTTTTGCCGTCCAGGTACAAATTTTATTGAGCATTACGTGTGTCGCGCCTGCCCCGCTTTTGCAAAACAAAAGCGGGGTACAAGTTTGATCGGAGCCGGTAAACTATCACGGTACAGGATTTTTGTTGGGGGCACTAGCGCAGTGTCGCGGTACAAGCTGTCTCGGGGCCAGAAATCTGTCACGGTGCAGGATTTAAATTGCGGGCAGATGCGCGCTTTGCCCTACGAAGCCCAGCGAAGTCGGCTGTCCGGATGCAAGAACCTTACAAATTTGTCTTGAGTGTAGGAGCAAAAGTTGAGGAGCCCCGCTTTGCGGGATAAACTCCGCGACGAACACGGATTACTGCTACAGTTGAAGCGGAGCTCGGCGACAGCCAAATCCCGCCTTGGCGGGGCAAAAAGTGTGACGACTTGTCCCGCTTTTTTATCGAAAAAGCGGGAAACAACTTACCCATATTGTCCGTGTTAGTGGTTCGGTTTTATTTTTTTAAGTCATCCCATTTTTTTCTGATTTCTGTTTCTCCCTCAAAGTATTTTTTTTGGTCCTCCTTATTAAAAATCTCGAATGAGGGAGCAATTAGCATCTTCCCGGAGTCTGGGTAATCACAAATATCGAATCCAATGAAGGTTCTAATATCTAAATATGTGCAAGGTTCCGAAGTGTGATTGTAAAACTGATGTGCACCGGAATCTCCCATTTCGAAAAACACCAAATCACCTGAGGAAACAATGTCAAGTCCATTAGGAGTTCTTAACGTCAACGATCCTGATATGATCATGAACAATTCTTCTGCAAACCTGTGAGAATGATATGGAGCAGAATACTGTCCAGGATTAAGTAGCCTTAAATCGAAGTTTAAATTTTTGGGATTCAGACCTTTATTCTTCCTTGAAACATCGGAGAATAATTTGAAATTTTCAATCTTGTTTGGGTCTTCTTGAAAATTTCTGTCTTCACATTTTAAAATTGTTGCCATTTTTATCGTAATTGAAAAACTTGAATATAGGACTTTTTAATTGGTTGCGAAGTTTTAATTCTGGGTACAAACTGACCACTAACGGCCCGGCAATATGGGGAGGTTGTGTTACCCGACGCAAGCACCGGGCAGGGTCCTGGTACTTTAGCCAGAAAGCTGTCACGGTGCAAGGAGGGTATGGCGCACTTTTTGCCGTCCAGGTACAAATTTTATTGAGCATTACGTGTGTCGCGGTACAAGTTTGATCGGAGCCGCGAATTTATCCCCGGTTACAAAGTTGGTGGAGGGCACTGGCGCAGTGTCGCGGTACAAACTATCTCGGAGCCAGAAATTTGTCACGGTGCAGGATTTTAATTGCGGGCAGATGCGCGCTTTGCCCGACGTAGCGGAGCGAAGTTGGGTGTCCGGGTGCAACAACCATTACGAATTTGTCTTGGGTGCAGGAGCAAAAGTTGAGGAGCCCCGCTTTGCGGGATAAACTCCGCGACGAACCGAACGAAGTGAGCTCGGCGACACGCGGCCGAAGTCGAAGCCAAATCCCGCCATGGCGGGGCAAAAACCGTGACGACTTGTCCCGCTTTTTTATCGAAAAAGCGGGAAACAACTTACCCATATTGTCCGTGTTAGTGGCTGTATCAGTTTATATTGTCCCTTTTTTTAAGTCAGTTTTTACATTAAATAGAAAATACAAAAAATCATTCCCAAGTTAAATGCAGCATGACAAATAATGGCTCCTAATATTGAACCGGATCGTTTTTTAAAAACGAAAAAAACAATACTCGCTGAAAACATACTAAATACCCAAATTAATGCAGGTATTATTAAAAGTTTCCATTGATTGTTAATTAATACTAATCCGAAATGAGAAATATGAGTTAAAGCAAAAGCAGAACTATCAACTAGAGAAGCTTGTTTTTCACCTATGGAGTTGGCAAAACTTGCATGAACAATTCCTCTGAAAAAGAATTCTTCTCCAATTGGGCTGAATATCATTGCGGTAAAAGCTGTAATAATAAAAAAGATTGCTTTATCGTGTTGATTTATCTCTTGAGGAATATTATAAGATTTCCCGATGTAGAAATACCAGTTTTCTAAAGAATTACCATATAGGACTTGTCCAAGAAAGAAAAGTAATATGCTAAAAAGAAGTCCTGAAATAAAGGCCAGTAATAACCATTTGTAATGTGTTGGTTTGGTGATTCCTATTTTTTTTAATCCGTTTTTACTCAAGAAAATGAAAGGTACGATAGCAGAAATAACCATTATCAGACCTATGTAACTATAATTTTGAGTGGCATTTGCATTTAGTACTAAGAAAAATCGTGGGATGCAAACAGATAGAATTAGAAATAATCCAAATTTCCAATTAAAGTTAAATATACGAATCCAAAAAGGTCTTAGTTCATTTTGCATGGTTGATCAGGGTTAGTTAATCTGTGTGTTCATATATTGACTAATGGTCAAGTTTATAGAATCGAAATCTTACGGATTTAATTGAAGGTCAAATCGGTACGGCGAATATTGCCACTAACGGCCCGGCAATAGGGCCGAGCGTAAAGTCCCGACATGTTATGTCGGGATAGCGAGGAGCCAGCCTGCCGCGAGAGCGTGTTACCCGACGCAGCATCCGGGCAGGGTCCCGGTACTTTAGCCACGAAGCTGTCGCGCCTGCCCCGTGCGAACGCAGTGAGTAACGGGGGTACAAACTATCTCGGAGCCAGAAATTTATCAAGGTGCAGGATTTAAATTGCGTGCAGATGCGAGTGTCCGGGTGAAAGAACCATTACAAGTTTGTCTTGGGAGCAGGAGTAAAAGCAAAAACCGTGACAAGCAACTTACCCATATTGTCCGTGTTATAAGCAGGCTTTTTAAAGTCAAGCAAGTTATCCATTATCTCATCAGGCATGTTGGATCGGTATCAGTATATACGTAAATTAGTAATATAGAACATTCAGTTTTTTGGAAGTGGAAGGTTTATTTTCTTTAAAACTTCAATAAATCTTGGATTATCATATAATCGGGTGCAGTTCCAAAGTCCTGTGCCAAGATAAGGAATACTTGAATCGTGTACTTCAAGTGCTTTCTCTATCCATTTAAGGGCCTTATCATCTTGATTTATAAAGTAGTATCCGATTGCCATATTTCCTGGGGGTACGTATTTCTTATTATACAAAATCTCTAATTGTTGTAAAAACTCTGCGTAGGCTGCATAATATCCACTTTTATTATAGGTCATTTCAAATTGATTAATGGATTCCTCATTAATCTCGTACGTCTGGGGAATATAACGCAAGCACGCCTTAAAAGATTTGTTTGAATCCCCGCAAAAAAGGGCGGCATTTTCCATCAGACCATTAGTGAGAAAATCATCAGGATCTTTTGCCAGCATATTATCTAATACATCCATGGCAGCCTTATACTCACGTCCGCAAAGAAGTGCTGCTGCGTAACCTCTTTGAATAACAGGATTAAGAGGATCAAGCTTGATAGCCAGGGTTGCCTGACTCAAGCCTTCTTCTGGTCGCTGCAATACATATAGAGCATGAGAGAACCATACTCTTGACATAGCATGGTTAGGATTAATGGACAAGGCTGTCAGAAACTCTTTTTCGGTTTTTTCCCAGTCCCATTCTGCTGTAAACGCCATGATGGCGCTTAGGAAATGAACATCCACAAGGCCAGGATCCAGTTTCATGGCTTTATTGATATTATCGTAAATTATAGGAATAGCAATCTCAGGTGATTCAACTCCAAAAGCTGCTATTGACCACCAAACAAGCGCCATAGCAGAATACAATGGTGCCCAGTGTGGATCTTTTTCAATAGCACTGTTCAGATAATCCTTGGCTTTTAATAACGATTCAGAACTAAGGTCAACCATGTAACTATATCCCTTAAGGTATGTATCATAGGCTTCCAGATTAACACTAGGTACTTCCTGGAGAAGCTTCTTTTCTTGAGGGGACAGTACTGCATTTAATTCATTAGCAATTGCTTCAGCAAAACCCGATTGGGCCTTAAAATATTCTCTCATATCGAGACTTTTCTGTTCAAAGGAATTGCCCCAAATATGTCTTTCATTCCTGGCTCTAATTAACTGGACCCTCATCCGTAACGCATTACCTGATTTTTGGCCGCTTCCTTCTACAATAAAGTTAACACCCAACTCCTTTGCTATTTCTGAAATTGATTTATTCTGTCCACGGAATTGTTCTACTGAGGTTCGTCCAAGAACTCTTAATGATTTTACTGATTGAAGCTTATTCAGAAGCTCTTCCATTACACCATCCATAAAGTATTGAGTAGAATCCTCTGGGCTATCATTCCTGAAAGGTAGAACAGCAATAGATTTTATTTCCTCAGCCTTTGCAACCTTACCAACCTTGATTACATTTGTAAGGATTAATGCCACAAAAATAACTGCGGCAGTCAGTAAAACAGCCGAAACAAGCAGAATCCGTTTTTTAGATCCTGCAGTAACTTTAATTGATTTTTCCTTTACTGTTGGGTTTTTAATAGTAGCAATAACTTCCTTTGACTCACTTTCAAATTCCAACGGTTCTCCTTTCAATCCGCTGATATTCTCTTTTATCGCATTGGCAACTTTATTAATCTGATCCCGGTAGAAGGTTTTGTATTGGTTTTTTTCAGGATAATCAGATGGAGTTAATGGTCTGTTTACTCCTGCTGACTTATAAATAAATTCAATACCACGAACTACTCCTCCTAAAACAGATTCACATAGTTTGATGTCAGTGTTCTCTAAATCGTAGATCCTTATTGGAAGTACTCTGTTCGCAACATTTCCATTAGGAAGTTTTATTTTCAATCCGAATTGATCATTTGAAGCTTGTTCAACAAATGCCTTAAACTCATGTTCCCAGGCAAAGGATTTTGGATCACAATAGGTGCGAGAAATGATGGGGATAAAGACAAGGCACTTCAGTTTATCCTTGATTGAGGCATCAACATCATGTGTCTCAAGAAGCCCGTCGTGAGGGTTGATGTCAAAATAAACGCTGATTTCTTCTTTGAATGTAGCCTCTAACTCCTTCTTCAGGTTGTCAACAAATTCTGTTACCCAACCGTCATATTTATTGTCTTTCTGACGGTAGCTTATAAATATGTCATAATTAAAACCTTCAATAAGACTTGCCATAATTACTTTTTTAATGAGATTGATAATCAGTTGCTTTGTAAATTTAGTCTTTTTCTCCGAAATGTCAAGTTGATGTGCAGTCCTGTGTGAGCTTGCTTATCGGCGCGGCGGTATAATCAGTTAGCATTATCCGACGAAGCATCCGGGCAGTCCTGAGCCCCGCCTTGCAGGGTGAACTCCGCGAAGGGTCCGGATTCAACGGCTATTACAAATTTGTCTTAAGTGCAGGAAAGTTAAATCGTGACAACAGCGCCAGCCGTAGGTTTAGCGAAGGCTGGACAACTTACCCATATTGTCCTTGTTAGGTGGTCGTAGTTTATTTATTTTATCAGAAATCAAGTTATCTAAAGAACCAAAGAATTCTTGTCACCTGTCTTGTTTGATTTTTTGGATATTAATTTGACTTCGCCTTGTCAGAGGAGTAACTTTATAGCTTAAATTACTAAAAGTGTTCTAGTTATCCACAAAAACCTAAAAAAATTATGAAGTTAAAATGTTTAGCAATTACAATTACAGTGTCCCTATTAAGTCTTTCTAATGGGACACTTGCACAGAACATGACACCTAAACTAAATCAACTTAAACTAATGGAAGATTTGTGGGTTGGTTCTTGGCAGAGTATTATTGGTATTGATTCTTTAGAAGTTACTGAGCTAATACAATTTGGTAAAGTTTTTGAGTATAATGTATATTATGTATTTAGCGGTAAGAAATCTTTTGGTTATGGAGGTAGTTATGTCTTTTCAAGCAAAGAGGACAAGTTTAAAGGTTTTGCTTTTACTCCAGACGGAAATTATCAAACATGGATTGGCGCATTCACAGCTGAAAAAAAGTTATCAATGGATATAGTAAAAAACTTTATTCCTGAAGATATTATAATTAAAGAGGTGATTGAATGGGAAAATCCACTGACCTATACAGTAACATTCTTTAATATTAATGGCACAAAGGTAGGAGGATCTAAATGGACCAGAAGTAATAAATGATCAATGGTTTTAAAAATATATAAAAGTTGAGTCCGGTTACAATGGATATTTATTAAATATTTACAGATGGGTAACTTTTACTAGTCATGCATAAATTAAATCTTGTCATTTTAACGAGTAGAAAATTACCCATCTATTTCAATGTTTCTAAAACTGATATTTAATCCTGAGGGTCGTTAACTATGCCACCCAACTCGTTTAAAGAAGTATAAAAATTAATGTTAAGGCAATCATCTGTTAGATGCCGTCATGTTTATCATTATGCATGATATATAATTCAATCTTAATAATTCACAGCCACAACAGTTTTAAATGCTATATCAAACAGCAAAGTTTCGCCAGGTCAATCCCATCAGGGTTGGCATTTTACTGATCAAAATCTTCTTTAGCAGCATTTTATATTCGTTTAATTACTTATGCAGTCAAATTTGTTACCTTTTTTTGTGAAAGTCAATCATTCTCACAGATATTATATATTAACATGCAGATATACAATACATTAAAGTAGTGTCAAAAATGAAATACCTCATATTTGCCTGATTTAAAGTGTTTTTAAGGTCATTTTTTTCAGCATAATAGGTAGGACCAGGGGATGGGAGGAAGTGTCTTAAACGGGCTAAAAATAGCCTTATTTGCCAAATTCAATAATGCGTATAATATTGAAATACAAGCTGATATCTAAATACTAAGTACTATTGCCTAAGCGGAATTTAATTCATTTCCAATATCTAAGCCAATAGATGTTGATACTATTGCAATTTTCAATGCTCAAAATTTAAATAAGAATTAAAAATATGGCGAGAGTCGTCGCGAGTAGTACACAATTTTCGGCAAATTAGGTGGGGGTATTGAATGACAAAAGCAAAGCTTATGAGGTAACCCGGAGGGGCCTGGCCTTGCTTTGTCATGAAACCTGCATTAATTAAATGCCATTTCAGGGAGAAAAAGCTAAAAATGCAGGTTCAGTCAGACCTTTAAGAATAAATCAAATTCTGACTAAATATTGCTTTATGCAAACCCACGTTTTGCCGTATAAAATTGGATGCCGCAGGTGAGCAATTATCAATTAGTGAAGGTTGCGCCTTATGTTGTATACCTACAGCCGATGTATTTCTGCAATCCATAATAAAGAGAGCAACCCGAACACCTATTTATCTGATAAATTATTTTATTTAACTTTGTTCTATGATTAAAAGGGAAGAAGATAGGACATTGATTGGTGGAACGGCTATCCTTTTTTTCCTGTACATTTTTCTGGTTGCTGCAAATCTTCAAAATTCGCACAACTCGAATGTTGAAGTAACCTTTCAGTATCAAACAGCAACCTTTAATTCTTTTGCTGTACCCTCCAGGGACATTCCACAACTTTCTTCTTTACTAGGTTTTGTATCGCTACTTGATGAAATTTACAATAACCATTTCAACGAATATCTCAAATTACTCACGGACAATAGATTAATTAATCTAGAATTAATTCTTCGTCGAAAAGTTGAATTAATTATAAAACCTGTTATTCTTCAGAAGCTGTATTGCTGTCATCTCCTTAAGTATTACGAGTCTCTGCCGGTATTAAGTTAAAATTTTGCTAGCAATTCTTTTATTTCTTGCCTTTTCAACTGGAAAAGGTTAACAGTTTAACTTAAAACCAATCATCATGTTTAATTATAACCTTAAAATAGCCCTTCGTTTTTGGAAACGAAACAAAGTTTTTGCAGGTATAAATATTTTTGGACTTTCAATAGCGTTGGCCGCTTCATTCATCATGCTACTCTATGTAATTAACGAACTAAGTTACGATCATTGTCATTTAAAGAGGGAAAATGTCTTCAGAGTACTCAATTACTATGTGAACTTTAATAAAACAATATCAAGCACACCTTACATCCTGGCTCCGACATTAAAAGAGGAATTCTCTCAGGTGGAAAAGGCGATAAGTGTAGGCAGTATGATAGACTTTAAGCTAGAATTTAAAGGGGAATTTATCAATGTTGCGGATGCTATCTCAACAGGCTCAGAAGTTTTTGACATTTTCACTCTTCCATTGATTAGCACCTCATCAAGTCAAAATCTCCTGGATGATCCAAATTCACTTGTTCTCTCCCGTGAATTAGCTGAAAAGCTTTTCGCAGAAGAGAATCCTGTTGGAAAGGATATTGTTGCCATAGTAAATAATGAAGAGCATGTTCTTACTGTCAAAGGAGTTTTTAGGAATATCCCGAAAAACTCCACCTTCAGAGCCCAATGCCTGGTAAATAGCAAGTGGTCAATTGAATCTGCTGAAAAATTTAACAATGAAGCCAACGCTGATAAAAATTGGGGTCTGGATTTCTGGACTACATGGATCTTGCTTTCAAAAAACTGCAATGTTGCTACTCTGGATCAACAATTCAGGGATTTGGAGATAAGATATATTAAAAAAGTGCCAGACAAACGGTACTCTCTTCAAAATCTATCTGATGTCTATCTTGGATCAAATGATGTACTATATTCCGAATTCAAGGGTGATGTAAACAAGATCAGGATGTTTTCGGTAATTGCCTTCCTTATTGTCCTGGTTGCAACAATAAATTATATTATCCTCTCAACTGCAATTTCGACCGGGAGGGCGAATGAAATTGGGATAAGAAAAACAACCGGAGCACAAAACAGAAGTGTAAGAAATCAATTGTTAAGCGAATCAATACTTCTTGCCTTGCTTGTGTTACCTTGTGCTTTTCTTTTGATGTGGCTTTCTCTGCCATATGCCGGAAAATTGTTACAGACTGATCTTTATTTTATTAGTTCCAATTTATTTATCTATGTCTCTGTTTACCTGACTTTGACACTTATCATCGGTTTTGTATCTGGTATTTATACTTCTTATTATTTATCAAGGCAAAAGGTTACTGATATTTTAAAACACACTATACATTTTGGGAAAAGAAAACAGATTTTCCGATCTTCTCTTATCATCCTTCAATTGGTTATTTTCTGTTCATTTGTATCCGCGACTCTCATTATTAGGACACAGTATAAATATGCTTTAAAGGTCGATCCTGGTTACTATACAAAAAATATTCTTCTGGTTGATCCTGGAAACGATTTTAAAGGGTATACAGCATTTAAAAACAGCATAAAATCAAGTCCTGATGTGATATCGGTTTCCGGATCTGCGGAAGGTCTGCCATGTCAATCTGTTGGATATTTCCTTATTAGACATTATCAGGATAAAGAGATGAAAGTGTCGATTGCAAGTATGGCCGTTGATTATGATTTTCTCAGTACAATGGGTATTACGCTGGTTCAGGGCCGTGACTTTTCACAAGAATTCAGTGATATGACCACGGCAACAATTATTAATGAAACTGCTGTCAAACAGTCAGGTATATCTGACCCTGTAGGGAAAGCTTTTGGAAGCAGGACAATTATTGGCATTGTAAAGGACTTCAACATTTTCTCAATTCATTCAGATATCCCACCTGTAAGTATTGGTTTGACCGATAAGTATATTCATCAGATCGAAGTCCTTCATAAACCTGGTACTCAAAACAGGCTTCTTCCCTTTATAAAAGCGGAGTGGAATAAGATTGCCCCCGACAAGCCGTTCAATTATTCTACAATAGAAGAACACATCAGATATACCTACTCTTCAGAAAAAAATCTTTATACAATAATTTCCATCTCAGCTCTTCTAACTTTGCTGATTGCTGCTGTAGGTTTATTCGGTTTAACATTGTTTCGTATTAAAAACCAGAACAAAAGAGATTGGAATTAAGAAGATATTCGGAAGTTCGGAGAAATCAATCCTTTTTTCCTTCCTGTTGGAGAATTTTATTATTGTGTTGGCAGCTTCACTATTTTCAATTCCATTAACTCTTTACTTCATGAAAAAGTGGCTGAATAGTTTTGCATTTAGAGTAGATATAAGCTGGCTGGTATTTGCAGTAACTTTTATAATTGCTGCGATAGTAGTTCTTTTAACAGTTTACCTGCATTCTTACAAGGCAGCCCGAATTAATCCTGTTTTAGCCTTGAAATATGAATAAATTAAGGATAAAACATTGAATACAATACGGCTTTTTATTTAAGAAATTAATCCTTCTTGCTGTGTTTTTCTTCGTATCGGGCAACGATAGGTTTGGCCCGGTCGAGATCTTTACTTGTGACAACCAGTGTTACTGTACCCCATTCAGGGCTTGCAATGATATATCGGTTTTCATCATACACAAAAGATTCAATCCCCTCATTCTCTAACAAGCTTTTAAGAATCGAGACTTCCCAAAAGTAACCACAATAAACCGGGACTGGTGCATTATCATCTTTCCCCTTCCTGGACATCCTGTATGAAAACTATACGATCAGCAAAAGCGAAGTTATGAAATTATTGTATAAAGTCAAGGACATGATCCCACCAATAAAAAATGCCGTTCTTCTATTTTAAAACTTCAGAGCATTTTAATGCACCAAAAGGATATCCTGGTTGATACCTCCCAAAGGACTTGAACCTACTTAATATTAAATATCTATCCACCTAAGTTTTACCCCAGATGGATGGAATTAGCACTCGGTTCGTTTTCAAAGGTTCATGAGATTTTAAAGTTGAGGTGAACCGTCTCAAAAGAACCGAAAACATTATGCAGCGTGACTCAACGCAGAACTATAACAATGCATGGGCGGGCGGTGGGAGGGATACGGTTCTAAAAGCCCACCCCTGCAAGCTGGCCCTGTGAAATATGGCTAATGCAAGGGCTTTACGCTATTTCACAGGGCTGGCTCCTTCGCTAAAATAGCCCAACGCCTTAGCTCAACCTGGCTCCTCCCTAAAATTGCCCTCTGGGCAATTTCTTAACGGTCGGCCCTTTAACGCTCGGCCCTGGCGTGCGGTTTGCGGCGATGGCGCACTTTTTGACGTCTTTGCCCTCCGAAGCCTTGGCGAAGGAAGGCCAGGTGCAAATTTTATTGAGCATTACGAGTGTCGCGCCTGCCCCGTGCGAGCGAAGTGAGTGACGGGGGTACAAGCATTATCGGAGCCACGAATTTGTCACCGGTTACAAAGCTGGTTGCGAGCACTGGCGCAGTGTCGCGCCGCGCCCCGTGCGAGCGAAGTGAGTGACGGGGGTAGAACCTATCTCGAAGGCAGTAATTTATCACGGTGCAGGATTTAAATTGCTGGCAGATGCGCGCTTTGCCCGACGAAGCCTGGCAAAGTCGGGTGTCCTGGTGCAACAACCATTACAAAGTTGTCTAGAGTGCAGGAGCAAAAGCAAAAACCGTGACAAACAACTTACCCATATTGTCCGTGTTAGCAACAGGGATTTTTTTAGTTATTGAAACAAATCTATATATCTCTCAAATATATATTCTCGGCTCCGTTGTCCTCCAGTTATTTCCTTTAAAATCTCCAATTTCTCCATATCCTCTATTAGTTTATATGCTGAAGGATAAGATATACTAGCTACTTCAACAATTTTTTCGGCATTGATTAATGGTCTCTGGTACAGGTAATTCGTTATCTTTTGTGCATTAGCTGCCCGACTTCCCAGTTTCTGTATGTCAAGGTCAACTTGCTTCTGTAGTTTTAATATGCTATCAAATGTCTGAATACCTTTATTCGCAGTCTCGATAATTCCGACAAGGAAAAACTTAAACCATTGGCTTATATCATTTTTCTCTCTGACGAGCATTAAATTTTCGTAATAATGACGCCGATGAGTTTCTAAAAAATCTGAAAGGTATAGTATCGGTTTTCTTAAAATACCCTTATTGACCAAGTATAAAGTTATCATCAATCTTCCTACTCTTCCATTACCATCTAAGAAAGGGTGGATTGTTTCAAACTGATAATGAATTAAAGCTATTTTTAAAAGCTCTGGGAAGAATATTTCTTGATTATGAACAAAATTTTCTAAATCGCCAATTAATTCAGGAATAGAAGTATGTGTTGGTGGTATGAAAGTAGCATCATTAATTGTTGCTCCTCCAATCCAATTCTGACTATGTCTGAATTCCCCCGGTTGCCTTTTTTCTCCCCTAACTCCTTGCAACAATGATTTATGGGTATTCCTAATAAGTCGAGATGAGAATGGGAGTTTATCCAATTCCTTAATAGCTACTTCCATTGCCTGTATATAATTTTGAACCTCCTCCCAGTCGTCTCGTTTATCAAGAGGAACATCTTCTTTTTCGCGTAGTGCTTCCTCTATGTTTGTTTGAGTCCCTTCTATTTTGCTGCTTTGTGTTGCCTCTTTTAAAACATGCATGCTGATGAATAAATCTATATTTGGAATGTAATTTGAATACATATCTAATCTCCCAAGATCTCTATCAGCTTTACTTAGCAGTTGAATAACCTCCATATTATCTAGATTCCATTGTCTATTGATTAGTGTAGGTTGGAAGCTTTTATAGTAGCCTTGACTTACATAGGTTCCAGCTTTGAAATCTTTCATACGTTGAATTTTAAACAAAGATAAATGTTATTTAAGATAAATCAAAATATGTTAAATAATAATATATGCTATTTAAATATATTACGATAATCTTAAATAAGATAGTCTTCTGTTAAAGTCTAAGATGTTCTTGTCAAGGGTTGCCTTGTTGCTAACTCTTTTAAAGAAGTATAGAAAGTAATGTTAAGGGCAATCACCTGTCAGATAACGTCATGTTTATAATTATGCCTGATTTATAATTCCATTTTAATAATTCACAGCCACATCGGTTATAAATGCGATATCAAACAGCAAAGTTTCGCCAGGTCAATCCAGAGAGACTTGGAAAACCGCAAAACCTCATAACCGCATAACCCCCGTCACGCCGTCATGCCTTCACGCCGTCATATTGTCTTGCGGTCCTGCGGTCTTGCAGTCCTGCGGTCAATTTCTTCCACGTACCCCGTACCCCGGACCTCGCACCTCCCTTGACATTGCCTACAATACATAATACATTGGCGGGCGGCGTGCGGGAAGGATTAAACTCATCCCTGGCCCCACCATGCTACTCTTTGTACACATCTTCCTTACCTCAATATCATGTTATTTTATGGGGATTCCCTATTTTTACGCATTCCTTATTCTATACGGGAGCAGAAATTAGCTAAGCTCCAAAGTCCCTGTCAGGGGCTTGACAAAGCAGTCATAAAAATGACTGAATATGAATAACCTCCGGTGCAACCGGAGGTAGGGCCCTCTCTCTCGATTGCAAGCCCTGAAAGGCCTTAATATATTTCCCCATTGTTTTAGGGATGGACTGATGGATACGGATCTTTCAAGTGATATAATATGTGTCTGGGAGATCTTATAGTCTATATCAGGAACCAGCAAGAGCATCATAAGAAAAAGAGTTTTGAAGAGGAATTCAGGAGTCTGATTATGCAATCCGGAATAAAGATAGATGAAAGATATTTTCCTTGACCTGCATATTCAGCTCCTTCAGAGCTGAGAAGTCTGGGGGGATTGCCAACCTCCGGTTTCACCGGAGGTTATTCACATATCGCCACATAAGTGGCTTCCTTATTGGAACCGCTTAGCGGTTTTTAAGATGTGTACAAAAGGTAGCCCTCCAAGGAGGGGAGCTTTTTTCTAAGCCGCATAACTGCAAAACTGCAGAACATTTAACCCACCACCAGCCCTGCCAAATGTCTCCCCTGCAGTCTGGCCGGAAAGTAAAAACCCCCGATAGATCGGGGCAGGCTGTGACAACTTTTGTGAAATGTGCCTGAAAGACATCATTCTATTGTTTTTTCTTGTATTGGCCATTTCCACGCAAACCAAATAATCAGAAAATGGAAAATTGCTTCTATAGATTGATAATAGATATAGTAGTACCATATTTTACCAGGCACAAAACGTGTAATGATTATAAGTACAATATGCAGAGAACTAATAACAATGTTAACCACACGGTTTATGCCAGGCTTTAAAAGCAGTGAGAGCAAGATCATTATTGGCGGAATAGACATTAATATTGCAGCTGCAAACAAAAAGCTTTGATTAATTGTCATTCCACCTACGATACCTGAAATAATCTGTTCGGGAATTTCAGGTTGAAACAGTGTTTTAATGTCAGCATAAACATAGATAAACATTACTGCAGTCCATAATGCTGCCAGAATTATCTTTACATTAACCTTTTCATTTTGAAATGTTTTCCTGGTATTCATGATGCATCTTTTAAATTAGTTATCTCTCAGGCATTTTGCAGAACGATTTTATAAACGCCAGAGTGGCTTTTATTTCTGACTTGTATGTGGCGTCATTTTCGTTGTTTTTGTTCATAGAGTAAATAAAGAAAATCCAAAGCCTTACCTGTTATATATAGGGTGAATGTCAACTCTGTTTGTCCGTGTTAGCCACAGTTTATTTTTTTGCAAATTCTATTAAAGGCTTATAATCATCATTATCAGCTTTATAGATAGCGTCTAAGTATTCCTTCCTTATTGGATTCTTCTTTGATAAATCGGAATGTCCCCAAGAAAACACTTGTTTATTGAATGTTTAATTGTTCAAATTCATCAAGCTCTCCTTTTGTAGATATTGTTTTTACAAGTAGCCCTTCTTTCTCATCCTCATCGAGGGGAGTCTGTCCTTCAATGTATTCAATTTTTAGTCCCATAAGTACTTAGGCATTGCTGTTTTAATCTCATTTGCTTTTTCTTTGATTGCTTTCTGAATCCTTGCA
This sequence comes from uncultured Bacteroidales bacterium, assembly GCA_963732115.1. Lineage (GTDB taxonomy): Bacteria > Bacteroidota > Bacteroidia > Bacteroidales > VadinHA17 > LD21. The sequence goes on from CAVSYN010000035.1 coordinate 18,854, forward strand.
GGGTTGTTTTCCTGATCTTCAAGTTTCATGGAAATTGATGTTCTATTTACAATTTCTATTGCTAATTCATAAGCTCGCTTTTCAATAATATCTTCAAGGTTGCCACTTTGTGGTATAAATCCATAAATGAGTTTGAGGTTTATAGACTTACCAAATTGCCTCAAGACTTTAATGGAGATCGTCTCATTTTTTTCTCTTTCTTCAATTTCTTTAACACTCTGTGGTGTAATACCCATCCTATTTCCCAGTTGCCTCATAGACATCCCAAGAGCTTGTCTGATTGAATAAACCCAGCCTGAAGATGGAATTACTATATTCTCAATTTTTTTAAATTGAAGAATCTTAGCATCCAATTGTTCCATTATTAATTTTTGCTTTTTCATAAGGTTATAGCCTTAAAACTATGGATCAAATATAAGGCTAAGACCTGAAATATGCAAATATAATTTAAGGTTATAACCTTAAATGCAAGTTTAATCAGTAGTGACTCTAATTGTGGCTAACAGGTACAAATTTTATTGAGCATTACGCGTGTCGCGCCGCGCCCCGTGCGAGCGAAGTGAGTGACGGGGGTAGAACCTATCTCGAAGGCAGAAATTTATCACGGTGCAGGATTTAAATTGCTGGCAGATGCGCGCTTTGCCCGACGAAGCCTGGCAAAGTCGGGTGTCCGGGTGCATTAACCATTACAAATTTGTCTTGGGTGCAGGGAAAGCTAAAGCCGTGACAAACAACTTACCCATAGCATTGTCCGTGTTATGCTTTGGCGTTTATTAATTGTCATGATGCAGCAGTCTCGATGTTTACGAAGTTGTCCAGATAGGAAGGAACTTAATTATTGGATGTCAGCGTTGAGTAATTTTCTAGTTTTCATTAATCCATAAATAATAAATCCAATTCCCACGACAATGTAAGGAAGGCTTAAAAGTTGTCCCATATTGAATGTCATTCCATCTTCAAATCCGACTTGGTTCTCCTTTACAAATTCAATTATAAATCTAGCTGTAAAAAATAAAACAGTTGCAAGCCCAAAGAAGAATCCGTTTTTAAGTCTATCTCTCATTTTTTTGTAAAGAATCATCATAATCGTAAAAATGATAAAATAAGAAATCGCCTCGTACAATTGAGCTGGGTGTCTCGGTACGTTATCTACTCGCTCAAAAATCACACCCCAAGGTTTTGTTGTCGGAATGCCGATAATTTCAGAATTCATAAAGTTTCCAAGTCTGATAAATCCAAAGCTCAATCCTGCAACAACCGCAATCAAATCAATGGTGTCAATCATTGAATGTTTAGTCTTTCGAGAATAGAAATATAAGGCAATCAGTAATCCTAGTACACCACCATGACTTGCCAATCCTTGATATCCGATAAACTTTATCCCACCATCAGGAGGAAAGGTAATTGGAAGAATCATCTCCAGAGGATGTGATAAATAGTAAGATGGCTCATAAAATAAACAATGTCCAAGTCTTGCCCCTACCAGAATACCAATCATACCGTAGATTGATAATTTTTCCAGATGCTCAGATGGAATGTTTTCTCTTTTATAAATCCAGCCTAAAATATAGATGCAAAGGATTAATCCACTTACGAATAGAAGTCCATAGTATCTAATAGAAATCCCGAAAACATTAATAATCTCTGGATCAACATTCCAATTGATATAGTTTAAAATCATAGTCTATAATTGTTTAGGTAAAGTATAGTAATTTTCTCGTGGATTACAAATTTGTCCTGTAAGTCAAAAATAATTCTCATTCGGAGATGTTATGCTTAGGCGTTTGAGTCAAGGCAGGAACTGTCCCGTAAGTAACTGACGCTTAAGCATAACGGCCCGGCGGTTTGGTGAGTTGCCGTCTGCGTCGCGGTGGCGTGGTTTTTGCAAGTCCCGGTAGATGGCAGAAAAGTCACGGGTCACGATAAATTTGTCTTGATGGTACCAAGTCCCGATAAGTGGACGAAAGTTGTCTGGTCACGATGAAACTAGTCTAGGTGGCGTCGCAAAAACCATGACACCACGTGCGTCGGCTGCCAGCCCTATTGACTTTGTCTCGGCAGCAGGAACAGTCCGGGTGCCACAAAATTTAATAAATGGGTTAAATTTTTCTCTCATAGACTTTTAGGGTTGATTAAGAAGCAGTCCGGGCTGGCAAAGGCAATTCAGCAAACCGTCCGAGTTATGGTTAGTTTATAGTAAAATTATCTTCTGTCAACTTATTTGTCTCGTTATATGAAATTTTTCCAGGCTTCTAATCCTAATTGACGGGTGTAAGTTATCTCGTCAATAGTAATTTATCAAGGTAATAAATCTCGGTTGATGGGTAGAAAGTGTCTCATTTAAGGGACATTGTGTTATCTGCATTTTTTTGTTTATGTCCTGTTATTATGTTTCAAAGTAATTACTACATTTCCTTTTTTATGTCCTTTCTCGACATAGCTATGTGCTTCGGCAGTTTGCTCTAACGAATAGCGTCTATCTATGACCGGTTTGATCTTTCCTACCTCCATAAGCTCTTTGAGAATGATTAGATCTTTAGTCCTTTCATGTGGTGACCTCAAACCTGTAGCTGCAATTCTTGCCTTTTTGTCACCGAACATTGAAGTCCATAATACATGTGGGAAGATTCCCAATCCAACCCCAGATTCAAGAAAGATGCCGTTTTGTTTTAGCGAGTTTTTACAGCGTGAAAATGAAGCCTTTCCAACTGTGTCAAATATAATATCGTAAGTCTGTACGGATTTGGTAAAGTCCTCCTTCGTGTAGTCAATAACCTTATCGGCTCCGAGAGTTCTCACCAATTCTAAATTCGCAGTACTGCATACTCCGGTTACTTCTGCACCAAAATGCTTGGCAATCTGTACAGCAGACGTACCTACACTTCCAGAAGCACCATAGATAAGAACTTCTTGTCCGCTCTGAATATTCCCCTTATCTCGAAGGAAAGGTAAAGCTGTTAAAAATCCATCAACGCTGGAGGCGGCCTCTTCATAAGTCATATTCGACGGTTTTATAGCCAGCACTCCATCTTCGGGTAAACATATATACTCAGCATTGGCACCAAAACCAGGACCTGCAGTACCAAAAATCTGGTCACTACTCTTAAATAATTTAACATCTTTGCCAACTGCTTCAATTTCCCCGGATAACTCCCCTCCCAGGGTAGTAATTTTTGGTCTTCTCAGACCGGTGAATAATCTTGAAAATAATGGCTCACCTTTTCGAAAGGTGCATTCAGTTGCCGTTACTGTTGTTGCATATACTCTTATAAGTACTTCACTATCCTTTGGAATTGGCTTTTCTACTTCCTTGAGTTGAAGAACATCCGGTGATCCGTATTTCGTGTATAATATTACTTTCATAAGTATCCTCCAAATTATTAGGTATCAGGAATACTGTTAGTTAACAATTTGAAAACCAATTTGTTCAAATATTCCTTTATGCCTGTTAGATCGAATAGGGTAAATTCATAGTAGACGATTTCTTAAGGTGGTCAATACTATAAGATTATCAGTTCTTATCTGGTTCTCAGTAAATAATAAAGGGAGCCAATTTTGGTAGAAAGGCAGGCCTTATCTCGCTAAATTAATCTTGCTTTTTCTGTTATGGTTAGTTGCCGGTCAATTGTCTATCGTGCAGATAAACTGGCAATTAACCATAACTCGTTTAAAGAAGTACAAAAATTAATGTTAAGGTCAATCATCTGTTAGATAACGTCATGTTTATAATTATTCCTGATTTATAATTCGATCTTAATAATTCACAGACTCATCAGTTATAAATGCGATATCAAACAGCAAAGTTTCGCCAGGTCAGTCCCATCAGGGTTGGCATTTTACTGATCAAAATCTTCTTTAGCAGCATTTTATATTCGTTTAATTACTTTGCAGTCATATTTGTTACCTTTTTTTGTGAAAGTCAATCATTCTCACAGATATTATATATTAACATGCAGATATACAATACATTAAAGTAGTGTCAAAAATGAAATACCTCATATTTGCCTGATTTAAAGTGTTTTTAAGGTCATTTTTTTCAGCATAATAGGTAGGACCAGGGAATGGGAGGAAGTGTCTTAAACGGGCTAAAAATAGCCTTATTTGCCAAATTCAATAATGCGTATAATATTGAAATACAAGCTGATATCTAAATACTAAGTACTATTGCCTTTCATATTCAGTATAAGTTGGAATCTGATGCCACTCAGGCGCGATTAAGAACAAAGGGGTATCTTCAATTACATACCTCTCACAAATTTTCAGAATCTCCCTGGACGCATCATCCAAACGTTCTTTCATATATACTCCAATGCATGCACCTTCCATAATAGTAAATTTATGAATTAATAATAGTCTGTAAATGATTATTTAAAACTTAAAAACCACTCGCCCAAGTCCCCTCTGTGGGGACCTGATGAATGAGTATGGTAATTTTAATTTGGGCAGATAAATAATTAAGAGAGTATACCGAACACCTAATATCTTTGGTGGGTCGTGTTTATTCTTCTATATACTTTGCAAATAATCTTTGAAAACCTTTCGAAAATGGAATCCATAAATTGCATAAGCAATTGCTAACATGAAAAGTCGTGGACGTTTGAATAAAGACCAAAAAAAGAATTTCCAATTGTAAGCCCTTGCTTTATCTCTTATACCGAGAAACCATATAGATTTTAAAAATGCTCCGAGATAACTAAAATAGGAATAAATGTAACTGAAGTGAAAATGTGACTTATGTGATGGTTTATACTCTTTTAAAAATCTCCTGACCCTTTCATAATAAGGCTTAGGGGAGTAAATTCCGTTGATAATTCTTTTATAGCCATTTATGAGTATTTCATAGCTCATTTTAGGGATAAAGTTTATTGAAAAGTCTGTATTATCTCCCGAAGCATCCTTTAATAACCTATTCTCTCTTAAAAGACGCTGGTAGAGTCTGGTGCCACGTGGTGCATTTAACAGCCCCACCATAGCAGTGATAATTCCACTTTTTTGGATGAATTCAATTTGCTTTTCAAAAATTGAAGGAGGGTCGCTATCAAACCCAACAATAAATCCCCCGGTAACCTTGCAAGCCAGCCTTCTGAATTTTTTTAACACAGGCTAATAAGTCACGGTTTTTGTTTGGAAACTTATTACATTCTGCCAAACTTTTTTCGTTCGGTGTTTCAATGCCGAGAAATACTGAATCGAAACCTGCATTTACCATCAATTGCATAAGTTCGTCGTCGTCAGAAAGATCAATAGATACTTCTGTGATAAAAGGAGAATGGATGTCTTTTGGTAGCCATCCAATTCGATTATAGCAGGCAAGATTTCCTGTTTTAACTTTCTCTTGTTTCCTATAAAGTTATCGTCCACGAAAAATACTTCACTTCTCCAACCTTGAAAGTACAGACTTTCTAATTCAGCTAATATTTGGTCTCTACTCTTTGTTCGAACCTTGTGTCCAAAAAGAGTAATTATATCGCAGAATTCACAATTGAAAGGACAACCGCGTGAATATTGGAGATTCATAGTTGCATATCTTTTCATATTGACAAGTCCCCAGAGTGGAATTGGCGTCTTTTCTATATCCGGGAATCCTTTACAGGTATAAATATGTTTCGCGCACCCATTCTTCAAATCTTTTAAAAAGAGTGGCAGCGTAATTTCAGCCTCATTAAGCACAAAATAATCCACATCCTCAAACTCTTCATATCCAGCAGTAAATAGAGGGCCGCCAGCGACAATTCTAATACCCAATTTTTTGCACTTGACAATCACTTCATTTACAGATGCTTTCTGTATAGTCATAGCACTAATGAAAACCAGATCAGTGCCTTCAAGGTCTTTATCACTAAGATGGGATACATTCATATCTACAAGCTTTTTCTCCCAATCTTTTGGAAGCATTGCCGCTACAGTTAATAATCCCAACGGAGGTGAAGCTGCCTTTTTAGAAATAAATTTTAAAGCATACTTAAAACTCCAGAAAGTATCAGGGCATCTGGGGTAAACTAATACGACTTTCATATCAAACTCCTTATTCGAATTTTTAAAGAAAATCAAATAATGCCAATACCGAGATTGTCTTAATTTTGATAAAGTTAGGAAAGTCTAGGCACAATGCAAAGAAAGACATGCACTCAAGATTTAACCAGTATGGATTGAATATCAATTAACTAATTGCAATGAGAGTAACCCGAACACCTATGTTTACAGAAAAAGTTAACTCTTTCACATCAGGTAAGCCATTAGAGAGGAACCTCAATCCAAAGCTGATTATATAAAATCCGTTTAAATTATTTCATTGCCTGATGTTTTATCATGCAGCTATATCAAAAATCAAACCTTTAAACATTAATAACATTCCCCTGGCAAAGGAGAATAAAATGCTGTAACGTAAGCCTCCAGTGCTCATTGGTGTTATTTTGTTTTGCCAGACTCATTTTCTTTCTCTTTTCTTTCACCTTCCTTATTTAATCCCATGGTTAATGCCGTTATTCCAGCCAATCCACCTAACTGCATGGTTTCAAGTGCTGAGCTGGGAACAACTACTATTGTGGAGTTCGTCTTCAATCCTTCATAAAGCATGTTCATAGCCCTCAGATGAAGAGCTGTAGGATTGTCGGCATATGTTTTTGCAGCCTCTCCAAACTTCTCTGCTACCTGTCGCTCAGAATCACCCAGAATCACCCTGGCCTGACGTTCTCTTTCAGCCTGGGCCTGCATCGACATCGCATCCTGCAGTGAAGAAGGTATATTTACATCTTTAACCTCAACAGAGATCACATTGATGCCCCATGGTTCTGTCCGTTCATCAATTATCTTCTGAAGAGTGTTACTCATCTTGTCCCTCCCTTCAAGCATCTCTGAGAGCATTGTCTTTCCAATGACATCACGCAGGGCTGTCTGTGAGGCCCAGTTAATTGCGCCTTTATATTCGGCTATCTCAAGAGCAGCCTTCTTTGCATCCAAAACTTTCCAAAATAGCACTGCATCCACATCGACAGGCACAGTATCTTTTGTAAGGGTTTTTTCTGCCGTAAAAGAAGTTGTAATGACCCGGGTGTCAATCCAGTAAGCAACGGTGTCAATGATCGGTATTATCAGAAACAGTCCTGGTCCCCTGAGTGATTGAAAATGTCCTAACCGTAATACTACCGCCTTTTCCCACTGATCTGCGATCTTTATTGCAGATGAAACAATAAGGGCAACCAGGAAAGAAATTACTCCAATCCATATTGCTCCCGCTCTAGCCTGAGCATCATAACTGGCATATGCCAATACTATGCCAATAGCAAGAATGACAAAAAAGATTAATACTGAAAAAGAACTTTTTGTTTTCATAACAATAGGTATTAGTAATTTTGAAACGATATTTGGATGTAAATTAAAACTAATAATTATTTAAGTCAATTTTTATTGACTGATAGTGTCAGATTTAGGGGCAGAAGAGATAAAGTAAAAAAACCATCCACCAAAATCCTTTCAGACCTGATGGATGGAATTTGTATTGTTGATTTTCAGGGGTTCTTTAGATTTTAAAGTTGAGGTGAACCGTCTCAAAAGAACCGAAAACATTATGCAGCGTGACTCAACTGCAAAAACCGAACATATTAACCACATTTGGCCGGGCAGATTGCAATTATAATACTTATCTGGATATCAAGGATTTAACTCCGACAACCTATGGTCAATATATTCCAGCCATATGTTGTTAAGGTCACCAACTTTCCCAGCATAGATCAGAATCAATGAAAACAAAAATCAGAGATTAAATTCTTCGGCTTAACAGGAGATTATATACGTGTTAGGGGGAGCGATCTCCATGGATTCAATGCGCCTGTCAGGCAAATGAGCGGACTATATTATTTTGATGATCCGCATTATTCAATAATCTCTATCGGTGATTTTGAAATTAAATATTGTATCACAATAAAAAATATATCCATGTTAATATTTATTTGACCTGATTCGATTTGTTGTTTACGCACCGTAAAACCGCAGGACACATAATACATCGCCTATAATACATAATACATTGCCATGTGGCGCGCGGTTTGCGGCTTGCGGTTTGCGGGAAGGATTAAATCCATCCCTGGCCCCACCACATGTCTCCCCTGCAGTCTGGCCCCTCTCCGGGAGGGGAGCTTTATTCTTCGCAGCACAGGGCTGAGTGTTTAGTCCCGACATATTATGTCAGGATAGCGATGGAGTAAGCTGCCGCGAGGGCGTGTTACCCGACGCAAGCACCGGGCAGGGTCCAGGTACTTTAGCCGTGAAGCCCTGAGCGGAGCGAAGGGTCACGGTGCAAGCCTTGCCTGCCGTGTAATTCTTCACAATAAAGGTAACAGTTAATTCATAAAGTTTTTTCTGGTAAGATAAAGACCCCCATCCAAGCCTTCTACCAAGCTACCTTTTATACACATCTAGTATTAAGTGTCACTTAACCACGGAGTTACACTGAGTTTGTTTGGAGTTACGTTGCTAAGTATTTAAATGTAGTAATGACTCCCTGAAACTCCTTTCTAACTCCGTGATACTCCGTGGTTAATGGATTTCATTTTGTTTTTAATTCTATCAACTAATTCGTTTTTTCAAGATAAATGTGTATAGAGAAAATGAAAGGGAATAAAAAAATGTTAAAAAGAATCCAAATTGTTACCGAAATTCTGAAATATTTCACGGCAGGCAGGAAAGCAAAAACTGTGACAACTTATCCCGCAAGGCGGGAAACAACTTACCCATGTTGTCCGTGTTATGTTTAGGATTAAATTTAAAACTGTCAAGATGTACGAAAACTTAATCGTCCAGTGATCTGTCTCGTTGTATGGGCGGGTAGTGCTGTTTGGCTCTTTTGCAGCTTTAGGATTTAACGCTGAATGTGTGAGCTGCAAATGTGCCATACAGAGGAGCTGGATTGACTATATCTAAGAAGACTACATTTTAGATGAAATCATTGGTTATCATTTATAGCGCCTTACTTTCCGGAATTATCTTTTAATGTTGTAAACTCAATTTGCTTACCATAGGCAGTACCTGAAGTGTTTATTGCGTAAGCTCTTACATAATACTTAGTATTAGGAGAAAGTCCTGTCATACTACATATAAAACTGGCATTTTTTGAGAAGTCTATGGTTTTGAAATTTTCAGTTGTTGGATTTTGTACTGTACTCCAGCATATCCCCTTTGATACAATTAAGGGAGTCATCTCATTCAGTTCTCCACCTGACACTGCAGTTGTTGTTGTTATTTCAGTAACGTCATTAGTTGAAACAATTGGAGGTTTAATACTCTCTTTTTTACATCCACTGAATAAAAGAATTGACAGAAATAGAATTGAAAAATTTAAGTAAGTTTTCATGAGGGATTTATTTAGTATCAGTATTATACCTTATATTGAATTGTTAATTTATCTTAGTGCGTTTTTCAGAAATTGACGAGGCACGGAAATAGCCAAGCCCCCCATTACTAATATTTGAAGGAGGGGAGGCAGGAGACAGTTGATATGCTCCTCCATCACTATTAAATTGTTGTAAAATTGCTTTATAGAATTCATAAGCATTTTTTGTCAAAGAGCTTAACGCTACATAAATGTCGTTACCTTGCTGGTAGAGTGGATATTCAAATCCTCTTGGGTTTGCCCCTAAACTGACATTTAGCCCATTTACATAGGGTTGCAAAAATTCATCTGAAAGAATTGAAAATTCCCAATTAAAATCTTCAGCATATCTCCTGCTCCAGATCTCATCATTTAATTGAATTAAATAATAATTTTCAATATCTTGAGGTTCTGAAAAGTAAAGTAAGGGGATGTAATACTCCTGTCCGTCTTTTTCGGAAATCTTTTTGATATAACCGAGCGAATCAATCTCAGGCACAGGAGGCATAAAAGCACTGGCTTGATATTCCTTCCCTTCGGATATTACTCTTAAGAAATATGTTCTTCCCGGGATTCCAATTAAGTGTTTGGTTTTATAATATCCACGTTCATGGCTGAACTCTGGAGGATCGGATAAGAATAAAGTATCAAGTATGTTACCTGAATTGTCATATATGAACTTGTAAAATCCCCAACGATAATCGTAATCATATTCAGCTAAGTTGATATCTATTGGAACCAAAGTATCGACCTGATTTACATTGTCTGATATAATTATTGAAGCATTCATTATCCCTTTTGCACTATCAATTGGAGAATTTATAGGTGCTATAAACTTACCAGAGTGGCTTTTCGTCAGACGGATGTAGTACGGACCTTTTTGGTTAGTAATTAAGCCCTCAACAACCAATCTTGAATCTACTTTATCAAGATCAAGGTCATATTCATCAACACAACTTATGAATGAAATCAATAAAAGAGATAATATAATTACTTTTCTCATCTTAAAATCTGAAATTATATGTGAAGTAAGGTGTTATACCGTACAAATACATCTTATATGCTTTTGATGTACTAAAATCACCATCAACCATTTTGATAAAGAGAGAAAAAATGTTTTTGTGGTCATAAAGGTTATATATGCCAAAGTTCCACTCGGGTTTCCAGTTCTTGAGTTGTTTTTTTGGATTTTTATATGTGAAGGAAATGTCAAGTCTGTGATATGGAGGGAGTTTGTAACCGTTCCTGCTTGTATAATAATTAAATGAGATCCCATAGTAGTTGAAAGAACCTTCTGGAATTGTAATATATCCACCTGAGGTGAATTTAAAGGTTGAACCAAAATCCCATGCAGGAGATAATTTATAAAGCATTACCAGTGAAAGATTATGTCTTTTGTCATAAGTGGCTGGATATGACTCATTGTTGTTGATACCATTAATCTGCTTTGTGGTTCGTGATAATGTATAACTTATCCAACCTGTCAGTTTTCCGGTTTTTTTCTCTATATAGAATTCAGCTCCATATGATTCTCCTTTCCCGTTTAATATTTGGGTTTCAAGGTGCGGATTCAAAAACAAATCAGCATTATCTTTATAGTCAATAATATTTCCTAATCTTCTGTAATATAGCTCTGTGCTGAATTCATACCTGTTGTTTGCAGAGGATTTGTAATATCCGACTGAAAACTGGTTTGAATACTGTGGTTTTATTAGTTTGTTTACAGGAAGCCAAACGTCAGTTGGAAGTCCGACTGACGAATTGCTTAATAGGTGTTGATATTGTGTGACATAAGTATATGAAGCCTTGATAGAGTTATTGTTGTTTATTAAATATCTTAAATCGATTCGGGGTTCAAGTCCGTTATAAAACTGGATCAACTCACCATTTCGGTAATAGGTAGAGTCCTTAATTGACATGTCAGGAGTATAGGAATAAACCGTACTCTCACCAAGCAGAAAAAACATTGAATATCTTAACCCGTAACTAAGACTTATTTTGTCGCTTATTTTCTGTTCATTAGAAATGTATAAAGAGCTCTCAAGAGATTTTTGACTGTCTAATTCAAATGGTTTGGTCAACGAGGTAGAATCACGTGGCTCAATTTTGCCGGGAAAGTATTTATGTTTTTCTAATGAAATGCCGAATTTAAGATGATTTGAAGGGTTAATAAAATAGTCAAAATCAGATTTAATATCCAGTTCCTGTAAGTTTGATGACCATTTGAAGTGTCTTGCATCATCTTTGAGTATATAGGAATAATCATAGCTGCTATACACCACCATTGTGTTTGAAAAAAGTCTTGAATTGAACACATGGTTCCATCTGGCTGTTGCGGTCTGGTTTCCCCAATCCATGCTGGCATTGTTATCGATGGAGAAATAATAGAAATGATCCCTTCCTGAGTATGCTGAAAGGTAAAAGTGATTATTTTTTATTTTGTAATTGACTTTAGCATTTAGATCATAAAAGTTAATCTCGTTATTGTTCTGAAAATCCCGGAGACTTCCAATCCGGAGTTCTTGTCCCAATGAGCCAAGAGTATTGGCCATAAATCCTGCATAACTGTATCGTCCGCTAATTATAAAAGATGCCTGGTCTTTTTTCAGAGGACCTTCAACAGATAATCTACTGGCAATAAGGCCAACACCGCCACTTGAACTTAATTTCTGGTTGTTCCCTTCCTTCATCCTGATATCAATGATGGAGGATAGTCTCCCTCCATACTGGGCAGGAAAAGCTGTCTTGTAGATTTTTACACTGCTTATTGCATCAGGATTAAAAGTTGAGAAGAATCCTAAAGCATGTGATGGATTATAGATAGGTGCATCATCAAGCAGAAACAGGTTTTGATCAAATGAACCTCCTCTGACAGACAAATTTGTAGTGCCTTCATTTGCGGTTTGAATTCCAGGAAGTAATTGTAGGTTTTTTATCAGATCAATTTCACCAACTGCAGAAGGAGTAAGTTTTATTGTATTTAAGTTTAATGTGTGACTACCCATCTGGTTGATAAAGACATTGCTATTATTTTTTGCTTCAATAATCACTTCATTCAGTGAAGTTATTTCAGACTTTAATCCGACGTTAATGGTTGTGTCGGTGGAAAGATCAACCCGATAAGTAATTGTCTTATAGCCTATAAATGAAAAGTTGATATTGTATATTCCCTGAGGAATGGTAAGTGAATAAAATCCATAATTATTTGAAAGAGCACCTAATATTTTTATCCTTTAATGGAGATTGTGGCTCCGATTAAGTGTTCTCCATTTTCCAAGTCGCTAATGGTACCAAAAATTGTATGTTTCTGTGCAAACAACACTAAATTTGTCAAGAGGAAACAAAATATTAGTACAATTGCCTTTTTCATGTTATTTCAAATTGCACGGCACTTATTCTAAAAACGAATTCTGTAGGTCCCTATTGCTAGTCATTTACTACAAATGTACAATCTAGCTTGATTGAAAGTCCGGGTAGGCAAAAAGAGCATGTGTTTGGCAGCTGCGGAGGCTGTCGAGGTGGCAAGCTGCCAAACTCTTCCTTGCGCGTTGGCTATCACGGTATTATGACGAAGAATCTTAAACATAACGGCCCGGCATACAGGGAGGTTGTGTTACCCGACGCAAGCACCGGGAGCAAAAAGTGTGACAACTTGTCCCGCAAGGCGGGAAGCAACTTACCTTTATTGTGCGTATTAGTTGCTGGGCTGTTTTAATTTTAGGGTAACAAGATTATAGTTTGTGCTTCGTCCACCCGAAGGATTTTTTTGGAGTATGTTCTTATTTATAAGGTCTTGAATATCTCTGAGTGCAGTATCTTGAGAACATTTAGCAATTTTTGCCCACTTTGAAGTTGTCAATTGACCTATAAAGTTGTCTAATAATTTGTTTATCAGCAGGATTTGTCTGCTGTTAAGGGTTTCGGAAGAATACTTTATCCAAAACTTGTGCTTATAGAGAACTTTTGAAAGAACTTTATCTGACGAATTGAGAGCATCTGCCAGGCATTTTAAATACCAAACCAGCCATTCAGTTATATCAAGAGTCCCTTTCTCAGTTTTTTCCAGAATGTTATAATAATTTTTTCTCTCTGCTCTAATTTGTGAAGACATACTATAGAACCGTTGCGGTGTTTCGTCTGATCTGGTAAGTAATATTTCTGACAAGGCACGGGCAATTCTACCGTTGCCATCTTCAAAGGGATGTATTGTAATAAACCACAGATGAGATATAGCAGATTTTAATATTAAATCCTGGTCAGGTTCCTTATTAAACCATGATATAAATGATTTCATTTCTTTTCTAATCTCTTCTGCAGGTGGAGCTTCAAAATGTACTTTCTCTTTTCCCAAAGCTCCTGAAAAAACTTGCATAGGACCAGTTGAATCATCTCTCCACTTACCCACAATAATTTTATCCATACCACTTCGGCCTGAAGGAAACAACGCTGAATGCCAGCCAAATAATCTATCTGTCGTTAATATCTTCTTATAGTTCCGGGTTGCGTCTAACATCATTTCCACTACTCCGTCTACATTTCGGTCAGATGGTACGAGGCCAGACACCTCAATTCCTAACTTTCTTGCTATTGAGGATCGAACCTGGTCAAGGTCCAGAATCTGACCTTCAATTTCTGATGTTTTTATTACTTCAGTAGTCAAGGTTTCCAAAACAGCCTCATTTCTTAGCTTAAATCCTAAAGTTTCCATCTTTCCTGCCAACTTTCCCTGCAAGTGTCTAACATTAGAATGTGGTAATAAAATGGACCTGCTGTCCCATTTAAACTTCGGCCAATCAGATTGCTGGTAGATATATATTTTCATTCTCCGCAATATTTGCGGTAAATATATAAATTAATCTCCGCAATTAAAAATAATATCCGCAAAATATGCGGTGATTAGTAATTTTTTTCTCCGCATCGAGGTGCCCTGCAAAAGCCGGGTTTACTGTCCATATTTAGCCCCTCAGATTGCAATAAAAATACTTATCTGGACATCAAGGATTTAACTCCGTCTATGGGTGGTTAGTTTATTCCAACTTAAAGTGGCAAAGGTCACTGGTTTCTGCACGATAATACTCAGAACACACCGGATAGACAGTTAAGGTACTTAAAACTCCCCCGGATCATTTGAGGGACGATGCCGGTCTTCTCGCCTGGCCGGGGAAGACTGTGAGGCTTTCATGTCCCGAGGCATCGACCGACTGGATCCCGAAGAAATAGTTATCCTTTGAGTAAGGAAGTGTAATCTCAGTCCCTGTCACGAATATTTTCTTCTCCCAGAGAGGCTGCCAGGTCTCCCTCATAAGAATATAATAACCGGAAGGTTTTGGACCTTTTGGTGGGACCTCCCAGCGCAGAGTGGTCTTGTTTGTCAGGCCGCTGACGACAATACCGCAGTTGACCGGTTCACAGGGAGCGAGCGCCAGGTTGGCCACCGTTGCCAGATTCAGTCCTGCATTTTTTCTTACATATTCATAATCAACATACTCAGGAAGGTCGCCTTCCTGAATCCCGTTTACAACAGCAGGAACTTTGTGCGTTCTGTCATAGTTTTCATTGTATTCGCAGATCCTTACAGCCGTAAAGCCCTCCGCGCAGAACGGGGAGTGATCGCCCCCTCTCCCGAACCTGTCGTTCCTGAAAACCAGTGTAACCGTGAGCTGGTCAATATACCTTTCCCCTGTCTCCTTTATATAACGGGCAAGCTGGCGTGCTTTACCGTCATTCTCTGCTGAAGAGTACTTTCTTAATGCTGCCATCTGTTCGGTTTCATAAGCGGGCACTCCCTCGCTGAATACCCTTACACGCATGTTGTCATTAAGGAGGGTCTCACTCGAACCGCTGTTCCCTATCATGTCATTGTTGAGCATGGCAATGATATTCCATTTCTCATCCCTTGCTTTGGCTGCCATGTGGCGCGCTCCATACAGACCGTGTTCTTCTCCCGATAACGCCATAAATATTATGGTGGCGGGAAATTTCCTGGCCGACATGATCCTGACAAGTTCAAGGATTGCAGCTACTCCTGATCCATCATCATCTGCTCCCGGGGCAAAGCTCGTGGAGTCATTATCAAGCTGTGCCCTGGAATCTAAATGCGCACTGATAAGGATCTTCCTGTCGTCGTTACCGTCCGTACCCCTGAGTGTTGCCACAACATTTTTAAGAACTACCGGTTTTTGAATCCTCTGGCCAGGGCCTCCGACAGTATACTCCTCAAATTTGACCTCCAGCCTGCCTCCCGAAGCCGGGATATTCTTCTCCATTTCGGACCTGACCCAGTTCCAGGCCGCACCGATCCCCCTCAAGGGATCATTTCTGGAGCTCAGGTTATGGCGGGTATGAAAGCTGACCAGCTTTCTGACATATTGTTCCAGTCTATCCGCTGAAATCTCATCAACCATCTGTTTTATTTCAGGATCGCGGCTGATAATGGTTTGTGCCTGTGTGGCAGTAATTATAAAAAGAAGAATGAACAGAAACATTATTTTCTTCATGCTATCAGGGATTTTTCTAAATCCTGAATTTAATAAAAAATTGAGGATATGAATTAACTCATCCCGGGAATATGAAGGCCATTCAATTGGTTTGGCATGCGGCGAGCGGCTAGCGGTGTGCGGCACGCGGTATGCGGGAAGAATTTACCCACCCCCGGCCGCTGACACTTCGGTCAGGGCAGGCTCTCCAGGGAGGGGAGCTTTTTTCTAAACCTGCAAAACCGCATAACCGCATAACTAAAGAACTTTATGAATATATTTGTTTAAATTAAAGATATAAACCTATGAATACACGAATCAACAGTCACACCCGGGTTCCGCTCCTTGCAGTGTGCTTTTTATTATCTGTTACTTCAGCTTTTTCGCAGGGCACCAGATTATTACGCCAGCCTGCTTTAAGTTCAACACACATCGCCTTTGCTTATGGGGGCGATATCTGGGTCTCTGATCTCGAAAATCAAAAAGTACTCCGTCTTACCAGCACTCCTGCTGTTGAAAGCAATCCTCAATTTTCCCCTGACGGGAAATGGATTGCTTTTAGCTCGAATCGATCGGGTAACCAGGCTGTTTATATTGTTCCCGTTGAAGGGGGTTCACCAAAAAGACTGACCTGGCACCCGGGTTCTGCTTCGGTTTGTGGATGGTCTTCAGATGGCAAACTTGTACTTTATTCAACCTCAAGGGATAATGCCCCAGGTGGATTTGCCCGTTTGTGGACAGTGTCCGCTGAAGGGGGTCCTTCAACTGTGCTTACCAGCCAGTGGGCCGCTGATGGCTCCTTTTCCCCGGATGGGAAACAGATTGTAATTGACAGGATACAGCGTTGGGATGTTGAGTGGCGCCATTACAGGGGAGGTCAGAATACACCATTGGTGATTTTGAATCTGACCGACCAGACTGAAAAACTTTTACCTTACGAATCAACTATCGATATTCAGCCATTGTGGCTGGGTAATACAATCTACTTTTTGTCGGATCGCGACCGGACCTCCAACATTTGGTCCTACACCCCCGGGTCAGGCGAGCTGAAACAAGTTACAAACTATACAGGATCAGATATAAAATGGCTGAGTGGTTTCGGGAACAAACTTGCTTTTGAGCGTGATGGTTATCTTCATCTGCTTGATCTTTCCTCAAATGATACAAGACAATTAGCCATTACTATTATTGCGGATTTTCCATGGGCTGAAACAAAATGGGAAGATGTTACCAAAAGTATTGGTTCCGTTTCGCTTTCACCAACGGGAAAGAGAATCATAATGGAAGCACGCGGTGACATATTTACAATTCCTGCTGAAAACGGAGATGCAAGAAACATAACTAATACTTCAGGTGTTGCCGATCATGCTCCCGTCTGGTCTCCCAGAGGAAATGAGGTGGCCTGGTTTTCGGATGCAGACGGAAAAGGATATGCCCTCCTTATTGCCTCACAGGATGGTCTGTCAAAGCCAAGGAGCATTTCAACCGGAGAATCGAAGATGGCCTGGGAGCCGGCATGGTCTCCCGATGGAAAGCTTATCGCGTTCGTGGATAATAAAGTCAGGATCAGGATTGTGGATGTGGCAAAAGGAACGATAAAAACTGCGGATATAGCGGGAGACAATAACGAAAGGGGCAACATGGGACTCACGTGGTCGCACGACTCCAATTGGCTTGCATATACAAAAACCGGGATTAACCATTTCAGACAAATTAAGGTATGGTCCGCAAAAAATGACAGCATATATGCTTTGACCAACTCCTTTGCAGATTCTTTTTCTCCTGCATGGGACAGGGATGGACACCATCTCTATTTCCTGGCAAGTACAAACCTTGCACTTGGCTCGGGATGGGCCAATACCAGCTCAATAACCTCCGATCCTGACTATGCAGCCTATATTATGAACCTGAAAAAAGCGGATACATCACCATTCAAACCCCGCAGTGACGAAGAAACCATCACCGAAGAGAAAAAACCGGAAGCTGATGCCAAAAAACCATCAAAGGGGAAATTGCCTGAAAAAAAGACCGATAAGGATACCACCAAAACAGCAGCCAAAGAACCTGTACCTGTCGTTGTTGATTTTGAGAACATTGAACGGAGGACCATTGCCATGCCATTGTCCAGGGGCAACTATCGCCTGATAATAGATGGCCCGGCGGGCACAGTATTCATCGGTGAGCAGAAAGAAGGTGTTAACGGTCTTGTAATCCAGAAATATACTTTGGAAAAACGCGAAGCCAAGGAATTCGTAAGCGGCGCGAGTCAGGTTTCCGTTTCGAGCGATGGAAACAAAATGCTTGCAATGATCGCGAGCGACTGGAAGATAATGAATACATCTTCAGCTACAGGGAGCGATGGTAAATCAGTTAAAATTGCTCTTAAAAAACAGCTTGACCGGTCTGCAGAGTGGAAACAGATCTTTGAAGAAGCATGGCGATATGAAAGAGATTATTTCTATGATCCTGGAATGCACGGCAGAAACTGGAATGAAGTATATGAAAAGTATTCTCCGTTGATCCCCTATATAAGGCACCGCACCGATCTTACTTATGTTCTTGACCAGATGAATGGTGAACTCTCAGTGGGGCACAGTTTTGTTTTTGGAGGTGATTACCCTGAAGTAGATAGATCATCTGTCGGTTTATTGGGTGCAGATCTGATAGCTGAAAACAATCGCTGGAAAATCAAACGTATTTACACTACCGAAAGCTGGAACCCTGAATTGTCAAGTCCACTTGACAGACCGGGGATAAAAATTGAGGAAGGTTATTATCTTGTGGGTATAAATGGAGGAGAATTAACCAGTGCAGATGATCCGTTTAAATACCTCGACGGTACGTTGGATGTCCAGACTACACTTCACATAAATAAGACTCCTGATTTTGCAGGAGCATGGCAGGAAGTAGTAAAACCTATTGCCAGTGAGGTTAATTTGCGTCAAAGGGCATGGGTGGAAGATAACAGACGTCTGGTAGATAAACTATCCGGTGGGAAACTGGCTTATGTATGGGTACCAAATACGAGCAGCGGTGGTTTTATATCCTTCAACCGGTATTTTTTTGCGCAACAGGATAAAAAAGGCGCCGTAATTGATGAGCGGTTTAATGGAGGCGGTCTTCTGGATGATTATATGGTTGATCTTATGAATCGTACATTAAGGGCATCCATTACAAACGAAGCTCCACAAGGCATACCATTCAGTTTACCCGCCGGGATCCTGGGACCAAAAGTGCTTTTAATAAATGAAATGTCCGGTTCGGGAGGTGATTTTTTCCCATGGGTATTTCGTCAGCAAAAGATAGGACCACTGATCGGTACACGGACATGGGGTGGACTGGTAAAATCATCAGTCCATTATGCATTAGTTGATGGAGGAGGGCTTACTGCTCCCGATAATGCGGTTTTTGATCCGATAAATAATAAATGGATAGCTGAAAACGAAGGAGTTCCTCCGGATATTGAAGTACGTCAGGATGCAGTTTCTCTTTCAAAAGGAATTGATCCTCAGTTAGAGAAAGCTGTCAAAGAAACGATGAGATTACTGGAATTAAAGGGTGAAATAAAAATAACACCACCAGCATATCCAACACCAGCGAAGTAGGGTAGTGTGGCGGGTCGAAGCCCCGCATTTTGCGGGGTAAACTCCGCGGAGATCCCGACCGAAGCGTCGGGACGGCGTGACGGAAGGCGGGATCGGAAGTTGAGGAATGAAATGACGAAGATTCAGATCCGGTTTTAACCAGTCAATCTGATTATACTTATTAAGGTCATGATCATGCCGGGATCCTGAAACTCCATGCTATTTTACATGGCCGTTTCGACTCATCCTGTAATTCTGCAGGAAGTAAAATCTCCAAGACCTGTCTTTTTTTTATACTTCCACTCCAAAGGTTTCGCCCAGCCCAACATGTATATTTTGGAACCTTTCCTCGGTTCTACTGTTTTTAGTCTGAGTATTTGACCAGGCCAACCACGGCTGATGGCATAAACGGTTTGTCTGTCCTTTGTTCGGGTATAACGGATAGTGTCACCTTCTTTCCAAAGATTCCCCTCACGAGGACGGGTAGCGTAAATGGCCTCACCGTTAACTTTTAGCCAGGCTCCGGTTTCTTTAATTGCCTGAATCACCAACGGGTCAAAGCGACCTGTGGCATCCGGACCGATACCTAACATGAAGTTACCACCCTTAGCAACAATATCTGTAAGACTATTGATAATCCATGAAACACCCTTGAATTCATCGTTTTTAACATACGAAAAAGACTTGCCATAGGGGTAAATTACGAACCATGGCATATCTGTGTTTTCAACACTGCCGGGAATGAATCCCTCAGGAGTATAATAGTCACCATAATTACCAATACCCCTCGCACGGAACATTACTTCCGGCTGAATTTTGCGGAAATCTTTCATTTCCTGGCGCATTTGTGGCCACACTTTTGCCCCCAACCATTGATCGAGGCAGATCATATCAATTTTCCCATAATTAGTAAGCAGCTGGGTAAGCTGCTCACGATGATATGCCATCATCCGGGCTTCCTCTTCCTGAGTTGGATTTGGCACAATGATATACGGTTCACGCATTGCATTGCCGTAAAGTTCGGGATGTTCCTGAGCATCAGGTATCTGCAACGGATGATAATTGTATGGCCTGAAATCCGCATTGTACCAATCCGGGTGCGAGTAATAAAGATCTATCTTGAGTCCATACTTATGGCCGGCATCACAAAGTTCTTTAATGATATCACGGTGGAAAGGTGTCTCCATTATGCTGTAAGCCAAATCGCAATCTTCCAGCATTGGCCCGCCGGGTGCAGTCCAATTGACCCTTTTCTTAACCCTCGCTTTTGTGTCAAACATTGAGAAACCTTCATGGTGCATAGTAGTGATGGCGAACATTTTAATGCCATTTTCACTAAACAATTTCATCCATTCCTCAGCATTAAAGCCAGTCGGATTCCAGGTCTTATATAGTTCCTGGTAGGCTTGTTTCTTCTCAT
This sequence comes from uncultured Bacteroidales bacterium, assembly GCA_963732115.1. Taxonomy (GTDB): domain Bacteria; phylum Bacteroidota; class Bacteroidia; order Bacteroidales; family VadinHA17; genus LD21. The sequence goes on from CAVSYN010000035.1 coordinate 39,701, forward strand.
TTGAAAGCGTTAGAAATGGCCATGATTCTCCTCCTTGCTCAGTAATTGAGTACAACCCCCAATGAATACGCACTCCAAACTTTATATCACGGAATGCCTCAATAGTGGCTGCTGATGGATGGTGGTAATCAGCGTCAATATTATCTTCAATCCAATCTTTAACACGGAGGTAATGCACATCATTCTTTGGCAACGTGTAGTTCATTGTTGTAACGGGCTTTTGAGCAAAGGCAACAGCGCAAATTGATGTAAGAAAAATAACCGATAATGCTATTGTTTTCATTATTTAATATATATGTAATTCAATGTTTTTATTTGCAATCCGCAAATAAGGATTATGCAATTCTATTATCCACATAATCCTGCAAATCTTTGTTCTGAACAAGTGGGCCAGTTAAAAAAAGGACTATAGCTAATCCAATGAGAGCTATAAGTCCGTATCCTATGAAAACAGCGTTATATGCGATTGTATAATCAAAATTAGTCGAGAGGTTTTTTATAGTCACACCTGATACTGACTGAAAAATTACGCCACCTAAACCTGCTCCGACACTTGCAATCCCCCAAACAGAAGCTGTAGCACTTTTAGGTACTACGTCAGCCGGGAATGCCATTGTATTAGCTGTATATGCAGCATAACCAAAACCAGCAATTGCAAGTATTATTAATGCACCTGTCGGACCCTTTATAACAAAAGGACCCAGTAACAATGACAGTGCCATAATTAGTCCAAAAATAGTAACAGAAAGTTTTCGTGCTTTAGGTATTTCAATCCCATTTTTAATTATATACTGTGTGAATAACCCGCCTAAAATATTCCCGAAATCTGAGACAATAAAAGGGAACATGGCAAACCATCCTATCTTGGCAAGATTCCACCCATATACGTCAGCAAGATATCTTCCAATCCAAAAAGTAATGAAATACCAGACAGGGTCCATAAAAACCTTTGATAATGTAAGACCTGAAACAAATCTGTTCTTTAGTAATCTTAAGGGAGGAATAATTCTCGCTTTTACCTCTTTGGCAACCTTTTTGGGTGTATAATAAATAAACCAGAATGAGGCCAGCCATAAATAACCTGATACCCCGATAACCACAAATGTTACCTGCCAACCATAGGTTGTTCCCAGAAAGGCAATTAACGGAGGAGCAACCACAGCGCCAACAGAAGCTCCACTGTTAAAAATTCCGGAGGCAGTTGAACGTTCATTTGGCGGGAACCATTCGGAGGTGAGTTTTATAGCTGCAGGCCAGTTACCTGCTTCGCCAATACCCAACAGAAACCTGAAGAATCCAAATTGGAAAGGGGACTTTGCCAGAGCATGTAAAACACTTGCAGTTGTCCACAAAGCCATACTTAATGAATAACCAATACGGGTTCTCAGTTTATCAATTACAAATCCTGAAAAAGCATTGGAAATCATATAGGCTATAAAAAACGCAGATGCAATGTAACCAAATGCGTCATCAGGTATCAAATCGTGTAATGGACCTTTGGCTGTCAGATAATTAAATGATAACCTTTGTAAATAATTAAGAACAGTTGCAACAAAGGCAAAAGATATCATTACCCAGCGCATTCTTAAGGGTTTGTTTTGCCCACCTGAGTTATCTTTTATAAAGATTTTACTCATAAGTTTTAATCAACGATAAAACAATCAGTTCTTTCGTTTATGCCTCTACTGCTCTAAGTATAGTTTTCTAGCAAAGCTAAAACCCCTTTTTTTGTCAATTTCTTTTCTGCTGCGGTTCTGATAATCTGTAAGTTCTTCCATACCAAATTTTTTAGCCAGATTGCGGGCTGATATCCCCGGCTTTTTCGCTCTCAATACGAACCATTGTTCACGTGGCATATATATTTCTTTTTCGACTTCATCACCATGTGCTCTTAAAAGTGTGTCCAATTTCTGCATATTGAAATTTTCATGATAAATACCACGATCAAAGTCAAGTGTTACCCTGGCAACCGTAATGTTATCACTTTTCTCATCAAGGATCTTTTTACCTGTAATATCGTAAACCTGACAATCTTTAGTGTATGTACTCGTAACAATATAATAGTGGTGCAATAATGCATACGCCTGCAATTGTGATCCTGCAGAGTAGGCACTTGCCCAAAGAACCATTTCGGCACCTTCTTCTCTCAAAGCCTGCCATATTTCAGGAAAGTTTGCGTCATAACAAATTGCAATGCCGATCCTGCCAAAGTCTGTATCAAAAACCGACTCTAGATTTGTTCCGGGAGTAACCGGGGGTTTCAGATCAAACTCGCTCCAATAAGGATAAACTTTATCATAGACGAAAACTACTTTGCCTTCACGGTTGATTAATACTGCACTATTATAGCGGGATTTACCATCCGTCCGATCGATCGGCGAAAGGATATAGGTATTGTTTTTTTTGGCCAGTTTAGATAAGGCAGTTATTGTTTCTCCTTCAAGCGTTTCTGGTTGTGATTGCCCCCTCCATGTTTCAGGTAAAACAATTATATCGGTGCCTTTTGCTCCCTCTTCATCGACTATTTTTTCAATTTTGGATAAATCCTCGTTTTGAAAACAGAGGCTTACAACCCTTACAGGGCGACCAGGTTTTCTCCGATGCATTCAATATGGGCACAATTAATAATAAAAAGCTGACTGATAAAAACCTGGATAAAAGGTGTTTTATTGATTTTAAATTTTCCATTTTCATCCTCCTTCCTGATAAATGACATTGTATTTTATTTGTTGACTTCACATCTTAAATTAGTGTTTCCCTGTAGCAGTTTGATGGACTGACCTTTGTGCCTATCAAAAACCGGTCTCTTGGGATTCCTCTGATTGCTTCACCTAACGAAGATTCACTCCGCCAAAAGCCCAGCAACCGGTTCCTAATACAGATAGTTCGAGGCCTGTATTTTTACATGGTCTTTTTTCCATTTTTTCAAAAAATCGTTTGAATTCATAAGCTGTTTTTAAATAGATAATAATGATAAGTTATTTGTGCCAATTCAGTTGTCGATTATCGCAGGTTTTTGGGAAAACTCATTTTCCCGGGCTTGATTTAGTTTGAAATAGTAATTTCCCAACGCGATAATTTACCAGCTCATCCGGATCCACCCATCATGGTTTATGTAAAAGTAAGAAAAGCCAGGCATCCTGACCACATTTGGACGGTCAGAATATAACTTGCAAAACCGCAAAACCGCAGAACCACCACATAATACATCGCCTGTAATACATAATACATTTGCGTGCGGTGTGCGGCGTGCGGCTAGCGGTGCGCGGCGTGACGGAAGGCGGGAACGGAAGTTGAGGAATGAAATGACGAAATCCCGCAAGGCGGGAACCGAAGACGGAAGCCTTTCGGGATCGAGTGGTAGTGGGGTTATACGGGTTATCTAATGGTGCTCACTTTATTGGGTAAGGACCACTTTCCATTTCTTCAGCTTGTATATTCAGTTTAGTTCCGGCAAATTGAACTATGAAGCCCTTAAAATGCAGCGTTTGAGTTGGTCTAATGTCTCCTGACTTCAGGTTATACATTTCAATTATTCCATCATCGCCTTTAACAGTATTCTCATCCAGATCATGATAGGCTAAAGGTGATTTTAGAATGAAATATCCGGAACTATCAGGTCTTGACAGGATAAAAGCATTCTCTAATGTGACAACTCTACCATTAATTGAGTTTTTAGTTCCCATTTCGAATAATTTCTCGAAATTATTGAACCCGGATGGCACAACATTATGCTTTTTTAGTATTGGATACCACCATTCATCCTGGTAATTAAACACATTATCTGTTTTATCCGTTTGTTGGTTAATTTTTTGGCAAAAGGTTAAAATAATCGCCAATATCAGGAATAACGGAATAGCAGTAATCTTTCTTAAAAGTGCATTATGTGAAGGTCTGCTTTTTGTCATCATGATTAATCGGTTTTTAATTAATGAATATTTGAAATTACTAACCAGATAGTTTGTATTGTTTTGTATGACAAGGTTTACTAATAACTTATGATAATCAAAAGACTCATTGCATACCAGCACTTTATTATCAGCATAATACTCATGATTTAAGAGGATTGCTTTTCTGAAGAGCCAGATTGCAGGATTAAACCAGAGGAATACATTTATTAACTCAAGCAGGACAATATCAACCGAATGATATTGTAAACAATGAGCCTCTTCATGCATTAATAATTCTTTCTCAATTTTACCATTTTCGAAATCTGATTTATTTACAAAAATGTACCTGAAAAATGAATATGGTAAAGTCTTTTCTTCGACAAGGATCAGTGTTGTATTGACATTTTCAACTTTCTTACATTTAATAGTTTTTCTTATGATTCTGAAAATGTTAATGGCAAAACGCAATAGCAAAACTGAAGAAATAATAATAAAAAGAACTATTAAAATATTTAGTGATACTTGTGTTGAAGTAACGTTTGCTGTAATCTCCTCACCTTGAATAGCATGTCCTGTTGTAAAAGTTAATTTGTCAATGCTATTTGTTAAAGTAAAATTCGAATTCACGGGTATCACAATAAAAGGAACTATCATGGAGAAAACCAGTGAGAAAATCAAATAAAACCTGTTAAATAATAGGATTTTATGTTGGCGTAGAAAAAAATGGAAGAATCCATAAAGTACTAATAAGCATATAGTTGATTTAATCAAATACGTCATCATGTCACTTTGATTTTTTCTGATTTTTTATTTTTTGTTCGACTAACTGTTTAAGTTCTTCTAAATCTGTCAGATTTAAGTTGGTTTCATTGGTGATGAATGATGCAAACTGCGAAGCTGAATTATTAAAATAATTCTTAATCATCAAATTCACCTGCTTCGAAAAGTATTCTGTTTTCTTTACCAAAGGGAAATACTCTCTGTTACTACCATGCTGATGATACCCAACAAATTCTTTATCAGTCATACGCTTTAATAAAGTAGCAACTGTTGTTGTTGCTGGTTTCGGGTCTGGAAATTCATCAAGTATATTCTTCAGGTATGCTTTTTCAAGATTCCAGAGATACTTCATCACCTGTTCTTCGGCTTTTGTCAACTGCATGCCTCTATAATTATTAATTGTATTCTACAAATGTAGAATATATTTTTTTAATAAACAAATTTATTTTATGGTTTAATATTATTTTTAGAACGTCAGTCCCTACATGCTACTTCAACTGAAATTGTATAATGAGATGACCTGAATGGTCTTTTCATCAATAGTGCTGTGTGGTTGCAAAACCGCATAACCGCATAACCGCATAACCGCATAACCGCATAACCGCAAAACCGCATAACCTCATAACTACCACATAATACATCGCCTGTAATACATAATACATTTGCGTGCGGTGTGCGGCTTGCGCCCAGCATTAAAATACCTGATTATCTGGTTAATTTTTCTCTAAAAATCAATAATTGTAAATTCTTTATTTTCAATTATCTCGAACATTTTTCATTATATTATGTTTAATTATTCCAAATAAAATTACAACAAAATTATAAAAAGGATAATTTGTTCTGAAAGATCGATTTTCAAACAAGTCAAATAGTACCTATGCTGATTATAAGAAAACAGATAAATATTTACTAATCAACACAAAGAGGACGACATGAAAAACACAAACAGTACTACAATGGAACGAGCCCCGATGAGCTCACTGCGGAAGACCTCACTGGTCGCGGGTATATTCTATTTGCTAACTTTTGTTTCAATCCCAACCCTCTGGCTATACGGTTCTGTGCGAGGTCCGAACTACATCCTCGGCAACGGCCCGGACACTCCAGTCATCTGGGGCGCCATCCTGGAGATGATTGTGGCCCTTGCCGGTATAGGCACTGCAGTCACGCTGTACCCGGTAATCAGGAAGCAAAGCAAGGGGCGTGCAATGGGCTTCATAGGCGCCCGGGTCCTGGAAGCCGCCACAATCTATGCTGGTATCGTGAGCCTCCTTTCGATCGTGACCTTACGGCAGGCCGGGGCCGGAGCAGGTGCGTTGGTGACCGGCCAGGCTCTTGCCGCCCAGTACTACTGGATGTTCCTCTTCGGACAAAGCTTCATTCCGGCCGTGAATGCCGTGTTGCTGGGCTCTATAATGTACCAGTCACGCCTGGTGCCGCGGGCTTTACCTGTGTTAGGCTTATTCGGAGCCGCCCTGCTTGTCGTTGCCTGGATCGGAACTGTGTTCGGTTTCCTGGGACAGGTATCGACGGTCACAGCGCTCTTTGCATTCCCGATCGCACTGTGGGAGTTCTCGCTGGGCATCTACCTCGTCGTAAAAGGCTTCAAGCCCTCGCAAATCACAGCTGGAATGTGATTCCCGGCGTGCGGCGAGCGGCAGGCGGCGTACGGTGTGCTGGAAGAAGTTATATCAGTTATGCAGGCTGAGGAATGAAGCGACGAAGTCCCGCTCTGCGGGATTATGCAGGTTCAAATCCCATCATAACCGCAAACGTAACCGCAAAACCGCATAACCGCATAACCGCATAACCGCATAACCGCATAACCGCATAACCGCATAACCGCATAACCGCATAACCGCATAACCGCATAACCGTCATAACTACCACATAATACATCGCCTGTAATACATAATACATTTGCGTGCGGCGTGCGGCAGGCGGTGTGCGGCTGGACTTAATTAAAATAATAACGATAAACAGGTCAGTCCTCCGTCCATCTTTCTGAACTCTGACATGTCAAGCTCAATAATGTCATACCCGAGTTCAACGATCTTCTTTTTTGATTTGGGAAATCCTTTCGGGATCAGTAAGAAATCATTTACCGGCAGGCAATTGGCACAATAGCTTTCTTCCTGGTCTAAAAGGACAACCCCTGAGGAGCCGGCTATTTTTGAAAACCCTTCTGTCGAAATGAAATTGCCATTCCCGAGCCAGCCAATCCCCGATTTAAGGTGGAGACCTGACCCCACTTCTGTTTCTGATGCAGTATAACCGTATTTTGAAAGTATTGCAGAAAGCTGCCTGGCGCCATCCCTGTTCGTTCTTCCGGAGATCCCGATGAAGAAATGATTTTCAACCCTCAGAACATCTCCTCCATCCAGAGTGCCGGGAGACTTAACGGTCTCAATTGTCCTGAACTCAGACAGTCTCTCTGATATTTCAGCTTCTTCACCCATCCTCGAAGCAGCTCCGGGCCTGGTAATTACTGCCACTTCGCTGGTGACAATCGCAGTATCTTCTACAAAACATCCATCGGGATATCTCTCATCAGCCTCCAGAACTATAAGCTCCAGACCGCACCCTGTCAAAGCATCACAATATGCTGAATGCTGCTCAAGGGCTTTTTCAAAATCGGGTTTGCCCAGGTTTGCAGTCGTGATTCCTTCAGCGAAATTTCTGCCGGGTCTCCGGACAATTGCTTTTGTGTACATTTCTGATTATTGGTGGATCTTTATCAAATCAAGGATAGCTAAAATACGAAATTGGAAGGAATTAACAGAACTGGTATGGGGTATGGGGTACGGGTGCGTACAACAAAGTAAATAAGTAGTTCGGCGCAAGGCACACGACGCACGACACAGGGTCAAAGCTGCGTGCCTTTAAGGTTTGAAGGAAAGAAAAACTGAGTTAACATGATAATCTTCAGGATGACCTCAGTATTACGGCTAACCAGTCTGGGAGGCAGGCCAGGGTTACCTCAGGATCGGGTGATGGGGGTAGTCTTTCTCACAAGGGGGTTATTTCTTATTAAAATATTATGAAAAACAGGCTACAAGGTTTTATCATGTAAAATAAAATTGACTTGGATTAATGAATATCATAACTTTATCAAAACTAATTCATTAATCATAAGAAAATGAAAAAAATCTATTGTTTAACTCTGCTTGCAGTAATGGTAATTGCAGGATGCCAGCCAAAAGTGCAAAATAAGCCGGTAGATCTGGCTGCTGTCAAAGAAGAAATCACGAGCCTGATGGACAAATATCTGAAGGCATTTACCACCAAAGGATGTAAATACCATAACCGCATTAATGGCTGATGACGGCCTTTTTTGCGGAACTGATCCATCGGAATTACTTGATAAGAAGGCATTGTCAGACATGATGACCCAATCCCTTGCTGATACAACTATGATTTGGAGTTATTCAATTGATAAACGTGAAATCCGTGTCGCTGCAGATGGCAGCTCTGCAATTGTACTGGAACAATTTACTATGCCCGGAATATCCCCAAAGATTCCAACGCGTCTGGTATATCATGTGGTAAAAGCCAGTGATAAATGGATGTTCGATTTTATCAGCTGGAGTTTTATTCCAAAAAATGAGGACATATTAAAACTAAATAAAGCATTAGAGTAATATTTGGGTTTTTGGAGAATAATGTCCGTTGGGCACTTTATCAATAATTGTTTCAAGCCAGATCAAAGCGATCAAGGTTCATTACTTTGTTCCATGCCGCCACAAAATCCTTAACAAATTTTTCCTGGGCATCTGCGCTTCCGTACACTTCGGCAAGGGCTCTGAGCTCTGAGTTTGAACCAAAAATAAGATCTGCACGGGTTCCTGTCCATTTAAGTTCGCCCGTTACCCGATCACATCCTTCAAAGAGTTCTTTAGATTCAGAAGCTGGCTTCCAGACATTACTCATGTCCAGCAGGTTTACAAAGAAATCGCTGGTAAGAACTTCCGGACGTTTGGTGAAAACACCATGTTCAGAGTTGTCAAAGTTTGTTTTCAATACCCGCATACCGCCCACAAGAACTGTCATTTCAGGAGCAGTCAGTGTCAGCAATCGGGCTTTATCCACCAATAATTCTTCGGTTGATATGGAGTATTCCGCTTTTAAATAGTTGCGGAAACCATCGGCTGCCGGCTCCAGTAATGCGAAAGAATCCACATCGGTTTGCTCCTGTGATGCATCCGTACGCCCCGGAGTGAAAGGAACGGTTACAGCATAACCTGCGTCTTTTGCAGCTTTTTCAACACCTGCACAACCTGCCAGTACAATAAGGTCTGCAAGAGATACCTTTTTCCCGTCAGATTGGGCACTGTTGAATTCTTTTTGAATACTTTCCAGCGTTTCCAATACTTTCGTCAGCTGAGCAGGATTGTTAACAACCCAGTCCTTTTGTGGAGCAAGACGAATGCGGGCACCGTTGGCGCCACCACGTTTGTCGGATCCACGGAAAGTAGAGGCAGAAGCCCATGCGGCAGATACCAGCTGAGATACGGATAGTCCGGAATTTAATACCCTGGCTTTTAATTCTGCAATATCTTTCTCATCAATCAACGCATGATCCACGGCAGGTACAGGATCCTGCCAGATCAGTTCTTCTGCGGGTACTTCAGGACCCAGGTAGCGTGCCCGTGGTCCCATATCCCGGTGAGTCAGCTTAAACCATGCACGGGCAAAGGCATCGGCAAATTCAAGAGGATGTTCAAAGAAACGTCTGGAAATTTTTTCATAAACGGGATCGAAACGCAAAGAAAGGTCTGTAGTAAGCATCGTTGGTGCATGCTTTTTAGACGCGTCGTGGGCATCAGGCATGACCTTATCGGCATTTTTTGCTACCCACTGATGAGCTCCGGCCGGGCTTTTTGTTAGTTCCCATTCGTAATTAAAGAGGTTTTCGAAGAAGTAATAACTCCACCTGGCGGGAGTCTGTGTCCATGTAACTTCCAATCCGCTGGAGATAGTGTCGCCTCCTTTTCCTGAGCCAAACCTGCTTTTCCAGCCCAGGCCCTGCTCTTCAATGCCGGCAGCTTCGGGTACAGGTCCGACATGTGCCGCATCTCCGGCTCCGTGGGTTTTGCCAAAGGTATGCCCACCGGCAATAAGTGCCACGGTTTCTTCATCGTTCATGGCCATACGGGCAAATGTTTCGCGAATATCTTTAGCCGCTGCAATCGGATCAGGGTTCCCGTTTGGTCCTTCCGGATTTACATAGATTAACCCCATTTGCACGGCTGCAAGAGGATTGTCAAGGTCGCGTTCGCCGGAGTAGCGTTTGTCACTTTCCAGCCACTTGGTTTCGGAACCCCAGTAAACGTCCTCTTCCGGCTCCCAGACATCTTCACGCCCACCGGCAAATCCAAAAGTTTTGAATCCCATTGATTCCAGGGCTACATTACCGGCAAGGATCATAAGGTCAGCCCAGGATATTTTCCGGCCATACTTTTGCTTGACCGGCCAAAGCAGCCTTCGTGCCTTGTCGAGGTTGACATTATCGGGCCAGCTGTTAAGCGGGGCAAAGCGTTGCTGTCCGCCTCCTGCACCTCCGCGACCGTCACCTGTGCGGTATGTGCCTGCACTGTGCCATGCCATTCGGATGAACAACGGTCCGTAATGCCCGAAATCGGCAGGCCACCAATCCTGGGAGTCGGTCATTAGCTTGTGCAGGTCTTTTTTTATAGCCTCCAGATCCAGACTCCTGAATTCTTCAGCATAGTTAAAATCTTCACCCATTGGATTAGATAAAGAAGAGTGTTGTCGCAGTATGTTCAATTTTAACTGATCAGGCCACCAGTCGCGGTTTTTTGTACCGCTGGTGCCAACACTGTGTTTTTGAGTTGCTCCGGTAACAGGGCATTTGCTGACTTTGTTTGAGTTATTTTCCATTTTTAATACCTCTTAATTTTGAAATGATCATTTAAATTTAATAAATAGTTTACAAATCCAGGTAGCGAACAGTTTATCAATATAACCCAGGCTATCGTGATACCCTGATATGACTGGTAACTATTTAGATGATTACTAAAGGTATGTATAATTGACCTATCAGGGGTTTAATGAACACCTCATTTTTTTTATTAAAGAAACTACAAAAAAGAAAAGGGTAGATCTTAGTGACCTGGGCGCGGGAAAGGGGTGGCCAAATCCGCTAACGATCTGACTTATTGGATGTCACCTGCTGGTAAAGTAAGGCATTTTTCTACTTGCCTGCCTCATTAAATCATCAACAAGTCGAGCTGGAGTACCTAACGAAGATGATAGTTTGTGATCAAAATTCCAGATCATTTTCTTTGTATCTGAATCATGTATAGATAATGACACAGTGGCCTGGTTTGTAGGTCCCCAGACACCGGCAACCAAACCGACAGCTATTGCTGCACCTTCCGACATTGGCTTGGATAAGGAATAATTTGATGTTAAAATTCCGTCAACTCCCAGGATTTGGCACATGTCATTTGGGGTTAATATTTTACCTTCATTAACCCCTGCTTTTGTGAGAAGAGCAATAGTTGTCTCCACATCCTGAATCTCAACTGAGATAGTTCCCTGCATCTTTCTTTTTAACATCCAGCCATACATTTCCCGTTGAAAATTAACTGACTCAGTTTTTTGTTGTTCAATAAGGGCAGCTCCGTCAATATTCTTTCTGGCTGCTATTGAAACTTTTGGAGGAGCAATTGCAATAATTTTTTGATTCAGTGCGAGAGATCGTGCATCTGGTGAGTAGAAGATCTTTGCACAGCTTTGCAGCATAAAAGCTGCAACAACAAGCAGTAAAATTGATTTTTTCATAATAGATGGATATAAAAATTGTAAGATGTTTAGTCGTGAATAGTTTCTGTTTTATTTTATTACTGTCATAATGTAATAATATACATGTCACTGATTTTCCAATATATTTATTACTACATTTCCTTTTTTATGGAATTTTTCTACATATGAATGCGCTTCTCTGATCTGCTCAAGTGTGTATCTTCTGTCTATCACTGTTTTTAGTTTTCCGGATTCAATAAGCTCCTTCAAAGTCAACAGATCATTTGAGTTTTTGCCTGGAGAACCGGATACAGATATATACTTTCCTTTTGGCTTTAATAAATTTTTACAAGCTGATTTAGAAGTTTTTCCAACTGCATCAAAAATAATATCAAACCGGGTCTCTTGTTTTGTAAAATCTTCCCTGGTATAATCAATAACTTTATCTGCTCCAAGTGATTTCACAAGGTTTACATTTGTTGTGCTGCATACAGCTGTCACATTTGCTCCAAAATACCTGGCAAGCTGAACAGCAAATGCACCTACGCTTCCTGATGCTCCATAAATTAGTACATTGTGTCCATTCGTTATTCCGGCTTTTTTTAAAAATCTTAATGCCGTAAGGCCACCAATGGGAACTGTTGCGGCTTCTTCGAATGTCATATTAGAAGGTTTTATGGCAATTAAATCATTTTCCGGAAGGCATTTATATTCAGCATATGCTCCGAATGTTAATCCGCAAGAGGCAAAAACACTATCACCTGTTTTGAATGATTTAACTTTTTTACCAGCTTCTTCAATTATTCCTGCTAATTCAAATCCCAGTATTTTCACCTTTTTGGGTTTGAATAAACCATTAAAAAGTCTTGCAACGAATGGATCGGCTTTCCGCAAATGCCAATCTCCTGCTGTTACAGTGGTAGCATATATTTTTACCAATACTTCATTGTCTTTGGGAACAGGTTTATCAACCTCCCTAAGCTGCAGGACCTCCGGTGGTCCGTACTTCGTGTATACAATTGCCTTCATCATTATTTATTCAGATTCGCCTTCGGCGGGTGCTATGCTGGCAGTATTGCTTTCAGGATTACGCCACTTCCATGCATACCAGACAATCAGTGCAGTAGATATAATTTCTATGACAGAAAAAAATATATAATACATAGTTGGCACTGCAGCAAAAAGCGTCAGGGTCAGAGCAACAGTCATTATTGTGCCTGCGATAATGCTTGCCAGGCGGCTTGCCCGGTACTTCAATAACCGGGATAACAGGACCATCGTAATCGGGATCATCATGAATATGGAGCCTCCCAAAAGGAATCCTTCAGTCAGTTTAATCGACCCGTGTTTAACAGGATCCATTAATGTTACTACATCACCGTATGTATAGGTGAGTATTGCAAACAGCCATAGTGCCGAGAGTCTCGGTTTCATGTCCTGTATAGCCGCGGTCTTTACTTTTGCATTCATATTATTCTTTTTTAAGTTTTTAGGGTGTGTATTCATGTTGATTATTAGCAGCAGGAAATACAGTACTTTATGGTAACATTGTTTAGGGGATTTAGTTCATTGCTTACACAAATTACATTCTTTACGCTTCGCTGTCTTCGTTCTGATTTATAGGAAGACCGAAGTTGAGGAATGAAATGACGAACCGGAACGAAGTGGAGCTCGGCGAAGCCAAATCCCGCAAGGCGGGAACGGAAGTTGAGGAATGAAATGACGAAATCCCGCAAGGCGGGAACCGAAGTCGGAAGATCGGAGACAAGAATCTGTCGTTTGTCGCCGGCAGATAAAGTAATAACCAGTATATTATTTGTTCAAGGGCTTTGGAGAATTCTCTTCAAACCACTTCTTCTGTTCATCGGTAAGCAGACTCATAATTTTCGTCCTGCTAGACTCTCGCATGTCTTTCATCTTCGTCTGCATCTCTTCTCTGAATTTCTGCATCTCATCCTGCTGCTTTTGCCTCAGTTCGGCAATATCTTTTTTCTGCTTATCTGTCAGGTTCGGAATATTTTCCATGATCCTTCCGGGACCCGCCTGCCGCATTCCCATCCCTGGACGTCCCATACCGGGACGCATCAAGGGCATTCCGTAACCCATATGCCGCATACCACTCATCTGTCCCATCTGACACATCGGACACATAAACCTGCCCATATTATTCATCTGCCAGGGACCCATACCATGACGCATCCCTCTCAACATTGAAGAATCAGTACCATGCATCATCAGCGGCATCTGCATCTGTTGCATCTTCATCCATTTCATTTCTGTTGAATCCGGCCTCATCCCTCTCATTCCGCGCATTCCACGCTGGGCACTCAGAGATACACTGCCTGCTATAAAAATCATAAGCAACATTCCTGCAATTTTTCCTGTGTTTTTCATATTACCATTTATTTGAATTAATAATTTTCTTTTGTTCCGGCACCCATTATTGGCGTCACATTGTTGCATTGTTTTTATCTTAGACAATTCAAATCATCATTTAATTCTAAACAGATCCGGAATTAACAAATCATTAACCGGGTTTTGTTTTGCGCAAAAGCCTGATATGAGAAGAGGGGTTTCAAATGTTCTGAGGTCAGTTATCAGCTATCAGCTATCAGCTTTCAGAGGTATGCGGTGGGGAGAAGATATCATGCAGTTTTGCGGTCTTAAAGTCAGGCAGATTCATATCTGAGTTCATCTGCAGATATTTTTTGTACCTTGTAGAACATATTAAAAAAAAAAGGAATTAGCTATGAAAACTAAAAGAATGACATTTATTCTGATGTGTTCGCTGGTAACAATACTCCCGATGAGCCTTTCAGGCCAGACAGAAACGAAAGGCCAGAAAGTACAGGATGACATAACAAAGTGGAAAAATAAGACCATAATGTGGGTTGGTCCGCATCAGGATGATGAAAGCGGGTGTCTGGGGACATTGTCCTTGCTTAAAGCAAATGGTAACAAAATTGTTATGGTATGGTATACAACCGGTAACAAGGGTTCAAGAGATCTGGAGATGACAAGTGAAAGACTTGCCCAGATAAGGAAAATCGAGTCGGAAAAAGCTTGTGGAGAAATGGGAATATCACCGGCAACGGATACTTTCATTTGTCTCGGATATGATGATGGGATGTTAGAATACGTTCCGCAAAAAGAACTTTGTGAAAAAGTATGCAGACTGATAAGACAATACCGTCCCGATGCAGTTTTTACCATGGACCCCGGGAGTAACTGGATGAAGTGGCTTAAAACCGACCATCGGATGTCAGCTTTCATGACCCTCGACGCTGCCCGGGCAGCCGCTTATCATTTATACTTTCCAAATCAAAGGATAAATGATGGACTGCAACCCTTTACAGTTACAGACTATTTATTTTATGCTACCGGTGAATCAAATTACGAGGTTGATGTTACTGCAGTCAGTGAAAAAAAGATTCGTGCCCGTGCCTGGTATGTAAGCCAATTTGGACCAGGTAATGAGAAATATGTGGGCCCTGCACCGGATCAGGAAAACCTCAAAAGACAGCTTGGTAATAATGCTGAAAAAATTGCGAAAGGTGAAAAGATCTTAGAAAAATTCAGAAGGCTCTCTGAATCGCTGTCATTTTGAAAAATCTATTTGAGTTAAAATAAGAACTCTCATACGGTCAGGTTTCATTACAATTGATCGTTATCATTAAAAAACTATGGATAAGAGAACCTTTCTTAAAAATGCGGGTTTGATTGGTTTAAGCAGTATGCTGAGCTTTGACAGTCTTGCCGAACTGGTCAGGAGCGTATCTGCCGTGTCATCGGCTGAATTAGCCGGGGATGAGGATTTCTGGGCCTCAATACGCAAAGGTTACAAACTTAAACCCGATTTTATTAACCTTGAAAACGGGTATTATAATTTTCTCCCTGAACAGGTACTGGAAAAATTTATCGGACATGTGAGGGAAATAAATTTTCAGGGTTCATATTACATGCGCACTGTTCAGTTTGAAAATAAAAAGTCTGTTGCTGCAAAACTTGCTGCAATTGGAGGCTGCTCTCCCGATGAACTTATAATTACCAGGAATACAACAGAATCGCTGGACATGATTATCGGAGGACTCGACTGGAAACCAGGCGATGAAGCTGTAATGGCTGAACAGGATTATGGCGCAATGCTCGAGATGTTTAAACAGGTTGCAAAAAGATATGGTGTTATAAACAAAGTGGTATCAGTACCAAATCTTCCTGAAACAGATGATGAGATCGTAAATCTGTATGCTTCAGCTATTACAGATAAAACCAAGCTTCTAATGGTCTGCCATATGATCAATATTACAGGACAGATATTGCCTGTAAGGAAAATATGTGATATGGCTCACGAAAGGGGAGTTCCGGTAATGGTCGATGGAGCTCATTCATTTGCACATTTTAAATTCACAATACCGGAACTTAATTGCGATTATTTCGGAAGCAGCCTTCACAAATGGCTGAGTGCCCCGCTGGGAGCCGGAATATTATATGTGAAGAAAGAGAAAATAGGGAGTGTATGGCCTCTTATTGCTGAGGGGGAAAGAAAGCCGGATGATATTTCGAGGCTTAACCACATTGGAACGCATCCTGTTCACACCGATCTCGCTATTATCGATGCCATTGATTTCTATAACATTATAGGTGTTGAAAGAAAAGAAGCCAGGTTAAGGTTTTTACAGAATTACTGGACCTCAAAAGTAAGAGATCTTCCAAATGTCATCTTAAATACCCCGGCTGACCCCGCCCGCTCCTGCGGGATAGCAAATGCCGGAATCAAAGGTATGAAACCGTCTGATATGGGTGATTTATTGTTTAATAAATACAAAATCTATACTGCTCCAATAGACGGTGCAGGAGTGCATGGGTGCCGTATAACGCCAAATGTCTATACGAGCACTGCCGACCTGGATGTGCTGATAAAAGCCCTGACGGAATTAAAATAACTTATACCTTAAAACTATATAACATGAAGAAAATTTTTTTGCTATTGATTTCCTCACTGGTATTGTCTGCAGTTCTTATTGCACAGGACGCGGAAACAAGACTTAAGGAAAAGGGAATTGTTTTAATACCCCCATCAACCCCGGTAGCAAATTATGTAAATGCTGTAAGAGTGGGCAATTTGCTTTACCTGGCAGGCAAGGGACCCCAGAAAGCTGATAATACTTATGTAACAGGCAAAGTAGGCAAAGACCTGACGATAGAACAGGGTTATGAAGCAGCGCGTATAACTGCTATCAACCACCTGGCAGTTTTAAAAAGCGAGCTTGGCTCTTTAAACAAAGTTAAACAGATTGTAAAAGTGCTGGGGATGGTAAACTGTACAGAGGATTTCAAAGATCAGCCTAAAGTAATAAATGGTTATAGCGACCTGATGGTGGAAATTTTTGGCAACAAAGGAAAACATGCCCGGTCGGCAGTCGGTATGTATTCATTGCCATTTAATACGGCTGTTGAAATAGAAGTGATCGTGGAAATAGAAGAATAGTCCTTCTTACAGGTGGTTATTCACCAGCTTTAATACGCGGGTCCGGCTCAATTTTAATTATTATTATCTTATCAACAAACTTTCGCTCAATCAATTATCGAATATTTATAACCAAAGATCAGGGAGGATTTATATAATGAAAACAACTCGGCGAACTTTTATTAAAACAGTGGCATCTCCGGTAATTGCAGTACCTTTGATCCTTCCCTCACGCTTATGGGCATTTCCTCAGGTCAGCCGGATTACTATGGGCTTTGTCGGGATGGGCATACAATCGAAATATCTGCTGTCTAAATTTATGCCCCTGACTCAGGTTCTTGCCGTTTGTGACGTAGACACTACCCGCCGCACCAATGCACAAAATGTGGTTAATAAGTTCTACTCTGATAACAAAGACAAGGGCGTAGCTGATTGTAAGGCGTACAGTGACTACCGTGAGCTTATTGCACGCAAGGATATCGATACAGTTTGCATTGCGACGCCCGACCACTGGCATTCTGCACCTGTTTTGCTCTCATTGGATAAAGGCAAGGATGTATACTGTGAGAAACCGTTAACACACAATATCCGGGAGGCAATAGAAATTATTGGAGCTGTACCTGAACAGAAACGGGTACTTCAGACCGGATCGATGCAGCGTTCAATGAAGGAATTCCGGATAGCATGTGAACTGGTTCGGAACGGGTGCATAGGGAAAATCGACCATGTTGAGTGCAGTTTTGGAGGACCGCCCAAGGCATGCGATCTTGGGGAAGAACCCATGGAGCCGGGTCTGGATTGGAACATGTGGCTTGGGCCTGCACCATTGCGACCTTATAACTCGATATTGAGCCCCCGCGGAGTACATAATCATTTTCCCCTGTGGCGTTCCTACAAGGAATATGGTACCGGAGATGTCGGGGACTGGGGTGCGCACCATCTGGATATTGCACAATGGGGCCTTGGAATGGATGATAGCGGGCCTGTCGAGGTTCGATTAAACGATAATGAAGCTGAACTGGTTTACTCAAATGGCATTACAGTAATCCATAAAAGGAGCGGTTTTGGTATTCACTTTTTTGGCAGCGAAGGGGAAGTCATGGTTAACAGGGGTACATTCAAAGTGATAATTAAAGGTCAGACAATTGCTTCCTACACAGGTCAGGAGAGCAAAGGCACAACCTGTCGGGCAGAGGTTGAGAAAGCTGAAAAGCTGCTGCTGAAAGACGCCCGTATTAAGCTTTATGAAAGTAACTCACACTACGAGGATTTCCTGTCATGCGTTGTGAGCCGCAAAAAACCGGTTGCCAGCGAACAGATAGGTGGCCGAACAGTTATCTGCTGTCATCTTATAAATCAACTATACTCCCATAACGTCACAATGAAATGGGATCCAATCAGATTTCGCTTTACGGGAGGCACAGGAGATCCGGCCTGGCTAACTGAAGCCAAAAGAGACTGGACAAAATAGTTCCGCAAGCTTTGCCATTGTGCCTTGCCGCCTTTACACCCCGGCATCAAAAATATTCCCTGCCGATAACACCACTGTGCGACTTAAGCTCACCTTTGGACTTTCAATAATTTCAAAGCCTGCCGATTCTACAAGGGTGATCATTTTTCTGAACGATGCTTTGGTAACATGGAATTTTGGCTCGATGACAAGGATCCGGCCACCCTGATTCAGGACAGACCTTAATTCCTTAAACATTTTCTGCTGGTCCGGAACTTCATGAACCATCCAGAATGCCAGAACAAAATCTGCCTTTTCCGAAACGCCGATCTTATCATCCTGACACTTATGTATTTTTATCCTTTGCTCCAGGTCTGTTCCTCTGATTTTCTCAATCACTTTTTCAAGCATACCCTGCTGAAGATCTGCCGCTATTACCATTCCTTCTTCGCCAACCAGTCTTGCGAGCCAGGTAGTAAAGTACCCAGGGCCACACCCTAAATCAATTACAGTCATCCCTT
Source organism: uncultured Bacteroidales bacterium (assembly GCA_963732115.1). Lineage (GTDB taxonomy): Bacteria > Bacteroidota > Bacteroidia > Bacteroidales > VadinHA17 > LD21. The sequence goes on from CAVSYN010000035.1 coordinate 58,577, forward strand.
TATTGATGTAAGGTCCCAGTATCTTCCTGGGATTATGAATTAGCCTTCTGAGTGGATTGCTAAGGCTGCCGGCAAGCTCTACCGGACAGACGTAAGGTGGTTTATCTTTCTCCATTGGGGCACTTCATTAAATGTTATTCAAATATAGATATCTCAACCTCAACAGCAGCCAATTGGTCGAGCTGAAAATGATAAGATTGCAATTAGTTTTTCATTTTACCTTGCTAAAGACCAGATTCCTTACCCGACCAACATTTTTTATGATGAAACCCGAAATTTCATTTTTATACGTTTTTAGTTGAATACAGTTAAAGGCAGGCAAAATCCGGGAAGCATAGCTTTCAGCGATCAGCTTTTCCAGACACAAGGTCTGCAGTATGAGGTGCGTGGTATAGGGAAGATGGGACAATAATTCTCATATTTACCACGCTATATAGCAGAGTTTATGATGATGAAAGTACTTCCTGAAACCAAAAGATTGTTTATTCTTCTGTTAGTTGCTGTGAGTCAGCTGCCTATCACTTCCTGTTCCAAACAGGGTTATCCCGAACGATCAGTTCAGAAGATCGAAAGTAATACTGATAAAAAAAGGCTGAACGATTTTATTGCTGCCGGTGCTGAAAAAAAGTTAAATACCCGCAATACCGGCCCTGATGAAATTATTGAAACCGCTCAAAAATACCTTGGTGTGCCCCATTGTATGGGCGGAACAACGATGAAATGCATGGATTGCTCAGGATTACTGGTAACTGTTTTTGCCAGACACGGCATTTACCTGCCCCACAACTCAGAAGAACAAGCCAGGTATGGGGAAATAATTTCCAAAATGAATGAACTTAAAAAAGGGGATCTGGTCTTTTTTATCAGATCATATAAGACACATTTTTTGATCACCCATTCAGGCATCTGTTTAGGTAATAATAAATTTATCCATACTTCTTCCCGGAATGGCGTAACTATAACTTCATTAAACGATCGATGGTGGAAGGAAAGGTTTATTTTCGGAACAAGGGTTTTTGAAAAATAGCCTCAGCGGCAGCAAAATATAGGTCTGATTCCTCGGTGCCTGCACCGTTCTTTGAGTCCAGAGCTTGCTCTGGGGTTCACACCATTTGATTGCAAACCATCCCAATTTGTAAAAATTCTATTTGAAATTGGCATTCTTTTTTACCACTTTCTTTTTTCAGTTGTTTTACTGTTATGATTTCTGACTTATGAAAAAAAACTAATCAGATGAAAACATTTTTAACAACCCCAATTGCCGTATTTCTTTCAATCTGCTTAAATGGATTACAGGCACAAACCACGCAGGTAAAACTTAATCAGGTTGAGCTGATAAAACAGTATATAAGCAATTGGAAGGGAGAAGTAGGTAAAGACACAACTGCATTTTGGGATATAAAACTCAATGGAACGGTACTTGAGTGTAATTTTAAGTATGTCACAAAAGATAAAATAGTTATGGAAGGCAAACAACTTTGGGGGTATGACAAAAAAGTTGATAAATTCATTTTGTCTTCTATAACTAATGGAATGGATACAGGGACTTCCGCCTTTTGGTTTACATCAAAAAATAAAAGTATAATTATTCCATTTAGCGATATTTCTAATCCCGAAAAAGCAACTTTTAGACTGGAAATGGAATTCAAATCACCTGTTATCTTTATACAGAAAACGATAGTAAATAACAATCTTGTCAAGACCTTTACTTTCGATCGGGTAAAAAATTGAGTTAGAAAAGTGAATTCCGCTTCCCGATAGCGATCGGGATGGCGGAGAGCTCGACGAAATCAAAATTATTTGGTTTTTGAAAACAAGAAACTACCACCACCCTGCTTCAGAGTGAATTCATTTTTTCCAGTATTAAACTCTATTTCAATACCAGCCTGTTCGAACTGGAATATGTCCTTATCAATTGCCTCAAGAGGAAAAGCCGACTGTCCTGTAGCCTGCGCAAATAAAGTGGATTTATCTTTGATAACTGTAATTTTCAGGGGGATCTGTGTGCTTGAGTATTCTCCCAGGTATTTGTCAAGCTCTTCTGTCTTTAAGGAAATTACAGGTTTTGGGATGAATTTTGGAATTGAATACCCCATATTAAAGTAAATGCTTAATATCCCCATTAAGATATCATTCATCGGGTAAACCTGTCCGTTTGTACAATAAGCAATGGCCAGACTTTCTTCCGGGAAATAAACTAAGTTCGATGCAAATCCATCTATTCCGCCACCATGTCCATAGCCTGTTTTTTCATGGAAGGGCGCCTTAATCATTGCCATTCCATAGCCGTCTATCATATTTTTCATTTGATCCAGACTATTTTGTGTAACTAATTTTAATGAAAACAGTGCCTCAATAAATTTAGTCAGGTCTTCAGGAGTTGAGACAATTGAACCGGCCGCTCCAGGAATGCTCATATCGGTTTCAGGCTGTTTTTCCCAGTTTTTCATCCACCTGTACGAATAACTTTCATTGTTTTTAATATCAGTCCTGCCGCCATAGTATGTATTTGTCAATCCCAGTTTAGAAGTTATCCTGTCTTTCAAAACCTTTGAGTAAGGTTCCTTACAGATTTTTTCTATTATATAACCCAGAACAACATAATTTGAATTGCTGTATGCATACTTCTCATTTGGTTGAAAATCAACAGGGTATTTTGAAATGACAGCGAGCATTTCATCGTGCGTCTTTGGTTTTGTCATCCAGGTCATATACTCTGGTTCGTTTGTAAAATTGTGCAATCCGCTTCTGTGATTAAGCAAATTCCTGATTGTGATTTTTGAAGCGTTAGGAAGTGCCGGGTAATACTTGTCCAAAGTTGCATCAAGCGAGATTTTCCCTTCTTCCGACAATTGTAAAATTATTGTTGCTGTGAACATTTTGGTTATGGAACCTATCCTGTATTTTGTGGCTTCTGTGGAAGGTTTTTTCTCAGCGTCTGAAATGAAGCTATATCCGATTGCCCTGTTGTAAAGTACTTTCCCGTTTTTAGAAAGGGTCAGGCTACCCATTGCTTTATTCTTCTGCGCAAGTATATCGAACAGGCTGTCAATCTTAGGTTTATTAAAGTTTTGGGAATAAATTGATCCGGATATGAATCCGATGAACATGATAATAGTTAAAAATCGTTTCTTCATTTTATTATTTATTTTAAAATTTATAAGACCGGGAGCTTTTTGCAATCGATCATTAACATTGCTTAAAGATAGAAAGAATCCGAAATCTTCATACATTTCGGATTGCGGATTGAATTCATTAAAAGTACTTAGCACCTTTTCCTTATGCCTGTCGCCTCTTGCCTTTTTGTTTGTTGAAACCATTGGCAGTCTATGTTCTCAATTTGAGTAATAAAGTCTTTCCATTCACGTTTAATATCAGGTCCACAGCTTAAAGAAAATAAATATGGGAAAAGCAAAAACGATTATCACAATAACTGGTGTATTTGTACTTTTATTTTCTTACGGAAATATATCAGGAAATATCTGTCAGTCAGGTGGATCAAATACTGACCAGACAACTTCAAAAGCTATTCAGCAGGAAACAAAAACTACACAGACTGGCTCCAAAAATACACAGACTAAAACGCAATCCACACAGGCGGGTTCAAAAACTACCCAGGCCAAAACAAAGTCGACCCAGACCACTACAAAATCTGTTCAGACTACAACAAAGCCGACCCAGGCCGGTACTAAATCCGTACAGACAAAGCCAAAGACTACCACGGCTGGTTCCAAATCCGTACCGACAAAATCAAAAACCGCCGCAACAGGTTCTAAATCAGTACCGGCAAAAGCTAAGTCAGCTACGACTGCATCTAAGCCTGCTCCGGTCAAAAAAAGTCCGGAGGCCGGAACTGTCAGGATAGGAACTACAGATCTGGGCTTCGGCAAACCTTAATGTAAGCAAGTTCCAGAATGGCGATTCAATTCCTGAGGCAAAGACCAACCAGGAGTGGGTATCTGCGGGTGAATCGGGAAAACCTGCATGGTGTTACTATAACAACGATCCTAAAAATGGTGTGAAATACGGCAAGTTGTACAATTGGTATGCAGTGAATGATCCACGAGGGATTAGCTCCGGCAGGCTGGTCTTTGCCGGGTGACCAGGACTGGTCAACACTTGCCTATAATCTCGGGGGACCGGATGATGCCGGTTATAAAATGAAAAGCACCAGCGGATGGAACGGAGGATTCATCGGAAGCAATGAAGCCGGATTTACAGGCTTGCCCGGAGGTTACCGTGTTGAGAACGGAACATTTCTGAACGTTGGAAGTATTGGTACATGGTGGAGTACGACAGAAAGCAAGGTTCTTACGTCCATTGACTATTACGTTATACAGAGCAGCAATTTAGGGAGGAGCAGCAGTCCACGGCAGCGAGGAGAATCGGTTCGTTGCATTAAAAAATAAAGTATCGCAGAGGTAGAAATCCATTTAGAATTGCTCTTCAGACAGCGTCTTTGTTAGTCCATGAAGCTTTCGTTTCTATGAATTTTGTCTTAATTCATCTTTCAAATCTGTAATTCACCGTAGAAATTCAACCATTTGCCGATAAATCATTAATAAAGATTTGACAGAGGAATTATCTTTGCACCGATCCGTAAAAAACTTTAAAAACAGCCTGATGAAAAAGATTTTAGTATCATGCATCGTGGTTCTGTCTGCATTTCGATTATGGCACAGAACAGCGTCAATCTTAAGATGAACCTCGAGAAAGACAAGGTATACCGCCTGAAGTCTGTTTCAGAACAGTCAATTAATCAAACAGTAAACGGGAATCAGCAAACCACCGAATCCAAAGTTGATTACACGATTTCGCTGAAAATGATCGATGCAACAGCCGATTTTATGATCACGGAAGTTCATTTTGACACCCTGATCACCAAAACCAATACAATGGGGAAAATCACCAGCATCACCTCCGTTAAGGAAGGGGATGTCAAATCAAAAGAAATGGGTGATGTTTTGTCATGTATAATGAACAGGCTGAGCAAAAATGCCCTTTATGTTAAAATAGATTTTGCAGGCAAACCGTTGGAGATCATTAACATAAAGATGCTGCCTGACCTTGTCATGAAAGATACAAGTTCAATTACTCTTGAGGGTCAGGTGGCGACTGCAGTAAAAAGCCAGATAGTAAGTATGGTCAGCGATAATTCTTTAAAAACTATGATCGGAATGTTTACCTGGTTTTTACCGGCCAGACAGGTCCCGGTGGGTGAAGGATGGAACATGACACAACGGATGAATTCAGGCGGAATGGAGCTTGATATAGCTACCACTTATCATCTTGACGGACTTAACCGGAAATAATGCGAACATAACCGCCGAATCGGACATAAAGGCAGCAGATAATGCAGCTCCGATTCAATCGGGAGGTGCTACAGTGACCTATAACGATCTTAAGGGACTGAGCAAGACAACCATGCTGATAGATATACGTACAGGATTAGTGGTTGAAGAAAAAGGGAAAACGCATATTACGGGAAATCTGGGCATCAGCGCTCCGGGATTCAGCATGCAGATGCCAATGGATATCAACGGGGAATCGAAAGTTATTGCATTAAAGTAAATTGAATTAAAGGTAAAATGAAAAAATATCTGGTCTGGTTGCTGCTGGCAATTTCTGTAAGTGCTCAGGCTCAAAGCATAAAGGGGAAAGTATGCCTTGAGAAGGACAAATCACCTGTACAATTTGCCTCTGTCGGGCTGCTTCAGCTGCCGGATTCATCAATGATTACGGGGGTTATTACTTTAACCGACGGCGGATACCTGCTCGAAAAAGTAAAACCGGGCGATTATTTTGTAAGGGTTAGCTTCGTTGGTTATAAAACAAACGGGAAAAAGGTTATCGTTGTGGCAGGTAATACAGAAATTACAGTCGATACTATTTATTTAGCCGAGACCACAGCAAGTCTAAATGAAGTTACTGTGGTAGGTGAACGTCTGAAGGGCAAGGAAATGGTTGACCGGACTGTTTATTCCATTCCTTCCGTCGTATCCAAGGCTTCAAGCAACGGATACGATATCCTGAAAAAGATACCGCAGGTCAATGTCGATTTTCAGAATAATGTTACGCTTAACGGCAGCAGCAATTTTATAATCCAGGTGGATGGAAGGCAGCGCGACAAGGAATACCTCGCAAGACTTCTACCGACCGATATCGAAACTATTGAAATTATCAGCAATCCATCGGGCAAATACGAAGGCAATATTGACGGGGTAATAAGCATTATCCTGAAAAAAGAAGCCAGGTATGGAATGAACGGTAATGCAGCCGTAAGCATAAAACCTTTTAATAAGCCAACCACTGCTTTGACTGGCAGTCTCGATTATGCACTTGGTAAAATAACATTCTATGTAACCGGCCTGACTTTCTCCCAGAAACTTTTTATAAATTCCACGAATGAGAGCCGCTTCACAACGATCGATTCATTAACCAGCCTGTCGGGGAAAGGAGGCATAGATGTCGGCCAGTCAACTGTCAACAGCGGATTCGATTATTACATTAACGATAAGAACAGCATGAGCTTAAACGTCAGTTACAAACCTATACATCAGGATGTAGATCTGCTAAGTGAAACTTTCCTGTATAAAAACAGTATTCCCCTTAATTCGATATCGTCGCTGACAACCAATGGTACTAAAAGTAATGAGACTTCAACATCCCTGTTTTACAAAAAGGCATTTAAAAATCCGGTTCAGGAATTTACACTTGAGGCTAATTATTATGATTTTAAGTCAGTTGAGGGAAATGATTTTACGAATACCCGATACGTTTATAACACAGATTCTCTGCTTAATACTTATAGCAGGCTGGAAGATAATCTGAATGAACGTAATTATTATTCCACCAAACTGAATTATGTCCAGCCATTAGGGATGTCCGCAAAGATTGAGGCAGGTTATCAATTGTATTACCAGCAAATGAGCTACGATTTCAAAATAGACAACCAGGAGTCAAATAATCTGTTTCAGTATGCTGAACTTCGGAATTCGGGTTATGCCGGAATTACGTTCAATCTGAAAAAAATCGGGTTCCAGACTATGCTCAGGGTAGAAAACAGCCATATTAATGCTGATTCTGTTACACACCCGAACTATTCTTGTTTCTTACCTTCCGTTAATTTTCAGTATAAATTCTCCGCTTCGCACAATCTGAAGTTCACATATAACCGGAGAATTAACCGGCCAGGGATCTACGACATGAATCCGTATTACAGGATAGACCAGAACTATAATGTTACTCAGGGGAATCCTGATCTGAAGCCCGATTACCGTGACCGCCTGCAGCTTACCTATACCTGGAATTTTGGAAGCAACTATTTTTCCCCGTATGTGTATAACGAATTTTTTTCCAATAAGGTAGGAAATGAATTCCGCGTAGTAAAATCGCCCGTCAGCAACACTATGACTACATTTTCGAAACCCTTTAACCTCCTCAATGGATATGAGCTCGGCGGAGGCCTTAATGCTATGTTGTGGTATGTAAATATCAATGCCCGGATCTATAAGGGACATTTTAACGAGTTCACGGGGCAATCGGTTTTTATACCGGCAAGGAATTATTTCTCATACAGTATTACCAGTTATGCATTTGCAAACCTTGACAAAAAAAAGAAAACAACTGCTTTTGTTTTCCTGAGCTATGAAGGAGTAAATATTAATGCACAATCCAAAACATACAGCATTCCTTTTTATGGTTTTGGCTTTCAGGGACAGATAAAGAACCATACATTAGGTGTATTCTGGTTTCTGCCACTTTCGACGGATGTGAAATTAAGCAGGACGGAAACTGAGACAACTGCTTTTAATTCCACAAATATTATAGGATTTGATGCTTCGAATTATATCCAGTTCTCGTATTCCTTCAAATTCAACAAAGGGAAGAACGTTAAGAAGCTCGACCGGAAGATCGACGTGGAGAGCGATAGCAAAAGCAAGGCGATCATTAACTGATTGTTCCGTTCATTTGGGCGAGCAAAAAATGAACTTAAGACCAAAAGCGGCAAAATAATCGCAGCGACGAAATCCCGAAAGCGAAGCGAATCTGGATTGAGCAATGGTCCTAATATTCAGTTGTCTGAGGATGGTTTTTTAAGCCCATAATCAACTCGATCCCTTTTGAGGTTCCAACGCGTGATGCTCCTGCCCCGATTTAATTGAAATCAGTTCATTACCAAAAGGGAATCCGACTACAGTGTCCAGTTTTATATCTGAATCTTATATTATTCCCTTAGCCAGTTCAATATAATAGGGGATAACAACCATTGAATGGAAGGAGTATTCAATAGCTTCATTGCAGAATCTGATTATTTACGGTTCTGTGGCATCCATTTTCAAAGGACTGTGATCGATGTATTTTGAGTATTGCCCAATCTCCATTTTATTATGTTGCATTGTTTTCGGTTTTCAATCTATTCACTTGTTTCATAAAGCCGGAGTCTGTTCCTGAGAGCCGTAATTTCATCCTGCATCGTATTTATACGTTTCAGTAAATGATTTATGGTTTCGATACCCTCCAGGTTAATATCCAGTTCAAAATATAAGCGAACGATTCTCTCCAGACTCCTGCAGCTGGTTGGCAGGAATATATACTTTTTCTTCAATTGTTGTGATTTCCATTAATCCCGTTTCATGAAGGGAGCGGATAAACGAAATCTCTATGTTGTGGTTTGCACAGAATTCATCTGCAGGTATTAAGTTTTCCATATATTTCAGTCCCATATTACAGTTACAATTTAGACAATTCAGTAAACAGCTCCTTTTGTTTCCTGGTTAAATTCCTGGGGATTACAATGGAATAGGTTATGTATAAATCTCCAAACTTCCCCTTTTCTTTATAAACAGGGAATCCCTTTCCTTTTAGTTTTATTTTAGTTCCGTTTTGTGTTTCGGGATTGACTTTCAGTTTTACTTTACCGTTCAGGGTATCAGTCGTGATTTCTCCCCCCAGTACGGCTTTATATAAATCCAGATCTACTGTTGTATATAAATCATTCCCGAGGCGTTTGAATTTCGGATGGTTTGCGATTGAAAAAGTAATGTACAGATCGCCATTGGGTCCGCCGTTTATTCCCGGGCCTCCGTGTCCTGCAATTTTAATGGTCTGCCCGTTTTCAATTCCTGCAGGGATTGTAATTCTTATTTTTTTCCCGTTTACGGTCAGGGTTTGCCTGTGTGTTTCATAAGCATCGAGGAGATCGAGGTGCAATTCAGCGTTATAATCTTCTCCCCTGTATTTTACCTGCCTGCTTCTGCCGGTTTCCGCTTTTCCTCCAAACAGCGACTCAAAAAAATCGGAGAAATCACCTTCAAATTGTGTCCCTGAGTATTCTGTTCTATACGAACCTGATGATTGACTCCGGTTTTGTTCTGCTTTTTCAAATTGTTCAGCATGTTGCCAGTCCTTTCCATACTGATCGTACTTTTTACGCTTCTCCGGATCGCTCAATACTTCATTTGCTTCATTGATCTGCTGAAAATTCGATTTGGCATTTTTATCATTCGGGTTTAAATCGGGGTGATATTTTCTGGCCAGCTTACGATAGGCTTTTTTAATTTCTTCCTGCGTGGCATTTTTATCTATCCCCAGTATTTTATAATAATCAATATACATTATTATGATATTTTAAGCTGATTTCCATGACACATAACGCAGTATCCAACACTCTGGCCCTCTGTCCTCCCGGGCACTATCCAGGACAATCTGATTTAACAGTCGATTACTAATTTACGATATTTGGGGATGCTGTGCCGAATTGTTAATATAATTTTATTCGGACCGCGCGATGCAGTAGAGATGACAAACTTTTTTTATTATGAAACAGCAGTATTCTTTTCAGAGAATCCCACAATCAAGGTTGGCAACTTTTGATATCATTTCAATGGGATTATTGAGACATCATGTAATGGGGCACCAATGGTGAGGTTTTTGAATGATTTGACAAAGTCAATAGGGAAAGGAATTATTACTTAAAGACTTTTGATATCATCAGTTCTGACGAATTCAATAGGGATTTTATCAACCTCCGAAATATATTTCCCCAGTTCCAGCATATCATCATCATCTTCTTCATAATACCATCGAATGGCAAGCTTTTTCGGCCGCAGAATACGTTGCGAAATATTTTTGAGGATCGATACAATGATTTTTGCGCTGAAACTGTTCAGATATTCAAATGCAATAATTACATCAGTTGAATCGGGCGGATTACTGAGGTAAGCATTAAATCCATTCATTATCTGTTCGGGAAATTCAGTGTTATTCACACTTAATGCCCGTCCTTTTATCTTTATAATACCCTCAGGACTAAGAATAACCTCGGGAGTGGTATGAGTTGGTAAAATATGAATTTCCTCTTTCACCCTTTCATGAATAAAAACATTAATCTACAACCACTATTCAAATATCAGAAATATTAATCATGTACGCAAAGAAAGTTATTTACAGGTATAGGTTCTTTTGCCCCATTAATTTTTTTTTCTCTCTTTGGACGTCCAAAGAAAGAAACAAGTATCTACCATTCAAACTTATCAACAATTTCTTTTCCGAGGTCGAGCGATTCAATCAGAACATTCTTAATTACTTCATCACCCTTTTCGCCATTTGTCAGAACAACCAGACCACGTTTGGATTCCGGAAGAAGAATTACCATTGAGTGGGCTCCATAGTCGTCTCCGTCGTGCATCAGGGCAAATTCCCCGTTTCTTAAATCTTTCATGATATCCCATCCCAGACCAAAGGATTCATATTCATTTACTTTTGATTGCGGAGTAATCATATCATTGAACACCTCTTTCTTAAGCAGAGTTCCTTCAATTACTTCTACTGCAAATCTGCAATAATCCTCAACGGTTGTTTTTAATAAGTCGGCTGCAGAGGCATTTCTGTTCCTGGGCAGTTCAACTGCTACTCCTGATCCATCATGCGGAACTGCATATCTCGATTCATCAAGATTTGCATTCCAAACATACCTGGTGTCATACATCTTCAACGGCTTAAATAATATTGAATCTGCCAGACTGTCAAGTGACATTTTAAATTTATGCTCTATAGCGTGTTTAAGATATTCAAATCCCTCACCTGAATAATTAAACTTTGTGCCCGGTTCAAAATTGAAAACAAGTTTCTTCAATCTATTATTGCTGCGCCAGTTATCGAATCCTGTCTGATGTGTTAATACATGACGGGTTGTTAATTTCAGATGCCTGGGATCGTTGATTACGTCAGGGTCAACCCAGTATTTACTTAACGGTTCATCCAGTTGCCATTCGCCCATACTGACAAGTTTTAAAGTCACCATCGCCGTAACCGGTTTTGTCAGGGAAGCTACCTGGAAAATTGTATTGTATGGGGCCGGATCACCCTTTTCAAGCTCACCAAATACCATTATCTGCCTGAGCTTCCCGTCTTCTATAATACCTATGCCGACTGCCGGTACCTTATAAAAAGTCAACCAGGTCTGAACCTTTTTCTGGTACTCAAGCAGGGTTGATTTTGTTTGTTGTGCATTTGCATGCAATATGTTTAAAATCAGGAAAGAACAGCTTAAAATTGGAAGTCGTCTTAATTCTCTCATTGTTCAGTCGTTTTTGATCTTAATAGTAAGACAAATATAATTCCCGGGAAGGTATTCCATGATCTTTTTTGTATGATTACTTATATGTTGATTAAAGGTAAGGATATAAAGCCATGAATGGTTTACAAGTTTTTATGTTCTTTCTTTTTTCGTTCAAACTTTTATGTTCATTTGGCTTCGCCGGGCTCCGTTTCGCTCCGGCTCTTTTGTTTGCCCAAAAGAAATGAACAAGAATCCTTAAGAGGTTAAAAGAACATAAGCCTGGTGAAACCGGTTTATAAAGAAAGACGAATCAGGTTTTAAAGTAAATTAGCAGAAATAATTTTTGCAACATGAAGCTGCAATATGCATCTGACTTGCATCTTGAATTCCCTGAGAATAAGGAGTTCCTGAGGATTAGACCTCTCAGACCTGAGGGGGATATCCTTATACTTGCAGGTGATATTGTCCCTTTCAGCGTGATGAGAGAACACTCCGATTTTTTTGATTATGTGTCGGGCCATTTTGACCTTACCTACTGGATTCCGGGGAATCACGAATACTATCACTCCGACATCAATGAACGAAGCGGATCTTTTAATGAGAGGATAAGGGATAATGTTTTTCTCCTGAATAATACTTCAGTTCAAACAGGAGATGTGAGACTGATTTTTTCAACATTGTGGACAAAGATAGGCCCCGGGAGTCAATTTAAAATATTGCCTGGATATTCCGATTTTCACGTAATTATGAATAGGGGGATGAGGCTCAGTGTTGAACAATATAATCTTCTGAATGAAAAATGCATTTTGTTCCTGAAAGAAGAATTAGAAAAGAAAAAGTCAGGTACAATTGTTGTTATTACTCATCACATGCCGACTTTCATGAATTATCCTGAAGATTTAAAAGGAGATGCACTTAACGAAGCTTTTGCAGTTGAGCTCTCCGATTTAATCAGGACCACCGAACCTGATTACTGGATTTTTGGTCACGAGCATAACAGTAAAAGTGAATTTAGAATTGGCAATACCAGGCTTGTGACAAATCATTTGGGATATATCAGATACAATGAGCATAAAGGGTTTGATGAAAGGAAAGTTATTGTAGTTTAATTGGCTGATTTTTCTTTTAAATAACTGATAAACTTCAAAAATTTCCTTTTGACGATTATTAATGGTTGATTTCCTGAATCATTCCTGATTTGGATTAATTCATCAATCAATGACTCAATATCCCAATTCTGATTTCCATATTGCCGGATCAAATTCTTCCAGGATGATTCTGAACGAAAAATATCCTTCAGTTTACCTTTCGTAATTACCTTCATTTTAATTAAAGGGAAACCTGATCGGATTAATTCAGGGTATAATTTAAGACTGACATTTGTCTGTTTACCTGAATGAGGTAAATGAGAATATGAAGAACTATCAATAAAGCTGGCACATGATAAACCTTGCTTAATTAAAAACTGCGAGAGGCCAATCTCCCATTTGTCAATGACAGTTTGACGTACTTTAACGGGATCTTTTTCATTGAGAATATCCTGAATATTGAGTGTATCGAAAAAGGCAGGCAATTTTATTACAGCCTTCCTGTTAAAAACAATAAAATGACTTTGTATGTGATAGTTATTCTCATGTGTCGAAAACCAGGGTTTTTGGTTTGAATCAATAACTCCCCAGAAACCTGCCGTTAGTGTTTTGCTCCAGTTAAATATTGGAAGTAATTGGTTAAAAAGTACATTCGAATCATTAATGCAGGCAATCTGACTATAATTTGATATATCAATGGTTCGAAACACCTTATAAAACATTCCTAAATCATAGCCCTCATTTTTAACAAAAACTGTAGAAATATTTGTGTTGTTAAAGGCTGTACCTTCTCCGACAGGCCTTTCGTTAGTTACTAAAATGACCTGATCAAAATATTTTGAAATTTCATCAACATAAATCTTTACATACCCGGGAATATAAAAATATTTGCTGTAATGTATAAAAACACAAAGACTTTTTTGAATTTCATTCATTTATATACTGATATTCTAAACCAGAATAGAACCTGAAACCCGATCCGGTTGATAAAATTACAAAATGAACATAATAACCTGCAAAAACCGCAAACTAAATTATATAAGCTATGAGCCAGGTGCCACTAACCTTTCAAGTTCGGAAAGATCAACCGAATTCGGAAAGAATTCGCCAAACCAGCGGATGCAGCGATTTGCATTTAACGGGATTCCGATAACAGGAATATTGTTATTACGGCAGTTTCTCATGCCCCAGGTCAGTTCTGGTACACAGGCAATTCCCAGGACACCAAAAGACCTTCTTTCTTTGGCCGTGTAATTTGCGAGGTGCTTCATATTGCCTCCCATCCATATGTATGGTTCAATATTATGTTTTTTCAATATTGCACTTGCGTGATTCTGAAAACACTTTAAAGAACAATGTTTGCACTGGTAATCGAACCCGTTCTTTTCTGATTTGCAGTTAACTGAGAAATCCTGGAGACAATAAGGCATCAAAGCGATTTTTCTGTCTGCTTTGATAAAATCAGAGGCAAACAGACGGTTTGTAAGCTCAATTTCAAGCATATACAGGTGATATTGCTCCCTTGTGGTTGCAAGCCTCCGGTCCCAGAATTTTGATAATGGAAGTGTTCTTAAATGCTCCCGGGTATTTTCTGTGTATTTCTTAAGTGAAGGATCAATAAGGTTCAGAATGACTGACATAGAATTGCCGGAATCCATTTTCCCCAGGGATCTCTTAAGGACTCTCTTTTTTGATGAGAACTCACGGATCCTTTGAATTAAATTCCGTGTATCGGGATTCAAAGCAAGAGCTTTATCGGCCAGTATCCTGATCGTTTCGTAGTATCCGGTAGTCGAGTCCGTTTCCCCGAATAAGGAATAAGTTTTTCCCTTTAAAGGAGAATATTGCAGCATCTCTGATTTCATCTCTTGAAATCTGTAACCACACTGTTAAAATTTCTGCAAGATAGTTTGAAAAAGCGATGAATAAAAAATATGTATTAGAGACGATATCTTACTCGCAGAGCTCGCTGAATTTGAAGTCTTGTTCATGATATTCAATGTCATTAAGTCTGAGACCTTAAGACAGGCATGCAAAAACCTCATATTCGCTAATATTGTAAGGTTTTTGTAGTAACTTAGCTTACAAAACTTTGTGAGTAAAAGAATGGTGTTACATCCGCAAGGGATTATTCATAATGATCAACCATGGATATCATAATAAGACAGGAGACTAAATATGACTTTCGCGCTGTATATAGCTTGACTAAGAGTGCGTTTGGACAGGAAAATGAATCAGAACTGGTCGAGGCTTTACGAAAAAGTCATACATTTGTTCCTGAACTTTCTTTAGTTGCAATCATTGATTCTCAGATTGTTGGTCACATTTTATTTACGAAAATAATAATCAATGATCCTGCCGGAATCGAAAACAGCAGCCTGTCCCTTGCACCATTGTCAGTAGATCCCAGGTTTCAGAGGCAGGGAATTGGCGGGCAACTTATCAGATTTGGACTGAACAAGGCGAAAGAACTTGGATATAAATCAGTAATTGTTTTAGGACATGAACACTATTATCCGAAATTCGGCTTTTTCCCTTCCAGTAAATGGGATATCAAAGCACCTTATGATGTTCCGGAAAATGCATTTATGGGAATTGAACTCGTAGAAAATGGATTAATGAATGCAAAAGGAACTGTTCAGTACCCAAAAGAATTTGATAATCTGTGATGCAAAAAACGAACGATATACTTTCACGGGCAAACGCCTTCAATTATTTCTAATCAAATTCATAAGTAACATGAAGACAAGAAACAAATCAACACTGCGGGCAGAGAATAAACTGAATTATACTCTTCAGGTATTCATTTTAAGCCTGGCTTTTACATTTTTATCCGCTGCATCAGGAAATTCCCAGGAAAACAATGCAGCCAATGGCTGGAATTTTGGAGGGGACCGGACTAATTACAAAACCGGACTTGATAATCAGATATCACAACACGGACAAAATAGCGCTACGTTAGAAACTATAGTTGAGAATCCTGTGGATTTTTGCGCATTAATGCAAACAATGGTTGCAAAAGATTTCAGTGGAAAAAGAATAAAAATGACAGGGTTCATTAAATCGCAGGGAACAAATGTTAAAGGATCGATGTGGATAAGAGTTGATGATATTGGCAATAAGATCTTTGCAGATTTTGATAATATGATGGACAGACCTGTTGCCGGTGACAATGACTGGACAAAATGTGAAATAGTATTTGATGTACCTGAGAAGTGCGTTATATTCTATGGATTTATATTAACAGGTGTTGGGAAAATTTGGGTCGACAATGTTTCATTTGAAATAGTAGATAATACAATAAGTAAAACTGCAAACAGCCTCGATCAGCCTTTTCCTGACGAGTACATGAACCAGATAAAGGATTCTCCTGAAACTCTTCCTGAAAAGCCCCCTGTTAATCTTGATTTTGAGGAGGTTAAATCTGAATAGGGTATACGCAACAATCCGTAGATCTTGGTATGAAGTTTGTTAGTTAATCTGGAGCCTTCCCTGACAGGCTTATTCAAACATGAAAAATTTTATTCAGTTTGTTCTGGTTCTTGCAGTGTTGCTCTTTCCATTTTCGAATTCCAAAAACCTTTATTCTCAATATTCATCCTCTAATGACTCTCTTAAAATTGTAGAGAAAGTTTACCTTCATTCGGACCGCGACAGTTATTATCCTGGTGATGATATCTGGTTCAAGGCGTACCTTGTCGGTGCTTCATACAACCTGCCTACTTCTCATAGCGGCAATCTCCAGGTTGAATTGATCTCTCCCTCCTTGGAGATTATCGACAGCCGTATGGTCAAATTAACCGGGGGTTTGGGAAATGGAGATTTCCACCTGCCAGATAGCCTGAGCTCAGGGATATACAATTTAAGAGCCTACACAAATTACATGCGCAACTGGTACAAATCCGCAAACTCTGCAACTTGTTCAGGCCCACGATTTTTCCTTTACTGTAACTTACCATTACATCCCTTTGGAGACATATTCCATAAGATTTAATTCTCTGAACAACTCTTTTTTTCTTCCTACTATTAATCTCCCTGAAGGAATTGTTATGCTTACTTTATCAGGAGCAGAAAGTAAGCCTTTTTGCGAGAGACTGGTTTTTAATCAGAATAATGAAGATGCCAGGATAACCCTTAAAACCGATAAGACTATTTATAACAAGCGTGATTCTGTATCATTAAGGGTATCATTATCTGATAGCACCTATGGCACAAAAGAAGCTTTTTTATCATTGGCAGCCACCGAAAAAATTTTCACAGATAATTCTTCCATTTTCCCTTCAACAATTTCATCCTGGTTTCTTCTTGAGTCAGATGTCCGTGGATTGGTGGAGGAGCCGTCTTATTATTTTGATCCGTCAAATCCTGACCGTTTAAAAGATCTCGATCTTCTTTTGCTTACCCAGGGATGGCGCGATTTCGATTGGAAGTATAAAACCATGAACTACCCTCTCTTGGTTATGCCGATGGGGCAATATCCATTATTTTAAAGGATAATTATAACTCTTATATAAACAAAGCTACCTTTCACTCTGTCAATATCAAATTTTCAGGATATAATGAACCGCGTCTTTTTTATTCACCAAAGCATAAATCTACTCTGGAATCAGATTACAAACCTGATCTGCGTACTACTTTGTTCTGGGTACCAAATATTAATCTGGAAACCAACAAAGATCTTTTGTTAAACTATTATAATGCAGATAATTCGACAGCAGTTAAGATAACTGTCGAAGGCATTACTGATACCGGAGTCCCTGTGACAGCTTCGACAGTTTACAAAGTGAAATAACATTTCTTCAGCCATTCTGGTTTCTTATAAAATTTAAGTGAACGATCTGCGTTAAATAACTGGTCCGGTTTATCATTTTTTTTTAATTGTAATGGTACCTCTGTCCGGTTTGGCAAGTCATATTGCATTTATCTTTCTATTCTTGATTTTATCATGTAATTTTAAACATAAAAAGAAGTTTCCGGCAACCAGAAAAATCAGCATCAGGATGTAAACCGGGAATTTGGCAAGTATTGTAAATTCTCATAAAAAATAAAAATATGACGAGCCGTAATAGCCTTGAATTTTTTACCCTCATTTTTTTTATATCTCTCAACATTTCAGCATGTAAAAGCCGGAGTACCGGGGATGCAGGACCCACCAGATCCAGAACTGCGCAAAATGAAATAATCCCCGTTCAAAAAAGTGAAACTCTGATACTTGAAAAGGTCATATTCTTTATTGAAAACTCAGGGAGCATGTTTGGTTATGTAAATCAGGCAAATGAGTTTAAGAATTCACTCGTCGGCCTTGCCTATCTGCCTGAATTCGATAAGGCTGAAAAAAGCTTCTACTTCATCAACGGGACATCCATTAAGCTTAAAAATTCAAAGATTTACATTAACCATGTAGGTGATGATCCGGAAGTTTTTAAAAATCAGCTTAATCCGAAATCATTTAACACGGGAGACGTTAAATACAGCGATCTGAATAAGATGTTTGAAATTGCGTTGGATTCTGCCAGGGGAAATCAGATATCTGTTCTTGTTTCAGACTGTATTTATGATGTCGGGGAAGAAAACGATCCGTTAACTGCATTAAGAATAGAAATCCAAAAGACACAGCAGGCATTTCGGAAGCGGCTGGAAAATGAAAATGTCCAGACACTGATAATAAAGGCCGGTTCCACTTTTAACGGTCTGTATCATTACGCCTCAAAAAGAGGATCTAAAAAACTGGTAAACGAGGAGAGACCCTTTTACATTATCTTTTTTGGAAAAACCCGGTTGCTGAATAAGTTACTTACGGAACAAAACATCGGGAGCAAGATTGAAGGGCAATATGAAACCGCCCGTTTCTTTATAAATGATGAGAAGAACATACCTTATCAGATAGTTCCTTCCGTTGACCTTAAAGGGGAATTTAAGCAGGATTTTAAAGACAAATACAAATTGATCAATGCAAAGCCGCTAAAGAATGAGTTTCAGTTCACTTTTGCCGCTGACTTCAGCTCATTGTCATTTTCCGACAGCTATTTAACAACAATCAGCAACTACGATTGTCCTTATTCAAACTTCAATGTAGTTAAAGTAGTAAAAATAACAAAAAGGATCCCGGGTGTAACCGGAACCCACCTGATAACCGTCTTTACAGAGAAGAACCCTGTGGGAGATCTTGTAATTGCGCTTAAAAACATGACTCCTGACTGGGTTATGGAAACCGATACTGAAATGGAAGATCCTGTTGACAACACCCATACTTACGGCTTCAGGCAACTAATTGATGCTGTCGGTAAGGCATATGAATATGAAAACAACGGCAAGAATCCTGCAACTTTTAAGATAGCAATTACAAAATAACAGAATCATGAACGAATTCTTTGGGACAATTTACGACACGGTGTTCGGAATATTCGCCAACAAATATTTCCTGATCTTCCAGCACCTGTATGAAAATGGCGGTTACATAAAGTTCGGACTTTCATTTATTCTTATCCCTTTGGTTTGCTGGGTTTTATTTTACTACCTCTGGAAGTATCCTTACGGAAAATTATGGCATTGGCTTGTCTGGCTGGCCTTTACAGTGCTGGTTGTATTTGGTGCGACTTACGGAATAGCCAATACAGAAATCTTAGGTTCGGATAATCAGGCATTAAATGAAGCTCTTGCAGACGCTAGCACAGGTTATGCTGATTATGCCGGCGCCCTGCCTTTGAAATACGCGTTAGCCAACAGCCTGCTTGCACTTATTATAAGTATTATTTACAGCCTGATCATGAAGCAGTTCAGTAAAATACAACTCCATTTACCTTTTTAAATCAAAAAACATGTCGAGGAAACTGTACATTTTCGCTATAGGCGGAACCGGTTCAAGAGTTCTGAAAGCATTGACAATGCTTTTTGCTGCGGGAGTTAAAATCGGAAACGATTTTGACACAGTTATTCCGATCATTATTGATCCGGATACCAGCAATGGAGATTTAAACAGAACCAAGGATATTTTACGCCTGTACCAGGAGATAAGAAACCAGGTGGATCAGCCTGATGATTTTTATGCCCAGGAAATAAGAACAATAAATGAAATAACCGTCAATACGCCGGCAGTAAATCCCGATTACTTTCAGTTCAAGCTGAAAGACACCGATACCAATACCTTCAATCAGTACATCGGATTTGACAGTTTAAGCGAGGATATTGCCGAGAAAGATGATAAGAACTTTGTCGGGCTGTTATATTCTGCGCAGAATCTTAAATCTAATCTGGATGTAGGATTCAAAGGCAATCCGAATATGGGATCGATCATTCTGAACCAGTTTACAAATTCAGAAGATTTTAAAAAATTCGGTCAGACATTTGGCGACGATGATGCAATATTCATTGTCAATTCAATTTTTGGAGGGACCGGGGCTGCCGGATTTCCTCTGCTGCTGAAAAATTTCAGAGGCAATAAAAACATTCCGAAACATGCTAAAATAAAGACGGCTCCGATAGGCGGAATTACATACCTGCCTTATTTCTCATTGTCTAAAAATGAAGAGATCAATGCAGAATCCTTCGAGGAAAAGGCAAAAATCGCAATCGATTATTATAACCGGACTATAATTTCACTGAATCAGGTAAATACACTTTATTTTATAGGGAACAGGGGAAATACAAACCAGGAAGAATATGCTGTAGGCGGTCAGGAACAAAGGAATAAAGCTCATTTTCTTGAGCTCGCAGGTGCTCTGGCAATTCTGGATTTCTGTAAGAACATAAATTCAATTACACAGACAACTCAGATCAAAGAATTTGGCATTGAACACGATACACAGAATATTTCATTCACGGACCTGAACATTGAAAACGCCAAACAACTTTCCGCACCTTTAACCAAATTCAAAATGTACACGGAATACCTTAATAAAGGTTTATCAAGAGCATTAAATACTTCACGCTGGACAAAAAGCAACCTTAAACTGACACCAGGTAATAAGCAATCGCTTCTGGATAAGAATTACTTCAACAGTGCTGAATACAAAACGCAGATCCGGGCATTTAACAGCTATTTCGAAGAATGGATAAAGGAAATGAAAGATAACAAGCCGGTTTTCAATCCGTTCGAGGAAATAACAGCTGATAATGCACTTGAACTTGTTAAAGGTCAGACTCCTAAAGGTAACAAAAGCTTTAAGTCGCTTGATATTCAGAACTGCCTGTTAACAGACAATATTTCGATCCGTAATAAGGATAAAAAACACACAATGCTGATAAAAATGTTCGGTAAATCGACTGACAAAGTTTTATCAAAAAGAAATTTATTAATCCGGTAAACTATGTCAAAAGTATACAGACTCCATGAGGGACAGGATGGAACAGGCTGGTTCGTCAGCAGTCCGATATCAAAAAACCAGCTTGAAACCATAAAAACGGAGGGCAAAGATGTTGCAACATCAATACCCAGTCCGTTTGCAAGGATCGACCTGGTTAAATCGGCATTCCGATGGGTGGCAGATAACGGAATTACCGGCACTTCGGCGCAGCACAAATTGGTTTCGGATGCTCTGGATGTGGCACAATTATTTTTCATCTATCCCAAGCATAAGGACAAGATCAAAATTGTATCGTGGAACCCCGCTGAGCGTTTTGAACAGCTTGCCAAAGACAGTAATTCCAAACATTCAACATTTGCTGAAACATTAAATGTATTCTGGGAGCAGGACAGTAATGTATATAATTTCAGTAAAGTAAAAAGGCTTTATTTTTTACTCAATAATTCCAATCAGGTCATCGGCGGAACTTCACCTGCAACCATGTTTTTTGCAGCTCCCGATGTCAGGATAGCAGCTTCCGACCTTAATATTGCATGCGGGCACGATCTGTTGTTTGATAACGATTATACCTCTTTGTCGGGAAGGGATGATAAGACATTTATTGAATACGTATTTATTCTGTCAAAGCAGCCCGATTTTGCCCTCCTGTTCCCTGAAGTTTACTCATATCTTACTGAGGTCTATAAGAATCTGGATACTGAATTAAAGGCAAAAATTGCCGGTCAGCCTGCATCAGGCATAGCGAACTACCCGCCATGTCCTGTTTTGGACAATGAAATGAATACATGCGAAGTCCTTGGCATTCCATTGGGCATTAAAATTGGTGACCCGTATGAAATTGAAAGAGAAAGCGATTTTGTTATACAATCAGAACTCCCTGCAGAAGGTTTAAAACCTCTGGTACTGCCGCACGACAGGTTTGCTTACCAATGGGCTTACACCACTGCTAATGTTTTATGGAATCCGGCCAATGTAATTCCTTATAAGAATAGTGAAGTAACTTCCGGCTCAAGGTTGCCGGTACAGGGAGATCATTATCCCTGGCTGAGCGTTGGTAACTTTCTTGAAGATAAGATCGTGGAGCTGCCTTATACAATTGACGGCAGAAAATTTGAAACCTGCGGGGCTAACAAGCATCTGCTGCCTTTAACACCTGGCTTTTTTCAGTACTTCGGGGCAGAGAATGTTTCGAAATATCTCAGGCTTGCAGAATTAGCCGGCGGAGGATAGAAGCAAAACTTAGTATACCTGTAAAAGGAGGATCGGTTACGCTTAAAAAAACTTATCACCGGGAGGATATTGTACAGATGGAAATACATCTCGCAGTTCTTCCGTTCTTGCATACTACAGCCATTGATCTGGATTATATTCTGGGATTACAGGATAAAAGATTTGACAGAACCAGGGAATTGGTTTTGGAGTGTTTTGAAAAGGGTAAGAAAATCAGTGTCAGTGCTCCTGTTGTCAGAAAACAGGGAGAAGGCAATACAATTAAAAGCACGTATTACAAATCCGGGTCATTTGATGCAGTCAGAATTGACGGTGATCCTGTTTCAGGATTTGTTGTGCCAATAATGCCGGAATGCAAGGCAAACCAGGAGATTTCATTTGCGATTGATTTCGGGACGACAAACACGCATATTGAATATAAGTATGGAGTAAATGCTGAAAAGGCAATCGACGCTTCTTATGATTTGCCAATGTGGCAATCGCTTATTGACAGAACAAAAGGAGAAACAAAGGATATAGCTGACGACAATAGTTTTGAACGTGAAATTTTCCCATATCAGTTTAACAGCAATACTAATTACAGATTCCCGTTCAGGACGGCCTTAACTTATAACCAGAACATTAATTTCAATGAACCAATTGATGTATTCACCCATACAAACAACTTTTTTCTTTTCGAAAAACTATTCTTTCCAAATTACCTGCAGCTCCAGACCAAACTCAAATGGAGCAATTACTCGAAACGCGAAGACAAAATTTTAGTTGAAAGCTATATAGAGTGCCTTATGTATATGGTTTTATATAAGACGCTTCTTCTTAACGGAGATCCGAAAAAAACAAAAATAAACTGGTTTTATCCGGTAAGCATGGACGCCTTTGAACAAGGCATATTCTTTGATGTCTGGCAAAATGCTTATAAAAGAATATTCAGATCGGATGATAATGAAAACATTAAAGCAGTACCTGAAAGCATTGCTCCGTATCTTCATTACCGGACTGCATATCCCGGGTTAAGTCTTTCAGTAGATATCGGCGGAGGGTCGTCCGATATCGCTGTATTCAAAAATGCAAGCAATTCGCCTGAATTCATTTCTTCATTCAAGTTCGCGGGCAACGCTATTTTTGGTGATGGGTTCCCATATGGAGCTTTTGCAAATTCTTCAGACAACAACGGATTTGTAAAAGCATACAGGAAAAGCATTGAAAATACTATATTAAAAGGTTCCCAAAGAGAGCTGATCCTCCATGACATTCTTGAAAGCAGGAAAGATTCAGCTGATTTCAGCAGCTTTTTATTTTCGCTGGAAAATGAACAGGATATTGAATTCAATTACACTGAATTCCTGAAACAGGACAAGAAGCTGAAATTACCCATACTGGTGTTTTATGGTGCAATCATTTATTATTCAGCCAATCTGTTATTGAAGCAGGGAACAACGGAAATACCAAAAAATATTCTATTCAGCGGAACTGCCTCCAAAACGATTAAAATTATTGATACAAAGGCAGGTAATCCAAACATTTCAAATCTCTTTAAATATTTCTTCAGGGAGGTTATGGGTGTAGAAACCGGACCGATCAATATTGCACTGTCGGAGAATCCGAAAGAAATCACCTGTAAAGGAGTGTTAAGGGCGGACCTGGATGGAGGTTCAATTGATTGTCCTGTTGTGTTCTGGCTTGGCGGAAATGGTAATTCTGTATGGAGTAAAGCTCTGAACAAAATTACCGATATTGCTGATACTCCTTATTACCGCGATCTGGAAACCAAAGGCAATAAAACCCTCATTGAAAATTCTATCAATCATTTCTTTGATTTACTTGATGGCTATTTCAGGAGTGTCAGCCTTGAGGCGAATTTCGGTATCGATAGTTCAGCCTACCTGAAGTTTAAGCAAATGCGTTCTGCAAACATCCAGGACTTCCTTGAGCAGGGACTGAAAGCATTTTATAAGTCGCCAGAAAAGCATATAGAAGAGACGCTATTCTTTTATCCGCTGATAGGTATCCTGAATAAGCTTGTATTTGAACTTGCAAATACTGATAATCAATGAAAATCAAGTTCAGGTATTTCATTTGTCTGTCGGTATTGGTTTTTATTCCCTTCGCGCTTTTCAGCCGGCCGGATACTAAGTACTCGATATCCCATGAATTTAAGTATCAGCGGAGTATAACCGGGAAGGCTTACACATCTGTGGGAGACTCCCCAAAGATGATAAAAGAAAAAGTAGTTAAAACTCAGGCTAAACCTTCTGAGGCTGCGAAAGAGAAAATTATGCCGGCATGGATGTGGACCGCAATGGGATTTTTGTTTGGATTGCTTGCAGGTATATTTTTGATTTTTCTGTATTCCAGATTAAATATTTATTCAATCCTGGCAACAGAAAAGAACAAATATCTTGACAGATTAAAACTGGACAACAATCAAAACCTTCTCCTGAGAAAATGCTTTAAGTATATCGGGATTGTTGCATTACTGAAGCACAGTAAAGATGAAAAGAAGAGAGCTATTGTGAATATAAATAAAGAAATCAGCCAGGTCAAAAAGCAAAATGAGCAGTTAAGAATGGAAATTGGACAAAAAGAAAAAGTAATAACTGCTTACAAAATAAACGCAGATTCCCTGACATCGGCTGCAGAACATTCTGACAGGCAGGCGGGTAAATCTAATGGGATATCTGATAAAAAGCCGGAGATCTTTTTTACCATACCTGAAGGTGACGGAAGCTTCAGGAACTCCAATGCAAAGGATTGGCAGGATATCGACTGCTTTTATAAAATACTGCCGGATAAAAGCGGTCAGAAGGGGAAACTTTACTTTATCCCGGGCGACTATGATTTAAGAGCCCTGGATAATATTGATTATTATTTAAATCCTGTTTGCGAAATTCAAAACATTACAGACAGGACCTTTGCCCGGAAAATTCTAATGACCGATCCGGGTATTGTAATTAAAAGAGGAGAATACTGGCAGATAGAAGATAATTGTAAAGTAAAAATTAAGCTTGTTTAGAGATGGTCCCCCTTCAACCAGGAATTGATTCCGTAACCGTTGTGCAGACGATAGATCAAGGCTTTAGTGTTTGGTATATAATCGAAATTCTTGTAATTGTCGGAGTAATTATTTATCAGTTCTATATTTCACGGAATATTTATAAAAATATACGTCAGTTAAAAGAAATCTTCAGGGATCGACTAAATGTCATCAGCGGTTATATCGACAAATCGAACTTAAATAATAAGGAAAAAACAGGTGACGATATTGTATTTGTTGAACCGGAAAAAGTAAATGGACAGGCTGATTTATTCACTAACAGGAACCTTGTAAAAATATCAATAACGAAGACCCTCGGAAGCGGTATTATTCAAAGAATAAAGGATGACATTAATATTTATCTTCTGAATAATTACGGAGCTGCTGTAAACTTCAGCATCATTAAGGATATTATTGACCGTGAGGTTGATGTCAAGGATGAGGAAATATCAAACTCGATTCCTACTCCGTTGTATTTTGGGCTTGCAGCAACCATGATCGGCATAATCTTCGGTCTGTTTTCGATGCCTGAGGCAAATGGCCAGCACTTCACGGAAGGAATCGATGCCCTTATTAATGGAGTCAAGCTTGCTATGCTGGGAAGCCTATCCGGCCTAGCATGTACAACTATTTTATCATCTTTTTTCTATAAAAATGCCAAAAAGAATATTTCAAGGGACAAGAATGAGCAGATCTCGTATCTGCAGGCAACATTGCTGCCTGAGCTTATTAAAGCTGAAGATACAGGTGTTTCAGGCTTAAAAGCGAGCCTTGACAGGTTTGCAAGAGTGGCAACAGAGATCTCGGACAATGTGCTTACCGCTGCAAAGAAAACGGGGGAGAATATTCTTTTGCAGCAGGAGGTCATAGATAAAGTAGGTAACCTGGATGTTCTCAAAATATCAAAAACTAACCTGGAGCTGTTCAACCGTCTGGAAAGCAACATGATCGCTTTCAGTAAATTTTCTGAATACGTTTCATTGATGAGCCAGATATCAGATAACCTCAGGGATTTTGCTTCACGTACCAGAAATATCGATAGTGTCGTTAGCCAGATTGACAGTACACTTCAGGAAAATAACCGTTTGTCGCTTTTCCTTACTTCACATTTTGAAAAAATCGAAACAACAGGGTTGGCTGCCTTAAAAGCCGTTGATCTGTCAGACTCGCATTTTAAGGAGGCAATTGAAAAGCTGAGGGAGGAAACTGACAAAACCTTGAATCAGACATTTAAGGCAGTTAATGAATCGGCTTCGCATTTCTCAGGTGCAATGGAAAAGTTGAAGGAGGAAATTGATAATCGTATCTCACGATTAAACCAGGATGCTGCCGGATAATGAGTCGAAGCTTACCGAGATCTATAATGAAATCGGCAATAAATTATCCTCAGTTACTTCGCTGCATATCAGCCAGCTTCAGGCAGCCTATACCAATGCGCTCCCGCAGTTTGATCAGTTAAACAATTTACAGATGCTACCGAAAATTCAGGAACTTATATCTGATAGTTCGTCGAGATTGCAGAATGATTCAAATGCCAATAGTGCCAGACTTATTGAAGCCATAAATCAATTGAATAACTCATTAACCAGTGTTACTGATAATCTAAGCAATTATGCAGCTCTGGCAAAGTTCCGCAGTAAAAGATCAAAGAAACCAAAATCGGGCTTTTTCAGTAAACTTCGAAATCCGACTTTATTCTTCAGAAGAAAAAGAAACATTGAATAGTCATGAGGAAACACAATTTTTTCTGGATTGGCTATTCCGATTTAATGACAAGCATGTTTTTCATAATGCTTGTGTTGTTCGTTCTTAACTATTGGTTATTTGCAGGTTAAAATTTCAGAAAACGAAAAACTTATTAAAGAGCTTAAAATAAGGGAATATGGATTGATACAGGAAACCGAGAGGCTTCAGAAGCTCCTGAACCTGGAGGAACAGTTCAGACCTCTGATAAATGACAGCAGCTTTTATTATCTGCCCGATTGCAAAAAGTTCATTGTCAGGGATCTTATGGGAGTGGAAATATTCCTGCCTAACAAAATTGTGATCAGAAAGGAATTTGTTCAGCGTACGCTAAAAGCCGGAAGGAAGATCGAAGCCTTTCTGAAGGGACTAAGCACCGAAAACAAAGGATTTTCATATCTGCTTGTAATTGAGGGCAATATGGCGAATAAGTGGGACCAGTCGATCTCGAAGAATAATTCACTTGGCTATACAACCAGTTACCAGAGAGCTCTGGCCGTTTATAACCTGTGGATCCGGAACGGCATTAATTTCAGGAAATACAACGCTGAAGTACTGCTCTGCGGCAGCGGCTTCAACGGCTTGTGCAGGGATGCGGTGGAGGAAAACAATAAGCGATTTTCAATACAGATAATTCCAAAAGTTTCAAAATGATTTTAAGAGACACAAAATAACAGGATTAATTCGACCTGTTTGATAATATTCATATTTATTGCCACCTTATTGTCTGGCTGTTCCGGTTGCTCAAAATCCGGGATGATTAAAACAAATAACGAAAACAGGTCTTTTCAGGCTGATAGTGTAAATGATAAGCCAAATCAGACTGAAGAACCATTTGCCGCAGCGGACAGTACGGACAATGAATAATAAGCGGATCTCGACAAAGGATCTTTGCAATAGCTCCTGCATTTGAATCAGGTCAGGTAAACAATGAAGTGACACGTTTTCCCACCCCTGCGGAGCGATTCAGCCACTTCAACCCTGAAAGGTCTTCCAAGGGCAGCCTCGAAGACAGCCTTGTGAGTATTCCGGGTACATTCACAATGGATATCATCCGGTTTTGAAGCTCTGTAGTTTGCTGCGGGACAATAACATTGGTTCGAGACTTCACCGTATCTTATATGAACTTTATTGTCTTCCTTCCAGATCTCGAAGTTCTTTTTATAGGCAGCAATCAGCTTATCGAGGTCACCCTTTCCTGCAATTGCAATGTCCTTTTTGAACTGATGCCTTTCGTAGCAGGCTACGCCGCATCCTCCGACGATCTTTTCACAGGTAGCAGCGGTCGGTGTGAGTTTCCATCGAGTCGAGCAGGTCAGCAAGCCAGTTCTCAACAAACTGCTTCTGATCGAGGAGAGCCTTATATTTATCATCCTGATCCTGTGCTGGCAGCGGAAGTTCTGATCCAGACAGTTGCTGAATAACCATGGGACAGACCCCAAGGAGTCCAAGTTTAAGTGCAAAATCTTTCCGGTTCATATTAGGGTTGTTTATTATTTAACAATATTAAGACCGTTGTTGCCATGTTTAACCCGGCTGATCTCCCTGAATCTCGCAGGTTATATTTTCTAGTTCTGCAAGTTTTGCGGGATGTGCCAGTTGCTAGTCCAAATTGAAATTTCTGACTTGCATAACCGCATAACCGCAGAACCTAACTTCTACATGAACTTTTCGCGTTTCTGGAGATTGAAGAGCGCTGCCAGAAGGAACAGCATCGTGCCGACAGTGAGTATTATCCTGTTTTTAAGTGCGATGATCGCCCAGGTCGTTTCGCTTACATCCCATGCAGGGGTGAAAGGATTCAGGAAGACATTCCACTGGCTCTTACGGAGAGGATCGGCGAGTATCAAAAAAAATAATCCGATAATAATCATCACAACCGCAGTGCCATTGCCACTCCTTATTATTGTGGAAAGCATAAACGACATCATTCCGAGAAAAAGAACCGGCATCATTACCTGGGCAGTAACATTCACAAAACGGAATTTGACTATGAGTACTGAGGAAAGGAATGTGAAGACAAGCATAATCACGAATGCAATTGCATAGATAAGTACTATTCGAACCAGCCATACTTTATACCTGTAGTTCGGAATGCCGAAAAGGATCTCGATTGTCCTGGCATCCTGATCGTTCTGAATGCCAAATACCGAAGGGTAAAAAACAAGAAGTATCCCTGAGAATATGAAGACTCCGTAAAGATCCGACATCCTGGATACATCGTTTCCGAAGACATATATAACCGAAAGTCCCAGGTAGAAAGCGATCGATCCGACAAGGAACCAGATAAATTTATTGGCGAAAATGATCCGAAGATTGTAGAGGATCATTTTTTGGATCAGGATAAAGGAGTTATATAAGGTCTTGTTTTTCATTTTTCCTTTTTTCTTAACAACCACAAATAAGCATCTTCAAGGTTGGGAGTGACGGTAACCGCATTTTCCCAGGGCTTGAATTCCGAAATGACCCTCATCCTTACTTTATCGCCCTCCGACATGTGGTGCACTACAAGGTGTTCGTCCACAAATTTCCCGAACTCTTCCGACGGTATCCTTATCTGCCAGACATGGTTTTCAGCCTCCTTCGTCATGTCGGTGGGCTTACCAACGTACCGCAGCTTGCCGTTGTTCAGAACAGCGACCTGGTTGCATGAGCTTGAAATATCCTCTATTATATGAGTTGAGAAAATGACCACACGTTCGCGGCTAAGCTCAACAAGAAGATTCCTGAATCTTATTCTTTCCCTAGGATCAAGGCCAGCGGTTGGTTCGTCAACAACAAGTATCCTGGGCAGATGCAGTAAGATGAGGGCAATGCCCATCCTTTGCTTCATACCTCCCGAATAGGAACCGATCTTCTCATGCATCCTTTCATCCATGTGGACGGCTTTAAGAACATAAACAACCCTTCCTTCCCTGGTTTTTGCATCGGTGATGTTCTTAAGCATTGCCTGGTAATGAAGATATTCATAGGCGGTCATGTTCTCATAGCTTCCGAATTCCTGCGGAAGGTAACCGATAAGTCCTTGCAACTCTTCACGCTTTTTCTGGGTGTCAATACCGTTAATCCATACTTTTCCGTAGCTCTGCTCAAGAATACCGCAAATGATCCTCATCAGGGTTGTTTTTCCCGCGCCATTCGGGCCAAGGAGTCCGAACATCCCGTTCCCGATGTTTAGCGAAATGCAGCTCAGGGCTTTGAAAGGCTTCTTCTTCTTCCCGATAAGAGGGACAGCTGAAACAATCCTGTAAAAAGTTTTGCGGATGCCCTTGAACCTTCCTTCAAGCCTGTAAATATCAATGTTTTCAGCACTCAGCCTGACGCCCGTTTTGTAAATGACCAATCCTGTAAACCAGAGAAATCCCAGGATAAGTACAACTGCAATATTATCCCACCTGATCTGAAACAGTATAAGGTTGAAGAGAGGAATAATCCAAAAGATCAGAGAGTCGAGGACTGGTGTTAATCGTTTTAGCAGTCTTTTTCCTCCTGCAGCCGCCATATTCGTGAAAAGTTCCAGGAACCGATTCCAGATAGCAAGCAGGAAGAACCAGGTTCCGACGCTGAACAGGAAAATCCAGAAGCCGCTCTTAAGGTAGAAATATGTGAAATAAATGATGAAGGCAAAAAGAGGGACCTGCCATGACACAGCTGTCATATCCTTCCATTTCCTGTAATGCCGGTTGTAGCCGAGTCTTTCCCTGATTTTAGCGCCGGACTTCCATTCTCTTGCCCACCTGTTTTCCCTTTCATAGATCTTAACCAGACTCTGTACATATATACTGATATTTTCATCAGCAGGGATGACAGTTTCCCTTGCTTTTCTGAGGCTATTCATCACAAACCATGTGGTCGCAGGAACGATTATCACTGCAAGGATTGTTGTTATAAGTTTCCAGAGGAACTTATCTATGTTGCTGTAAATCAAAAATATCAACAAGCCAAAAACAAGAGTCTGGACAGCTTTGTTCTTCCATCCGAGCGATTTGAACCATTGAAGGGCATTCTCAAGTCCGGAATAAAAAGTCGGAATGAAAATAAGCGTTAGAAGAGTGCTAAGGGTCAGTCCCCCGATAACTGTTATGGCAAATGATGCTCCAATAACGGAAACAAATTCAGCTTTTCCCATAGCTAAAGGTACCATCGCTATAACTGTGGTGGATGCGGTAATCAGAATGGGCCTTATCCTTGCCATGCCGGCCGACATAAGCGCCCTTGAACGCCGGTAACCTCGTTTCCTTAGGATATTTGTGTAATCGATCAGTAGAATGCCATTGTTGACAACAACACCGAGAAGTATCAGAAACCCTGTAAGTGTGTTGGCATTAAGAAGGGAATTGTGAGTCAGGATCAATGCGATAAGCGATCCCAGGGCAGCCAGAGGGATGCTGAATAACAATACGAAAGGTATTGCCAGCGACTCGAAAACAGCTGCGAGTATCATGAATATTAAAAGGAATGCAATCCCGATCAGATTGTAGAATTCTTTCAGCTGGTTATCTTCGTGAACAACTTCCACTGCAATGCCGGTAGGAATGTTCAGCCTTGAGACAATAGTTTCAATTTCAGCCCTTGCTCCTTCAAGGAGATCCTTTGTGGATTTGATCTCATCCTTGAAAGCATACGTGACTGTAACGCGTTTCTCCTGGTTTTCCCTGTGGATGTTGCCCATTCCGTAAGCAAAGATAATGTTGGCCAGCTCCTGCATTTCCATCACTGCACCGCTGGCGCTTGCCACTTCGAGGCGTTTAAGGTCATCGATGGTTTTATCAGGATTCCTTTTGACAAGAGTGTCTTCTTCAGCGTACTTGATTATAATATCGTATCGGTCAGTACCCTGCAAGAATGTGGCGCCTGACGTATATTCCCTGCCAAAGGTAGCCAGGGCAGCGGCCAGGTTGGGCAGGTTGAAATTGTTCCGTCCAAGGTAGTCCATATCAAAATGCAGCTGGACTCTCAGGCGTATTATCCTGAACATTGACATTGACCCTGTCGATTGTTTCAAGCCTGTTTATATAAGATTCAATATCATCTGCAAGACTCTTCATCTGACTGAAATCCTGTCCCTTGATGATCACGCTTTCAGTTTGTGAACCTATCCCAAGGAGATTGGCAAAACCGGTTTCAGGATCGAATCCTCCACCGAAACCTCCGTCCCCGCCACCAACAAAGCCGCCGCTTGCCGAAATATCATCCATGCTTACTTCAGCAGCTGAGATATTCTTCGTTTTCTGAGCGATATCATTTTTAATTTCAGGCAAGCTTCTTTTGCTTTTCTTATCCCACTCCTTGAAAAGGTTAACTGTTACTGTCGCCTGTTCTTCCTCGACCCTGCTTACGATGTCCTCCTTTTCAGGAATTGAAGCCAGTCTTGACTCAATTTCTGCAACAACGGCATCTGTTTTTGCCAGGGTCGATCCTGAAGGCATTGTTACGCTCAGCCTGAATTCCGGTGTTTGAATCTCTGTCGGAGAGCTGAGGCTTAAGGTCAGGCTTATAAGAAGAGCTGCAAAGAATATAACCAGAGTCCAGATTATTGTTGAAGCCGGATGCCTCATGCTTGCCTTTAGCAGAAGATGGTAAACCTGGATAAGCCTGTCGTGTATCGAGAGCTTTTTGAATATCTCAGAATTGCCAGCTGATGGCCCTGACAGAAGGTAGAAGGTTGCCATCGGGATAAAAAACATTGCAACAGCCAGTGAGACAAGCAAAGTTGAGACTATTGAAACCCCGATATTCTTGCCAATTGCCCTTACAAGGAAATTGGCTGAGAAGATGAATGGCAGGAATACGATGACTGTTGTAAGTGTCGATGAAAAGATTGCACGCCAGACCTCGGTAGTTCCTTGTTTAACAGCCGTTTCAGTATTTTTACCGGTCCCGGCAAGCCGTAAATATTCTCAAGGACGACAACCGAATTATCGACAAGCATTCCAATGGCGAGGGCAATTCCGACGAGGGTAAGGCTGTTAATAGTTATGCCGCTCGCATAGAAAAAGTTAAATGCGATGTACACTGAAGCCGGGATGGAAACGGCAATGACAGTTACCAGGCGGATATTCCTGAGAAAGAACCACAGTATAAGTATTGCAAGCAAGGCACCGGTTATAGCCAGGTTGATTATCTGGTTAATATTCTTCTCCATCGTTTCGGCACTGTTGTTCTGAACAACGATTTCGACCCCCGAGGGAGCCAGCTCCTTATTTAGCCGGTTTACTTCAGCAATAGCACTATGTGAGAGCTTAATCAGATTAGCCTGGTTATCATTTACCAGGTTCATCGTTACTGCGTCCAGACCATTAACCCTGCTTAAGGAGCTCTGCTGCTTGACCCCATAAAAAATTTCAGCAATGTCGTGCAGTAAGACTGGTCCATTCTGTTTGACAATTATGTTGCCGATATCGGTGACATCAGTATAGTCGGAAGTGATATTGACAAAAAACTCATTGTCCCCATCATAAACCTTGCCGGCAAAAGTTTTGTCCCTTCCGTTGTTGTTC
This sequence comes from uncultured Bacteroidales bacterium, assembly GCA_963732115.1. Taxonomy (GTDB): domain Bacteria; phylum Bacteroidota; class Bacteroidia; order Bacteroidales; family VadinHA17; genus LD21. The sequence goes on from CAVSYN010000035.1 coordinate 92,038, forward strand.
AAGCAGGCTGCTTACCTGGCCCATGGTAATTCCCAGGGCCTTGCACGCTTTTTCATTCAGGCGCACTTCAATTGAGTTTTCCTTTCCGCCATATACCTGAACGCCTGCTATACCATCGATATTTTCGAATTTCGGAGTGATCTCCCTGTCGGCGATATTCCTGATCCTGTCCACTCCGCCTTCACCCAGCACCTGAAGCGACATAAACTGGTTAGTTAGCTGCTTGATATCGATCTTAATTACATTGATTATGAATTCCGCCGGTATTGAGGCTTTGACAATATCGATCTTCTCCTGGAGCTTCAGATTTGCATATTTGAGATCCGCATTTTTTATATAATAAATTACTATCGTTCCATACCGTGAGGTGATATTTGTTTCAATCTTTTCGACATTCTCAAGGGTTCCGATTGCCCCTTCAATGGGAATAATTGCCTGATTTTCAATATATGAAGGATCAAGCTCAAGCGGAGTGCCCACCTGCACGATCAAAGTTGGCAGCTGAACATTCGGGATAAGTTCTACAGGAAGCCTTTTATAGGAAACGTAACCGAGCAGGGAAAGCCCGATTAAAACCATACTGATAAGGATCCTTCTTTTTAATATAAATTCCATTCTCGTTCCTATAAGTTTTTCACCGGAGGGACAGATGCTTTCCTGTTTCCCCTGAGGAATTCGCTCAGGCTGTCAAATACCCAATATACACAAGGGATTACTATCAGTGTTAACAGTGTTGAGGAGACCAGACCACCGATCACGGCAAGTGCCATCGGAGCTCTCAGTGATGCACTTTCACCTATTCCGATGGTTAGAGGGAGAAGCGCCAGTATTGTGGTCAGGCTTGTCATAAGTATCGGCCTGATCCTCTGGGACCCGGCAAGGACTATTGCATCTTTCTTGCTTATTCCCTGTTCCCTTAGCTGGTTTATCCGGTCAATCAGTATAATGGCATTGTTCACGGCTATTCCCCCAAGCATTATTATGCCTATATAAGCCATCATATTCAATGACTTTCCCAGTAGTACGAATGTGAAAATTGTTCCGACTCCCGCCAGGGGTATAGTAAGCATTATAACGAACGGCTGTATAATGGACTCAAACTGTGCCGCAAGGACCATAAAAACAAGAACAAGCGAAAGGATCAGAGCGAAAGTCAGGTTCGACATCGATTCTTTTCTTTTCAGCTCCTCACCCGTGAAATCCATTCTGTAATCAACCGGAAGGCTGACTGCTTTCAATGATGTTTCGGACTCATTCGCTATTTTATCCAATGCTTTGCTCCCTTTGACCATTGCATATATATAGCAGGTCCTTGACTGGTTGCGTCTTGTAATCTCTTTTGGACTGACCATGGTTTTTATAGCGGCAAGTTCGCTCAGCGGCACCTTAACCGATCCGGCAGTGATCATCAGATCCTTAAGCTGGTTAAGGGAAATATCCCCCAGCTTGATTGTTATGTCCTTCATCTCGCCATCCTTTTCAAAGCTGCCGGCTGCAGAACCTTCAAGATATGCTTTGATCTGGTTTATAATGCTTTCGACTGACACGTTGTAATAGCTCGTCTTGAAACGGTCGAGTGCTACTTCCACCTCCGGAGTGCCTTCATCCAGTGAAGTGGTAATGTTTGAAAGATCGGGATTCTGTTCAAGGATAGCCCTCGATTCTTTCATAATCCTTTCAAGTACTGTATAGTCTTTTCCTGATATTTCCAGTGCAAAAGGTGTTTCCGATGTGCCAAGGGAAGTCTGGAGCGCAGTCTCTTCCCTTGTGAAGGATACTTCAAGATCGGGTATTGTCTTAAGGTAGTTCTCAACCAGGGTGATTGAATTTTCAGTCTCCTGGGCGAATTCATTCTTCAGGATCACTTTCAGTGAAGCTGAATTCTCACCCTGCGGATCTGAGGTCTGGCTCAGTGTGGAAGTATTGTCCTCACCTGACTGAGTATATATCATCTTAAGCTTGTCACCAAGCAGATCCTTGATTATGCTCTCAATTTTAACAGCCGTACTGTTGGTTCTAACAAGGCTTGTGCCCTCAGGAAGCCTGAGCCCGACCGTGAACTGGGCCGATTCAGATTTTGGCATGAACTCACTTCCCAGGCGGGGTATAAGCAGAGCAGCGCCGGCTAAAATAATCACAGATAGAATTATTACCAGGTTCCGCTTTTCTATAATCTTTGAAAGAAACCCGGAATACCATTTAAATCTCAGGGCGCCTGATATTTCAACATTTTTTTTCTTATCGGAAAAAAGTGTTGATACCAGCATTGGGATAACCAGCATGGCAACTACCAGCGATGACAGCAATGAAAAGGCAACTGTCCACGCCTGGTCCCTGAACATTTCGCTTGAAGCTCCATGAAGGTAGACGATTGGCAGGAACACGACAATGGTTGTAATGGTGGAAGCGGTAATCGCTCCTCCAACCTGACCGGTACCAAAGACAGCTGCATCCCTGAGTGGCATCCCTTCCTCCCTGTTCCTGGTAATGTTCTCGAGTACCACGATCGCATTGTCCACAAGCATTCCGGCTCCGAGTGCAAGCCCGCCCAGGGTCATAATGTTGAGGGTGAGATGATTAAAATACATCAGGTTGAAAGTGGCAATTATTGAGATCGGGATCGCCACACCTATAACAAGAGTTGTTCCTATTCTTCTAAGGAATAAATACAGGACGAAAACAGCAAGAAGGATCCCGATTATCAATGTGTTTTTAACCTCACCGATGGCATTCTTAATATAGTTACCCTGGTCAAGCACTTTAATGAACTCATAGCCTGGCAGGGCATTTCCGAGATCTGCGACAGCCTTATCGAGGCTTCTGACAGCATCAACAGTATTGTATTTCGGTTCCTTGTAAATAGCGAGACCGATACACCGTTCGCCGTTAATTGTCACAATATTCTGAGGATCCTTATTCACGAATCCAACCTTTGCGACATCTCTCAGATACACGGGAACCCTTTCAGATGAAGCATTTGCAGTAGTAGCCTGGGCTTGGGCAGCTGCAGTGGATGCCGGTGTTGATTGTTTGAAGCCAACTATTATATTTTCAAGATCGGCAAGGTTTTCAAGAACACTGACCCCTTTGACAACATATTTTGTCCCCATATCAACAATTGAGCCTCCCGAAACATTCCTGTTGTAGTTTCGGATCTGTGCAGCAATACCATCGGATGTAAGGCCAAAAGATTCAAGGCGGTATTTATCTGTTTCTATCAGAACTTCACTTTCTTCCTTACCGACCAGCCTTACATCGGCTATACCTTCAATTCTCACAAGCTCGTTACGGATATAGTTCTGAGCAACTTTCCTGAGCTCATCCATATTGGTGATCCGATCGTTTTTCAATCCGACAATCATTACCGGGGAGGCATTCGGATCGTATTGTGATATTGTGAACTCTTCAAGGTCGGAATTCTGGCTGAAAGTGTTAAGCTCCTTCTGAAGATCGAGAAACGCTTCATCCATATCCTTATTCCAGTTGTATTCAACTGTTATTACAGCCGAACCGCCTTTGGAAACTGACGATACCTGCACTACGTCGCTCTGTCGCATTGACAGGGATTCTATCTGGTCGACGTAGTTTTTTTCTATCTCCTCAGGGGGTTTCTCTCCGGCTTTAAGCTCAATATATATTTTGGGATTATTGAGATTTGGGAAAAGATCAGTGCCGAGCTTGCCGAAAGAAATAAATCCCAGGAGAATAATACCCAAAACCAGCATAAGTACTGTGACCGGGTATTTGACAGCAAATTGGGCGATTCTGTTCATATCATTTAATGATTTTCACCTTCGACCTGTTGCTTAAAGTCTCAAAACCGCTGGTAACCACACGCTCGTTCTTTTCCAGCCCTCGTATTACCTCTGCGTCAGTGATGTTTTCGAGCCCTGTGTCAATGATCCTTTCGGCAGCCACGCCCCGGTCAACAATAAAGACGGTCTTGCCCCTCTGGCGGGAAAGAATAATGTTCTTTGGTATTACAATAACTGAATCCTTGCGATTTGTAATGATGTCAGCCTTTACAAACATACCAGGGCGAAGAAGGTAAGCCTGGTTATCGATTGAAATTGTTCCTTTGAATGTCCTGGTATCTGCATTAATTGCTGGTGACAGCTGGGTAACGCTGCCAATTATGGTGTCATTGGGTATTGTATAATTTGTCAGCAGGACAGGCTGTCCCGGTTTAATAACCGATATATATTTCTCCGGAAGCTGGACATCCATATACATTGTCCTGTAATCCATTATCTTAACAACGGTTAAGCCTGCTTCAATCTGGGTGCCCTGAGTATGATAGGGCAGATCGACAATGACTCCGTCGATGGGAGCATATAACCTTTGTCTTTTCAAGCTGGAGCTTTGATGTGACAACTGCCGTCCGGGCATTTTCATAATTTATGCCGGCTGTCTTAAGTTCTCTGAGAGTCACTCCTCCTTTCTCGTAAAGCGATTCCTGTTTCCTCAGTTCAGTTTCCATAAGCTCCATGTTAAGCTGATTTGTCTCCATCCTGACTGAATTGACATATTCCTGATCTTCAAGCCTGGCTATCAGCGCCCCGGCCTTCACCCTGTCGCCAAGTTGCCATATTCTGCCATGTCTGTGGATTTTTCTCCAGAAAATATGAAGCTGATATTTTTGATTTAAGCTCAATTTCTCCTTTTGGGAAAGCTGTGCCGGTGGTATTTACAAATTCCTGGATCGATCTGAGCCTGAGCTCCTCGACCGAAACAGGTATTTCAACATCTGCCGTCAGATTCTGATCCTGGTTTCTGCAGGCGGTAAGGAAGGAGCAATACGGCTGCAACTAAGAATAAGCTTTTTTTCATCTCTGTATTATTATGATATTATTTTTCCAATGACATTACGGGAGTAACCTGTTCCTTTTTTTCAAAGTCATAAAGGGTCTGAATCTTAAGATTCAGCAGCTCAAGTTTATAGGTGATAAGGGAATTTGTATAGGAGAGCTGTTTTTCCGAAAGCTGATTCTGAAAAAGATTCAGATCCATGCCTGTTAGATCCCCGTTTTTATATCTTTCAAGATTCAGGTCATATGTAAGCTGGGCATTTATGACGTTCTGGTGGGCTATCCCGATCTGATTCTGAAGGTTTAGCAGGTTCCTGTATACTTTTCTGATCCCCAGAATTATATTATTCTTCTCATCATCAAGTGAAACATTTGCCGATTCGATTGAGGCTTGTGAAGCTTTTATCCGTGATTTCCTTTCACCCCAGTCCCACAACGGAATTGTCAGGGATAAAGAGACATCTTCATTATCAGTGGGATTGGCATATACATCACTCAGTTTTTCATTATCGCCGAACAGGCCGATTGATAATCCCAGGCTCCCCTTGAATTCATTCAGGGCTTTGGTCTGGATGAGATCGAACTGAGAAGATTCAACCTGAATTGCTCTCTGCCTTATTTCCATCCTGTTTGCAAGCCCCTGGTCGATTGCAAAGGCAATATCTACCTGAACCGTGTCGACGGCAATATTGGGCAGAACGATCAGGTCGTCATACAGGCTCATCCCTATAAGCAACTTGAAATCGTCCTTAGCATTTTCAAGGGAAACCTGCTTGTTTTCAAAATCCGATTTAGTTGTTGCCAGGTTCAGTTCAGCCTGAAACATCTCGTCACGTGCAGAAATCCCTGCATCGACCTTGGTTTTGATCACTTCATAGCTTTTCTGCATATTCTGGAATGCCTGGTTGGCAATATCGAGACTCTGCTGCTGTTGATAAACATAGTAAAAAGCCTGGGCTACTTCCCTTTCGAGCGATAAGAGCTGGACTGCATAACTGATCTTTGAGTTTTCGAGCGCCAGTTGAAGCTCCTTTAACTGGAGCTTTGTACGGTTATAGGTAAAAAGAGGCTGGTCGAGATTAAGTGCAAGACTATTGCTGAAACCTCTGGTTGTGGCATTCGAGTACTCGCTGTATGAATCGGTGTATCCGAACCGGTTGACAAGTGATACCCTGGCATCGGTGAAAACTACCGGCTGCGAAACGGTGAAAAGGCCGAAACTTTCGGTCGTTTTTACCGAGTTCCATTTTGAGATAAGTTCGTTGAAGGACCTGAGCTGGCTGTAGCCGATCGGATTAACGGATAGAGAAAAGCTTGACTTAAGAGCAGCGTTCTGCGCGTTCAGGTTCTCCTGGCTGCGGATCAGGCTCAACCTTGTAATTTTCATTGCAGGGCTGTTTGCTTCAGCAATATCAAGCGACTGCTCAAGAGTAAGTCCCTGCTGGGAAAAGGCGGTGAGGGTGATTATAAAACATATTAAAATGAAAATCGCGGGTTTTATTTTAAATTGTCTCATATTCATTTTATTAGGTCCTTGTTCTGATTTCGCTTGTTCTGAATTACTGTTTTCTACTCACCCCCTTTCCTGTTTCCCCCAAGGGGGAAAAGCTTACACCTGCCCCCTTGGGGGAAGGATGGGAAGGGGGTCCTGCTCTAGTTTGCCTTCACCCATTTCACCGCATCACCGATAACATAGGTTCCGATGGATTTATTCGTCATCTCAACCTTTGCCGTGTCGGATGATAAATAATACCTGCCAAGGTTATTCCATCCGTCACCGGCATTTTCGTAATCAAGGGTTATTTCATCTTTGCCCTGGTCGTGATATATTATGTAATGAAAATCCTTGCATGGATTTGAATTGCCTTTTGAATCACTTCCCGGCGGAGGTGGGGGCGGAGGAGGTCCTGATCTGCTGGTTGCCGTTCCCTCACTTGTCTTGCCAATGTAAGTATAAATATCATAAAAACCCGATTTGGAAATTATTGTCCACCAGGTAATGATTTTGTCTCCTGCTCCGCTACGAGTATAAACTGAGGAACGGACATACTTGCCGTAAAAAGATGACTGAACGACCGGCTGCCAGTATTCCGGAGCCCTGAACATGCTAATCTGTTCATAGGTCTGCCCGTTGTTGTTATGAATGCCCAGCAGCCTTTTAAGAGGGCTGTCGGTATTCTGTTTGCTGAAGTAAAATCCGGGATCTTCGTTATCAACTATTTTCTCAGAAGGATCGTTAAGGTTCCTGGCAGACGCAAGTGTTTCTTCATCTTTAAGCTCAATGGTTCCGCTTTTTGTTTTTGCTATTACATCAATAGGCAGGTTGATTTCTCCGGGAATATTTTTCGCAAAAAGAGCGTTTATCAGCAATGCTCTTGGCTGTGAATCATTTATGATGCTGATCTTCTTTGATTCCATAGGGCCCAGAAATATTATTCTTGAGATATCGGAAGCTTCCATGCCCCGTCCCTGTTGAGATATTGTGATACTTCTTCCTGATGATCCCTGCTGAATCACATCAATACGGGATCCTCCTCCCTGTTCCCCGGCTGTCCTGACAGAAACATTAAATAATCCGGCTACTGGTTCAGGATTGGAAGCGATGAAACTAACCTGGTATCTCAGCCTTTCATTAACAACTAATTCGCTTACCTGTAGATTTGAAAACAGGAAGCCGGGTTGTTCTTTCCTGTTGAACCAGTCGCTCAGGTAAGGATAAAACTCAAAACCAAATTTCTCCTTCATATCCCTGTTGAGGGATTCAATATCCACACTCTGAAATTTATGATCATCAATATACTTGGGGAACCAGTTTTTAAACTCATCAATGCCGGCTTTCGACCGGAACAGGTTGAAAAGATAATCCCCCTTTACTGTCAGCACTGCCCTGACAGTATCGCCTCCCGGGTTTTTAGCCAGAACATCTTTAAAGCTGGCATTTTTAAGTATCAGGTTTGCCCTGTCATTCTCCGAAAGTTCTCCTGAGAAAGCCCGATAGCCGGTCTGTGGCACAACCTGTTTCTGAAGATGAGATTCAAATACGGCATTTATTACGGGAAATTCAGATGAATAGAAGTTATTCTTAAAGAAATAAAAGCTGGGTCCAAGCCGGTAACGTATGGGTTCATTGAGAGCAACCCCATTTACAAACCTGAAATTCTCCCCGCTTATGAAGGTATTTCTGACAAAATCATTAAACAATCTCACCTGCAATTCCTTATCTGTGATGACCTGGTTGTTCCTCGCCATTCTTTTCTTCTGCCTGGTAAATCGCTTCCTGAATCCTGCAATATTGGACAGTGTCGATAATTTCTCGGGCAAAAGCACCATTGATGGCTGCAGCTCAGCCCGCGTTTGTGTGCTCATCTTAGGATAAGAAAAGAATTGGACAGGCACTTCAACCAGACTCAGGGTTTTAAAAGGGTATTTTGTCGAAAAACTGGTTTCCAGTTCCCGCATTATCCCTGAAACAAGTATGCCAAGAGTATCCTTTATCTCCGAAAGGTCTTTTTTATAATAGTCGTGACCGGGGAAATAATAAGTAATGTAATTGACTGAATCAACAGTTAATGTATCCGACTTGTAATTTCCAATTGCCAGGGTAAGCCCGGTAAGGGGCGACTGGGGATAAAAGACAGAATAGCCGTTCTCAGTCTTCATGGTTCCCTGTGAAACAGGAGTAAATCCGCTCCTTGTTTTGACCCGGAGTGTATAATTTGTAAAATCTATCTTTATTGTGGCAGGGTTCGAAGGATAAAAATTGAGCCCGGGAACAGGATACCAGTGCGATTCGGGTGTCAGCAGGACATATTCTTCAGTCAGAAAAGCCTGCCTCTTGTTGACGTTAAGCATGTTTGATATCCGGTAAGGATTCTCTTTAATGTTGTCAGAATAATTCGGGTAGCAGAAAGATTCATCAATAGATCCCGTATATGAAATATTTATTGAATCTGATTGCCCCGGAAGAAGAGGATTACCAGGATCAATTTCAATTATTGAATTTGTCCTTTTGAAGTTCAGATCTTTTCCTCCTGAATTTATCCTGGTTACTTTCAGGAATGGATTCAGGGAAAACAAATACTTTCCCAGCGGTTCTTTATTGTTATTTACAAAATCAAGTTCTGCCGAAGCATCAAATGTGTTTTTGTTTTGCAGGAATTCTATTGAGGCATCTTTAAGGCTCACAAAATTCCCGGATTCAAATTCTCTGTTGGCATCGATAACCTGCTTCTTTTCATTAATATCCTTATTATAAAAAGTGTACGTATTGAATGCACATACCAGTGATCCTGCCAGGAAAATAACCATTAACAGTGCGGCAAATGAAGACTGTGATTTAGACTGGGGCAGTCGTTTAAACAGCAGAACAGTGGACAGCACAAGTGATAATCCGAGGAAGAAGTAAATCAGTCTCTGATTTAAAATCTCACTTAAATTATCGAAGCCTATTACACCTGACTTGAACACCGGAAGACCGAATGCCATGTAATCGAAAATTGATCCAACCCGGTAGTAAAGCCAGAACATATTAAGTGCGGCAATACCTAGCAGCAAAAGGAAGGTTATAGCCTGGTTCCTTATTACGGACATCAGCATGAATGCAAGTCCAAGGCTGAACATAATGGTGGGTACGCATATTATGAGCAGGTAGGCGAAGTAGGATGACAGGTCAATAGTCATGCTCTTCGAAATTATATTAATCAGGAGGGCGATAAGCAGGATAATGATATCGAGACCGATAAATAGTCTGAGTATGCCAAGAGATTTTCCCATGATATACTCAAAGTTCGACATTGACCTGGTGTACAGAACCTCATTAGTGTCAACTTTTTTGTCTCTCTTAAGAAAATCAGAAGCCAGGAATATTACGACAATTGCCTGACCGATATTAAGGAGGTAAAGATCCAGCAAAGGCAAAGAGGAGGGGATGGATACAAATTCCCATTCCTCGTCACCGATGGGTGAAAAAATACCGATGTTCATAAATGTGAGAATCACGAGCGCTCCGATTGAAAAAAGTCTGAAGAACCAGCTTCTTCTCAGGATCTTAGCTTCAAACTTTGCAACAGTTCTTATGTTATGGAGAAATGGCATATTATTTTCGGAAGGATTTATTCAGAGAGATCGGCTTTAAGCTTATGTTCCATATAATAGACGTAGGCATCCTCAATGTTCGGAGTAATTCCGGTGTAGTTGTATTCAGGTACATCATCGGAAACAATCTGAACCTCCCACCCCTCTTCAACAGGGATGGTAGATATCACGTTATAAAGCTCCTTCACCCTGGTCGTATTCATTCTGGGAAAGATTCAGCCTGAAAACATGGCCTTCAGCCTGCTTTACCAGATTTTCGGGTGAACCCGAAAATACAAGCTCTCCGCGATTTAGACAGTGCCATCCCCTGGCAGGTGGAGGATATATCACCTACGATATGTGTTGAAAGAATGATTGTCACATCATTCTGGCTCAATTGTGAAAGAATATTCCTGAACCTGATCCTCTCGTCAGGATCCAGGCCGGTTGTCGGTTCATCAACCACGATAAGCTTTGGACTCCCGATCAGTGCCTGAGCAATTCCAAGACGCCGTTTCATACCTCCCGAGAGCCTGTTGGCCTGGCGGTCGCGTACTTCAAGCAATCCTACCTGGTCGAGCAACCGGTCAACTTCCGATATTCTCTCTTTCCTGTTTCTCAATCCGGCAAGCGACCCGGAATAATCAAGGAATTCCCATGTTTTAAGGGATGTAAAGAAACGGAAATCCTGCGGCAGGTAGCCAAGCATGCTTCTAAGTTTTTTCCGTATTTTCTGGATATCTTTTCCGTCAACAAGAACTGTTCCGGAAGTTGGTTTCATCAAAGTAACAAGAATGCGCATCAGGCTTGATTTTCCTGCGCCATTTGGTCCCAATAAACCGAACATGCCTGTTCCGAATTCAAGGTTTATTTCCTTTAAAGCATGGTTGCCATTAGGATAGATTTGATTAAGTCCCTGAATTTCAATCTTCATACTTCTGTCATGTGTTTGGCAGTCTTATTCGGTTTAGACTCTGTAAAGACGGCAAAAATTTCAAATGTTACAGGAAACTTATATCTTTTTTGCATTTTAGCTTCGTGACCTTTGTGAAAATCTTTAAGCAACTTTGTGGTTAAATTTTCTTTTTTACCACTAAGGACTCCAGGGTTTCACAAAGTAACACAAAGATTCCAGCCTTGAAAACCCTTTTCAGTCAAATTTTCGGATTTGCGGGAATAAGAGTCGCCTCGCGTCTGTAATTCCAATCAAAACAAATTCATATTTTTGTAGCCAAAGAATTTTCCGGTTGGTCTACAAGACAAATAAGAGAAAAATAATCAATGATCCGGTTTACGGATTTATCGGTATACCCTGTGACCTCATTTATGATATTATCGAACACCCATGGTTTCAGCGGCTGAGGAATATTAAACAGCTTGGACTTACCAGTTTCGTTTATCCCGGGGCAAATCACAGCAGGTTCCAGCATTGCCTGGGCGCTCTCTATCTGACGGATATGGCGCTGAAAACTCTGAAAGGCAAAAATGTAGATATCTCACAGGAAGAAGAAGAAGCAACCCTGGCTGCAATACTTCTTCACGATATTGGTCACGGCCCGTTTTCACACGCACTGGAGACTTCAATAATAAACGGGATAACGCATGAGGATCTCTCATTGATGCTTATGAAAAAGCTGAATGAGGATTTTAACGGGAGGCTTGAACTTGCAATAGAGATTTTTACCGGGACCTGCAGGAGAAAGTTTTTTCACGAGCTGATCGCCGGACAGATGGATATGGACAGGCTTGGATTATCTCAGGCGTGATTCATTTTTTACGGGAGTTATTGAGGGTTCGGTTGGATCGGAAAGGATAATAAGGATGCTTAATGTGGTGAACGACAGTCTGGTAGTCGACGAAAAGGGAATCTATTCGCTTGAAAAGTTCCTGATTGCCCGAAGGCTGATGTACTGGCAGGTTTATATGCATAAAACAGTCATTTCATCCGAAAGCCTGCTGGTAAAGTGCTTAAACGGGCCAAAGAGCTGGCTATGAACAAAGCAGATCTTTATGCAACTCCTTCCCTTGAGATTCTTCCTTTATAACGACATTGGTCCGCAGGATCTTGACGGAACGGGAGGCTTTCACTCCCGGAATTGGTAGCCTTTCACTTTACCCGACTTGATGATACTGATGTTCTTGCTTCGGCCAAATACTGGAGCGATCATTCCGACAAGGTGCTATCAGACCTGGCAGGCAGGTTGATAAGCAGGAATCTTTTTGCCATCGAACTGCAGAATGAACCGTTTTCCGAAGGGAAGATCATGCGGCTGAAGGACCTGACCGGAAAGCTGATGCAGACATCAGCCGCACTTACTGAGTATTATGTTTTCACAGGTACTATTTCCAACCTTACTTTCGCTCCTTCTGCACCTGAGGTGAGGATTTTGCTTAAAAACGGAACAACTGCCGATATAACAACGGTTTCAGATATGTTCGATCACAGGCAGCTTTCCGAAAGGGTTACAAAGTACTACCTGTGCTATCCTAAAGAATGCATTTAAAACATCATATATTATGGAATTTAATGCTGCAACAATAGCCGGATTTCCTTAAAGGAGAGATTGAAGGGGATCCTGAAATAAAAGTCAATACGGTTGCAAAGATCGAAGAAGGACATGCAGGGAGCTCTCTCATTTCTTGCAAATCCAAAGTATGAACATTACCTGTATACTACCAAATCTTCAATTGTTCTTGTAAATAAGGATTTTATCCCGTCAGGAAAAGTGGAAGCAACACTTATAAAGGTTGAAAACGCTTATGAGGCATTTGCTTCGCTTCTTCGTCTTGTCGACCAGGAGCGCCCCAGGAAAAAAGGTATACACCGCTTCAGCCGTTATTGAACCGACAGCAATTATTGGCAGGGATGTCTATATAGGTCCGTGTGCTTATATCGGGGAAAATTGCAAAATTGGGGATGAGTGTTCTGTATATCCGCAGGTTTATCTGGGAGACAACACGATTGTCGGAAAGAATTGCACTTTATACCCGGGAGTCAAAATATATCACGATTGTATAATAGGGGCGAATTGTGTCATTCATGCCGGCACCGTCATTGGCAGCGATGGATTTGGATTTGCACCCCAGTCGGAGAGTGAATTTATGAAGATACCGCAGATCGGGAATGTGGTGATTGAGGATAATGTCGAGATTGGAGCCAATGTTGCCATCGACCGTGCTACAATGGGTTCAACGATTATACGGAAGGGTGTAAAGCTTGATAACCTGATTCAGATCGGGCATAACGTGGAGATCGGTGAAAATACTGTTATGGCAGGCCAGACAGGTATTGCAGGATCTTCAAAAATCGGTAAAAACTGTATGTTTGGAGGACAGGTCGGAATTGCCGGTCATCTTAAAGTTGCTGATGGAGTAAAAATCGGAGCACAATCGGGAATTCCAGGCGATATTAAAAAAGAGAACTCGATCATATTAGGTTATCCTGCAATTGACTATAGAGACTTTTACAGATCCTCAATCGTTTTCAGAATACTACCTGATCTCAAGAAAAGGATAGAGGGATTGGAAAAACAGATTGAATTGCTTAAAAAAGAAAGGACTGCCTGAAAATTGATATTTAAACCTATCTTGGCATTTATTAATTTGATTGTTTATTTTTTTTAATTTTTTTTGTACCCGAATTCTCAAATAACAGATCATGAACTAATGAGTGAGAAACAAAGAACCCTTGCAAAAGAGGTTAGTCTAACCGGAAAAGGATTACATACAGGGTTATCCGTAACAATTACATTCAAACCGGCTCCGGCCAATCACGGATATAAGTTTTGCAGGACCGATCTTCCCGGAAAGCCTATGATAGATGCTTTGGCTGAGCAGGTCACAGATACATCAAGAGGTACAACACTTGTCCAGAACAATGCTTCGGTAGCAACGATTGAACACGCCCTTGCCGCTTTGCACGGGTTATCTGTTGACAATGCCATTATTGAACTTGATGGTCCGGAGGCACCGATTATGGGAGGAGCAGCCTGGGCATTTACCGAAGCAATCAAGTCAGTTGGTTTTACTCGATCAAAAAGAAGAAAGAAATTACTTTGTTGTCAAACAAAAAATTACATATTCTGATGAAGAACGTGGGGTTGACCTCATTATTTACCCCGATGATCATCTGAGTATTAATGTCCTGATAGATTATAATTCAAGGATTCTTGGTAATCAGTATGCAATTCTCGATTCAATAAATGATTTTGAAAAGGAGATAAGTAAAAGCCGTACTTTTGTTTTTTTCCATGAGCTTGAACCTCTTCATAAACTGGGATTAATTAAAGGCGGAGACCTTGATAATGCCGTAGTTATTCTGGAGAAGGAAGTGGAGCAGGAGGAGATTGACCGTATCGCAAAGCTTTTTAACAGGTCGGGTATAACAAAACATACTGCCGGGATACTTAATAACACAGAATTACGGTACCCAAATGAACCGGCCAGGCATAAACTGATGGATGTCTTGGGCGATCTGACACTGGTCGGACAGCCAATCAAAGGAAAAGTAGTCGCTACACGGCCCGGCCACTTCGCCAATACAAGACTTGCAAAACTTATCAGACAGGAAATAAAAAAAGCACATTCCAAGATCAATATTCCGGTTTATGATCCGGATGTTCCCCCCGTTTTTAACGTGGAAGATATCAAAAAACGCCTGCCTCACAGATATCCTTTCCTGCTGGTCGACAAAATTATTTCGCTGGACGCAACTACAGTGGTGGGTATAAAAAATGTTACTTTCGACGAGCCATTTTTCCAGGGTCACTTTCCTGATGAACCAGTAATGCCCGGAGTACTCCTCGTCGAAGCCCTGGCTCAGTGTGGAGGATTGCTTGTCCTTAGCACAGTCGATAAACCGGAAAAATATTCTACTTATTTTCTTAAAATCGATAAACTTAAATTCAGACAAAAAGTTGTGCCCGGTGACACCATCATTCTCCGGATGGAACTGATGGAACCTGTTAGAAAAGGGATCGTAACTATGTCCGGACAGGCATTTGTTGGAAATCATCTTGTTACTGAAGGAGAGATGACCGCACAAGTAATAAAGAATAAATAAAAAATAATGATCTCACATTTAGCTTATATCCATCCAGATGCGAAAATAGGTAAAGATGTTACTATAGAACCTTTTAGCTATGTTGCTGGAAATGTTGTAATTGGTGATGAGACATGTATTGGCCCAAGTTCAATCATTCTCGATGGGGCCCGCATTGGCAAAAAATGCAAGATTTTCTCTGGAGCAATTATTTCAGGTATTCCACAGGACCTTAAATTCCATGGAGAAGAAACCACTGCCGAAATAGGTGAAAACACTATTGTAAGGGAAGGGGTTACAATAAACCGGGGTACTGCGGCAGTCGGTAAAACGGTTGTCGGCAGTAACTGTTTGCTAATGGCATATTCCCATGTTGGTCATGATTGTAGTGTCGGGGATAATTGTATAATTGGAAATATTTCAGGTTTGGCAGGGGAAGCAAAAGTTGACGACTGGGTTATCTTTGGCGGTGGTACGTTTGTTCACCAGTTTTGTCGCATAGGTAGCCATGTTATTATCGGGCCAATATGCAAGGTCAGATTGGATGTTCCTCCCTATATCAAAGCCGAACGTGATCCACTGTCATACATGGGATTAAATGTAGTAGGTCTTTCCAGACGAGGATTCAAAAAAGAAAGGATCAATGAGATACACAATATCTACAGGGCAATATATCAGAATGGAATGAATGTTTCACAGGCTCTTGACCATATCGAAAATAAATTCTCTCCTTCACCCGACAGGGATTACATACTTCAGTTTATCAGAAAGTCGGAACGCGGAATAATACGGGGTCCAAGGTAAAGATCACTACTCCTTTTTCCCAGCCCTGTGCTTTAAGTTCAATTTCAGCACCTTCTTCGCTGATGAGCAAATAACCCTGGTCGGAGGATGTCATATGACCGATCATCCTTACAGCGTAATGCTCCTTATTTTGTCAGTATTTTCGAGCGGTACGGTAAAAAGCAGTTCATAGTCTTCTCCGCCGTTAAGTGCAGGTATTATTGGATCGAGTTTGAATTCTTCAGCAGCCTTACAGGTTTCAGTGTCAATTGGGATCTTATTGTAAAAGACCCGGCAACCCGTGCCCGATAAGCTTGCATATATGTAAAAGATCGGATGCGAGACCATCAGAAACATCTATCATAGATGTCGGGATTATTCCTGCTTCTCTCAGCTCTCTAGTCAAATCCGCAGGGAACTCCGGCTTTAGCTGCCGTTCAATTATATATTCATACCCTGTAAGATCAGGTTGGAAGGTCTTATCCTTATCGAACAGTTTCCTTTCCCTCTCAAGTACCTGCAGTCCCATATAGGATGCACCGAAGTTGCCGGTAACACAGATAAGATCATTAGGTTTAGCTGTGTCTCTTCTGACGATCCTGTCCTTTTCGGCAATACCGATCGCAGTAACGCCAATTGTAAGTCCTGTAAGGGAGCTGGTTGTATCGCCTCCTGCAAGATCGACTCCGTATTTTTTACAGGCAAGATAGATTCCTTCATAAAGTTCATCCACCTGCTCCGACTGTAAACCTGGCGCTTATCCCGAGGGCTATGAGGATTTGTCCGGGAGTGCCATTCATTGCATAAATATCCGAAACAGCCCTTATAACAGCTTTATATCCAAGGTGTTTAAGGGGAGTGTATACAAGGTTGAAATGAATTCCTTCAAGCAAAAGATCGGTTGAAACAAGAGTCAGATTTGTACCGGAATCAATTACTGTTGCGTCATCGCCAACACCGGACAAGGTACTTTTATTCAGCGGAACAGCCTTGTCGGTAATATGGTCGATCAAACCGAACTTTCCGAAGCTCCGGATCGGGGTATTTTTATTTTCAGTGTCGCTCATTTAAAGTGAATTTATTTCTTAATCTGCGAAAATCAGCGAGATCTGGCGGGAGACAAAGAAACCTTTTTATATTTTCCCGCAGATTGAGCAGATATCTGCGGATAAAGAGGTTTTATGTCAGATTCGGACAATATCACGCCCAAATGGATTAATCGCCACTTCCGTGAGTTTGAAATGCTGTTTTCCGAACGGAATACCAATTATTGTTATGCAAAGCAAAACACCAAAAAAAGCATGAGTGATGGCAATACATAACCCACCGCAAAGGAGCCAGAGAATATTCATAAAAATATAGAGGCAGCCTGAAGCCCTTGTCTGCACCCTGCTGGTCCGTCCGAAACGGCCAGAGAGCAAGCCAGCCCATCTTGAGTGTCTGAAGGCCAAACGGTATCCCGATAATTGTTATCATTAGTATCAGACTGCCGACAAAATATTCAATAGCGATGATAATCCCGCCGAAAATAAGCCAGATGAGGTTGCCGAGAATTTTCATAATTGTTGACAAGCTTTTATTCGAGAATGACAGTTTTATCTTTAGGATATTTCACTGAATAAGTAAGGACCAACTGCTTTGTTTCCTGCGGTTTAATCGAAAGATCCCATTTTATTTCCCCTGTCTGGGAATTGATGTCTGCCTCCCGACAATTCCTGGGCATCCACTTCAATTCCGCTGTTTGAAGAAACAGGGATCTGATCATTCACCGTAATTCTTATCGGAGTTGATTTATTGTTTCTTACTGTTATCAGGAAGGAATATGTTTCAGTCTTGTTTGAGCCCAGAACCTTTCTGCTTGTGAAATCCTGCCTTTTTTCTCTTTTGACAAGAATGCTGTTGTCTGTGCCAAGTGAAATTGTAAGTGTATCTGTTAATTGATTAACATTAAGATAGGATTTCCCGACGAAAGTGTTTTCAAAATAAAGTGTGGCTTCTCCACCTATCAGACTCTGTTTTGCCCAGTCAGTGATATTTCCTGTGAGGTATGCAATGGGTGACAGTTTGGGAATGGTAACGTACTTGTATTCAGCAGGTGTGTTGGTGCGCTGTATTTCAATGGTCTGCATCTTTCCGTCCGATGCAATTGAATATGGAGTTGTAATATCAAAGGTTACAGTCGTTTCGCCTGTTCTCTTTTCAACAGGAACAGGAACAGCTTCAGCCAGTTCAGCAGCTTCCGCGACCTCCACTTTTTTATCCATTGCTGCCATTTCAGGCATCTGGCTTCTTTTTACTCCTGAAGCAACCCCCCTTACCCGCACAACAGGTACCGGGTTATAATAATCAATAAACCATGGATTAAGCACCGGTACGTCACCTGCAATCCAGGGTGTTGCATTTGAAAAGCTGAGCTTTACATCTTTCCATGTCACACCTGTATTCTGGAAGACATTTGCTTTATAGAACAGATTGACCGGTTTTGTGATATCGTCAACCCGGATATCATATGACGGGTACCATCCTGCATTCGTCACAACATAGCTGAAAGTGAGTCTGCCTGAAACAGGTTTCTCTGCTGAGACGGTTACAGCGATTTCACCTGACGGCAGCTGCTTTGCCCATCTTGTCGGAAATTTGTTGCTGTAGAGCTGCAATCTGTTTTTCATAATCCTTTATCAGCCTGTTCTTTTTCAGGGTTGAAGTGGTAACCTGATCCATATTGTTTGTATAAAGTTCCATTACATTTTTCAGCTGCTCAACTGAGAATGTTGTTTCCTTTACAAGGATTGCCCTGTTTGCAACAAGAAAAGCTTCCTTCTCCTTAAGCACTGATAATGCAGCCTTTTCATCTTCAACTTTTAGCTGCAGAGCCTCAATCTGGGTCCGTATGCTTTTCACTTCCGGCAGGTCTTCAAGGTTCTGGAGATAGTTATTCTGCAGGTTAACTGACATAATGATGAAATCGCCGAATCCTTTTACCTGGATGCTCTGAGCATCGATGTATGGCGAAAGGCCTCCGAGCCTGAGCGTCGTCATTCCAGCAGGAATTTCTACATTGGTTTCGTGATTTATCTGAGCCCTGTCGGGATATACGGTAACGTGCCTGATTCCTGCCTTTATCTCTTTTTCGGTGTCGGCAAAGAGATTGAAAACCCCAATCACTGAGACTATTGATAATATGAATAGTTTTTTCATAATTCGAATATTTTTATGACTTTAAAGGTAGGATTTTTCTTCAATTTCAGGATATCAATTACAGGCACAGAGAGTCATATCCGATATTTAAACAATGAAACCGATTCCGCGGTTCACTAAATGCCCGGAATTGTTAAATAAAGTGAATTTAATCCCTGATTTTGTGTTAAATACTGTCTTTCAGGGCCTTCCGGTGTCAGTAATAGTCTATCTTTGGGCAAAATTAAAAATTCGATGAAAGAATTAAGAATTGGCACTCTGGCTGTTGCCGTGCCAATATTTCAGGGTGGGATGGGAGTCGGAATTTCACTTTCAGGTCTGGCATCTGCAGTTGCGAATGAAGGTGGTGTAGGGATTATTTCAAGCGCCGGACTTGGACTATTATACAAAGATTTTTCAGGTAACTTTCTGGAGGCAAGCATTCACGGGCTTAAGGAGGAAATACGTAAGGCAAGGGAAAGAACAAAAGGTATAATAGGTGTTAATGTAATGGTTGCAATGTCAAATTTCGCAGACATGATTAAAACATCTATTGCTGAAAAGGTAGATATAATTGTAGCCGGGGCCGGCCTTCCTCTTGACCTTCCATCTTTTTTAAAGAAGGGCAGCAAGACAAAGCTCGTTCCCATAGTTTCATCAGCCCGGGCCGCCAAGATAATTTGTGAGAAATGGAAATCAAATTTTAATTATCTTCCTGATGCTGTTATAGTTGAGGGACCTAAAGCTGGTGGTCATCTGGGATTCAAGGAAGAGCAGATTGCAGACAGCAATTATAAGCTCGAAAAACTGGTCCCTGAGATCGTAACCGAACTCAGGACCTTCGAAGAAAAATATGACCAGCCCATTCCATTGATTGCAGCCGGAGGAATATACACAGGTGAAGACATTCATAATATTATGGAGCTGGGTGCATCAGGCGTTCAGATGGGAACCATTTTCGTTACAACCAATGAGTGCGATGCATCGGATGCATTTAAACAATCATATATTAATGCTTCTGAAAAGGATATTGAAATTATTAAAAGTCCGGTAGGAATGCCAGGCCGGGCGATCCTGAGCAACTTTATCACAAGGGTCAGGGAAGGAAAAAAACAACCAAAAAAATGCCCGTTTAAATGCATCAAGACATGTGATATTGACAAAAGTCCCTATTGTATAATTATTGCCCTTATTAATGCATTGAAGGGCAACTTTGAAAACGGTTATGCCTTCGCCGGTGCAAATGCATTCAGGGCCACAAGAATCTCATCTGTGAAGGAAATTTTTCAGAATCTCTTGAAGGAATACAGGGAATCTAAGTAGAACCTCATACCTGTCCCGATAGCTATCGCGACCCTTCTCCTGAATTAGTCTCCCCTGGGGGATTTAGAGGTAAAGGCCCGAAATAATCTATAGTTGCAGGATTTATTGATGCTTCCGTTTTATTTGCCATCGGGCAGCCAGGAACCGGACAGTTGATGATCTTATGTTCGTTATTATCAGCTGGTTCCCAACCGAGTGTCAGATAAAGCGCCAGAAATCCGATTATATAAGCCGCAGCAATATGCCATCCTTGTTTGACCCAGAGCAGAACATTTCGTCCTTCCGGAAACTTATTTGTTATAGCTACCCCTGCCGACGATCCGAACCATATCATTGAACCTCCGAATCCGACAGTATATGCCAGCATACCCCAGTCATAATGTCCCTGGTCGAGGCAAAGCTTTGTAAGTGGGATATTGTCAAATACGGCTGAAAGGAATCCGAGGGCAAGAGCTGTGACCCACGATGCATTTGGCAGTTCCTCGACAGGCATCATTGAAGCACAGGTAACAAGGCAGAGAAGGAAAATTGTACCCTTGATGGCGCCGGGAACCTCTTTCCAGGGAACCGGACGGAGAAAGGTGCCAATTACAATGGCGATCCAGACACCGAGAGCGGGCATGTCATAAAGGATATTTGAAACGATGGCGCCGATAAGAATGAGCGCAACATTGAATAATTTCACCCAGTCGATTTTTGCATCAGGACTGGCATTTTTCTGGATCCTCTGATATTTGTCCTGCTGATGTGCAGCAAACCATGCAAAGAATATCAGAGCAGTACCTGCAGCAACATAAGCATGCAGAACATTAAGAGCGGATACTCCGTCGATCCACATCATGGTTGTTGTTGTATCACCAACAACGCTACCCAGATCCTCCTGCATTGCTTGCCGCAACTAGTGCAGCAATGTAGCCTATATGTACCTTGTTTTTGAAAACGACCAGGGCAATTGTACCTCCGATCAGAGCTGCAGCTATATTGTCGAGGAATGAGGAAAGAACAAATACAAAACAATCAGTAAAAGGAACGGACCTTTCCAGTCATCAGGCAGATATCTCGGAAGGATATCAGGAACTCCTGATTCTTCAAATATTTTTGAAAGGACAGCAAATCCAAGAAGCAATCCGAGAAGGTTCAGTATAATTCCCCATTCCCCCTGCCTGAGGTCCTTGTTCATAAGCTGTTCGCCAAAAGGTGTTGTGCCGAAAAAATGTTCGTAAAGGTTAAAACCCTGCGCAAAGACCAGCTTAAATGTAAGAAGTACAGCTAATCCGATGACAGCAACCCAGAAGGTCTGCTTATGGAATAAAGCAACACCAAGGAGAATAAGTCCGAATATGATAAACTCAATCCGTACTGGTCCTATCGATGGCGCCGTACCTCCGGAAGCAAACAGACAAAATGGTGAAAACAAGTATGATAAATGATAATAACAGCTTTTTGCTGCTTTTCCGGAGAGAGTGTATTTGCCAACTTATGCATAATTCTGATGCTACAGGTTCCTTAATTATTTGAAAGGGCGCAATATAAAAATATTTTTCCTTTTAATTCCTGATATTTAGGCAGCATTTCAATGATCCATTGCAGTTAAAGGTTCATTAAATTTTGGTATGAATAGTTTCCGAATCCTAATAATTTTAATATTTTTGTATCTTTATTTAGATTAAATACAATTAAGGAAATTTGAAAATCAAATTTTTACCCCAGTCCTACAAGGATTATTAAGAGCACTGGGGAAGTTAAACTGTTAAGATGGAAAAAGACCAGGATAAGATTATAAATGACGTTACATCAGGCGAATACAAATATGGCTTTTATTCGGATATTGACACTGAAATTATCCCCAGGGGACTCAATGAAGATGTTATAAGACTTATATCTGCGAAAGAAGAATGAGCCTGAATGGCTGCTTGAATTCCGACTGAAATCATTTCGTCACTGGCAAACGATGAAAATGCCCGGATGGGCAAACCTTAGGATACCTCCGATCAATTATCAGGACATTATTTACTATGCTGCTCCGCGTAAAAAGGCTGCTCCTAAATAACGTTGATGATATTGACCCGGAGCTTAAAAAGAACTTTCGACAAGCTTGGTATTCCTCTTGAGGAACAAAAACATCTTTCGGGAGTAGCTGTGGATGCAGTTCTTGACAGCGTTTCGGTAAAGACCACCTTTAGGGAGACTCTTGCTGAACTGGGAATTATTTTCTGTTCATTCAGCGAAGCGGTCAGGGAATACCCTGAACTTGTCAAAAGATATATGGGAACGGTCGTGCCCTACACCGACAATTTTTTTGCTTCACTGAATTCTGCAGTTTTCAGCGACGGATCATTCTGCTACATCCCGAAAGGCGTAAGGTGCCCGATGGAATTGTCGACCTATTTCAGGATCAATTCTGCAAATACCGGACAGTTCGAACGCACACTCCTTGTTGCTGACGAGGAGGCATATGTAAGCTACCTTGAAGGATGTACTGCACCGATGAGGGATGAACATCAGCTTCATGCAGCTATCGTTGAGATCATCGCTGAAAACAATGCTGAAGTCAAATATTCAACTGTTCAGAACTGGTACCCGGGTGATAAGGAAGGGAAAGGTGGAATATTCAATTTTGTTACAAAGAGGGGAATTGTGCAGGGGTGAGAACTCAAAGATATCATGGACACAGATCGAAACCGGATCAGCAATTACCTGGAAGTACCCGTCATGCATCCTCAAAGGGGACAATTCGACAGGTGAGTTTTATTCGGTTGCTGTGACAAATAACCATCAGCAGGCCGATACAGGGACAAAAATGATCCATATCGGTAAAAATACCAGAAGCACTATTGTGTCAAAGGGTATCTCGGCAGGACATGGAAATAACAGTTACCGGGGATTGGTAAAAGTGCTAAAGAATGCCACAAATGCACGGAATTTCTCACAATGCGATTCATTACTGCTCGGAGATAAATGCGGTGCACATACATTCCCATATATTGAAGTCGATAACCAGACCGCCATCGTGGAACATGAAGCCACAACATCGAAAATAGGAGAGGATCAGATATTTTATTGCAACCAGAGGGGTATTTCCACCGAGGATGCTGTTGGCCTGATCGTTAACGGATATGCAAGAGAGGTGATAAATAAACTCCCTATGGAGTTTGCTGTTGAAGCTCAAAAACTTCTTCAGATAAGCCTCGAAGGCAGCGTAGGTTAAAATTTATTTAAAACACCATTATAATATATTATGCTGATTATTAAAAATTTAAAAGCTTCCATCGAAGGGCAAGCAGATTCTCAAGGGCATCAGTCTGGAAGTGAAACCGGGAGAGATACATGCAATTATGGGCCCTAACGGATCGGGTAAAAGCACCCTGGCAGCAGTACTGGCAGGCAGGGAATTTGTTGAGGTTACAGAAGGGGAAGTAACATATTTCGGGAAGAACCTTCTGGAAATGGCTCCTGAGGACCGGTCCAAAGAGGGGATCTTCCTGGGGTTCCAGTATCCGATTGAAATACCAGGAGTAAGCATGGTTAATTTCATGAAAACAGCTGTCAATGAACACAGGAAATTTAAAGGGCTTGAGCCTCTGTCGGCATCTGACTTTCTGAAGCTTATGCGTGAAAAGAAAGAACTTGTTGAGATTGATTCAAAGCTTGCCAACAGATCAGTAAATGAAGGTTTCTCGGGTGGTGAAAAAAAGAAGAATGAGATCTTCCAGATGGCAATGCTTGAGCCTAAGCTTGCAATACTCGATGAAACAGACTCGGGACTTGATATAGATGCTTTAAGGATAGTTGCAAACGGAGTAAACAAGCTTAAGCGGCCCGATAATTCCACAATTGTGATCACCCATTACCAGCGCCTGCTCGATTATATAATTCCGGATGTTGTTCATGTTATGTACGACGGCCGCATTGTAAAAACATCGGGAAAGGAATTGGCACTTGAACTTGAGGACAAAGGCTACGACTGGATCAAAAAAGAGGTTGATAATCAGGACTGAGATGGAAGTAAAAACTGAAATAACCGACAGGTATCTCGATCTCTTATACCGGCAATATCAGGAAGATTGAAGAGGGTTCCACTTCCTTCATTAATTCTTTCAGGCAACCTGCCTTTGAAAGGTTCAGCCAGCTTGGAATACCAACTAAAAAGAATGAGGCTTACAAATACACCAATCTTGATTCTATTCTTTAAGCACGATTACCAGAGCTATTTCATTCCCGATGAATCTGATTTTCTGAAGGCAGAAGAATTCAGATGCGATGTAACAGATCTTGATGCCCATGGAGTGGTTCTCTTAAATGGGTTTTACCCTACAATAAACGGGAAGTTGAGGGAACTGCCCGGTGGCATTGTGATTGGGAGCCTGAATGAGGCTGCCAAAAAATACCCTGATCTGATCCGGAAACATTACGGAAAGTATGCCAAAAGTGAAACGGACGGTCTGATCCACCTTAATACCGCGATGGCTTCCGACGGCATTTTTATTTATGCTCCAAAGGGGGCTGTTCTCAGGAAACCCGTTCAGATTGTCAGCCTTGTCGATTCGAAAGAGGATACCTTCAATCAGCACAGGAACCTGATGATAGTTGAGGAGAATGCTGAATTTACTGTAATAATCTGCGACCACACCCTTTCTCCAGGCAAATTCCTTACAAATGCTGTTACTGAAGTTCATGTGGGCGAGAACGCTCATTTTGAAATAATAAGGGTACAGAACGAACATAACAATGCCTGTAAGGTTACCAATACATTCATTCACCAGGAGAAAAACAGCTATGCTTCTTCAAACAATATCACCCTGCATGGCGGATTAGTCCGTAACAGCACATATCACTACCTGGGCGGAGAAGGGGCGGAGTGCAACTCTTACGGCCTGTTTCTCTCAGACAAGTTCCAGCATGTCGACAATTTTGTAAATGTAGACCATGCATTCCCGAATTGTACAAGCAATCAGCTTTTCAAGGGAGTCCTTGATGAGATGGCGACAGGTGCATTTAACGGGCGGATCTTCGTTGCCCGGGATGCACAGGGTACTTTAGCCTATCAGAAGAACAATAATATCCTTCTGACTGACGATGCCAAAATGGATACCAAGCCCCAGCTTGAGATCTATGCTGATGATGTAAAATGCAGCCATGGAGCTACAGTAGGCCAGCTCGATAATGATGCCCTGTTCTATATGCAGTCACGTGGGATCGACAAGCGTCAGGCAAGGCTGATGCTGATGTTTGGGTTTGCCCATGAGGTGATACAGAACATAAAGGTTGAACCACTCCGCGAACGGATGGATAACCTGGTGATGCAGAGGCTTAAAGGAGAGCTTTCCCGTTGTGCCAGCTGTATGGTAAAATGCATGTAAAATCTAGTTCAGGTGAAGAAAATTTCCGAAATAAGAGCTGACTTCCCAATTCTCAGTGTTAAGGTTTACGGCAAACCGCTTATCTATTTTGATAATGGAGCCACAACACAGAAACCTCTGTGTGTGCTTGATGCAATAAGAGAAGTTTACACGAAGTATAATGGGAATATCCACAGGGGCGTACACGCGATGAGCGATATGACTTCGGAAGCATATGAAAATGCTCGGGAAAAGGTCAGGGCATTCATTAATGCCTCAAAAAGAGAGGAGATCGTATTTACTTCAGGAACAACAGGCTCCATTAACGCAATTGCCTTTTCATTCGGCGAGAAATATATTAAGGAGGGCGACGAAATAATTATAAGTTCACTGGAACATCATGCCAATCTTGTTCCGTGGCAGATGCTGTGTGAGCGTAAAAATGCAAGGCTTCGGATCATTCCTGTCAGTGATAAGGGAGAAATCCTGATTGATGAATTCAAGAAACTCCTTTCACCGAAAGCAAAAATTGTGGCTGTTTCGCAGGCATCAAATGCCCTTGGTATCATTCTTCCGGTTAAAGAAATAATTGACATTGCACATTCGGAGAATATCCCGGTTCTGGTCGACGGAGCGCAGGGCGTCCAGCATGGGATTGTTGATGTTGTATCGATGGATTGTGATTTCTATGCATTTTCTGGGCATAAGATTTACGGTCCTACCGGTATCGGAGTGTTGTACGGCAAGGAAAAATGGCTGTTGGAATTGCCTCCCTACCAGGGTGGTGGTGATATGGTAGAAAAAGTGACTTTTGAAAAAACCACTTATAACGAGCTTCCCTTCAAATTCGAGGCAGGAACAATGAATTATGCAGGAGCTATAGGTCTGGCCAGAGCGCTTGATTATGTCACCGATACCGGAAGAGAGGAGATCGCTGCCAGGGAAAAGATGCTTCTGGAATATGCCACAAAAAAATTACTGGGTATAAAGAACCTGCGGATATTCGGTGACTCACCGAATAAGATCTCCACTATTTCATTTCTTCTGAAGGATATTCATCAGTATGACACCGGCACGATCCTCGACAAAATGGGAATAGCAGTGCGAACCGGAAACCATTGCGCACAGCCGGTAATGACACGTTTCGGGATAGAAGGCACAGTAAGAATTTCGATGTGTTTTTACAACACAACCGAAGAAATCGATGTTCTTGGCACAGGAATTGAAAAGGTGATCAGCATGTTTTCATAGAGAAGGTATGACCATAAACGAAATTCAGGATAGCATTATTGACGAGTTTTCACTGTTTGAAGACTGGATGGATAAATATAACCTTCTCATCGACCTTGGAAAGAGTCTTCCGGTAATAGATCCCAGGTTCAAAACCACAGACTATCTCATTGAGGGTTGCCAGTCAAAGGTATGGCTGCGTCCTGAATATGACGGCCATCTGATCTCTTTCTCGGCCGACAGCGATGCAATAATAACAAAAGGAATTATTGCCCTGCTTATAAAAGTGCTTTCCGGACGCACTCCCGATGAAATTATTAGATCTGATCTCTATTTCATCGACAGGATTGGTTTACGGCAGAACCTGTCACCCACAAGGTCGAACGGATTGCTTGCAATGGTGAAGCAGATGAAGCTTTATGCAATGGCATACAAAGCAAAGGGCTCAGAGCTAAGAGCTCAGAGTAAGGAAGTTTAAGAAAAAGCGAATTGGAATACTTGAAGATCCCCTTCCAGGAAGGGGCAAGAGCAGGTTTAAAAACAAACTACAAAATTGCAATGGAACCTTCTGAACAACTCGACATAGAAACAAGAATAGTACAGGTGCTCAAGACAATTTATGATCCTGAGATACCGGTAAATATTTATGATCTCGGGCTTATCTATAATATAATTCTTGACGATGATCATGTTGCGCATATTACCATGACCCTCACCGCTCCAAACTGTCCGATGGTTGATGAGCTCATCGAAGAGGTGAAATACAAGGTGGCGGGAACAAAAGGAGTGAAGGATTGTGAACTTAAACTAACTTTCAATCCCCCCTGGGATAAAAGCATGCTCAGCGAGGAAGCAAAACTTGAACTGGGTTTTCTGTAAAATTAATTATTTCTACCCTGTATATGAATAATCTAACGGACCATATAAAGCAAAAGGCTTTTGAACTTGGCTTCGACTTATGCGGAGTTGCAAAAGCACGTTCACTTGATGAATATGGTCCGCGCCTGAGAACCTGGATTGATACAGGAATGAATGATAAAATGGGATATCTTGGCAGGAATATCGAAAACCGGCTTGATCCTGCAAGTTTATTACCTGGTGCAAAATCACTTGTGGTCACAGGGTTAGGTTACTATTCTGAAAATCGGGCAAAAGGATCCTGAGGCTCCCTTGCTTTCAAGATATACTTATGGGATAAATTACCATGATGTTATTTCTGAGAAGCTTGAGAATCTTCTGACATGGATCAGGAGTTGTTGAACCGGAAGCCAAAGGAAGAGTAATTGTCGATTCCGCACCCCTCCTGGAAAAGCCATGGGCCAGAGAAGCCGGACTGGGATGGCAGGGTCGTCATTCAGTTCTGATTAACAAAAGCTTAGGATCATTCTTCTTTATAGGTACCCTGATACTCAGCATTGACCTTGATTATGATAATCCTGTCAGGGAAGATTATTGCGGGGATTGCAGAAAATGTATTGAAGCATGCCCTACGGAAGCAATAAATGAAAACAGGACAATTGATGCAAGAAAATGCATTGCCAACATTACAATTGAGAACAGGGGGCCAATCCCTGAGCAGCTGATACCCCTGCTGGGACGAAGGATCTACGGCTGCGACAGGTGCCAGGAAGTTTGTCCATGGAACAATAAAGCCAAACAAAACAGAACCCCGGAGTTTGCAATAAATGAAGAAGTTGCTGCAATGAGCCTTAATGACTGGCTCAACCTTTCAAGGGAGCAATTCTCAGAATTGTTCGAACGATCAGCTATCGGAAGGGTGAAATATGAACAGCTGATGAGGAATATTGTTGCTGCCACCAGTGATCCCATGTGAAGTTCGCCCCCAACCCCCTAAAGGGGATCAGGGGAGCGCATCCCAGGGTAAATAGTATGTTTTAGTTCAAATCCCTACTTTTCCCCAATAACCGTAACTACAATTTCCCTCTGCTGCCTTGGACCGTCAAACTCACAGAAGAAAATATTCTGCCATGTTGAGAGTCCAGGCTTACCATCTACAACCGGTATATTCTCCGATGCTCCTATAAGTCCCGATTTTAGATGGGCATCACCATTATCATCCTGTCTGTCATGTTCCCAGACACCTGAAGGCACCAGTCGGCTGAGCAAAGTGACTACATCATTCTGAACCGACTGATCCCAGTTTTCCTGGATCATTATTCCGGTCGTTGATCCACGGGCATAAACAGATGCAATCCCTGTACTGATGCCGCTTTCAGTTATGATGGCTGTTACATCTTTAGTAATATCGTATAACCCGTTCTTTCGATCTGTCGCGATTTTAATTATCTTCTGCATAATGGATTGTTAACTTTTTCACAATAAAATTACTATATGTTTTTTACCTTTCTCTAATAATAGCGTCTTATTAGAAAAAGTTCAAACAAGCTTGATTGATCAGGGACTTATAGAGCAATGCAGAAAAGGAAATTTGCAGAATTTCAGGGAGGTTATTAAATCAGCTTCTCCGTTTGCATTCTCGGTTGCATTCAGAATTCTGGGTGATGAAGATCTGGCAAAGGATGTTGTTCAGGATACTATGGTCACTGTATGGGAAAAACTTAATAAAATAAAATCAGCTGCCAGCTTCAGGACGTGGCTCTACAGGATCGTCGTCAATAAATGCTATGATCATCTGCGGAAAAAGAAAAGAGAATCCGAATTCAGGCCTGATGATAAGGCATGGGCAGTTATCTCGAACCACCTTTCTGAAGAGCCTGCTTCGGTACTTGAAAATGAGGAAATAGCCAGGCTGATAAACTTATTGATTAATAAACTAAGTCCCAGGCAGAAGGCTGTGTTTGTACTTTCTGAAATTGAAGAAATGTCGAATGACGAGATATCAGAAATTACCGGGATGAGTAAAACGCTGATCAAAGCAAATCTGCATTATGCAAGAAAAAATATCACAGGAATGATAGAAAAATATCTTTGATTATGACATCAGAAAGTGAAAAATATAAAAAGGTTCTGAGTATTCTCAGGCAATCGGCACCAAAACTGGACGGGGTTGAGAATATGGAAGAGAACGTCATAGGCAGGATCGGAAGGATTGGCAGAATTCACAGGTCTTTTTCAGACCTGATTGAAAGCATTTTTGCCTGGATTTATATCGGGTGGGTAAGGAGAAGCCTTGTAACTGCGTCAGCGTTATTGGTTTTGTTCTTTGTACACCAGCAGACAATTATCATGAAAGGAGTGAATAATTTAAACAAACGGGCAATCGCAACGGAGGCAGAGTCATTTCCGGTTTTAAATGATGCGATAGAAAAACAGCTTATGATGCTAAAGCTCACAGGCCGAAGGATTTCTGCTTCTGATCTTGAAATATCAGGGAAACAGCTTGAACAGATTCTCAATTCATACAATGAATTGCAGGAAAAGTATAGCGACCTTATTAAAATCATCGAAGAAGATCCGGCTCTGAAAGAATCCATTGAAAAGAAACTGGCAGAGGAAAGAAACAAAAAATCTAATCTTTAGTGTTATGAAAAACAGTAAGTTAAAAATTATAATAGCAACAGCACTTGCAATTGTTGCATCGTGCAATGAACCGAAGACCGTTGTAACCGATGTGATACATTCCGACGGATCCGTAACACGCAGAATTGAGATAAAAAACGCGGAAAACAAGTTTAAGGCATCGGATATACAGATTCCTTTAGATAATACCTGGACTGTAAGGGATTCAGTTGAGATTAGTAAAAACGGCGATACTGTCTGGGTAAAGAGGGCAGAGAAGCTGTTCAAAAATGTTGAGGCAATAAACCGGGACTATAATGCTGACAGCAGCTACAACAAATCGATAACACGGAAAGCTGCCTTCAGTAAAAATTTCAGGTGGTTCCATACTGGCTACCGATTCTCTGAAACCATCGACAAAAAAATGTCCAATGGTTATCCCGTTTCCGATTTTCTTAACCCTGAGGAGCTGGCCTGGTTTTATTCTCCCTATAACATAAATGAATCTAAAAGGAACGGTCCCGACAGTCTTAAATACAAGGCATTAAGTGATACTGTTAAGAAGAAAACCGACCGGTGGTGGGCCAAATCTATTGTTTCTGAATGGATTGGCGGATTTACAAGACTTACCGCGGGGAAGGCCGGTAAAGAAGTATCATTTGAATCTTTAAAAGCCCGTGAGGATGAATTTGTCAGACGCCTCGAAGCCGACGATAAAAAATTCGACAGCTTATGGGAAAACGGGGTTATTCTAAAGGAGTATATCGGAGAAGTCAATGCTTTGAAATATAAAGCTGAAGCAGACTCTTCAATGAACATGGTAGTAAATGATGTCTTTGTAAATTTCCGTGACTATACTTTAAGGATAGTCATGCCCGGTCAGGTAACTGGGACGAACGGGTTTATTGATTCCACAAATGTTCTCAACTGGCCGGTACAGTCAAACTATTTCCTGACAGAACCATATGAAATGTGGGCAGAATCGAAAGTGCCCAACAGGTGGGCATGGATTGTGTCGGGCTTGTTCCTTTTGTTCGTGGTCACAGGCATCATAATAAAACAAAAGGGAAAAGGCTGATTGTCTCAGCCTTCCCCCTTAACCTAAAAACCAACTGACTATGTAATCAACTAACGATCATAATCTTTCAGTATCAGCATCAATTTTTGCCTCGTGAAGAATATCCTGCTCTTTACTGTACCTATTTTTAATCCCAGCTTTTCAGCGATCTCATGGTATTTGAAACCATCGATGTGCATCCTGAATGGGATCCTGAATTCATCGCTTAACGAATCAATGGCTTTCTGGATCTCATCCTCGGCGTAGCTTGATTCAGGCGAAATGAATCCTTTGTCGTGGGGCATATTCAGATAATAGAGATCCTGAGTGCCGTCGATTATTGTGTTCTCCTTGACGTTGCGCCTGTAATTATTAATAAAGGTATTTTTCATGATGGTAAATACCCAGGCTTTAAGATTTGTATAATCGACAAATTTATCCTTGTAAGTTATAGCTTTCAAGTAAGTGTCCTGGACCAGATCCAATGCAGTATCGCGGTCCAATGTCAGACTCATAGCAAACCTCTGGAGGTTATGCTTCATCTCTATCAGACTGGTGTTGAATTCATGAGCTGTCATATTTTAGTTTTTTTTGATTGTTGAAACAAATATATACAAGTAAATAAAGATAAACAAATCTTAATATCTTATAATCCCTTGAATCCAGAATTATTCTAATATTGATTTAAATTTAAGTATCAATAAATAAGATTATTGCACCATGTTTTACAGGTTCATTCTAAATTACAGATAAATTACATTTGTGGCTTTTTCGGGAAATCTGCCTTGCCACTCGACTCCTTCTCATGATTGTTGACCTCACCCCGGTCCCTCTCCCGGGGAGAAGGGTCGCGAGGACTATTTGGATGGGGTGAGGTTGAAAATTGCCTGGACCTGATAGGTGGTTTTCGGTTCATCTTTCGTATTTTTAAAGAAAAAATGCTATGGATTTTAATATCAGACTGAGTAACTCTCAGGTGCTGAAAGGTTTCATTTCAAGTCCGGGAGAGAACCTGCGTGCAATGATGATCCTGGTTCACGGACTCGGGGAGCATATTCAGAGGTATCTGGCATGGGCTGAGCTGTTCAAAGGGGAGGGGATAGGCTTCACAGGAGTTGACCTGCCCGGACACGGCAGCTCCGACGGTAAACGGGGTCATATAAAAAGCAATGAGACTACAGATGAAATGATAGATATTCTGATAAGAGAGTGCCGGAAAACTTTCCCTGGCACCCCGCTTTTTATTTACGGGCATAGCCTTGGCGGCGGAATTGTGCTGGACTACCTTGTACGCAAAAATCCGAAAGTGAAAGGAGCGGTTGTGACGTCACCATGGCTTAAACTATCATTTGAGCCCGACAAATCAAAAGTAAGGTTGGCCGGGATAATGAAAAATATTTTGCCAGGACTTATCCAGCCTTCAGGTCTGGTGGTCGAACATATTTCACACGATAAGGAAGTTGTGGAAAAATATAAAAATGATCCTCTTAATCATGGGAAAATATCAGTCAGCCTGTTTCACGACGCCATGACCTCTGCTGAAAATGCTTTGAAGAACGCGTCAAATCTTAAGATCCCGCTTCTCCTGATACATGGCAGTGACGACAAGATATGTTCCCCCGAAGGAAGCCGCGAATTTGCCTCAAAGACCAAACTGGCTGAATTCAGGCTTTGGAAAGATGGATACCATGAACTTCATAATGAATTCTTTAAAAAAGAGGTCTTCGATTACATAATGAACTGGATTAACTCCAGACTCGCTAATTAGCTTAATTATCAGGATGGAACTCAGAACCACCTTCGAAATACCTTTTTCTGACAGGAAGATAACCTATAACGATCCGGTAATGTTCGTCGGTTCGTGCTTTGCAACCTCCATCGGCAAACAGTTTGAATTTGGCTATATGCCTGTGTTGATCAATCCTTCAGGTACGGTATATAATCCAGTTTCGGTATGCAGCACACTGAATGCCGTCACCGGCAGAAAAAAGTATGAAATCGGTGATCTTTATAATAATGGCGGTACCTGGATTAGCCTGGACCACTACACTGATTTTTCCTCACGCGATCCCGAAGCGCTTCTTAACAGGATCAACAGGAAATCTGAAGAAGCATTGAGGATACTTTCTTCAGCAGGATTCCTTTTCATCACATTTGGTACCGCCAGGGTTTTCAGGTGGAATGAAACCGCCCGTATTGTTTCGAACTGCCATAAAATACCTGCCTCAAAATTTACCAGGGAACTTCTTACGACCGACTACATAATTACTTTGTGGAATAATCAGCTCGACCGGCTTCA
Organism: uncultured Bacteroidales bacterium; assembly: GCA_963732115.1. GTDB lineage: Bacteria > Bacteroidota > Bacteroidia > Bacteroidales > VadinHA17 > LD21. Next base: position 125,648 of record CAVSYN010000035.1, read on the forward strand.
ATCGCTCTTCCCGCAACTGAAAATAGTATTTACAATAAGCCCTGTCCGTCACTGGAAGGATGGAGCGCATGGAAACCAGGTTAGCAAATCGATACTCTTCATAGCTGTGGAGGAGCTATTAAAACATCCCTCAGGGCCAGGATATTTCCCAGCATATGAATTGCTCATGGATGACCTGCGCGATTACCGGTTTTATGACAATGACATGCTTCATCCTTCTGAATTGGCAGTGGACTATATCTGGAATGCCTTTGCGCACTGTTATTTCGATAAAAGTACTATGGAACTATGGCAGGAGGCAGTCAAAATCTCAAAGGCTGTTTCACACCGGATAAGACCCGGACCGGGCAATCAGGTCCGGAATTTTGCTGAAACCATGCTTGCGAGGATTGATTCCTTAAGTGCCAAAATCCAGGGTATCGACTTCAGTAAGGAAAAGGAATATTTCACTGATCTGGCTGCCAGGGGAGAAAGTTAAAGATCAGTATGAATACTATTTCAGGGTAGAAACAGTTCTGAGGAAATCTTCGGGGTTCCGGGTGACAATTATGTTTTCCGGAATTTTCTTTTCCTGGGCATCGGGAAAATCTGTAAGAATTATTTTTCTGATCAATAAGGATTTACCAATACTGCTGAAATACCCGATTTTCTTTCTGGCAAAATCAAACGCGCTTGAATTTACAACCAGGTAATCGAACGACTTTATTTTATGGATTTCGACTACCTCCGATGCGGGGAGAATGCCGCCGGTAAAAATCACATCATAACCTCTTTTCTTGAGAACATATTTATAAAAGAGAAAATTATTGTCAGGCAGGTTATCAGAAGTATTTATCATAGCAACTGACCCTTTTGTTTTACCCGCGTGTGATTTTAAATTAATGTCTTCACATATCATCAGCTGTCTTATAGTGCTTCTGACAAACTGTTCCTGGGCTCTTGAAAGGCTGCCGGTTTGCCATAGTATCCTTGACTTTTCAAGAAGCGGGTGAAGAACCTGATGTAAGAGTCCTCTATATTATGATTCCTGATGTAAGGTTCGAGGGCTTCCTTAAACTGAACTTCATTGAATTTTATCGCAGACATCAGTATCTTCCCGGGCTGAAAAGTATTATCAGAATTTTCATCCTGGCTGCTTAGAGCCATAACCTGCCTTGTAAGCTCATTTTCACTAAGCTGCGCTATCCTGGATATTTTAAGACCATTCCTGTTAAGGTAAGCAACATTAAGGATTTTCTTTAATTCATTTTCGTTATATGTCCTTATGTTCGAATCAGTTCTGTCCGGTTCCAGAATTTTATATCTTTTTTCCCAGATCCTGATAGTATGGGCTTTTATTCCTGAAAAATTCTCAAGATCCTTTATTGAAAAAACATTTATCCCTTCTTCCATGGCTGTCACAATAAATCATATTTTCAAAATGTTTTACCTTTGTATTAACAAACAAATTAAAAAGAAGTTTGTTCTTTAATTATCAGGAAAATATGATATGCCTTATTGCGGATGTTTCCCCTCTATTCCGCTGTGGGTGAAAATGAATTTTGTCCTATTCAGGATTTTCAATCATGATCTTTCGAACAACCCTCGTCCCATCCTTAAAGGAAATAGTCACCAGGTAGATTCCCCTGGCAGGTTTTACGAGAATAACTTTTGCGACGGAAAGGGGATTCCTGTACTGAGCTCTGAAAATGTCCTGACCAATCATATTGGTGACTTTAACAGAGGTCATCTCCCTGTCTGACCTGACCGAGAAAGTGTTTTCCCTTACTGGAACAGGGTAAATATTGGATGTTTGAAGTAATGGTTTCCCTTGCAAAGGTTTTTGGTGGGGTAATTACGGACAATACTTGTGCTATCCTTCTGAGCCTGAAGACTTAATACAATAACTAATAAAGAAATAACGAGTAAACTATGCTTCATAAGCACCCTTAATTAACCTCCCGCATTTATTGTGTAAAGGTACAAATATTTATTTAAACTGATCAAAATATTTCCTTGCCTTTTCCAGGTCATCCGGAGTATCAATGCATATGCTTTCCCAGTCAGTCAGGGCGGTCCTTATCTTAAAGCCATTTTCCAGCCACCTGTTCTGTTCCAGCGATTCTGCCTTCTCCAGCAGACTGATAGGGCAATGCTAGTTATCTTGTTCAGAGGTATCGGTCCTGTAGGCATAAAGCCCCAGGCGCCTAGAGCAGGACGTGATTGGTTGTCCATTCGTCTCTCTCAATATCACGTATAAATGGGATCGCTGCCCTGCTGAAATAAATTGCATTTCCCCATTTGTCAAGTACAACCTTGGGATGATTTGGAGTGAATATATCTTCCCCTGGCTTAACTTTGCGGACAAGGGTTGCAATTTCAACCGATTTATCTGCAAAGCACGACATAAGCAGATCAATCTGCCCTGGTCGTATGAAAGGCTCATCACCCTGGATGTTGACGACCACATCGATCGTGGTTCCTTCTAATTTCTATTATTTCTGCCGCAGCTTCGGCGCAGCGGTCTGTCCCACTCCGATGTTCATACGAAGTAATTACTGCCTTGCCGCCGAAACCTGAAAACTAGTTTCAAAGATCCTGGAATCATCCGTTGCAACATAAACTGTATCGAGTGACTTTGATGCCTGTTGATAAACCCTCTGGATCATAGTTTTTCCCGCGATCGTGACCAGCGACTTGCCCGGGAACCTTGAGGATGCATAACGTGCCGGAATAATGCCGGCGAAATAATATTCCTTAACCATTTTCATATTGCGAATTTACAAAAATAGGATTTCACAATGTTTTAAAAATGTCTTAAATTCGCACCATCGTAAAACATTTGGTATGAAAGACCTTCAGAGCATAAAACAGCGGTTCGGGATTATTGGGAACCATGGCAGGGCTTGACAGAGCTATTGGATATTGCTGTTCAGGTTGCTCCTACCGATCTTTCTGTCCTGATAACCGGAGAAAGCGGAACCGGCAAGGAG
>CAVSYN010000036.1:0-410532 GCA_963732115.1 uncultured Bacteroidales bacterium
ATGATTTTGAACGAAGCGATTGCAAAGAATATGATTTCCCATAGAATTTAGCAATCATGCGTAGGTATGAAGGGCCGCAATCCATAGAGTCTGGCTGCAGGAAGCACTGGAATGATGGCATGTTTATTACTTTTTCATACTTACCAGAATCAGAACCGGATTATCTGTATCTTTAAGACTGTTTACCAGTTTTTCAAGCTCTTTTTTCTTTTCAGGATATTTGGGTGTTGAATTTTTAAAAGCATCAGATGCAACATGATTTTTTAGTTTTATAGCATCAATCCAACCAATTATTGTATTATCATCTGTTGTCGTTTTAGGTTGCATATTCGGACCTCCATCTATGTCATTTACAATACCTTGATCTGTGTTAAATAAAACCATAAAATCGTTATTCGTTGAACCAATAAAACTATAGATCTCCTGATTAGAAAAATCAAACTTGTACATGAATTCATAATAAACATACTTGCCAAATTCAAACAGGTTTAGCGGATTAATAAAATTTTTTGCAAGATATTGACCATCAAATTGAGATCGAGCATCAGGTGTAATCAATTTGTCTCCTACATTTATTACTAAATTAGATTTAAATTCCCCGTCTTTGTACAAGTATACTGTATCAGAATAAACTTCCTTCTTAAAAACTTGGTCATTAAAACGGTAAAAAAGGTTTTCACCGTTAAAAACATATCCATCATGAAAATGAAAAGGGTATTTATTAGAGTAACTTTTTAAAATTTCACCATCAGTATCGATTAAATTATAGCTCTTTTCAATATTACCAGTATGATTTTCACTATAACATAGAATTCCATCTTCGACAAAATTGAATTCATTACAAAAAAATGGAATCTGAAACATTCTTATTAGTTCTCCCCAGAAAGAGTAAATAAAAAACTTACTTTGCCACCCTGAAAGCAGGTAAATTTCCCGATCCCTTTCATTAAATTGAACATCGTGAGCTACCATATATTCATTAGGCCCTCTTCCAACTGTTCCAATCTTTTTTACAAATGACCCATTGTCTTTGAACATTAATACATTATTCCCTAGTTTAACTACATAAAATCTATCTCCAACTATTAATTTACCTGGCCAAATTAAATTATTAGGACAAGAGAATAAACAAGAGTCGTTGGTCTCCAATGGGATGTATTTAATATCAACAAATCCCAGATCTGAAAGCTTCACAGTAGTGGCTTTCGGAAGCTTTTTAAGATCAAAACTTATTATTCGATTTTTATCCAGATTATTTGTATTCTTACAACTGATCATAATTGATGAAATAATAAGAATTTTGATAATTGCTTTCATGTATTTTATTCTTATGTTTCTCAAATTGTGAACCATGCAATAGAAGATAATTTTAAGGAAGGGAACAAGCATTCCCTTCCCGGAATCGATATCAATCTCCGACACAGATGATTTCTTCGTATTGTGGACAGTAATAATTACACCATTGCTGGCAACTGTCATACCCAACACCGCAGTTATTTACCATCTGTGTATCGCAGAGAATTTGCTTATCTTTTTTACAAGCACAAGCTACAAGGCCACCGTATCCTCCTCTCAGAGTCATTAGTTCTTCATTTTTCATTAGTTTCTCAGAATTAATCTGTAGTTTACTTAATTTCTTCATAATATGAACTACTAAGGTTTAAAAATAATTTTCATTTTCCTCAGGGCACAGGAATATCAATGTAAGGCTTAGCTTTATGTGATGAAGGTTGCTTCTCTACCATCCCCATAGCTATCGGTAGACGGATCGCAATGAAGTAGTATTTATTATAGTCCGGTAATTTTCAAAACAAGGAGTGGATTAATTTCCGCTGACTACCATGAACTGCATAATCCAGTGTCATAATGCTTTCGGGATTATGTCCCTCAGCGAGGGACTCAACCCGCAATAAAATTGGCAAGGAGCAGGCCTTTATTTCTGAGTTGTTATCTGGTGTGGTGGTAGCCGCAGGTGCGAAAGCCGATGCTTTCGGTAGCATCGCTGATGCCCACCAGTGATACGCCCGATTTTGATATGAATGATTTTGAACGAAGCGATTGTAATGCGTAAGGTTTCCCACAATATTTTGCGACCATGCGGAGACATGATGGACCACAATCCATGTTATTAAGTTGCTTGAAGGACGGAAAATCTGGTATAATTCTATTTTTTCAACTTTACCAGTACCAGAACAGGATTATCTGTTTCTTTCAAACCGCTTGCAAGTTTTTCAAGCTCTTTTTTCTTTTGAGGGAATTTGGGGTTTGAGTTCTTAAAAGCTTCAGAGGTTATATATGTTTTAAGCTTTAAAGCATCAATCCATGAAACAATTGTATTATTATCTTTGATTGTTTTGGGCAAAATACTTGGACCTCCATCCAAGTCATTAATTAATCCTTTTTCCGGATCAAACAATACACCGAAATCATTCTTTTTTGAACTAATAAATGCTAAACCTTCTTCCCTTTTACCATTATATGCAATAAATTCATAAAATACATAATCTCCACATTCGAATAAATTCATTGGTGTAAGAAAATTCCGGAATATAAATTTAGCAGTAGATTTTGTCCTGGCGTCTGGTGTGAGTCGAAGGTTACCTACATCAATTATTAAATGAGGCTCAAAGTTTTTGTTTGTAAAACTGAATACTGTATCACAATATATTTCCTTCTTAAAAAGCTGGTTGTTAAAGCGATAGAAGATATTTTCATTTGAATAACCTAAAGTAGGTTTGGTCATTTCTTTCCATTTATACTTATTCGGAAAATCCTTAATGATCTTACCTGTAGTATCGATTAAGTTAAAGCTATTTTCTACATTGGCTGAATTATTTTGATTATAACAAAGTATTCCATCCTTTGTTATTCTGAAGTAAACAGCACCAATGCGCGGGCTTTTAAAAGTTCTTATAAGTTTACCATTCTTATTATAAACTAAGAACTTTTTCAGCCATCCATCGACCAGATAAATTGATTCATTTCCAGGACTAATATCGACATCGTGAGCCACAGTAAATTCGTTTGGCCCTCTACCTTCGTTCCCTATTTTGGTGACAAATGAACCATCATATCGGAACATATTAATATTGGCATAACTATGAGTTAAGAAAAAAGATTTACTAAAAACCATTTCTTTTATTTCTGGTAGTACGTTTTGTTCTGTGGTTTCCAGGGGGATGTACTGAATATCTGTTGCTCCTATTTGGGTCAACTTAACAGTTTCCCTTTCTGGCAACTTTCTTAAATCAAATTTTAGAGGTTGACATTCAGCTGTTTTGGACAAATTCAAGCCGCTTATTAATAGCAATGAAAGAAGTGTGATTCTTAATAAAGTCCGCATAAGTTATATTTTTTATGTCTGAGATTAATTCTTGTATAGACTCGAAGTTCTAAAAAGTTGTTCGATCTCATAGGAACTTATCATTCATTTAAAAAATGAGGCTAATTTGTTCAAATTTAGCCTCATTTCATATTTGCTTAATTTAATTTGAATTAAACATTTTACTTGAGTGTATAATTTAAAATAATTATAAATATTGCTAAATTATACATTGCCATACGCCCCAACCACCCCATTGTATATAACAATCATTATTACATGAGCTTGGAGTTGACTGTATGTAATGTACTGAATCTCCAACAACATGGCATTCACAACAATCACTACCATATCCTCCTTTTAAGGTTATCAATTCTTCATTCTTCATTAGTTTCTCAGATTTGATCTGTAATTTATTAAGCTTTTTCATCTGTATAAATTTAAAATGTTGATAATAAGTTTTTTTGTCCTAATTACGGATATCATATCATGGTCTGGCTGCCTATCCGATTAAAACTTTATCTTTGCCAGTACACCTCCTTTCTTTTTTAAGGATGGATCGGGCAGATAGCAGGTGGGGAACACCGAAAAAGCTTTCTGCCCTTTTCTTTCCTTATGATCAAATTTATACCATCGCAATTCTATTTACTTTTTCGATCATCCAGGAATAAAATCCCTAAAGTCAATAAAGCTGTTATTCAAAAGGATAACATTTGCAACCCGCTGTAAACGATTTTCAATTTTAGTGAGCAGATTATTATTGTCAGTCCGGCTCATTTGTTTTTGACTTTCACTGGTTAAACAAACAGGACAGTTTCAGACAATAAATTTCGGCAATCAGATTGACATAATCGCTAAATAAAATTGGACAAAATCGGACAAATGTTGACAAAATCGGACACATAAGGCGGGGAGCCTGCCTGCGCCAAGGCTTCGGCAGGCAAAGCATGGGGCTTGGAGCGTAGGGCTGGGGGGCGGAGAGCATGGGGCATAGAGCGCAGGGAACAGAAAAGGAATAGCAAAGTAAGACTTAACTTTATGTGATGAAGATTGCTTCTCCCGAGTCATCGGGATCGCAATGACTGACAATTTTTTATGATATGGCGAAAGTGACCGTACTAATTTTGAAAGTGAGGTTAAAAATACTACCCTGACAAAGATTTAAGATTCTCATTTTGTTTTCTTAAATTTGCTTTATTATGCGCATCAGATATGACTGGATCCCATTACATTCCTTTAATAATTGAGAAGCTCAAACCTACTGATCCCGAAAAGATTATTCTTTTTGGCTCATATGCCTATGGAGAACCTTCACCAGAAAGTGATCTGGATATCATGGTTGTTACCGGAGATGATATGATACCATCAAGCTTTTCGGAAAAAAGCCTGATTTACCTGAGGATTTCAAAAGCGATTGCTGAACTCAAGAAAGAATTCCCTATTGACCTGATTGTCCACACCAAAGCAATGCATAGAAAATTCATCGAAAAAGACAGTCTTTTTTCCAGGGAATTATTGACAAAAGGGAAAGTGATATATGAAAAAAACGACTAAAGAATGGTTCGATAGTGCTGAAAGTGATCTCCTTCTGATCCAGGAAATTTGTCTAAATGAAAACCTTACACATTTATCCGCTTTTCACGCTCAACAGGCTATAGAAAAATCATTTAAAGCAATAATTGAAGAATTTGATATTGGCTTCATAAAAACTCACTCCCTTGAAATGCTTTACAATACAGTCAGGGATAGAATCATGATAAAATCTGATTATGATCAATTGATCATACTTGATCAGCTATACATTGATTCAAGATATCCCGGGGAAATGGGTTTATTGCCCAATGGGAAACCAACAATTAAAGAAAGCAAACATTTTTTAAATTTAGCTACGGAAATTATTAAAGCTGCAAAACTGGCATGCCGGAATTAGTTCATTATCTGAAGACTTATAACTTCCGCGCTTTGCAATTCTACCTATTAACTGACTTGTTCTTTTATTAGTTTTTTTGGAGATGCTTTTACACAAAGTACGTTAAATAAATTACGTTAACGTTTTTTACCGACGGGCGATGGATGGCCGAGGTCGCAGGCTCCTGACGAAACAAGGTTTGTCAGGACAGGCCTGACCGACGAAGGAACATCAGTGAGCGCCAATGGAGCGGGGGGCATGGAGACCATAGTAATTAGCAATCATGCGCAAGCACGATGGGCCACAATCCACAAGGTCAAGCTGCTTGAAGAATGGAAAATCCGGCATGTTATTATTCTTTCAATTTTACCAGAATCAGAATAGGATTATCGGTCTCTTTTAAATTACTTGCAAGTATTTCAAGTTCCTTTTTCTTTTCAGGGTACTTTACAATTGATTCTTTAAACGACTCGCCAGAAACATAATTTTTCAACATCGCAGCATTAATCCAGGAAAACATAATCTCGTCACAGCAGAATCTCGGTAAAAAACTTACACCTCCTATAATATCATCCCTTAAATTAATTTTATTATTTAGCTCAAACTTTATATTTAGTTTCTTGTCATAAATGACAGAATGATTTGACTCTTTATATGTATAACCATAAAAAATATAACGGGTAACTTCAAAAATATTCAGGAATCTGACAAATTTATTTATATCTAATTCCTTTTCTTTTGCCCTATCCCGGGTTTTTAGGGCTCTTTTGTGTGTATAAAGGATTAAATAAGGTTTGAAATTATTGAATTGATCAATTGTATATATTGTGTCATTATACACTTCTTTAAAATGAGGAGTCTTGGCATAATAATATCTAATGTTTTCATTCCTGATAACAGCTATAGGTCCTTTGGTTTTATTATACGTATAATTATTAAGCCTCGAATTTAAAGTATCTCCGTTAAAATCAATTATCAGATTTCGAAAAGGTTTATTCCAGTCTTGATTATTGTATGTTAGCAGAATATTTCTTCTATCAGAAAGCAAGTCTATTTGTGAGGGCCCATCAACTGGCATATGTATGGATTTTGAAAAAACATATCCACTATCAGTTAATAGGTACAACAATATTTTGCCATTTGTTAATATTAGAAGTGTATCATTGCCTTCACTTATATCAAAATCAATTAACCTGATATATTCTTCAGGACCTCTTCCTTGTCTTGAAACTTTGTAAAAAAAACTACCCGATTTATTAAAAAAAAGCAAATCAGTAAATGTGTGAATAATAATCGATACGGAATTACATTTTATATCAAGTATTGTCGGAATAACAGACTCCTCTAACGTCTGCAGGGGAATATAAATAATATCCGTTGCTATGCTAGATAGGTTTACAATATCTGAATCTGGTTTTGAAAAAATATCAATCTGATTCCTGTCGATAATATTTCTTTTTTCGCATGAACAAATAATCATCAACAAAAAAATTATTGCAAAATATTTTTTATTATTCTGTAGTATCACCATTTTCTGCTGTTTTACCGGGTTATTTTGATCTTAAAATTTCGCAATCGAATGAGCTTCATTAATGAATAAGCAATTAATAGTTTTAAACTTAAACATTAAAGAAGCTCATAAAAGACAATAGGAGAATTAGTAAGTTCCGCAGTTTGCGCAATAAGAATTAGGGTAATTAAGATAATTTAAATCTCCGTACCAGTCACATATTTCTTGAGTATCTCCAAGGTAACCATAATATGTACCCCAATTATAATCAGACATATAAATATCGCACCTGAACTGGGCTCCTCCTTTTAGCTGGGTCAGATCTCCGTCATTCAATCTTTTCTCTGGATTTATTTTTAATCTAGAAATATTTTTCATGTTTTCAAAATTTAGTCTCTTCGTTCTATATTTTATTTCCTGATTTATCCTTTCACAGGCCGAAACCAAAGTCACGGAAAAATATGATCTTCGCATGCGTACACCCCCTTTCTGTTAAGGAAAGGTCCGGGCAGGGGTTGGTAGCTCAGGGGGCAGAGCTCAGAGCTCAGGGAAAACCTCCTGCCCTTTTCTTTCATTATGATCAAATTTATACCATCGCAATCCTGTTTACTTTTTCGATCATCCAGAATAAAATCCTGATAGTCAATTAAGCTGGCATTTAAAAGCAGAACATTTGCAATGCGCAGCAAACAATTTTTAATTTTTTCTAAGATCAGATTATTATTGTCAGTCCTACTCATTTGTTTTTGACTTTCACTGGTTTAACAAACAGGACAGCTTCAGACAATAAATTTCGGCAATCAGATTGACATAATCGCTAAAAATAATTGGACAAAATCGGACAAAATCGGACATGTAAGGCGGAGAGCGCAGGGCGAAGAGCAGAGAGCAAAGAGTTATGCGGTTATGCGGTTATGCGGTTATGCGGTTATCTTTAACTTGCATAACTTGCCTTCGATGAAGCTACTGCAGGCAAGCCTGCAAAACTTGCAAAATCCCGATTCGCTCTCGGAACTTCGTCTCCTCCAACTGACGGTTCCTCAGCCTGCAGGACCTGCACGACTTGCAAGACTTATATTACCTGCAAGATCCCGCAAAGCGGTACCTCGTCTCCTCCAACTGGCGGATCCTCAACCTGTACGACCGCAAGACAATAAGACCAAAAGCAGATTGAAAAATCATTTTTGCATAGTATTTGTTACATTTTTTGTGTAATATTGCCCTGTATTTAATACATAAATACATAATTATTGCATGTAATTTAATACATTAATCATGGTTTTTTACCCTTGATCTGAAACATAAAGTATGATCTTTTACAGAAAATTATACAGGCAACTGTTGGAATGGAAAAACAGCAGTAATCACAAACCTTTGATAATAAGAGGAGCCAGGCAAGTCGGCAAATCCACCCTTATAAAGGAATTTGGAAAGGAGTTCAAAAATTTCATCAATCTTAATCTTGAAAAAACACAGGATAAAAATAACTTTGAAAAACTGGATACTGCATCAGACATAATAAATGCTCTATTCCTTGGAAAAGGTATCCCCTATTCAGATGCCCCAACCCTGATCTTTTTTGATGAGATACAGGAATCACCGCGGGCAATAAAAATGCTGAGATATTTATATGAAGAATATCCTGATCTTTACTTCATTGCAGCAGGCTCCCTGCTTGAGTTTGCTCTGAAAAAAGTCCCATCTTTCCCTGTTGGCCGCGTAAAACAGCTTGTCCTGCACCCGTTTGACTTCGAAGAATTCCTGCTGGCCATGGACAGAAAGGATCTTGTCGGTGAACTTGAGAAGATACCTGTATCAAAATATGCACATGATATTTTGCTCGATCTTTTTCATGATTATGCCATAATCGGAGGTATGCCTGAAGTGGTAAACAGATATATCGAAGAGAGAAACATGATCAATCTTGGTGAACTGTATGAAAATCTCTGGCAGAGTTACCGGGATGATGTCGAAAAATATGCTTCAAATTCCACTGAAAGAAAGATTATCAGACATATAATCGACACTGCTCCTTTTGAAAAGGACCGGATTACCCAAACCGGATTCGGAAACTCAAATTACAGATCGCGGGAAGTTGGGGAAGCATTAAGATCGCTTGATATGGCGAGAATAATTCAGCTTATTTATCCGGCAACCACGACAGAACCTCCTGCAATTCCCAATCTTAAAAGGAAGCCCAGGCTCCAGTTTGTTGATACCGGACTGTTAAATTATTCAATCGGACATCAGGCTGAAATGATAGGTTTGAATGATATTAGTGATTTCCACAGGGGAAGAATAATCCAGCATCTGACAGCACAACAGCTTCAAGCTCAAAATAGTTCCACGCTTTATAAACCACTTTTCTGGGTCAGGGAGAAAGCCAACAGCAATGCTGAAGTTGACCTGTTGCATCAATATAAAATGTACCTGATCCCGATTGAGATTAAATCCGGTGGACATGGAACCATCCGGTCATTGCATCAATTTCTTGAGGAGGCGGACCATAAATTCGGAATAAGATTACTGGCGAATTATTTTTCGGTGGAATCGCTAAAAACTCCGAGAGGGATACCCTATTTATTAATGAACCTGCCTTATTATGCTTCATACAGAATTCCTCAATATGTTGATTGGTTTGTCGGGAACTATAAGAAGTCTTAGTTATAATAACTGTCCTGCACGATCCCGGGTCGCTCAGCTCGGCAAAGCTCCCTCCTTCGCTATAATCTTCGTTAAAGCTTCGACTGTCAAAGAAAGCTTCGGCTGGCAAGGCAAGGCAGAGCACAGAGCGCAGGGCGCAAGGCACAGGGCACTAGCAAACAAACAGCATGATTTTTAAATTTTTCATAGCAGGAAGGGATTCAGGTCATTTAATATCAATCCTCAACTTACCAACCACAAGTACCGGATTATCATTTTCATCAAGTAGTTTATCTAATGTTGAAATCCTTAGCTTTACAGTTTTATCGAGTCTTTTGGAAACCAGAGCTTCATCGATCATTTTTTTCAGATCAAACGAAGAATAACAAATAAAACCCAGATCATTGGTTATTAAAAGATAGTCATTCCATGGATTCTGTACTTCTTTTATCCCGAGAAAATCATTCTGAAATCCTTTAATCTCATGAACTGAAAAATCTTTTTTATTTATAAAGTAACGCGTTACCTTATCAGCATTCATACTAAAAGTTTCCCTGTCCTCATTCATTTTAATCCTTGCATGAGCTTTATTGGCTATCATAAATACCGGAGCATTTACGGATAAATACACGAAATTTCCTGTCTCATTGTTTTCAAAGGTAAATCTGTCCTCGACACTAAAAAAGCAGTAGGGATGTGCTGTCTGACCGCTTACGATGTACAATGTATCATATTCTTTGGGCATATAATACAAATTATCCGACACCTTTTCAATGCTTGTTTCCAAACCTATACCTTTTACCATTGGAGGCGCAATCCCGTTTAAAACTCTACCTGATGTGGACAGGTAATATAGATTGTAATCTTTATTCATTCGTGGAACAATGGTTAATACGGAATCATTCAGAACAATTATTCCGGAGATAAGATTTCCCACACCGGTTGAAAACCTGCGTGTCCGCTCGCCTCTTTTAAGGTCATACATAATAATATTATGGTAGTCCCCTCTGTGGTTAAGGTACAGAATGTCATTTGTTTCATCAATTGCAAAAGCATCAGCCCTTAAAAATTCATCAGGTCCTTTTCCGGCCTTTGACAGGGTTTTCAAAAATTTACCATCCGATGAAAATTGAAGGATTTTATCATTATCAATTGATATTATATATTTTTCGCTGACAAGATAGTTGGTATTCTGACCCAGCATAATAGAATCGGAGGTTTCAAGTCTTACTATACGGATATCTTTTAGCAGCTCACTCACATTAACATCTCTGGCCTCAACATGGTCTCTTAAATTAATTACATGAAATGATGTATCGGAGAGGCTCTTTGTGCATGAAATTGTTAATATCAACAGAAATAATATTCCTTGCGTTTTCATAATTTATACAGGTTGATTTAAAAACTCTTACAGAGTTCCACAAAGTCCGGAAAAATATCGGGAACCCAGAGCTCCACAGAGGGATCAGGGATGAGGTTTCTTTAAGAACTCCAGACGCTTTTTCACTTTATCGATATATTCCGGCGAAAACTTCATTTTAGAGTTTTTCAGGGTATTCAGAAATCTCTCATAGTAGTAAATAGCTCTATTTTTGTTTTTTAGCTTTTCATCATAGATATTAGCAATGATCATGTTGATATTGGGATCGCCATTTACGGCATATGCCTTAAGATAACTGGCAATTGCATCCTTGTAGTCTTCATTACCATTTTGAGATTCAGCACATAAAACATATGTCAATCCAAGTTGTGAATTTACAGGCATGAGAATCTTAATGACCTTTTTATAATAATAAATGCTGTTCTTCAAGTCTTTAATCTTATAATAACACTGTCCCAGGTAGCTGCAGGTCTCATAATCAATTGAATCGACCTTATAAGCCTTTAAAAGATAGACGATCGCTTCCTTTGGCTGAAAATTATAGGAATATCCTATTCCTATTCTTTTCAGATATAATTTTGATGAATCTCCTGATGCCAGTATCACAAGGTAATCATCGAGCGCCCTTTTCCTGTAACTTTTGGAATAGTTCAGGTTTGCCCGCATCAGATAAAGATCCAAATCGGTCGAATCTATTTCGATTCCCCGCGTAAGCAGCTGAATGGCGGTATCGGCATCAAACGTTGAAGCATACAGGAAGGAAAGGTTCTTTAAGGCTGTAAGGTCTTTTGGGTTAACCGATAAGGATTTATTATACAATTCAATTGCATCATCATATTCACCCTTTTTCAAAGTCGCAAATGCCAGTTTGTCAAGATAAATATAGTTCGTTGTGTCCCTGGCTATGAATCTTTTGTAGATCTTAATTGCATCGTCAAACTTTCCTGACTGCATATAAATACCTGACAGATAATATGCATACGACCAGTTCATGGAATCCAGACCGCACAGTTTGGTCAGGAGCGGTTCAGCCATCTTTATTTTCCCTTTCCCGTAATATATCTTTGCCAGAGAAAAGCTGTAGATTTTATTATCGGGACTGATCCTTGCTGCTTTAGAAAAACAATTCAGTGAAGCCTCATCGTACATCAGGTTCTGGCTCGCAATCCCCATTTTGTAGAGTATTTCGGGATTCAGGCTGTCAGCTGATAAGATCAGCCTGCAAGTGTCGATAACTTTCTCATATTCACCTCGCAGGAGCATCAGATCAATCCCTGAATAGTCAAGTGAATTTTGTGCCGGACAGTGTAATTGCGCGATGAGGAAGATTGTTGTTATCAAAGCTTTTGGTTTCATATTTCGGGATTTAAGAGTTTTATGTAGAAAGGTTGAAGGGGTTGAAGAGTTAACTAAAAATCCTGCTTAAGGGTCACCACCATAATGACCGGATTATCAGTTTCCTCAAGTTCCGAAATCAACTTCAACAACTCCTTTTGTCTGCCGGGAAATTTTACCTGTTTCTTTCCTGACCTGATATTTTCGAGTTCTTTCCTGAGATCCATCGCATTTACAGGCATAAATATTTTCTTTTCGCTTATGCTTCCAACAGGCCAGAAATCAATGCCTCCATCCCAGTCATTTACGAATCCTGTCGATACTCCTCCTTTATCCGTCAGCAGTGTTTGTTCGTTTTTCAACCTGTCACACAGGACATATTTAAGAGGATTAGCATCAGAATAGCTGTGAGCTGTAAGAAATACCTTGCCTGCCACTCCATGAACAATTGCAAAATAATAGTTACCTCCATTATCCCTGAACTTCTGGAATTGTGCAGCTCCAAGTCTCTCAGGTCTTAGCTCCTCCGGCAGTTTGTATTTTCCCAGGTCGATAAAATACTCCGGATAGAATTTATCCTGCCTCAGATTATATATGGTGTCATTGTACATAGCCTTCACATGAAGAGTATTCCTGCTGAAATAAAATGGTTCGAACTCAGGCCAACCCACCATGATCATCACTGAAGCAGGCTGGCTGACCCATTTTGTGTAGTTTTCGACAGCCGACAATGTATCCCATTTTTCGCCAAGAAGGCAGAATGTATATTTCTCATTTCCCATCGATCCGGGATCATAAGAGACATATTTGCCATCGGGAAGGACCTTGACGTGAAAAAAGTATGGCTCAAAATCCACTGTTTTTCTAAGGTTGCCCTCGAATGAAAAAAACAACAACTCCCTCTGGCTGTTTTTTTGAACTGCGATTTCCCTTTTTTCCGGAATTACAGACATGATCCTGATCAAATCAATCTCTCCGGGCCCCCTGCCCGAAGTGCCTATTCTTTGAAGAAACCTTCCTTCCCGGGAAAATTTCAGGATATGATCAAAATTCTGTACAAGAACCATACTGTCAGTAAAAAAATAGTGTACCACAGGCCTTACCATGCAATCCTTTCCTGTTTCCAGCTTAATGTATTCTACATCTGATGCAACCTGGCTAAGGTTGATAAGTTGCTTATTTCCGAGAGCTTTTTCAAGATCGACAGTAAAGAACCTGTTTTCGTCATTTCCGGAGGCTGATTTATCAGCACCAGGATTATTGCTGCAGGAGGCAGCAAACAACAGGAGGAAAATGATCATTATGGTTTTCATTTGTTCAATGGTATTTAAAGGTGATTAAGAGCGGTGTGTGGCATGCGGCATGCGGCATGCGGTTTGCGGTGTGCGGCGGGCGGGGTGCGGGGAGCAGGGTACCGCAACAAACCTTATAAAATTCATGTAGCATTGCCGGTAAGGTAAGTTGATGGTTTTTAATCAGCATCATTATTTTTTGGCGTCACCACAACAAGAACAGGGTTATCAGTTTCGTTAAGGGACTCAGCAAGTTTTTTGAGCTCTTCTTTCTTTTTTGGATCACTAAGCTGCGTATTTTTAAAATCTTCGCCGGCAACATATTTCTTTAGCGTAATTGCTTCAACAAATGAAAACAGCTTGTCCCCACTGCAATAACTATTCAGAAAGTCTATATTAAAATCAGGTCCGCCACTCAGATCATCCTTAAGTTCGCTTTCGATATCCATTTTATACTTTGTGTTTGTTGTCTTGTCGAAAAGAAAACAATTTCGTGTTGGACCAGAACTAATATAATAATAGAAAACATACCTTGATGTCTCGAATATGTTTGCGATAAAGTTTAAATTATTTCCAGGTGGCTCCGGACTGCCTCTCATTTCAGGGGTCAAATTAGTACCATGTAAATCAAAAATCATCCTGGGCTTAAAAGAAATGCCTTTTGAATCAGCACAAAAAACAGTATCGCTGAATTCTTCTTTAAAGCAGACCATATTTCCAATGGAATAAACAAGCATTTCATTTAGTGCCCAGAAATTTGTTTTTCTGATCATCTTGTATTTATAACAATTTGGTTTAAGATGAATTGTATCACCAAGGGTGTTGACCAATAAACTTAAAGTCGGCTCAGTCCCTGTCCAGGGTGCGATTGCCAGAAATGCTTTGTCGGTTTCCGGAACGATACTGACCCTCCACGGAGCCGGATCCTTAAGTGATACAGATCTCTGGAAAGTAAAACCTTTTTCGGAAATTCCATATACCAGTAATTTATGCATGATACTTGAAAGTATTGTAAGAATTTTATTATCAGAACTGACATCAAAATCGTTAAGAGACGTATATTCTTCCGGCCCTCTTCCTCTATTCTGAAGCTTAAAAAGAAATTTGCCATCCATATCGAAGCATAATATCTCTTCTCTACTTTGAATATAGATTCTCTTATCTTTAGTTACAATTTTTCCTCTAATGCCGCCTATTAACGAACTCTCCATTGTTTGCAGCGGTATGTACTCAACATTTGCGGCAAACTCAGAAAGTTTTTTGACCGAGGATCCAGGTTCTGAAAGGAGGTCGATCTTTAAAATAGAGTTGGTACTATTATTTTCATTTGTACTTTTTCTGTCACAGGAGCACAGTATGATTATTAAAATGATCAATAGATTTGTTCTCATAGACTTAAATATTTATCTCTTAAGTTTTACAGTTTGCATTTAATATTATATATCAGGTACATCATTAACACGTCAGTCACAACCTGATGATCAGCACGTCACCTATAAAATTAGGCATTTGATTGATAGGCTCCAAAGAATTTCCCTCCAAATGACTTTGTGATGATTGTCACAAACCGCAAACCAGCAAAATAATTAGTACTTTTGCAGTTGTTTTGTTTGCAGAACAGATAATGGCTCAGAAAATTGAGATGCAGATATGTCTTGGAAGTTCATGTTTCTCCAGAGGGAACAGGGATGTGGTAATGTACATTAAAGAATATCTGAGAAAAAATCATCTTGATGACAGAATCGTATTCAAGGGTGCAAGATGCATGAGCCTTTGCAGTAATGGTCCTAATCTTAAAATAAATGAAAGGATCATCGAAGGCATTACTCTTTCTTCTCTTGAAGGAATACTTGAAAAAGAATTTGGGAATATTAAATAGGGTTATACTGTGGGAATAAAGATGAGTGAAAGAAAACCCATTTTTTACATAAATGATCAAAAGTGCAGGAATTCGTATTCCTGTGTAAGGGTGTGCCCTGTCAATGCCATTGAGGTAAGGGCCCAGAAGCCCCACCCTACAATCGTGCCAGGAAGATGCATCGGATGCGGATTATGCTTTATTGCGTGTTCACCGAAAGCTATTGAATACCGCGATTCCAGGGAAGATGTAAAAATGATGCTGGCTTCGGAAAGGAAAACTGTTGCCCTTGTCGCTCCCAGTATTGCATCGGAATTTGATGATATTACAGATTACCGGAAATTTGTGGGCATGCTTCGTCTTCTCGGATTCGATTACGTTCATGAGAATTCATTCGGCGTTGACCTTATTGCTGCCGAATATGCTGAACTCTTCCACAAATCAGAAGGCAAATACTATATTTCTGCCAATTGCCCGGCAATAGTCAAGCTAATTGAGAAATATCATCCCGAGCTTGTTCCAAACCTGGCTCCCCTTGTTTCGCCCATGATTGCAACGGCAATGGTAATAAAAGAGATATACGGCGAGGAGATAATAACAATTTATATTGGTCCGTGCATCGACAACAAGGATGAGGCTTTTCTGTACCGCGACGGGAAGCTTGTAGACGGGATTTTGACATTTATTGAATTGAGGCAGTTGTTTGATGAATTCAATATTCAGGAGAGGGTTGTCAAGATGTCGGAATTTGATCCGCCATATGGCCATTGGGGCGCTCTCTATCCTCTTCCAGCAGGTATTTTACAGGCAGGAGGCATCAGACGGGATATGGCCCTAAGCAGTGTGATAACGGCTGCAGGCAGAGAGGATGTACTTGAAGGAATAAATGATTTCGAAAAGTACATAGATACTATTCACCATCACTTCAACATGTTTTTTTGTCATGGCTGTCTCCTTGGTCCCGGGATGGAACGCCACACCGAACGATTCAGAAGAAGGGCGCTGGTACGTCAATATGCGGAAAAAAGGGTTGGCAAGCTCGATAAAGTGCAGTGGCAGAAAGATATTGACAAGTGGTCGAAGCTCGATTTCTCCAGAAGTTTCACACCTGATGACCAGAGGATTCCCGAACCTCCACAGGAGGCGATAAATGAGGTGCTGAAAATTATCGGCAGGGATAATCCTGACGAAGAGCTGGACTGTGCAGCCTGCGGGTACCAGTCATGCAAACAGTTTGCTTCGACAGTGGCAAAGGGACTTGCTATTCCCGAGATGTGCCATACGTTCAACCTTCGGAATAAACAGGAATACATTGAAACTTTAAGGCAGACAAACAGGAAACTGGCTGAAACAAAAAGGGCTCTGAAGGAATCGCAAGAGATAGCCATGCGGGAGAAGGAAATGGCCCAGAGCGCTTCGGACATGATGAACAATATGCTGGAGAAGCTTCCTACCGGTGTGGTAATTGTCGACAATAATCTGAAGGTGCTGCATTCCAACCGGAGCTTTATCAACATTCTTGGAGAGGATGCTAAGGCTGTTTCTGATATAATTCCCGGACTGGTAGGCGCTGACCTTAAAACACTGATGCCTTTCAATGTATATAACATGTTCACTTTTGTGCTCAAGGAAGACGAGCCGGTGGTGAGCAAGGATATCCATTTTGAGGACAGCATGCTTAATATTTCAATCTTCCCGATAAAGAAAAACAAGATGTGCGGAGCCATAATCCGCGACCTCTATTCTCCTGAAGTCCAGGGAGAAGAAGTTACAAACAGGGTGAGCGAGGTTATTGATAAAAACCTTGAGATGGTACAGAAAATCGGATTTCTCCTGGGGGAAGGAGCTTCTGAGACCGAGCAGATGCTCAACTCGATTATCGAATCCTACAGGAAGAAATCAAGAGGCCAGAATAACACCCGTTAATAATCACAGGTGACAAGGGATTTTTACATAGAAGTCAACAGCCTGCAAAGAAACTACGACGGAGAAAGGATTTGCGGTGATGTATTCCTCTACCGGTACATAAAGGAAGAGGACAGGGTTATAGCCGTTCTTTCTGATGGGATGGGACACGGGGTAAAAGCAAATATCCTTGCCACGCTCACTGCCACAATGGCCCTTAACTTCACCCGGGAACACAAGGAGGTTGACCGGATTGCGGAGATAATCATGAACACTCTTCCAGTTTGCAGTGAAAGGAAGATAAGCTATTCCACATTCACAATCGTCGACATCGAAAGCAGCTGGAAAGGCGAATATACTTGAGTACGATAACCCTTCCACAATAATTTTAAAGGGCAATGGGATCATTCGATCCTTCATGGAAAAAAGTTATACTTGAGAAAGGCAAGAATGCAGGGAAAGTGCTCAGAACCTGCACTTTCATGCCAGCCAAGGAGGACAGGATCATCTTCTGTTCTGACGGCGTATCCCAGAGCGGAATGGGAAGTGAGGCTTTCCCATTCGGCTGGGGGAGGGATGATATCGCCACATATGCTTCGACACTGGTCACAAGCGAAGCCTCGATTTCCGCCTCAACTCTTTCGGGCAAAATTGTAACGATGGCCCATAAGAACGACAGTTATAAGGCACAGGGATGACATCAGCTGTGCTACCATCTATTTTCGTGAACCGAGGAAGCTATTGATCTGCACTGGTCCGCCTTACGAGAAGGACAAGGACGTGGAACTCGCCTCGAGGGTGAAGGGATATACCGGTAAGGTGATCCTGTGCGGTGGCACAACAGCCGATATAATTGCAAGGGAGCTTAGTAAGACAATTATTGACGAACTTGTTTTTGAAGACCCTGAACTGCCACCCGAGAGCTTTATCGATGGGATCGATCTGGTCACTGAAGGAATCCTGACCCTGCAGAAAGTAAATGAGATCCTCAAAACCTACAATAACAGTGTCAGACTTGGAAAGGGTCCGGCTGACAAAATAGTTAAGCTGATAATGGAAAGTGACGAAATACATTTCATTATCGGTACGCGGATTAATATTGCTCATCAGGATCCAAATCTCCCTGTTGACCTTGAGATCCGCAGGACCGTTGTAAAGCGTATTGCAAGGCTGCTCGAGGAAAAGTGGCTTAAGAAGGTGAGCTTCGAATATATATGACCCTGGTGTGAGGTATAAGGTGTGCGGCTTGCGGTCTGCGGCGTGCGGAAGAAGTATTGAACTTTAGATATTTTTTTTGAGATGTTCAATTATCTTTTCAAAAAGAATAGGCTGGATATCAGGATAGGTAAGGTTTTCTGGCAAAGAATCCATCATTCTTACCTCGGCAATTTCCGAAACATCATTTAAAGAACCAAGCTTTGAGATGATAGCCAGGTAGAGTCGTCCGTATCCTGTGTTTCCATTTTTAATCACAGCATATGTAGCTACGCATTCGAGCCTGAATTCAATAGCACCTGTTTCTTCCATCAATTCCCTTCCTGCGGCCTCATCGGCCGATTCATCTGCCTCAATATGGCCTCCGGGAATTTCCCATGTATCTCTTTTGTTATGCCTGACAAACAGCCAGTTTTTGTCAAGTTTAGCGGCAATTACGGAATAAATAAGCCTGGCATCAGGAAGGAAGGAAGGGTCATAGAATTTAACCTCTGTCATGTGTTTTTGTAAAACCACTGCGAATGTAGCTACTTTCACAATAAATTATATTAACTAATTTTACATATTAACGATTCTCACATGGTGCTTTTCCTGGTTCTTATAATTTCAGAGATCCTCACACTGGTTGTACTCAGGCAACATTTTTATGACAGGTCGTGGATGAGCTATTATTTTTGTTTGATAGCTCATGTAGTATTAAGCATCTGGCTCTGGATATTGTGGTTAGAAACGATCACCTTTAATGGAATATTTGATGAACCGGGTCACATCTGGATAATGATGAGTCTTGCAGGAATGATCTGTGCAGTTGTTTTTCCACGGATCCTTCTTGTCATCTTTCATTTTTCGGGCCGTTTACTCAGGAGGAAGTCAGGCGGACACAGCAGGGCACTGACCAATACCGGATTGGTTCTGTTCGTAATAATCCTTGCAGTGCTAGGGACTGCTACGCTTCACGGGAGGTTCAATTTCAAGACTGAAAACTTCAGCATAAAAATCAAGGGATTAAAGCCTGAACTCAACGGATTGAAAATAGTCCAGATATCAGATCTTCATCTTTCTTCCTTTTACCACCATAAGGAGTTGCTCAAAAATGCCATGAATCAGATCAAGGCAATGAATCCTGATATTATAATCAATACGGGTGATTTTGTCACTATTGGCTGGCGTGAGTCGGTAGGGATTGACTCCATTCTAAGTATTCCAAATGGGAAGTATGGGAATTTTGCAGTGATGGGCAATCATGACTTCGGAACTTACGATCCGTTCTTTACCGAAGCTGATAAAAACAATAATGTTCTCCTAATGAACAGGTTCATAGAATCTTCAGGCTACACTTTACTGAATGATGAATCCAAGGTAATAAATGTCGGTGATGCAAGAATCGCCATGATTGGCATAATGACAAAAGGGACATTCCCGAAGATGATCCATGGCGATTTGCAGAAAGCATCTCTAGGAACTGACAGCGCCGATCTCAGGATACTCCTTTCGCACGATCCGAATCAGTGGGGTGAGGAGGTCAAAGGTAAAACCAACATTGAAGTTACTTTTTCGGGACATACCCACGGGATGCAGATAGGAATACTTACAAATAAATTCAAGTGGAGTCCAGCGAAGTATTTTTATCCGCAATGGAATGGTATTTACAGGGAAGGAAAACAATATCTTATGGTTAACCGTGGATTGGGGGTGCTTGCAATTCCTTTCAGGTTATGGATGCCTCCTGAAATAAGTGTTGTAACGCTTCTTTCCGAATAAATTACCAGCCGTAGCAAACTGAAATTTCCACAACACAGAACGGGCAGCAGAAGAATCTGCTGCCCGCATTATGACTGGCCTAACCTGATCTTTCGAACTAACCTAACGAACCTAACTAACCTGATTAACCTAAGAGATATGACTGTGGAAGTCATATAAGGTTTTCTATGAAAAAGAATCAAGTCGGGTTTCAGTCAATTTTTATATAGGTAATTTACGAAATATTTTTAATTAATAGACAAACAAATTAATCAACCTATTCCATTAGTTGATTTTTTTTTTAAGATTTGAGGTTTGATTGGGATTTGATTTATCAAATGAAAAAACTTTTACTTTCAATAATTACGCTCAGCCTCCTTCTATTCTCATGCAGCAGAGAAAAAGATCAATGGATAAGGATCAACCAGCTCGGCTACAGAACAGGTGATGTTAAGGTTGTAGTTTTCATAAGCCCGAAAAACATCAACCTTAAATCTTTCAGAGTGGTTGATGTCAGTTCCGGCAAACCTGTTCTTGAAAAAAAAGATATGGTTAGAACCGAACCTCTTCCTCCTTTTAAAAGCTGTTACCGCCTTTCCTTTACCGAAGTAAATGAAAACGGAACTTACAGGATTGAAGCAGGTGACGCTGTTTCGCCTGAGTTCAGGATATCGGACGATGTTTATTACGGAACAGCTGATTTTCTTCTTAATTATATGAGGCAGCAGCGGTGTGGTTTTAATCCGTTTATTAAAGATTCCTGTCATACACATGATGGATACGTGATATACGGCGGTAAGGATGATTCCACCCATATTGATGTTACGGGAGGCTGGCACGATGCGGCTGATTACCTTCAGTATGTTGCAACCTCTGCCAATGCGACATATCAGATGCTGTTTGCCTTTTCAGAAAACCCTGAATCGTTCGCGGATGGTTTTCTTGCCAACGGGTTGCCGGGAAAAGACGCCGTACCGGATGTGCTTAATGAAAGCAGGTGGGGCCTTGACTGGCTCCTGAAAATGAATCCTGCCCCCGGGATTATGTACAACCAGATCGCTGATGATCGCGACCATATAGGTTTTCGTCTTCCCGACAAGGACACTGCAAATTACGGGAAAGGCAGGGAAAGGCCTGTGTACCGCTGTACCGGGAAACCACAGGGATTGTTTAAATATAAAAATCGTGCTTCCGGGATAGCCTCAACAGCAGGAAAATTTGCATCCGCTTTTGCCAGAGGATCATCTGTTTATAAAAGCATTGACCCTGAATTCTCTGAACTGCTGTTAAAAAGGGCAATCTCGGCATTCAGCTACGGACTTGAAAATCCAGGTGCCTGTCAGACTGCACCCGGCACGGCACCGTATTTTTATGAGGAGGATAATTGGGTGGATGACATGGAACTTGCTGCCATAGAATTATATAGAATCACACACGATCCGGAATACCTTACCCTGGCTGCGGATTTCGGACGTAAAGAGCCGGTAACTCCATGGATGGGCGCTGATACCGCACGCCATTATCAATGGTATCCTTTTATTAATATGGGACATCCTGTGATTGCCTCATCCAGCATTCAGGCGGATACTAAAGATGAATTCCTCGCGGATATGAAGGAGGGACTCAATAAGGTAAAATCGAGAGGGGAGAAAAATCCATTCCTGATAGGAGTGCCATTTATCTGGTGCTCAAATAATCTTGTTACCGCACTTTTAACCCAGGCACACCTCTACTCTGAAATTAGCGGGGATCAAACTTACTCAGAACTGGAAGCTGCGCACCGCGACTGGCTGTTCGGGTGCAATCCCTGGGGAACAAGCATGATAGTCGGGCTTCCTGAAAAAGGTGATTATCCCGATAATACCCATTCATCGTTTGTGGTTAACGGGGAACAGGTACCGGGCGGACTGGTGGATGGCCCGGTTTATTCTACTATTTTCAACTCGCTTAAATTCATTTACCTTTCCAAAGCGGATGTTTATGCACCATTCCAGACCAAACTTGCAGTTTATCATGACGATTTCGCCGATTATTCCACAAACGAATGCACGATGGACGGAACTGCCTGCCTGATATATTACCTGTCAACTCTCCAGTCCGGTCGCGAAAGCAGGAAATAACCGGATTGATCGCATATAATATGGACAACTATCCTTCCTTTCAATACAAAATTACCTTTTCCAGGCGACGGACACTCAGCATATCCATAAGCCCTGATAAGGGAGTTGTTATAAAAGCTCCGCTCCGAACGCCTGTCAGAACTGTTGAGAGATTCGTTCATGAAAAATCGGGATGGATAGCAAAAACCCTTAATGGATTTAAATCTCTAAGAAGAATTGATAAGCCTTCAGGATACACTGACGGGGATTCGGTTCTGTTGTTTGGCAGGGTACATAAGTTAAATCTGAGCCAGTCTGCAAATTACTCAGTCAGGCTGGGGACTAATGATACCATTGAGGCGACATATAGTAATGATAATAATCCTTTAATAATAAGGACATTACTTGAAAACTGGTTTAAGCTGATCGCCAGGGATAAATTGACAACCAGATTTTGTGAAATCCTGGTGAAATACAAGTATTACGCCTTTGCTCCAACAGGATTCACTGTAAGAACAATGAAGAAACGCTGGGGAAGCTGTTCTTCAAAAAATAGGATTGCAATAAGCTATGACCTGATACGGCTTGATGAGATATATGGCGAATATGTCATTATTCATGAATTATGTCATTTGAAGCATCATGACCATAGTTCACGGTTTTACTCATTAATGTCTGAGGTTTATCCGGAGTGGAAAACGGTAAGAGAAGGGTTGAAAAAGTATTTAAGATAAAGTTTGAAAATTTAAATCGTAAATTCCTGCCGCATCGACGGGATCTGGATATTTTTGAATCCGGTCTCCCCCAGTCTTTCTGAGTATTTCATCTGGGTTTCATATTCACCATGGACCAGAAATGTCTCTTGAATCTGGTTTTTATCCTGGCAATTCAGAAATCCCATCATTTCTTTATAATCGCCGTGACCACTGAAAGCATCTATTGATTTTACTTCAGCATTTACTTTATAAACAGTTCCAAAGATCGAGACTTCCTTGTCACCTCTTGCAATTCTTGCTCCGAGAGTAGCTGGAGAACAATAACCAACAACAAGTATTGTATTCTGGGAATTGGAAATATTATTTGCCAGATGATGCTTAATTCGTCCTGCTTCCATCATCCCTGATGCTGATATGATAATACATGGTTTTTTGTAATCGTTCAGCCTTTTGGAATCATCCTGCTTTGTGATATAGGTCAGGCTGTTGAATCCGAATGGATCAGCGTCTGTTTCCATTACATGGAGGATCTCCTTATTAAAACACTCGGGATGCAATCTGAAGACAGTTGTGGCATTTACTGCAAGTGGACTGTCAACAAAGATTTCGACTCTCGGAAGTTTTCCCTGGTTGAAGAATTTGTTGAGCGAAAATACAATTTCCTGTGTCCGTCCGACACTGAATGATGGGATAATAAGCTTTCCGCCTTTGTCAACACAGGTATGAACGACAGTCTTGAGCAGTTCATCATCAGCTGATACAAAGTCCTGGTGGAGCCTGTCGCCATAAGTGGATTCTGTGATCAGAAAATCAGCCTGTGGAAATGGCTTTGGTGGAGCGAGTATCCTGCTAATCGGCCGGCCAATATCTCCGGTGCAGGAAATCCTTGTTGTTTTGCCGTTTTCGGTGACAATCAGATTTGCAACTCCGCTTCCAAGCATATGCCCGGTATTTGTAAATCTTACCTTTAGATTATCGTCTATCCTGAAATTCATCTCGTAAGGTACTCCAATAAAAAGGGCCATGCACTCCTTGGCATCGTCCTGTGTAAACAAAGGAGTTACAAGGGGCAGACCTTTTTTCGCTCTTCGTTTATTAAAAACATAGGTATCATGTTCCTGAATAAATGCCGTATCGGCAAGCATAATTGAACACAGGTCGCGCGTGGCATTTGTACTGATTATCGATCCCCTGAATCCCAGCTTGTACACATACGGGATCAGTCCCGAATGGTCAATATGGGCATGAGTAAGGATTATATGATCGACCACGGACGGATCAAAGCCAAGCTCTCTGTTCATGGCATCAGTCTCAAGGCCTTTGCCCTGGAACATACCGCAGTCGAAAAGGATCCTTTTTCCCGAGTTTATTGTAAGAAGCGCTTTGCTTCCTGTTACCTCTCTGGCAGCACCTAAAAATTTGATTTTCATAATTCTGTTTATTTATCGTTCATTCCT
The DNA here is from genome assembly GCA_963732115.1 of uncultured Bacteroidales bacterium. Taxonomy (GTDB): domain Bacteria; phylum Bacteroidota; class Bacteroidia; order Bacteroidales; family VadinHA17; genus LD21. The sequence continues at coordinate 24,383 of CAVSYN010000036.1, forward strand.
CTTCCATCAAAGCCAGGCTCAGGTTTCAAAGGGAACTTAATTGTGGCATTATCGCGGGTTGAACGGTACATGGCAGTAAACAGTTCAACGGTCTTACGTCCGGCTTCGCCAGTTAACCAGGGGCTCAGAGTCATTTTTTAAAGCTTTCAAAAAGTCTTCTATCTGGCACTGCATATAGTAAACGGTTGGATCGTATTTATTAAAGATTACGGTATCTTCCTTAATCCATTTTTTAAGCAACTTCTCTTCCCCGGGTACTGTCCACAGGTCATTTACCGGAGGTTCTGCAACTCCCGTGCTTCCGGCAATAAACATTGCCCCACCGTCAGTCTGCACACCGACAGAGGCACCGTTTTCACCGTGCACATGGACTTTGCCATAAATGCCCGGTTTCTGGGAATTACTTACAACTATATTCCCGATTGCACCGCTTTTGAATTTTACAATTGCAACTGCAGTGTCATCAACCTCGATATACGGATGATTGAGATTTCTCCAGATACCATAGAGCTCATCAACATCACCCATGAACCAGAGTAAAAGATCGAGCTGGTGAGGAGCCTGGTTTACAAGAACCCCTCCTCCTTCCATCTTCCATGTACCTCTCCATGCATCAGCTACATAGTAAGCTTTGTCCCTCCATCCGAGCATTGTTACCATACCAATAACAGGCTTCCCTATCTTGCCTTTATCGATTGCTTCCTTCACTCTCATCACAGGCGAATACCATCTCCGCTGACTTATCACTCCAAGTTTTACATATCTTACCTTGCATGCATTTATAATAGCATCACAATCGCGAAGGTCCGATGCCAGTGGCTTTTCAACAAGGACATTGGCTCCTGCTTCGGCGGCTTCAACCGCGGGTTGCCTGTGAAACGGATGAGGTGTGCAAACGATGACAAGATCAACATTATTTTCAAGCACCATCCTTGGAATTTCGGAATAGGCTTTTGTCCCATACTGTTCCGCAAAATTTCTTGCCGTTTCAGGAGTCCTGCTCCATACCCCTGCCAGCCTGGCATTTGGAATATTCTTAATTGCCTTCGCATGAAGATGAGCAACTTTACCGCAACCGGCAATTGATATATTAAATTTTCTTTCTGCCATTATCAGTTTAGTTCAAGGAACAAGAATTACCTTCTTCAGGTCTCCTGTAGATTTGTAAAGCCTGTTGAACCACAAAGCACCCTCCGACAGCGGGGCGACAGCAGATATCTGGTCATCTACAGTTATTTTGCGTGATTTCAGAAGTTCCAGAACAGTTTCATATTCGCCCCTTATGGCACAGCTGCCAAGAACTTTCAGCTCTCCGGTAACTACCTTCTGAAGAGGGAAATCCACAAGAGGCGAAGTATTCCCGATAAGCACCACTTTGCCGCCTTTCCTTACAAGGTCGATCGCAATATTTACGGTTTCGCTTTTACCAACTGCTTCAAATGAGATGTCGGCACCTCTTCCGTAAGTAAATTTGAGCATACTCTTTTTCAATCCGGGATCATTTGAAAGAAATGCATGATCTGCACCGCAGTTTAAAGCATTTTCAATGCTACTCTGATTTATATCCGTTACTAATACTATTCCTGCTCCGGAGATCTTAAGTAGCTTTACGAGGAATATCCCGATCTTACCTGCACCAACTGCGAGGCAGACATCACCTGTGCTTATGCTGCCGATGTTTATTGCATGAAGTGCCACTGCAACGGCTTCAACCATCGCTGCCTGTTCAAATGTTACGGTATCAGGGATCCTGTAAAGAATATGCTGGGGTATTGCAACGAATTCCGCAAAAGCACCATGCCGTCTATATGTACCGGGGGAAACACCGAGCACTTCCCGGTTATTGCTCAGGTTATAATATCCCCGCAAAGTGAACCAGTCGTCAAGAGGGTAGACTGTCGAATCGAATGTTACCCTGTCTCCAGGTTTCCAGTTAATTACATTTTTCCCTGTTTCAACTATTTCACCCGAAGCTTCATGACCCATAATTATAGGAGGTATCCTTCGTCCTGTGCTTCCGTCAAATCCGTGGACATCAGAGCCGCAGATGCTGCAGGCCTTTACCTTTACCAGTACCTCGTTATCCGAAATAACCGGATCGGGAACATCCTTGTAAACAAGATCATTATATTTTTCAAGAACCAGTGCTTTCATTATTTGAAGCTGTTCATCAATAAGGGAAAAAGTAAAATATTGTATCTGACAAAAGTAACAAAAACCTGCCCTAAATTACTCAATCAGTACGACAACCATATCCATAACATTCGTGAAAGTAGGGCCTGTTTTTATTTGTCCTCCAGTTCTTCTGAAGAAATTGTATGAATCATATTCCGCCAGGTATACCTCAGGATCTGCATTTAACGATCTCGCGCGATTGACAGTATCAGAATCAACTACTGCACCTGCAGCATCAGTAGGGCCATCGGTTCCGTCAGTTCCGGCGGACAGCAGGGTAATTCCCTGATGACCCTGAAGTCTTATCGCTGACACTAATGCGAGATGCTGGTTCCTTCCTCCATGTCCGTTTCCGTTAACCTTCAGAGTCGGTTCTCCTCCATATAAAAGACATACGGGCTTTTTGAAATCATTGTTCTTTTTATAAGCTTTTGCTGCATTTAAGATGATTTCTGCGGCATTCTCCACATTTCTGCACAGTTCACTTTCTACAACACAGGTATTAAATCCAAAACTAATTGCCTTACTTTTTGCGGCCTCAAGAGCAGTCCGGTTTGTTCCAGCCAGAAAGTTAAAAGTCCTTGAAAATAATGGATCCCCGGGTTTTGGTGTTTCAGGATGAATTCCCTTCGACCCTTCTTTCAGATAATTCAAAACTCCCACGGTAACGTCAGAAGCCAGATGATAATATTCAATGATCCTTAGCGCATCGTTAAAAGTTGACGGATCGGGCGCTGTAGGTCCCGAAGCAATTACATCGAGCGGATCACCTATAACATCCGATAAAATAAGGGAGACAATTGTTGCAGGCCATGCAATACGTGAAAGCTGTCCGCCCTTAACTCCTGAAAGATGTTTCCTGACGCAGTTTATTTCCCCGATTGATGCACCACAACGTATCAGAAGGTTATTAACTATATAAAGCTCTTCCGCCAAAATACCCTCGGGAAGATCGGCCAGAAGCGCTGAGCCACCGCCGGATAAAAGGCATATCACAAGGTCGTTCTCAGACGCCTGCTGAGCGATTTTTTTTATCTCTTCGGTGGCGTGGTATCCGTTAATATCGGGAACAGGATGACCAGCTTCGGTTACCCTGATCTTCTTCAGTTTGCATGAATGATCATATTTAACAACAATATGGCCGCCTGTTATCCGGTTTCCAAGAATTGTTTCCACATAATGCCCCATTGCCGCGCTTGCCTTTCCGGCACCGATAAGAAAGATATTCCTGATACCGGTAAGCGGAAAACCCTGACCCTGAATTGTGAGAACGGATCCGCTGACTGCCATCATTCCGGTAATCAGCTTCTCAGGCAGAACGCTCCTCACACCTGCGAGAAATATTTGTTCGGCATTTTCCCGGTTTGTCATATCCTTAATGTTTCACCCCTAAATCCCCCAGGGGGGACTTAAACTTAATTTTACTTTAAAAGCCCCCCTTTGGGGGTTGGGGGTAGATAAAAACTAATAAACTTCCCCAGAACTAAAAACCGCGTCGGCGGTATAAGAAATTAGGTCATTTACAAAATAAAAAGCGAAGTCAGCCATACACAGGCGAACACTGTAATGCCCATTATAAGGGTTGATGAAGTGTACACTTTAAGGGTGGCATTAATCTCAATCTCACCGAAATTGGTCACAACCCAGAAGTAGCTGTCGTTTGCGTGGGATACTATCATGGAGCCTGATCCCATCGCCAGCATCGCCAGAAGCCTTCCCCATTCGGTATCCAGACCCAGCATCGGAAGCATAGGAGCAACAAATGAAGCAGTTGTAATAATTGCCACTGTAGATGAACCCTGGGCAGTCTTCATTACAACAGCTATCAGGAACGGAACAAGGAGTCCGACATTTGTTCCTGATAGCATTTTTCCTATAGTTTCGCCAACCCCGGTAGATTTAATAACCATTCCGAACATTCCTCCGGCAGCGGTAATTATCAATATTGGCCCTGCTTTCACGATGGCTTCTGAAAACAGGGAATTCATCGCCTGTATGCTCTTTTTCTTTATTAACAATAATGAAAGAATTACTCCGATAAATAAGGCTATTACGGGTTCTCCGGGCAGATAAAAAATCTTTGAAATAAGACTCGCTCCACTTTTATCTGCCAGACTTATCAACGATTTTATAGCAATAAGCAAAAGAGGCACAATTATCGGAAGAAATGAGAGCAGAACCGGGGGAAGATCACTTCTTTCAGTCCTGTATTCAGGACCCTTAACTTTAGCAGGAAAAGCCACAATGCGTTTTGTCATCCATTTGCTCCAGAAATAAGCAGCCAGAGCGCCTGGGACAGCAAAAAATATCCCGATTATTATAAGATACCCGATATTAACATTAAATATCCCGGCTGCAGCAAGAGCTCCGGGGTGAGGTGGAATGAGGCAATGAACAGAATAAAGTGAACATGCAAGGACAGTAGCCATAAAGGGCATTGCCAGTCTGGACCTTTCGCTGAACGATTTTGCCAGTCCGCTTAGAATTATGAAGCCGGAATCGCAGAAGATTGGCAAACCCGTAATAAATCCTGTTATGCCAAGTGCCCCGGCGCTGCGTTTTTCTCCGGTTTTCAACAAAATAAAATTTGCTATGCTTATTGTCCCGCCGGTTTTATCCAATGCGATTCCGATTATGGCTCCAAAAATTATCAGAAAGCCAATTGATCCCATCGTCCCGCCAAAACCTTCCTTGATTGTTGAAATGATCGTATCGGCCGGGAGAGTGGCAAACGCAAGAAAAATGGAAACGATGAAAAGAGCAATGAAAGCGTTTAATTTCAGGCTTGTGGTAAGAATTATTATCAGGATAATGCTGACGATAACAAGCAAAGAAACGAGAAGGGCATTCATAATCGTAACAGGAAATATCCCTAAAGATAGTTTTTTAAGATTGAATATCCTTTACGGGCGGAAGAACTTTAGAGATGACTTTTAAACTGAACTCTGTGCCCGGTCTCATATACCCTGTGCCGTCTTCCTAGCCAAAGAAAAGATAGGCCACAAGTATTGCCGCAGTGAAACCGGCAAGGTCTGCGAGCAGTCCGCAGCCTATAGCGTACCGTGTGTTTTTTATGCCGACCGAACCAAAATAAACAGCTATGATGTAGAATGTTGTATCCGTTGTTCCCTGCATTGTACATGCAAGCCTTCCTACAAAAGAGTCTGCCCCGTAAGTGGTCATCGCATCTACCATCAGACCTCGGGCGCCGCTTCCGCTCAGAGGTTTCATAAACGCTACAGGGAGTGCTCCTGTGAACCTTGTGTCGACACCCATCCATGCAAAGAAATGCGCTATTCCTGCAATTATAAAGTCCATAGCACCTGACGCCCTGAATACCCCAATAGAAACCAAAATGGCTACAAGGAACGGGATGATCTTAATGGCTATGTTAAAGCCCTCTTTGGCACCATCAATAAAGGCATCATAGACATTGACCTTTTTAATTAAAGCAAGGACGATAAACAATACGATAACCGATATCAGGATAAAGTTGGCGGCAAATGTCGAGATAGCTGAGATCTGTTCTTTAGGAAGACGCGTGAAATAGATAATAATTCCTGCAATAATTGCAGTAAGGCCTCCCAGATAAGCCATTACCACCTTATCGAAAAGGTTTATCTTCTGGATAATGGCTACGCTTATCATTCCGGTCATTAAGGAACAAAAAGTTGATATAAGTATCGGGATGAAGATATCGGCAGGGTTGGCAGCACCAAGCTGCATCCTGTATACAATCACACTTACCGGAATTATTGTCAGACCAGCAGCATTGAGTACCAGGAACATTATCTGGGCATCGGATGCTCTTTCCTTGTCGGGATTCACCTCCTGCATTTCTTTCATTGCCTTAAGTCCTACCGGAGTTGCTGCATTATCAAGGTTCAGCATATTAGCTGCGATGTTAAGCATTATCGAACCATAAGCAGGATGTCCTTTAGGCAAACCCGGAAAGAGCTTCTCAAACAACGGTCCCATTGCCCTGCCAAGAATATTAACTACTCCTCCTTTCTCTCCTACCCTTAAAAGTCCCATCCACAGAGTTAGCGCCCCGGTAAGTCCCAGTGAGATCTCAAAACCAGTTTTTGCATTTGTAAAGACAGCATTAACCAGATCATTAAATATCTGTGTGTTACCTCCAAAAATCAGCTGTCCGAGTGCAACGATAAATCCGATAACGAAGAATGCGATCCAGATGTAGTTCAGGGCCATTTTATGAGAATGTCTGGCGAAGATAGCTATTTAAGATAAAAGACAAAAGTGTAAAGATAAAAGATAAAAAGTTGTCCCGGTTCTGGTGTTCTGCGGTTCTGCAAGTTCTAAATCCTTCTTAACCTGCACAACCTGCATAACTTGCATAACTAATTTGCGAAACTCGCATTTTTAGATAAATTTGTACAAATTAATAAGAATATGGCCAGATTTGCCAGAGTAGATGTAATCCTGAGAATAAGGGAAGCCGGGATTGTTCCGATATTTTATCACAAGGATCCTGATGTCTGCAGAAACGTAATTAAATCATGTTTTGAAGGGGGAATGAAAGTCTTCGAGTTTACCAACCGGGGTGACTTTGCACATGAGCTCTTCAGCGACCTTAATAAATGGGCGGAAAAAGAGGTTTCCGGACTTATCATAGGTGTCGGCTCGGTGGTTGATGCCGGGACAGCATCTCTTTACATTCAGCTTGGGGCCAACTTTATTGTGTCTCCTGTCCTGAATCCTGAAATGGCAAAAGTGTGCAACCGGAGAAAGGTTATGTGGATTCCGGGCTGCGGATCAATGTCAGAGATCAGCTATGCTGAAGAACTTGGTGCCGAAACGGTTAAAATGTTCCCCGGATTGTCGGTCGGCGGGCCGGACTTTATCAAAGCTGTTAAGGGACCATGTCCATGGTCAAGCATTATGCCGACAGGAGGAGTTGAGCCGACAGTTGAAAACCTCAGGGACTGGTACGAAGCGGGTGCAACATGTGTTGGAATAGGGTCGAATCTGATTACAAAGGAATTCATCCAGAAGAAAGACTGGGAAGGACTTACAAAAAGAATTGCAAGCTCTCTTAAGATTGCAAAGATGTTCCAGAAAGGATAAATTTGTTCAACTCTGTATTATTACTCCCAATCCTCTAAAGGAGGCTATGGATTAAGTCCCTTCCAGGGCCTGCCTGTCGATAGGCAGGGTTGGCAGGGATTAAGTGGTACAAAGAGGTCTGCAGAGGAGTCACGGAGGTTACGGAGGGAAGAAAAAAAACTCAAAAACTCAAATTATGATCAAAAAAGTAATGTTCAGTTTGTGTATTTCAGTATTTAGTACACCATTCTTTATGGCTAATTCACAGGATATTATGCTCCCATCGCCTGACAAAACCGGTGGCAAACCTCTTATGCAGGCATTGAATGAACGGCAATCGGTCAGGACATTTACAAATGACAATCTGACTATGAATCAGCTTTCCAATCTGTTGTGGGCAGGCTGGGGTATCAACAGGCCAGCAGACAAGAAAAGGACAGCTCCCTCATCAAGGAATGTCCAGGAAATTGATGTTTTTGTGGCAATACCCTCAGGATTGTACCTATATGATGCAGAATCAAATAAGCTAAAACAAATTCATAACCGCGATATCAGGCAATTCTGCGGCACACAGGACTTTGTTGCAACGGCTCCGGTCGATCTCGTATATGTAGCTGATATGGGCAAACTAGGCAAAAAAGAAGGAGACGAAATCAAGGATTCTGACCTTTTATCTTCCTGGGCTAATACGGCATTCATTGCACAGAACATCTACCTTTATTGCGCTTCTGCAGATCTTGGATGCGTTATAAGGGCAATGATCGACAGAGATAAGCTTTTTCAGGAAATGGGACTGAGGTCCAATCAGCGGATCATCCTTTCTCAAACGGTTGGGGTTCCAGTAAAGAATTAGTTTTGCGGTTGTGCAGTTTTGCAGAACTTATTAAGCCATCGCCTATAATACATTATACATAATACATTCTTCAGTCACCCGGAGAGCGATAGAGCTCGATGTTGGAGATAACAGGGCAGGCTTTTGACCTGCTGATTGTTACTTTTATTTTTGAAGCCTTTATTACCGGGAATTTGCGGATTACCTTATGACCAATTGTTGTTCCGTCGATCAGCGGCTTCCATTCTCCATTAGCAAAAGCAGCAACCTTAAACTCCTGAACCCTTTGTCCCAGTTTAATATACTCCTGGATTAATATCCGGTTGACTTCTGTTTCAGAACCCAGATTAATGATCAGTTCGGCTGATGTATGCTGGTCACTGGCAGCCCAATAGGTTTCGGGATCGCCATCATTGACATTCGAAACCCGGAAGTTTTTTCCCCTTGTTTCCGTTGCGCTCACCTTTTTTCCTTTTGCAAGGTCATTCTCAAATTCCTTTTCACGCAACTCTTTGAATTTCAATAGCGACTTAACGTCGTTTTCATACAGAAGCCCTCTGCGGTCAGGTGGAATATTAAGCAACAGATTACTGTTTCGTCCTACAGAGGAATAGTACAATTCCATCAGGTTTTCGGGGCTCCGTACTTGCGAATCCTGCGTTTTATGATAAAACCACCCCCTACGGATAGATACATCAACCTCAGCCGGAACCCAGTAATTGCCATCTTCATGTCCTGCGCCAAGTATCTTCGCAAAATCGCCACCTGGATACATATCATCTTTTTTAAGAAGGCACCAATTTGTAAGACTTCCCATTCCGCTTTCATTTCCAACCCAGCGAACATCAGGACCAGCATCACTGAACATAACAGCTTTAGGCTGCAATTCCCTGACAATCTTATGAGTATTCGGCCAGTCGTAATAGGTTTTATTATCGATCCGTCGCGTTTCCCTCGCGCCGCCGTAATATCCGTCACCGCCATTGGCACCATCAAACCATACTTCAAAAATGTCACCGTAGTTTGTCAGAAGTTCGGTAAGCTGTTTCCTGTAGTAGTTCAGATATTCCGGAGTTCCGTATACAGCCGAGTTACGGTCCCACGGGGAAAGATAAACACCCATCTTCAGGCCATATTCATCGCAAGCCCGCCTCAGGTCTCTTAAAATATCCCCCTGACCATTTTCCCAGGTTGAGTTCTTAACAGAATGCTCAGTGTATTTTGACGGCCATAAGCAAAATCCGTCGTGATGCTTTGCAGTGATGATTATGCCTTTCATGCCGGCCTCTTTTGCAACTTTTGCCCATTGCCGGCAGTCAGGTTCCGAAGGATTAAAAACTGATTCTTTTTCGTCCCCGTAGCCCCATTCTTTATCTGTGAAAGTATTAACAGTGAAATGGACAAACATGTAATACTCCATTTCGTGCCAGGCAAGCTGACGTTCGGAGGGCAGAGGTCCGAATGGTTCAGGGGGTTTAATTGTCGAACATGCAATAAGAAAAACTAATGAAATTAGAATAAGGTAGAGCTTTCTCATTTTGTCAGATCCTTTATTCTGATGTTCTTGAATTTGACAACTGAACCGTGCCCGAGAAAACCGATATGCCCGGTTTTATTTTTCAACCCGGGATGATCATTATGATCCATCGTCCCGTTATCTCTCGGACCAGCGATATCACCGTCAACAATAACTGTCCCATTAAGAGTGATCCTGATATGAGTTCCAACTGCCTCAACCTCTTCAAGATTCCATTCACCTATCGGTTTTTGGAACTCCCGTTTTGCAGGTATCACCCCATAAACGGAACCATGATACTGGTATGGCTGGAGATTGGCATAAACCGGTGCAGTATTGTCCAGGATCTGTAATTCCATCCCAACATACGCTGCATCTCCCTCCAGAGGAGCTCTTATTCCCAAACCGTTATTTGCAGCAGGTGTCAGCTGGAATTCAAACCGGAAAACAAAATCAGCGTATTCTTTTTCTGTGTAAAGATTTCCTCCGCTGCCGTTTTCGGGCTTAATAACAATCATTCCATCCTCCGCAACATACGACTCTTTGTTACCGACCCAGTTGTCAAGGTTCTTTCCGTTAAACAGCGCAACGAATCCTTCAGCTTTTTCTTCCGGCGTCAGGTTATAATCCTTATCGCTTATCTCCCTTACATAAATATCCCTGAAGCCAAGATCTGTTCCATGTGCCTGAAGTTCAATCGGTCCTTTCGGAAAGATTGGCATTTTCCTTTCCTTGTCCCAGTAATTCTCCATTATCACATTGTCAACAACCAGCTCCCCGTTAAGCCATACAGATACTTTTTCACCCACCATGATAATCCTGAATGTATTCCATTCACCGACAGGATTATCTGCTACCTTAAGCGGTTTCGACGGATTGACCTGATTGTTGTACAATCCTCCGGAACCAACCTGGGCACCAGCGTCAGTCCTGGAGGTATCCCAGATCTGCACCTGGGGCGATCCCCGGAGATAAATTCCGCTGTCACCATCCTTTGAGATCTTCCAGTCTACAAGCATTTCAAAATCACCATACTGAACAACAGAGCAAAGGTTGTTGCCCTTGCCATTGAACCAGATACATCCGTCTTTCACGCTCCAGTTTGCAGGTACCATTACATCGGCTTCGGCCTGCATTCTTTCCAGGTCAGCAGCCTTCATTTTCGCACGTGCTATCGGATTCTCGACCAGTCCCTGCCAGCCTGTAAGATCCTTTCCATTGAACATCGGTTTAAATCCTTCATCTGGTAGCATTGTTTCCAGGTATTTATTTATCATTTCCCTGTTGTATTCGCTTTCCGGTCCTTCCAGCTTTGACACAGCTTTTGTAAGGATATCACGAGCCAGTGTGCCGTACATTCCTGCTTTTGTACTTACTGAAGGAAGTGCTATATGCATCGCAGCATTCGAAGCTTCTGCAGAAGTGGAAGGATCGTCAAGAAAATTTGCCACGAAGAAGAGCGTCTGGTAAGTTTTGAGTTTTCCTAATTCTGTCAGTATTTCATTTTTACGCGCAGGACTGAGCGCGAATGGCATTATCTTGCGGAAAAGCAGAAATTTCTGCTCATCTGGTAAAGAGGCTGCTTTTATCTGTTTTACATATCCTTCAAATGCAGGTTCCTCAAAGGTTTTATCTCCGGATGCGCAAATCTCATAAAGAGCTGAAGATGCTTTATAATCCTGCCATGAAGTAAGAGTCTTGAAACAAACATCCCTCATTTCGGGGCTTCCGTTCTCGAATTCCTTTAAGACAGTTGTGAGAGCTTCCCTCCCTCCGGTCTTTGCAAGCACGGGGATTATCTTTTCCTTCCCGGTTTTGCCTTGCAATGATTTTAATATCATTTCCGACCTCTTTTCAGGATTAGCGATCTTTCCGGCGGCTGATGCCAAAGCAGCCTGGATATCAGGAATATTATCCCTGCTTTTAGGATCGAATATCAGTTCAATAAGATCTGACTGGTTATCAGGACCTGCAAGGTCGGCAAGAGCTTTGTAGGCAGCTGATCTGACATTTCCGTCTTCCGATGAAGTAAAAGGCAGGACTTGTAGAAAAATATTCATTTCCCCTGTTCCATGCAAGCAGTTCTATCACACTTTTTCGAGCTGCCGGAGGTCCGTCTTTCAGAAGCGGTTTTAAGAGAGCGATTTCCTTGTTTCCCGAAACTGACATAAGGGCTGATTTTGCAGCTTCCTGATCTTCAGGATCATTGAAAGTCTTTAAGTATTCTATCAGGGAAGGGACCGCCCTGGTCCCACTTATTTTTGTCAGGGCTGATGCTGCAGCGATTCTTACCGGTTTTTCAGGACTTGAAAGTGATGATGTTACCAGAGGGAGTCCGGCTTCAGTTTTTTTATCTCCCAGCATAGCAATGATCTCCGGTTTTGCTGCAGGTATTGCTTTTGGATAATATTCAATCCATTTCTTCACAATCTCGTCTCCGGGAATAAAAAGTGCTGACCGGATAGCAGCATTCCTGTAAGTTTTATCAGAATGCTCCGCAGCTTTCGTAAGGTCTTTCATTGCATCAGCGCCATGAAAGCTGACATAGGTGAGCAGGGCTGCAGTCTTGTTCTGAACAGTAAGTCTGTCCTTGCATTTTGACATAACAAGCTTACAGATTTTGTCCATCATCTTCAGGTCACCCTTGTTACCCAGGTTTTTCGCGTATTCAAGAAAGGAGGCTGTTGCACCGGTATGCTCCCATCTGTAAAACACATCCCTTGCGGCTTTGGAAAGCACCGGATATGCAAGCGGACTGGCGCTCTGTGCAAGGGCGTTGAAAGCGGACGCTTTGGTATTGACATCCAATACACCTGCCCATTCAATGTATTCATTTACAGCTAATTGTGATTTCATGCCTGCAAGGGCATTCATAACTGCAGCTGCACAGGGAAGCTTATTGTTCTTAAGGGATTCTGCAAGCGCTGATTCCACATTTTTGCTTCCTGCCGACTGTAAAGCAGCAAGTGCCGGACCGCACATCTCCTCATCATTCAGCCAGTCTTTCAGTGCATCAACAGTTGCGTCGCTTCCGACGATCTGCAACTGTTTCATAAAGAAATCCTTTACAGTGTTATTCTTTTGTCCGGTAGCGTACTGAATGCAAATTCTTTCCCATAATGGTCGCTGTGCCTCTTTATTCTTCATTGAAAGGTATCGCGACAGACTTTCAACAGCAAACCTTGCGCGTGTATCGTCGCCGGTGCCTGTTGGGACAACCTGATCACAAACCTGCCTGATGCCTGTTTCCCCAAGGGAATACATATCATCCATCAGCTTTTCGAGGTATTTTGTGTCATTTGCCGGAAACTGGGCCAGGAGGTCAGCAACTTTTGTCTCAATTGTTCTCTTGTCCTGGCCAAAGGATGCAGCTGAAATCATCAGGGCCGATAAAACCAGTAACAGTAACTTCTTTAATTTCATATCTTCAAATTTTCAAATTTTCAAAATAATATCCCTCAGATTTTCCAAGGATCCCGCATTGGCTGATTGATGAGCCTGTTAGCTCCGTCGTCATCAATAAACTGTTGTTTTACCGGATCGTACCTAAGGTTTCTTCCAAGTCTCACTGCAATAACGCCAAGGTTCACAATCGAGCATGATCTGTGTCCGTTTGATTCGTTCAGGGCAAATTTCTTTCTTGTAAGCACTGATTCTGTAAATGTAGTGATCTGTGGTTCGGGATCAGGCAGAGAATCAATAAGCCTCTCCATATCCTTAATATCGGAACGGAATCCTTTATAGACTTTCCCGTGAGGACCTTCGATATAAGCAGCGTCCTTATCGCGGTTTTCACCGTCGAGGATTATCTGGCAGCCATCAGTGTAAGTATAAGTTATCCTTCGCCATGATCCGACTGCATCGTAGTGCTGCTGAGGGGCATCTATCTCAACTGATACAGGTCCTGTATCATCCTTGCCAAGGAGGTACTGAACCGGATCGAGGTAATGTTGTCCCATATCGCCCAGTCCGCCCCCGTCATAGTCCCAGTATCCACGGAATTTTGAATGTACTCTTTCAGGATTATAAGGTTTGTAGGGAGCAGGTCCCAGCCAGAAGTTGTAATCGAGTTCCGGAGGAACGGGCATGGGCTGCAGATTGTAAAGACCACTCCAGTAAAACTTCCAGTCGTAGCCTGTAATGCCGCTGACTGTCACTTTAAGAGGCCAGCCGAGGACACCGCTTGATACAAGTTTTTTGAGTGGCTTAACTGTGGTTCCCAGACCATAAAACTGGTCCTTGAACCTGAACCATGTATTAAGCCTGAACATTCTTCCATGCTTCTGCACTGCTTCCACCACTTTTATGCCTTCACCTGATTGTCCGGGTCATTGGCTTTTCGCACCAAATATCCTTTCCGGCTTCGGCAGCCATTTTGGATATTATTCCGTGCCAGTGGGGAGGTGTTGCAATATGCACAATATCAATGTCGGGGCGGGCAAGGAGCTCACGAAAGTCGTTGTATCCGGCAGGTGTTCCACCTGCTTCTGCGATTGCCTGGCTCAGATGATTCTTATCAACATCGCAAACTGCAAGCACACGGGTACCCTCATAGGGTATATGCCCGCGACCCATGCCCCCCACGCCAATAATACCCTTGGTAAGCTGGTCACTTGGAGGTGTATAACCCTGGCCTCCAAGAACATGCCGAGGGATAATTGTGAATGTCAGAGCAGCAGCAGTTGTCTTTTTAAGAAAATCACGTCTGCCCAGATTGTCTTTTTTCATAGTGAATTCTATATATTTCTGTGAATAAAACTTGTTATAGATACAGCCTTTAAGCTTCCACAGATATTATTATGGAAATTGCCTTTATTTAACCACCGATGGAGCACCCTGTTTTTTCAGGCAGTAAACTGAAACTGCCCACAGATATACCATACTGGCTACCAGAATAGTCATACCCCAGGCAATGCTGCTCAGGTCGCTTATCCATCCAACAAGCAGAGGGATTACTGCTCCCCCCGAAATGGCCATCATCACAAGTCCAGAAATTTCATTGCTCTGGTTTGGATATTTTTCAACAGCTATTGAAAACACAAGCGGCCAGATATTTGCCACTGCCAGGCCAATGAGGAATACCAATCCCCATGCAAGCACTGTCGACCTGACGAGCAGGATCGCAACAAGACAAATGATCCCAAGAACAGAGGTCCACATAAAGAATTTCCTGGAGGAGATTTTTGTAAGCATAATTGCACCAGCAAAAGTTCCCAGCATTCTGCCAAGGAAATAAACACTCCGGCCCGATTCGGCTGCAGTCTGATCAATGCCGAACTGTTTGATAAGGAATTGCCCTGAATTGGAATTGAATCCCACATCAACCCCGACGACGAGGAAAATCGACAGGACCATTAACAGTACAAATCCGGTTTTTAGGAGTTTGAACGACGAGGCAAATGTTGCTTTGTAACCTTCTACCCTTGTTTCCTCAATCTTAGCAGAACCAAGCCAGAGGACAGCCAGAATGGAAACGATACCGAATACCAAAAAAAGTAGTTTCCAGTTGCCAAACTGAAGGGCAAAGAATCCTGCAAGCGGAGCTCCGATCATCGAACCAATTGCCTTCACAAATTGTGAAAAGCTCAGGAAACTCGATGCCCTGTTCCCCGGAACCACATCAACAAGAAGCGGATTGGCAGAGACTTGTACAATTGTGTTCCCCATTCCTAAAAGGGCAAAGCCCACAAGCACCATTGCAAAGGAATAGAAGAAGAATGGCACCAGTAAACCCAGCGCTGTTACTCCCATACCAACATTCAGCATGATTTTCTTGCCAAGCCTTGACTGAAGCACCCCAACCGGGACTGACAGAATAAAAAACCAGAGAAATGCAGCTGATGGTATCAACTGTGCAACTGTTGCACTAAGGTTCATGTCCTTGCTTACACGGTCGACTCCAATGCCGACAAGATCAACAAAACTCATGACAAAGAAAGCCATGAGTACAGGTGATATCTTTGAAAGGTTAACTTTTTGTGTGGCCATAATATTTAAGGTTCAGATTTAAAAGTTCCATGTCTAAATTCCCTCTTTGAAGGGGGCCAGGGGGATGTTGTTTTATCCCCCAAGTTTACATTAATGGTAAAGCATGCTGTATTGCTTTCCAGAAGTCTTCATCAAGAAGGTAGGCTGCTCCTATAAAGGCGGCATCTTCCTTAAGCTCTGAAAGTGCAACCTTGCAATTGCAGCCCTCTTTTTTAAGGCTATTCTCGAAAATCTTTCCAAACAAGCTGTAAGCGTGGGAAATATTGCCCCCCACAACTACGATTTCTGCCTTGAACCGTTTAAGCCACGGAGCGAGAAACGCTCCCAGATCTGTTCCGAATTCCGTGAACAGGCCCATCACTATTTTATCTTTTCCTGCCAGTTCGGAGAATTCCTTTACGCCACTCAGTTCCTTGCCAGTAAGTTTCTTATATTTCCCTATAAACCACCTGGTTGAAAAGTAATCGTCAGCAATATTATCGCCATATGGAAGGTGGTATACGCAACCCAGTTTAGGGACCTCGGGACCGTCTACGATGGGAATCCTGTTGCTGATAAACGCAGAACCGAATCCGGTTCCGAGCGTTATCGACATCGAGCGGCTTGCCTTTGCAGCTTTCCCGACAATCGCTTCGCCGACTGCAAATGTCGAAACATCGTTCATGAAGCGTACCGGGAATCCTTCAGGGAAATTAAGGCTTTCGGATATGGCGTTATGGACATTGACTCCATACAGATGTTCATATTTTGCCACACCTTTAATGTAGCTTATGCCTTTCACATAGTCAAAAGGACCTGGCATCCCGAAACCAATGCCTTTCAATGATTCAGCAGGTATTTTCTTAATAACTTCAGAGAGAGCCTGAACCCAAACACCTAAAATCTCGCCTGCCTGAGCCTTATTGTCAACGGCTCTCTCTGTGCGGGTCTGATCTAATATCCTGAATGACTTCAGGTCAACAGCAGCGCAGCTGATATGGCTGCCGCCTATATCGACACCAATTGCTAAATTTTGCTTCATACGGGAAAAGTGGTTTTAAGTCTAGATAAAAATAGATAAAAAAGAGATGCTGAATGTATTGATTTTAATCATTAAACCAAAAATTGTTGGTTTAAAAACCATGAGCTTAAATGAAGATATAGTTAACAGGTGTTTTTAATTCAAAACTAAGAGGGCTAAAGCCCGGGGTTGACTATGGTCAAATAACCACGGCCTTAAGGCCGTGGTTATTTGATAATGAGACATTTATGGACTTTAGTCCTTAACTCTCAGGTTAATATTACCTTACAAATTATAATTATCACAAGAAGCCAGCTTCTTTCTTAAAAGTCAGATAGTCATTGTAAAATTATAGTGACCTTTCTTATATTAATTTAAGTTTATTAGTTGTATTTTAGAATGATCAAAATCCGACCTGATCTAAAATCAGTTCATATAACAAATAACATCGGTTTAACACTGTTTAAAAATATTTATACATGCCTAAAGTTACAAAGGAAGATGCGCTTCTGTATCACAGCAGGGGCCGTCACGGGAAGATAGAGGTTATACCCACAAAACCCTACTGCACACAATTTGATCTGAGTCTTGCCTACACACCCGGGGTCGCCTACCCGTGCCTGGAAATTGAAAAAACACCGGATGATGTATATAATTATACTGCCAAAGGCAATCTTGTAGCAGTCATCTCAAACGGTACTGCTGTATTGGGACTCGGAGACATCGGTGCAATGGCAGGTAAGCCCGTCATGGAGGGAAAGGGATTGCTTTTCAAGGTATTTGCTGATGTGGATGTTTTTGATATTGAGGTTGATGAAAAGGATCCCGATAAACTTGTGGAAATCTGTGCCAGGATCGCACCTACATTCGGAGGAATAAACCTGGAAGACATAAAGGCTCCCGAGTGCTTTGAAGTTGAAAGCAAGCTTAAAAGACTTCTCGATATACCTGTTTTTCACGATGATCAGCATGGGACAGCAATAATCTCAGGAGCCGGTCTGCTGAATTCACTTGAAATTACCGGGAGGAAGATCGACAAATTGAAAATTGTGGTTTGTGGCGCCGGCGCTGCTGCAATCTCATGCTCAAGGCTTTACCTTTCACTGGGTGTCAGGAAAGAGAATATCGTGATGGTCGATAGCAAGGGTGTCATTAACAGAAAAAGGAAGGATCTCAATAAATATAAACAGGAATTTATTACTGACAGGGATATCGATACACTTGCGGAAGCAGTAAAGGGAGCTGATCTTTTCCTCGGTCTTTCCACTGCCAATATGTTATCGAAGGAGATGCTGGCTACAATGGCTGCAAATCCGATAGTTTTTGCAATGGCAAATCCTAATCCGGAGATTACTTACGAAGACGCAATGGCAACCAGAAATGATCTGATCTTTGCTACAGGAAGGTCGGATTATCCGAACCAGATAAATAATGTACTGGGTTTCCCTTTCATTTTCAGAGGGGCGCTTGATGTAAGGGCCAAAACAATAAATGAGGAGATGAAGCTTGCCGCATCAAAGGCTCTTGCATCCCTTGCAAAGGATCCGATACCCGAATCAGTCCTGAAAGCATACAATGTTGAAAGCCTGACCTTTGGAAAGGATTATATCATACCAAAGCCGCTTGATCCGCGACTCATATCATGTGTAGCATCGTGTGTGGCAAAAGCTGCGATGGATTCGGGGGTAGCCCGCCGACCAATAACCGACTGGGACGCATACAAGGCAACACTCGACAAAAGGTTAAGCGTCCATATTAAAAGAGTCGGTGATCTAAGTGAATTTTAGAAAACAGATTTAATCTTGTTTCTTTCAATCATCTGATTGTTAACTTTTTTCTCGTACATTGAGACAATAAGCTCAGCTGTTTCAAGTACGCTGAAAGATATCCTGTTTATAGTTACATCAAACAGACTCTCTATGTTCTTTGTTTTCTTGTCGAGAAATGTCTGAATAAGGTCATATCTTTTTTCATCGGTATCGATAACATATGTTTCAGCATTCTCGATAGTCATGTTTTTCTTTTTCATGACGTTCTCAACCCTCCAGTAAAATGGGGCGATAAGACGGATATGGAGTGAGTCCCTTATTTCACGGGCAATTGAAACCCCGCCCCTTCCAACAAGAACTACAAAACCTTCCTTGCATATTGATAACACAACATCCTTTATTGCTTTTTTAACCCTCAGGTCGCTTACAAATCCGCCTGAAAAAGCCATTATCATTTCGGACAGATTGGATAGTTTGATCCCCGCATAATAATTTTCAATACGCTGCGTGTCAATGTTAAGCTCCCTGGCAATGGCATAAATGATATCCTTATCAACCCATTTCCATTTTGTAGTTCCGAATTTGGCATTCAGATTGTCGGCAATAGTGGAAGCAATCTCACGGGCATCACATCCGGTAAGGCGCGATATTGTAATAACAGGTCCGTCTTCTGATGCGGGTCCGCTTAATACAGATTCCCTGTAACGTTCATCAAAATAATCAAAGAATTTTTCCATTTGACCGCTCTCCTATCTGGTTTTTCTGACTTTCTTCTCTTCCTAAAGATCCTGAAAATAGGCTTTTGACACGATAAAAACGCATTCTAAAAGAACCTGTGAATCCCGGAACTTCTTCATTCAAAAAAGCGAAATAAGTTACGAAAAAAAACTGAATTTCAGAAATTTTTTATCCGGGCGGCCGGGGAAATGCGTGAGAAAAGCTTATACTCCTTATTTTTTGGAGGTATTCTCTGTTTTTTATTATCTTTACTTTATTCAAAATATTTTTCTCGCAAATATAAAATAATCACTATGGACACATCTATTTTTTCGAGGCCGGAACTTATCTGGTTTATCATCGGGCTTGCCCTCTTCCTGCTAGAACTGGTGATTCCGGGGTTTGTAATCTTTTTCTTTGGAGTTGGTGCCTGGCTGACGGCTCTGCTTTGCCTGATTGCCAGCCCTGGAGTGAATATTCAGATCATAGTTTTTGCAGTTACCTCCGTTCTCTCCCTGCTTGCTTTAAGAAAAATGATCCAGAAGCGATTCTTCTACAGTAAGCCAGGTCTGTCGGAAAGTGTTGAGGATGAGTTTACCGGTAAAGAAGCTACTGCACTTACTGATTTTGAACCAGGCAAAAACGGGAAAGTCGATTTTAAGGGAACTACATGGAAAGCTGGATCTATATCAGTTATTAAAGAAGGAGAGATCGTAATTATTAAAGAAAAGGAAAATTTTAAATTGATTGTTGAACCAAAAAAATAAATAAAATGACAGGATCAAGTGGCACTATAATTCTGATTGGTGTAATCATTCTTGGATTCATTCTGATTGCATCAATGGTAAAAGTTGTTCCCCAGAGAACAGCTATTATTGTTGAAAGACTTGGAAAATACAGGGCGACATTTACAGCCGGATTCCAGATTCTTATCCCTTTTATCGATAAGATAAGATACAGGCATACCCTTAAGGAGCAGGCAATAGATGTGGCTCCACAGGTTTGCATAACCCGTGATAATATTGCGGTCGAGGTTGATGGCATTCTTTATCTCCAGGTACTCGATCCGCAGAAGGCTTCGTACGGTATTGACAACTACCGCTTTGCTTCAATACAGATTGCCCAGACAACCATGAGAAGCGTTATAGGTAAACTTGAACTTGACAGGACCTTTGAGGAGAGGGAAACTATAAATGTCACAATCGTTGACGCGGTAGACAAAGCCAGCGAACCCTGGGGAGTTAAGGTGACCCGTTATGAGGTCAAGAATATTTCTCCGCCTCAAAGCATTAAGGATGCTATGGAAAAACAGATGAGGGCAGAGAGGGAGAAAAGGGCTGTTATCGCTGAATCGGAAGGAACAAAACAGGCTAAAATAAATAATGCAGAAGGTGACAAGCAGCAACTGATCAAAAACTCGGAAGGTGAAATGCAGAAACGGATAAATGAGGCTGCAGGGCGCGCTTCAGAAATTGAGCAGGTGGCCAAAGCAACAGCAAATGGTCTGCGGGCAATAGCTCTGGCTATCTCCGAAGAGAACGGGCTTAATGCTGTCAACCTGAGAGTAGCTGAACAGTACCTTGTTGGATTTGCAAATCTTGCAAAGCTGAATAATACAATAATCCTGCCGACTAATCTTTCGGATGTTGCTGGTATCGTGGCAACTGCTACCTCAATGTTCAGTGAGATCAAGGATAAGAAGGGTTAACCTCTCCCCAACCCCTCTCCCAATTCCCTTCTCCCGGTGGAGACGGGGTCAGGGGATGAGGTCATACATTTTCATGCTCCGTCCTGTTTATTATCTCATTCTGCAGATCTTCACCAAGATCGTTGAAATAATCACTGTATCCGGCAACCCTGACAATCAGATCGCGGTATAGTTCGGGGTGCTTCTGGGCATCCCTCAGGGTGGCAGCATTTACGACATTGAACTGGATGTGGTGCCCGTCGAGGCTGAAATAGCTGCGTATAAGTGCTGTCAGGCAATTGTAGCTGTCTTCATCCTCAAAAAATGATGGCGAGAACTTCTGATTCAATAATGTGCCTCCTGTGCGGAGATGATCTATTTTTGAAGCTGATTTTATAACTGCGGTTGGTCCGTGGCTGTCAACACCCTGGCTGGGTGATATGCCTTCAGAAAGCGGGGTGAAAGCCTTCCGGCCGTCAGCGGTAGCTCCCGTGACACTGCCAAAATAAACATGCGATGTGGTGGGCAGCATATTGATCCTGTGGACCCCGCCTCTCGATGAAGGCTTGCCGTTTACAGCATCATAAAACATCTCGAATACTGTAACAGCCTGATGGTCAGCATAATCGTTATCATTACCATATTTTGGGGTATTATAGATCAGATCGTACCTTACCTTGTCGAATCCATTAAAATCGGCCTCTAATGCTTTATTAAGCTCTTCCCATGTGTACTTTTTCCCGTCATATATATTGTACCTGATCGAAGTTAATATATCTGTGATACTTCCCAGTCCGACTCCCTGAATATAAGTGGTATTGTAACGTGCTCCGCCATTGTTGTAATCGCGTCCGTTCAGGATACAATCCTCCAGAAGGAGCGACAGGAATGGAACCGGCAGCCAGTTGGCAAATGTCTTTTCTATGACATTGTTGCCTCTGATCTTGATATCTGCAAAATATTTCACCTGCTCCCCAAATGCCTTTACCAGGCTGTCAAAAGTTTCATAATCAGATGCATAACCAGTCTTAAGGCCGATTTGTTGCCCGGTCCGTTTGTCAAATCCGTTATTCAGCGTGACCTCAAGTATCTTTGTAAGGTTGAAATAACCTGTCAGCCAGTAAGCTTCTGTACCGAAGGCACCGGTTTCGACACATCCCGAAGCGCCTCCGTTACGGGCATCAATTATGTTCTTCCCCTGCCTTAACAACTCCTGAACAATTGCTTCGGTGTTAAAACATGAGGGCTGCCCAAAGCCGGTTCTTATAATATCGAGCGCCTTGTGAATGAATTTGTCAGGATTTTTCCTGCTGATCTGTATCATTGAACTGGGCTGAAGCAGCCTCATCTCCCTGATTACATCGAGCAGGATATACGACATTTCATTTACTGCATCTGTTCCGTCAGCCTTGACACCACCCAGGTTAATCAGGCAAAAATCAGTATATGTATTACTCTCACTTGCAGTTACTCCAATCTTGGGGGGTGAAGGATGGTTGTTGAATTTGACCCAGAAACAACCCAGAAGATCATACATTTCTTCAACCGTCAGGGTTCCGGCTTCGATTTCGCTTTTTATAGACCCGATAAAGATGCTGGTCAAGCCTTCCGGGATTAAATGAGTCCCATGGGTTCAGCTCTGTTATGACACCAATATGAATGAACCAGTAATGCTGCAGCATCTCATGGAGAGTTTCAGGGGCTTCAGCCGGGACTTTCCGGCATACTGCAGCCATTTTCAGAAGCTCATTCTTCCTTTTGGTGTCAGTTTCGGAAGAAGCAAGCTTTTCAAGCTTATCGGAATACCTGTAGGCGTACATTATTATTGCATCGCACACAATCTCCATTGCCTTAAGTTCTTCAGCCTTATTAAATGCATCATTATCAGAGAAGAAATCAAGCTTTGAAACCGATTCCCTGATCTCTTCCTTCAGCTTGTTGAAACCTGTTTTAAACATTTTATAACCGAGCACAGTATGGCCGGGAGCACGCTGTTCCTGGAACTCAGTGAAAATCCCGGCATTGTAAGCATTGAGCCATTCGGGGGTCATGCGGCTCATGATCCTGTGGCGATTGCTTTTTCCCTCCCAGAAAGGAATGATCTCTTCCTCATAAGCCTTTCTTACTTCGTCATCCACCTTAAAAAACACCTTTTCCCTCGAATTAAGAATATCGAGGTCCTGCAGTGAATGGAGGCTTATCTCCGGATAGGTAGGAGTCTCTTTTGGTGCGGGGCCTCTTTCACCAACAATAAGTTCGCCCTCATTCAGGCATAGCTTTTTGTTTTTCAATATGTATTCAAACGCTTTTGCACGAAGAACCGGAGCAGATAATCCACGCGCTTCATCGCTTTTATAAAAACGGGTTATAAGGATTGCCCTTTCGGCAGTAATCTTTTCTACTGCATTGAGGCTTTGTTCCCTCAATATTTTTACTCGTTCAGATATTTTCATTTTAGATCTCATTTGTATTTGTACTAATTCTTAAATCCCTTTTTCTCACCCCTAAATCCCCCAGGGGGGACTTAATCCACAATTCCATTGAAGCCCCCCTCAGGGGGTTTGTGGGTATTAAAATATTGGCTTCAAATCATCCTCCGATTTTGACTTTTATCCCGGTTTCCGAAAAGAATTCCTTTAATTCCTTCATTCTTTCAGGAGAAGGCTGCTCAGTTTCGTTCATCCTGTATGGAAGGTTGAATTTTTTATACTTTGATGCCCCTGTTCTGTGAAAGGGGAGCAGGTTTATCTTTTTCAGGTTATTGCATTTTATTTCAGTAAGGAATTTTCTGAGGTCCTTAAGATGGTCTGAGTTGTCATTCATACCGGGAATAACAGGTATTCTGACCATTACATCCCCTCCATTCCTTAAAATCATTCTCAGATTATCCAGGATTCCTGTGTTGGAGACTCCTGTATATTCAAGATGTTTTTGATCATCAAGCTGTTTGAGGTCGAAAAGGAAGAGATTTGTAAAAGGCATAATCGCCCTGAAATTTTCAGGAGATGAATAACCTGAAGTATCGACAGTTGTATGAAAACCACTTTCCCTGCAAACCTTAAGTGCTTCTTTCAGGAACTCCGTCTGCATCATCGGTTCGCCGCCGGAAAAAGTTACCCCTCCTCCCGACTGATCAAAGAACACTCTATCTTTCTCCAGTATTTCAATAACGTTTTCAACAGAATAATATTTACCAACTTCCTCAGTTTGAGAAAACTCCTTCTCTCCTACCCTTTTTGCCTGTACAACATTCTCCTTCGATGGGGATATACCTTCAGGGTTATGGCACCACCAGCACGAAAGAGGGCAACCTTTCATGAAGAAAGTCACCCTTATTCCGGGACCATCATGAATCGAATAATGTTTAACGCTGAAAATCAATCCTTTCATCAGAATAATTACGAAGGAACCAAAAAAAATATAAAAACCGGGAACAAGATCACCATTCTGTTTGTTTAACATTAGAATGGTGGCAAAAGTATTAGCTGTAAAACATCAAACAGCTATATAGTCTCCTTCCGAGACGCTGCATCATGAAACGATATCTTAGTTTTAAAATCATAACTGATTAATTGGTCGAAAGTTATAAAAAAATTTCAATACTGTTAATAAATTAAGAAAAATCGGTTGAAAAATTAACAAAAGATTAACACAAAATGCTGCAACAAAATTGCTTTCCGGGCGTCTATATATTGAAAGCAAAACAGAAATAAGATATAATAAAGAAGTTCTTTTTTTAGTGGTTCAGTTTTTATCGAAAGTAAGGAATAACTATAAAATATTAAAGATTTCTTCAATGGCCGTTCGGCCAAATTCTACGATCAGGTTTAGGTTAATGAAGGAAAGATAACTCCCAACTATCTTTCCTTTTTTTTATGCCCTTTCTTCCCCTTTCCCATGATATTCGCCTCAAATATTTTGAATTCCTGCTAAAAATTAATGGCCTGAATTAAGAGAATTTCAGTAAAAAATATGTTCGGGTGGTGAAATAATAAGTACTTTTCAACTTTGGAACCTTGCCTGTTCAATGAATTTGTTACAAACCTTATCCATGAAAAAAGCAGCTCTACTTATCATTATGGCCACTCTTGTGTTTGGTTCATGCAAACAAAAAGAAGAAAGCGGAAACCCGTTTTTCAGTGATTTTGATACACCATTCGGAGTTCCTCCGTTCGAACTAATTAAAGCATCTCATTTCAAACCCGCATTTCTTAAAGGCTTTGAAGAACAAAAAGCTGCGGTAAACAAAATTATAAATAACCGGCAGGAACCTGATTTCAACAATACAATAAAAGTCCTTGAATACAGCAGCGAGCTTCTGACAAAAGTAAGCAGGGTCTTCGGATCACTTAACTCTGCCAACACGAATGATTCGTTACAGGCTATCAGCATGGAGATGGCACCCCTGTCGTCGCGGCACAGGGATGATATAAATCTTAATGACACCCTGTTCCGGAGGGTAAAATCAGTTTATGAGAACAGGGACAAATTCAAATTAACTCAGGAAGAAAAAAAGCTCCTTGAAGATACTTACAAAGGATTCGTACGAAATGGAGCGGAATTGTCTCCTGAGGATAAGGAAAAACTCCGCGCACTAAATGAAGAACTTTCCCTTCTTTCTGTGAAATTCGGCCAGAACCTTCTGGCTGAAACAAATGCCTTCAAGCTTATCATCGACAATAAGGAAGATCTGGCAGGATTGCCGGATGGAGTTATTGCACAGGCAGCAGCTACTGCCGGCAGTATGAAACTTAACGGGAAATGGGTATTTACAATCCAGTATCCCATAATGGAAGCTTTCCTGAAGTACTCCGAAAGGCGTGATCTGAGGCAAAAGCTTTTCACTGCCTACTTCATGAAAGGTGATAACGGCAATGACAAAGATAACAATGCAATAATAGCCAGGATAGCAAAGCTGAGGGTAGAAAGATCGAAACTTCTGGGTTATAAAAGTTACGCTGATTTTGCCCTTGAGAGGAACATGGCTAAAACCCCGGAAAGGGTGATGGAATTCCTCGGTCAGGTTTGGAACGCGGCAATACCTGTTGCGAAGGCTGAAGCAGCGGCCCAGCAGGAGCTTATAGACAAGGAAGGTGGGAAATTCAGGCTTCAGCCATGGGACTGGTGGTATTACACTGAAAAAATAAAGAAGGAGAAGTATGCGCTTGATGACGAACTAACAAGGCCTTATTTCAAAATTGAAAATGTAATTGAAGGAATGTTTTACGTGGCCAATCGCCTTTACAACCTTTCATTTACGAAAAGAACCGATATCCCAAAATACCATCCTGATGTTGTCACCTACGAGGTAACCCGCGACAACCAGCATGTAGGGGTGCTGATGATTGACAATTATCCACGTGCTTCAAAGCGAGGTGGCGCCTGGTGCGGAACTTACAGAGGCCAGAGCCGTGATATTAACGGGAAAATGATACATCCTGTTGTCACAATGGTCACAAACTCGACTCCTCCGACTGCCGATAAACCATCGCTTCTTACGCCCGATGAAGCAAGCACGTTGTTCCACGAATTCGGGCATGCACTTCATCAACTGCTTTCAAATTCCACCTACCCGGGAGTTTCGGGAACTTCTGTCCCGCGCGACTTTGTTGAGCTGCCCTCACAGATAATGGAACACTGGGTTCTTGAGCCTGAGGTTCTAAGGGTATACGCAAAACATTATCAGACAGGTGAGGTTATCCCCACCGAAATAGTCGAAAAGCTTGATAAAGCCGGCAAGTTCAATACAGGCTTCACGACTGTCGAATTCCTTGCAGCAGCCCTTCTAGATATGGAATATCACATGCTCACTGAACCGGTTGACCTTAATATAAAGGACTTTGAGAAGCAGGTCCTGGACAAATACGGACTGATTCCGGAAATCAAGCCCAGATACAGGTCGACCTATTTTAATCATATCTGGAGCGGAGGCTATGCGTCGGGATATTACAGTTATTACTGGAGCGAAATGCTTGATGCTGATGCTTTTAAGGCGTTCAAGGAAACAGGAGACATTTTTAACCATGAAGTTGCCTCAAGATTTGAAAAAGAGATCCTTTCCAGGGGAGGAACAGCCGACGCGCTTGAAATGTATGTCGCTTTCAGAGGGAAGGAACCAAGTATTGATGCCCTCCTTGAAAACAGAGGATTGAAATGAAAATCAGCAGCTTACTTCTTTTTTTCTTTTGTTTTGCTGTTTCAGAAAGCTTTGCCGGAGTCAAGGCTCCGGTTGCCGTCGACGGGGTTATTGATTTGAAGGAACTTGCCAGAAATGGGAATTTTATAGTCGCCCTCAATGGTGAATGGGAATTCTACTGGGATAAGATGCTTCATCCTCATGATTTCGATGGCGTTACAAACCTAAAACCCGACTGTTTTGGCCATGTCCCTTCATACTGGACTGATTATTCCCCTGAGCTGGTAAAGACAGCCAGATTGGGATTTGCTACCTACAGGCTTACTGTCCTGTTGCCGGCAGGATTCAGGGAATCGCTGGGGTTTGATGTGCCGGTATTTGACTCGTCTTATGACATTTATATTGACGGCAAATACATGGGAGGTAACGGAATACCAGGCCAGACAGAAGCTGAGACCAAACCAGGGTATGAAAAGAATTTCTTCAGGTATAATCCTTCTTCAGATTCGATCTCAATAATTATCGTTGTTTCAAATTTTCATCATCGCCGTGGAGGATTCTGGCTGCCAATGGTAATTGGTACGTTTTCGAATGTGCAAAAGCGTTATGCATCTTCCTGGGCAAGGGATTGGGCAACTGTGAGTCTGCTGATGGGATTCTCCCTGCTTTTCCTTTTCTTTTTCGTAATTTATCCAAAAGACCGTCTTATCGGATTTTTTAGCCTCGCAACGATAGGGCTGGCCCTCAGACCTCTATTCACTTCAAATTACCTGATCCATAATATTATTCCAATCAGCTGGACATGGATCGTGCGATGGGAATACCTCGGACTTTATCTTATACTTGCAGGATGGTACTGGTTCGCACTGAATTTGTATCCATCAAAATACTTCAGGATAATAACATGGATCATTACAGTTATTATTTCGACAGCATTCCTATTAACATTGTTCCTTCCGGTGAAGATTTTCAGTTATGCAACTTTTGTCTATTATCCAGCTCTTATCGTGTTAATCGGATATGGTTTAGCCTGTAATATTAAGGGATTCCAGAAGAAGAACCCCGTGGAATATGTGTATTTTGCATCCTTTTTACTGTTATCCCTGGCAGCGATTCACGATGTCAGGGTTTCCATGGGAAAAGCGAACTCTACATCTGGTTATTTACTTGCTTATGTCCTTGTTTTGTTTGTTTTCATCCAGGCGACGATGCTCCTTTATAAATGGGTAAAATCCTTTTCAGAAAAAGAAAAACTGCAGAATGAACTGGAGTTTATGAACAAGAATCTTGAAATCCTGGTGAATGAAAGAACCCAGGAGATAAATGCCCGTAAAGAAGAGATTGAAAATCAGAATATTAAAATAGCATATCAGAACAAACAGCTATCGGAGACAATACAATTGAAAAATAAGATATTTTCTGTTATTGCCCACGATCTGAGAAGTCCTGTTGTTAACATTCTATATATGCTTAACCTTCTTAAGGAGAAGGAATATAAGGAACAATACGACTACTTTGCCAATTCAAGCATCCAGTATTCTCAGCAGGTAATTAACCTGCTCGAAAACATGCTTGTCTGGGGAAGAGGCCAGGAGGATAAAATTAAGTTCTCTCCCGAAAAAAGAGATCTTGCAGATATTATACTTACAAACCTGAGCATCTTTAAGGAGAGTGCAGATAAAAAGGAGATATCCGTTAATTTCACTCAGATCGGAAATTCAAAGGCCTTCTTCGACAAAGATCTTCTTGACATAATTATCAGGAACCTGCTCTCGAATGCAGTTAAATATACTCCGAGGGGGGGAAGGATAAGCATTCTCCTCAAGGATAAAACACTAACGGGAGAAGGCATAACCTTAAAAATCTGTGACAATGGGATCGGCATTTCTCCTGTCAAGCAGAAGTACCTTTTCACTTCCACTGAGGTAGAAAGCACTCCTGGTACCGAAAATGAGAAGGGCACAGGCTTCGGCCTTAAGCTCTGCTATGAGCTTGTTAAGATCAACAACGGAATAATGACAGTTGAAAGTAATGAAGGGGAAGGAACCTGTTTCATGATAACTCTGCCAGCTGAATAGATCCATGTTACCCCCTCGTAAGGTCTGAAAGCCGTTTCTTATCAAGGATTTTTATATACCTGCCTTTTGAAAGGATCAATCCTTCGCTTTCAAGGTCGCCAATTGCTCTTCCTACCGATGGACGGGTAACTCCGAAAAAATCGGCCAGTTCATTCTGTGTCATTTTAAGAGTGGTTTCGGTTCCGTCATCTCCCGCTGACTGAAGTATATACTGGGCGAGCTTCTCTCTGATTGTCTTGAAATTCAAAAACTTTATTTTCCCGGAAAGAAACTGGGACCTGTTTGAGATCATGTCCAGAAAATTGACAAGTATCTTTTCATCGCTTTTCAGTAGCTTGAGAAAATCGGCTTTCTCTATAATCAGAAGCTCAGTATCCACGACTGCAAGAACATTTACCGGAAACTTGTTACTACTGCCGAAAATGAACGCAGAAGCAAGGGCTCCCGGTGCAGGGATATCCTCAATTTTTATCACCCGTCCTGCATAATCAACCATTTCTCCCTTTGCAGTTCCTTTAATAACTGTCATCATCGAAGTAACCGGGTCACCGCTTTGGGCGATCAGCGATCCGGAGTTGTATTTTTTGACCCTGTGCGGTATCACTTCCATGACATTCTGTATTTCGTCTAATGAAATATTCCTGAAAAGAGGCGCCTTGATGAGAATTGAGTAATCCATACTTTTTCTAAATTGGTGCCTTAAAAATCTATAAAAAATGAAAAGAATCAAAATTATTCTGATAATCATACTCATATCAGGCGGTTTCTTTGCAGGTGCACAGGAGGATTTTGAAGCGAAGCTCCTTAATCAGTTCCATAAAATCACAAGTGAAGAAATGATGTCTTGGATGGAAAAGCTATGTTCACCGGAATTCAACGGCAGGTTCACCGGATCTCCCGGATTCATTGCAAGCGCTGAATGGGTATCGGAAAGGCTCAGGGAATGGGGGATTAAACCTGCAGGCGACAATGCAACCTATTTCCAATGGTTCGATTTCCCTTACACGGAAGTAAATGAGATCGGCAGTCTTACAATGAATTTTCGTCAGGCCGATGGATCAGTTATCAGAAAATCATATAATTATCCCGAAGAATATTACCCGGGAATGAATTCCGGAACCGGAGAAGTGACGGCCGAAGTCGTTTTTGTGGGCTACGGAGTGAGTGCTCCGGAGCTGAATTATGATGATTACAAGGGCATTGATGTCAAAGGTAAAATTGTGGTGATGAACAGGGATGTACCTTACACTGATCCCAGGAACCCGGAATACGCCAGATGGGTTAAGTACTGCTATCATCAGTATAAGCTCGAAAATGCAGTAAAGCATGGCGCTGCAGGTTTTCTTTATATCGACGGGATTGGTGCGAATCCGAATATCACATACGATCCGTCGATAATTGTCTGCGGGATCGGACTGCAGGTGCTGGAAGATATTTTCGCCGGACTTAAAGTATCCAATAAGGAACTGACAGAAAAAATGATAAAAACCCTGAAACCAACTTCATTTAAAACCGGAAAAATAATGACAATCAAAGCCAATACAACAAGACATCCGGAAGGAAAGGGCTGCAATGTCATCGGGATGATTGAAGGTACAGATCCGATTTTAAAAAATGAAGCAATTATCATTGGTGGCCATCTTGATGCAGTCGGGAAGGCAGGCAAAACCGTGAACGGAGCCCTTGATAATGCAAGCGGTGTAGTCGATATAATGGGCGCTGCAAAAGCGATGGCTCAATCGGGGTTGCAGCTTAAAAGGTCGATAATATTCCTGTTTTTTGGCGGAGAAGAAAATGGATTGCTGGGCAGTAAACTATTTGCCCAAAAGCCCATATTCCCAAAAGATAAAACAGTGGTTTTCATCAATCTCGATATGGTTGGGAATGGGACTGGTATTTCAGTAAACGGCTCAAGTCCTTACAAAAGCCTCCTATCGTTTTTTGAGTCGGCAAATACAAAATATATACACAGGCCCTTCCGGGGCTCTGCGCCTGAGCCTGCTGAATTTTTTGGGCGGCCCAGGAGTGATTCATATAATTTCTCTTCAATTGGTTACAGGACAATGTCGATCGGAACAACAGGCGGATACAAGAAAGTGTATTACCATCTTCCAGGCGATGATCCTGATGCCGTTACGATTGATATTATGGAAGATGTGGCTAAAATGATATATGTGGCGCTGACAAATATGGCGATTGAAAAAGATCTGGGATTTTAATTACCTAAAAATACTCTCCAGCCTCAAATTAATCGCGGATGAATCAATAAGAAAACTTCAGAATTGTAACATATGTTACAATCTGTAAGGTTTCCTGTTTGCATTTTTGTATCAGAAAACATTAGAAAGTAAAAGATGAAAAGAGACATTCTTAAAATAGACGAGGATTTATGCAATGGCTGCGGACAATGTGTGCCGAACTGTCATGAAGGAGCGTTACAGGTCATCGACGGCAAGATAAGACTTGTAAGTGAATTGATGTGTGATGGCCTGGGTGCATGCGTAGGTCATTGTCCTGAAGGCGCAATCACGATTGAAACCAGGGAAGCGGTACCTTACAATGAAGTGAAGGTGATGGAGCAGATGAAGGATAAAGGGAAAAAGACGATTATTGCCCATCTTAGGCACCTGAAAGATCATGGCGAAATGGGATTCCTGCAGGAGGGTATCGGCTATCTCAGGGAACATCAGCAGGAACTGGCTTTTGATTTAAGGGAAGTTATGTCGGAAGTGCATAACCATGGTCATCAGCAGGAGCACGGAGGAGGCGGATGCCCCGGATCGCGGGCAATGGTCATTGAAAAACCTCAACACTCTGAGAATAAGTCTTCTGAGGCAGATCAGGTATCTGAATTAAGGCAATGGCCTGTGCAGATGCACCTGCTTAACCCGAATGCACCCTATCTAAGGGGATCTGATCTGCTTCTCGCTGCCGACTGCGTTGCTTTTTCTATGGGTAATTTCCACAGCAGGCATCTTAAAGGAAAATCTCTTGCCATTGCCTGTCCGAAACTTGATCACGGCACTGATATTTATGTTGAAAAGCTTGCAGCAATGATCGACGTTGCGAAAGTGAATACCATAACTGTTATGATGATGGAGGTTCCATGCTGTGGAGGATTGCTTCAGATGGTCAGGGCAGCTCTGGCTAAAACGTCAAGGAAAGTACCTGTTAAAAAGATGATAACCGGCATTTCAGGAGAAGTGCTGGTCGAGGAATGGGTATAATGTGTTATATATCATAAAATACCGGTCGAAATTGGTTCCTAAAGAAAAAATATATATTTTCGCTGACCGTTGGTAAATAGATAATACCTAAATAAATATCCTGCTTATGTCACTTGACAAAGTTCAGAAAATATCTGCTAATCAGAAGGTTTACGTTGGAATTGATATCGGATCCGTTTCGCTCAACACAGTACTTTTAGATGAAAACTTCAAAGTTCTGGAGAATTATTACGATTATGTTCATGGAAAACCGTTTAACGTACTGGAAGAGAGACTTTCAACAATTTTAGCAAATCATCCTGCAGAAAGCATTTCTGGTATATCATTAACAGGCACAGGTGGCAAACTGGCAATGGACCTTATCGGTGGAATATTTGTAAATGAGATAATTGCTCAGGCGACTTCTTCGGGTAGATTATTTCCTGAAGCACGGACTGTTATTGAGATAGGCGGAGAAGACTCAAAGCTTATAATTCTTGAAAAAGATCCGTCAAATGGTCATTCACGTCTCGTCGATTTTGAGATGAACAGTATCTGTGCTGCAGGTACAGGATCGTTTCTCGATCAGCAGGCCCGGAGGATCGGAGTTCCCATAGTAAAGGAATTCGGAGAGATGGCTCTGAAGTCGGTTGATCCGCCCCGCATAGCAGGGAGATGCAGTGTATTTGCCAAAAGCGATATGATCCACCACCAGCAGCTCGCGACCCCACTGCATGATATAGTTGCCGGATTATGCTTTGCACTTGCCCGTAACTTCAGAAGTAACGTGGCAAGAAGCAAGGAGATCCACAAGCCTGTTATTTTCTCGGGAGGTGTGGCTGCTAACGCAGGGATGATAAGGGCTTTCAGGGAAGTCCTCAGCCTGAATGAGAATGAACTTATAATTCCTGAATATCATGCTTCAATGGGGGCGATTGGCGCTGTAATGTACGCTCTTTCAAATGGACTGGAGATGAACCATTTTAAAGGGATGGAGAAGCTGAAGGAATACCTTTCAAATGATTCATCCGAATTCAACAGCCTGCCACCTCTGAAGGAATCAGAAGCTGTTTACAATAAAACCGTGCATTTCAAAAAGAACGGAACCCAAAGGATACCTGTTTACCTGGGAATTGATGTCGGATCATTAAGCACAAACGTTGTACTTATCGATCCCGATCATAAAGTAATTTCTAGGCGTTATCTGCCGACCGCGGGAAAACCTCTTGAAGCCATCCAGAAAGGCATGACTGAAATCTACGATGAAGTAGGCCAGGATGTGGAAGTAATTGGTGCCGGAACTACAGGTTCGGGCAGATATCTGACCGGAGATTTCATAGGTGCCGATACCATTCAGAATGAGATAACGGCACAGGCTACTGCTGCAATAGATTATGATCCAACAGTAGATACAATATTTGAAATAGGCGGGCAGGATTCAAAATATATAAGCATTGAAAATGGTGTAGTTGTTGACTTTGAGATGAACAAGGTCTGTGCGGCCGGCACCGGCTCTTTTCTTGAGGAACAGGCTGAAAAGCTCAACATAAATATTGTAGATGAGTTCGGGTGCATGGCATTAAAATCGGAGTGTCCGGTAAAGCTGGGTGACAGGTGCACTGTTTTTATGGAATCGGACCTTAATTCTTTCATGCAAAAAGGCGCCCATAATGAGAACCTTGTCGGTGGTCTGGCTTATTCAATTGTTTACAACTATCTCCAGAAGGTTGTGGCCGACCGCAAAGTAGGAAACAAGATTTTTTTCCAGGGCGGTGTCACAAATAATAAAGCTGTTGTTGCAGCTTTTGAATATGTTACAGGAAAGAAAATCACCATCCCTCCACATTTTGATGTTACAGGTGCTATTGGCGCGGCGATACTTGCACAGAGGGCAATGAAAAAGGGGCAGAAAACCACTTTCAAAGGCTTCGGAATCAGAAATGTTACATACGCGAATAGCAGGTTTACCTGCCAAAGCTGTGTCAACCACTGTGAGATCAGTAAAGTGAAAATAGCCGGAGAAAAGAAATCTTTGTTCTACGGAGGAAGATGTGAAAGGTATGAGACTGATGGCCGTAAAAAAGCCGCAAACAATATCCCGAATCTTTTCAGCAAGAGAACAGAGATGCTGATGGCCGGATACCAGGAAAAACCTACCGGAAAGGGTGTCACTATAGGTATTCCAAGGGCTCTTATGGTATTCTATCAGCAGTTCCCTTTCTGGCGTACTTTTTTTGAGGAACTCGGATTCAGGGTGGTTCTTTCCAGAGAATCAGACAAAGCACTTGTCAGCCAGTCGATCGAGACCATGACAACTGAAACATGTCTTCCCGTGGAATTGATGCACGGACATGTGATTGATCTTATGGAAAAGGGAGTTGATTATATCTTTCTGCCATTTATTGTAAATGCGAAATTCCGTGAAGGGAACAAGACATTCAACTGCAACTGCCCATGGGTACAGACTTATCCATTTATGGTCAGGGCAGCTCTTAAAGGGAAGATCGATGAATCAAAATTGCTGATGCCTACCCTCCATTTCCGGTTCTTTGAGCGTGCTCTCGTAAAAGAGATGACCTTGTTTTTCAATAATAAATTTGGTATTGGAAAAGAAGCAATAAAAAAGGCCATTTATAAGGCTGACGAAGTTCAGGTTTCGTTTGAAAAGTCTCTTGTTGATTATGGCAAAGATATACTTAAGAATATTCCTGAAAATTGCAGGCCGGTTGTTTTGCTGGGAAAACCATATAACAGCACTGACTCACATCTTAATCTGGGGCTTGTTGAGAAACTTATTGCTCAAAATGTTATGCCTATCCCTGTAGATATGCTCGATCTGGCTCCGTACAATATATTTGTCAACTACCGTAATATGTACTGGCCCAACGGGCAAAAAATCCTTGCTGCCGCGCAACATGTGGCCAAAACAGATGGTTTATATGCAGTTTACATCAGTAATTTCCGCTGCGGACCTGATTCATTTATCTGGCATTATGTAACTGAAGAGCTTAAAAACAAGCCTTTCCTTCATTTGGAGATAGACGAACATTCTGCCGATGCAGGCATGGTAACAAGAATTGAGGCTTTCCTCGACAGTCTGAGAGGCTCTGAACAAAATGAGAAAAAAGATGTGACTGTTTTCAGGCCCCGGCCAAGTCCGGCTTCTCCTCCAAAAGACAGGATATTGTATTTTCCTTACATGAACGATGGTGGATACATGCTTGCAGCAGCTGCCCGGAGCATAGGCGTTCCTTCTGAGAGTCTGCCAAAGCAGACTGAAGAGGATCTGGCTATCGGAAGGAAGTACACTTCTTCAAAGGAGTGCTTCCCGATGATCTGCACTACCGGAAGCTTCATAAAAAAATTACAGGAACCAGGCGCGGATCCTTCAAAAATGAGCTTCTTCATGCCTGATCATAATGGCCCTTGCCGTTTTGGACAGTACAACCATTTTCACAGGATCCTGTTTGACCGTCTGGGATTTGATAAGGCAGAGCTTATAACACCTTCAAATGATACATCCTATGAAGATGTTGCCGGAGAGCATGGCCAGAAATTCAGGATCAACGCATGGAAGGGCTTTGTTGTAGCTGATTATCTGAGAAAGATATACAGGGAAACCAGGCCTTATGAGATCAATAAGGGGGACACAGACCGGCTTTATGAAGATTCACTTCACAGACTGGAACGTTGTATTGAACAAGGTGCCAGGGGTCTTCATAAAGTCCTGACCGGAATCGCTTCAGATTTTATGGCAATTAAAGTTGATAAAAGTGTTAGAAAACCGGTTGTGGCTATTATCGGGGAAATTTTTATGCGCGACAATGCCGGCTGTAATGGGAATATTGCTAATCGCCTGGAAGATCTTGGCGTCGAGGTGGTTATCGGGCCATTTTCTGAATGGATCTATTATTCTACGCATCGCTTCACCCGCGACAGCCGGTGGAAAAATGATACCAGGGGAATCATTAAATCAAAAATTCAGGGTCTCGGACAGGATGTGATAGCAAGTTCTTTACTGAAAGGGGATAAAGAAATTTACCGATCATGAAAAAGATGTATCGCTTCATGATATGCTCAAACTGTGCAATACATATGTCAATGAATTTTATGACGGTGACCCGCCGATAGCAATGGGAACATCTGTAGCTCTTTCAGAAAGAGGTGTATCAGGTTTTGCTGCAATTCTTCCTTTTACATGTATGCCGGGAACGGTAATAGCTTCAGTCAGCGATTCGTTTCGAAAGGATCATAACAATATCCCGTTCATCAATATCGCTTATGACGGACAGGATTCAGTTTCGCTCGATACCAGGCTGCAGGCTTTCGTATTCCAGGTTAAGGAATTTGCGGCTGCGATACTGATAATGCTTACCTCATCCCATACCTTCTCCTGTAAGAGAGATTAACAGTGCATAATAATTAAGTCTCACAGAGGATTAAGGATTGTCTTTAATTATTGACGACTTTAAATCCCAGTTCTTTGAGCTTAGTCTCAATTTCCGGGGTACCATCTTTCAGATTTATGGTAAATGATGGGAATTCACGCCTGACAGGGTAATTCTCCCTCTCTTTTTCGAAATGTGACGGATCAAACCTCAGCCTGATGTCGTCCTCAACAATGTTGTAACTATGGAACACGGCTTTCCTTATTATTTCTTCCCTGCTTTTTCCGTTGCAGTCGATTGACAGTACCGGTTCGGACGGAGCAGTAATTGCCTCAGGGAACCAGTCGGTCAGCGGCACGTTAAAAAACCGGCACAGCTCCCTTATTATCAATGAAGTTCCGTTTGCCTTCCCATCAATTGAATAGCCCGCAATATGAGGTGTTGCCAGAAATGCCGCATGCATAAGCGGAATATCGATCTCGGGTTCCTTTTCCCACACATCAATTACAGTCCCTGCCAGCTTTTCTCCAGAGATTGCGTTTTTCAGAGCTTCAGTCTCAACCACCTCGCCTCTTGAAGAATTAATCAGCCATGCTCCGTTTTTGACCTTTTCGAAAATTCCAGTATCGAAAAGATGGAATGTCTTATCTTTTCCATCCATGTTAAGCGGAACATGCAGCGTAATAATGTCAGATTCCTTAAGGACCTGATCAAGACTGACAAAGATCTTTTTTCTTTCTTTCCTTGCCCTCGGCGGATCGTTCAGGATGACTTTCATCCCCAGGATCTTTGCGAGATTCTGAACCTTAGAACCCACATTTCCAACGCCTACTATGCCTAATACTTTGTCTTCCAATGAAAAGCCCGATTCACACGCAATCCTTAAAAGGGCAGCTGCGATATACTGCTGGACAGAGGAGGAATTGCAGCCCGGAGCATTGATCCATTTTATATTGTTTTTTTCACAGTAATCGGTGTCAATGTGATCGAAACCGATAGTAGCAGTACCAATAAACTTTACCGGTGTTCCTGACAAAAGTTCGGAGTTGCATTTAGTCCTTGTCCTGATGATTAGGGCATCAGATTCCATGGCAGCTTTTCTGTTTATCTGACTTCCGGGTAAATAAACTACATTTGCGAAAGGTTCAAGTACACCTTTTAAAAAGGGGATTTTCTCGTCGGCTGCTATCCTGATCATAGGTACAGATTAACTTCTGAAAGGTAATAAATTTTGATTTTTATATTTCCCGCAGAGTAAGAAAGATTTGAATATTTTATAAGCTATTTCTGATCTGTGTGATATTCAGTATTTTAAGCGTCAGGGAAGGGCAGATTCATTATTAAAATGATATTCCTAAAATAACTAATAATAATTGACCGGTAAAACAACCCAGAGTTGAAGCGATTCTCACACAAGTCTTTTTTATAAAATATTGAAATACAATCAAATATCTCTGTTATTGTTTTTGATATGTAATATTTCTATTTTTCTTTTTTATGTTTACTTATTAATTTGTAACTTTAGACAACGAACTTAGGTTGGCTATTAATTCAATTGCTATGAAATCACATTTTACCATTGCATTTTTAATTTTAATTCCATTTTGCCGGAACTAAAGCACAACAACCTGTCATCGTCTCAGACGACAGTCTTAAAATAGGCAACAGCATATTGCCAGGTTTGTCAGTGACAATACCTGAAGTTAACTATGACAAAACACTAAAAGTGTGGTTAAGGGATCTGCAGGCAGGCACAAAATCAAAAGTAATTACCGAGAACGGGGAGATGTCTATTTTTGGTGCCAAGATAAAAGCTATCAGTCCAAATCCGATAAATATTTACAGCAAACTGATGAGACTCGACTCAATGCTCCAGCTATTCGTTTCTTTTGAAAAGAAAAAAGACTGTATGTTGTAAGGGCTTCTGGTGACGCTGACTATTCAAAAGCACAGGATTACCTGAAAGAGTTTGCCAAGGATCAATATATAGAAGTCGCTAAAGATCAGGCTGATGCTGAAGAGAAGAAGTTACGTGATCTTGAGAAAGAACTTTCATCACTTGAAAATGAAAAATCGCGCATGCAAAAATCAATTCAGTCAGATAATGCTTCCATTTTAAGTGAAAAAGATAATATTACAATTCAGAATAATGAACTGGCTAATGTTTCAGCAGCCCTTATCGAACAGAATAATCTTCTGGCCACAATGGAGGCAGGACCTGCACAGAAGGAAAAAGCCGATCAAATAAAGGAACTTGAAAAAAGAAAGAAAAAAGCACTCAATTCCATAGAGTCATCCGAGAATAAGATCAACAGAGCTAACTCAGGCATTGACAAGGATAACAATGATATCCCAAGGAACGAGAAAATGCAGGAAAGTGTCAGGCAACAGATTATCCAGCAGGAAGCTGTTTATCAGAAATATGCTGATAAGCTGAAAAAGATTAAAGCATATTAGTATTTTTTCCTCTGTAGTTTCTTGGCCTTCCAGAGCACGTACTCACCCCATTAACCGCTGTCTGCAACTGCCACAGAGTTATTCTATTATTTTCATTTCGTTAAGCAGGTACCCTGCCCCTGCAAATTTGTCGATTATAAACAGAGCATACCTGATATCGAGACTTATATTCCTGCTTTGATCCGGGTTGAAGGCCATATCGCTGGCTACGCCCTCCCAGGCCCTGTCAAAATTAATACCTATCAGATAGCCTTCAGCATTGATCACGGGGCTTCCTGAATTACCTCCGGTTGTGTGGTTGTTCGCTATGAAGCATACCGGCATTTCACCATTATGTCCGTAACGGCCATAATCGCGTTTTAAATATAATTCCTTAAGCCTTTCGGGCACATTGTAATCATAAATCCCGGGGTTATCCTTTTCGATTATTCCTTCGAGGGTCGATACTGGTTCGAAATAAACAGCATCCTTTGGAAAGTAACCTTTTACGGTACCATATGCCAATCTCAGTGTGGAATTGGCATCAGGATAAAATACCCTTTCAGGGTCATACTCCATCTGTGCCCGCATATAACTCCTGTTAAGCTTTTGCATGTCAGAATTTAACCTGATCAATTCCGGCAGAACATTCTTAGATAAAAAGTTACCAGCATCCACAGGAATCGCGTACAGAGGATCTTTCTTTAGCCTGCTAACAGAAGATGGTCCAAAATTCGTTACAAATGCCCTGAATTGCGCCTCATCCGCAAAAACTGTCCGCCTGTATATTTTTCCGGCAATTTCAGCAAAGTTATTCTTGCACAATCTTTTTAGTTCCAGATACCCGGGGGCCAGCCATTTCCCTTCAAGGGTTTCGCCATAAATCTGCATTAATGCAACAAATAATTTCATGTCGGTTTCCCGGTTGTAATCCTTGAAGAAATCCTTTGAGTACTGGATAAGGTCCTCCTTAATCTTAATTACCGCTTCATCCTCAGGGTTTTTCTCATACAAGTCAGAAAGCCGACTGAGGCTTCTGGCAAGCGACATTGCCTCAATCCCGCTCATAA
Source organism: uncultured Bacteroidales bacterium (assembly GCA_963732115.1). Taxonomy (GTDB): domain Bacteria; phylum Bacteroidota; class Bacteroidia; order Bacteroidales; family VadinHA17; genus LD21. The sequence goes on from CAVSYN010000036.1 coordinate 64,448, forward strand.
CTTCGTTTGTAAAGCTATTGACGAGCATATATTCCTTCAGACCTGAATAGACCTCCTGGTAAGCAGGAAGAATATTCCCGTATTTTGCTTTTCTTTCATTGTCAGCCTCAATCCATTTTGTCAGTTTTGCTTCATATTCCTGTTTTTTGCCAATAGTATTCATTCTTTCAAGTCCCTGTATCTCCCCTATCCACTTTTTCCATGAATTTGATATACCAGCCTTTTTTGCAGAATATTGGATCCTTATCAGAGGATCGGAGTTCATTGCCGCATCGATAATATCAATTTTTTTTGTCCTTATGGTGATCATTTTGGGATCAATATAGTTTTTGATCATATCAATATGGTACGAAGGTACATACTCCGATGTAGAACCCGGATAGCCAAACACCATCGTAAAATCGCCTTCCTTGACTCCTTTCAAAGAGACCGGGAAGAAGTAGGCTGGTTTGTACGGGACATTATCAGCCGAATAGTCGGCGGGCTGGTTATTCCTGTCGACATAAATCCTGAAGAGTGAAAAATCGCCCGTGTGCCTTGGCCATATCCAGTTGTCGGTATCGCCTCCAAATTTGCCGATTGCCGAGGGTGGTGCACCAACAAGACGGACATCGCGGAAGGTTTCATTTACAAACAGAAAGTACTGGTTTCCCATGTAGAATGGGCGGACAGTTGCCCTGTAACCGGTTCCCTCCACAGCTTTTTGCTGGATCTCGGTAATTCTTGATGAAATAAGCTTATCCCGTTCACCGGTATCCATGCTGTCCGTCACTCCTTCCAGAACTTTGCCGGTAACATCCTCCATCCATTTAAGTATTGAAACAGTAACACCTGATTAGGAAGCTCCTCCTGCCTCGACATTGCCCAGAAACCGTTTGTGAGATAGTCATGCTCCAGGCTTGAGTGCTCCTGTATCTGGCTGTAACCGCAATGATGATTTGTTATCAGCAGACCTTCGCCGGATATAAGCTCAGCAGTGCAGCCTCCGTTGAAGTTTAATACAGCATCTTTCATACAGGCATGGTTGACGCTGTAAATATCCTCTGCAGAGAGCTTAAAGCCCTTTTCCTTCATCAGCTTAATGTTGTATTTCTCGATCAGAAGAGGGATCCAGATACCTTCATCTGGAACGGCCGAAAAGCCCGAAAACACAGTCAGAATTAAGGCCGAAGTCAGTAAAATTCTTTTCATATGAAATAGTTAAAATTAGTACGGGGTTTGAGGTATGGGGTATAGACTTTGGGTGATTTATGGGTAATAAACTTTTGTAACTCCGTATAAACCTGCTGCACCGGCAGGCCCATTACATTAAAATAGGACCCTTCGATCCTGCTGCAGGCGGCGATACCGATCCATTCCTGAATACCATAGGCACCAGCCTTATCATAAGGTTTGAATTCGTCTATATAATAATCCATTTCTTCATCCGAGAGTTTCTCAAATGTCACTTTAGTTGACGAATAAAAAGAGGTTTGTTTTGCTGATGAAAGCAGACAGACTCCGGTAATCACTTCATGAGTATTGCCCGAAAGTTCATTAAGTATTTTATGAGCATCAGCATGATCAACCGGCTTGTCAAGGACTTTGTTATTGCACCAGACTATTGTGTCGGCCGTTATAACTATCTCATTTTTTCCGATTCCTGTCCGGAATGCATTTGCTTTTTCAGTTGCAACATAAAGGGCTATCTCCTCAGCTTTAAGGTTTTGTGGATAATCCTCAGACCATGCCCTTGTTGCCACTTCGATCTTCAGACCCAGTTCGCTAAGCAGCTGCTTTCTTCTTGGTGATTTGGAGGCCAGGATTAACCTGTATTTTTTCAGATCTTCAATAAGCATATTATAGTAGATTCCAGTCAAGGATTATTTTCACAACGACAGAATACAGAACTCCTGCAATCATAGCAATTTTCATCATCCTGCTGGCTTTATGGAGCTGCTCTCTGGTTTTTCCTGTAATTAATTGATATATAACAAATAACAAGGGTAAAACTATTGTTATAGAAATATATGCAAGAGTTATTTTATCATAAAGAAAGAACCGCCAGACCAGACCGAGCAGGGCAACTGTTACAATGACCAGGAATATTGAAACGAATCTGGCGGTTTTAGTTCCGATAACCACCGGAACCGTGTTCCTTCCATAGGCCGCATCGCCTTCAAAATCTTCAATATCCTTAATAATTTCCCTTGTAAGGGTAGTCATGAAAGCAAAAATAGCGAATCCTCCTACCCAGTAAAAAATAATAGCAAGCTGTGGAGAAGTAACAGCATTTACCGAATAGTACCTGTAAAGAGCCGGCCATTCATACAGAACCACAATCATAGGGACCATCGCCGTAAGCAGGGAGACAACCAGGTTACCTACCAGGAACTGCCGCTTATAGCTTGCTGAATAGAAATAGAGTAATCCGGAGACGATAAGGAACAGGATTCCCAGCCAAAAATATCCTGCTCTCCATGAGATATAGAAGCCGGCTACCACACCTATGATATTCAGAATATTATGCCATAAAATTGCATGCCGCCTCGGAATTTTGGTGCCTACAATTACCTCGCCCCTGTTTATCAGGTCTGTCTTAATATCAAAGTAATCATTAATCACATATCCCCCCGCTGTTATAAGCAGAGTCGCGACAACCAGAATCACGAAATGGTACCATGGGAATTGAAGGGTCAGCGGGACTTCTTCACCGGTTCCACTGTTCAGGACCACCAATATTTTACTAATGACAGGTTCAATAATGGCATATCTCATCAGTACCATTGTAAGCACAATAATCAGGAGATTCTGCCATCGGATTAGGCTGAGAAAAGCTTTCATATTCTACCAGGTAAATGCATCAGTATCCATCCAGTTGTTATGTAGCCTTAAAACCTGCTCGATAACATCCCTTACACATCCTTCGCCGCCTTTTTTGTCTGAAATATACAGGGCAATCTGTTTAATCTCGCTGTCAGCGTCGGCCGGACAAACCGGCACTCCGGCCTCTTTCATGACCGCGTAGTCAGGGATATCGTCGCCCATGAATATGACCTCGGATCTTTTAAGGTTGTGTTTCTGAAGAAAACCATTGAAATGTACAAGTTTCGACCGGCTGTTAAGATAAACCTCTTTAATACCAAGAAGCTTAAGCCTTTTCAGGTATTCCTTTGAATTGTTGCCGGAGATAATCGCTACAAAATAACCTTTTTTTACAGCCAGCTGGAGGGCGTATCCGTCGCGAAAATTAACCGTCCTTTTCGGGATGCCAAATGCATTAAGATCGACAGTCTGCAATGACAATACACCGTCGATATCAAAGACGAAGGCTTTGATATTTGTAAGATTCTCCTTAAAATTCGTCATTTATGCTGGTTTTATAGAATCGGATAATTGATTTTGTTACTTCTTTGTACAAGCCGCTGCAATTCAGGAGAGAAAGATAGCAAATCAATATGTTTTTCAATAGTGCCTTTATCAATCCTTAAAGCAGGTCCGGTTTGTGATTTAACCGGACCAATCTCAATTGCTTTGAGTATCGTTTCATTAATCAATGGATACAAAACCTCAAAAGGGAAACCGGCTTTTTTGATTACCTGGTCACCTGCAGTAAGCATATAATTTGTAAAATTGCAAACAAATACTGCAGCAACATGAAGCATTCTTCTGCGTTCAGCATCAACAAAATAAACTTTTCCACCCATCAATTCCGCCAGGCGTTTTAATGTTCCGGAAGTAAAACTATCTGATGCTTCGAGGAGAAAAGGAAGCCCTGTGAATTCTATTTTTCTGTCATTTGAGAATGTCTGCAAAGGATAGAAAACACCCTTATGCTTTATGTTGGTCGTGAAGACCTCCAGTCCGAGACTTCCGGCTGTATGTGCTACCAGAGTATCGTCAGAGCAACGGATCCTGCTCAGGACCTCCTTCAGATTGTCATCGGGAACAGCTGTAATAATTATGTCTGAAGTATCTGCAAAATCAGGATCCAGCGACCATACAGCATTATACAATAAGGCCAGGGTCCCGGCTGCTTTTTTCAGTCCTTGACACGATTTTCTGAATTTTACAGCCGGCATTGAATATTTGCCGGCAAAAGTTACCGGATACTCTGCCTGCACCGACAAAAGATATCCTTAGTTGCTCCAAAGAAATTTTTTCTGAAAGATACAAAATAGATGTATAAAAAACCCCTTCCGTGGGGGAAGAGGGTAAATACGAACATTAAATAAGTCCTTATACAATATTATATCTCAAGCCTGTGCGGTAGGTCCGCCGAAAGTCATCGGAAGAACAGGTGTTGATCCTTTGATCTCCTTAATAGCGCCATGAACTGATTCATATTTTGCAATATTATCCTGAAGTGCAGAAACGAGTCGTTTCGCGTGCTCAGGAGTGAGAATTATCCTCGACTTGACCTGAGCTTTCGGTATTCCGGGCATGATGCGTACAAAGTCTACAACAAACTCGGAAGCTGAATGGGTAATTACTGCCAGGTTGGAGTAGGTGCCCTGACCTACTTCCTCGTTCAGTTCAATGCTGATCTGATTAGGGTTCTTCGGATCTGACATATCTGGATTTATTAAGTTTTAATTCCTGCTCTCTGTTTCAGCTTCGACCGGTGTTTCTGTAAGGTTTTCAAACTCCTCAAGCGATCCAACGATAATGCTGTTGTACTCGCGCTGGCCTGTGCCTGCAGGGATCAGGTGACCCACTATTACGTTTTCCTTCAGTCCTTCAAGCTTATCGACCTTACCTAGAATTGCGGCTTCATTAAGAACCTTCGTGGTCTCCTGGAAGGAAGCTGCCGAGAAGAAGCTGTTGGTCTGCAACGCAGCCCTGGTTATTCCCTGCAGAACCTGGTTGGAAGTTGCAGGAACAGCGTCCCTGGCTTCAACAACCTTCAGGTCGCGGCGTTTCAGAACGGAATTCTCATCCCTCAGCTTACGGGCGGTGACGATCATTCCAGGACGCAGTGTCTGGGAATCTCCGGCCTCGACAATATATTTCTTGCCGTAGATCCAGTCGTTTTCGTCCATGAATTCAAGCTTGTCAACAACCTGACGTTCAAGGAATTTAGTATCACCAGGATCGACTATCTCAACTTTTCTCATCATCTGGCGAACAATGATCTCAAAATGCTTGTCATTTATCTTCACCCCCTGGAGACGATATACCTCCTGAATCTCATTGACGATATATTCCTGCACCTTGGTAGGACCTTTAATTGCCAGGATATCTGATGGTGTAATGGCTCCATCGGAAAGAGGAATGCCTGCTTTCACATAGTCATTTTCCTGAACAAGTATCTGTTTTGAAAGCGGTACCAGGTATTTCTTGACCTCTTCAGTCTTTGATTTGATAGCGATTTCCCTGTTACCTCTCTTTATTTTTCCGAAAGTAACTTCACCATCGATCTCGGAAACGATTGCCGGGTTAGAAGGATTACGGGCTTCAAAAAGTTCGGTCACTCTTGGTAACCCTCCCGTGATATCACCCGATTTACCGACGGCCCTTGGGATCTTTGCGAGCACTTCGCCGGCTTCAACCGGCTTATCAGCATCAATTACAAGGTGTGCGCCCACAGGAAGGTTATAGAGCCTGAGTTCCTCGGCCTTTGGCCCCATTATCTTGATTGCCGGGTTTTTAGTCTTATCCCTGCTTTCTATAATAACCTTTTCCTTAAAGCCTGTCTGCTCATCCGATTCCTCACGGAAAGTTACACCATCAATAAGGTAGTCATAAGCTACTTTACCGGTAAGTTCTGCGATGATAACCGCATTGAACGGATCCCATTCGCAGATAAGCTTACCCTTTTCAACATCCTGCCCGGGTTTTACATAGAGTTTTGAACCATACGGGATAGTATGTGTTGTAAGAGCTATTCCGGTTTTCTTGTCGATGATCCTCAGCTCAGCCAGACGGCCAATAACTATATCGATATCACCTTTTTCCGGGTCCTTCTTTGGAACGGATCTCAGTTCTTCAATCTCTGCAATTCCGCTGTATCGTGCAACAAGTCTCGATTCGGTGGTTATATTTGAGGCAGTACCTCCAACGTGGAAGGTACGAAGTGTAAGCTGTGTACCGGGTTCTCCGATACTCTGTGCTGCAATAACCCCTACTGCTTCTCCTTTTTCAACCATATGTCCGGTTGCAAGGTTACGTCCGTAGCACTTGGCGCAAACACCCTTCTTCGATTCACAGGTTAGAACCGAACGGATCTCAACCTGTTCAATTGGTGAATCTTCAATTTTTTTGGCAAGTTCCTCGGTAAGCTCCTGCCCTGCTTCCACAATCAACTCGCCTGTAAGAGGATGGAATACATCATGTACTGTTGTACGTCCAAGGATCCTTTCATACAGTGTTTCAACAACCTCTTCGTTTTTCTTGATGGCTGTTGCAACCAGTCCCCTCAGTGTTCCGCAGTCCTCTTCGTTAATGATCACATCCTGGGAAACGTCAACGAGTCGACGGGTAAGGTAACCGGCATCAGCTGTCTTAAGTGCTGTATCGGCAAGACCTTTTCGGGCACCGTGTGTGGAAATGAAGTACTCAAGAACTGACAAACCTTCCTTGAAGTTTGAAAGGATCGGGTTTTCGATGATCTCTGATCCTGTCGCTCCTGATTTCTGCGGTTTTGCCATAAGACCCCTCATACCGGAAAGCTGGCGGATCTGTTCTTTTGATCCCCTTGCTCCGGAGTCGAGCATCATATATACTGAATTGAACCCCTGCTTGTCATTTGAAAGCTGTTTCATAAGGGATTGGGTCAGCCTTGCATTGACATGTGTCCAGATATCAATAATCTGATTATAACGTTCGTTATTGGTAATGAAACCCATGTTGTAGTTACTAAGCACTTCCTCAACCTGCTCATATCCTTCGGTAACAAATTTTGTTTTTTCTTCCGGAATGATAACATCATCAAGGTTAAACGAAAGGCCGCCCTTGAATGCTGAATAGAATCCAAGATTCTTTATAGCATCGAGAAAATCGGCTGTTTTTGCTGTCCCGGCGAGTTTCAGAACCCGTCCGATAATATCCCTGAGAGATTTCTTTGTAAGAATCTCATTTATAAATCCGACTTCCTCGGGAACAAACTGGTTGAAGAGGACCTTGCCCACAGTTGTTTCAACAATACGGTTAATCATATGACCATCAACCCGGTCGTTTACCTTAACCTTAATATATGCATGAAGATCAACTTTTCCTTCATTGTAAGCAATTGTCACTTCCTGGGGAGAATAGAATATAAGTCCTTCTCCTTTCACCTTTTCGTTATCAGTGCCCTTCCTTCCCTTGGTAATATAATAAAGACCAAGAACCATATCCTGTGAAGGCACTGTGATTGGCGCACCATTAGCCGGGTTAAGAATATTATGTGAAGCAAGCATCAGCATCTGGGCTTCAAGGATGGCGCCATTTCCAAGCGGAAGGTGAACTGCCATCTGGTCCCCGTCGAAGTCAGCGTTAAAAGCTGTACATACCAGTGGATGAAGCTGGATTGCTTTTCCTTCAATAAGTTTCGGCTGGAATGCCTGGATCCCCAGACGGTGGAGTGTAGGAGCACGGTTCAGGAGCACAGGGTGCCCTTTAAGAACATTTTCAAGTATATCCCACACAACCGGGTCCTTCCTGTCGACAATTTTCTTTGCAGATTTTACAGTCTTTACTATTCCTCGTTCAATCAGCTTACGTATAATAAATGGCTTGTAAAGCTCAGCTGCCATGTCTTTCGGGATACCACACTCATGAAGATTAAGTTCCGGTCCCACAACAATGACCGAACGTGCTGAATAGTCTACTCTTTTACCAAGCAGGTTCTGACGGAACCTTCCCTGTTTACCTTTAAGGCTGTCGCTCAGCGATTTGAGCGGTCGGTTTGCATCAGTTTTAACTGCGTTAGCCTTTCTCGAGTTGTCGAACAGGGAATCAACGGCTTCCTGGAGCATCCTTTTCTCATTTCGAAGAATTACCTCCGGAGCCTTAATCTCAATAAGCCGTTTCAACCTGTTGTTTCTGATAATAACCCTCCTGTAAAGATCGTTAAGATCGCTCGTAGCAAAGCGGCCGCCATCGAGAGGAACAAGAGGCCTCAGTTCAGGTGGTATAACCGGGACTACCTTGATGATCATCCATTCAGGCTTGTTCACATGTTTTGAATCCCTGAAGGCTTCAACAACCTGAAGACGTTTAAGCGCTTCATTCTTACGCTGTTGTGATGTCTCTGTATTTGCCCTGTGACGAAGGGAGTATGAAAGTTCATCAAGATCGATACGGCCGAGAAGCTTGTAGAGAGCTTCAGCACCCATATCTGCAACGAACTTATCGGGATGTGTATCTTCGAGATACTGGTTTTCCTTCGGAAGCGATTCAATTATTTCAATATATTCCTCTTCTGTTAGAAAATCGAGATATTTAACGCCATCAACAGCTTTGATGCCCGGATTAATGACCACATATCTTTCATAATAGATAATGGAATCGAGTTTCTTTGTCGGGAGTCCAAGCAGATATCCGATCTTATTCGGCAATGAGCGGAAATACCAGATATGTGCAATAGGCACTACAAGCGAAATATGTCCCATTCTCTCCCGGCGTACCTTTTTCTCGGTAACCTCAACACCGCAACGATCGCAGACAATTCCCTTGTAACGTATCCTTTTGTATTTTCCGCAATGGCATTCGTAATCTTTTACCGGACCGAAGATCCTTTCGCAGAATAATCCATCCCGCTCAGGCTTGTAAGTCCGGTAGTTTATGGTCTCAGGTTTCAGTACTTCACCGCTCGAACGATCGAGGATTTCTTCCGGTGAGGCAAGGCCAATCGAGATCTTTGAGTAACTTGTTTTGGTTTTGTTATCTCTTCTGAATGACATATAATGATTTTTTTTTCAATAATTAAACACTATTTGGACCCGATTGTTAATCGAGAATCACGCTCAATCCAAGTCCTCTGAGTTCGTGCAATAATACATTCAGTGATTCAGGAATTCCGGGCTGTGGCATCGGCTCTCCCTTTACTATTGATTCATAAGCTTTTGCACGGCCGATAACATCGTCCGACTTAATAGTAAGTATCTCCTGAAGAATGTGAGCGGCTCCGAACGCTTCAAGCGCCCAGACTTCCATTTCACCAAATCTCTGACCACCAAACTGTGCCTTACCGCCAAGTGGCTGCTGGGTTATAAGTGAGTATGGTCCGATTGAACGGGCATGCATCTTGTCATCGACCATATGACCAAGCTTTAGCATATAGATCACGCCGACTGTTGCCGGCTGGTCGAATCTTTCACCTGTACCACCATCGTAAAGATAAGTCTTGCCATATTTTGGTAGCTTTGCCTTTTCAGTATATTCGGTGATCTGTTCGATTGTAGCCCCGTCGAATATTGGTGTTGAGAACTGAAGACCAAGTTTCTGTCCTGCCCACCCGAGTACGGTTTCGTAAATCTGTCCAAGGTTCATCCTGGATGGAACACCAAGAGGATTCAGAACGATATCAACAGGTGTACCGTCTTCCAGGAAAGGCATATCTTCCGGCCGTACGATTCTGGCAACTATACCTTTGTTACCATGGCGGCCTGCCATCTTGTCTCCTACTTTAACCTTCCTTTTCTTGGCAATATAAACCTTGGCCAGGCGGACAATGCCTGCAGGTAATTCATCGCCGATAGTAATATTGTACTTTTTACGTTTGAATATACCGTCGATCTCCTTATACTTGATTATGTAATTATGAAGGAGCTGTTTGATACTGTCGTTTTTCTTCTTGTCAGTGGTCCATTTATTCGGATTGATATTCAGGAAATCAATCTCCTGAAGCTGCTTCAGGGTGAATTTGCTCCCTTTGGGAATTACATCGACATTCAAATAGTCTTTCACTCCCTGTGAAGTTTTTCCATTAACAAGAATAAAGAGTTTATCAACCAGTCTGGCTTTCACGTCATCGGCGCTCCTGTTGAAATCGTTTTCGATCTTATCTAGAATCGGTTTTTCAACTGCCTTTGCCTTCCTGTCTTTTATAGCCCTGGTGAACAGCTTTTTATCAATAACGACACCTTCGAGTGAAGGGCCAGCCTTTAGAGAGGCATCCTTAACATCGCCTGCTTTGTCGCCAAAGATGGCCCTGAGGAGTTTTTCCTCCGGTGAAGGGTCCGATTCTCCCTTAGGGGTGATCTTGCCTATAAGGATATCTCCGGGCATGATATGAGCCCCAATCCTTATAAGACCATTTTCGTCAAGGTTCTTTGTCGCTTCCTCGCTGACGTTTGGAATATCGGAGGTCAATTCCTCGAGTCCTCTTTTTGTATCGCGGACCTCAAGGAGGTATTCATCAATATGTACTGAGGTGAACATATCCTGCTGCACCACTTTCTCTGATATGACAATAGCATCTTCAAAGTTGTATCCTTTCCATGGCATGAAGGCTACCATCAGGTTACGGCCAAGGGCGAGTTCGCCGTTCTTGGTGCCATAGCCCTCAGTAAGAACCTGTCCTTTTGTGACCTTCTCACCTTTCCTCACAACCGGAATAAGATTAATACAGGTATTCTGGTTTGTTTTCTTGTACTTGGGAAGAACGTACCTCTTGATGTCATCATCGAAGCTTACAAACTTTTCCTCATCAGTACGCGTATAACGGATAACTATTTCGTTTGAATCAACATATTCAACAACCCCGTCGCCTTCAGCAACATACAGTATCCTGCTATCCCTTATCACCTGGCCTTCAAGGCCTGTACCTACAATGGGTGATTCCGGGTTAATAAGCGGAACTGCCTGGCGCATCATGTTCGATCCCATAAGTGCCCTGTTGGCATCGTCATGTTCAAGGAACGGGATCAGCGACGCAGCAATTGAGGCTATCTGGTTAGGAGCCACGTCCATTAGATCCACTTTCGTTACTTCTTCGAAAGGATAATCTGCTTCATATCTGCATTTTGCCCTTAAATTCTCAAAATGTCCGTCTTTTAAAAGAGGAGCATTTGCCTGGGCTATCATTTTTTCTTCTTCCTCTTCAGCGCTCAGCCATACAATACCTTCAGAACTGAAATCGACTTTCGCGTCTTTGACTTTCAGGTACGGCGTTTCAATAAATCCCAGGACGTTGATCTTGGCATACACGCAAAGTGATGATATAAGACCGATATTTGGTCCTTCAGGAGTTTCAATCGGACAAAGCCGTCCATAGTGCGTGTAGTGTACGTCTCTGACCTCAAATCCTGCTCGTTCACGCGACAGACCACCGGGTCCGAGAGCTGACATACGACGCTTGTGGGTCATTTCAGCCAGCGGGTTGGTCTGATCCATGAATTGTGAAAGCTGGTTCGTTCCGAAGAATGAATTTATAACTGAAGAAAGCGTCTTGGAATTGATAAGGTCCACTGGAGTGAATACCTCGTTATCCCTGACATTCATTCTTTCGCGGATTGTACGGGCCATACGGGCCAAACCTACGCCAAACTGCGCATATAATTGTTCTCCTACTGTCCGGACCCTCCTGTTACTCAGGTGGTCGATATCGTCGACATCAGTTTTTGCATTGATAAGCTCAATCAGGTAACCGATGATCTTTATAATATCTTCCTTGGTAAGGACCTTAACACCCATTTCGGTGTTGAGTCCGAGTTTCTTGTTAATCCTGTAGCGGCCAACTTCACCCAGGTCGTACCTTTTATCCGAGAAGAATAATTTATCTATAACGTCCCTTGCGGTTGCTTCATCGGGCGGCTCAGCATTGCGGAGCTGGCGATAAATATAAATAACAGCCTCTTTCTCAGAGTTACATGGATCCTTCTGAAGTGTATTATATATGATTGCAAAATCCGAAAGGGTCGAGTCATCCTTATGTAAAAGGATTGCCTTTGCACCCGAGTCAACTATCATGTCGACATGTTCGGGTTCAATAACTGTTTCCCTGTCGAGAATTACTTCATTTCTTTCAATTGATACAACTTCGCCGGTATCCTCGTCTACGAAATCTTCGACCCATGTTTTCAGAACCCTGGCGGCAAGTTTGCGGCCTACCAGCTTTTTGATATTTGTTTTTGAAACTTTGTGTTCTTCAGCGAGGTTGAAAATCTCGAGGATTTCCTTATCACTCTCGAAGCCTATAGCTCTGAGGAGTGTTGTAACCGGCAGTTTTTTCTTCCTGTCGATATATGCATACATAACATTGTTGATGTCCGTAGCAAATTCGATCCATGAACCCTTAAACGGGATAATCCTTGCTGAATACAGCTTTGTTCCGTTGGCATGGATGCTTTGTCCGAAGAAAACACCGGGGGATCTGTGAAGCTGTGAGACAACTACTCTTTCAGCTCCGTTAATAACGAAAGTACCCCGATCGGTCATGTATGGAACCGTTCCGAGGTATACATCCTGAATTACTGTATCAAAATCCTCATGTTCGGGATCAGTGCAATAAAGCTTTAGTTTAGCTTTTAAAGGGACACTGAATGTAAGTCCGCGTTCAATGCATTCTTCTATAGTGTAGCGCGGCGGGTCGATATAGTAATCCAGAAACTCGAGAACGAAATTATTTCTTGTATCCGTGATCGGAAAGTTTTCTGTAAAGACCTTAAACAGTCCTTCTTTCTTCCTGTTTTCGGGAGTTGTCCCAAGCTGGAAAAACTCTCCGAACGACTTCAACTGAACTTCCAGAAAATCGGGATAATCCAACTGATTTTTCCTGGAAGCAAAACTTATTCTTTCAGTATTTTTTGAGGACATTTATAAAAGGATTAAGTGAACTTATTATTTAAAGAACAAAAAGGCTTAGTCCCGAAATTTCGGGACTAAACCTACAACCTAAAAAAACAGGTATAACTTATTTAAGTTCAACTTCAGCTCCTGCTTCTACTAATTGACCTTTAATTGCTTCTGCTTCATCTTTTGATACACCTTCCTTTACAGGGGCCGGAGCTGAGTCAACAACTGCTTTGGCTTCCTTCAGTCCAAGACCGGTGATATCCTTAACAAGTTTAACAATCTGTAATTTCTGACCACCAGCTGCTTTGAGGATAACATCAAAGGTTGATTTCTCTACAGCTTTTGGTGCCTCGCCTCCTGCAGCGGGACCTGCAACGGCCACTGCTGCTGCTGCGGGTTCAATACCATACTCTTCTTTAAGTATTTTAGCCAGGTCGTTTACCTCTTTAACAGACAGGTTTACCAGTTCTTCTGCAAATTTCTTAAGATCTGCCATTTTTATTTAATTTAATTTAATTATACTTTAATTACTTTTCTCTTTTTGATAGTGTTTCAAGAACACCATGTAGTTTGTTCCCCCTGTTTGCAAGGCTGATACAACATTCTTGGCAGGCGACTGAAGGAGTAAGATAATATCCCCTATAAGTTCCTGTTTTGTTTTGACGGAGATAAGCATGTCGAGCATATTGTCTCCGATAAAAACTGATTCCTGAACGTATGCACCTTTCAGAACGGGCTTATCATGTTGTTTCCGGAATTCCTTTATAAGTTTTGCAGGACCATTTCCGGTTTGAGCGAACATGATGGATGTGGTGCCTTTAAGAACTGGATAAAGTTCTTCAAAGTCACCTTCAGACATTTCGAGTGCTCTCTTGAGGAGAGTGTTTTTTACAACGATAAGTTTAATATCACGTTCAAAGCACTTCCTTCTGAGGTCACTCGTGTCAGCTGCATTAAGCTGAGCAGTATCAGTCAGATAGAAGTGGCTGTACTCCTTTAGTTTCTCAGCAAGGCTGTCTATGATAGCATTTTTCTCTTCCCGTCTCATAATTTTTTTCGAGTTTAGCTTTACAATTTAATCATCAAGACCTTTAGGGTCAATCTTAATTCCCGGGCTCATTGTGCTTGAGAGGAACATACTGCGAATGTAGGTTCCTTTGGCAGCAGCCGGTTTCAGTTTGTTTACCATCTGGATAAACTCCCTTGCATTCTCGACGATCTTATCAGCCTCGAAAGAGACTTTTCCGATTGAGGCATGAATGATTCCGCTTTTATCAACCTTGAAATCAATCTTGCCCTGCTTCACTTCCTTAACAGCCTTACCAATTTCCATAGTAACAGTTCCACTTTTGGGGTTCGGCATCAGTCCGCGAGGACCGAGTATTCGACCTAACTGACCGACCTTGCCCATTACGGATGGCATGGTTATGATAACATCTACATCTGTCCAACCAGCTTTGATCTTTTCGACAAATTCATCAAGACCAACATAATCAGCTCCGGCACCCTTGGCTTCAGCCTCCTTGTCGGGAGTACATAAGACAAGCACACGCGTCTGTTTCCCTGTTCCGTGAGGAAGAGAGACAACACCGCGGACCATCTGATTGGATTTCCTTGGATCGATACCTAACCTTACATCCATGTCGACGGAAGAGTCAAATTTTGTCGAAGTAATTTCTTTTAACAGCGACGATGCTTCTGTCAACGTATAAAGCTTGTTCTTGTCGAGTTTATCGAAAGCAAGCTTCTGGTTTTTGGTAAGTTTAGTCATTTTTCTCCTGATTAATTTTTATCGGGCTCACCCTTGACGGTGATTCCCATACTTCTTGCGGTACCAGCAACCATCTTCATGGCCGACTCGAGCGTAAAACAATTCAGGTCTTCCATTTTTTCCTTAGCAATTGATTTAACCTGGTCCCAGGTGACGGTTGCCACTTTTTCCCTGTTGGGTTCTTTTGAACCTTTCTTGGTTTTGGCAACCTCAAGAAGCTGTACAGCTACCGGAGGCGTTTTTGTAACAAAATCAAATGATTTGTCACCATATACAGTTATAACTACCGGTATTACTTTTCCAGCCTTGTCCTGAGTCCTCGCATTAAATTGCTTACAGAAATCCATGATATTGACACCTTTTGATCCCAGTGCGGGACCGACAGGTGGAGATGGATTAGCTCCTCCGCCACGAATTTGTAACTTGATAATTCCAGCAACTTCTTTAGCCATAATTTAAAATTTGCTTATTTATGCGAGAGCTTGACAGTTATTCAGGAAGCATTATAATTGTTATAACTGCCAATATCTTCTGTTAATTTTCCTTTTCTACCTGCATAAAACTTAGCTCAAGGGGTGTTTTTCTGCCAAATATCTTGACCATCACCTTGAGTTTTTTCTTTTCGTCATTCACTTCTTCAATAATCCCGGTAAAGCTGTTGAACGGGCCGTCTATAACTTTTACCGATTCTCCGACAAAGAATGGTACGTTCAGTTCTTCATCGCTAGCATTTAGTTCATCCACTTTCCCGAGGATCCTGTTTATTTCCGATTTTCTCAAAGGAACAGGTTCTCCGTCCTGGGAACCGAGAAACCCGATTACATTGGGAATATTTCTCAGAACATGAGGAATTTCTCCAACAAGGGCCGCTTCAACGAGTACATATCCAGGAAAGAATGTCCGTTCCTTGCTTATTTTTTTTCCTGCCCTTATCTGATATACCTTTTCGGTCGGGATAAGGACCTGCGAAACAAATTCCTGAAGCTTAAGGCGGATTATCTCATTATCAAGATATTCCTTTACTTTTTTCTCCTTCCCTCCAATCGCCCGCAGCACGTACCACTTCTTTACATTCTCGCTCATTGGAACTTATCTCCTTTTAAAATAACAAAGAGTAAATAAATTGCATTATCTTGCTAAAGCCCAGGTCCATTACAGCAACTATAACCGCAATTATCAGTGTAGCAACCAGCACGAGAACTCCGCTGTTTTGCAGCTCGTTCCAGGTTGGCCAGGTGACTTTGTGTATCAGCTCAGTATACGATTCTCTGAAATAACCTTTTAAATCCATTGTTAGTACTTTATTAAATTGCACGGGAGGAGAGACTCGAACTCCCGACACCTGGTTTTGGAGACCAGTGCTCTACCAACTGAGCTACACCCGTTTGTATATGGCATTGCTTCAATCGCGATGATCGGAATCGCAATACATCGCGATTTTACAATACCTTTCGTATCCAAAACCTTACTGAAGTATTTGAGTTACGGCACCGGCTCCAACAGTCCTTCCTCCCTCACGTATAGCGAAACGGAGTCCGACATTTATTGCAACCGGATAAATAAGATCAACGGTGATCGTAACGTTATCGCCTGGCATCACCATTTCAGTTCCCTCGGGCAGTGTTATCTCACCTGTAATATCGAGCGTCCTGACATAAAACTGAGGACGATATTTATTATGGAATGGTGTATGACGTCCACCTTCTTCTTTCTTAAGAACGTAGATCTCAGCCTGCAGCCTGGTATGAGGTGTAATTGAACCCGGTTTGGCAAGAACCATTCCTCTCTTGATTTCTTTCTTATCAACGCCGCGAAGCAGAAGACCGACATTATCACCAGCTTCTCCCCTGTCGAGGATCTTGCGGAACATTTCAACACCGGTACAAACTGTTTTACGTTTTTCAGCACCAAGGCCTATCATTTCGAGTTCGTCGCTTGTTACAACGACACCTGTTTCAATTCGGCCTGTTGCAACTGTACCACGTCCTGTGATTGAGAATACGTCCTCAACCGGCATAAGGAATGGTTTTTCGTTTTCACGTTTAGGAATTGGAATATATGAGTCAACTGCATCCATAAGTTCCATTACTTTTTCTTCCCACTTGGCTTCGCCGTGCATGGCGCCAAGGGCAGAACCACGGATAACAGGAGCATTGTCACCGTCGAATTCGTAGAAGTTAAGAAGATCGCGTACTTCCATTTCTACCAGGTCAAGAAGTTCTTCGTCGTCCACAAGGTCAACTTTGTTCATGAAGACAAGTACCTTGGGAACGTTAACCTGATGTGCAAGAAGTATATGTTCACGTGTTTGTGGCATAGGACCGTCATCAGCTGCAACCACCAGGATTGCTCCGTCCATCTGTGCGGCACCTGTAACCATGTTTTTAATATAGTCAGCGTGTCCGGGGCAGTCGACGTGCGCATAGTGGCGTGTAGCTGTTTGATATTCGACGTGAGCAGTATTAATGGTAATACCCCTTTCCTTTTCCTCAGGAGCATTATCAATTGAGTCAAAATCCCTGATTTCAGAAAGACCTTTTTTATGAAGAACCATTGTGATCGCTGCTGTAAGAGTGGTCTTACCATGGTCGACGTGGCCGATGGTGCCAATATTTACGTGCGGTTTCGATCTGTCAAATTTTTCTTTTGCCATAACTCCAAGCGTATTAAATTTAAGTTTATTTATTTCAGTAATAAAATCATATTTCCCGATGAGCCGGAGGGGGGAATTGAACCCCCGACCCCTTCCTTACCAAGGAAGTGCTCTACCCCTGAGCTACTCTGGCATCATAAAGTGAGCGGGAGACGGAGCTCGAATCCGCGACCCTTAGCTTGGAAGGCTAATGCTCTACCAACTGAGCTACTCCCGCCAATATCATCCAAAGAGGTCCGTTCCGTCATCTTCAACCCTTTCAGGAATACGGTTAACCCCGTTCTGTGGGGAGAGCAGGATTCGAACCTACGAAGGCATTCGCCAGCAGATTTACAGTCTGCCCCAGTTGGCCGCTTTGGTATCTCCCCTTGAAACAGAGTTTATCCCCTATCACACACATTTACAACTCTTTCAAGAGCCGATGAAGGGATTCGAACCCCCGACCTGCAGATTACAAATCAGCTGCTCTGGCCAACTGAGCTACATCGGCAATTTAAAGAACGTCCCGACAGGGCTTTATACCCCTCAAAAATCGGTTTGCAAATGTATTAATTTTATATTTCATTTATCAAAATAATTCAAATTATTTTTAAAGGAGGGTTGTTCAGGCCCTTCTTTTCTTCTGTTTGTGCTTGGTAATCTGCTTCTTAAGAGCGTCACAAGCCAGATCTGTAGCCTCCTCAAAAGTCTTGCTTTGTTTCTTCGCAAACAAAGGTGCTCCCCTCAGATCAATCTTAATTTCACTTATTTTGTTCTCCCGCTCCTGATCCTTGTCAAGCCTCAGGTACACTTCAGCATTTACAATCCCATCACCGAGCTGGGTAAGTTTATCCAGCCTCTGATGAACAAAATCAATAAGCTTCTTGTCGGCATCAAACCGTACTGAGTGAATCTGAATGTTCATAGTAGTACCTCCTGTTTATTTGATTAATATTTAAGCTCTTGGGTGAGCCTGTTTATATATTCTCCTAAGCTTTTCGAATGAATTATGAGTGTAAATCTGCGTTGCCGAAAGATTGGCATGACCTAAAAACTCCTTGATCGAGTTCAGATCAGCTCCATGGTTCAGCATGTGGGTTGCAAAAGTATGCCTAAGCACATGAGGACTTCTTTTGTCGATAGTTGTCACCATAGTCAGATAGCTTCGTACAGTATTATAAACATATTTATCGTATAACTTGTTCCCCTTATTACTGACAAAAAACCACCTCTTTTCAATATCGGGAAAAGCTTCATTCCTTGCTTTCAAATACTCCTCAATTCTCATCGTGAATGGCTTCAAAAGAGGGATTATTCTCTGCTTGTTCCTTTTGCCAGTTACCTTCACGGAAGCTCCATCAATATCGACGTCAATGTCGCGCAGCCCCGTAAGTTCCGCTCTTCTCATCCCTGTAAGGTAAAGCATTTCAACAATAAGCCTGTTCCTGATCCCTTTGAAATCCTTCCCGAAATCGAGATCATCCAGGAGCCTGTTAATTGAATCTTCCTCAACGAATACCGGCAGTCTCTTCTTCATCTTCGGAAGGACAACCTTTTCAAGAGGATCGGTCTTTGTGAATCCTTCCTTCCTGAGATACCTGTAAAACACCCTGAGACATGAGATCTTACGGTGTACGGATACTGAAGCATAGCCGTTTTCAAGCATAGAAACGATCCATGATCTTATATCGTGTGATGTAATACTATCAGGACTGCCAGGGAGTTCCTGTATATTTAGGTATTTTTCAAACTGATCCAGGTCGTTTAAGTAAGATCTTACAGTAAGCGGTGAATATCGCTTTTCGGTTTGCAGATACTGTAAGAATGATTCCTTATGATCCATAAAGGAACCTCCTTATCTGTTATTGTTATATAGATTAAACTGCAGGTGCGGAAATTATTCCTCGCTTTCCTGCATCTTCTGAACGTACTTAGCCTTCTTGATTTCTTCTCTCCGGCGTACTGAAGGCTTAACAAAAGCCTGACGTGAACGTAATTCACGGATTACTCCAGTCTTTTCGAATTTTCTCTTGAACTTTTTTAAAGCTCTTTCAATGTTTTCGCCTTCTTTTAATGGTACAATGATCATAACTGTAGATTCAATTTTAAACGAGGCGCAAAGTTAGAAATAGAAAAAGTTTTTTCAAAATTTTATGGCAATAATTTATTCATCTCGGATTATTTATATGAATTAGACACTTTTAGGATGCACATTTTATGGATGCAGATATTCATCATAATTAGGATTTACTAAAGTTACAGCTTTTCGCATTGGCATCAAAATAATAGATGTTAATTGTTGGTTAAAATTGAGGATCTTTCTAAATATGGATGCCTGCTTAGTTTTTTAATAATATCCCATTCCTGCTTTTATTTTGACAACACTCCCTTTCCCGTTTCTATTCTGACTTAACCCCCTTTCCCGTTTCTATTCTGACTTAACCCCCTTTCCCGTTTCCCCCAAGGGGGAAATGCTGTTTTTCCACCTCTATCTCTCGGGGGAAGGCTGGGAAGGGGGTGATATTTCTACTTTATTACTTCTCAAAATCCAAATACAATCTTATTTTTTTGCCTGTCTCAGGCGAAATAAGGTTATTCTTCAACATTTCTTCAATACCTGTTATTTTACCCTGCAACTCCCTGTACTTAAGAATATCAGACACCTCATTGCGTTGGAAATAGGGATGGCGTATCAATTCTCTGAAATCAGCACTGTTGATCTTTATCTTACGGATAAGAAGGGAATCTGCGTAAAGTCTGGGAGAAATCAAATTATAAGTTTCCTCCTTCAGACCATATACTTCTTTAAGCTGACCGACCGACACAAAGCCCCCGATAAGATTCCTGTATTTTATTATCCTTGACGAAAGTACAGGCCCAATACCAGGCAAACTTACAAGGGATGTTGAATCGCAGAAATTGATTTCAAGCAAAGGCTTCTTCTGCCGGGAAGTTCTTACTGCACCTTGCTTTTTCACAATTGCTGTTTTTTCTGGAATCCGGACGGTATCTTCAGAAAACGCAAGGAGTTCCAGTGGAATATCTCTGACTGTATTAACCGGGGTCGGGAAAAGATATCTTACTCCGATTATTACAGCAATGATATTCAGGAGAATAAATGTCGATCTCCTTTCCCTTCTTGTATATCCGAACCAATTCCTGAATGATTCCTTGAACGAATTCATAACTGGGAAAAACTGCAGTAAGACTGAATGCAATTTAGGAAATTTCAGCAGCAGTTTATATTAAACCTGAAAATATTTTAAGGCAACCGGGCCCCTTTTTCAGAATGGATATCCAATTCCCAGAACAATTGCGAAATCGTCTTTGAAAGTATATGGCTCGTTCATAAATATCCATCTCGATCCGGAAGAAATCGCCGGATCGCGCAGTTTCATTCCGAGATCAACACGTCCTATTACAAATTTGAAATCAAACCTTAGTCCAGCCCCGGTACCAATCGCGATGTCACGATAAAAACTATTGAAATTGAATTCGGAACCGGGTCTTGAATTGTCCTTATTGAAGGTCCAGATATTCCCGGCATCAAGAAATACAGCTCCCTCGAGGATCCAAAATAATTTAAAGCGGTATTCGGCATTGGCCTCCAGCTTAATATCTGCAGTCTGGTTAATGAATGTCGTGTCCCTGGGAGAAGTGTAAGAGCCCGGACCCAGAGTTCTTACCTGCCAGGCTCTGATACCGTTGGCACCGCCCCCGAAGTACTGTTTTTCAAAAGGGATTGCTTTTGAATTCCCATAAGGAATCCCCAGCCCGATAAATCCCCTGTATACAGCCGAGCTAACATCGTTGATTATTATGTTATACCGCAGGTCAAGGTCAGTTCGCAGGTATTGTGCAAATGGTTGTCCAAATACATTGTAACTGCCTTCGCTTTTTTTCAGTCCCGCTATTTTACTTACAAGCGAAAGCATATTCCCTGAAACTTCGGCGTTAAAACGAAGAAACCAATAATCTCTGGATTTCTGAATCTTTTGATTGTTAAAAATAAATGAATAACTACCACCCAGAATCATCACATCACGGTAACTATATGCCAGGTAGGAGGAAGAATCAATTCTTGCCTTGAAGGCCGGATCAATACTGTCAAGTTTGATTACGTTAAGCTGAACCGGGTTTACTATATGTGTCTGATAGTTATGAGCCATCCAGTTATATCCGAACGTAGCATTGGCCATCCTTCTCCTGTAAAATACCATGTCCTGGTAGTTGTAAGCTGCCAGCAGTGTGGTTGAAGGGTTATAGTTCTTTACGAATCCCTCCTTTTTCAAAAAAGGCAGCAGGAATTTGGGCAGCCTCAGGCTTGTTTCAAATCCATACTCCTGGGTTCCCCGGAGTTTGGTATTCTTTTGTGTAACAGCTTCGAAAGCTCCCTTAAGCTTTATATTGAACTGCTCGGCACCGTGAAAAAGGTTTTTATGCTGATAAACAAGGTTTAGTGCTCCTCCAAGGTTACCTGCAGTATTAGTCCCCTCAATTTCAATATTGAACGATTGCTGGCTTAGTAATGTAAGCTGAATGTGACAATTAAGGTACATCTCTACGCCCGGATCCTCTTCAGGAGGTTCCGTATCATCAAAAAAGATGTTTACCAGGCGGTAAGCCTTTAGTGTCATAAGGTGGCTCTGCGTCTGCTCTGTATTGGTCACATTATATATTGAACCCGGTTTAAGGTAAAGAGACTGGAGGATAAGATCATATTTCAGCTGAGGTTTCTCCTTTCGCGAAACAAAATAATAGCCATTATAATTCACTGTATCAAGACTTTTCAGATATTCCTCTCCTCCTTCAAGGACATCTTTCGGTACAAAATCAGGGTAGATGTAGATGTTTTTTATCCTGTAAATGGCATGGGGGGCATAAGCGATCCTGTTATATTGATCGATCCTGGTTGCCTGTCTTATTTCATATATAATACTTACCTGCCGGTTGCCGATAGTACTGTCGACGTTGAATGAAATATAATCTCCTGAAAAACCATAAAATCCGCGATCCTTGATGAATCTTTCAAAACGGGACCGTTCCGCCTGCAGCACGTCCACATTATATGGTTTCCCTCTTACAATCAGGCAATTGACTGAATCGAAATTGAATAGCTTTTCAATTGAGGTATCTGCGATATTATAGTAAAGACTGCGGATCGTGTAAGGGGATTTCAGTTTGACATTGTAAAAAACATCTGTTTTCCTTTTCGCTGTTCTGACAGAATCAGAAACATCACTGTCGAAGTACCCTTTTGAAGCTACAAATGATTGCAACTCCTCTCTGCTTTTCGCCGCAGAAAAAGAATCGTAAATTACAGGTTCTTCACCGATGTTCCTCAACCATGAATGCGGCCACTTTTCCTTATTAATATTCGAGAGATTGTATAATCCTAGGTAAAATCGTGCACCGAAAATCTTCTTGTTTGGTTTTTGCTTTATATATGGTTCCAGTTCAGTCCTGGTTATCCCTTCCCTGTTGACCTCAATATAGTTTTTGTTAAGAAGGGTTGATCCTTCGGGAACGTATTTTGTCGGATTACAGGAATGTATAACCGGAAGTACACAAAGCAGGAGGAGGTATAGCCCCGGGAAAATACTTCTTTTATTTGAGCTGCTTTTTTTCAAAATTTGTACTTGAGCATTGGGCAAATATATCAATAATAAAAAACATCTTCTGCTCTGCAGATGCTTTAATTCCCCTGTTTATAATAATTTTAGGGGACTTTATTTCTCATAAAACCAGCACCATGATCAGCAAAAACAAAATAAAACTCATTCTTTCGCTTCAGAAAAAGAAAATAAGGGATGAGGAACGCCTTTACATGATTGAAGGAGACAAGCTAGTCAGGGAATATCTGAAATCAGGAAATAAATTAAGGTTCCTGGCAGCTAAACCCGAATTTATTAACAGCCTGCCGGCCGATCTGAAAGCATTTATTGAAGAAGCTGAACCTGCAAGCTATGACGATCTGAAGCAAATCAGCACACTTAAAACACCGCATAACGCGATTGCAGTTGTCGGTATGCCTGATCCTGGCATCAATCTGGCGAAGGTCTTCAAAGGTTTGTCGGTTGCGCTGGATTTTGTCCAGGACCCCGGGAATCTTGGAACAATAATAAGAGCAGCTGCATGGTTCGGGATCAGGTACATTTTCTGCTCCGAGAATTGTGTTGATGTTTATAATCCGAAGGTTGTCCAGGCTTCAATGGGTGCAATCCTCCATGCAGAGGTGCATTATTGTGCTCTGAAAGAGTTACTTACAGATGCCAGCAAAAAAAAGGTTCCGGTTTATGGAACATTGCTTGAGGGGGATTCCATCTATTCAGCCCGACCCGGAAGTAAAGGAATTATTCTTCTCGGAAACGAATCGAAAGGTATTTCACCTGACTTGTTACCGTTCGTTACAAAAAAGCTTGTGATCCCTAAATTCACTTCAGAAACAATTGGCATCGAGTCGCTAAACGTGGGGATGGCAGCATCGATAGTGTTTTCAGAGTTTGCAAGGAGAAAGAAGCTGATGATTAAAAATTCTGACCTTTAAAATGACCTTTCCGATAATACCCTGTACATTCACGGTTTAGAAAAAAATCATTCTGATTTTATCTTTGCTGCAATTGCCTCCGCAGCCTTCATACCATCAACTGCTGAGGATACAATTCCGCCGGCATAACCTGAACCTTCACCGCAGGGATAGAGCCCTGTGATGCCAATATGCTCCATTGTGCCAGGTTTTCTGGGTATCCTTACAGGTGAAGATGTCCTTGATTCAACACCCAGGATAACAGCTTCATTTGTAAGAAACCCTTTCATCATCAGGCCGAATTGCCTGAATCCCTCACGCAAACCATTACTTATAATATCTGGCAGCCATTCGTGAAGCGAAGAGGCAGTAATTCCGGGGTAATAGGATGTTTTTGGAAGTGATGAAGAGAAGGTTCCCGAAACAAAATCTGAGAGTCTTTGGGCAGGAGCACACTGGGTTTCACCGCCCTGATGCCAGGCTTCATGTTCTATTGCCTTCTGGAATTCAATTCCGGCAAGCTCATTGAATGCCGAAAAGTTATTCAGGTCCTCCGGCCTGATCTCAATCACGATACCCGAGTTGGCATAAGGTGAATTCCTTCCTGAAGGAGACATTCCGTTAACTACTACCTCTTCCAGTGAGGTTGCTGACGGAACTATGAATCCTCCGGGACACATACAAAAGGAATAAACTCCTCTCCCATCGATCTGTTTCACAAGATTATATGAAGCGGCCGGGAGATACTGGCCCCTGGAATTCCCATGATATTGTATCCTGTCGATCAGTTCCTGCGGATGTTCAACCCTTACACCGGCCGCGAATGACTTAATTTCGAGGCCAATACTTCTTCTTTTGCAAATCCCGTAAATATCGCGGGCAGAATGTCCTGTTGCAAGCACCATGCAGGAAGAATAGAACTTTTCGTTCTGAGAGGTTATTATACCTTTAATTGAATTATCTCCGATAATAAAGTCTGTGACCTTTTTCTCCAGAAGGAAAATTCCGCCTGCTTCAACAATCGACTTTTTAATCTCTGTAATGATCCCTGGTAGTTTATCGGTCCCGAGATGAGGATGCGCTTCGTAAAGTATATTTTCATTTGCACCATGAAGGCAAAGAAGTTCGAGTACTCGTCGGTTGTCCCCCCTCTTTTTCGAGCGCGTATACAGCTTACCATCGGAGAATGTTCCGGCTCCGCCCTCTCCGAAACAGTAATTGCTGTCGGGATCGACAAAATGCTCCCGGCTTATTCGTGCAATATCCCTCTTGCGGGCAGAAACGTCTTTCCCCCGCTCAATTATTACAGGTCTGAAACCAAGTTCCGTCAACCTGAGAGCTGCAAATAACCCTGCTGGTCCCGCTCCAACAATTATAACTTCCTTCCGGTTCGATACGTTCCTGGGGCTGAACGGAGCGATTTCCGGAACAATTGAATCCTTTCCGGTAAAAATCTCAATTACAAGGCTAACACGGATATTCTGACTGCGGGCATCGACGGACCTCCTGATGATCCTGAGGTCTTTTATTTCCGAGACAGAAACTCCTGCCTGATTTCCGGCATTTTTACGGATCAGAGTGTCATCAGAGGCTTCAGCAGGATTAAGGTTAAGCTGAACCTGTTTTACCATTTTTATTCAAAATGAAATGCAATGATCCAGATCTGTGACTGCATTCTCTTAATGGCATCAACATACTCCCGATGTCCTGAATCCGGGTCATGAACAAGTACATCACGGATCCCGTTTGACATCTTAAGTTCAACGGAGAGCTTGAAGTAAGGCAGGTAGAAATCAAAGCCGGCACCGAATTCATAATAAAGATCGGATCGTCTTAATCTCAACCATATCTGTTTATCATTATCGTAATTTCTCTTTCCTGCCAGGTCGTACCGGTAGTTAATGCCCCCTATAATATATGGCCTGACATTATTAAGCCTGGCTCCTTTATACTTCATCAACAGGGGAAATTCAAGGAATGAGGATTCAACTCTTTGTCTCTGGTCATAAGTTGCTTCAAATGAATCGGTAGCTGGTGGATTGCCTTTTAAAATTGTATAATATCTTACATTTCTTTGTCCGAATGAAACGCCAGGCAGAAATCTTAGATCAAAATATTTGCTGATGTGAAGGTTTGATACGATTTGAATATTTATCCCCGGATTTAAAATGCTTACTTCAGGATTAAGATATGTTGTATCTGAAAGAAAGGAGGCTTTAGTGGGATCAATATTAAAATCCATCATGTTAAGGCCAAGGCTAAAACCAAAATGCAGCCTTTTATCGTCGTACCAGGAGTCATTTTTAGGTTTCTGCTTCTGGCTGAAGGAATTAATGTTAACCAGCAGCAATAAACCTGCAAAAATTGCATATATAGATTTACTTTTCAAAATTCAGCGGGCGGGATGTTTTGTTTCCAAATAATAAACTGCTTTGAAATACAATTATTGTATTCACTCTTTAATACCTGTATAAATACTTGCGATACCTTTTGTCAGCCTGGTCTGCCTTATCCCTGAAAATCCTGCCTTCCTCATCATTTCAATGAATTCCTCATTATCGGGGAATTCCGTAACCGACACGTTAAGATACCTGTAAGCTCCCCTGTTTTTAGAGAAGAGACCGCCAATTGAGGGCAGAAGATTTCTGAAGTAAATATCATAAACACTTCTGAACAAATGACCATCGGGTTTTGAGAATTCAAGAACCATAATGAGTCCGCTCTTACACAGAACTCTTCTCATTTCTGCAAGTCCTTTTAGCGGGTCTGAAAAATTCCTGACACCAAAAGCAACCATAGCCACATCGAATGTGTTATCATCAAAACAAATATTCTCAGATTCACACTTAATGAATTCAATAAGGCCAGTTAATCTTTTTTCATGAACTTTTCTTTCTGCGATCTCGAGCATTTTTTCGGAAATGTCGATCGCTGTTATTTTTTCCGGGTTCAGTGACACTGCTTCAAGCGCAAGATCTCCGGTTCCGGTAGCTACATCAATTACTTTAGGATTCTTATGAGTTTCAGAAATAATACTGATGGCTTTTCTTCTCCATGAACGGTCGATCCCTAAGGAGAGAAGATGATTCAGGAAGTCGTACCGCCATGCAATTGAGTCAAACATGGGGCCGACTGATGATTTATCCCCGATTTTATTTATTTCTTTCAATTTGTTTAAACATAATTGAATGGGCAAAGATAAACTTTTAAGGGAAAAGGTGATATCAATGCAAAGAAGGTCACCGCTTCAATTAAAATTTCTAATTTTGGGAAACACTTAGTCAAATCCAATATATGAACAAGATCATAATGGTCACAGGTGCGACAGCCGGTTTCGGATGGGCTACTGCGGTTAAATTTGCACAGAACAGAAATGACGTAATAATAACTGGACGCCGAAAAGAAAGGCTGGACAAGCTTGAAAAAGAGTTAACAAGTCTGAAGGTAAAAGTATTGTCACTTAATTTTGATGTCAGGAATAAGGCTGAAGTGGATTCGGCAATACAAAGCCTCCCTTCCGGATGGAGAAACATAGATATTCTTGTCAATAACGCAGGGCTGGCAGCAGGGTTTTCGCATGTTGATGATGGCGACACCGATGACTGGGACAGGATGATCGACACCAATGTGAAAGGTCTTCTATATGTAACAAGGGCAGTTGTTCCCTTAATGGTTGCAAGGAATTCGGGACACATTTTCAACATATCCTCAATTGCCGGGAAAGAGGTCTACGAAAGCGGTAACGTTTATTGCGCATCAAAGCATGCCGTGGATGCCCTTTCCAAGGCGATGAGGATTGATCTTCTCAAACACAATATAAGAGTTACGAACATCGCTCCGGGTATGGCTTTAACTGAGTTCTCAATTGTCAGGTTCAAAGGGGATAAGGAAAAAGCAGATGAGGTTTATAAAGGTATCGAGGCACTAACTGCCGGTGATATTGCTGACGTAATCTATTTCTGTTCAACCCTTCCGGCCCGTGTTTGTATTAATGACCTTGTAATCACACCTACACAGCAGGCAGGGGTTGGGAAGGTTTATATAAAGAAGTAAAACAAAAGACGCAAGAGCTCATCGGCTCAGAGGCATATAAAATCATGGAAATTAATCTGAACAATAAACATAAAATAAACATGAAAAAAATTTTAACTCGTTTGTTTGCAAGTTTGGTTCTGGTAATGTTCTGTCAGTCATTCACTTCGGGAATTGACACAAACAATACCAGGATGATGGCACAGCCAGCGATAAGTGCAAAGAATATTGCCTTCATTTATGCCGAGGATCTCTGGATTGCCAATATCGACGGATCTCAACCCAGACGTCTTACAGTTGATGAAGGAGTTGAATCGAATCCTTTCTTCTCACCTGATGGTAAACTTATAGCCTTCAGTGCGCAATATGATGGGAATACTGATGTTTTCGTTGTCCCTGCTGAGGGAGGTGTTCCGGTAAGACTGACGTGGCATCCTGCGTACGATATCGTAAGAGGATTTACTCCTGACGGCGGGAGCGTCCTGTTTATGTCACAACGTTATGCTTTCACAAACAGGTATGCCCAACTTTATACAGTAAGTGTCCAGGGAGGATTTCCTGATAAACTCAAGATACCCAATGCCTATAATGCATGTTATTCACCCGATGGCAAATCAATGGCTTATACCCCGCTTTCCCCTGCGTATCAGCAATGGAAGCACTACAGAGGTGGAAGGATATCGACAATTTGGATTTATTCCTTCACTGACAATTCGGTTACCAAAATACCACAGCCAAAAGAGGGTTGCAATGATGATAATCCTATGTGGATAGGTAATTCAGTCTATTTTATAAGTGACAGGAACGGAGAATTCAACCTGTTTTCCTATGATATTGCAGGCAAGGATATTAAACAGTTAACCACTTTTATTGATTTCCCGGTAATACGGGCATCGCAGGGAATTAACCAGGTCATTTTTGAGCAGGGAGGATATCTGCATACATTTGATACTAAATCCAATTCAGAGAAGAAGCTAACAGTTGGGATTGCCGCTGACTTGCTTGAGCTGAGACCAAGATTTGTTCAGGGCACCAATAATTTACGCAGCGCCGACATATCACCTGCAGGATCGAGGGTCGTGTTTGATTTCAGAGGTGAAATTATTACCCTTCCGGCAGAAAAGGGAGATCCAAGGAACCTTACCCTTAGTACAAATGTTCATGAAAAATATCCTTCATGGTCGCCTGACGGGAAAACAATAGCATATCTTTCAGATGCATCCGGGGAGTATTTGCTTCATCTGAAACCCCAGGACGGGAAAGGAGAGCCCAACGTGATAAAACTTACAGGCACAGGCTTCTACGCATTCCCGAAATGGTCGCCTGACAGCAAGATGATCACATATGTTGACAATGGCAGAAATCTTTACGTTCTTGATATCCCCTCGAACACTATAAAAAAAATAGATGCTGATGAAATATATTTTCCTGGCGCTTTCAGGGATATTTTCAGCGACTGGTCGCCCGATTCAAAATGGATAGTTTACACAAAGCTTCTGGAAACCAATTTCAGAGTGGTCTATCTTTACTCGGTCGATCAGCAGAAATCTTTTCCGGTCACCGATGGATTAAGCGATGCTACAGAGCCAAAATTTGACAGAAACGGGAAATACATTTATTTCTTTTCATCAACTGATGCCGGCCCTGTACTCAGCTGGTTTGACCTGTCAAGCGAGGACATGAGGATGACGAACTCAATTTACCTTGTCACCCTGAGAAAAGATATCTTATCTCCCTTTGCAAAAGAGAGTGACGAAGAGACGGCTAAGCCTGAAAAAAAGGAGGCTGAAAAAAAGGAAGCTGACAAACCTGCTGAAAAGGGCAAAAAAGCTGAAAAAAACCCACCACCTTCAAAACCTGAACCAAATTTGCTTAAGATTGAAACTGATGGTTTGCAGGACAGAATTATTAATCTCCCGGTAACCGCAGGAAATTATTCCGATCTTGGAGTCGGAGACTCAGGGGAAGTATTTTATGTAATCAGGCCTGTGATTCCTTCAGAACAATCAAAGCTTCACAAATACAATCTTAAGGACCGCAAGGATGAAGAGATCATGGAACTTGATAATTATCTGATCTCGGCCGACAGGAAGAAAATGTTCTATAACAAGGGAGAAGTTTTTGGAATAACCGCAACAGGTAAAAAACCAGAACCCGGAAAGGGAACTTTAAATATCGGAGCTGTATCCGTTAAAATTGACCCTATTTCCGAATGGCCTCAGATCCTTGACGAGGCATGGAGAATAAACCGTGATTATTTTTACGATCCAGGAATGCAGGGAGCTGACTGGAAAGCGATTAAAGCAAAATATAGTCAGTTCCTCCCCGATCTGGCATGCCGCAGCGATCTTGACAGGGTAATACAGTGGATGCTGAGCGAATTAAGCGTGGGACACAGTTACCTGTATTCAGCTGAAAGACGCTATAGTCCCAAAAGAATCGGCGTAGGGCTGCTGGGAGCAGATTACACAATTTCAGGCAACAGGTACAAAATAGAAAAAATTTATGGAGGACTTAACTGGAATCCCGATCTCAGATCTCCCCTAACGGAGCCGGGACTTAATATAAATAAGGGCGACTATATCCTCGCCGTTAACGGTAAGGACCTGAAGACCGACAAAGACATCTACAGCTTTTTCGAAAATACAGATGGAAAAATCGTTGAGCTGACCATCAATAACAAACCTGATTATGCGGGTTCAAGAGTGGTTAAAGTCGTGCCCCTTGGAGATGAATACTCACTCAGGAACCGCGATTGGGTGGAGGGAAATCTTAAAAAAGTCACTGAAGCTACGAATGGACAGGTAGCCTATGTTTATGTTCCGAATACTTCCACGGCAGGGCATGAGTATTTTAAAAGGTACTTCTTCCCGCAGGCTGACAGGAAGGCCATAATAATTGATGAAAGGTTTAACGGCGGAGGTTCCCTTGCCGATTATTATATTGATATATTGAAGCGGCCGGTCCAGGCATACTGGCATACCCGCTACGGTAAGGACCTGAAGAGTCCTTCAGCCTCAATTCAGGGGCCTAAGGTCATGATCATTGATGAAACTGCAGGCTCCGGAGGCGACATGCTGCCATGGATGTTTAGAAAGTTTAAGTTAGGAACCCTTGTGGGAAAACGGACCTGGGGAGGGCTTGTCGGGATCCTTGGGTTCCCTGAGTTTATCGACGGCGGAGGAGTCACATCACCGAATCTGGCAATTTGGACGAATGACGGATTTGTTGTGGAGAACACCGGAGTTGCACCTGACATTGAAGTTGAGCAATTGCCTGCGGATGTTATTAACGGGAAGGATCCACAGCTTGAAAAAGCAATCGAAGTGGCTCTTAAGGAACTTGAAAAGACTCCCCCGGAAGCACCTGTAAGACCCGCTTTCCCGGTAAGAGTTAAGTAAATAATCATTGAATTGTTCCCTTCCTGGTTCATAAATCCCTGATCCCTGAGAACCTGAAGGAAGATTTTTGAGAACGCGATATTATCGTCTTTCTTATACCTGATATCGGTAAATACCTGTGCCAGTGTTTCTTTGCTATTCTCCTTCATGAACTGCAAAGAATCTTCTCTTAGTTCCTTTTCATGATAAAGCTCCGCAATCATTTCGTCAGTGTAATCCTGGTAAACTTCTTTGTGGATTATTGCTTCGAGCGGAAGCCTGTCAACCTGTTCAGGCGATTCGGCCGGCCAGCCCAGTGAAATAGTTGTTACAGGTATTACACCTTTCGGAAGCTCCAGAACATCTATTATTTTATGGGCCATATAGGTTGTTGTCCCAAGATAGCAGATTCCGAGTCCTTTTGCTTCAGCAGAAATACATACAGTTTGAGCCACAATAATTGCATCAATGGCAGCAGTCATGAAAGAAAGAAAATTATCATATCCGGGCAGGGCATTCCTAAGGATACACCATTTTGTGAACCTGTTAAAATCTGCGCAGAAGGTAAGCACAACAGGAGCCTCAGTAATCATTTTCTGATTGAAATGCAAAGGGGCAAGCGATTTTTTCCTGGCTTCATCCCTGGTCACGATTATACTGTAAACCTGCATATTTCCAGTTGTTGAGGATCTGCAGCCGGATTTTAACAGATCTTCTAGTACTTCGTCACTGACTGGTTCTGATGTGTACTTTCTGATTGACCTTCGGGTAAGCAGGGATGGTATTAAATCGGTCATAAAAACATTGTTTAAGAATACTGTTTACAAAGAAAACAAATTCTGCCAAAACAGGTTGCCCGCTTGAGAAGGATTTTATTATCTTAGCATGCATTAATGGTATGAGGTATGGGGTACGGGGTACGACCAACGAGCAACCTGCAACCCGGAACTTGCAACATTATAATATTAATTCAAAATAATCTTACAAATATGAGCAGACCAGTTACACTATTTACCGGCCAATGGGCCGACCTGCCGCTTGAAACTGTATGCAAGAAAGCCAAGTCATTCGGATATGACGGACTGGAACTTGCATGCTGGGGCGATCATTTTGAAATAAATAAGGCCACAGATGCCTACTGCAAAGCAAAGAGGAAACTTCTTGACAAATATGGATTAAAGGTTTTCTCTATTTCAAATCATCTTGTCGGGCAGGCTGTTGCGGACCGTATAGATGAAAGGCATAAAGGCATTCTTCCAGAATATATCTGGGGTGATGGAGATCCTGAAGGGGTCAGAAAACGTGCCGCATCTGAAATGATAAAGACCGGCGAGGCTGCCAAAAGGCTTGGTGTTTCTGTTGTAAACGGTTTTACAGGCAGTCCGATCTGGCATCTTGTTTATTCCTTTCCTCCCGTTCTGCCGAAGATGATCGACGATGGCTTTAAGGAGTTTGCTAAACGGTGGCTGCCAATACTGGATTCATATAAAAAGCTCGGAATACGGTTTGCCTTTGAAGTCCATCCTACCGAGATTGCTTTTGACATTTCTTCAGCCAGAAGAGCCCTTGCAGCCGTAAAAAATCATCCTTCCTTCGGATTCAATTATGACCCTTCGCATTTTGGTTACCAGGGGGTGGATTACGTAGGATTCATCTATGCTTTCAGCGACAGGATCTTTCACGTTCACATGAAGGATGTCGGTTGGTCTGATATGCCTTCGGAGGCAGGGGTTTTTGGCGGACATACCGACTTCGGATCAAAAGGGCGATACTGGGATTTCAGAAGCCTGGGCCGCGGAAACATAAATTTTGAGGAAATCATCAGGGCTCTTAACCGTATCGGCTACAAAGGACCATTGTCGGTTGAATGGGAAGACGGCGGTATGGACCGTGAGCATGGTGCAGCAGAAGCCTGCCTGTTTGTAAAATCAGTTGATTTTGCTCCTTCAAATATTTCTTTTGACTCAGCTTTTGAAAAATAACGAGCATCTGCATTCAATAAACTTCAGTATAAATTTAAAAACCTAACCGTCTATTCATGAATTCAATCAAAAAAACACAACTATTCAATGCAAGCTGCGTTGCGTTGGTAGTTACTGCTCTGGCCTTTGCTACAAGGGGTTCCTTTGTGGAAGCATGGGCATCTGAATTTAATCTTACCCACACACAGGTAGGATGGATCGTTGGAACAGCATTCTGGGGCTTTACCCTGGCTATGGTCTTTGGCGGACCTTTAGTTGATATTATCGGAATCGGGCGGATAATCGCCATTGCTTTTTTCTGCCATGTCATTGGGATAGTTCTGACAATTGTTGCTACAGGCTTCTGGTCACTGTTTATCTCAACTTTGTTTGTCGGGGTTGCCAATGGCAGCGTGGAAGCTGCATGTAATCCTTTGATCACAAGTATGTATACTGACGAGAAAACACGTCGTTTAAATCGTTTTCATGCCTGGTTTCCGACAGGAATTGTGATCGGGGGTCTTGTCGTTTATCTTTTTAACAACATCGGTCTCAGTGACTGGCGGTATGCGATGGGCATTATGCTTATACCTACATTTATTTACGGGTATATGTTCCTGAACAAACAATTTCCACAGACAGAGCGGGTTGTTTCTGGCTTCAGCTACAAAGATATGTTGAAGGCATGTGTTAGCCCACTATTCCTGTTCATGGCCTTCTGTATGATACTAACAGCTTCAACAGAGCTGGGTACGAATCAGTGGATTGCAGCATTACTCGCCAACGCTTCCGATAATCCCATCCTGTTGCTTGTCTGGATTTCGGGTATAATGGCACTTGCAAGACAATTTGGAGGCACTCTTATTCATAATCTGAAATCGACTGTTGTATTACTTACATCTTCAATCCTTGCTTTTATCGGATTGATTCTGATGGGATATACAAGCGGAGCAATGGTTTTCTTGGCAGCAGGAATTTTTGCACTTGGTATTGCTTTCTTCTGGCCTACTATGCTTGGTTTTGTTTCTGAAAACATCCCTGAAAGCGGTGCGCTTGGACTTGCTATTATGGGAGGTATAGGTTTTCTTGGCGGAGCAATTGCGCAACCAGTCCTGGGAGCAATATTTGATGCACAGACAGTTGCAGCCATTCCTGACGGACAGGTTGCTGAGGTCCTAAAAAAAGCAGCAGCAGGTACACACGAGGCTATAACCTGGGCAACTGCGCAGCTTACAGGAGGTGCTTATACCCTGCGATATGTGGCTATAGTGCCTGCACTGCTTATAATGTTCTTTACTTTTCTGCATTTAAGGAAAAGAAAAAATGTTTAATCCCCAACACCATAGATTACTATTAAAAACATAATATGAAAAAAATAAAAATGGGAATGATCGGAGGCGGCATTGGAGCTTTTATCGGTGATGCTCATCGTCGTGCCTCACGTATTTGCAACGATTTTGAACTTGTCGGAGGTGTTTTTGATGTTGATTATGAAAAAAGCAAGGAGTTTGCCGTTAAGGAAGGCGTCAGGCTCGACCGCTGTTATAAAAGCGTGGATGCACTTATCAAAGCTGAGCTTAAATTAGCGCCAAGTGAACGAATGGAGGTTGTTGCCATTGTAACCCCGAATGCTCTTCATTATCCTTTTGCAAAAAAATTCCTTAACAACGGATTTCATCTTGTCTGCGAAAAGCCAATGACAATCACAGTTAGGGAAGCTCTTGACCTGGAGAAGCTTGTCGCCAGTAAAAAGCTTACTTTCGCTTTGACTCACACATACACGGGCTACCCTATGGTCCGCCAGATGAGGGACCTCATATCAAAAGGGGTCCTGGGCACAATTCAGCGGATCGATGCACAGTACTACCAGGGATGGATCAACTCGATAATACATGGCACCGGCAGCAGAATTACAGGAGTTTGGAGGCTTGATCCAAAGCATGCCGGGGCAAGCAGCTGCATGGGGGACATCGGAGTGCACGCTTTTAACCTGATCGAGTATACAACCGGACTTGAGGTTAAAGAGGTATTATCTGATCTTAATCCTGTAAAGAAGGGAATAAAACTTGACCTCGACGGGACTGTGCTGCTTCGTTTCAACAATAAGCTTAAAGGAGTGGTTCGCTCCAGTCAGGTCTGCGCCGGCGAGGAAAACAACCTTACAATTGCAGTATATGGTTCAAAAGCTAGTCTCAAATGGAGCCAGGAAAATCCCAATTATCTTTATATGCTAAGCGATACAGATACAACGAGGATCTATAAACCGGCTCATGGTTACAACGATAAGCTTGCAGAGGAGGGACATACAATGCCTCCAGGGCATCCCGAAGGAATTTATGAAGCTCTCGCAAATATCTACAAGGGAACTGCCAAATCTATTCGTCATGAAAAATTCAATTCCGGTGAGTTTCCGACTGTTCATGATGGCGTCAGAGGCATGAAATTCATCCATGCAGTTGTTGACTCCAACGCCATGGGGAATGTGTGGATGAAAGTGTAGGCAGAAGTTAAGAAATGTATTGAGTACTGCAGGAAAATCGGGGCTTGAGCTCTGATGCTATTACTTCTTTTTTCTTAAAAGAAAATAACCTTCTATTCCAACAACTGCAACTGCAACAGCACCTGCTACTGCAGCAGTAGTGGCAGTGGTTTTGGTTTGCTTTCCGGATTCATCTTCCGCTGAAAAAGATTCTGCAACCTTCCTGTCACTTTTAAGGGCATTCTTTTCAGACACAATACTATCCACAGCAAAGGACCCTGCAAGATTCCAGGAAACAAGGAAAAGCAATATCATGGACAAATAACGGACTCTTTTCATTTTCTTCAGGTTAGTTAATAATTCAGGTTTTCTCGAACTCAGAATCTTTTAGTATAAACATGGCAATAGGGGAGCTTGCCATTCTTGAAATAATAATCCTGGTGGTAATCCTCTGCCTGGTAAAACTCTGATGCTTTGGTAACAGCTGTAACCACTTTAAACCCTTTGGCCTTCAGTATTGCTATGTTCTTCTCTGCAGTCTGCTTCTGTTCGTCATTCAGGTAGAATATTTCGGACCTGTACTGGTCACCGATGTCAGGACCCTGTCCGCCAACCTGGGTGGGATCATGTATTTCTAGAAACAGCTTCAGCAGTTTTTCGTATGATGTTTTGTCAGGATCATAAATTATCTTGACTGCTTCAGCATGTCCGGTTGTCCCTGTGCAAACCTCCTTATATGACGGATTTTTGACATGTCCTCCGGTAAATCCTGATGTAACAGAAATCACGCCGGGAGCTTTCTGCATATAATATTCAACTCCCCAGAAGCATCCTCCGGCAAAGATCGCGGTTCCGTATCTTCCGGGTTCAAGCTGGGATGGGACAAAATCCATTGAAACAGAATTGACACAATGCCTTACATTTTTTGCTGTCAGGTGCTCCCCTATAAAA
The DNA here is from genome assembly GCA_963732115.1 of uncultured Bacteroidales bacterium. GTDB lineage: Bacteria > Bacteroidota > Bacteroidia > Bacteroidales > VadinHA17 > LD21. The sequence goes on from CAVSYN010000036.1 coordinate 100,879, forward strand.
ACATGTCCGAGATGCGCGCCACAGTTTGCGCACTCTATTTCTGTCCGGATACCATCAGGATCAGGAAATTTGTTGACTGCGCCCTTTATTTCATCGTCAAAGCTTGGCCATCCGCAATCTGATTCAAATTTAGAGGATGAATTGTACAAAGCAGCCCCGCATTTTTTACAGATGTAGGTGCCTTTCCCAAAATAGTTTGTGAATTTCCCTGTAAAAGGAGCTTCGGTTCCCTTGGAGTCTATGACGGAGGCTTCCTTTTTGTTAAGGTCATTGTAACCCAGCTTTTCCTGGGAATTGGATTGTGTACTCATAGCAATAAAAAAAAATAGTATAATTAATAGCGTTTTCATTTAATAACATGAATATATTAAGATATATACAACAAAAATGCAAAAAATATGTTTTGTATATGCTAAGCCGGGATCGCAAATTATTACGGATTTTCTCCGAAAATAAAATTTCTGGCATAGAGATTGTTTTTAAAATGATTATTTTACTTTTGTGTTGAACCAAAACTATGGTTTTATGAAAAAGATTGCTTTAATCCTGGTTATCTGTTTTATCACCGCGTTGTTTGTCAGCGCATGTAACGAAAAATCATGTCCTGCCTATACGGATGCTGAAACTGCACAAACCGCTAATAACGGCTGAGACCTCCAGGGTGTTTTTGATTCAATTTTTTTTTATGTTAGCACTGGTAAATGAGGAGGTTGCTAATTATATTAATTCTGTCGGGGTTTTGTACGACAGCCCTCTTTTCTCAGGGAGAGATCGATGAGCAGCAAAAGATTTTTTTCAGAAACGAAAGATCCTTTGCTGTACTTCTCAATTCTGATGGCATCGGAGTCAGCTACAGGGAAGCAAAAAGAGTTGATTTCCTCAATAAGCGTTTTTTCGAAATCGAAGCCGGATCTCTGAAACACCCGAGGGAATACAGGGAACAAAACCCGGTATATCAAACCCCGGGCACTTTTGTCTACGGAAAACTAAATACTGTTTTTTATCTCAGGGGTAGCTACGGTCATCAGCATGAATTATATAAGAAGGCCGATCTTGGAGGTGTAGCTATCAGGTTCTTTTATTCCGGAGGACCAGTTCTTGCAGTCTATAAACCAATATATTACAAAATCTTATATCCTGTTGCAGCAGGTGAATTTGATGTCAGGGAAGAAAAGCTGGATGTTAACAAAACTTCACCGGATCTAATTTACAGCAGGGCGAGCTTCACAAAAGGTCTGAATGAAACAAAGGTTTTACCGGGTCTGTTTGTTAAAAGCGGTTTTAACTTTGAATACAGCAAACAGGATAAAGTCATTCATGCAGTTGAAATAGGCGCTGCGTTCAGTGCTTTCCCAAAGAAGATCCCCATAATGGCAACAGTCGATAATAAATCCCTATACTTTTCATTGTTTGTAAGTTACAGATTTGGAATAGTCATCGATCCGCTAAACCCGGAAACAAATAAGTTTTCCTACATCTTCAAAAGAAAAAGAGCTACCGGGAATTCTGTAATTTATTAGCACCTGCCTTTTTTCAGAAAAAAATACTATTTTTGAGCGTTCAATTTATTAACCAATTAATGATATAGTTATGTCAAAGATTAAAGTTGCCATTAACGGCTTTGGCAGGATAGGCCGCAATGTGTTTAAAATTGCACTTGAGAGAAAGGATATTGAAATTATCGGAATCAACGATATTACCGATACATTAACCCTGGCTCACCTGCTTAAGTATGATTCAACCCAGGGGAAAGTTTCCGGAGTTTCACATGATGCTGAAAATATTATCGTAAACGGAGTTAAATTCAAGGTTCACGCTGAAAAGAATCCTGCAAATATTCCTTGGAAAGAAAAGCCTGATGTAGTTATTGAATCCACCGGTATATTCACCTCAAAAGAGAGCCCAAAAGGCGGCTATGGTGATCACCTTAAGAATGGCGCGAAAAAGGTAATTCTTACTGTTCCTGCAAAAGATACAATTGATGCAATGATCGTGATCGGTGTTAACGAAAAGGACTTGAAGCCTGAACATCAGTGCGTTTCAAATGCATCCTGCACAACAAACTGCCTTGCACCCATTGCAAAAGTTCTGAACGATAGTTTTGGAATCGAAATTGGGTATATGACCACGATACACTCATATACAAATGACCAGAGAATCCTTGATCTGCCTCATAAGGATCTGAGACGCGCCCGGTCTGCTGCTCTGTCTCAGATACCTACCACTACCGGTGCAGCAAAGGCTGTCGGAAAAGTTATTCCTGAACTTAAAGGTAAACTGGACGGTATTTCTGTCAGGGTCCCAACCCCTACCGGTTCACTTGTCGACCTCGTAGCTGTACTTAAAAAGGAAGCCACAAAGGAAGAGATCAATGCTGCCATGAAAAAAGCTGCTGAAGGTCCAATGAAAGGCATTCTTGAGTATTGTGAAGATCCTATTGTTTCTGTTGATGTTATTCACACAGAGGCATCATCGATATTCGATTCTCTCAGTACAATGGTCAACGGAAAAATGATAAAAGTACTTTCATGGTACGACAATGAATGGGGTTATTCATGCAGGGTTGTCGACCTGATACCGCTTGTAATGAAATAATATTATTCTGAATTAGAACAAGAAAGGGGCCCGAAAGGCTCCTTTTTCTTTTGACCCCATACCTCCCGATAACTATTCGTATCTCAACGCTTCGATGGGATCAACATTAGCTGCCTTGACAGCAGGCGCATAACCCGAAACCACTCCGACTATAAAGCATACTACGATACCCATTATTACCCAGAACCACGGGATAACGAAGCTCGAACGAAGCATTGCCGATATTCCATTGCCTATAAGTATACCGAGTATTATACCAAAAATACCTCCGAATTGTCCGATCAGAATTGATTCGAAAAGAAACTGATATTTAATTGTTATCGGTTTAGCTCCGATGGCCTTCCTCACCCCGATCTCACGTGTCCTTTCAGTTACCGAAACAAGCATGATGTTCATAAGTCCTACAGCAGCTCCAAACAGTGTTACAACACCAATCAGGGTTGCAGCAAATGTTACATATCGGATATTCTTCAGAAGCATATTCAGTATTGTATCGCTTTTCACAACATTGAAATCGGACGGGTCCCTGGGATCAAGGTTCCGGATCACCCTGAAGACCCCTTCAGCTTCACCCCGCATGGCATCTAGATTTCCGGGGATCATGGGCATAATGGTGATACTGAAACTCATATTCGGCCGCGAGAAATACTGGCGTGCTGTGGTAACAGGCATAAGGCAGATTTTATCGCCCGACATAGCGCTTGCCCCCTTGCTCTTCAGCACACCTGCAACCTGAAGCTTAAGTCCAGCAACAGTAACCTCTTTTCCAACGGGATCGACACCTGAGGGAAAAATATCATTGGCTATATCGGATCCCAGCAGGACAAGCCGCCTGTTCATCCGGACTTCCTCAGGGCTGAAATTCCTTCCCGATCCCAGGTCATATCCCGACACTGCCAGGTAGTTCTCATCCACGCCGACCAGGCTCGTATTGGGATTAGTCTCCTCTGTTCTGTATTTAACAGTTGATAATCCGGTTGCATTGAAAGATACCGATACCCATGCAGGTTCGGTAAACCTTTTCTTGAATTCGGCAGCTTCCCTGTAAGATATTCGTGAATAATTCCTGCTGCGCGTTCTGGAATTGCCAATCTGAACGTTCATTCCCCGTGATGAGATGGTGAAAGAGTTTGCCCCCATCATTGTAAATTGCGAAGTAAGAGATGATTTAATTGCGTCAATTGCGGTCAGGATGCCAACGAGGGCCATTATGCCGAATGCTATTATACAGATTGTAAGGAACGCTCTTACCCGGTTCGATTGAATAGCCTTTATCGAAATCCTCAGATTCTCCTTAAAAATGCCAATTCTCTTTACAAGATTCATTCATTACTTTTTTAAAGGGTATTTCAATAAAAAAAATAAAAGTACATTATTTTTTCTATTCCATTACAAGAATGTTTTTTAACCAGGTAACGAATGGAACCGCTCCTCGGTTCAGAGAGATTAACATCTGTCCATTTTACCCTGGAGAGGTTACATTTTTTGAATTTTTTTGAAAATAATTAACTATTTAGTTGCATAACTAATTATTTCGTTGTATATTTGTTAAAACGTGATGCATCAGGTTTCAACAATAGAAATTAAAAAATTATATATATGAGAGAACTAACTCGGGCCGAGGAACAGGTGATGCAAGTGCTCTGGAAAATAAAAAGAGGTTTTGTAAAAGACATTCTTGAGCATTTTGATGAACCCAAACCAGCATACAACACCGTGAGTACTATTGTCAGGATACTGCAGGACAAAGGTTTTGTAGATCACAAGGCTTACGGAAGGACTCATGAATATTTCCCTGTTGTTTCAAAAAGCGAATATTCTGAAATGCACCTTAACACGTTTGTGAAAGATTATTTTTCAAATTCTTTTGAGAAAATGGTAAGCTTTTTCGCAAAAGAAAAAAGAATTTCGGTAAGGGAGATGGAAGATATTATGAAAATGATGGAAAATGAAGTTAAAAGACAAAAGGATGTGAGATGAATGCACTTTTAATATATATGATAAAAACAGCTGTTTATCTTGCAGGATTCTTCCTGGTTTTCAGGCTTTTTCTGAGCAGGGACACGCTGTACGGGAGGAACAGGATCTATATTCTGATGTCGGTCATTTCGTCTTTGGTTCTTCCCCTGATAACAATACAGACAATAAAGCCATTAGTCATCCCGGTGTTTGGCAAAGTCCTGTCGGAAATACTTGTTACTGGCAACTCCGCTAGTACATCGACGATATCGGATAACGCATTGATGGCTGCATCCAGATGGATGTTTGTCATTTATGTGGCCGGGGTGATAATTTTCGGTATAAAACTTGCAATTGACTGCCTTGAACTTGTTTTTCTGGTAATCCGGCAGAGAACCGATGACAGTCGTATAATAAGGTTTCAGGGTTTAAATACTGCCGGGTTCTCAGCATTCGGGCATATTTTCATAAATAAGCAATTAACATCGGGAGAAGCTGAGGAGATTATCAGGCACGAACAAAACCACCTGGATCAGAATCATTCATTTGATATTGTGCTTTTGGAAACCGTAAAGGTTTTCCAATGGTTCAATCCCGTTATTCATATGTTCAGCAGATCATTACGGGCAGTCCATGAATTTCAGGCCGATGAGAAGTGCATTAATCTGGGCATGTCAATAAATTATTACCAGAGGTTGATGATGAACCAGGTATTCAAGTCGAAAATTTTCACAGTTACAAATAGTTTTTCAAATCCCTCACTTATTAAAAGACGAATGATCATGATGACAAAAAAACGTTCCAACGCTCTGGCAAACTTTAAGCTTCTTATGGTATTGCCGGTAATCGCACTTGCTATGGTAGTAATTTCTTCCTGCCAGGCTAACAATAACTCGAGTGAACCCAAGACAGAAGAAATGGCTCCGCCGCCACCACCGCCACCGCCTCCTGTTGCTGCAACGGACACAAGTTCAACTCCTCCCTTTGTCGAGGTCGATGAAATGGCGGTTTTCCCGGGTGGTGATGCAGGACTAATTGATTTTATTAAGAATAACACTAAATATCCTGAAAAGGCAAAGACCGCCGGCACCCAGGGAAAAGTCATTGTCAGATTTGCAGTGGAACCTGACGGGAAGGTGGACAGGATATCCATTTTAAAAGGAGTTGATCCGGAGCTTGACATGGAGGCTTTCAGAGTTGTCAGTACCATGCCCGCTTTTGAAAAACCAGGGATTAAGGATGGGAAAAAGGTTCCAGTCTGGTATATGGTTCCGATTAATTTCAGGCTTCAGTAATATCCGATTTATTGATTTGACTGTTTTTCAAAAACTGGTTCCTTAGGGGGCCAGTTTTTTTATTCACTGATCCCCTTTCTTATGCTCATGAATTCACCCCAATACCACTTCTCTCCGCCAGTTGGCGGAAAAAGGGGAAAAGATGGGATGAGTACATGGCTGTTCAATAATTCCTTAAATTTGCATGGTCTGATATAAATCTTAAATGAAACTGACTGAAAGAATAGAATCATTTTCCGAACTGGGTGAAACCATAAAAAATTCCATGGAGGTCAAACCAAGCAAATATTCATCTGATCTTGAGAAGCTTATAAATAATCAACAATTTAATAATCCCTGGTTTACTCCTGAAAATGTCAGGATGGCAATTAAGGCCATATCTGAAGAATTGAGTTATGATAATCTGACCAGATGGACCAGAAGCTACCCGGAACTGTATTCTGAAACTAGTCCATCAAATGTCGGGGTGATTATGGCCGGAAATATTCCACTCGTTGGATTTCATGATTTTCTGTCAGTCCTTATTTCAGGCGATAACATCATCGTAAAAACGAGTTCGCAGGATCCGGAACTGATTGTTTTTATGGGTAATGTCCTGTGCCGGATCAATCCCGGATTCAGGAACAGGATGACTTTTACCGAGGGGCTGCTGAAGGGTTTTGACGCAGTAATAGCCACGGGAAGCAACAACAGTTCAAGGTACTTTGAATATTATTTCGGAAAGTATCCGCATATTATCAGAAAAAACCGGAACAGCGTTGCGATAATTAAGGGAGACGAAACTGTGAGCGAGCTTGAAAAGCTGGGTTCAGATATATTTTCCTATTTCGGCCTTGGATGCAGGAATGTCTCGAAGATCTATATTCCCGAGGGGTATAAATATGAAAACCTTGTTTCAAACTGGACTAAATTTTCGTCTATTGCTAACCATAACAAGTATGGTAACAATTATGATTATAACAAAGCCATTTATCTCGTCAACAGGGAAGAATTTTTTGATACGGGTTATCTTCTTCTAAAAAAATCATCGGGTATTTCTTCCCCGGTTGCCGTGCTCTATTTTGAATACTATAAACTATCGGATGATTTGCATCGACAGGTAGAAAAAATCAAAGATCAGATCCAGTGTGTTGTGAGCAGGGAAAACGTTCCTTTCGGAATGGCTCAGACGCCTCGTTTATGGGATTATCCTGACGGAATTGATACTTTAGAATTTCTTCTAAAAAAAAAATTAGCAGGAATATTGTAAAATAAAAAATATTATATTGCACCCGTCGAATCAATAGTGTTATGGTTTATAAATTCGTAGTATTATCAGATGAAGATGAGTCATTTGTGAGGGAATTTGAATTTCTCGATTCGCAGACTTTAATGGATTTTCATAATATAATCCAGGAGGAACTGGAGTATGATAAATCACAGATGGCTTCTTTCTATCTGGCTACTGACAATTGGGAAAAAGAGGAAGAGTTCACCCTTTTCGACATGGGTACGGGATCATCCACTATGGAAACAGCTGTCCTTGAAGATATTATATTCAGAAAAAACCAGAAACTACTATATGTTTTCGACTTTTTCAACGACAGGTCCCTTTTCGTGGAATATACAGGCGAATCTAAAGAAATAGATGACCGCGAATATCCTGTCTGCACAAATTCAAAGAGCGTTCCACCCAAGCAGGTTGTTTTTGGAAGCAGTTCGCGAAAATTATATAATAATATAGTCGTTTCGGATGACGAGGAAGAGGAAGAAGAACCTGAGGTTGATGAGCTTTTTCTTAATGGGGAAGATGAAGAATCCCTTCCGGATTTCGACAATATCGAAAACCTGACCGAGGAAGACGAATAGTCCCTGCGGATCAGAACCCAATGAGAAATTTTCTGATAGTTGTTGTGGGTCCGACGGGAGTCGGGAAGACCGGTGTTTCCATTGATATTGCCACACATTTCAAAACGGAGATCATTTCTGCCGACTCACGTCAGTTCTACAGGGAAATGAACATTGGGACTGCGGTCCCTTCAGAATATCAGCTAAATAGGGTCAGGCATCATTTCATCAGGTTTCTTTCTGTTAAAGACTATTACAGTTCAAGCCTTTATGAAAGAGCTGTCCTGGAACTCCTTCCTTCAATTTTCGTTATTAGCGGAATTGCTTTAATGACGGGCGGATCGGGCATGTATATTGATGCAGTTTGCAATGCGATAGACGATATACCCGATATCGATCCTGCAATAAGGGAAAAATACAATGTTAAATTCAGGGAAGAAGGGATTGAGAGCTTGAGGAGAGCTCTGAAAATTGTTGATCCTGTTCAGTACACAAAAGTCGATCTCAGGAATCACAAAAGGATCATAAGAGCACTTGAAATATTTGAATCAACCGGTCGCCCTTATTCCGGGTTCCTTACGAGGAGAAAAGCAGAAAGAGCCTTCGGGATAATTAAGATAGGACTTGAGAGAGAAAGAGAAGACCTTTATAAAATTATAAATGACAGGGTCGATGATATGATTAAAAATGGCCTTGAAGAGGAAGCCAGGGGACTTTTTGAATTAAGGGACCTCAATCCCTTAAGAACCGTTGGTTACAGGGAGTTCTTTGATTTTTTTGAAGGCAAGATATCAAGGGAAAAAGTGATAGAATTAATCAGGAGGAACACCCGGCGCTATGCAAAAAGGCAGATGACGTGGTGGAGTAAGGATACTGAAATCAGGTGGTTTCGGCCGGAACAGATTCAGGATATTATCATTTATATTGAAGAAGTCTTGAAGACTTAAAATCGTGCGGTCGTGCAGACTTCCTGTCCTGCAGTCTTTTAAGATAGTTTCTTAAGTTTAAGGATTGTTTCTAAAGGGTTTTCAGAGGTGAATATCGAATGGCCGGCAACGAGAACATTTACTCCGGTTTTAACGAGCTTTTCTGCATTTGAAGTGTCAATTCCGCCATCGGCTTCTATCAGAACGTCATAACCTCCTTTCACGATCATCCCGCGCAACTCATTTATCTTGTCGTAACATTCGTGAATGAATGATTGTCCTCCAAAGCCGGGATTCACAGTCATTATAAGGACCATATCGACAAAAGGAAGGGTATTTACCAGAAGAGCAACGGGAGTGTGGGGATTAATAGCAACACCGGCTTTCATTCCAAGCCTTCTGATTTCTGTAACCGTACGCTGAAGGTGAGTGCAGGCTTCATACTGGACTGTCAGGACATTGGCACCCGCATCATGGAAACGGGAAAGATACCTGTCGGGATCGACTATCATCAGATGGACGTCGAGAGGCTTTTCGGCGATTTTTTTTACATGTTCCACAATTGGCAATCCGAAGGAGATATTCGGGACGAACAGACCATCCATTATATCGAGATGGATCCAGTCGGCAAGACTTTTATTCACCATTGTCACTTCCTTCCCGAGATTCAGGAAATCGGATGCCAAAAGCGAAGTAGAGACAAGATGGTTCATGCCGGGTTGATTTACACAAATATAGAAAGAAAAATCTAGCCGAGATAAGTTTTAAGGATTTTGCAGCGGGTTGTGAACTGGATCCTTTTAATTGCTTTTTCCTTAATCTGGCGGACGCGTTCGCGCGTAAGCTTGAGCTCCTCACCTATTTCCTCGAGTGTGAAAGGATGTTTCATACCAAGGCCGAAATAAAGTTTCAGAACTTTAGCCTCCCGGGGAGAAAGTGAACTTAGTGCACGTTCAATTTCGTATGCAAGGGATTCATTTATAAGGTTTTTATCGGGGCTGGGCGTATCAGGATTCTGCATAACATCGTACATGGTGTTTTCCTCTTCGGAACTTATAGGTGCATCCATGCTAACAGTCCTTCCGTTTGTTTTCAGCGATTCCTTGACATCTTCAGGGATCATTTCAAGGATATCAGCAATCTCCTGCGATGACGGTTCCCTTTCGTATTCCTGTTCAAGACGTGCAAATGCCCTGTTAATCCTGTTTATTGAACCTATCTTGTTAACCGGAAGTCTTACTATCCTGGCCTGTTCGGCCAAAGCCTGAAGGATTGCCTGTCGGATCCACCATACAGCATATGAGATGAACTTAAATCCCCTCGTCTCATCAAAGCGCTGTGCTGCTTTCATAAGCCCGAGGTTGCCTTCGTTGATCAGGTCGGGAAGTCCCATTCCCTGGTTCTGGTATTGCTTAGCCACAGAAACCACAAAACGGAGATTTGATTTAACGAGCTTTGAAAGGGCTTCACCATCGCCCGATTTTATCCTTCTTGCAAGAGCTACTTCCTCCTCAGGTGAAATGAGATCCACACGCCCGATCTCCTGAAGATATTTGTCAAGGGATGGGGTGTCACGATTAGTGACCTGTTTCGTTATCTTTAGCTGACGCATCTACAGGTCCGATAGGTTAGAATCACTAATTCAAGGCTTCGGGCACAATTTTAATAAAAAAAAACTCCAAAATTGCACATTATGATTAAAATATTTTTGTCAGGTCGTAGTTTTGAATTAAATTGCAGTTGACATTAACTACTGTTGGATGTCTTAATTTTATATAATTGCATCACACCCCTAAGCTTTTTTTCATTGTTAACATTATTTATTATTTATTTTATTTAATTTTGTGCGGTTTTAAAGTATGTAATATAACTATTGCATATTCCTACCGGCTCTGCATAATTTCTTAGCCGGATTTTCCAGAATAAATCATTAAATATCTCTTTATTTTCATTTACCATTATTATGTACGACATTCTTGAGTTAAGCAATAAATTGCTTCCCGAATTACGGGATATAGCCAGAGAACTTAAAATTAAAAGGACAGAATCCTTAAAGAAGCAGGATCTGATCTATAAAATCCTTGATCAGCAAGCTATAGAAGCCACTGAAAAGAGGAAAAACCCGGTTACCGAAAACAAAAATGTAAGACTTATGGATGAACCCAGAATCCCGGAAAGGGAGCAAGGCCAGAGAAGAGGCAAACGTCCAAGGACTGTAAAGCCTGTCATTAACCGACCTGTTGAATCAGTCATGTCCGTTTCGCCCGATGACCTCAAGAAACAGGAGCCTCCTGTTACAGAACTCAGGGAACCAGCAGGGAAACCTGAAATTCAGGACGAAAAACCAGATCTCTTTAAAAGCCCTGAGCAGGAAAAAGAACAAATGCGGGCTCCAAGATGGACACCGGAAAAAAGGAACCATGAACCAGCCAGAAAGGAATTTCAAACAAGAGAAGAGAAAAAGCCGGAACCGGTTATCGAAAACATACTTCCTCTTGAGGATGATGAGCCCTTATATGAGGAGCCAAAGCCTGTTACTGATATTATCCCTGAAGAGATAGTACCAGAACAGCCTGTAAAAGAAATAGTTCCTGATATCCAGCCGGTTAAAGAAGAAAAAAAGGAAAGACCCTACGAATTTGAAGGAATCATTTATAACACGGGAGTTTTGGAGATCATGCCCGACGGGTATGGTTTTTTAAGGTCACCTGATTATAATTATCTTAATTCACCCGATGATATTTATGTTTCACAATCACAGATAAAGTTGTTTGGTCTGAAGACTGGTGATACAATCAAGGGTTCGATTCGTCCTCCAAAGGAAGGCGAGAAATATTTCCCGCTTATTAAAGTAGATGAAATAAACGGAAGAAGTCCTGATTTTATAAGGGACAGGGTTCCATTCGATTTCCTCACTCCTCTTTTCCCGAATGAAAAATTCACGTTGTGTTCGCCCGGAGAAGGTTCTCTTTCAGTTAGGGTTATCGATATGTTTGCCCCGATCGGCAAGGGACAACGTGGTCTTATTGTAGCTCAGCCAAAAACAGGTAAGACAATTTTACTGCAGGAGGTTGCAAATGCAATAGCAAAGTATCACCCCGATGTTTACCTGATGATCCTTCTCATCGATGAAAGGCCCGAAGAAGTAACCGACATGGCAAGAAATGTAAAAGCTGAGGTTATCGCTTCAACTTTCGATGAGCCGGCAGAAAGGCATTGCAGGATTGCAAATATCGTACTTGAAAAGGCTAAACGGCTTGTTGAATGCGGGCACGACGTAGTAATACTGCTCGATTCAATCACACGTCTGGCAAGAGCCTTCAACACAACTGCCCCGGCTTCGGGCAAAGTATTATCGGGCGGCGTTGACTCGAATGCGCTTCATAAGCCAAAACGGTTTTTTGGAGCGGCCAGGAATATCGAAAATGGAGGCTCGCTGACTATTATTGCTACAGCCCTTACAGAAACAGGATCAAAAATGGATGATGTGATCTTTGAAGAATTCAAGGGAACGGGCAACATGGAGCTTCAGCTCGACCGCAAGCTTTCAAACAGAAGGATTTTCCCTTCAATTGATATACCAGCCTCAAGTACCAGGCGAGAGGATCTCCTCCTCAACAAGAATATACTGCAAAAGATCTGGGTTCTGCGTAATTATCTGACTGATATGAACTCCGTTGAAGCCATGGAATTTCTTCGTGACAGGCTTATGCAGTCGAAATCGAATGAAGAGTTTCTGGTTTCGATGAATGGCGGCTAGCAGACAAATATTTTTTATAAATTTGCACTTTCATTCCAAAAAATATTCTTTAATCAACTATATACACTATTTAATATGGGAACAAAAAAATTTATAACATGCGATGGTAACCAGGCCGCATCGCATGTTGCATATATGTTCAGCGAAGTTGCCTGCATATATCCTATTACACCATCTTCAACTATGGCCGAATATGTAGACGAATGGGCCGCAAACGGATTGAAAAATATTTTCGGCGAACAGGTTAAGGTCGTTGAAATGCAATCGGAAGCTGGCGCCGCCGGCGCTGTGCATGGAGCTTTGCAAACTGGATCGCTTACATCGACATTTACCGCATCCCAGGGTTTGCTGCTTATGATCCCGAATATGTACAAGATAGCAGCTGAACTTCTCCCGGGTGTTTTTCACGTAAGTGCCAGGACAGTCGCAGCACACGCACTTTCAATCTTTGGTGACCATAGCGATATTTATGCCACCAGGCAGACAGGATTTGCTATGCTGGCCAGTGGCAGTGTCCAGGAAATCATGGACCTTGCCGGTGTTGCCCATCTTTCAGCTATCAAAACAAGAATACCGTTCCTTCACTTTTTCGATGGTTTCCGTTCATCAGCTGAGGTTCAGAAAATCGAAGTGCTTGAAATGGAGGATCTGAAAAAACTTCTCGATCTTAAAGCCCTTGCCAAATTCCGTGACAATGCGATGAATCCTGAACATCCTGTTATCAGGGGTACTGCACAGAATCCGGACATTTTCTTTCAGGCAAAGGAATCAATAAATTCATTTTATGAACCCCTGCCCGATGTAGTAAATTCATACATGGCTGAAATATCAAAGCTTACTGGCAGGGAATACAAACCATTTACGTATTACGGATCTCCGGATGCCGCTAACATAATAATTGCGATGGGATCGGTTACTGAAACCACCAAGGAAGTAATTGATTACCTTACGGCAAAAGGCGAAAAAATTGGTCTGGTAACAGTACACCTGTACCGACCATTTTCCTCAAAATATTTCTTTAATATCTTCCCGGAATCAGTAAAAAAGATCACGGTTCTTGACAGAACAAAAGAACCGGGATCTCCAGGGGAACCTTTGTTCCTTGATGTAAAGGAAATGTTTTACGACAGGCAGGAAAGACCTGTAATTATCGGCGGCCGTTACGGACTGAGCTCAAAGGACACTACTCCGAGCCAGATACTGTCTGTATTTGAGAATATGAAGCTGAAGGAGCCTAAGAATCATTTTACTGTTGGTATTGTCGATGATGTAACCTTCACTTCTCTTCCCGTTCTTCCTGAGATCAATGTAGCCCTCCCGGGTACTCATTCTGCAAAATTCTACGGCCTGGGCTCAGACGGAACTGTCGGTGCAAACAAGAACTCTATTAAAATTATCGGGGACACTACTGATAAATATTGTCAGGCATATTTTGCATATGACTCTAAAAAATCTGGGGGTATTACAACATCACACCTTCGTTTCGGGGACAAACCAATTCGTTCGCCATACCTGGTAAATACTCCTGACTTCGTTGCATGCCATGTTCCGTCATATCTGGACAAATATGATATGCTCAAAGGGCTTAAAAAGGACGGGGCATTCCTTCTGAATTCAATATGGGATGCAGAGGAAACAAAAAAACGTCTTCCTGATCATATGAAAAAGTATATGGCAGAAAACCATATCAATTTCTACATTATCAATGCAACCGCTATAGCTGAAGAAATTGGTCTCGGAACACGCACCAACACAATAATGCAGGCTGCTTTCTTTAAGCTTGCCAACATTATTCCTTACGAAAAGGCCGAGGATGCAATGAAAAAGGCCATTTATAAGACCTATGGCAGGAAAGGCGAGGATGTTGTTAAAATGAACTATGCTGCTGTCGATAAAGGCAGCCAGGTTACAAAGGTTGAGATACCTGCAGAATGGGCAAAGATTGAGGTAAAAAAAGTAAAGGATACACGTAATATTCCCGATTTTATCAGGGATGTCATGGAACCCATAAACTACATGAAAGGAGATGATCTTCCCGTAAGTGCTTTCAAAGGAAGGGAAGATGGGACTTTCCCATCAGGAACCAGTGCATTCGAGAAACGAGGCATTGCGGTCAATGTGCCCGAATGGCAACCCAATGAATGCATTCAGTGTAACCAATGTTCCTATGTTTGTCCTCATGCTGTAATCCGTCCGTTCCTTCTGACTGAGGAGGAAGCAACAAATGCACCAGCCGGTACCCAGACTATCCAGGGTATTCCAGGAGTACTAAAGGCTTATAAATTCAGGATGCAGGTAAGTGTGTTGGACTGTACCGGTTGCGGTAACTGTGCTGACGTTTGTCCCTCCAAGAACAAGGCTCTTATTATGAAACCTCTTGGAACTCAGATTGATGAAGCTGTTCGCTGGACTTATATGAATGAAACGGTTGGTTACAAAGACGCAGTGGTTGATAAATTTGTCAACGTAAAAAACAGCCAGTTCTCACAACCATTGTTTGAGTTTTCAGGAGCATGTGCAGGATGCGGTGAAACACCTTATATCAAAGCAATCACACAGCTATTCGGTGACAGAATGATTGTCTCAAACGCAACAGGTTGTTCCTCAATCTACGGTGGATCAGCCCCTTCAATGCCTTATACTCACAACAAGAACGGTTATGGTCCGGCATGGGCAAACTCACTTTTCGAAGATAATGCTGAATTCGGACTGGGACTTTCAATCGGTGCCAATAAACTCAGGGATCGTCTTGAACGGCTTATGAAAGAGTCGATGAACGGCAGTATTAATCCTGAGACAAAAGCGGCATTTGAAGAATGGCTAAGGGACAGGAATATTGCTGAACCTTCAAAGGCAGCTTCTGCAAAGGTTGTTGCCGCATGTGAGAAAGAAACGGCTCCTGTGGCCAAAGAAATACTGGATCTTAAGAAATACCTGGTTAAGAAGTCTCACTGGATATTCGGTGGCGACGGATGGGCTTATGATATTGGCTATGGAGGTCTTGATCACGTAATTGCAACGGCCGAAGATGTGAATATCCTTGTCCTTGATACAGAAGTATATTCGAACACAGGCGGGCAGGCTTCAAAATCAACACCTGCGGGGGCTGTGGCTAAATTTGCTGCTTCAGGAAAGAAGATTCGCAAAAAAGATCTTGGACAGATGGCAATGAGCTATGGTTATGTATATGTAGCACAAGTTGCCATGGGAGCAAGCAATGCCCAGTACCTGAAAGCAATCAAGGAAGCTGAGGCATATCCGGGACCGTCATTAATTATTGCATATGCACCTTGTATCAACCATGGTCTTAGGGACGGAATGGGAAAAACCCAGGCACAGGAAAAATTTGCAGTTGAATCAGGATACTGGCATCTTTACAGGTACAATCCTCTTCTTGAAAAGGAAGGCAAGAATCCATTCACTCTCGATTCAAAGGAGCCTGACTGGAGTAAATTCCAGGATTTCCTTAGTTCAGAAGTCCGTTATACTTCACTTGTGAAGTCATTTCCGGCAGAAGCAGAAGTGCTTTTCAAAGCTGCCGAGGAAAATGCAAAATGGAGGTATAAGTCTTATCAGCGTCTGGCTTCCATGGTTTACGAAAGTACAGAAACCAAATAAGCAATAAAAGCAGTTCGATTATAAAGCCATCCGAAAGGATGGTCTTTTTTTGTACTTTTGCCTCCATTGAAAAAATTATGGGACGGATACTTGGGATAGATTTTGGCAGAAAAAAAATAGGACTGGCGGTTACCGATCCTTTGCAAATCTTTGCATCTCCTCTGAAAACAGTAAAAAGCAATGAATTTGACAGCTTTCTGGCAGAGTACCTTAAAACTGAAACTGTTGATGCCTTTGTCATTGGATACCCTGTTCAAATGAACAACCAGCCGAGCGAAACTGTTAAGTATCTCAAACCCTTTATCAGGAAGATTGAAAAATTGTTTCCGGAAAAGGCAATTCATCTTGTAGATGAAAGGTTTACATCAGGGATGGCTTTCAAAACAATGATTGATGGGGGAGTCAGGAAAAAAGGACGGCAGGACAAATCGCTTGTTGACAGGATAAGCGCTTCGATAATCCTCCAATCGTTTCTTGACAAGAGACCCAGGTGAAAAAACGCAGAATGAAATGGTTTATCCGATTGTAATATATGGACACCCTGTGCTGAGAAAGGTTGCGGAGGACATAGACAAAGATTATCCCGGACTGGCTCAGTTAATTGATGATCTTTTTGAAACATTGTACAGGTCAGAAGGATTAGGACTTGCAGCACCCCAGATTGGCAAATCGATACGGATATTTGTAATAGATGGTAAACCTGCCGGCGAAGATGAACCGGAGCTTGCCGATTTCAAAAGAGCGTTTATAAACGCTCACGTGAAGGAGAAGTTCGGCAATCCTGAATTAATGACTGAAGGATGCCTAAGTATTCCTAACCTGAGGGAAGAGGTAAATCGCGAATCACATGTGCATCTTACCTATTATGATGAGAACTGGGAGTTTCATGATGAATCGTTTAACGGATTCAAGGCAAGAATAATACAGCACGAATATGATCATCTGGATGGAATCCTCTTTACCGACAAGGTAAGCCCCTTAAGAAAAAGATTGTTAAAAGGTAAGCTGAATGCCATCAGCAAAGGGAAGTTTGAGGTGGACTACAAAACAATTCTTCCGGGGCAGAAGATTAAAAGTGCCTAGAGTGCCTAAAGTACTTAAAGTAAAAAATCCGTGTTCCCTCAACTCTAAGTACTCCAAACTTTAGCTCACTCCAAACTTTTTCTTATCTTTATACAGTCTCATAGCTGCGGACTGTGCTTAATAAAGAAATTCCTTTTCTGAGGGTAAGTCTTCCGATTTGTGCCGGTATTATTTCAGGCCAATTTCTTGAACCGGGAATATTTTCCCTGGCTGCTTCTTTCCTCATTCTTGTCTCGGTTTTTATATTCAGTCTCCATTTCAACAAAAGCCCTATTAACTACGTCTATGGTTACTTCCTGACATTTGCACTTTTTATCAGCGGATTGCTGCTTTATTCTCTGGAGAAAGAAAGGTTGTCAGATCTTGAATCAGGACCAGCCACCTATATTTGCACTGTTTCCGAATTCCCTGAGGAAAAGGCAAACAGCTACAGACTCACTGTCAGGCTGAAAATCAAGATTACGGAAAACGGCAATATTCCTTTAAACGGGTCCCTCCTGCTCAATGCGCAAAAAGATTCAACAATTGGGACTTTATTGCCGGGAGATTTTCTGAAAATCAGGTGCAGTGTCACTCCGGTTGTAAACAGGGGTAATCCCGAAGAGTTCGATTACAGGTTCTACCTCGAAAACAGAGGTATTAAATATTCCGGGTTTATAAACAGCGAAAACATTGAGATACATTTTGTACCGTCATACAGAAAACTGAAAGACAAAGCTTTAATAATAAGGGAAAAGATCATAGACATGTACGAAAAACGAGGCATAAATGGTGAAAGACTGGCACTGGTTGCGGCAATAACTTTAGGGCAGAAAAATATGCTGGACCAGGAGCAGAAACAGAATTTTATCAGGGCCGGAGTAATGCATATTATGGCGGTTTCGGGACTACATGCAGTAATCATAAGCATGTTTATTCTGAACCTGCTGTTTTTCCTGAAGCGAAGATTCAATTATCTGAGGATACTCCTGACTGTATTGTTACTCTGGTCGTTTGCATTTGTAACAGGATTAACGGCTTCAGTTTTAAGAGCAACCCTTATGTTTACATTTATCCAGACAGGAGTCTTGATCAAGAGGAATGTAAACAGCATTAACTCAGTTCTGGCTTCGGCAGTCATTCTATTGATCATCCAGCCCTCGGTGTTGTTTGATGCAGGATTTCTCTTGTCCTATTCAGCTGTGATATTTATTATCTGTTTTTATCAGGATCTTTACCTGAAACCCGGATTTAAGAGCTGGCTGGCCGATAAAATATGGCAATCGGTGGCCGTAACACTATTAGCCCAGGCAGGTACACTTACTTTGACCATCTCAGCTTTTAACAGGTTCCCTACCTGGTTCATACTAACAAATCTGATTATAGTCCCAATATCATCTTTCCTAATAATAATAGGATGCCTTATACCTCTGACTTATCCCCTTGAATTTATTTCTCATCCTCTTGCGATGCTTCTTAACTGGCTTACCGGAGTAACCGAGATGCTTGCAGAAAAGGCTGCTTCCCTTCCATTCTCTACAATTGAAAACCTGGGGATGGGCCCGCTTGAATCTATCCTCCTCTTCATAACAATATTCCTATTCATGTTATTTTTGTTTCACCGGCGGTCATTTCCTGTATTTTATCCGGCTGCTTTCTTGCTCCTTTTCTGCCTGACAGACTCTGTAAGGGATATTTTGGTCAGAACATCCGATGAGCTGATTGTTTATAACACTGCGGGAGCCGGGGCAATCGGGATAAGGACCGGGAAAATCCTGGATCTATACACACCTTCGGAATTGCCGCAACCGGAAGTAATAAGACATTGTGCCTCAGGAAGGCTGCGGATCAGACAACACAGCTTAAATGAGAAATTCACCCTGATTTCAACAGCAGACAAAAGGATCCTGATTTGTAATTCTCTTAATGATAATCTTTTGCAAACGGCAAAACCTGATCATATTATACTTACAGGATCAGCTACCGGCAATACCCGTGAAATTCATTCTGACTGTAAGGCCGGATCTTTAATTCTTACGTCCGGTGTTCCTTCAGGATATTACAGAAAATACAGGACTCAGTGTCAAAGCATTGATACTATCCATTATGTAAAGAAATCAGGTGCGTTCAAGGTACGGTGGTGATTTGGATTTTAATATTTAACAATTTATGCATTACTTTGTTAAGTTTTTATGAGGTTCCTATGAGAATTGTAATTGCCGGGGCCGGGGAGGTCGGAACGCATCTGGCTAAGATGCTTTCAAGTGAAAATCATGACATTATTCTTATCGACAATGAGGTAAACCGGCTTAAGCCAATTGATGCTTCATTCGATGTGATGACTGTTGTGGGTTCAGCAACCTCAATAAGTATCCTGCAGGAAATACTTCAGAAGAAAACAGATCTCTTCATTGCCGTTACTCATGGAGAGGATACCAATATCACCGCTTCGATACTTGCGAAACGTCTTGGTGCCATTAAAACGATTGCCCGCATAGATAACCTTGATTACCTGGAACATTCTACAATTGAGTTTTTCAAATCGCTTGGAGTTGATTCCCTTATCTATCCTGAACTTATTGCAGCCCGGGAAGTGTTGAGCCTGCTTCATGAGACAGGAACAACAGAATTCATGGAGTTTTGCGGAGGCAAACTTGCAATGTTCGTACAGAAACTTGATGAAAATGCCCCGATCTTAAATAAAAGCCTTGTAGAAATAGCTATCAACAGCAGCACTGACAAATACAGGGCTGTCGCAATAAAGCGCAACGATAAGACAATCATCCCAAGAGGGGATGAACGTTTCCGTCTCGGTGACCTGGTTTTCGTCATTTCGACGAATGAAGGTGTTGATGAAATGATGGCTACATCAGGCAAGGAGAATTTTGAAGCTAAAAGCATAATGATCCTGGGCGGGAGCCGGATCGGAAAGCATGTTGCCCTTTACATGCAGAAAAACTGTGAAGTAAAGCTGATTGATTCAAATCCTGAAAGATGCGAAGAGCTTTCTGAAATACTTGAAGACACACTGATCATTAACGGTGATTGCCGCAATGTTGATCTGCTCGAACAGGAAGGAATAGCAAAGATGGATGCTTTTGTTGCAGTAACCGGTAATTCCGAAACAAATATACTTTCATGCCTTCTGGCCAAAAAGCTCGGAGTCAAAAGGACAATTGCTGAAGTAGAGAACATGGAATATATTAATCTGGCCGAAAATACCGGGATCGATACTATCATAAACAAGAAGATTTCAGCTGCCAGCAGAATATTCCGTCATACAACAAATCCCAATGTAACTCAGGTTAAATATATGGCGGGCACTGAAGCTGAAGTTATTGAATTTAACGTTCCGGCTGACTCAAAAATAACAAGAGGCACGCTGAGAAGCCTCGATTTTCCCAAAGACGCGATTGTAGGAGGAGGAACAAGAGATGGAGTTCCTTTCATCGCAACAGGAGATACAATGATCAACGCAAATGACAAAGTTGTTGTATTCACCCTGCCTACGGCCTATGAAAAGCTGTCAAAATACTTCACCTGACAGATATGATCAATTTCAGGATTATTGCCAGGGCTTTCAGCCAGGTTCTGATTATTGAAGGATTATTCATGCTTGTTTCAGCAGGTGTTTCCATTATATATAAAGATTCTTCTGCCAGCTCTTTCCTTTATTCGGCACTGATCACCATAGTAACCGGAGTATTGGTTTTTACTCCCCTCCGGAATGAGGAGAAAGTCTATGGATCGAGGGAGGGATACATCATAAATACGGGGATATGGATCTTATTCAGCGCATTTGGTACTTTGCCCTTTCTCCTGAGCGGCTGTACAGGAAGCTTCACCGATGCTTTTTTTGAATCAATTTCAGGTTTTACTACAACAGGGGCAACCATTTTCAACGATGTTGAGTCACTTCCCCGAGGGATCCTTTTCTGGAGAAGCCTTACCCAGTGGCTTGGAGGGCTTGCTGTTATAACTCTTTCGTTTTATGTGCTTCCGGTGATGAAAAGCCTGAACATCCAACTTTCAACAACTGAGTTTTCAGGCCAGCTGGCTGACAAGATCCATCCGAAAGTTATTGAGACGTCGAAACGACTTATTTTAATATACATTATCCTTACACTTGCCGAAATATTCCTGCTGACAGTTGGCAAAATGCCTCTTTTCGATGCTATATGCCATTCATTATCAACACTTTCAACTGGAGGATTTTCGACAAGGAACAATGGTATTGCTGCCTTTTCCTCTCCTTACCTGAGAGCGATAATTGCAATTTTCATGTTTTTTGCAGGAACTAATCTTGTAGTGTTTTATTTTGCCATCAAAAATCAATTCAGAAAAATTGTCCGGTATAATGAATTTGTTTTTTATGCGGGAATCGGACTTGGTTTTTCACTTTTGGTAACAGCATTGCTTTATTTCCGATCGGGGATCTCGTTGCCAAATGCAATAAGGGATGGATTTTTCCATGTTTTATCAATTCTGACTACAACAGGGTTCTATACTGAAAACTTTAGTTCCTGGGGAAGCTTGCTGATCACTGTAATTTTCATTCTTATGTTTACCGGGGCCATGGCAGGATCGCCAAGCGGCGGCATAAAGATTATAAGATTGCTTATAATTGCACGGAACAACCGCAACGAAACCAGAAAATTGGTTCATCCGTTTGCTTATTTACCTGTTCGTATCGACCAGAAAAGTGTACCACAGGGTATTGTATATAACTTACTAATATTCATTACATTTTACTTCATTTTTATTTGTGCCGGGACATTTGCAGTTTCGCTCCTGGGTTACGATATAATTACATCATTCAGTACAACTGCTTCAATGATTGGGAATATCGGCCCTGGACTCGGTCATTTTGGTCCGTTTACAAGTTATGCGGATATGCCATGGATGGGGAAATGGTTCCTTGGCGGGCTTATGCTTCTGGGCCGGCTTGAGCTACTGACCGTAATTATACTTTTTACCCGCAGTTTCTACAGCAGGTAGATCAAGTAAATGATATTCTTTATCCGGCTTCAGAATTCGAGTGTTCCCAGGCCCTGGCGGACAATCTTTATATCCTCTGATGTACAATCGACAATTGTTGAGGCTTCATTCTTTCCAAATCCACCATCTATCACAATATCTGCAAAATCTCGATACTTCTCGTATATAAGTTCGGGATCGGTTGTGTATTCTATCAGGCTGTCGGGATCGTGAATAGAAGTTGTAATGATTGGCCGGCCAAGTTCTCGTGCGAGTTCAAGGACGATACTGTTATCCGGTATTCGGATACCGACGGTCTTTTTTCTGTTTTTGAACAGTTTGGGGATCTGGTTATTTGCCTGGACTATGAATGTAAAGGGGCCGGGCAGGTTTCTTTTCAAAAGCTTAAAAATTGAGTTTTCCCTGATAACCGTATATTCCGAAAGCTGGCTCATATCACGAAAGATCAGGGACATATCGGGATTCATTGGGTTTAATCCTTTTAATTGCGCAATTTTTTCAATCGACTTGTTGGCCTTGATATCGCAACCCATGGCGTAGACCGTATCGGTAGGATAGATTATTATCCCCCCTTCCTCAAGCACTTCGACCACTTGCCGTATATATCTTGGATTAGGGTTTTCAGGATAAATACGAAGAAGCATTAGTAAAGAGATTTTAATTAATTAACAAATTAGTCCACAAAGTGCCTTGAATGCCTTGAATGCCTAGAGTGCCTGGAGTTCATAGAGTATACCTCCTCTCCACTTTAGGCACTCCAAACTTCAGGCACTCTACGGACTAAAAAAGGGTAAGCTACTTATATCGCACCGCTACAACTGCCTACCCTTGCTACCTTCCGATCCTGGGGGAGTTCAGCAGGAGCTGGTCGTATAAGACTTACCCTATGCAAAAATACAAAATTCCGCCAAGGTCGCCAAATAATTATTCTATTTCGGTAAACTCTCATTTTTGCGGATTTACACTATATTTGCTTAAAATCATTACTTTAAACTAAATAAAATAGTCAAACGAACATGGAAAACAATGTTTCTGTCTGGAAAGCAAATCTTACCAACGGACTGATTTTAGGATTAGTCGGGATTGTGTATTCTCTTGTAATTTATTTCATGGATCTTACTTTAAACAAAACCCAGGGCTACATATTCATGGTGGTTTTAATAGTTCTGTTATTTTTTCTTGTCAGGTCGTACCGCGACAATTATCTCTATGGTTATATAACCTTCGGGAGAGCATTTGGTTCAGGGGTTGTAATCTTCCTTTACTACTCTATAATAACTGCAATATTCATATACATTTTGTACTCAATCATTGATCCCGGGCTTGTAGCAAAGCAGCTTGCCAATACAGAGGAAATGCTTTCGAAAAGAGGAATGGCCCAGGAAGCCCTGGACGCTGCAATGAAGTTCCAGAAAAAAATTATGAAGCCTGAGATAATTGCACCTTTCAGCATTTTGGTAAACATGTTTTATGGAGCAATTATGTCGCTGATTGTGTCAATTTTTGTAAGAAAGGAAGGGAACCCTTTAATTGATGCTCCCGAAGTAAAATAACCCGTCCGTTTATGGATCTTTCTGTTGTTTTGCCTGTTTATAATGAAGAAGAATCAATTGGCGAGCTGACTCAGAATATTGAGGATACCTGTTACAGGGAAAATCTGGATTTTGAAGTAATTTTTGTTGACGATGGCAGTTCAGATCGCTCCTGGAATGTTATATCAGGCTTATCTGAAAAAAAGAAATACATCAAAGGGATCAGGTTCAGGAGGAATTATGGCAAGGCAGCGGCTCTGCATACAGGTTTCAATGCTGCCAAAGGAGATGTGATCATAACAATGGATTCTGACCTTCAGGATAATCCCGATGAAATCCCGGATCTGGTAAGAATGATAAAGGCAGATGGTTATGACCTTGTCTCTGGATGGAAAAAGAAAAGGTACGATCCATTCATTAAACGATTTACCAGCAAGATTTATAATGGCACTGCCCGCTTGTATTCAGGAATCAAATTGCACGACTTCAACTGCGGACTGAAAGCATATCGCAATGATGTGGCAAAGAATATTGAGGTATACGGGGAGATGCACAGGTATATCCCAATGCTGGCAAAAAAAGCAGGTTTCAACAGGATAGGTGAAAAGATTGTAAAGCACAGCCCAAGGAAATACGGGACTTCAAAATATGGCCTTGACAGATTTATGAAAGGGTATCTCGATCTTCTTACAATCGGATTTATAACGAGGTTCGGTAAAAGCCCCATGCATTTGTTCGGATCCCTCGGGACACTTATGTTTCTTATTGGTTTCGTTATCGCGGGTTATCTTGGCATCAGAAAGCTCAGCTTCATTCATAACCATCTGAGAGCGCCGCTGATAACAGACAGTCCCTATTTTTATATAGCTCTGACTGTAATGATTATCGGATCTTTTCTATTCCTGACAGGCTTTCTTGGAGAACTTATTAACCGGAGCTCCTCTGAAAGGAACAAATACCTGATAAGAGACATGGTAAATCTCGATTGAACTTTTTTCCGCGGAGTATTTTTAACCGGTAAACACAGAATCATAAAGCCTTGATAAGCTGTTTTAACAGACATCTGTAAAAGACCTCTGTAACAGAGTCAGTCATTTTATTCCAGGAGAATTTCTCTTTTTCTTTCTTAACACATTCACTGAAAGCTTTTTTCCTGTTATTATCTAGATAGTCGATGATTGAGGAAGCAATGTCCTCCGGATCAGGCTTTACAACATAGCCACATTTTTCATGCGAAACGATCTCCTTCAGTCCGCCAACATCAGTTACAAGCATTGGCACCTCAAATTGATAAGCGATCTGTGTTACTCCGCTCTGGGTGGCAGATTTGTATGGTTGAACAACAAGGTCCGCGCTGCTGAAAAAGAATTTTACTTCATTTTCATCGATGTAATGATTAAAGAAAATGACGTCTTTCTCAAGGCCTGATTCTTCAACAATTGTCCTGTATGGAATTTCACTTTCGTAAAATTCGCCGGCAACGATCAGTTTTAGTTTCTTCTCACGAAGCCGTTTATCAGCAAAAGCCTTTAGAAGGATATCGAGACCCTTGTAATCCCTGACAAATCCAAAGAAAAGCAGGTAGAAGTAATCCGGATCAAGGTTCAATGCAGCCAGTGCCTCATTTCTGCTTAACTTTTTACCGTAATTATCAAACAAAGGGTGCGGAGAGACGGTTATTGGAATGTCTTTCCTTAATCGTTCTATATCGTAGCGGACCGAATCGGATAAAACGATTGCTCCATCGATACTTTTCATAAAGAACTTTGTAAGCATCATGTCACCCGGCCTCTTTTCGTGAGGGATAGCATTATCAACAACCGAAATGATCATGGAGTATTTATTCGATTTTACTATTCTTGCCACAATACCAAGACAAGGAGCCATAAAAGGGAGCCAGTATCTGATCAACAGGATATCAGGTTTTTCTTTCTTGATTTTTAATCCGGTTCTCAGCCAGTTAAACGGATTTATTGAGTTCAGCTCACGGACTATTTTAATTCCTTCAGGTGCGGGACCATTTATAAATTGTGTTTTCCCGGGGAAAAATATTTTAGGGTACTGTAAAGTAAAAGTTCTGATGTCAACATCCTTGCATTCCGTTGTAAACTGACGGGCAAGCCTTTCGTTAAAAGCTGCCAATCCTCCTCTGAAAGGATATGCTGGTCCGAGAAAAGTTATCTTCATCTAAGGAATAAACGGTAAAAATATAAAATCAGTTTTATTTTCATTGTATCAGGCAATTATATTTTAGTTCCTGGTGAACATGCTGTCAGATTCCCCCGAGGTAATCATCCAGGTAACTGAAAGAGGGAGTCAGTCTTCCGTTTTTTAAAATAGTTGCATTTCCAATCATCATTTCTTCCAGGTTAGTGAAAAGCCCATGCAATACATTCTGCATCAGCTGCCTGCCAAAATCCTGGGATGCATCCCGCGGGAGCTCACCCGGAAGGTTGTCAATTGCCATTACTGTAATGTTTGTATTTCGTGTAAATGCAGGTTCTTCTGATTCTGTCACAGGGTTGTAACCATAAAACGGATCAGATATTGTGGTTGATCTCAGGGTGGAAGGAACCGACCCGTTAATATCGCAGCTTATATCTCCAATAACTGAAATCCTGAATTCCGGTTTGTTCATGTCATCCTTTGTAAACAGTACAGGTGAACTGGGGTCCCAATAATGACCGGCGATAAGTATATCAGTTACTTTTGTAAATGGAATAAAGGCTGATTCATATTCTTCTGGATGTCTGGTAAAATGGCTGAAATTGAATTTTTGCCGGTCTTTTGACCTTGTGTACATTTCCGGACCAACCTGACAAACTACCGGGACATCGAATTCACGGGAGAGAAAATCATAAGGGTCCACCTGAACTATGTTACATATACTTAATGTTTCCAGAGCTCCTTTTGCAACCCTTCCACTGCCTGTAACCGCAACCTTTAATCCCGGCTTTAGTTCAATAAGACGCAACCCGGCCCACATTTCATCAAGATCACGACACTGATAAGCAGGTTTTAACTTGAACTTATTTGTCTTTATTCCCCTGGCTCTAAGTGCGTTATAAGCCCCGACAATCCCTGCCCACCTCCCAAAAGCAACGACTCTTTCCTTTTTATCGGTCTGGAGGTACTCATAATCGATGAGACTGGTATTCTTCAGAGCCATTTCCCTGAACATTTCACGATTATGGGGCTGTGCTTTGGCGACATGGGCAAAAAACAAGTAGGTTTTACCCGGAATCAGAGTCCTTTTATCGACCTCCTTCACTCCCATCATGATGTCGCAGTCGCGAAGATCCTCCTTTAATGGGATATCGAGGTATTCGTATTCGTCGTTCGAGTAGCATCTGAAATCGCTTGGCTGGACAAAGAATTCAACAAAAGGATACAGTTCCTCCACAGCGATGATCTGCGGAGGAGTAAGCGGTACTCTTCTGTCGGGAGGGTTTCTGGTTTCACGGAGAATTCCAACTCTCAATGTCTTTTCCATGAGAAAAAATCAGATTGTTCTCAAATGTATATAATCCGGTCCGATTTTTAACTGGCATTTATCAGATGTAAATTAGATTTAGTAATTTTGTGTCATGCATAACGGGGCTGACATGGTTTTGACAGCATGAGGGGTGGTATGCAAGCATGCAGCGTGTGGTGACGCGTCGCTTAAACAGAGTCACAAAACAATAACTGGCGAATTTAATTACGCTCTCGCTGCTTAAGCGAACAAAGTAACTTAAGCTTTATCCGGGCACATGTGCCTGGACGAGACGTCTCCCGGGCGGTCATGCCCTGATCCAACCCGATAAGGAGGCGCACGCAATCCGGGGCTAGCCTGAAGATTGTTCCGGTCGGATGGCGAAACAAACAGGAAATAAGGATCGGTTAGGTTGTTCTGCAGCTGACTGATCCCGACAATCAAGCAGAACTAAGCATGTAGAAAACATATGGTCTCCATGTTTGGACGCGGGTTCGACTCCCGCCAGCTCCACAAGAGTACCCGATTTAACAGTCGGGTATTTTTGTTTAGCCCCCGTAACTCTCACACATCCACCAATATTCACGGACGTTCAGAAATGAACGCCCGACAGCCGTAAGCCGAAAATCGGGTAATAAAAGTAGAAAATTCTTAACCCCTGCTCAATTTTACCCCAAATTTGATGGTAATGAAGATATGCACCTGAAGAACTTCTCCATTATCACTGAAAATGGAAAAGTAACATTATCACCATCTTATGACCTTGTTAATACCACTATTGAATATAATAATAAACCAGACGATGAAATTGCATTACTATTGAAGAGTAAAAAGAATAAGTTATCATGTACCCTTTTGGTAATCTATTTTGGGATGGAAAGATGTGAATTAACTTCCAAGTGTGTTGAAAAAGTTCTGGAAACCATATCCTCCGCAGTTCCCAAATTGCAAGAATTAATAAATATCAGTTTTTTATCAAAAGCAATGAAAGATAAGTACCATGATTTATTGGACACACGTCTCAAAATCTTGAAGATTCAATAGTATCATGGTGAATGATGTAGAGCTGCTAAGGAGGGTCTGTTACGCTAAATCGGAATTTTGTCAACAATTTCTGACTTTTATCCAAATAAAGTGGATATTAGTCAAAATTTTATTCCGGTATCTTTTCCCTGGTATTCTAGGTTCCATTTCATATCTACTTTATTGATTATATGCATATTAAACATGAGCTAGCCATTACTAAATTTTATTATTTCTCAAAATCGTTTATAAATTTTGTTCATGATTTGACTAATGAACCATATTTATTGATAAACGTTAATAAAAGGTGGAGGAATGCTGGAATACCAGATACCAACGGTAATTTTATTATTGGTTTTGAAGGCTCCAGGCGGGCAGGATTGTTGACGGCTGTTCTCTTAATTACTAATTTTATACTCTGGTTAATTAATCAGGTGGATGGAAAAGGACGCAGTCACATATAGAACGGAAATAGATAATAACCAGCGAGTTAATGGCAGTTTAGGTAAGGATACAACGTCAATGGACGAAAATCAAAATAATCCTGTTTTTGACAATCTTGCAGCAGAAGGCGGGGAAAATTTTTTCCATTACATCAACTGGCTTGGCCTTGCTAAAGATCCCAATCTTATGGTTCTTTCATCAATACACCATTATTATTACGATTTCAATGATCTCAAAGGAGTAAAAACATTGATCAACCTTAAGCAGCTCAACCAGATAAGTCACATTGACGGTTTCCTTAACAACGTATTCCGTGTACTTCCGCCAAAAGCAAATTTTGTTGGATGTTTTAAAGACAATAAAA
Organism: uncultured Bacteroidales bacterium; assembly: GCA_963732115.1. Lineage (GTDB taxonomy): Bacteria > Bacteroidota > Bacteroidia > Bacteroidales > VadinHA17 > LD21. The sequence goes on from CAVSYN010000036.1 coordinate 129,757, forward strand.
TTCACAGTGGCATTGCAGTCCCCTTCTATCAGTCGTTTAAGTTTCTGAACGGACTTATAAACATTATTGACTCCAAGACTGATAAATTCATGTCAAGAAGAGACGTTATCAGACTTCTTGAAAATCATAGTTTCAGGATTGTCGATATGACTGAGATAAGCAGTATAACTTTCTTTTGCGCAGAAAATCTAAAGATATCTGCCTAACCTTAGTTTGTCCAAAGTTCCCGGATCTGTTTCTGATCCTGCCCCATTTTTAGGAGAAACAACCTAAAATCTGTCCCGGAAATTGATTTTTCATCTAATTTATGAGGTCATTGGTCAAAAATCAATCCGTGATTATACCGGATCAAACTCAGGAGTCTAATTTATTTATTATTAGATTGATATTCAATCATTTTAATTTCCTGGAACTATTTAATCACTTTAATTGCCGGCAACTGCCTGTAAATTTTGCATGGAATTTGACGTATTCCGGTAATTCTTATTTAAATGGTCAGTCATGAAGGATATACGTATGGTATTTAACGACAAAACGTGGCAGTTTATGTCGCATTTCTCATTTATGGGCTTCATCTACTTGACAGCAACTTGCTTTATAGATACTTTTACCTCGACACAATTAAATCAAAAATGGAAAATATTTCAGCTTCTGGAATTAGCCGGACTTAAAAATAGGATGCCCATGACTCAGTTTCAGAGAAGACCTGCTTAAGCTTCCGAGGGAACAAAGACTAATCCGGTTCTGGAAAATATTCTTTCGGAAGGAGGCAATGATTTTTACCGTTATGTAAGTGGATTGGGCTTGATAGGGAACCAAACTTAATGGTGCTATCCTCAATGCATCATTATTACTACGATCATAATGACCTGAGAGGGATTAAAACGCTTGTTAACATCAAGAAACTGAACCAGATAAAACATCTTGAAAGTTTTCTTCATACTCTGTTACAGAATAATGCCTTCAAAAGCTTATTTTGTAGGTTGTTTTAAATGCAGCAATTATGACAAAAACGGAATGCCTTTTTATCATTCTGCAAAGTTTTTAAACGGACTGATCAATATGTTTGATCCAAAAAATGACAGGAATATTTCAAAGAAAAGCGCGACAAAGCTGCTGGAAGATCATGGATTTAAAGTTCTTGATACTACTGATATTAACGGGTTGACATATTTCTGGTCGCAGAACATAAGAAGGATCGGTGAATAGGTATGGATAACATTTGATGCTGAACTGTAAAAAGATCAAAAAGATTAAAAAAGTTCATGCAGATAAGATATTTGAAAAAACAAACAAGCTGTCTGTTGGTTTTTAGGTTATGGATGTATTCAATACGCTTATACGTCTTAAAATAATTCCGTTTCTTGAGAGATGGAACCTTATAAATGTTATCCTGGGATTAATTGATATCCTTGCAATTGCATTTGCGTTCGAGATCGCTTTCCTGTTTAACTACTACAGTGACGGAGAGTTCTTTTTCTTCATGAGAAAGGACGTCACCTATATCTTTCTGGCCATTCTGCCACTCTGGCTTATCACCCTGTATATTATTAACGCCACCGAGATCCCGAGAACCAAAAGAATACCGGACCCTGTTATTTGAATATGTCCAGTCGGCGGTTGTGGTAAGCGTACTGCTGCTGGTCTTTTACTTTGTATTTAAGCTGGCCTATCTTTCAAGATTATTCCTTATTGAATTTGCATTTCTCGGGTTCCTGTTCTTGTTTTTTGCCAGGACCTTTGAGTATAAGGTATTTAAGATATACAGATCGAAGGGATTTAATTATGTTAATATAATCCTTATCGCAGACGACTCATCAATCCCATTCATCGAAGATATCCGCCTGAATATTGACTGGGGTTACAGGATAACCTTTATCTTTTCAAGTTCGGACCTTCTGATTGAAAAGTATGGCAGGATTTACAAGATCCTTCCTGAAAGAACCAAAATGGTGCTGCACGACCTGATGGAGGTTGATACAATCGATGAAGTGATATACATCAAGAAGGAATTAATCCTTCGGAAGTCAGGAAAGCAATCAGATCGTGTGAAGAGCTTGGCGTTGTTTTCAGGATGAAATACAAGAACCTCCAGCTTAACCTGACAAATGCATTTACATCTGTTATTGGAAATGAGAAGTTCCTGACATTCATAAATGTTCCATATAAACCTTTTGCCCTTGTCTCAAAAAAGCTCATGGACGTGAACTTCTCTATTATTTTATTGTTATTGCTATCGCCTTTAATGCTGATCATTGCATTGTTGATAAAACTAACTTCAAAAGGTCCTGTAATATACAGGCAGGCGAGAGTCGGGCTTCGTGGACGGCAATTTGACCTTTATAAGTTCAGAACGATGATAACTGGAGCTGATAAAATAAGGACTGATCTTGAATCGAAGAATGAAATGGACGGTCCTGTATTTAAGATAAAAGATGATCCCCGAATTACCAGTGTGGGTAAATTCCTCCGGAGAACCGGATTTGATGAATTACCACAGCTTATTAACGTCCTGAAAGGAGAGATGTCGCTCATAGGTCCGCGTCCTCCATTAAAAAGCGAAACGGAACAATATAAGAGGTGGCAGCTGAGAAGGCTTTCGGTAAAGCCGGGTCTATCGTGTTTCTGGCAGATAATACCTGACCGCAACAACGTCAAATTTGATAAATGGATGGAAATGGATCTGGCCTATATTGACAATTGGTCACCTCGATTAGATTTTATAATTTTGCTTAAAACAATAAAAACTGTTTTCCAAAGAACAGGCATTTGATAACCTTACTCATCTCCTTATGAAAAATGAAACCTTCCTTTACCGCAAATTGAGTCTTGTTGTGCTTTTAATGGTATTTATCAGTTCATGTGTACCCACAAAACAGTTAAGTTATTTTAATGATATTAATGAACTTGAAAAACCCCTGGCCAACCCAAAAATTCAGAAGACTATTTCTCCCTTTGACAGGCTGTACATCAGAGTATTAAGCATCGACCCCCAGACCAGGCAAATATTTGATGTTCCCGAAGAAGCGCGGTACTCTACAGTCGGAACCAATATCATGGGGTATCTTGTAGATGAAGCTGGTAATATTAACTTCCCGTTTGTCGGCAAGATAAACGTGGGGTCGTTAACCCTTTCGGATGCCGGCCTTAAAATTCAAAACGCCCTGAAGGAATATGTAGCCAATACTGAAATTGTCGTAAAATTTATTGATAACCAGGTTTCCATTCTTGGTGAAGTGCAGCAGCAGGGTGTCTATTCATTTACACAGGATAAGCTCAATATTTATGAAGCGCTCGCTCTCGGTGGAGGATTAACCCGGTACGGAAACCGCAAAAATGTCATTCTTATCCGCCAGGAAGGTGATAAGATCATGCATCATAAACTCAATCTTTCCGATTCCAAAATCGCCGCAAAGGATTTTTATTATGTTTTACCCAACGATGTCGTTGTTGTAGAACCCCTGAAATCGATATCAACGAGTTATTCAAACATTACCTACACGACAATATTATCGTCAATTACGACGTTGATAGCTGTGTTGCTTTTTGCTGGTCTGACAGTTAAATAAAGCCAAGGTACCCATGTTAAAGACAATAGAACCTGATTCATCAATAGCCCCTTTAAAATACTTCTTACTAAAGGTAGCTTCGCTGAAATACTTATACATAGTTTTAATAGTGCTGTCTTTTGTTGTTGCCCTATTGTATAATCAGTTATCCACTAAGGTTTATGAGGCAACTGCATCATTGAGCCCGGTCGAAAATAAAACTTCAACTATTCTTGGCTCAAATGAACTGTTCAGCGGTTTGCAATCACTTCAATCACTGAGCAACATTGAAAATGATATTACTAACCTGAGTTCATTCGCACTTGTATATTCCACGGTTGCAAATATGAATCTCGAGGTGAGTTATTTCAGGGAATCTCAGAAATTTATTAAACAGACCACTGAATTATATAATAGTTCTCCTTTCACTGTAAGTATTGATAAATCTCATCTTCAGCCAATTGATGCAAAAATATATCTTACGATCCTGGATGAGTCTTCCTTCAGGTTGACTGTCTCAGAAAAAAAGGTTCCGTTTTATAATTATGTCGATAATCAAATAGTAAGCGAAGATAACACTCTTGAAATTGATACAATCTGCAAGTTCAATTCAACAATAAGTAACAATACTTTCAGTTTCTCAGTCTCTCTGAACAAGGAAAACATGAATAGGCAGAGTGCCAGCAAATATCGTTATTATATCAAGTTCAACCATTTGGATTTCCTTGCCAAGGGTTATCTTAAAAAGCTGGAGGTTGAAAAGGCTTCTCCGCTTGCTTCCATAATCAAGATCAAATTCTCTGAAAATAATCTTGATAAAACAATAACCTTCCTTAACAGATATCTGACTTCATTCCTCGAAGAGAATCTTGATAAAAAGAATAAAGTGGCCAGAAGCACAGTGAATTTTATTGATAAGCAGATAAGCGAACGATCGGACTCTCTTGTTCAATCCGAATCCGCACTGCGTAATTACAAGTCAGCCAACCAGGTCATGGATCTTAGTTTTCAGGGTCAGCGAATTTATGAACAGATGACCCAGATTGAAAATGAACGTGCGCAGTTGCAGGTAACCCAAAGATATTACACTTACGTAATAAATTACTTCAAGGCAAACGAGGATATGTCAGGTGTAGTACCTCCTTCGTCAATGAATGTAAACGATCCCATAATAAATCAGTTGATCACAACTCTGAACGATCTCAATCAACAGCGGACACAAGCCATTGGGAGCAGCAATCCTCAAAAAAATATTTTCATCAGCAAGATTGATGCCCAGATAAGAGCACAGAAACAGACTATTCTTGAAAACTTTACAAATAACCTTAATACGCTTAACACTTTCCCTGAATGAACTCGACTACAGACAGGATAAGCTTTCAAAAGAGATCTCGAAGCTGCCAAGGACAGAGATGAATATGGTCAGCATGCAAAGGAAGTTCAACGTAAATGATGTCATTTATACCTTCCTTCTCCAGAAAAGATCGGAAGCCGCATATTTCTCTGGCTTCAAACTTATCCTGATTACGAAATCGTTGAACCTGCCAGGAACATAACTTCCAAAATCGTATCGCCGAAGAAAGCCATTAACTATCTGATGGCATTATTCATTGGATTGTTTCTTCCAACACTTTTTCTGATAATCAGAGATTTCTTCGACGACAAGATCAGGAGCATTAATGACGCAGAATATATGCTTCATCGTTCAATACTCAGCGTAATCTACAGTAATAACCTGAAGAGCGAAGCAGTAGTTGCCGAGTTCCCGAAATCGGCTATTTCCGAATCGTTCCGAAATCTGAGGAGCAGTCTTTTCCTGAAATCGGATCACGAAAAGTCAAAAGTTATTTTGATCACCTCCTCTCAACCGCAGGACGGCAAGAGTTTTGTATCGCTTAACCTTGCATCCTCAATTGCTTCGGTTGGATATAAAACAATTCTGATCGACTGTGACCTCCGGCGACCGACTCTTCACATTAAACTTAAAGAGGATAACTCCAAAGGGCTTACTAATTTCATGATGAAAAAAGTTTCGGTTGAAGAAATAATAAAAAATACAGCTATTCCCAATCTTGATTTTATTTCTGCTGGTCCGGTAATCCCAAATCCTTCGGAAATGCTGGAATCGGGAGTGCTTGATGGTTTGATCAGCAATCTTAAATCAAAATATGACTATATCCTGGTTGACACGACTCCCGTTGGTATTGTAGCTGATGCAATACTAATGATGAAGTATTCTTCAAAGGTGCTTATGATAATAAGGAACAACTATACCAGGAAAGATATATTTGCAAACGTCCTCAATAATCTTAAAATAAATAAGTTATGTAATTATGACATTGTCTATAATGACCTTAATCTCCACAAGAGCTCTTACAGACATTACAGCAATTATTATATAAAAAACTAAATCAGCGGATTATCCCGGATTTACTAAATTCTTCAAATTCTTTAATTCATTTTTTAAACTATGAGTACTGACGCAGTTGCAATAAGGGAGAAGGTCAAGGATTATATAAAGCAGGCGACTTTTGTTGAGAAAGACAAGATCAAGAATGATTCCTTAATATTTAAAGAAGGATATTTTGATTCTATGGGTTTTGTTGTTCTGATTACTTACCTGGAAGAGAATTTTGGCATTAAAACCACTGATGCAGACCTTATTGAGGAAAATTTTGAATCTATAAATGCAATAACAGATTTTATCGTTCGCAAAAGCAGCAACTGATTATGTGCGGAATAGCCGGTATAGTTGATTACAGGAATAAAGCTCCAAATAAAAATGTAATCGAGAGAATGCTCCGTGCCGTCTGTTATCGCGGTCCGGATGAAAGCGGCACATACAGTTCACCATTTGTCACCCTCGGCCATGCAAGATTAAGCATAATTGATCTTTCAACCGGACAACAACCATTATCCGACGCTTCAGGACGTTACTGGATCGTATTCAACGGCGAGATATTCAACTATCCTGAATTGAGGGATAACCTTGTTAAAGAAAGGGTATACTTTCCGAACTACATCCGACACAGAGGTCCTCGTGCAACTCTATGCAGTTTACGGGAAAGACTGCTTATCAATGTTAAATGGTCAGTTTGCTTTTGCAATCTGGGATAAGCTCAGTGAGGAACTGTTTATTGCCCGTGACAGGATTGGAATTCGCCCGGTGTTTTACCACGTAATCGGTGAAAAAATATCTTTCGCTTCCGAAATCAAATCTCTCTTTGCACAGGATAATGTTAATCCCGAGCTGTCGTTTAAGAATCTTTCTCAAATATACACCTTCTGGACTGCCATTACTCCGGGAACAGCTTTTAAGGATATTTTTGAGCTGTCTCCTGGACATTGTTTAATTTATAACAGGAAAGGCATAACAATCGAGAAATTCTGGGAACTTCAGTTTGATGTATGCGGGAATACCATACCGCTAAGGAAAGCGTTGGATGACTTTCATGAACTGTTTTACGATGCTGTCAGAATAAGGCTGAGGGCGGACGTGGAAGTTGCTGCCTATTTAAGTGGTGGAATCGACTCAAGTTCAACGGTTGCATATATTAAGAATATTGAGCCCGGGATTCTGAATACATTTTCAATAGGCTTTGATGACAAGGACTTTGATGAATCATCTTATCAGAATGAGGCTGTTCGTTACCTTGATACAAAGCACAAGTCAATCATCTGCACCTCAGAGGATATTTCAAGAGTTTTTCCAAGAGTGATCTGGCACACAGAGACACCGATTACCCGGACAGCGCCGGCCCCAATGCTGTTGCTATCGGGGCTTGTCAGGGAAAACAAAATCAAAGTTGTCATTACCGGGGAAGGTGCTGATGAAATGCTGGCGGGATACGACATTTTCAAAGAAGCTAAAATCAGAAGGTTCTGGGCAAAACAACCAAATTCAACAATACGTCCCCGATTGCTGAAAAGGCTTTATCCGTTCCTTCCCCAGATGAAAGAAGCCAATCCGGCTATACTTAAAATGTTTTACGGATATAAGCTGGAGGATATTGAGAATCCATTTTATTCGCACCTTTTAAGATGGAACAATTCCAACCATATTAAGAAACACTTTTCCGATCAAATAAAGTCAGAATTAACAGGGTATTCTCCGTTGGAAGAACTTGAAAGAAAGTTGCCAGCCGGATTTAACGGGTGGAATTATCTGGAAAAATCCCAATGGCTTGAGACTTCAATTTTTATGTCGGGATATCTCCTGTCATCCCAGGGCGACAGGATGGCGATGGCTAATTCAGTTGAAGGTCGTTATCCGTTTCTGGATTACCGTGTGATCGAGTTCTGTAATAAGCTTCCAAGCGATTTCAAGCTCAATGGCCTTAATGAGAAATACCTGCTCAAGAAGTTGATGCAGAACAAGATTCCTGATTCAATAATCAGGCGGTCAAAACAGCCTTACAGAGCTCCGATAAAATATGCATTCACGCTTAATAACCCTCCCGAATATTTAAGGGAGATTCTTTCTCCGGAGTATTTCAAAAAAGCCGGAATATTTGATTATAATTCCATCTCAACCTTGCTTCAAAAAATAGAAAAAACAAGAAATTCTTCAGAAGTTGATGATATGGTTCTGGTTTCGGTCATTTCCACACATCTCCTTTATAATCAATTTATTGAGAGATTCAAGGAGAATGTTCAGGGCAGGAGGCTTACCAATCTTAAAACAATAGTAGAGACATAAACCCGAATCTATGAAAAACAAGAAACCCTTCTCAAAAAATATAGTCTTGCTTGAAAATGTTGAAAAGGCAACAAATGAAATTATCAAAAAACTTCAGCAGGATGTATTGCTCAATTTCAAGCGAACAGGAGGGATTGTAGGGATAAGCGGAGGAATCGATTCCTCAGTCTGCCTGGCTCTCTCAGCCAAAGCATTCGGTCCTGATAAGGTTGTCGGAATAATTATCCCGGAGAAGGATTCAAGTCCCGAAAGTGAAGAGCTTGCACTCGAACTGGCCGGTAAATTCGACGTTCGGACAATGAAGGAAGAAATAACAGGTGCCCTCAATGGATTCGGGTGCTATGAAAGACGTGACGAAGCTGTTAAAAGGGTATTCCCTGAATATGATCCGAAAAGCTACAAGATGAAAATAGGGATCAGACAGAGCGGTTTATACAGCAACCTCCCTCCTATTTTCACTCTTACAATAATTGATGACAAAGGAAATCAGCAGGATAAAATCCTTCATACCAGAGAGTACCTGCAGATAGTTGCTGCTTCAAATTTCAAGCAACGATCAAGAATGTCGATACTTTACTATCATGCCGAAGCGCTGCATTACGCAGTTATAGGTACTCCGAACAAACATGAGCAGGAACAGGGATTCTTTGTTAAATACGGTGATGGCGGAGCTGACGTAATGCCTATCGGGAACCTCTTTAAAACCCAGGTTTATCAGCTGGCTGAATATCTGGGGGTTCCTCAGAGGATCATTGAAAGGACACCTACTACTGATACCTATTCAGCCACCCAGACACAGGAAGAATTCTTTTATCAGCTTCCTTTCAGATTAATGGATGTTTACTGGTACGGTTATGAAAACGGTTATTCACCTGCAGAGGTGGCACAGGCAATGGGGGAAACAACTGAAAGGATTGATTCGCTGTTCAGGAATTTCGAACGCAAACGCAAAACAACAGAATATTTAAGAATGCCACCTGTAAGGAATTATTATTCAGAGTGAAGCCAATAAAGATGAATGCATTTGACTACTTTTTTGAGAGGTCCTCAGAATTTGAGAAGCCTTTCCTCGTAGGTAAGGAAACCCTTTCTCATAAAGAACTTTACAACTCGTCACTTCACCTGGCTTCTTATCTGAGAAGGGAGTTCGGCCAAAACAGGAACATTCTGCTTCTATCGGTAAATAATCAATTCTTTCTCACTGCTTATTTCGCAATCATCAAATCGGGGAATGTTTGTATCCCACTGGATCCCAATATTGAAAAGGCAAACCTGGAATACATATCCGGATTAACGAAACCTGTTCTTACCTTTATGACCAGGGATGTTGAAAGAAAGCTTGAACTCAGCTGCAGCAGGTGCATTTTCCCTGATACAATCAATAACCCTGAATTTAAGGCTCCGGTTTTAAAAGTCCCGGAAGATTTTGACATGGAATCAGTTGCAGAAATAATATTTACTTCCGGCTCGACGGGTGTGCCGAAGGGAGTGATGATCTCGCATAAAAACCTTATCGCAAACACAGATTCAATAATAACATACCTTAAGCTAAATGAGAATGACAGGATGCTGGTAGTCCTGCCTTTCTACTATTGCTACGGATTGTCTCTATTGCACACTCATCTGCGTGTTGGCGGGTCAATTGTATTTAATAACTCATTTATATTTCTTGGTGGTATAATAAAGAATCTCCTGGAATATAAATGTACCGGATTTGCAGGAGTACCAAGCCATTTCCAGATTTTGCTCAGAAAATCGGATAATTTCAAGACCACAAAGTTTCCTGACCTCAAGTATGTGACACAGGCCGGAGGTAAACTTGCTCCGATTTTCATTGATGAATTCCGAGGCAGTCATCCTGAAGTGACATTCATTGTTATGTACGGTCAGACAGAAGCCACTGCCCGCCTGTCATACCTTCCTCCGGAATTGTACGAAGCAAAAAAAGGTTCAATGGGTAAAGGGATACCGGGAGTGGAGCTTAGAGTTGTAAATGAGAAGGGAAAACCAATAAAACCCGGAGAAATAGGAGAAGTAATTGCAAAGGGTGATAATATAATGCTTGGGTATTTTGGAGATGAAGAAGGGACCAGAAATGTCATCAGAAACGGTTGGCTTTATACCGGCGATCTCGGAACTGTTGATCAGGATGGGTATATTTTCCTGACTGCAAGGAAGAAAGAGATAATCAAGGTTGGTGGCAAAAGGATCAGTCCTAAAGAAATTGAAGCAGTAATCCTTGAAATCCCTGAGGTAGTTGATTGTACTATTGAAGGTGTTGAAGATGAACTGCTTGGAGAGGCACTCAAAGCAAGCGTTGTAATCAGATCCGATAACGGGAAAGATGCAATGATTGAAAAAATAAAGCAGCATTGTTCAAGGAATCTCGCACTTTTTAAGGTACCTCAGATATTTGAATTGAAAGAACAGCTGGTTATAAGCCCAACCGGCAAGAAGATCAAGGGCAAACTCTGATATGAAAATTGACCATATTTGTTTTGCTGTAAAAGATATTGACGAGGGAATTGCCTACTGGGAAAAAATATTCGGGTACCAGCAAATGACCCGGATAGTGGTTAATTCCCTTCAGAAAGTGAAAGTATCCTTCTTATCTAAGAAAGAAAGCCTGACTATAAAACTCATTGAACCTCTTGAAGATAATAAGTCCCTTGTTAACTTCGTCAACCGGGGAGGCGGTTTCCATCATCTGTGTTTCAGGTGTGAAAACATGGAAAAGGAACTCGGGGACTTAAAGGAGAAAGGATTGATCACTCTTGTTCCACCACAACCGGGAGAAGCCTTCAATAATCACAATATTGCATTTGTTCTGGCCCGCTACGGACTGAACATCGAGGTTATTGATACTGACGAGAAGGCCGGACTATTGTAGTATCCTAGTATTTAATAAGCCTCACGGAAGTTACTACCTTACCCTTTTGCAGGACATTCAGAATGTAAGGGCCCCTGAAGATATCAGGCTTAAGAGAAAGAGTCGTGTTTGCAGGTATATTTGATTGCTCAAATACTGTTTTGTAAGTCAGTGTAACAATACTTATCTCGTAATCACCCTCAAACGGAGATCTTATGTTTACTTTAAATTCGTCAAAAAACGGATTGGGGTAGACATCGGCCTTGATATCAGATGCAAAGACTGCTGAAAGGGCATGGTCGTTTGATACATTTGTAAAAGTATATTCAGGTATCGGCCCAAGTGAAGCAGTGTCAACAATGACATTTAAAACGCGATAACCAAAAGAAGGTGTAATGATGTAGGTCTGATCGGATCCATCGAAAACATTTGAATTACCTGTAGGGGTAATTGAACCGTTCCTTCCGGCTGCTGCATAAATTGAATAAGTCCTTATCCTGGAAAACAAAACAGACAGATTATGATCTGAGGTGATATTTTCAAGAGTGAAATCACCGGAATCACCTCTTGCCTGCAGCCCATCTAAAAATATTTCAAGTAATTTAAATCCATAATCAGGTGAAATTGTAAAATGCAGATCTGAACCGTAATTAACCTTGATATTACCCGAAGGACTCAATGAACCTCCGGTCCCTGAAACGCCTTTGATCGTAAATGTAACCCGGTGAAAGACTACCGTTATAGTGTGGTTGTCACCAATATCTGTAAAGGAATATGTACTGACAATTCCTACCGATACATTATCAACAAGCACATCCTCAATCTGGTAACCTTTATCCGGGGTAATTGTATAACTCTGATCATTACCATCGGTTATGGTAACTATTCCTGCCGGAGATATCGTACCACCCTGACCGGCACTGCTTCTGAGATTGTAGGTAATCTGGGTATACTCAGCCGATATTGTGTGGTTTGATGTTACGTCAGTGAAAGTATACTTATCAACCAGTCCTACTGAACTATTGTCTACCTTAACATCTTTAACCTTATAACCTTTGCAGGAATAATTGTAAAGGTCTGGTCCGATCCGTTGTTAACAGAAACTGTTCCTTTGGGACTGATACTGCCACCGGATCCGGCATTTGCTGTAATTGTGTAAGCAATCCGCCTGAACGTTGCTGATATCGTATGGTTAGATGTGATATTGCTGAACCTGTAAGTGGACCTGACTCCAACAGAGGAATTATCAACTTTTATATCTGAAATCTGATAACCGGAATTTGCTGAGATGCTGAAAGAAAGATCTGTTCCCGCACTTACTGCCACAGATCCGGATGGATTTATGTCTCCTCCGGGTCCTGCACTTGCAGTTATGGTATATCCCTCTACCGTTGACCTGCCCGATCTCATCATCAGAAAGTACACGGTTATACATTCTCACGTCATTTATCTGCCCTTTAAAGTATGAACCTGTCTGAGTCGCCTGGCCAAGAACAAGTTCCGGTGTGGAATAATTTGTTATGGCAGTTCCTGTTGAAATTGTTTTATCAAGTACACCGTTCACATACAGCTTGAGATTGCTTCCATTTCCGGTCATGGCAATATATGTCCAGGTTCCGGCTGAAATTGCCGCGGATGATGTTACGGTTTTCGAACTTCCATCATAAATCCGTGCAGATATCCTTCCATCACTGTTCAGATAAAAATTACGGTCATTTCTCCCGGATGTTGGATACTCAGACATTGCTGAGATATCCATTGCTTTTATCTGGTCGGGCCTGATACGCATTAAAATTGTAAATGAAGAGTAATTATTCCCCTTCAGAGTCATGTAATCATCATCACCGTCAAATATATATGCTCCGGGCTCGATCCTGGACCGGACCGGGAGTAGGTTATCGCATCTCCCTTCAAGGTGTTAGATTTATCGTTTCCGGCATCAACAATTTTGATGAATTTGTGGTCACCTGATGGGATTCTGTCAGTATACCATGTCCAGCGACCGTTATTCACATAGATTGTCCTGATACCTGTATAAAGATCAGGTGTATTAAAACTTCCGTATGCCCAGGTTATTCCATTGGGTACAGTTACATCAACGAAATCGTTATTATTGACACCAAGCATCCAGACATCCTTGCGGTATTTTACAGCAAGTTCCCTTACAGCCTTGTTTACTCCAATATGGTGCCTGTGTCCGTATTCACCCCAGTTATTATGGGTGATTACCCTTGACATTGACGGATCGGCAAAATATTGCTCAAGCTTTGCCTTTATTTTATTTATCTCGAATCTCGATAAGTCAGTCGTATTAGTGTAAAGCCGTGTTTCGAGATGATCGTTTAACAGATAATTGTATGAAGTATTAGCACTAAGGTAATACTCTGAATATTCCTTATCGGTAATATCATCCCATGGGGTAAACCAGTTTGATTCATAATCGATGTTATAGCCCGTATTATTAATAAAGGTTTGCTGTTGCCGGATAATGGTCCTGAAAGAGGGCGTTGAAGGCATCGCACCTTCAATGAATTTCTCAGTTATTTTCCAGAACGGCAGCATCCAGATCACGTCGTCATCCTGATGAGAATAAACTAAAATCGTTCCGCTCTTTGGGATAGTACTGAAATCTACTCTTGTTCCCTGACCTTCAACTGTTATAGTTTCAGAAATCGAGAGAAGAAAAATAAAAACAATATTTAGAACCGGAAACTTCATTTAGAAATGCATATAGACATAAGTAAAGTTATGATTTAAAAGTTCATCTGTCAAACTTCTTTTTAACTGAAAATCAACACTGCAGGATAATTATAATCTACATTTTTTATAGGAATATCACTGAATACTTTACATTCATAAATGAAAAATCTATTTTCATCAAAAATCCCGAAATTTATTAACAACAGAGATACCGCAGGTTAAACAAAAATACAGCTGTGTACGCGGCAGAAAATTAAAGGTCGACGGGCCTAACCTGATAATGTGATTATTTAGAAATAAGTGATCTTAGTTGAAGATAATTTAAGAAATCCCAAAATGCTCCCTAACCAGTTTGTCTTTTTGAGGTTCCGTAAGGTTACGGGTTTTTAGCAATCCGGGGTTCTGCTTGAAAAGCATTTTCTGGATACTTGTTTTTGATATTACCTGGGCAGGATTCCCGGCTATGATAGAATTCTCAGGGAAATGTCCCCGGACCACACTTCCTGCTCCAACAATACAATTATCTCCGATTGAGGTATTAGAAAGAATTATGCAGTTTATGCCTATAAACACATTATTTCTTATCACAATTTTCCCGAATATTCCTCCACCGTCTACCTCTTCTTCAAAACACCATGTTGCACCATCATGAGTTATAAATTGTGTGTTTGCAGCAACGGCCACATGGTCTCCAATCTCTATCAGATATGGTTCGGTAGAAAACTGCATTGTCCTTATCCTGCATCTCTGGCCAATCTTAATCCCCAGTTTCCGGAGATATTTAATTCTCCTTTCATCACTTACTTTTAGCATCAACAGCTTAAATACACTTTCCCAGATTCTTTTAATTATTTTCATATGATTAAATTACTTTTCGGAATTTGTTTCAATTACATCAATAATGAATTGTGAAAACAGGGGAGAAACCAGTGTAGAGAAGCTGCTGTTCGGATGTGAATTACCGGCCCCTTCCGAGTACTGATCAATGAGATACAGCGCACCTTCAGTTTCCAGCTTATAAAAGTCCCAAACGAAGATATTATCACCTTTTTCTTTCCATTCTTCAATTATCCAGGTATAGAATTCAAAAGTCCGTTTTGCCTCGTCTTCCGATATCATACTTTGCACATGTACTGCAGGTGTCCAGACTATGAATTTGTTTTTCGGAAACTCATGCATCTTCATTTTAAGGGCATTGTACTGCAGTTTGTAATTTTCAAGCCTTTTTTCTTCGGAACTGACATCAGCATGGCCGGTATCCGGAAGTATTTTACTGACCGGAAAGCAATGTTTGAAAATAATTACATAATATTCCTTTGAAAGAATTTCAAGAGTGGGCTCCCCCAGATATGGTTTTTTGCCGGCGTTTTTTACCCAGATATTATAATAATCGTATGGATAATTTTTCCACCCATAAGGAGACGAGTTAGGGAAAAAACGTTCGGTTACGGAATGGTTTGTGTCGTGACTTTTATTATAAATATTGAAATAATTCTGAACACTGTTTTTACCAGTGACTTTGTTCAATAGTTTGCTTGTACCTCCAAGCCAGATATTGTTCCCGGTACTATGATGAAGAAAAATTGCTTTGCCCATAAGGTTGATCTGTTTTGTAAATCACACAATATCAATTCACTACATAAAAGAGACAGGAATCATTTGATTACTAAAATTAAATAAAAAACCTGATAATCCATCCGGAATTATCAGGTTCCTGATTGTAATAAACTCTATTGAGCTTTATAGATAGTTTGCAGCAGAGGGTAACTCAGTATTCCCGTTGTTGAGTTTTTGTTCTCTGTAAATTTGGTCTTTTTCGTTGATAAAATGAATAATTCTTTTTACCGAATTTTGATATTCGAGCAACTACATTAAGCAGGAAAACCCTGACGGAGTATGCATTTAATTATAATCTCCGGTAAAAAAGATTTTAGATTTCCTTTTTAATTATTTGTCATAGTTCGACCTGAAGACTCGCAAGGCTTTTTCCAGGAATGTCAAACCACACAATAGTTTCTTCCCCAACTTGTTTATACTTAGGAATCTCACCATTTATCCGAACAGTTTTAGCGTGCAATGCTATAGACAATCCCTTTATAGGTTCGTTATTAAGGTTAATTACATTAATCTTTCCATCAGGCATATAATCGAAGCAGACATTTTCAATCAGTATCCAATAATCCAACAAATCCCTGATTGTTGTTAGATACAACTCTCCATTGTCTCGCATGCGAGCCATGTATACAAGTATTTTATCGAAAAGAGGATTTATTACAACTTTCCCATTTATTTCGCTAAAGATGTTATGACCCTTACGGTTACGAACAAAATATCCATGGCTTATAAAAATACCCCAGTTGGCTGTAAGCTCATCTAGTTGGTTTTTTTCCATTTTAAATTGTTTTCCAGCCTTATTTGTGGTTAACCTGCCATAGTCTTTAACATAATCTGTTGTCCATGAGTAAAAGGATCTTGTTTGAGTAAAGTTTTGCCAATAAAGAGGGGTTGGATAAGCATTCCCCATGTCAGGTTTAAGGGAATTCAATTCTCCCTTGTTATAATAGCGCTTTAATATTTCTTTAAATGCAAGTTGTGAATCCTAGCTTCTTTTAAATCCTTTGGGGATACATAGTGCTTCAAAAAATCAACATAAGCTTTATAAAATCTACCCTCCTTAGTACTTTTTGATGGAGAAATGAGGGAGTTTTCTATTATCTCTGATGCTGGATTCCAGAAATATCGAGTGCCGTAATTTTCCCAAAGATCAGCTGCATAATACTCTGAATTTGGATTTAACCCATCACAAACGAACGACTCTTGATTCATATTTCCACTGTACATTCCATGATCTATCCAGGTACTTGCATCAAATTTCTCCTTCATGTATTTAATCGACTCTTCCAGTGATTCACGGGTTGAACTATAGTCTTCCGGAGTGTGTAGACAAATATCATAAAGGCCTGTTGAATAAAGCTGATTAAGGAAATCAAGGAAGTGCGGTTTATCCGGATCATCTCTAATAGAAGAACCTGAGTGATTTCGGGCAGAATCGAGATAGAAAACACTCTTGGTAACTGGTATTTTATGACCAGCAAAACCCCCAGTCGCATCATCAATATTCGAAATATTTTCATCACCAAGATAAGCTGCCCGGTGTGTCTTAAGATTACCTCCATCCGCATGTTCAGTAAAAACATATCCAGAAGTGTAACCCATAGGGCACCAACATCAATCTTGGAGTTACCTCAGGCAGATTTCCAAAATAAATAGAGAAATTGTTTTCCCTTTCATGTGTTTGTCACTATAATTTGCTGAAGAAAGATTAATCCATCGACCTCCACCATCTTTCTGAAAAGGTATTTGGATATAAGGGTGATCCAAAAAATACTCCAGATTAATAAAAAGCAGATTTTCCTTTGAATTCAGTTGTAAAGACGATACTTTCGGAGTGTGATAAATCAGAGATGATATTGACCCACTGCCAAAACGTACACCTTGATCGCTGAAGCCAATATTCTGAATCAAAAGGCCCGAAATCAATTTTTCTGTTCTTAAGATAAACTTCTGATATGGGCACGTCAAATTTAGCTACTAATGCTTCCCGGTTAACTGACTACGTCAGAATTATAACGAGTCCTGATCTGACATCTAGTTTTGGTACATAATTATGAATTGTGAATGATTCATATACAAAGACATCTGAAGGTCCCTTACCAGTAATAGAAATCGTGCTGTCATTTGTTAATTTTCACGGATATGTTTTTCAGTCCCCAATTATCACCGATACCTTCATATGATGAATAATATGTCAAGCTTGACATTATGATTTCACCTTCAGGCGTTTTTACTGCCATTTTCCCATATTCATCTGCAATAAGAACAAACCAGGGGTTTTTCAAGTTCGATCATGATTAATTCCAGAAGGGCAGAGTCTACATCACTTTGTCAATTTCAGGCAAATATGTTATAGGTTTTGATGCAGCTATAATATCCAGAATACAATAAAAGAAATCACTGAAACTACCACAACGAATAGCAAACCAGACCAACTAATCTGATTCTTGATTTTTGTAGATATTGACTGAATATTTTCTTTATTCAGTATTTTCAGGAAATTATATTAGTTTAAAACAGTCAAGAATTCAAAATTGTCTATTATTGCTAGTGAGAACCTAAGTAAGCTTCAATAAGTTCCTTTGTTTCCTGAATATGAGTCTTTTGATGATGCTCCAAAAAGGACAGATTCAATTTTAGGGAACCTGCCCAGGTATTCCATCGCTTCCTGGGGCTGCAATGCTCCTGCAGCAAGAACTTGCATCGCAATAGGGCGGAACGTTTTTTCAGTCAGATATTTTTCATAAATTTCTTTGCCTCCCGACATTCTGAATCCGATCTTATTTATTGAACTGCAGATTATCGGATTTTCAATACCGACTGAACTTAGGGCATCATACATTGCCGGCATATTCATTGTTATATAACCCGGTTCAGCATTATATTTTTTTCTGATATACGGATCATATTCTTTAAAAACATCGAACATTTTCAAGCCAAGGATAAGATCGACTATTACGTTCTGAATAAAAATTACCGGTGTATCTATCCCTTTGAACATTTTCATTTCAGCATCGACCAGTATTTCCATCAGTCCTATAAAATCTTTGCGGACATAATGCAATACCGCCTTTTGCAAATGTTCCCAAGAAGGTTTCCGGGTACATATTTCCTGATCGTGCCCAGGATAACCATATCTCCGTGACTGCGTTGGCATATTTATGGGCATATGGCATGCATGGATATATTTTAAAGTTCCTGTATTTTTCAGGATTTTCCCGGAAGTGATCGCAAATGTTTGAAATCCTTTCGTGGGTTGTGCACATAAATGTATTTATGCCAACTTCCCTTGCCTGATCCAGAACCCTTATTATCGAAGAATCATCTTTAAAACGGATAGCTTGTTCCTGTGATTTTTCATCAGACAGATGGCTTACTGCAAAGAACTGATTATCGCCAAATAATACTTTATCCATTATCATTTTTTATTTTTTTGAGTCTGCAATTATTAATTCTATGACCTTATCAGTATATAAGGCCTGTTCAAATGAGTTTATTTCGGTTTGTTTTCTTTTAATTATACAATCAACAAAATTATCCAATCTGTGCGCTGTATTCCTCTCCGCGCAAATTAAAATTAACCGGAATTGCAAGATCAGTTAAATATTTGATAGTCCAGCCTTTAGGCAGGTTTTCTGTTGGAATTGGCTTCATTCAGATATATCCTGATTTCAGTAGCATCACAGATTATTTTGCCTTTTTTACCATTCACCGTTAATGATGTTGACATTTTCCGGTATGTGCTATCGCACCAGTTGACCGACAAATTACCGGTCAGGCCATTCTGTAAGAACCAACAATGAATAAACAGCATCATCCACTTCTTTTGAATATATCTTTTTAAGTACTGATACCTTTGGTCGAAACAGGCCGTCCGATCATTTCCTGAATCAGGTTGATAACATGTGAAGCATAATCCATAAGACAGCCGCCACCCTCTTTCGGATCGGAACGCCAGGTGCTTCCTTTCTCATTGGTTATTACTGAACCATAAGCCTCCCCGGTAAAATGTACAAGTTCACCAAGCACTCCTGTCCTGCAGGAGTCTTTTTAATTCACGGAATGTCCCTACAAAATGATTGTGATAACTTACCTGGTTCACAAGCCATTGCTGATTAGCCAGATTCACCAGTTCCTTACCCTCTTTTACTGAGAGGCAAAAGGGCTTTTCGCAAAAAACATGGATCCCTTTATCAAGTGCGTATTTCACCATTGGATAATGCAAACGTGTGGGTGTGGCAATTACAACAAAATCAAGCTTCTCTTTTTCAATCATCTTTGTGTAATCGGTATATACATTTACTTTGCTGAATTTCCTGAATACATCCAGTACCAATGAGGAAGTATCGCATACAGCAACCATATCAACAGATGGATGAGGACCGACAATTGCCGCATGGGAAATTCCCATCTTGCCTAATCCAATGATCCCTGCTTTAAGTTTCATTTTTAAGTGTAAGTTTATTGTAAATATTATTTGTTTCTTCTGCTATTTTATCCCAATTGTATTTTGCCGATAAAAACTCAGAATAATTGGGCACATTATTCCCTGACAGTTTAACCAAAATCTTTCTCCTTGAGGTCCTCTTCATCCCCGGCCCTGAAATAATCTTCCTTTTCAAGTTCTATCTGCAGGTTTGCCGGAATATCACTTGCCAGAACATCAACATTATAGCTCATGGCTTCAAGCAAGGCAATCGGATGCCCTTCAGAAAAGGAAGATATAACAAATAACCTGGCAAACGAGTAAATCTGCTTAAGATTGTCGCCTTTTATAAATCCTGTCAGGATAACACCATTTTCCCTGGCAAAAGCCCTGAGCTTATTTGAGTAATCGGTGGGATAATCTGTATCCCCCACCAGCACCAGCTTGTAATCGGTCAAACCGGTTTTCACATATGCTCTGATTAAGTAATCAAAGCCTTTCTCCTCAAGAAATCTTCCAACACCTATAATATACTTGTTTTCTTCCAGACCCAGCGAATTAATAAAGTCCGAGTTTTCAGATCTGACATTCAGCGTAACTCCGTTAGAAATTACTTTACAATTTTCAAGGGAATATTTCTTTATCATTTCCGATTTAATGACTTCAGAAATGAAAATTACATAATCGGAACTTTTTAAACTGATTTTCTCTGACAAAGCCAGAAACCATCGTGCAAAAGCTCCCCACTTCTTTTGTACATAGCTGACATTATGATACGTAAATATTATTTTCGCGCCTGACAATCTTAGAAGGGGAATAAAGAATCCGGGACCGGTATTATGAAAATGCACAATATCGTAACCCTGAAATAAAGCGTGTAAAGTTGCAAAGAATGAATGCAGAAAAGTTTCATAATTCTTGCTTTTCGGGACATAGAAATCAAGGAACCTGATGTTCTGATATTTCACATCCCTGTTTTTTGAATTAAGATAAGGTTTTCTTCTGTAAACAGTAATTTTATTATCCCCAAGCCTGGCAATCCGGGTGTACAATTCCATGCAATGAGTTTCAAGACCACCCTGGATTTCCGGAAATCCCCTGGTACCAATAACACCTATTTTAATCATTATTAAAGTTGCCTCCTGTGAGGGAAGATTAAGGTTAGCCACTACATGCACTAATTAAATCTGAATTCTAGAGTTTTGTATTTGTCCTGTGACTTGATTTTCAGGAATAGGATTTGTGAAAAAATTAATTTAGGGTTTATTGAAATTTTGAGAATAAACTTAAATAGTTTTCCAGAAGTTTGGTCCCTGAAAAGCTGCTCTCAATGACATTTAAGCTGTTTTTGCCAAACTCTTTTCTTGCCTCTTCTGATTCTGACAGATATTCAAGCCGATCAACAATTGAATTAACATCTTTGCAGGGAACGAGAAAGCCATTATAGCCATCTTTTATCAAATAATTGTTGTCACCCACATTTGTTGCCACGACCGGCAGTCCCTGAACCATTGCTTCCATTATTGAGTTTGAGACTCCCTCAAACAGTGAAGTGCTGAGAAAGATGTCGCTTTCTTTAAGAATCTCTGCAACATCCGGAGGATTTATGAATATTTTTATTCTCTTTTCTATTTTCAGGTTCTTCGCCAGAGATCTGACTTCTTTTTCAAGCGGACCATATCCGACTATATAATATGTAAAGTTCTTATTCCTGTTTCTTTCTACCAGATTCCTGAAGGCATTCAAAGCAGTAGCATAATCTTTCTGTTTCACAAACCTTCCGACAGTTATGATCTTTATCTCTCCATTGCTTGATCTTGCAAGAACATCTGAATTATTAAATTCAATTGCATTCTGGATTACATGTATCTTTTCCGGATTGAAACCTCTTTTTTACAAATTTGTCTTTTGCGGAATAATTATTGAAAACCGTGGCATCATTCAAATAATTGTGAATCAGCTTTTCAAAGAGGAACTTGTAGTATGGAAGCTTTTCATTCCTGATTCCTCCGATACTTGTTATGTTTTTGTTAAACAATTTGCTGATGCCTGATACAAAATTTGAAAGTGTCAGGTAAGAAACGACGATTGTTATTTTTTCTTCCTTTAATATTTTCCTGAAAACGATAAAGCTTACTGAGAGGAGTGCCCCTTAGCGGGAAATATCTGTAAGTCTTGTCTTTAATGGAATCAAGATTACCCGGATCCACTTTATTCCCGTACCAGTTGACAAGGCATACATAAACTCCCTTTTCCAGTGAGCAGCCTGGCAAGCGTTAATGCCTGCTTTTCTGCACCTCCCTTCAGAAATGTCTTACATATGATTGCTATACGCATCATAATAAGAAAAACCCTTTCTTTTTAAAACAACAATTGACTTCCTCTTGTTGATCAACGCCAGATAAAGCACAAATTTACGAAGTTTTGGCAACTTGAAATCAGTAAGTGAAGACAATTTTTAACTGTGATGTTTTGACTTTTATTTGTTAATTCGGTACTGACTGTAAGAACTTTCTCTGAACCATTTCACGTAGTTCTTTACACCGGTTTCAACATCAATAATCGGGCCATAGTCGAAGTATTGATCTTGCTTTTGTAATATCCGCAAAAGTCCTGATAACATCACCTTCCTGCACAGGCAGGTATTTAAGATTTGCTTTCAGACCCGGTACATTTTTCCAGAAGCTTCACCAGATGGATAAGAGATACAGGATTTGATTCTCCGAGGTTAATAATTTCAAATCCTTCAACCTTATTTATTGCCCCTGTGATACCCTGAATTATATCATCAATATATGTATAGTCCCTTGATGAGGTCCCGTCTCCATATAAGGATATTTCCTCTCCCTGTAATATGGCTTTCGTAAATTTATGTATAGCCAGATCAGGCCGTTGCCTTGGTCCGTAAACCGTAAAGAAACGCAGGCAGAAAATATCGATACCATAAAGATAATGGAAGGTATGGCAGAGAAGCTCACCGGCTTTTTTTGTTGCTGCATACGGAGAAATCGGATAATCAACATTATCTGTTTCTTTGAAGGGAACTTTTTCATTGTTCCCATATACGGAAGAGGAAGATGCAAAAATCATTTTATTGATTTTCTTTTTCTTCATCATTTCAAGGATGTTTAATGTACCGCTTACATTTACATCGTAATATGCTTTAGGATCATTTATAGATGGCCTGACTCCTGCCTTTGCTGCAAGGTGTACAATAATATCAGGTTTGAAATCCGAAAAGCAACTTTCAATGAAATTCATATCCCTGATATCACCTTCACAGAATTGATATCCGGCATTCCTTCTGGCACCTGCAATGTTGTTTTCCTTTATTTTCCTGTCATAAAACGGATCAAAATTATCAATGCCCATCACACGGCTGTTGCCTTGCAGTAATGAATCAGCCAGACTGGAACCTATAAATCCTGCAGCGCCTGTTATCAATATCTTTTTATTCACCGGAGAATAAGGTTATAGCACTAATCCAATATATCATTTACCCAGTCACCTATCGGATTTTCTTTTATTATGTACCTTGCCGGGTTACCGGCAACCATAGCATTATCAGGTACATCAATATTCACCACCGAATTGGGAGCAATAAACACATTATTTCCAATATTGATCTTGCCCACTACAACGGCTCCCGGTCCGATCCAGACGTTATCGCCTAACGTCGGTCTGCCTATCTGCCCGTTTTTATAAGCTCTTCCTATTGTAACATTATGAGAAACACATAGATTTTTACCGATCTTAACAGGACCAATATATACTGTTCCGCGATGATAAAGATAAAAGCCTTCACCTATTTGTGCATCTGGACTTATAATGAATTCTTTATATGCAAAGAGCCGTCTCAGTATACGATAATAAATACCCTGTAAGGTAAATTTCTTATGCTTAACAATTTTTCTATATAAATATGTATAACGGAATCCCGGAATAAACCAGCCTTTGATTAACCCTTTAACACCTGATAATCTGCCATATCTGTACAAATCGGCTTTAATTGTCCTATCCATTAATTTATGAAGTTTATGATGCGTATATACCAGTTATTTGTCATTATTGTAACCAAATTATGGAGATCTGTACTAAGAAGTTACCAAATTTAAAATATACCAATTAATTTTTGAGGTCAATTATATTGTGCTTATTCTTCAGCTTCTCTTTAACGATAAGAATGATAAATCTGAAGTTATTAACCAGGTAGCGTCTCCATGTTCGTCTAGGTTCGGTAATAAGCCTATACATCCACTCAAATCCATTGTCAATCATCCATTTCGGTGCACGTTTTTTGGTTCCGGCATAATAATCGAAAACTGCGCCTATGCAGCACACATGACCAACATTTAGTTTGTTAAGATTTGCGAATGCCCACTTTTCTTGTTTGGGAGCTGTCATCCCAATGAATAACACACTAGGTGAGAATGAATTTATTTTTTGGATCATTAATTCATTTTCTTCATGAGCAAATTCGGGACTGTATGGGGGGGAATTAAAATCCACTTTTACATTAGGATAATCGACAGCTGCACGCTTTATAATAAGATCCAGAACTTTTAAAGAACTTCCTAGGAAAAAACATTTACCATTTGAATTGTTAAGTTCCTTCATTTCAAGTTCAAAAAGATCATAGCCGGCTATTTTTCTTATCTTTTCCCCATATAGTAATTTAAGTCCAAAAACGACGCCGACGCCATCCGGAATTAATATGTCAGATTTGAGGAGAGCTTGGTAAAACCCCTGATCATCAAGAGCCGTAATAAAAGAATGCGTATTTAAAGTACAAATCAGATGCTTAGGAGTAGTAGTATCTACTATAGCTAATGGTTCTTTCCAGATCTTGGAGAACAGTTGGTTCACAGCAAACGATATCCTGGTTTTGTCACTAAATTCCATAACTGTTTAACTATTAAGTCCTTAATAAATGCTGTCATCTTTTTCCAATAGAATGGATTTCCCCGCGGAGTTGGAAGGGAAATCAATAGATCAGGTTAGGATTAATGGTGGTAACTCGAATCTTAGTATGAGTTAAAAAGAATTGGAGAAATCATTAATGATAACTTCCCGGAATTAGAAATATCAATAATAAAGATTGTAATTTATGCATTATGATCCCCAGGCAAATTGGTGGATCTTGTTGTTTTAAGAGGGTTTTTCAGGAAGTGTTGCGGTTAGCAACAATTATTTTTTTTATTGAGAATGCAATTTTAAATGATTGTCTGTTTTTTCTTTGTCATTTCCAGAAATGCATATGCATAGAATTTTTTTATAAATGGAATTTTCGATTGCACGAAGTCATCAGTTCTTTTAAGGAATATATTTGCTCTTTTATTTAATACGGAGGGTTTGTAAAAGAAACGTGAGAATATATATATAACTGATTTGTCTTTTATTTCCACCTCATCAAACCATGAATTCAATAATTTTACTTCATTTCTGCCAAGAAACTGCTCACCTTGATGATTCTTAATTCTGACATTTACGAACCTCATTGAATTGATTAACGGATTAAATGCAAATGGCTCTGTAAAATAAGCCTTACCGCCTGGTTTAAGAACCCTGTAAATATTTTCAACTGAACCGGGATATTTAATAATATGATGCAGCGCATCCTCCCCTGTTACGATATCAAATAAATCAGAATCGAGAGTAAGTTTGCTGACATCCATTACATTAAAATCAATCTTATCCAGGCAGTTATATGAAGCGGCAAGTTTCCGGGCATAAACGATTGAGCTTTTTGATATATCAACCGCTACCACCTGATGTCCATATCTGGCCAATAAAACAGAAAGGAAACCGAGACCACATGCCACATCTAGTACCTTGCATTTAGGACCTTGAGTAAGAATTGAATAAAGCTTGTCAAAATAGAACCAGTGGTAATTACCCGGTTGGATTCTTGAACCTGTAACAAGTTCAATATCAATCAATTCCTGACCAACCTGTGAATTGATAACTGTATCCACATACTCTGACTCCTGAATTACATCTATTTTTTTCAATTTGGTAAGTATTGAAATTCTTAACTAATAATCTTAATCAACTACACCGAACTCAGAAAATACTAGTTTGAATAAGTTGTTCCGGAGAGTACTTTATATCTTTTTTTCAGCTGATCAAAAATAAAGGAAAGTGAAATACATCTGTATTTTACCTTCATATTTGGATTTATGAAAATATTCCCGCCTAATTGTTTATTTAATGATACATGTTCACATAGTACCTGCACACGTGCATCATCATTCTCAATGCATGAATAGTATTTCCCTTTTAATAAGTTCCAATCATAAATTGCCAGGCCTCCAAAAGCAGAATCCACAGCGATAAGCGGCATTCCTTTTTTTAAAAGGGCAAATTTTTTACGGTTTTGATTAATAGTTTGTTCAGTCATCGGCAAAACCTCGTAGCCCCTTTCGATCAAAGCATATGTATCGTGGTATTGCATTCTTAAAGTTTTAGACAGAGATGTACCAAATGATGTCATGCAACTCCAGTCTTGCTTAACTCCAAATGAATGAGCAATACCGTCAATACTGAAATTCGCAATATCCAGATCGATAACCATTACAAAATCCCTTTTAAACTTATTGGTATTTAAAATTTTCACGTATTTGTTTCTGTAAAAACTCATTTTTTCAATTCTATATCTGGAGAAATAAGGATTACCTCCATTTGCATTTTCCGGAATAGTAGTATTTTGATATTTCTCCGAATTAATTAAAACATTATTTGATTCCTGTTCCCAACTTTCCAGGATTTTTAGGGTATCGTCTTTACTATCGTTTTCAAAGATAATGACCTCGGAATCCGCAAAACAACTTCTGAGTTTTTCTATTTTTCGAATATTGTATTTAAGGTTTTTCTGACAATCCCGTGCAATCGAACAAATGGAAACGCATGAGACTGACATTTTTTTATACCCGTTCTTAATTACATCATTGCCCATTTTGAAGAAATGGTTAAAATGAAATTATTGAATTTATTTATACTAATTTCCAATTTGCCAAAAGATCATTTTTAAGATTACTTACACTATATTTCTGCATCTCATGGGATTTCTCTATTAATGCTTCCTTCGGCAGATTTAGTGCCTGCCCCATTTGTTCGGCAAATTCATTTTCATCCCGTCGATCATTTACAAAACCATTAAAACCACTTGTAATTAAATCGTTTGCACTACTAAAATTTGAAGTACATACTGGTACTCCGCAAGCAATTGCTTCTACCAGGGATGTTGACCAACCTTCAATATATGAACCCATTATATATAAATCACATGCATTTAAATATAAAGCAATCAACAGAGGTTCGAGTTTCCCTTTTATGAATACATACTCACTTAATTGTCTCTCATCTACATATTTTTCTAAGTTTGACCTGTCCTCTCCATCGCCAAGGAAATAAAAAACTGAATCTGGATATTTTGTTTTGAATAAAGCAAAACAGTCAATCATAAATTTCCATCCTTTGAGTGCGCTTATTCTCCCGGTTGTAATAATTACTTTCTTTTCCTGATCAATATTGAGTCTGGTGCGTACCAAAGTCCGGTCAAATGGCCTGAAAATTTCAGTATCAATTCTGGTAGGGAATTGAATGATTTGTTGAGGCTGAATTCTGTTTTTGCTTTTTTTGCAGAATTCTACTATTGAATTCTGATCCGCTGAAGCAAGAATAATGTTTACTTTTTGCAGGTTTTTGTAAAGTAACTTTTCATAAATATCTTTAAAATACTTTGCATACCAGAATCTTGAGCTAACCAACATGTTAATAACTCCTGGCGATCTGAAACAAATACTTTTAATGCCCCAGTTCCTTATAGCAAACAATACTTCAGGAGCTTGAATAAATACATTTTCATTTTCAAGAAAGCTTAATTCTTTTCTGCATTTTGACAAATAATAAAAATATTTTAATCTGTTAGGGATAATTGGTTTTTTAAAATTCTTTTGAAATTTCTTGACAGAAAAATAATCATATTCAATACCACCGATTCCCTTTTTTATCCATTTTCCAACAGGTCCCATCCCGGTAGAGATTCCAATTAAAGCAAGTTGACTACCAAAAGCTTTTATCATTTGCTTTGCAAAACTTAGATGGCCTCCGGTAGGGTAATCTTCATAATTGCATAATTCGATTAAATAAATTTTCCTCACCAACAAAAAGATTTTATCAATGCTTTACGAGTTTATGCCAAATTCCGTACATCTTTGACAGGGCTTCGTACTTTCCAGCATCCTCATTTATGCACATACGTGGAATTGATAATTTATCAACTTTTTCAATATCTATATAAGACGTATCAATAGTAAAACAAAGTTCATATCCGCACTCTTTTGCTATTGTCATAAGATTATCCGAATAATCACCACTTGGGTAAGCAAAATAATTAACCTTATGTCCTGTCCACATTTCAAGTATTTTTTTTGAATCTGACAGTTCTTTTATCTGCCCTTCAACTGAAATGTTTGGGAGTGATACGTGGCTTACTGAATGCGATCCGATATTGACAAATGGTTCACTGCTCATCAGCACTAACTCTTCCCTGGTTAGTGCTGATCTCTCAAGGGTTACCCCTGATTTCAAATTTGATATTTCTTTGTGGAAACTTTTTTCATCCAATTTTTTTAAATGGATTTTTTTTCTTCTAAACGAGGCCTTTGTTTGATATTTACCTTTTTTGACGTATTCAAACCAAAAGTTCCCCTGTTCAATTGCAGATGTTGTTATAAATACTGTTATAAATGCTTTGTATTTTCTGATTATTTCAAGTAGCTCTAAATTGTTTTTCCACCCATCATCAATTGTAATAATTGCTATTTTCTCATTTAGTCTCTTCTCCTGTATTAGATTTTTGAACTCTTCCAGCGCAATAATTCTATAGCTGTCTGCATAAAGTTGTTTAATAATAAACTCAAATAGTTTGGGTGAGGGATTATGAAAATATATTGAAAGCAGTTGAAATTTCCTACCAGGGATAAGTAATTTTATTAAAAGCAGCCCTAGTCCAATAGATTCTCTTAAAAAATGATTTATTCTTCTATTCATTCACAATCATATATAATTTTCTGAGTTTTTTTGAATATTGCAGTCTTCATTTTCTCATTGCAGTTATTCGTAGGATCATAGACAGTATTTGGGTATTGTTTAAAGCAAACTAGAATTCAAATAGACGACCAGAATACCATATATTGACTTTATAAGTCTATCTATTATGAGATTCAGGTTTAAGAATTAACGGTGTTAGTTAATTATTTAAAGGTTTAGTTTTTTCTTAAAATATTCAATTGTATATCCTAGACCTTCATCCAAATTGACACTTGGGTACCAACCATTAAGTTTGCTATTTGCAAGAGAAATATCTGGTTGCCGCTGTAAAGGATCATCTTCGGGTAAGGGGGAATAAGTTATTTTTGATTTAGACTTGGTTAACTTAATTATCTTTTCAGCAAGCTCTCTGATTGAAAACTCTTTTGGATTACCAATATTCACCGGTCCTATAAACCCATCATCGCTGTTCATCATTCGGATCATTCCTTCCAAAAGATCGAGAATAAACTGGAAACTACGAGTCTGACTTCCATCACCATAAATCGTAATATTCTTGTTTTGCAGAGCCTGTACAATAAAATTGGAAATTACTCGTCCGTCATTGGGATGCATTCGTGGACCATAAGTATTAAATATTCGTATAATTTTTATTTTTACATTATTTTGGTAATGGTAATTAATAAATAAAGATTCCGCACAACGTTTTCCCTCATCATAACAGGATCGCACTCCAATTGGATTAACATGTCCCCAGTATTCTTCAGATTGTGGATGTATTTCAGGATCTCCGTAAACTTCACTGGTAGACGCCTGTAAAATTTTTGCTTTGATACGCTTTGCCAGCCCAAGCATATTAATAGCCCCCATGACCGATGTTTTTATTGTCTTAATTGAATTATACTGGTATTGTACAGGTGAGGCCGGACAAGCTAGATTGTATATTTCATCAACCTCCGCAAAATAAGGAGTGGTGACGTCGTGTCTCACTAATTCAAAATAATGATTTTCAAGCAAATGTGCAACATTTGCTTTAGTACCGGTAAAGTAGTTATCGAGGCAAATCACATCATGTCCTTCGTTCAGCAAACGATCACAAAGATGCGACCCTATAAATCCGGCACCACCTGTTACCAAAATTCTTTTCATATTTTACGAAATAATTGTCTTTCTGCCAATACTATAATATGTAAACCCGATCTCGGTCATTTCGGAAGGTTCTAAAATATTTCTTCCATCAAATATGATTTTATGCTTCATGAGTTTACCGAGAATATTAAAATCCGGTGATCTAAATTCAGCCCATTCTGTAATAATTAGTAATGCATCAACATCAATTACAGCCTCATATTGATCTTTTGCATAAATTATTTTGTTGCCAATAAAAGAATGAGTCTCCTCCATTGCAACAGGATCATATGCCCTCACATTAGCTCCTGACTTCAATAACTTTTCAATAATTACCAGTGAAGGAGCTTCTCGCATGTCATTGGTTTGTGGCTTAAAGGAAAGTCCCCAAATACCAAAGGTCTTATTTTCAATATTCCCTCTGAAGTGGGTAATAACCTTTTCAAATAATTTAGCCTTCTGATCTTCATTAACTTCTTCGACTGCCTTTAGTATCCTAAGAGGATACTGATAATCCTGGGCAGTTTTAATGAGGGCTTTTAAGTCTTTAGGAAAACAGGAACCTCCGTATCCAACACCAGGAAAAATGAATTTTGTCCCAATTCGTGAATCACTTCCAATCCCTTTGCGAATCATTTGAATATCTGCTCCGACAATCTCACAGAGATTTGCTATATCATTAATAAAGCTGATCTTGGTTGCCAACATTGCATTAGCAGTGTATTTGGTCATTTCCGCTGATGGGATATCCATGAAAATTAAAGGATGACCGTTTAAAAGAAAAGGTTTATATAGTTTTCTCATTACTGACTCAGCCTGAAGGCTTTCAACACCGATAACTATCCTGTCAGGTTTCATAAAATCTTCAATAGCATTACCCTCTTTAAGGAATTCCGGATTTGATGCTACATCAAAATCAACCTCAATTCTTCTTTTGTTTAGTTCTTCCTGAATTGCAGACCTGACAAGTTTTGCTGTACCAACAGGGACCGTACTTTTTGTAACCACAACAATAAAGTGGCTTATACATCTGCCTATTTCCCTGGCAACTCCTAAAACATTTTTAAGGTCTGCACTTCCATCTTCATCAGGTGGAGTTCCAACTGCAATAAACACAACGTCAGCATTCTTAAGATTGTCCTTAAGACTTGTAGAAAAAAACAGCCGCTTAGTCTTAATGTTGCGATCAATCATGGACTTAAGACCAGGTTCGTAAATTGGAAGAATCCCTTTTTTCAGGTTCTCGATTTTTTTCTCATCAACATCAACGCAGGTAACCATTAAACCGGTTTCTGCAAAACATGTACCGGTCACTAAACCAACATAGCCAGATCCTACAATAACTACTTTCATAAATTAAACTTTCCTTTTGATTTAATTTCTTAGCTATTAACTAATAACCAATCAAATTGACCTAATAGTTTTATTAATTCTATATGATACAATGTCAATTTGCATTTATAATCTTCCTTACTAATATTCATTATTCAATTTCTTAAGAGACCTTCCACTTCCTAAATTATCAACTTACTGTCTATGCTTAAATCGCGTTATTAATAATAACAATGTTAATTTCATTGTACTAATTATTCTTCGATAAAGCTCCTTGGGTGAATGGACAAGCAAATAGAAACCAAAATTTTTTATGAACCAGAAATTATATTTTATTGTTACCCTTGCCTGAACCGGATTATACTTATTTTTTAGCAGGGTTTGTATTATTCCTGTATCAGTAGTATAATATCTTCTTAAAGCTTTGTTAAAACAAATTACTTGATAACTCTTGCTAAGATCCATCCAAAGATAACTCTCAGGAAAATATCCCTTTATTATTGGGAAAGACCTGCCTTTTAACAGATCAACTCTAATGCATCCCCACTTTTCCCCTTTAATTTTATACTTATATAGTAATTCTAAATTATTTGTTTTCATCCCATCAAAGGGATATGGATTTCCCACTATTTTTTGTGTATCATTATCTAAACACAGAACATTTATGCCACTTAAGGATAATCGTTCACTTGGAGTTAAGGCAGTCCACGATTCATAGAAAAACGACAAAGTTTCAGGCATAAAATAATCATCAGCATCTGCTGGTATAAAGAGCTGACCTCTTGCTAATTCAACTGCTTTGTTCCATGCTATATGTTTACCACAATGGTTCTGGTCAACATAGATTATATCAATTCCAGGATGGTTTTGTATAAAAGACTGAATGAGGATTGAAGTATTATCAATTGAACCATCATTAATAATAATCCATTCAAAATCATTAAATATCTGTGCATTAACACTTTCGAATACTCTATTGATATGCTTTTCTCCATTGTAAACTGAAGTAAACAAAGTAAAATATGGATTTGCCATTTTATAAATATTAGATGGAATAAATATCTAAATCAAGACAATCGGTGGTAAACTCAGTTATCAGATCTTGATGAATACAATTCGATATATTTACTTGTACACAACTCCATGCTGAAATTATTTTGATAGAATTCCACAAGTCGATTTTTATCAATGTTGTTTCTATTCGTGATAAACTCTTTGATTGCTTGAAGATAATCATCCTCTGAACTGGTCTTTGATAGAAATCCGGTTCTTCCATGTTCAATTGTATTAACGCTACCGCCTACAGGGGTGCATATAGGAATACACCCACAGCCAAATGCTTCTATTAGAGAGATAGGCATCCCTTCAAAATTAGAACTCAGACAAAATGCATCAGAAGAAAAGAGGTAGTCATTTACGTTGGATGCTTAATACCCAAAAAATGAATATGTTTATTTGCCATCGCTCTTAATTCAATTGCTTTTTCAAAACCGTCGCCAATAATTAGTAAGATTACATCAAAACCTTCTTCCTACTAATTTGTTGAAAACGGAAATAAGCATTTCTTGATTCTTTTGCTCATTATGAAACCGTGCAAAATGGCAAAACGTTAGTGTATTTTTTGTCGGTTTTAGTCAGGTTATCTCTTTAAGGACTTCATCATATTTATTTGTCTTTCCACAAAATTTTCGTCCGTTATATATCAAATCGACTTCTTCAAGCTTATAATGAACTTGGTATGAGCGTTTTGTTTCATCAGAAATTGCGACAGGAATAAAGAACTTGTGTTTGTAAAAAAAACGTTTGATAATTCTTTCTATTGCAGACATAACTTCAGTTTCGGCTGAGTTGTGAACCGTGTAAATGAATCGGATCTTTCTTATGCAGTATTAATGATGAAAGGAAAAAATAGTTTACCAGGTTAAGATGGCAGTGGACAACATCTGGCTTTTCCTTTTTAAGAATTCGGTAAAACGTCCAGGCAAGCCATGGTTTAAAACCAGGACTTATTTTGAGATTTCTGTAGACCAGTTTAGTGCTGATTGCGGGTACATAAAATCCTTGATTCCAAGTGTATCATCTCTTAAAGTGTATAGATAATGTATCATTATTTTCAGCTAATTCATTTGTCAGATCAATTACAAAACGTTCTGCCCCTCCAGGGACGAGTGAATATATAAAATGAAGAATTTTCATTCGTTCACAAACAATCCGGCCAGTTTTTTCGAATATGACCTGTAATTGAAATTGATCATCCCAGTCAGATAGCCTTTCTCAGCGATCTTTTTGGCCTTTTCAGGTTCAGAAATAATAGATCCATCACATCTGCATATTTCTGTTCGTCATATTCTGAGCACAGATATGCATTTGATTCATTGAAATAGTTGCTGATCTCACCGATGCTGTTTGTAATTATTGGTCTGTCTGAAGCACAATATTCACTTATTTTATGAGGGAACCTGGCTTTATCCTGATCGGTATTCCTCATAGGTATTATTAGTGCTTCACTGTTACGATATAAATTAATTAGATCAGTATATGGGACATTTGAATAAATCAGGATACGCTCTTTAACAGCACTTCTTTCTATTCTCATTTTAAGTTTCTCATAAGGCTTTGTTACTAATACAAGAAATACGATCTATTACTTTCAATGCCTGCTTTTCAAATGCAGAAATGACAAAATCAATAACTTCAAAATATTTTTCAGAGCCACAAAACAAAAAGTAATTTCCCTTTACAATTCTTTCATGATTTTTGTTAATTTTAAACTTTTCAAAATCCGTAATAGCCGGGATTTTAATAACCTTATTTCTGGCAGATTTTCCGATTTTTGAAATCAGAAAGTCACTTATGCAGATTATTTTATCCGCAAAGAGAAAATAGAATTTATCATAAAAGTATTTATCCATTCGATCCAATCCCTTGTAATTCTTGTTTGAAGTCCAATATTCAACATTGTCAACTACAGTTGTTGTCTTAAAAATCCTTCCCAGCAAAAAATAGAAAAGAATATTGTAAAATCTATTTGTACTTACCAGAACTCCAGCTAACTGATTGTTTCTTGAAAACTTCTGGTAATAAATTGACCTCTTTAAACAAACCTTGGAGTTTCAAACAGGTTCTTTTGATATCCCTTCATGTCGGATTGATGTGCCTGAGCAATAAACATAATGAACTCCTTCAAAATTGCCTTCTTTATCATTATCCCATCTGATTCACTATGAATACCATAACGGCAAAGGACTGTAATGTCAAACCCTTCAAGAATAATTGCTCTTGCCATTAAAAGTTGACGCTGGACCTGAGCCTGTCCAAGATCGGGAAACTCCACATGTCCGACACTTAAAATTTTTTTCCCCACCATCCTCTTTTCTTAGCTATTTGACAGTTATTTAAATCCTGATTAACAAATTCCATCATTGCGGGTACCTTTCTTTATATAATTAAGCAATTCTTTGGCTTTAGATGACCGTTCAGAGCAATCTTTTTGCTGTTCTCCTTATTATCCAATATCCATTCAATATTATCAGCAATTGACTGAGGATTACCTGATTCTGCAAATACGATTTCCATCCCTGTCGTTAAAGTATTGGCATTACATCACCAATTCTGGTGGAAAGCACTATTTTATTACATGCAAAATATTCTCCAAGTTTCGTAGGAAATCCAGCCACGGTCTGAACAATATTCGGTCTGCGTAATTGCCAGGATCATGCACTTGTTCAGCCAATCCCTGACTTCTTCAAGTGGCACGAGTCCGGTGAATGTGACCGATTTCTCGATTCCCAGTTTCTCACAGAAAGCCTTAAGGGAAGGAATAATTGATTTCTCATTTACAACATCCCCTATAATTACTACATTTACATCAATATTTTTCTTTCTCAGAAGACTTACCGCCGATAAAAGATCTTCAATCCCGTCCTTTTTATATGGAGTTCCGCTATAGCCAATAGTAAAACCTGAGCCATTTTGATTTCTATTCCAGAAATCAAAATCTGTAAGGTTGGGCTGAACCAAAATGTTTTTCTCAGGATATTTTTTTTCAATATACCTCTCTTTAATGTAGTTGACTGAAGACTATCAATTTGTCTGAAAGTCTGTTAATATAATGGAAGTTGAGCAAAAAGCTGTACCATCTCAGCCTGTGAAACAGGTTACCTGAGAATTCAGAAATATCATAATATTCAGGAACAAAGGTTACGAGCTTGATTCCTGTAAGCTTACAGTAACAGTTTAATAAAATGCTGTGGTGCGATTCGTTATTGTATGCAAAAATTGTTGTTCTTTTTCGGTTTTTAAATAAGGAAAAAAGGAGAAGTATCAGCGAGACCATTCCATAAAGATCTCCGATAATTTTTACCAGCTTATTGGACGATCTGTTAACAAAAGCCAGGTAAGTGTAGGGCACCCCATAATCTGTAATGTTCTTCCTGGAATCATTCGGTTTTGCGACCTCCCAAAAAATAACCTTTAAGAAGGTAAACCTCAATGTTATGACCTGTCAGAACCAATCCCTTGCAAAAAAGATTCAGGTAATTTGCAGCAGCAGATCCTTTCGGGAAATTTGCGGATGTGATCAGTATATTTCTTGGCGAACTGTTGCCCATTATTGAATTCCGCGATACCGGATTATCGAATGGCTATTTATGTACTTCACCCACATCCTGTCTGATCGAGTCAAGTTTCAAAAGCATATTTTTTGTTTCCTCAAGGTTCATCCTGTATGTATTATGCGAAGTATACTCATCCGTCTTTGTAATCTGTGTTTCACCCTCAATAAAGAACCTGTTATAGTTCAGATCGCGCGTATCGGCAGGTATCCGGAAGTAATTTCCCATATCTTCAGCTTTAGCCATTTCCTCACGGTTTACGAGGGTTTCATATAGTTTTTCACCATGCCTTGTGCCAATAATTTTGACAGGATTGTTTGCACCATAGAGTTCCAGCAATGCTTTTGCCAGTATCTCGATTGTTGAGGCCGGTGCTTTCTGGACAAAGATATCACCGGGTTTCCCGTTCTGAAAAGCAAATATCACCAGGTCGACGGCGCCATCAAGGGTCATCATGAATCTTGTCATATTAGGATCGGTAACAGTCAATGCACCCCCTTTTTTAATCTGATCAACAAAAAGTGGAATTACTGAACCTCTTGAAGCCATGACATTACCATACCTTGTTCCGCAAAATACCATATTCGGGATCTGATAAGGTTACGCGATTTTGCAATCATTACCTTCTCGCTCAGAGCTTTTGACATGCCCATGGCATTTATGGGATATACTGCTTTATCAGTACTCAGTACAATAACCCTGCTTACCTTGTTTTCCAGCGCAGAATTCAATACATTTTCGCATCCCATAACATTGGTTCTTACAGCTTCCGTTGGAAAGAACTCACATGAAGGAACCTGTTTCAAAGCTGCAGCATGAAAAACAAAGTCTGCACCTTTCATGGCACTGTTTACACTTTCATAGCTCCTTACATCTCCGATGTAATACTTGATTTTCTGATTGTTGTAGAACTGACGCATATCATCCTGCTTCTTTTCATCACGGCTGAAAATGCGTATTTCCCTTATATCGGAACTTAAAAACTTCCGGAGTACGGCGTTACCGAATGAACCCGTGCCGCCGGTAATCAAAAGGACCTTATCAGTGAACATAATTTTATTTTTTTGTGAGGCTTATTATTAGTTTCTGAAAATCATCCCGTACTTTTCCGGCATCGAATCTTTCCCTGGCAAGATTGACTGCTTTCTTACTCAGCATTTTTCTGTATTCTTCATTGTCGATAAGGTACGTTATCCCTTTTACGATCTCTTTAGTGCTTTGATTTGTAATACAATAACCGCATTCATTTCTTCTGAAGAACTTTGAAACTGCCGCAATTGCAGGTGTATAGAGAAGCACCGGAGTACCGGAAATCATGTACTCGGAGGCTTTTGTAGGCATAGAAAATCTCAGGTATTTTATCCCGTGAGGATCAAAATCATTTGCGAGAAGCAAAATGTCAGCATTTGAAAAAATTCGCGGGGATCTTACTGTAATCAGCAAAATCATTGATTACAACGCACTTATATTTTCGCAACTTATCCAGGATGTCCATTTTTGTCGTCGGGGTCTGGATATTCAATTTAATGTTTACTTCATTGTCATTCATTGAATCAATTGCAGAGGCGACTTCCAATATGGATTTAGCTATTCCGTTATCACCTATTCGACCCGAATAAAGTATCCTGACATTCTTCCGGTCAATGCTGAAATTCTTTTTCGTATAGGGTGCCCATATTTCAATTTCAATTGGATTATGAAAAGGAAGGAAACTTCTTATTGTATCTCTTAAGGTATTCCTCCGACATTGCATCGCTGATGCATAAATGAAGGTCCACCTTATCCAGCAGGGATTTGAATTCACTGTCAATTTTCCCTGACCAATACTTTCTGAAAAGACCTGTGTCGCTGATTGCTGATGGCCAGTCATCCATTACATGGATTACCGACGGCACTTTCAGATAATTTATCAGTTCCTCTCCGAAAAGTATCTCATCAAGCGCAGCAACCTGGAGATAAAGTATTTCAGGTTTAAATTCCGACAGCCAGTTTTTGAATCTTTCTGATACCGAGATTGTAGTCGTGTAATGAATAAGTCCCAGCCAGCGCAGGAATGGATAAAAATATCCGTTTACCAGTTTGTACCTCAACCCCTTCTGTACAAAACCTACAGGGGCATCTTTTTCCTCCTTCAAATGATTTTAATCCTGACGGAAATTTCCTTTGGATCAAATTAAAAGGGAATTTCCATTTATGCTCATCCTTACCGAGCTGGTAATAAATATCACAAACATCAGTAGTGACACTCTGCAATCCGTGCCCGAGATAAGTAACTGCAATTTTATCTTTTGGCCAGCCTTTGAAAAGGTTTGTAAGGGTTATGCCTCCGCCTGTGAAATTATTAAATGGCTGACCAAAAATCAGGACTCTTGGAAATGGCATATTTTCAAATCAAAAACATTTTAAAGCTCGCTTTTTTGGAAATTTCCTGTTTTCGTTGCTGTTAATAAGTTTTTAATGCCCTTCATCAGACATATTTCTTATTTTTTCGGAGTAGCATATACTTATTGATATCCAGACCAGCATATAATGCATTGAAAAATTGGTAGATTGTCCCAGGATACATGTAATAATAGGAATAGAAAGATCCAGATACCAGCTGCTTTTGCCAAGAATATTCTTTGAAAAAAAGATCCCTTTGATCATTGCAGGAATTGCAATAAGCAAGCATGAGTACCAGACTTATCAGACCACCGTTCAGTATTACCTGCAGGTATCCGGTTTCAACAACTTTTCTGTATATAGTAATCCTGCCGATACCTTCTGTAACACCAGGACAAAAGTATTGCCCATTCAGACCCTTGCCAATAAGCCAGTCTTGGGCTCCATATCCCTGTAAAAATATTTTTCTACTTCAGATCTTGTACGCTGACCAATCCGTTCAGTTATAAGACCGAATGTATCCTTCCGGTTCTCATTGTAAATTCTTATTGCAACAAACGTTAGTATTGAACAAGAAATAATGAGAGGATAATATTAACCACTTTTGTGCTTATTGAAATATTGATAAAGTAAATAAGTAAAGAACATCATAGTGAATGTCATGAAAATTAAACCTCTTCTTGCCCTGATTACTGCAAGCATAAATGTCACAACCATTGTAAAAAGGACAAATAAATTTACTTTTCTGGAATGGTAAATATAAGTGAGTAATAAAAATCCACCTGGTAAGACTAAGCTGCTGTGTAAAATATTCAAAAATAGCCTGACTGCGCATATTCTCAATCGGAAAGAGAAGCTGCCTTATAAATAATCAGATCATAAATCAGATAAACAATACACAACACAACTATTGCCTGAAATGCCTTCTTTAAGAAAGGAGGAGTTAATAGGAATCAGCAATACAAAAGGTGTAAGATAAAGGAAACAGTCCCTGAATTAGGAGTCAAAGCAGCAATTGTTTTATAGTCTGATAATCAAATTCTACCCCTCTTATAAACTGACCAATTAGCCATAAAATATAAATGAAATAAACAATTTTAAGATAATTGTTTTCAATTTTAATATGAATCAGAAATACAGCTGAAGGAAGCAAAAGGAATAATCCCAGAACCTGAAAAAGGTTACATACAACATAATTTACCTGATCAGTAGCGGAGATTGCATAACTTGCATGCATATATAATGAATCCCAACCAAAATAAATCTGAAGCTAAAACAAGTGATTTATCTGCCGGGATTTCTTTTACTGGATTTTTTTGATTTGCTAGTCATAATTGAATTGCAGACTTCTATCATCTTATAACAGACTCAATCAGGTCCATATGTTTCTTGACTAAATTACTCATTTTCAAACTCTGGCAACAAGTAACCTTTGATCTTATTATTCAAGACAGAACCTTATACCATTTGCAAGGTCATCTGCATCCTTGTATTTTGCAAGATACCCATTTTCTTTATGTTTTATGATTTCCGGAATGCCTCCTACTTCAAATCCCACAACAGGTGTACCGCATGCCTGACACTCGAGGACAGTTGTAGGAAAATTGTCGGCCAGAGATGGAGTTACAAAAACATCTATGGCATTGTATACAAGAACTGTTGAATATTCGTCTTTTAAGAATCCCATAAACCTGGTTTTAAACGGAACTGTATCTGCAATTTCCTTGTTATAACCGCCACCAAAGATCAAAACTGTTAGGTTTTTGACCTACTTATCTGTTGCTTAGAATATTCAATGCTTTCAGGAGTTCCGGTCCAACCTTTGTACGCACTTGAGATATTAGGAATGCACCAAATGCGATTATTGTTTCATTTTCGTCAAGGTTCAGAATTTGTCTGGCAAATTTCTTTCCGACAGGTTTGAAAAGATTACTGTCAATAATATTGGGAATATGATAAATAGGCTTATCCTTTGTTAGAAATGACTTCTTTGCACAATTATACAACCATTTGCTAGGGCGAAACAAAATAAAAATTCTCAAACCCGGAATAGAGCTTCATTTTCCTGTTAAACTCCATGGCAACCCAGTCTATTAAATCCTTTTTTCTGAAACATCGGGCACTCAAAACACTTTGTCATATATTTTTCGCATGAAAAGCTATGATGGCATCCACCGGTAATTGACCACATGTCATGCATAAAAATTATGACTGGCTTTCCAAGCCGTGCAAGATGCCTGTAGTCCGATAAATTTAAAAAGCCTCCCTGAACCCAGTGCAAATAAATGATATCAGCATTTTTTATCAATTCATAGTGTGAAATATTTGTTCCAAATATCGGGAAATGAAAATAATCCAAATTGCCTGTTTATTTTCCGTGTAATAAAAGACTGCAAAAAATGATCAAACCTGGCTCTGATCCGTGAATTTCTTCCAGTTTCTATAATTGTGTCAGTGTGGTTTACATCAAACTGCATTGTAATATTGATGATTCAATATCCACTTCCGTTAAAGCCTTATGAAGCCTTAATGGAGCCCTGCCTGTCGACAGAATCGATTTCTGAATATGTACTACTCTTATCATCTTAAGGGTTATGCTATTTATACCAGATTGGTGACCTGGATTTCTTTACAATAATCTTATTGTATTGTAATGGTGCCAGAATAAAGCCATTAAAATTAGCAATAATAGAAGCTATAAAAAGTGAATAAACCCCCAAGATGATAATACTCTTATCAGGAAGTATCGCAACAGCAATATAAAGAAACGGACTGATGATACTGGAAATGAACTGAATCCGTAATGCACTTATTCCATTCAGAAAGTTCACATATTTCCCTCCGAACATCAGAACATTAAAATAGAAAAATCCCCATAATGAAAGCGAGAAAATGAAATATCAACTGTCCCTTCGCCCAGCCATAACCGGTAAACAGCACCTGAAAATACAAGCATAATAACTCCTGCCAGTACCAGTAAAATATTTACCTGATTATATTTTTTTATTCCATTCCTGATCCATTGAATATCATTCTTTTGATATGCTTCAGTGGAGGCTGACCAGAATGGTGTGATAAATATTGTAAATATCATATTTAGAATCCCGAAGTACTTGTAAACAATATTATAGGCAGTAACATCCTCTGTTCCAAAATTTCTGGCAATAATAATATTGGCTGTCTGAAACTGAATAATTGCAGCGAACTGGATAATAAAGAATATTAATCCCAGGTTAAACAGGTCTTTTGCATAAACAAACTTGACTCGTGAAATGCGGGGCGGTATTTCCTGTAAATACCTCTGAACAGTAAAAGATTGGCCCCAATAAGAACTAGAAGGGGAGATAAGCAAAGTGCAATCCCAAGTTTCAGTAGTGATCCCTCAGTAGTCTTTACCAGGACCAGAATAATGATCAGCGATAATACCTGGCCCAGGAGATCAATCATTGATGACTTTGCAGGCTGCTGATCGGCCAAAAGGATTGTGGTTATTATTTTTAAGACAAAAGAAAGACAGAAATAGGTAAAAACGATTACAGCAAGCATTGAAACTTCCGACTGCATGTCAGCTGAAACATTCAGGATGCTTGACCAGTTTAAGAAATTATTGCCGACAAGGAAAACAACCCAAATCAGGAAGAAAATGATTGCAAGCAAAGCATATGTTGTACTGACATAAATCTGCGCAACTGAATCGTCATTCTTTGCCTTAGCCTCAGCAAATTTGTTACGCAATCCCTGGGTCAGTCCGACATCAAAAAAACTCAGCCACGCAACAATAGAACTTAGCGTTAGCCATATACCATACCGTGAAGAATTTATATAGTTAATGGTAAGGGGGACTAATAACAAACTGATTCCGATGCTGCAGCCTTTGATCAGAATTGAAGCCAGGATATTTTTCTTGGCTTTTACGCTCCTTTCATGCCCTTCTGTAAAATAAGCTTTTTAAAAAGTCTTTGCTTTTAGAATAATAACTGGTCATTCAATATATATTTTCTGAAAATATAAGCTGGAGTCTGATTTTAGACCATCCTGTTTCAAACTAATTTATATATAGCTTCGCTTCGTCAGTCACATAATTATGACCAACCGAATTCTTTATAAACGGATATTTCTACTTCAATATTTTCTTAACTGCCAGCTGTTATCATTCAATATGAAAATTCTCCGGGAATTCATAGGTTTGTAAAAATAAGTAAAAAGAGCTAACAGGTTCAGGATTTTTGATGAATAGACAGATATCATTAATAAAGAGTTGTAGACCAGGTAGTATTAAATAATTCCTTTGATAGAATATTATTCATTTGCTGCGTATGAAAAAATCAATTGAAATAATTACTTTGGATGAACGGTTAAATTGATATAATATTGAATTGAAAACCACAAAAATTGAAAAGGATTTTAATATTTTATCATTTACACTTATTACCATTATTGGATTACTGGTATATAAGCCTAAGTATTAGAACAGATCTGCCTGATTTCCTTGCAAAAAATCATCCGGTCGATGCCAATCTGCTTATCATTGATGGATGGCTTCCCGAATCCGGAGTTGAAATGGCAATAAAGGAGTGCGAAGAAGAACAATTACGATCTTATTATTCCGACGGGAATTAAATTCGTCCGATCTTGATTTTTGCTATGGTTGCAATGAATGGATATCTGATCTTTTATCCCGGACCTATATTGGAAAATGAAGATGAAAGCAGTCACATTAGATTGAAGTATGTAGCCCACAGCAAAATGGGGGGAAAGTATAATGCCCATTTCAATCTTTATGTAAATGATTCTCTTATTGCCGATTTCTCAGCTGACGAGAAACCCGGGAAATATGGGATTCACTGGAAAGGATCCTTGGAGACATAGACTCTTTCTGCTCAGTTCGACAAATGATTATCTGGATGAAGGTGGAGACCGAAACCTTTATATTAGAGAAATTATTATTGATAACAATATAGTTATCCCATATCAGTTTAATTCGATTTTTGATATAGGATCACTTGGAGGGAAGGACCGGATTGTTAATAATTATACATCTCATCCTGAAATTATCAGAAACAAACTGATAGCCAGTGGTATTGACTCTTCAAAGATAATAGCGGTCACTGGCAGAGAAGAACCAACATTAACCGAACATCTGACAGGAGCACTTGCATTCCGTGATTGGCTTAAATCATCGGGTTAAAATGTCAGATGGTATAAATATCATCACTATGGGAATTCATGCCCGCAGGACCTGGCTGACTTACAAAAAAGTCCTTGACAAGTCATACAAGATCGGTATAATCTCCCTTCCTGACACCTCGATAATTCTTCCCGGGAGAAATCAGGCTATCTTAGAACTCTTGCCGAAACACTTGATTTAATCTATTATCTGGTTATTCTGATTCCGTTTTAAGCCCGGAGTTCACGTTTAAATATGCCTTGAAATGCCATCAATTCATGGTAATCCAGGGAGGGTTTTCTAATTTAGATTCAATATAAATAAACAT
The DNA here is from genome assembly GCA_963732115.1 of uncultured Bacteroidales bacterium. Lineage (GTDB taxonomy): Bacteria > Bacteroidota > Bacteroidia > Bacteroidales > VadinHA17 > LD21. The sequence continues at coordinate 173,617 of CAVSYN010000036.1, forward strand.
TTTAATACGGTTATATTCAAACTATTACTAAGAATCATTCTATCCACTTTCTAAAAAAAAACTTCTCATCCAGTAACAAATATCAACATTTTATCGTTTAATTTGTGATGTTGATCAATTATTTGTTCCAGTTCACCAAAAAATTCTCCTGATTACCTCTATGAGAAAGGTCTTGATGATGTTATTTGCTGACAAGTATAATTGCCTCATGCAACAGATTATTATGTAAGTTCTTCAGGCAATGATTCAGCCAACGGAACATCATCATCAACACCATGGAGATCAATTTCAAAAGTCAATTCTGTCTTTTCCGGCCTAAACTCTGGCGACAGGATCTTATTTAACAGAGGGGATGTATTCTTTGGGACCCTTCAAATCTCCAGATCAGGATCTTCAGGAAGTCCCATAACAATCGGAGCATATGGAAATGGATCAAATCCTGTAATAAGTGGGTTCACTACAATAACAGGGTGGACAAGCTACGGAAATGGTATTTACTCCAAAGTCCTATCCTGCGAATCAATGCCAAATATGGTTACTTTAAATGATTTGAATACACCAATTGGAAGATGGCCAAATACTGGATTTCTTTCAATAGATTCTCATACTTCAAATACGTCAATTACAGATTCTGAATTACCTTCTTCTCCCGACTGGACAGGAGCTGAGGTAGTTATCAGGAAAGTGCCTTATATTTATGACAGAAATACCATTTCAGCACATTCCGGGTCCACCTTATATTATAAAAGCGGGTCAGAATATGAAGCTGGGGATGGTTATGGCTATTTCATTCAGAATCATATTGAAACCCTCGACCGGATAGGTGAATGGTGCTTTACCGGATCAACTTTTTATATGTATTTTGGAACCTCCAATCCAGACAGTTACACAGTAAAAGTCAGTACAATTGATCAGCTTGCTTACCTTAATGACAAGAATTATATTACTTTCGACAATATATCCTTTGAAGGTGGAAATACTTTTGCTCTGCAGATTAATAACTCTGACTATATTACCGTGCAGAACTGCAGCATCAATTTTTCAGGGGGTACTGCAATCTATGGTCCATGGAATGGGACATCCCCTTATTGCAAAATAATAAACAACACCATCAACAATAGCAATGATAATGCAATAGAGCTGTATGGTGATCATACCAATGCGGTCGTGCAAAATAATACAGTTATAAATACAGGTTTGATAATCGGAATGGGCCGAAGTGGTGACGGAACTTATGAAGCATTATCTGTCCTTGGGGACAACAGTATAATTCAGTATAATACTGTCGAGAACACGGGATATATAGGTATACATTTTTCGGGGAATAATACTATTGTTTCTTACAATCTCGTAAACAAATTCAATGTGGTTAAAAATGACGGTGGAGGAATTTACACCTATGTTGGAACCGGAACACCTAAATCGGGGGAAAAAGTGACTAATAACATTGTCCTTTCTGGTTCAGGATTCGATGAAGGTTTATCAGTTAAACGTTTTGAAGCGCATGGGATTTATATGGATGACAGGACACGAAATGTAATTGTCACCGAAAATACAGTTGCACATTGCAGCTCTTCAGGAATATTCCTTCATAATGCACATGAAATTGAAATAAGCAGGAATACTCTTTTCGACAATGGTGGAAAAACAGATGATTGTGGTTCGCAGTTATTGTTTGTTCATGACGGCTATAGTCCTGATGACCCTATCAGGAACATTTCAATAAATAATAACATATTTTTTGCAAAGGTTTCCGATCAGAATATTATTGCTTTCTGTACATTGAGTAATGATATACCAAGTTTCGGTAATGCTGATAACAACTGTTATGCAAAACCTGTCGATAATTCATGTGTAGCCAGAACATGGACAGCAGGATGGTACAGTAAGGCTACAAATTACACACTATCAGCCTGGCAATCATATACAGGAAAGGACAGAAATTCTTCAGTGGCTCCAATTACCTTATCTGATGTCAGTAAGATCAGGTTTGAGTATAATGCCTCCAGTTCAAATAAAACTATTCCCCTCGATGGAGGTTATATTGATGCAAAAGGCACCAGGTACTCAGGATCGGTAACACTTTCCCCATACGCATCAATAGTGCTTATGGTTGATCCCAATCCGTCAGCCCCGCCTGCAAGCCCTGTATACTCAAGCTCATCTGTTGAAAACTCGACGCCTACAGTTCTTGAGATGACCTATAATCTTGAGCTTGCCAATATAGTTCCCACAGCTTTGGCTTTTTCAGTGGTTGTAAACTCATCGGCGAGAAGCATAAGCGCCGTAACAATATCCGGAACAAAAGTTTTACTTACTCTTGCTTCACCGGTAGTTTATGGCGACGTTGTAACAGTAGCATATATAAAACCATCTTCCAGTCCCTTGCAAACCCCTTCAGGAGGTCAGGCTGCTGCAATCAGTGCACAGGCTGTGTCAAACCATGTCAATGCCATAAGTACTCCCCCTCCTGGAACAGTTAATGCGGCCCCGGTTGTCGTAATAAATTACATTCCCAGTAACCTGGCCGGATTTGTAAGCGTGTTGAATGCAAGCGGAAGTTATGATACAAATAAGGATAACCTTACATTCACCTGGAAAGTCCCCGATAACATACCTGTTTCTTCAACAAACGGCGCAATCCTTCAGTTTCTTGCCCCCGTAACAGACGTAAGCCATACATATGAGTTTACACTGACCGTAAGCGATGGAAAAACCACACAATCAAAAACTATTCCCGTTGAGATTCTTCCCTATCAGCCGGAGCTGGTAGCTGCTGAAGTAAAATCAATTGAGGCCAGCAGTTTTCAATCTCCGTATCTCCCATCCAATGTACTTGATGGAGATATCGGTACAGTGTGGTCCGCCGATGGCATAGACCAGTGGGTTGTTCTTGAATTAAAGGAATCTTTCAGCATTCAACATATCAAAATAGCTTTTCAGCCCGGGCAGAAAAAAGAATTCTACTTTGATATTTATGGATCAACCGACAATATAACGTGGGAACCTATACTGATTAAATCAAAATCGTGTGCATTCTCTGGCAACCTTCAGGTTTTTGAATTTCCTCCTTCGAAAACTGGAATAGAATACAAATACGTTAAGCTTGCCGGCCAGGGCAATTCAACAGATACATGGAACCATATTTCGGAACTCAGGATCTTCGGATACAGACACAGGAATTCTCCTGAATGGGAGGAACAGATAGTAAAGGTTTATCCAAATCCTGCCCACGAATTAGTCAATATTCTTATTGAAGACCAGACCTTTATGCCCGATTTTATCAAAATTGTAAGCCTTGCCGGGAAAGTGCTGTTCCGAGATAAGATAGGTGCCGAAGTTAAGCAGTTTCAGATGCCGCTGAGCTTAATTAGGGGAATCTATATAATTCAAATGGGAATAGGTGATATCACAATGTTTACCCAGAAACTTATAGTGAATTATTGATCCACGCTTCTGGTCAGGCAATCCCTGGTTACTCCCTTACAATCTTAAAATCAATCCTTCTGTTCAGGTTCCTGTCTGCTTCAAGGTAGTTGGATGCAACAGGTCTCGTTCCTCCGTAACCCTTTGCAATTAACCTGAGCGGGCTCACTCCGTTAATTATAAGATAACCGGTCATTGCTTCAGCCCGTTTCTCTGAAAGCATCTGGTTTGAGGCAGCGGTTCCGGTATTATCGGTATGATTTTCAATCTCAAGCTTAAGGGTTGGATATTTTGACATGAACCCAAGAATCTGATCAAGTATCTGTGTGCCAGCTGAATTCAGATTATAATCATTTTTCCTGAAAAACTTGTCAGCCGATACCCCAAATACCTTTTTAAGATTATTAAGGTCTTTTGAAGCCTGATCTTCAAGTAAAAATGTTCTTGCTCTTGCATTGGAAAAGCCAAGATTTGAGATTTCAGTATATGTAAAATAAGTCGCCATCAGGCTCATTTCATCATCAATAACATAACTGTAAAGTTTTTCAGACGGATTATATTCCTCCCTGATTGTATATTTCCTTGGTACATTCTTAAAAGCCTGATCATTAAGGGCTAATTTTGTTTTTGAACTCAATATCTCAACCTGGAAAACAACGTCCTGTGTGTAGTCCTTCTCCTGTGAATACAAGTATTGAAGCTTTGCATGATCATATTCTGTAATATTTAGAAGAGGATCCGGTTTTACTTCCCTCTTGTCGAAAGTTGCTTTTGCAAGTTTGTCGCTAAAGATATTTATTTGCCGTGATGCACAGGCTTGCCTGATTACCCCTGTTTTGTCATTTCTGACAATGACTCCGAGCTTTATTGCATAATCGCCATTGTTGAGATAAGAATGATTGACTTTTTCTCCGCTTCTATTGTTGCCATCTCCGAATTCCCAGGTGTAATCAAGAATGTTAGAACCAGGAAAATGCGAAGCCATTCCGTCCAGATTAACAGGTTGGTCTTTCAGCCCTGATGACGGAGACATAATCACCGGCTGTTCAATGTCAGTAAGATCAAGATTATATGATAGTTTCGGGAAAAATACCTTTCCGGTTTTTTTATCTACGGCGTCCAGCCTTACAGAGTATCTTCCCGGACCTTTAAAGCAGTGTTCTACATTACGTCCTGTTGCAGTGCCACCGTCCCCGAAACTCCATATCAGCTGAACATAGCGTTCATCTATCGGAATTTTATTCGCATCAGTAAACTTGAAACAGTATTGATTTGTCCGTTGTGGTTCACAATAAAAAAGTTGGTGAACATTGGTCTTAAAATGGTACAGATCAACAGTATTCTCCCTTTTGGAAGAAAAATATCCCTCATTCATAACAGAATCAGAAATAAGGGCAAAATCATCGAATTTTGAATTAACGGGTGGATCGAGTGCGACTGGCGGAAGCCACCTGGTGCCCGATTGCTTTGTATAGAAAATATCTTTGCCGCCAAGCCCCGGATGACCATCAGATGAGAAGAACACGCCTCCTTCCCTGTTCACAAAAGGATAGGATTCATTTCTTGCAGTATTGATTTCGGGACCCATATTAATCGGATCATCCCAGTAATCAACCTTCCAGTTGCAATAATAAAGATCAGTCCCTCCAAAGCCTGCGGGGTTATCGGAAGCGAAGAAAAGCCGCTTTCCGTCAGGTGAAATATATGGCGTAGTAATATTATAATACTCATTGTTGAATCGGATATCCAGGATTTTAACCCATTTTTTGTCTTCATAAACTGCAGTAAATATGCCCAGTTTGTTTCTTGGATTTGAATTTTCACTGACTGCGCCGGTAACCTTAAGGTTCCTTGAAAAATAAATAGTATCGCCTTTTCTGGTGAACGAGGCTGGTCCGTCATTAAACTTTGTTCTTAGGTTTTTTGAAAAAAGTTTTACCTTGCCGGTTACAGGATCACCATAATTGATTTTTAGCAGCCCCTTATTATCAGGAGTTAAATAATTCATAAATAAACTCCGGTTCCTGTTCGAACAAAAGACAATTACGTTTCTGTAATAGGCAGGTGAAAATTCATCATATTTTTTCGAACTGAACTTAGCCATGTCAATGGAATAAGTCTGAGATTGTCCCGTAACCACCAGCGGAAACAGGAGAGCGCTTATGATCCCTGATATGTATTTTCTTTTCATGATAAAAAATTAGAAATTCAAAGGACTGACAGCCTCTACCTTATATCTGAATTCATAACGAAGCATCACTTCATGTGAACCTGAGCTGAATGTTCGCAATTTTGCAAAATCGAAATCATAGGTATATGCAAATTTCAGTTGATTGGTCAGCTGAACCTGGAACATTCCTGAAATAGCACGGGCATTCCTGTAGGACGTGCCCAGCCAGAAGCGGTCCATCACTTTGAAATTTGCATTTACATCAAAAAGTAATTTGTCCCCTGGTGAAAAAACGACTAGTACAGAGGGAAAAAATTTCAGTTTTGGCGATAGATCAAAAATATATCCTGTATTGAACAGGTAATAATAGTCATTCATATTATTCTTAATGACATACTTGTTCTTTTCAAAGTCAAATTTTTGTCCGAGTAATTTCGGTATTGAGAACCCTGCGAAATAGTTTTTATCTGAATAGTATGTTCCAAAACTGAAATTAGGCACAATGAAAACCTTTGAATCGATCAGGTAGTACTCATCTCCCGGATCCAGAACGACAAGGTCGGACCATGCAGTATTTGTCATTATTAATTCTGCTCCCAGGCCAAATGACAGGGTTCCTGATTTCAGGCTGATCTTGTAGGAATAGTTTATGTTGAACTCTGTCTCCCTCGTAACTCCTATTTTATCATTCAATAAAATAAATCCCAGTCCCATTTTATCATCACTCAAAGGGGCGTCAGCAGCCAGCGATAGTAGTTTCGGGTGATCCTTTCACGCCAACCCATTGCTTCCTGTAAAATGCAGCAATATTCATTACTCCCCTGTTCCCTGCATAAGCAGGATTGATACTGAGAGGATTAAGCACATACTGGTTAGTATAGGGTGTTATCTGCCCAAATGTGCTCACCGGGATCAGGATCAGGAGAAGTATTTTAATTATCCTTTTCATCTTATCGTTTTATTACGAGATAACCTTTAATCGGTTTGATATTTTCGGGCAGAAGGATATAATAATAGGTATCCTCCGGGAGAAGATTCCCGTTATCGTCCTTGCCATCCCAGGTGTTTGTATAATTGTCAGTCATGTATACTCTTGCTCCCCACCTGTTGAATATGCTTAACCGTGTTTTTCCGAATGTTTCTAAACCTTTTATTATAAAAAGGTCATTCTTGCCATCCTCATTCGGAGTTATCAGTGTGGGAATGAGCAGATTATTGATCATAATCATCACAGTATCAGATGCTGCAGAACAAACCCCATTTGTAACAGTCCATACAAGACCATTTTCCCCCAGAGAAAGTTCTGATACCTTAGTATTGTTATCGGTTTTATCTGCAAATATACCAGTACCTGTTACGATAATCCACTCACCGGTTTCGGAGGAATTTGGTTCGGAAGCTGTCAGCACTGTCTCAAACATGTAATTAAGCACCTGATCAGGTCCGGCATTGACAACAGGCTTTTCCCTTACGTCAACTGTTACATTATCGGAGTTTTTGCAGTTCCACTGGTCAGTCAGATTAATTGTAAAAACAGTTGTTGCAGGCGGGGTGGCAACGGGATCGGCGATATTCGGGTCGTTTAACAGGTTGCCAGGGCTCCAAAGGAAGGTTCCGGTACCAGTAGCATGCAATGTAACGCTTCCGCCTTTACATACTGCCAGATCCGGACCGGCATTTACTGCAGGAATATCGTGGAAGACTACCCTGATAATGTCGGATGAAGTGCAATTATTACTAACCACTGTCCATGAGAAATCATATGCCCCTGTCTGGGTCACAGTTACAATTGCATTATATTGATGCGCGTTCGGACTGAATGTTGCATTGCCCGGCCCACTTATCATCGACCATGTTCCTGTTCCAGAGCCCGGAATTGCATTCAGCTGAAAATTCCGGTCGCACTCGTCGCCTCCGTTTCCGGCATCCGCAGCTACCTGCTCAAAAAAACCAACAGTAACGGTGGCTCTGCTCGTACAGGGACCATTGATTTCGGTCCACCTGAAAACATAGCTTCCATAAGCAGTAACTGTAACCTTTGCATTTGGTGCATGAGTATTGGGGCTGAAGGCGGCATTTCCGGGTCCGCTTACCCTTGTCCAGGTTCCGGTACCTGCACTTGGCACAGCACTGAGAAAGAAATCACGACCGCAGTTGTTGCCTCCTGTACCTGCATTTGCAACCGGCTGCTGATAAAAATTCACAGTGACATTTGAACTGGCCGAACATATTCCATTGGACATGGTCCATGTAAATACCTTTGTCCCGTATTCAGTAACTGTAACGGTTGCATTTGGGCTGTTTGCATCGGGTGAGAAGGTAGCAGTTCCGGTTCCGCTCGTCATCGTCCATGTACCTGTACCGACACTAGTACCGGTAATAGCCTGAAGTCCGAATGAGGGACCGCAAGCATCGCCTCCGCTGCCTGCATTTGCAACAGGCCGCTGGTTGAAATTAACGACAATATCAGCGCTGGAAGTGCATGTACCTTTTGTTTCGGTCCACCTGAAAGTATAAGTACCATAAGCTGTAACTGTTACAGTGCCGGTTGGGGCATTTGCATTGGGAGAAAATGTTGCATTTCCCGGTCCTGAAACCTTGGTCCAGGTGCCGGTGCCAAAAGAAACCACTGCACTAAAAACAAAATTCAGGTCGCATTCATTGCCTCCCGTTCCGGCATTTGCCTTACCGCACGCCAGTGTAGTGGCATTCAGTCTTACAGGCGCTGCCTGGAGAAGCGCCTTGCCGTCGGCAGCAACAATATAAATCGTGTGGATCTGGTTGGGAGAAGTCACATTCAGTACAGATTGGAGTACCCTTCCAGATATCGGCTTTACTGATTGAACTGACTAAGGGTAGCAACGACTGTCCCGCCTGGTGCCTGGAGGGCTCGTGATCTTACAGCCGAGGAAGTTAAAATTGAAGTGTTGTTATAATTATATACTATTGCATATACAGTTCCGATGCGGTCAATACCGTAATTGAGCGTAATTGTTAATGGACCGGTAGAAGGCACTGAAGGGGTTCCGGCAACCCAAACAGGCTGCGCCATGGTATCAAACACCGACAATAATACCAGCGAAGCTGCAACGATGATTTTAGCATATCCTGTCATATTATTATCTTTTTAGCATCATCTTATCGTCTTATTACCACATAACCTTTTATTGTTTTCCTGTTTTCAGGCTTTAAAACAAAAAAGTAAGTGTCCTCCGGAAGCGGGTTTTCATTATCATCAACTCCGTTCCAGCTATTATCGTAATTATTGTTTTCATATACCCGGGCTCCCCACCTGTTGAAAACTGTCAGCTCGGTTTTTCCAAAAGTTTCAACGCCCTGAATAATGAAAAGGTCATTGTTTCCATCCAGGTTTGGAGTTATCAATGATGGAATTTTCAGATCATGGACAACGAGATTAACTGTATCTGAAGATACTGGACAGATCCCGTTTGTGACAGTCCAGATGAAGCTGTTGACATCAATTGAGAGATCGCTGACATGCGAGGATGGACTATTTATGTCTGATAACTTACTATCACCCTCAAGGATCGTCCATACACCGGTTTGGTTTGGTCCGAGAGCCCCTGCTTCCATATCTGTTTCAAAAAGGAACTGAAGCACTTTGTCCGGTCCTGCATTTGCTACCGGTTGCACTCTTACTTCCACATTAACCTGATCACTGTTCACACATCCCCACTGATCAGTCAGGCGTACAGTAAAAGCAGTGCTGATAGTGGGTGTTGCGACCGGATTGGAGATATTGGGATTATTTAGCAGGTTTGCCGGGGACCACAAGAAGGTTGGTCCTGGTCCGGTTGCATTCAGCTGAATGCTTCTTCCCCTGCAAATTATTGCGTCCGCTCCGGCGCTGACAGCTGGAAGATCATGAAATGTTACCCTTATGATATCACTGGATGAGCAAAAACTGTTTGTCACAGTCCATGCCAAATAATATATGCCAAACTGCGTGACTGTCGCAACCGCATTATATTGATTTGGATCAGGAGTAAATGTGACGTTGCCCGGGCCGCTAACTTTTGTCCATGTACCTGTTCCTGCTCCGGGAACAGCATTGAGGGTTCGATTCAGATCGCATTCATCTGCGTCATTGCCACCATTCGCAGCCGGCTGTTCAATAAATGTTACAGAAACGGTTACACTGCTCGAGCAGGAGCCATTTACTTCTGTCCATCTGAAAACATGCAAGCCATAGGCATTTACCGTAACTGATGCATTTGCAGTATGAGCATCAGGACTGAAGGTTGCAGTTCCGGGACCACTGTCTCTGGTCCAGGTTCCTAAACCAATACTGGGTATTGCCCTGAGGTTATATTCAAAACCACAATTATTCCCTCCCGGATCAGCGGCTGCAACTGGCTGCTGATAAAAATTGACCGTGATTGTTGAATCGTCTGAACAGACTCCGTTTACCTCAGTCCAGGTAAAATGCTTGGTTCCGTATTCAGATACCTGGACAACTGCTGTCGGTGTATTGGCGTTAGGGGTAAAAGTCGCTATGCCAGATCCGCTGGTCATTGTCCAGGTTCCAATGCCCACAGTCGGGACTGCCAGAAGGGAATAAGTCAGGTTACATGCATCGCCTCCGTGACCCGGATTTGCAATGGGTCTCTGATAAAAATTAACAGTGACCACCGAAATGCTTATACAGGGGCCGTTGGTTTCAGTCCAACGGAAAGTGTACGTCCCATAGGCTGAAACTGTAACCGTTGCTGCCGGTGCATTGGCGTTCGGGAGAAAAGATGCCGTACCGGGTCCGGTTACCATTGTCCATAAGCCGATTCCGACACTGGGAACTGCATTCAGGATAAAATTCAGATCACACTCAGTTCCTCCTGTACCCGCATTTGATACCGGCACTGCATATACCCTGGCCCTTGTTGTAGCTGTATCCTGGCAACCGGTAATGCTTGTTACAGTTAGCGTATAGATACCTGCCATCGGAAGTACCGCTGATGGTGACACAACCGGACTGATCAGATTTGAGGTATAACTGTTAGGTCCGATCCAGGCGTAGGTTGTCATACCTGCAGGACCCCCTGTCAGGCTTAATGGTGATCCTACGCAAACTGGGCCGTTACTGACTGCTGTAGCAACAGGTGATTGATTTATTACAACAGTTGTATTGGCAATTCCCTTGCATCCTATGCTATTGGTTACTGTAAGTGTATAAGTCCCGGCCATCGCAATTGTTGATACAAGCGAAACAGTCGGACTTTGAAGAGTGGAGGTAAAACCGTTTGGACCGGTCCAGGCATAAGTTGTCATTCCTGCCGGACCTCCAGTAAGAATTAATGGTTTTCCTGAACAGACAGGCCCGTTATTGGCGGCGCTGGCAATGGGCAATGCATTAACAACAACAACTGTGGAGATAGAATTCAGACACCCATTGCTATTGGTAACTGTAAGGGTATATGTTCCGGCCATTGCTTCTGTGGCAGTAAGTGAAACAGTAGGACTCTGAACAGTTGAAGTAAATCCATTAGGGCCGACCCATGAATAATTGGTCATTCCTAAAGGACCCCCAGCAAGAACCAGTGGAGATCCGACACAAACCGGACCGTTGTTCAGGGCGGTTGGAACCGGTAAGGCATTTATCGTGACGGTGGTTGCCGCAGTTCTCTGGCACCCGTTGGAGTTTGTGACTGTCAGTGTATATATCCCAGCCATGGCAGCTGTAGCACTTGACGATACTGTGGGGCTTTGGGTATTTGCTGTGAATCCATTTGGCCCGATCCACGAATAAGTTGCCATTCCTGATGGCCCGCCGGTCAGCGTTAGTAATGTACCAACGCACACCGGACTGTTATTCGATGCTGTTGCTGTGGGCAAAGCATTTACTGTTACTATGGTTGTTCCGGCATCGCTGCATCCGGTTGCATTGATTACAGTGAGCGTATATGTTCCGGCCATCGCAGCAGTTGCGCTTATTGAAACCACCGGGCTTTGTAGTGTGGAATTGAAACTGTTTGGACCGGTCCATGAATAGGAGCTCATCCCGCCAGGTCCTCCTGTAAGCGATAAAGTCGTTCCAATGCAAACTGGGCTGTTACTGGCAGCTGTAGCAACAGGTAATGCATTAACAACTGCAACAGTAGATGCCGCATTCTGACACCCGTTATTATCAGTGACTGTAAGGGTATATGTACCTGCCATGGCTAGTGTTGCACTTGTTGAGACCTGAGGGCTCCGCTGGGAAGATGTAAAACCATTAGGCCCGGTCCATGCATATGTTGTCATTCCTCCCGGACCACCTGTCAGATTTAATGGAGATCCGACACAAACAGGTCCATTATTGGCTGCAGTCACAGCAGGGGGAGTCCTGACGACAACAGTTGTTGTCGCAGTATTCTGACAACCAAAACTATTTGTAACTGTAAGTGAATAATTTCCTGCCATTGCAGCGGTTGCGCTTGGCGATACTTGTGGACTTTGTTGTCCCGAACTATAACCATTTGGGCCAATCCATGTATAGGCTAGCATACCATTAGGACCACCTGTAAGATTCAGCGGTGTTCCGGGACATACAGGTCCATTGTTGGCAGCCGTCGCGGTTGGAACGGGATTAACGATATTTGCTATACCTGCTGATATGGCGCTACATCCGAAAGAATTGGTCACAATTACATCTACAACCGCCCCATTTGTCAATGCAGCTGTTATATACGTAGTTGAGATACCGTTCTGAACACTTCCACCATTCACCCTGAAGTTATAGTTTGTACCTCCTCCTGCAGTAAACGTAATGCTGCTTCCTGCACAAAATATATTATCCGCATCAGAACTGACAAGGGATGGGACCGGCAGTGGATTGACTGTTATATTACCATCGGCAAAGGTAGGACTTGTACATATGCCGGTTGTAGTCACCCTGTAGGGATAATTCCCTGCAACAGTTGGTGTTCCGCTGATTGTAAACAAACGGGGAGTGAATACGCCGATAACACCTGTGGGAAGGCCAGTTGCAGTGGCATCCGTAACTCCCAGGTCCAAGGGTATATATTATATTCTTAATAGGTGAATTGACACAAATTGTCTGATTATCTGTACCGTCAGTTGGAGCAGTTATACAAGCTTGACCCTTTATATAATTTGTTGAAAATAAGAAGACTATATATACGAATAAAACTTTGATATATCTCATTAGATATAGTTAAAAATTGAGGTTTTAGTTAAAATTTTGAATGAACAATCTAATTTACACCTTTTCATTTATTCATTAAACAAATTCAAGATCAAAAATCGTACAGAAATTTCTGTGGTCGGACCATAATTTTATCAATAATTCTCTGTCCGGAACAAACTAAAATTCAGGAAATATAAATCTGTTGAGCCCGGCATTGCATTATTGCATCATAAGCTAAATTAGGCATTAAATAAAATACGAGGTATTTAATTTGACCAATTGCAGAAAATCATCCGTGAATGGATGATTTCAAATTACCCGGAAATGATCCCTTTATTACAGATTGGCCGGATTAAATGCAACACTTGCCGTGACGAATCTGCTTATTATGGATTGAGTTGATCATAAACCAGAGTTTTAGTTCTTATATTTTGATGCTCTTTGATCATTAATTACCCCATTCCAGTTCATACCGAATCCGAAATCATAGGTATTGCCATTATTATCCACAAAGCATCTCATGTCCCGCGGCACATCTTCAAACTGTTCCTCAACAGTCTTCATATCTGCTGGCATCTGGAAGGGAAGAAGTCCTGAGGGTTCGGCAGCACCAGTAATAATATCCATTAAAGCCTGATCCTGAACACCGAAATGCACAAGAATGGCGCTGGCATTTTTCTCGATTTCAGAAAGTACCATCGGGTTGGATATATTAATCACAACAATAACAGGCTTTCCCCCCATTTTGGATCTTGTTTCGTTGACCATTTTCATATTGAATGAATTACCGGCAGTTACAGATTTGCCTTTGTAAGAGCGGTTTGTAAAATCCTCGAATGGGCTCCCCCCGGCAATGCTTTCAGCTCTCGCAAATTCTGCACTGTAATTGCTGTATTGCAGCGTGATCGGGACATAACCGTTTCCCTTTGTCTTCAGATCAGCTTTGTTATAACCTGAACCTCCCATAGGACTGGCTATGCTGACAAGTGCAAAGTCAGCTGCCTCCGGGTTATCGACAATAACAAAATACTTACCCGCGATATTCAGGTTCACCGGGTCTGTCCAGCTTTCAGGTGTCTCCCTTCCGAACCAGTCCCGGCCTGAGGGAGAGTATTTCCTGGGTATATAAACTTTTAACTGCTTCTTAAGCGGAAGTACTTTTGATTCATTCTTAAGCATCACGACCGAACGGAGCTGTGCTTCATAACCTTCCCTCATGAAATCAGCATTTCCGACGGTTTTTGCGGATTCTGCAGGATCGAGGTATGGATTTTCGAATAATCCCGTCCTGAAAATATTCCGCAGAAGGCGAACGGCGGATTCTTCAAATCTGTTTCTCATAAAGTCCTCACCATATTCTTTAACTCCTGACTGATAAGCTTCAATTACAGGTCCTTTCTCATTGTTCCCGCCAAACTGGTCAATACCCGCCATTATTGCTTTATAGTGCCTTTCGGCTTCTGTCAGTTTTTCGACGCCCCAGCATTTGCCTTCAAATTTGTCAACATCGGTCACATCTTTGGTAATCATCCAGTCGGTACAAATTACTCCATCATAATGATATTCACCTCTTAACAGGTCCCCAATAATATATTTACTGTAGCTGTTCCCGACATTTTCATTGTTTTTTGCGTCCTGGTTATACGAAATTGTATAATATGGCATGACGGCAGCGGCAATTGAGGTTGGTCCCTGAAGCTTAAAGGCACCCTCAGTAAAAGGCTTCAGATGATCTTTAAGGTTGTTTCCCGGATAAACAGCATATTCTCCATAACCATAGTGGGCGTCTCTCCCGCCCTCTTCAGGTCCGCCACCCGGCCAGTGTTTTACCATGGCATTCACACTATGATATCCCCATCCACCACTAATCTCATAACCCGGCTCCGACGTCTGGAACCCATCCACATAAGCTCTCGCCATGTCTGTCGCGAGATCAGGATCTTCACCCATCGTTCCGTTGAATCTTGACCACCTTGGCTCTGTGCCAAGGTCAATCTGTGGAGACAATGCCGTCGCTATACCAAGTGCCCTGTATTCCGCAGATGCAATTTCACCGAATTTTCTCATAACAGCCGGATCGAATGTTGCTGCAATGCCAAGTGAACCCGGCCACATTGATATCTTCCCACCTGAACCTGCATTATATTCAGCTGATGGCAATGTATTGTGCCTCGGGTCTGAGCTGCTGTTCACAGGGATACCCAGATCTTTGCCCTCCACAAGGGCCTGGGCATTATTATTCCATTGTGCTGCCACTTCCGGACTCTCCACGGTAGTTATCAGAACATGACGTACATTATCATCCGATAAAAATTTAATTTGCTGATCTGACAGGTCGCCTGCTTTTGCACCACTTTCAGCAAACGGCTTCCCTCCATAAGTACCACCGGTTCCTGGAATAAATCCTCCGGTAGCCGCAGGTATTGCCTGGTGACTGCTGTACAACATAAGTCCGGCAATTTGCTCTATCGACATTTTCTTAGCCAGGTCCTTTGCACGGCTATCAACCGGGAGGCGCCAGTCTTCGTAATTGTCCAGTTGTCCGTTTTTATTTAAATCCTTGAATGCCAATCTATTATCTGAAATGATTTTAACTCCGGAAGCGGGTGAATAACCTAATGTCTGTCCACCTTTATTATGAACCAGAATAAAATCACCCTTGTTTTCTTCACTCCATTTCTTGCTGCATCCGGTTGCTGTCATGATTAACGCCACCGCAACAGGGAAAAGAAGATTCCTTGTTTTTCGATTTCTCATTTTTGTTAAATATTTGAGTAAGATGATCTGTATTTCACTGATTTCCAGCGAGTATGATCCTATTCGAGGATGTTTCTCATAAAGTCAATTGATTTTGAAACTTCCTTTGCAGCATTTGATCCTTCCGGGATAGTGTACTCAAGCTCAACATCAACACTTATCGGCCATTTCTCTTTCTTTAGAAGAAGCAGTATATCAGCAATCGGAGTCTCACCTTTGCCAAAAGGCATATTGGTGTCAGGGGTTGCATGTTTTGGTCCTGTTTTATCTTTGATGTGAATACTGCGCATCCTCGGATGGTATTTTTCAATCACTTTGTTGGGGTGCAACCCGGTAGCTCCAAAATAATGACCGGCATCGAGGTTAAGCATATTGGCTGGAGAGTATGAAAGAAATTTATCGAAAGAGAAGCCCGGATCTGCAACCTGTCCGTGAGTATGAAACATTGCCAGGCTTTTGTGCTTTTCGGCAAACTTGCCCAGGCGCTGGCATGCGGCATCGGTCATCTCATCTGTAATTCCGATCGATCCCAGGACTTTTGCAGCCGTATAGGCATAATCAATTTCTTCATCAGACCAGGATGACGGGGCAAATTTTGATATATAGACATTTATTCCTGCCTTATTAAACTTTTTTCGCATATCAGCGTATCGCTGCATAGGAAGCGATAGTCTCCATTTTCGTTGTGCTTCGCGGGCTTCGTCGTTTGCCTTTGCAAAGTCAGCTTTCTCCTTATCTGTCAATGTTCCGCGAGGCTGCTGAGGCATCCCCGGAATGCCCAGATCCTCCTCGGCAACACTCCTGAGTTCAATCGAATTTATGCCGGCAAGAAGAAGGTACGGTATAACATCTTCCACTCTGTGAGGCATATTCCTGTAGCTGTAAGTCGTGCATCCAAGCTGGACACCGGCAACTTTTGAATTTGGTTTCCTGTTCCGGTTACCGCTTGCCAAAGAAAAATCAAAAGGGATAGTAGTTAAGGCAACGGTGGCGGCTGCAGCTCCTAAGAATTTGCGCCTTGAGATAGTGGAGTTTTTCATATTCAATAATTTTTGGATATTTCTGAAGAGTATTTTCTAATTAATTTTCAAATCAAATGGTATGAACCCCAGAGCAAGCTCTGGACTCAAACAACGGTGCAAGCACCGGGGAATTAGACCTATACTTCGCGTCCGCCGAAGCTTTACGCGAAGGCGGATTAAAAATAATCATTTAATGTTGAAGCTCCTGCACTTTAACTCTTTTTAACAGAAACAAACCTACAATGTATTTTTCTTATTTTCAATAAATAACCCCCCAAAAACCAAAAGCTGTTTTAGTATCCCTCGAACTCCTTGAATATAATATTTCCCGTCTATCGACGTTTATCTTGAACAAGGGAGTTATAGAATTTAAACCTGACATTCAATGGGAAGAAAAGTTTTCTCCGGTACTGGTATAATATTATTGACTATTCTGCTGATGGCTGCTACTTTTGAAGGAAAAAGCCAGACCACTATGCCAGATGTACTATCAAAAGGTACATTGAAGGAACAGTTGAATTATGTCAATGAAAAGACCAGGATCTATGAAGAATACCGGGCTATCAGGGAAGACATGTTTCAAAAGATCAAAGGGAATTCCCTTGATTCACTTAATGCTGCAAAAGGCGTGATCGCAGGTTTGCAAAAGAATGTAAAGGATCTGGATCTCAAAATAGATTCATTATATGCTTCTCTTGAAACAGTAAAGGGCAACCTTGACCAGATGATAAAAACCAAGAACAGCATCAGTTTGTTTGGAATTGAGATCAATAAGGTTGGCTATAATGCTGTAATGTGGGTCATAATTGCGGTACTTGCCAGTATGCTGGCCTTCGGCTTCCTTGTTTTCAAAAGAAATCACCTTGTCACAGCCCACACTAGGAAAGAATTTGAAGATCAGCAGAGAGAATTTGAAGCTTACCGGAAAGCTTCCCGTGAAGCCCGTGAAAAAATGTCAATGGCTCACTTCAACGAGCTTAAAAAACTTCGCGGCGCCTAAAAAGGCTCATAATATAGTGCTTGAAGTATGGACCCTATTGATACCTGCTGCCAAAGTCAGCCGCCAGATCATTAATCTCTTTGTCATTCATAAAAAATCCGGAGGTAATAATCATCCGGTATCGGAAGGTTATCGATTTACCGGCCAGTATAGAAAAATTAACAACCTCTTTGCCATTGGTGAAATCATTGGCTCCCAGAGGATTCGCTGAGAATAAACCGTAACCTCTTGCATGCCAGTACGTAGGATATGAAGGATTCTTCGGATGATCACAAATGATCACCGATATGTTCTCGCCTGATATTGTTCCGTAAAGATCCATCCATTTTGCACGGGTACTCCACACAGCTTCGCCTGTGATGCCTTCACTGCTCCTGTAATTTCCGGTTACCCCCCTGTTTTCCATCGCCTTTTCAGTTCCGGGACGGCCCTGGGCATCCAGCAGGGGAACATTCTCCCTGGATGGCAGTTCAAGCTGCCGGGCAACCCTGATCGCAAACATTCCCTCCTTTGTATCCTTCATGGTAACTGAATTTCCAGTAGCGGTGAGAGTCGTTATCCTGTCGATAATATAAAAATGATCTTTTGCAATAAAGTAAAAATCAGTCTTTTCTGATAATAGTTCTTTTTCGGAAGGATCCTGCCAGCTTGCCTTAACCGTCATAATCCCTTCTCCGGTTCCGTCTTTGGTTTGTTCAATATCAAGTTGTTTGATTACACCACCGTTCTCACTCTTTTTACCTGTCGAACCATTACCCCAGAAATCGAATCCGTTAACGTTTCCGTAATTAAGCCAAACGCCTACCTGGTGTATATGATCATCCCTCTCTCCTTCCCTTGGCCTCAACGGGAATCCACGGGTGATTTCGGTGCCATGCAGAGTATAAACAGGATAAAGTACAGGTTTGTAGACATTGTCAGGCCAGATATATGAAGTCACCAATTTGCCTCCGATCGTTACATCGATCTTTTGCTCTGATTTTTTGACTCTGAACTCAACTTTTTGCTTTTCCCCAGTCTGAGTTTTTGTTCCTCCAATATTTATTAAGGCTGCCGGGATTACTAATAAAGGGAAAAGAGTCAGGAATCGAAATATTTTCATGATTTTCATCGACTTATGCTTTAAAAGCCTTCATTTTACGGTCAGCTTCCTTTTCGGCATCATTTAATACTTTTTTGATCTGGACCCGGCTTCCTTTAAGCTTCTTGCTTTCATAAGCTGCAGCCATAAACGCAAATATTTCTATAGTCTCATCCGGCCGCACCGGAGGAATGCCAGACTGGAAAAACTTCACAATTTCGAGGAGCAATGGATTATATCCGTTGTATTTGCCAAGGAATGCAATTCCTTTTTCGCAGAATACCGTGCCTCCATAATCAGCCCTGCCTTTGCGAATGCCCCGGAAAGTTCCGATCCTGTCATCCACCCACAGACCGGTGACCTGATCTGTTCCTTCAGTAAATGTTCCTGAAACGCTACTGCATCCAGTTCCCATTATTGTGTAGAGGGTTTCAACTCCATGAACCCCGTACCAGAACAGGTCGGGATGTGTTTTTTCAAGAGTTGCAGGGCTGTATGCGTCTGCACCGAGTACTTTTCCGAGTGAGCCATCCGTGATTTCACTTGCCCCCTGAATGTACCTGAGGGACGAGGATGAAAAAACAGGCACCTTAAAAAATTCTGCAGCCCTGAAAATTGCTATTGCGTCAGAAAGGGAAGCAGCAATCGGCTTATCAATAAACATCCTTTTTCCAGCTTTCATCACCCTAAGAGCCTGATCGAAGTGAAGCCGTCCGTCATTGGTTTCAAGCAGTATTACATCGGTCTTACTTAAAAGCTCCTCAATGGAGCCGGCTATCTCAACACCAAGTTTTTTTACATCTTCGGTATATCCCGGAATCCTGTCGACGCTCGATTTAATATCATTGCTCCCCTTCGGATAAGCAGCTGTCACCTTATATCCTCCAAACTCAGGTCCTGCAGTCGGGCTGTTCAGAGTCTCGGTGAATGCAACGCTGTGGGAAGTGTCAAGGCCGATTATTCCAACCCGCCTGGTCTCCTGCAAATTCAAATTTGAGATGCTCAACGATCTGCCTAACAATCCGAAACCTGCTATTCCGGTTGCTGATGTTTTGACAAAATTGCGGCGTTTGATTTTGATATTTGCTGCCATATTTATTCCAATTTAAACTACAGCCGGAACAACGAATGGTTTTCTGTAAACTCTTGTGAGCATTGCATCGGCTTCTTTGTCCTTTACAAATTTCTCCCTGTCACCATCAAAAGTCAGTTCCCTGCCAAGGCGGTATGATATATTTGCCAGAAGCGGCAATGCTGAGGATATAAACCCTTCCCTGATCTGGCAGTTAAGAGTTTCATCCTTGCCTGAACGAATTGCATCGAGGAAATTGGCAAAATGTTCGGCTCCTCCCGGTGCTGCAAGGAAGGTGGGATCTGCGGGCTTTGTCTCTTTACTTTCAGAGCCTGCAAATGGCTGACGTTCACGTTTGCGGAATGCTTTCCAGGTTTCACCATCAAGCTCGAGATATCCTTCGGTGCCATAGAAAATATTGCCTATCCGTATCCCAAGGCTTGATTCATCGTTCGTATACCTGCCCCTGGTTTCAAACTCCAGGATCTTGCCGTCTTTGTATCTGAACATGGAAGTCTGCGTATTAGGCGTTTCCTGAGCGCATTCGGATGGATTGATCCCAAAAAGGCCACCCATGGAAAAAACAGAAACAGGATGTTCGTTTTTATTGAGGCCCCAACGGGCTAAATCAAATTGATGAGGACCCTGGTTTCCGGTATCTCCATTACCTGTATCCCAGAACCAGTGCCAGTTATAATGTACGTGCTTTTCATTATACGGACGGTTGGGAGCAGGACCGAGCCACATATCGTAATGCAATGATGCTGGAGGAGTTCCGTCGGGAGCTATTCCAAACGAATCCCGGGGCTTATAGCACAGACCCTTGGCCATGAACACTTCGCCAATACCTCCGCTGTGTAAGAACTTAATAGCTTCTATGACATTTTTCATTGACCTGTTCTGACATCCTGTCTGAACGCGGACATTGTATTTTGCAGCAGCCTCAACCATTTTTCTTCCTTCATAAATATTATGGCAGGCGGGTTTCTCTGCATAAACATGCTTACCGGCCTGGCAAGCCCAGATTGCGCTTAGCGCATGCCAGTGATTTGGTACCCCGAATGAGACAGCATCAATGTCCTTATCATCAAATACCCTTCTCATGTCCCATTCCGTACCTACGGTATCTCCTGTTTTACTGAGCACGTTTTTTGCTCCCTGGGTAAAAAACTGCTCATCAACGTCACAGATCGTCTTTACTCTGACGTTGCGATTTTCCTTCAGCGCACACCAGCTGTTAAGATGATCTGTACCACGACTGCGAATTCCGACAACAGCAAGGTTGATACGGTCATTTGCACCAATTACAGAAGCATAACTCTTCGGACTCAGGCTTAATCCACCCAGTGTGATCCCTGCTGTCCCTATTATGCTTGTCTTGATAAAATCTCTTCTTTTTGTCATAGTTGTTTGTTTTTCTATGTGTTTGTATTTTACTCATTGCGTGCTTTTTCAACCATCTCATTGAACACTACAAGCTGTTCTTTCATAGCTGCAATCCTGTCTGTTGGCTCAGTCCGCCCTTCAAGGAGTACCCATCCACTATATTTTGTTGCTTGCAGAAGATTGAAAAGCTGCTGATACGGATAATCGTTTAGATTGAGCTCCCTGACATGAATTGTATCTCCGAACCATTTCCTGACCATATTGAAATTACCTTCAAGGCCCGGGGGCAAGAGATCCTGATCATTGCAGTTCCAGCAGATCTTCACATTTTTCTCAGTCACCTGGTCAAATATTGTCTTCATTTTGGGAATTTCCTGGGTCCGGTTACCATGAACCTCTACTCTTACAAGCTGGCCATAATCCCGGGCAAATTTCCCGATCTCGTTGAGTGATGCAGCTATCTGTGCAAGTGTCTTTTCTTCAGGAACACCGGCAGGTATATCATTTGGCTTGACTTTGATGCCGGTTGCCCCGATGTCGCTGCAAAGCTTTATGCATTCTTTAGTCTGTTCAATATTCTCGCGAAGCTGCTTTGGATCAGGGCTATGATATTCAAAATTGGATCCGTAACCAATGCACTTAACCGAACTGTCGTCAAAACGCTTTTTCACTTCAGCCCTCTGAACAACGGTGAGAGTTGTTTCAACCTTGTGTGCATGTTGCGTTCTGAGTTCTACACCCAGATAACCGGTCTTTTCACAATTGGAAATTAAAGTTGGAAGATCCCAGTCAAATCCCCACATATAGGTTACCAGTCCGAATTTCATTCCCGCTTTTGCCGGTAAAGGCATGGCTGTTAATTTATTAACAGTTGCCAATCCTAGACCTGCAAAAACACCCTTTTGAATAAAACGCCGGCGTGAAATATTTTTCATAAGGTTTAAGGATTTATCTCAACGATTTCAAACGGCCACTGATTATGCGATTGCTTTCATCCAGGCTTTTGCCATCAGCTGGGCTCCGGCTAGTGTCGGATGAACGCCATCCCCCGTCCAGTATGATCCTGGAGCTCTTTTCTGAGCCTCATCAAAGATACTCTGGAATGGGATGAATGTTGCCTTGAACTGCCTGGCAATTTCAGTTGCTGCTTTACGATACTCATCAAATTCAGGATACCAGGTATCATCGACAGCTTTAACACCCTTAACTGCAAAAGGCTCACATATTATTAGTTTTATATTCGGAAGCGCCTTCATTGTCCTTTCAAGCAGAGCTATATAATCCTTTCTGTATACGTCAACAGTTCCGTCATAGTTTCCCGTAAGTTTATGCCAGATGTCGTTAACACCTATCAGGATGCTGAGAACATCGGGTTTCAGATCCAGGCAGTCATTGTCCCACCGCTCGGCCAGCTGGAATACTTTGTTCCCTGAAATTCCTTTATTAAATATCTTAAGACTGAGTGCCTCATATTTGTTCAGCAGTGCAGCCCCGGCAAGTAATGGATAGCCTGTTCCCAGGTTCCCTGCGGTATTAAAACCTGTATCCTCCTTATTCCTCCCCGAATCAGTTATTGAATCGCCCTGAAAGAGGATAACCTGGTCCTTCTGGAGCTTTATTTCCTTTATTTTACCTTTTGGTGCAGCAGCGGAAAGGATTTCAGGAATGCTTATGGCTGCCAATGTTCCGAGAGCTGCCTTTTTAATGAAATTACGGCGTGAGTTATCTTTTGGTTCCATCTTTTAAAAAGTATAAAATATATTGCATAAAAACAGGTTACTTCCTGAATTCAATTTTAAATCCCAGAACCTGCCATTCCGGCATTTTTGCAGGTTTTTTGATAATCATACCGTCTTTCCCCTGTGACCATCTTACTTTCAGGTTCCTTCCAAGCATTGTAACAGAAACAACCGGGTTGTTTGCCAGGGTAGAATTTCTGCCCAATGATTTTATGGTTATGTCTTCTGCTGGTTTTGCCAGACAGAAAGCATACAAGATACCATCTTTTGTTGTAAAACGGATATCTTTTGAAGTGAATTTATAGTTCTCATCGAACCTGCCTTTTTTAGCCGTTGATTGTCCTTCCGGTTTCTCGCCAAAGACCTTCCAGGGTCTTGTAGCATAGATTCCCTCACCATTGGCAGATGTCCAGACACCAATTTCCTCAAGTATCTGAAGCATATCGGGTTCGAGGTCACCCTCGGGTGTCTGAACCACATTAAGCAGGAGGTTTCCGTTTTTGCTAACAATATCGACAAGCATCTGAATAACCTCAGTTGAATTCTTGTATTTCTGTCCGGTACGGTAGTACCAGTCCCCAATCGAAGTATCAGTTTGCCATGGGTATTTGCTTAAGGAATCTTTTACGCCCCTTTCAACATCCTCGACCCATTTCCCTCCGGAATATTGTTTACAGGTGTAGACTACGCCCTGCTTTTCATTCATCTTTGCAATATCCTGATTATAATAGTGTGCGATAAGGTTCCTTCCAACATCCTCAAAGGGCATTCCGCTGTCGGAATAGAGCAGGTCTGGATGGTAATTATCAATTAGCTCTTTTATACTGCTGAACCATTCAATCTGAAATACGAGGTTATTCGTTAACCAGCCTTTGTCGTCGGCAGTTGTTGGAGAGTGGTACAGATCACTGAATTCAGGATTTGCACCATCGTACGGCACGCCGGCCCTGGCACCCTGGCTGTCCGATTTATGTGCATCCTGGAACCAGGTATAGCTCGCTCCGAGGTGTTCTGAAACTCCGAATCTCAAGCCCTGTGCTTTAGCAGCCTTCTGCCATAAGCCAACCACATCTTTGTGAGGTCCCATTTTTACAGCATTCCATCTGTGGATCTTTGAATCCCAGAGAAAGAAATTGTCGTGATGCGTCCCCATGCTTACAAAATATTTTGCACCTGCCTTCTTATAAAGCGCCATAAGCTTTTCTGGATCCCATTTTTCAGCTTTCCAGAGAGGTATTATGTCTTTATATCCAAATTCAGAAGGATGGCCGTAATGTTCAACATGAAATTTATAAGCAGGATCTTTTTCCTGGTACATCCTTCTTGCATACCAGTCTCCCTGCTTTGGCACTGCCTGCGGTCCCCAGTGCGACCATATGCCAAATTTAGCATCGCGGAACCATTCCGGATAACTGAATTTCTGCAGCGATTCATCAGTAGGTTTAAATGGACCATTGGCTACAGGTAACTTTCCGGTTTGACCCGAGACAGAAATTGTAAAAATCAGAGCTAAGAAGCTCAGGAAACTTAGAAACTTAATGAGTTTTGTTTTCATAGTCGAAAGTATGAGTTTTAATCACTTAATTTTTCCCGCCATCCCGATAGTTATCGCGATCGCAGATTATCTTTGAGTTTTAATTTCTATCTATCGTGGATCTGCCGGAAATTATACTCTTTAATATCTGATCTTAATCCTTATGGCATTTCCCACCGTCCGATCCGAAACAACAATCACATAACCGCCTCCGCTCCCTGAAGTAATTGCACCCGGGTAATTTGGAAAGTACTTTGTCTCCATCTCATTCATTACCCAATCGGGTACTGTGAGTGGAAGGATCTTACTCCATGAAAGAAATGTGGTCTTAACTGCTTTTCCCAGACCAATCACATCTTTTTTGAGTATCGATTTCCAGCAGTCTTCACCTGATTCACCTAGTTCTTTAATTAATGGCTCTTCAAGATGCATTATTTTCAAAGGATCATACCCCTGGGGACGAGGTTCAAGAGGCACAAGCCATAGAACATTTGAAAGCCAGTCACATAATTCTTTCTCTGTTGTTGAGTCTATTTGTTCAGGCCAGTACTCACCATTGTAAAAAAGTCTATTGATGCCAGGGTATAAAAGCCCTATATGATCTTGAGAACCTGAGATATATGCTTTCCCCGGAGGATTTTCTGCACCGAAAAGCATTTTTGCATTCAATTCATGATCACCGTCAGGATATCTGTCACCCCAGAACTTTATTCCAACACTTCTGGAACTTGTTGCCAGACCAGACCGGTCGTTAAAATTCATAGTAGGCCATATTTGTGCAACTACCACGGATCCGGGGTGTATTTTTGAGACCCAGGGTTGGTCCATCCAGCCCCCGGCAAGGCAAAGTCTGTAAGGAAACCTTAAATATCTTATGTCTTCTGAACAGGAGCGCACCTTTTTATTATTAATAAACTGAGGTAAATCATCTGTTATAGCGACCAGTACTTTTTAATCTGCGGCTCTCTTCAACCATCTGCTCACTGATCCATTCATATGTCTTTTTTAGCCCAATTGCAAGAGAAATTGAAGGTTCCCATCCGAGATACTTTCTTATAAGAGTGTTATCGCTGTTCCTTCCCCTGACACCTTTAGGAGCTTTTAGATCATAAGTCCTTTTAAGTTTGTACCCCGCAATATCTTCAACGAGATCAACAAGTTTGTTGATTGATACCATTTCACTGCTTCCAAGGTTTATCGGCTCATTTATTTCACTGTACATTATATCCTGAATTCCCTTTATGCAATCATCAATATACATAAAACTCCTGGTCTGAAAACCGTCGCCCCATATCTCTATCTCTTTCCTGGCTGAAATTCCGGCTTCGATCACTTTCCGGCAGATAGCAGCCGGAGCTTTTTCCCGGCCACCATCATAAGTGCCGTGGGGTCCATAAACGTTATGAAATCTTGCAACTCTTGCTGTCAATCTGTAATCCTCGGAGAAATGCCGGCACATGCGTTCACTGAAGAGTTTTTCCCATCCATATCCATCTTCGGCAAGGGCAGGATAAGCATCCGACTCTTTAAGACCCGGATTTTTTGGATCAGTTTGCTTTTCCCCATTATAAACACATGCTGATGAGGCATAAAAGTATCTGTCAATGCCGCACTCCTTTGATGCAATTAAAAGGTGAGTATTTATAAGCACGCTGATCATGCAGGCAGCCTTATTGTTCTCGATGAAACCCATTCCGCCCATGTCCGCGGCAAGATTGTATACTTCATTATTTCCATTGACAGCCCTGAAACAGTTTTCCTTAAGCCGCAGATCAAGTACCAGGTTATCGGCTTCAGCTGAAACCTGATACCATTCGTTTAATGGCTTAATATCGACGGCTCTGATTTGATTCCCTTTACTTGTAAGTTCTTTGACAAGATGTCCCCCGATAAAGCCTCCGGCACCGGCAACTAAGATCCTTTTCATAATTTTAATATTAAAGTTCTATATTTATTTTTTTCTTTCCCTTTCTGAGTAAGGATTTCTTCCAAATAAATTCCTCCTCTATGATAATATCAGCCGGATTCGCCTTTACCTTTTTATCAATCATATCCAATAAAAGGGCTATTGCCTTAAGTCCCATTTTCCTTGGATCCTGGTTTATTACCGTAAAAGGGGGCTGGAACATATCGGTTGTTTCATAAAAGCCGTATCCGAATATTCCTATTTCAGAAGGGATTTTTATACCGCATTCACTGGCAGCTTTATAAGCACCAAGAGCAACCCTGTCGTTAACAGTAAAAACTATTTCTGGTAATTCTCCCTGCTGAAACAGTTTCATAAATGAATCGTAACCGTCTTTAAACTCGAACCCCCCTTCAAGAATCCAGTCTTTACGAACAGGCAGCCTGTGCTTTCTGAGTGCTGTTTTATATCCGTCCGCTCTCCGTTTCCCTATATTGACAGTTGAATAACCTGCGAAATGGGCAATTCGAGTAAAGCCTGAGCCAATTACCTGATCCAGAGCATTCAGTGCTCCGGTTTTATCATCAAAAACAACAGCCTGGAAACCTGTTTTCTCAAACGCCCTGTCAAAAAATACCATTGGTATTTTCATTTTCTTAACCCGGGAAAAAATTTCTCTCTCCTTTGTTTCCTGTGATAAACAAACAAGAAGGCCGTCGACGCGCATACCGATCAGATTTTCGATATTTTGCTGTTCAATCATTTCTTTTTCTCGGGATACAGTGAGAATTACATGGTATTTTTTTTCAGTTGCAAAATCTATCATGCTGTCAACCACGAACGCAAAAAAGCTGTTTTCAAGATCAGGTACCACAATACCAATGGTGAAAGTCTTCCTTGTATTAAGCTGTGTGGCTATAAGGTTTGGGATATATCCCATCTTTTTAGCAGCTTTTAAAACCTTATTTTTCATTTCCTGCGAAATATCAGGATGATCCCTTAAGGCTTTTGAAACGGTAATCCTGGATACATGAAGTTTCTTTGCAATATCTGATTGTCTGATGTTTACCATTTCATGGAAATAGAATTATTTACAAATGAGGCATTTACTTGGAATTGTTTCTTAATTATTTCTTCAACTCTCCCCAAACATCCTGCGGCACATCGTAGATAATAAACTAAATTAGTGTATCCTGTAAAGCCCGGCACCATGCCTTTTAATAGTCTGCTTGAATGAATTAGTAAACTTCCCAAGTATTTCACCTGTCCATAGATCCTTAACAATATGGCTTCCTTCTAAACCAAGCTGTTTAAAGCTTACTGACATTTCAACGGCACTTTCAGAATCGGAGGCATTAAAAAGAGCCAGGTACTTATCTCCTGTCTTCGGATCGTCAGCTGTCCAGGCAACCAGATCATTCTCTCTGAATATCTGTCGGCCGTTGGCGCTGTTCTGATTTACCCTAAGAACATCTTTATTAGTGAGCAGCGAAAGAGTGAACTCATCATTACTTGGAAGATCGCCCCCAAACATCAGGGGTGATTTAAAAATTGCGAAAAGGGTCATTAATGTGAATTGCTCATCACTGGTGAATCCTGACCAGCGGGGCTCTCCGCGTTCGGCTCTTAACCCGATCTTCCCAAGAGGCAGCATATCTCCATCAGGATAGCATCCCTGTACCCCGAGTCCGGCCCAGGTATTCAGGATTGCAAATTGGTTTTTCAATTGTGGCCAGCTGTCCCAGAAATCATTCGAAGTTCGCCACATGTTTACATTATTCTTAAGAAATCCGATCGATTCCGGCCTGTCTCCGCCCGGAGAGATGCTTAATACGATAGGCCTCCCGGAACTATCGATGGCTTTTCTTACCATCTCTATTTCCTTAGATCGCCCTGAAAGATCATCAACCTTTACAAAATCGACACCCCATGAAGCATATAACTGGAATATTGAATTGTAGTACTCCTGAGCACCAGGCTTCCCGCCAACAACCGTATACATATCCCTTAGCCAAATACACTGACCTTCAGGTGAATAAACATCCCGCGCTCTGTCATCGCTGCCAAGGATAGGGGTATTATTCTTAACAGCAATTACGGGTATCCCCCGCATCAGATGAATACCAAACTTTAATCCCTTGCTGTGAACATAATCGGCAAGAGGTTTAAATCCTTTACCATTGGATGCTGAGGGAAATCTGTTCAGGGCCGGAGTTAAACGTCCATATTCGTCCATGACATAGATCGGATCATCCTGATTATAACCTCCCGCATGGTCGTTTTCAACAAACCATCTTATATCCACAACAATATATTGCCAGCCAAATTTCTTAAGGTACTTTGACATATAATCGGCATTTGCTTTTACTTCCGATTCTACCACGGTGGGACCATAGCAATCCCAGCTGTTCCAACCCATTGGTGGTGTTGGTGCCCAATTATGGAATTCAAGCCCACCGACCACTGAAATGCCAGTTTTATTTGACTGACTCTGAGTAAGGAAACATAATGGCAAAGCAAAGCAAATGACTGGCAGGAATCTGAAAGGATGTTTCAGGAAGGATCTGACAGCTACCTGATTGGAGAATCCGGCACTAGTTTTCATCTTACATTGCTTTGATTATTGTACATTTACTTACGCGTGTACTTTCACGTGTAAATATAAGAAAGAAGTTTTATACTATTTGCTATTAATTAAAGAGAAAGCAGAGAATTTCAATATTCTGGTTTAAGGGTAATTCAATCAGGATTTTCCTTTTTATCCGTTAGTTTAGCCTTTACCTCAATTGCAAGCTTCTCGCTTTCAGCAATAAGGTCATCTGTAATGATCTGCTTTGCCCTCTTTTCCTGGGGAGGATTAAGCTTTTCTGCTCTTTCAAACTCCTGGACCGACTTATAAATATCATCCGGCAGGTCAATGTCGCATTTTGAAAGGATATCCAGGAACTGGTAAGAAAAAAAATAGTCAATCTGGATCTTTCGTTTTGCCATATGTGAGAACTTCCCTATGATCCTGCAAATATTCTCCCTTTCATCAGGAGTAAGCTGTTCAACGAATTCGTAACTCTCAATTTTCTTAAGTGACAGGATTATGGGCTCAAGCGAATCAACAGTGATCAGATAAACATAGTAATCGCCCATGTTGTATGAGAACTGACTTATTACATCAAGTGTATTTGAAGGAATCACCAGGAAAATATCGCTCTTTACATTTTCCTGCTTAATGTATTTCTTCACGCTTTCAGTCTGAATCTTAAGGTATTTTGGAAAATTCTCAAGGTCATCTCCGGCAGGGCTCTTTGCATCAAATATCACATACTCTCCTGCAATCATTATTGTGTTATCAGGGTTCCCCTTGAAAGGCACGTTTTCAACATATTGAATAAGGTGCGCCTTGCAAATGTTTCGTATAACGGACTTTACAAAATCCTCATGATCCCGCCATGTCAGTTTCAGCTTTTCGAACTGCTCTTCTTTCTCCCTGAGCTTCTCCTCATTTAAATTATTCCTTTCATTTTCAAGACTTGCACGCAGGGCATTAATGTTAAAAATGTTTTTCTTATACTCTTCCTCCCTTGTTATGTCAGTCTGTTCAATTCGGGTAATTTTATTCAACAGGTCAGTCTTTTCCTTGTTTAGCCGTGAAATTTCATTGTCGACGATAACCAACTTGTTTTCAAGCTTTTGCGATGATGCTAAAAGATCAGATACCCTGTTAGAGGATATTTCCTTATTCTTTTCAAGAGTTGATTTAAGCTCCGATAACTTTGCCTCATTTTCTGCAAGGCCCAGGGTAAGAGCACTTAGCTTTTCAGTCAGACTGGTAAATTCATCATAGGCATCATAGCTTAAAGTTCTGATCTTTCTCCAGCCAAATATCCGTCGCCAGAATCCCAGCGACTTAATTTTATCAAAAAATATTTCAGGTTTTCGTACATTAAAGCCAGGATAATTCAAAACTAAAATATTACACAGAGTGACACAAAGGATCCACAAGTTACACAAAGTTTCCGTGGATCTCTATGACTCCTACGTGAAAGTCCTAATTCCTAATTATAAGCTTTATACCACTTAATCGCATTTTCACTATAGATCTTGTTCACTACCTCTTTCGGAAGCTGAAGTCCGTTGAATTTTCCTCTGAAAAGATCCGAAGTCATTTCTTCGTCCGAAGTAAAGTATTTCCAGTCATCCATCCATGTTTTTTGCATTCTCTTTTTAAATCCTTCCGGATCTGAGTTACCGTCATCCCCTGAATCTGTCCCATAAAGAAGTCTGTCCTGATACTTTATGCAAAAATCTCTTACTCTTTTACGGTTTATAGCCGATTGATACTGCAAGATGGCAGATTCTTGCCGACATATCTACGGCCATATTTGGGAATTTGTCAAGCCGTTTCGCCAGCGAATCCACATTCCATTCGAGGCTTCCCAGATGGCACCCAATGAACCTACAGGTCAGGATGTTTTTCAAGAAGATGGTCACGTGCATTGATCTGATCTTCATAAGATGGGATATTCCGGGTGAAGGAACATATGGTATTGCGGATGTTCGGCAAAATAACTGCTGTCGCTGCTTACAGTCATCTCGTTAAGCGGAAGCCAGCAGTTCCTGGGTTCACCAAGATGCCCCGTAACCGGCAGATTTTTGCTTATTATATGTTCGATAACAGGATCAAGACGGGGATCATCAATCATAATGAATTTCCCCGAACGGTCACGAACCGTCATACCTATATTCTTCCACACTTTGACGGTAACAATCCCCTCTGAAAACGCATGGTCGATGTATGAATTTACCTTTTCACTCCAGCTGTTGGTCCCCCATCCTGCTGTATCAAAATGAAAAGTAGATCCATAAAATACAGTTCCGGGATATTTCTTAACCGATTCAACCGCAAATTTCAATTGTTCCTCAACAGCTGCTGAATCAGAATGATCAACATTCAGGGTGATAAGTATGAAATTGTCCTGTTTTGCAGCCTCTTCAAAATATCCCTTATTACTGTCTATATGAATATGAGAATCAATTTTCAGAACTGACTGAAAATCTTTTTCCGAGTAATAACGATTCTGGCAGCTTAAAAGCAGGAGTGAAACAAAAACTAATAAACCTGACAGGTGTTTCATAAAGTAAATATCATTATTCAGGCATAACAACAAAATCAGAAGCATTAAGATAATCAATGCTTTTCTGGCAGCTGGTGAATTCATCAAAATTGTATTCCTCGACCTCCACAACACCATATTGCATACCTGATTTAGCAGCCCCGGCCCAGATTGCTGCAAAATCCATTTTACCGCTGGCTCCCAGTTCTGCCTTATCTTTTATATGCCATAATTCAAATCTCCCGGGAAACCTGTTGAAATAATCGACAGGATTTGCACCACCTTCAACTGCCCAGTAAAGATCCATCTCGAAAATAACCATTGCAGGATCTGTGTTTTTAAGCATGAAATCATATATAGTTTGTCCATCAAGTTTTGTTGATAACTCCTTATCATGATTATGATATCCGAAGCGGATCCCTTTTGTATTGCACATTTCGCCTATCATATTAAAATAATCGCAGTACTTCTTCAGGGTATCAAGACTCCTGTATGCTTCGTCTCCCATAAACGGTTGAACAATATATTTCACCCCAACAGCAACGTGTGCAGCAATGCATTCATCCCACCATGACATTACCTTATTCCGGCTGGCCGAATCAGGAAGAGCTTGTCCTGTATGAGAACTAAGAACACTAAGCCAATTCTTTGTACATAGGGCTTTAAAAGCTGATGGTTCCATGTCATAGAATTTACCATTATCATATCCTGCAGGTTCAACAAACGTGTAACCCATTTTGTGCACTTTAGCAATAGCACCAGGTACATCCCTCATTATCGAATCACGGATCGAATAGAGCTGTAAACCTATATTTTTATGCGGTCCTTTTTTGCACGAATAAAAAGTGGTAACAATTAAACTGCTGACAGTCAAAATTATTACGATTGAAAAAATTGTTCTTCTTTTCATTTTATCAGATTTACAGGTTTATGATAATATGGTAGTTCAAGATTTGATTCGAGGTGTCTGTTGTGTGATCTGAGGTATGGGGTGTGAGGTTTAAAAAGACCAGTAAAAATAGAAAAATTTCTGAAGAGTCATTGCAAGGATTTTAAAACTGCCCGGATTGCTTCCGGTCCCTTGACGGCATTTGCAGGCAGTTTGCCTTCTTTCCCAAATACCAGCAGTGATTCATAATTTTCAATAGTTACTTTCGATTCATCAATCTTGCCACTTTTATCCTTGACCCCGTTGAGATTCAGTCCGAGATGACGGGCCATAAAATCGTACATTGCCATTCTTTTTGAGGGCCCATAGTCATGCCCTTCTGCTGCAAGGTGAACATTTTCAACATTTTCTGTTTTGCCATACAATGCATATACTTTCTGCAAGTAAGGATATTCGATTTCAGGAACGTGCTGGGTCCAGTCATCCCCATCTGAGATTACAAGCATTGGACGGGGAGAAGCCAGAGCGGCAATTTCAGCATTGTTTGTTCCGAGATCAGAACATGAATGAATAGGCAATCCGCTTTCGCAGGGACATCCTCCGAAGAAATAAGAAGAGACCATAACAACCGGAACGCTTACTGCAATCCTGTCGTCAAGTGCTGTTAGCAGGAAAGTCTGGGTTCCGCCTCCCGATTCCCCTGTAATCCCAATTCGTTTTGGATCTACGTAGGGTAAAGAGGTCAGAAAATCAATAACCCGCATTGAGTTAATTGTCTGCATTGTAGGAGCCAGGGCAGTCCGATGCACTTCACTGTCAACCTGTAGCCTTGATTCGCCCCATGCAAACATCTCATAGCTGAATACCACTGCTCCCATTCTTGAAAGCATTGCACACCTGTATTGGTGGTCAGGCCGGTACCTTCCGTATTTATTCGGATCGTCACTGCTGGCATGACCGTGTGTACAAAGCACAGCCGGAAACGGACCTTTTCCTTTGGCAGGTCTGTATAGTGATCCGCAAAGGTAAACCCCCGGGATGGTTTCAATTGCAACATTTTCAACAGTATAACCATCCATTTTCCTTTTAGGCGTGTAAATCGGGTTTAGCGGCGTTTTCTTTGGAAGAGGCGACAGGTTAAGCTGTTCAAGCATGCATTTCTTAAGCTCTGCTTTGCGCGACTCCCATACAGGCAAAGCAGGATAGCTGGCAAGCAGCTTCTCAAGATGTTTTTTCCCTTCTTCCGGCGGCCTTTCATAGTAAACATATTTGCTTACCTGAAAGACATTGTCGCTTGTTTTTGTAAATATCATATCAAGAGGATAAAGAATATTTGCAAGAGTCGCCTCAGTATCTGACCTGTAGCGCCATGAAGGATAAAGTACTTCCATTCCCTTTACAAGGCCTTCGCTGTATTGCAACTTTATGTTGTACTTTTTCTCCAGATCAGTCAAAACTTCCTTTAGTGGCTTCATGTAAATATCCTGGGGCAGCTGGTTATAGACAGCCAGATTTGATAGGACAAAAAATATCAGGGTCAGTAAATGTGTTCTCATAATCCCGGGGTTATATTTTAAGTTGAATTTAAAAAGATTTTTCCTACTTTTATTCGACCTGTTGACAACTTAACCACTTTTTATCATGAAAAGACTATCAATTGCTCTATCCTGTCTGTTTTTCGTCTTCTCCGGCGCTTTCGGACAAAAGACTCCTACCGGAAATCCTGCCGATTTCAAAATCAAAACATGTCTGCACTCGGTAAGCTACATGGGTATCTGGCGCGGACAGGCAACACTGACTGTTGATGAGTTTCTCCTTAAGGCTAAGGAGCTTGGATTTGACGGGGTGATGCTGGCTGCAAAACGTCCTCACGTCTCTCTTCTTGATTACGATGATACTGCCCGGCAGAAACTTAGAGCAAGAATAAAGGAACTTGGATTGGAACTGGTATGTCTTGGAGGATATACTGATTTCACTGCAGGAGTTGACAAAGCCGGAGTGCCGAATGTTGAAATCCAGGCTATTTATGTCGGGGAACTGGCACGCCTTGCCCGGGATCTCGGAACGAACATGGTAAGGATCTATACAGGTTACGAACGGCCCGACATTCCTTATGACAAGCAGTATTCAATGGTGGTTGAAGGACTTCAGATGGCAGGAAAGCTGTCTGCAAAATATGGCGTTACACTGGCTATTCAGAACCATCACGATATAGCTCTGCATCACGATGCCATGAAATGGCTGCTTGATGAGGTGAATATGCCGAATGTAAAAGCGGCTTTCGATTGCTGGTCCCCCACGCTTGAAGGATTGTCATCTGAAGAGATCCGAAAGGCTGTTTTAACAATGAAGCCATATATTGTACACACCACAACAGCTGACTATGCTGAACTTCCAAGGTTCAGGTACGATGCCAACCATACAAATTATCTCCCTCAGGAATCGCAGATGAGAGCTGTCCCTATGGGCAAGGGAATCCTCGATTACAAAACCTTTATAAACACTCTAAAAGAGATTGGTTACCAGGGTTATATAGCATATGAAATGTGCGAAGTGCTGGAAGGCGGAGGGTCAATCGAGAACCTTGACAAAAGTGCAAAGGTCTTTCTCGAATACGTCAGGCAATTCAAGTAATAACCCAAAGTGGATCTTTGATTAATAACCGGTTTTTGCAGCGAAGGATTTTGATTTACGTCTTTAATAAAAGATACCTTAAAAATCATGATCCGAAATTTTTTCAGTATAACTCTTAGAAATATTGCTAAGAGCAAGGGATTTACATTAATAAATATAACAGGGATGGCGGTCGGACTTGCCGCCTCATTGCTTATACTTTTATGGGTCCAGGATGAGCTGAGCTTTGAGAAATACAACAAGTCTGCTAAAAATATTTTCCGTGTTGAAGAAGACCAGTTTTATTCCGGCGAACGGTATCATGTGACAGTAACTCCTTACCCGTCTGGCCCGGTATGGATGCAAAAGATCCCTGAGATAAAGGAGCAAACGCGCCTTAATCTCTGGCTCCCTCGAGTCCTGTTCAGGAATGAGGACAAAGTATTCTTTGAGAATTCAATAATCGCAGCGGACTCGGGCTTTCTTAAGATGTTTACGTTGCCACTGCTTAGGGGAGATGTCGTCACTGCCCTCAGGGCTCCTCATTCCCTGATAATTTCTGAAAAGCTTGCAAAGAAGTATTTTGGAGATGAAAATCCTCTTGGAAAAACAATGACTCTTGAAAATAAATACCAGTTCACCATAACAGGGGTGATAAAGAATCTTCCAAAAAATTCCATGTTTACTTTTGAGGGGATCATACCTTTTTCATTCTTATATGAAATTGGCGCTATTTATGATTCATGGGACAGCAATTCAATATTTACTTATGTTCAGCTTGGGAAAGGCTCAGATCCGAAACCTGTCGACAAAAAGCTTACCGATATAGTGAAAGAATATGTTCCCGAGATAACAACAAAGTATAATTTATTTCCACTAATTGACATTCACCTGCATCAGCAGTTTGGTTTTAAGGAAACAAACGGTCCTGTAACCGTGGTATATGTTTTCACCCTCGTAGCAATTTTTGTTCTTGTAATAGCCTGCATAAACTTTATTAATCTTTCAACTGCCAGGGCTGCTGCAAGAGGGAAGGAAATCGGTATCAAGAAGGTAGCCGGCGCCAGTCAGATGTCAATGGTGGTTCAGTTTATGCTTGAATCCCTTTTACTGATTATCGCTGCGATGGTTTTTGCCATTATCCTTGTTGGATTGTTCCTTGGAATATTCAATAAAACATCGGGTAAAAATTTCAGTCTCGGCGATCTTTTGCAGGTGAAATTTATCGCGGGCTTTGTTGCAACGGGACTATTTGCCGGATTTGTTTCAGGAGTATATCCTGCTTTTTATCTTTCCTCCTTTAAACCGGTTTCCGTTTTGAAGGGAACAACTTCGACGGGTAAAGGGAATGGCAGATTAAGACAAGTCCTTGTTGTTATTCAATTCACACTGTCAATGTTGATTGGAATTGCCGCAATTTTCATGTACATGCAACTAAAATTCATGCTTAACAAAGATCTTGGTTATAATAAGGATAATCTGATTGCCATTCAGATAACCGGTAACATGAAATCAAAATACTATTCCCTTAAGAAAGAACTCGAAAAAGAAACGTTGATTCAGGGAGTTACTGCGTCAAGATGGAGCCCGGTAATGATGGGAAGCAATTCAGGGGGAGCAAGGTGGGAAGGAAAAGACCCGGATAAGAATGTTCTTATCGGAACTAACAATGTTGATTATGATTACATCAAAACTCTGAAGATGGGGCTGGTATCCGGACGGGATTTCTCGAGAGATTTCCCTACGGATATGACAAAAGATACAATAGGTAATTTTCTTGTGAATGAAGAAGTGGTGAGGATCATGGGGATCGGCGACCCGGTCGGGAAAAGCTTCAGGTTCATGGGTTTAAACGGGAGGATCGTTGGAGTAATGAAAAATTTCCATTTCAAAGGTGCTGACCAGGTAATTGAACCAATTGCTTTTACCCTCTCCGATACGAGCAGACTAAATCAGATACTTATACGGCTCACGCAGGGAAACATCCCTGCATCGCTTAAGTCAGTTGAAAAAATATGGAAAGAGGTTATACCTGATTATCCACTTGACTACAGTTTTGTTGACCAGGATTACGAGAACCTCTTCAGATCCCAGATACGGCTGACAGAACTGTTAAAGTATTTCACCATGCTTGCATTGATCATAGCGTGCCTTGGGCTATATGGCCTTGCGTCCTTCTCGGCACAGCGACGGACCAATGAGGTAGGAATCAGAAAGGTCATGGGAGCAGATCAGGTTACTATAATGTATACGCTGTCGAAGGAGTTTCTTATGCTGGTGCTGATTTCAATCGTAATTGCTGTACCCGTTGGCTGGATCATTGTGGCAAACCTGCTGAAGCAATTCGCCTACAGGATAGAGATGAATGCGATAGTTTTCATAGTCATATCGATAGGTGCAATTTTAGTTGCAATGCTTACCGTCAGTTTTCAGGCCTACCGGGCAGCGCTCACTAATCCGGCTG
The DNA here is from genome assembly GCA_963732115.1 of uncultured Bacteroidales bacterium. Taxonomy (GTDB): domain Bacteria; phylum Bacteroidota; class Bacteroidia; order Bacteroidales; family VadinHA17; genus LD21. Next base: position 210,928 of record CAVSYN010000036.1, read on the forward strand.
AAGCGCTGAAAGTTGAATAATGTATTAGGTATTACAGACGGTGTATTATGGCGAGGGGAGTAGAGCGTGTACCACGGAATCCTCTGATATGGATGTAATAGAAGGATTTTTATGATGATGGTGTAAGAAAAAAAAAATAGAAACAAAATCTCGTAATTAACTGATAATAAGTATCAATACCATTAAATAAATTTAACCTGTTTCATGCTCCTGGAAAAAGAATTGAAGAAAAAATGCGATTTCTCTTTGAAATATTAAAAAATTAAATACTTTTGTCGTTCAATTTGAAACAAATAGTGTATAAAAATTTAATCCATATTATTGCCCTCATTCTTATTGTCACCAGAAAAAGATGATCCGGGAATAGTATAATTATAAATATAAAGAGGCTTTCCGGATCGACCGGGAAGCTTTTTTTTTAAATACCTTTTTTAGACGATGAAGATTCAGTTAAGGAGTTCGAGGACAATAACAGGGAGGAATATGGCTGGAGCCAGAAGCCTGTGGCGGGCCAACGGCATGAAGGAAGAACAGTTCGGGAAACCGGTAATAGCTATTGTGAACTCATTTTCACAGTTTGTTCCGGGACATGTCCATCTTCATAACATAGGTCAGGTTATTAAAAAAGAAATTGAGAGCCGGGGTCTCTTTGCCGCAGAATTCAATACAATTGCCATTGACGACGGAATTGCTATGGGCCATGATGGGATGCTTTATTCACTTCCGTCGAGGGAGCTTATTGCCGACAGCGTGGAGTATGTCTGTAATGCCCACCTGGCCGATGCAATGATCTGTATAAGCAATTGCGATAAAATAACTCCGGGGATGCTCATGGCAGCCATGAGACTTAATATCCCGGCTGTATTCATTTCCGGCGGACCAATGGAAGCAGGGAGGTACCATAACAAGAATATCGATCTGATCGATGCAATGGTTTCTGCTGCTGATGATTCTGTAAGCGATGCTGACCTCATGGAAATGGAAATGTCAGCCTGTCCCACCTGTGGTTCATGCTCAGGAATGTTCACTGCCAATTCGATGAACTGCCTTGTTGAAGCGCTCGGACTGGCATTGCCGGGAAACGGGACATTACTGGCAACTCACGCAAACAGGCTTAAGCTGTTCAAAAAAGCTGCCGGATTAATAGTCGAGATAACAAACCGTTATTATAACAATGGCGATTCCGGAGTACTTCCGAGATCCATTGCAACCAAACCGGCTTTTATGAATTCAATGTCACTTGACATTGCAATGGGAGGATCGACAAATACTGTCCTTCACCTTCTCGCAATAGCCCATGAGGCAGGTGTCGATTTCACACTTAAAGACATTGACAGCCTGTCAAGAAAAATACCGAACATCTGCAAAGTTGCTCCCAGTTCAGGTTTTCATGTTCAGGATGTGAACCGTGCAGGCGGCATCCTGTCAATTTTGGGAGAGCTCGAACGGAATAAGCTGATAGACACTTCTGTAAGCCGGATCGATTACAGGACTATGAAGGAAGCCGTTTCCGATTGGGATATTATGGGCAGCAGCGCTATACCTGAAGCATTGGAACTTTACAGAAGCGCTCCCTCTATGCAAAGGAATTCAGAGATGGGATCTCAGAACACATATTACGCCAATACGGATACTGACAGGGAAAAGGGATGCATTAGAAGTGTTGAAAACGCTTACAATGCCGATGGAGGGCTTGTAGTCCTCTACGGGAACATTGCAAAAAACGGCTGCATTTTAAAAACAGCAGGAGTGGATCCATCATCTTTTAAATTCTCCGGCCCGGCTGTGGTTTTTGAATCGCAGGAAGAGGCATCTGAAGGCATCCTGACCGGAAAGGTAAAAGCAGGCAATGCAGTCATAATAAGATACGAAGGCCCTAAGGGCGGTCCGGGAATGCAGGAAATGCTCTATCCTACCTCCTACCTGAAGTCAAAGCTTCTCGACAAAAAATGTGCGCTCCTGACAGATGGCCGGTTTTCAGGTGGGACATCGGGATTATCAATCGGGCATATTTCTCCTGAAGCTGCAGCAGGCGGAGAAATCGCCCTGCTTAAATCAGGTGATGTAATAGAAATAGATGTGACGGGCAGAAGTATTAACGCATTAGTATCCGATAATGAGCTAAACAGACGCCGTAAAGAACTTGAGGCAAAAGGAGCCGAAGCATTTAAGCCTGTTTCAAGGAACAGGATAATCCCCACTTCGCTTCAGGCTTATGCCGCAATGGTAAGCTCAGCCGACAAAGGCGCCGTAAGAATTATATAAGCCAGTGAATTCCCCCTTTGAAGGGGGTCAGGGGGATGTGACAACGGTACAATGGCACAATGGCGCAAAGGCTCAAAGGTAAAAGAACAAAATAGGGAAAACAAAAAAGATAAAACAGAAAAAGACAAAACCGATTTTATGAAGACTGACAAGGAAACACCACAGGTAGCTGAACAGACAAACGGGTATGAATCCATTACAGGTGCTGACGCGCTCCTGAGATGTCTGGTCGAGGAAGGTGTCGATACGATTTTCGGATATCCGGGAGGCGCAATAATGCCTGTTTATGACAAGCTTCTTGATTATGAAGACAAGATTACTCACATTCTTACTCGTCATGAACAGGGCGCAGCCCATGCCGCACAGGCTTATGCAATGGTGACCGGTAAAACAGGCGTTTGCTTTGCAACATCCGGACCGGGTGCTACAAACCTTGTAACAGGCATCGCAAATGCTTTCCTCGATTCTGTCCCTGTTGTGTTTGTAACAGCCCAGGTGGTTTCAAGCCTTATCGGTACTGATGCCTTCCAGGAAACGGACATACTGGGAGTCTCAATGCCTGTCACCAAATGGAACGCTCAGGTTAAAAAATCACAGGACATCCCCGATACAATTGCAAAAGCATTTTTCATTGCAAGGTCGGGGCGGCCAGGACCTGTTCTCATTGATATCGCGAAGGATGCCCAGTTTGATTTGCTTGATTTCAAGTACAAAAAATGCAATTATTTAAGAAGCTATAATCCTAATATACCCCTGCATACAAGGGCAATTGAATCGGCTGCCATAATGATAAATCATGCTGAAAAGCCCCTGATACTGGCGGGACACGGCGTATTGTTGTCAAAGTCTGAAAATATGCTTTTAAAATTTGCAGAGAAGACGGGGATTCCCGTTGCTCTTACCCTGCTTGGCCTCTCAGCATTCCCTTCAGAGCACAGGCTCTATGCAGGATTGCTAGGCATGCATGGCAACTATGGAGCCAATATGCTTACCAACGAATCGGATCTGATCATTGCAATCGGGATGCGATTTGACGACAGGGTTACCGGAAATCTAAAGAAGTATGCGAAGAAAGCAAGGATAATTCATATCGAAATCGATGAAGCTGAGATCAATAAGAATGTAATCGTGGACGTTGAGATCAACAATGATGCCGGAGAAGTTCTTGAGCATCTGATACCGCTCGTTAAGGAGAAATCCTATCCGGCATGGATAAGGGAATTCAGGATCTGCGATAAGACTGAATATGACAAAGTAATAAAAGAAGAAACGAAGCCGGAAAAGGGACGCCTTAAAATGGGCGAAGTTGTCCGTCTTGTCTCAGAACTGACTCATGGTGATGCGATCATTGTTACTGATGTTGGCCAGAACCAGATGTCGGTTGCACGGTATTGTAAATTTTCAAAACCGAACAGCTTCGTTACTTCAGGAGGTATGGGTACAATGGGATTTGGTCTGCCGGCTTCAATCGGCGCCAGGATAGGTCAGCCGGAAAAGCAGGTAGTGGCATTTCTCGGCGATGGCGGATTCCAGATGACAATCCAGGAACTGGGTACTATACTCCACTATAATATACCTGTGAAAATCATCGTCATGAACAATGAGTTCCTGGGTATGGTCCGCCAGTGGCAGGATATGTTCTTTTCAAAAAGGTATGCATCGACTAAGATGGTGAATCCAGATTTTGTTGCGATTGCAAAGGGATATAGCATCCCGGGGAAAAGGGTTTCAGAAAGAAAAGACCTTAAGGATTCGATTGTTGAGATGCTGGCTGCTGAAGGGCCTTTTTTGCTGGAGGTTAGCATCGATGAAGAAGCAAACATCCTTCCGATGGTCGAGCCGGGGGCTTCAGTTTCAGAAGTAACATTGACATATAAAAAACAAAAGTAAATAACATGACACAGGAATTCACAATTTCGCTTTTCACCGAGGATCATATAGGAATCCTGAACCAGATAACTATAATACTCACCCGGAGGCAGATAAATATTGAGAGTATTACTGCTTCAGAATCAGCCGTAAAGGGCGTCCAGATGTTAACTCTCGTTGTCAGAACCACATCAGAGATGGTTCAGAAAGTGGCACGGCAGATGCAGAAGCTGGTGGATGTTCTGAAGGTGTTTGTCCATTCATCCGATGAGATAATTTACCAGGAATTAGCCCTCTACAAAGTGACTACCAAAGGACTTATGTCGGGCAGTACAATTGAACATATTGTCCGCGCAAATCATGCTCGTATTCTTGCAGTTACGCCGGAATACATTGTGATCGAGCTGACGGGACATAAAGCTGAAATAACCGATTTGCTTCATCAGCTTCAACCATGCGGCGTTTTACAATTTGTAAGGTCAGGCAGGGTGGCAATTACCAAACAGGTCAAGGAGCTTTACGCTTATCTGCAGGAGATGGATGAGGCTAACAGGAATAAACCGGAGGAGATTAATGTGTATAATTAACAAAATAAAAATTTAAGAAAATGGCAAAAATTGATTTTGGCGGAGTCATTGAAGATGTAGTGACAAGAGAAGAGTTCCCTCTTTCAAAAGCACGTGAAGTACTTAAAAACGAAGTTGTTGCAGTTGTTGGTTACGGGGTGCAGGGCCCTGCCCAGGCACTGAACATGAAAGAAAACGGCATCAATGTAATTGTCGGACAGGCGCCTGAATTCAAAGCCGACTGGAACAAAGCTGTTAAAGATGGCTTTGTCCCGGGAACGACTCTTTTCACCCCGGAAGAAGCTGCAACAAAAGGAACCATAATTCAGTATCTTGTGTCGGATGCTGCACAGAGAATTCTCTGGCCCAAAATCAAGCCTTGCCTTAAGAAGGGCAACGCACTCTATTTCTCCCATGGTTTTTCAATTACCTATAAAGAACATACCGGAGTAATACCGCCAACCGATATTGATGTAATTCTCTGTGCTCCTAAAGGTTCCGGAACAAGTGTAAGAAGGAATTTCCTCGCCGGGGCCGGCATAAATTCGAGTTTTTCCGTATTTCAGGATTTTACAGGGAAAGCAAGGGACCGTATTCTTGCCCTTGGAATCGCAATAGGTTCGGGTTACCTGTTTCCCACAACTTTCGAGAATGAGGTCTACTCCGACCTGACTGGTGAAAGGGGCGTGCTGATGGGTGCACTTGCAGGTATAATGGATGCACAATATGATGTCCTGCGTAAAAACGGCCACTCCCCTTCCGAAGCTTTTAACGAAACTGTTGAAGAGCTTACTCAAAGTCTTATCAGGCTTGTTGATGAAAAAGGAATGGACTGGATGTACGCAAACTGTAGTGCTACAGCCCAGAGGGGAGCACTCGACTGGCGTCCGAAATTCAAGGCCGCCACTCTGCCTGTCTTTGAAGATTTGTACAAAAAGGTAAAGTCCGGTGAGGAATGCGTGCGTGTGCTGAAATCGACAGGCTCTTCGAATTATAAAGAGTTATTGGATGCAGAATTAAATGAACTTGGCAACTCAGAATTATGGAGAGCTGGTTCAGCAGTAAGAAAATTAAGACCAGGCAATAAATAGTGCCAAAATTCCCCCTTTGAAGGGGGCCGAGCGTTAAGAATTTGCCTAGTAGGCAAATTTAGCGAAGGAGCCGGCCTGAAGCGGAGGTTTTGTGGTGGGGATAGGGGGATGTAAAGTACAAAAGATAATAATATAGAAATTAACCATCATAAAAATGCAAGAATGGACGACAAAGTAATAATTTTCGACACCACCCTCCGGGATGGTGAACAGGTGCCGGGCTGCCAGTTAAACACAGTTGAAAAGATTGAGGTTGCCCAGGCGCTTGAAGCTCTTGGCGTCGATGTTATCGAGGCAGGATTCCCTATTTCAAGTCCTGGCGATTTCCGGTCGGTGGTTGAGATTTCCAAAGCTATCTCAAATCCAGTGATATGTGCTCTCACAAGGGCAGTCAAGAAGGATATTGAGGTTGCTGCTGAAGCGCTTCAATATGCAAAAAAGAAAAGGATCCATACAGGTATAGGTACATCCCCTTATCATATAAAGTATAAAATAAAGACTACACCCGAAGAGATACTTAAGAGAGCTGTCGATGCAGTTAAGTATGCCAGGAAATTTGTTGAGGATGTTGAATTCTATGCAGAAGATGCCGGAAGAAGTGAGAATGATTACCTTGCAAAGGTCATCGAGGCTGTTATAAAAGCCGGAGCCACAGTTGTAAATATTCCTGACACAACAGGTTATTGCCTGCCTGAAGAGTATGGCGAAAAGATAAGATACCTGAAAGAAAATGTTCCAAATATCGATAAGGCTGTCATTTCAACTCACTGCCATAACGATCTTGGTATGGCTACCGCCAATACCGTAATGGGTATAATAAACGGTGCGCGCCAGGCAGAGGTCACAATGAACGGAATCGGAGAACGGGCCGGCAACACATCTCTCGAAGAGGTGGTTATGATACTTAAAAGTCATCATGCTTTAAACCTGAAAACTGAAATCAATTCAAAGCTGATTTTCAGTACAAGCAGGCTGGTATCGACCCTTATGAGCATGCCCGTACAGGCTAACAAGGCGATAGTAGGAAGAAATGCATTTGCACATTCTTCCGGAATTCACCAGGATGGTGTGCTTAAATTCCGTGAGAACTATGAGATAATTGATCCTCACGAAGTCGGCATCAAGGAATCATCAATAATTCTTACCGCGCGGAGCGGAAGGGCAGCCCTTAACCACCGGCTTGAAGCCCTGGGATATTCCTTTGGGAAAGAAGATCTTGATGATCTTTATCATCGATTTCTTATTCTTGCCGATAAAAAGAAGGAGATTAATGATGAAGATTTAAGGATCCTTTCTGGTGAGGTTTTCTCGGGAGAAAAGGCCCTGAAGCTTGAGCTCCTGCAGGTTACCTGCGGTAAATCGGTAATTCCGGTTGCTACTATCGGTATGAGGGTCAACGGTGAGGTCCACACTTCAACTGCTACCGGGAATGGCCCGATAGATGCCGCATTCTCAGCTGTAAAACAGTTGATAAGCAAAACCGTCCATCTCGAGGAATTTCTTATTCAGGCAATTACAAAAGGAAGTGATGATATTGGGAAAGTACACATACAGGTTGAACACCAGGGGAAGATCTACTACGGGTTTTCAGCTAATGTAGATATAATAACCGCATCGGTGGAGGCATTCATTGATGCAATTTCGAAAATTAAATAACCCCCCTTCAGGCGGGCAGGCGGATAAAAAAAGGGAACAGAAGTTATTAAATAGAAACATGGAACAGAAAACACTTTTTGACAAAATATGGGATGCGCATGTAGTGCAATCGATAGAGGGTGGGCCGGATGTACTGTACATAGACCAGCACTACATCCATGAGGTGACAAGTCCGCAGGCATTCAATGGTTTGAAAAAGAGAGGAATTCCCGTATTCAGGCCGGACAAGACGCTTGCAACAGCCGACCATAACATCCCGACTGTTAACCAGCACCTGCCTATTGCGGAAGAGCTTTCAAGGAACCAGGTTGAGAGACTGGCTGAAAACTGTGGCTACTTCGGGATTGAATTCTTCGGACTTAATCACCCGAAGAATGGGATAGTCCATGTAATTGGTCCTGAACTGGGTTACACGCAGCCCGGCAAGACAATAGTTTGCGGTGATAGCCATACATCAACCCATGGGGCCTTCGGAACAGTCGCTTTTGGCATCGGGACAAGCGAAGTAGAGATGGTGCTGGCAACGCAATGTGTACTTCAGCCCAAACCCAGGAAAATGAGGATCAATGTTAAAGGCAAACTTCATAAAGGAGTAACCGCAAAGGATCTGATCATGTATATTATTTCACAGGTTTCCACGGGCGGCGCAACCGGGTATTTTGTAGAATACTCCGGCCAGGCTATCAGGGATCTGAGCATGGAAGCACGCATGACAATCTGCAATATGAGCATCGAAATGGGCGCCAGGGGCGGGTTGATCGCGCCTGATGAGATTACATTTCAGTATTTTAAAGAGCTTCCTTCACTGCCCGGAAGTTTTGACTGGAATTCGCTTCTGATGAAATGGAAAGAACTCAAAAGTGATCGGGGTGCAGTTTTTGACCGCGAACTTGAATTCAATGCGGATAATGTCAAACCAATGATAACCTTCGGAACGAATCCCGGAATGGGAATCGCAATTGATGATTCGATACCTACAACAGATGACATCAGCGAGGAGATGGAAAAATCCTATCTTAAATCGCTTGCCTATATGGGATTTGTTCCAGGCATGAAAATGCTCGGGCAGCCTGTGGATTATGTGTTTGTCGGCAGCTGCACAAACGGCAGGATTGAAGATTTAAGGGCTTTTACAAGACTTGTTAAAGGCAGGAAAAAAGCACCACAGGTTAAAGCCCTGATCGTCCCGGGATCTAAATTTGTTGAACAGCAGGCAATTAAGGAAGGTTTGGTTAAGATCCTGAATAAAGCCGGGTTTGAGCTGAAACAGCCCGGATGTTCTTCGTGCCTGGCGATGAATGAGGATAAAATTCCGGCGGGCAAATATGCAGTTTCCACATCAAACAGGAATTTTGAAGGACGGCAGGGCCCGGGTGCCCGTACTCTGCTTGCCAGTCCGCTTACTGCTGCTGCTGCCGCAATAACGGGTAAAATAAGCGATCCCCGTGAATTCATTGGTTAGTCAATCGGAGTAAAATTAATTTGAAATGGCTAAAGAAAAATTTGAAATACTTGAATCGACCTGTGTACCATTACCTTTGGAAAATGTTGACACAGATCAGATAATCCCGGCACGGTTTCTTAGTGCCACTTCCAGGGAAGGGTTTGGTGAAAATCTGTTCCGTGACTGGAGATTTGACAAAGCAGGAAAAGCAAACCAGGAATTTATATTAAATAATACCGGTTACAGCGGGAAAATACTGGTAGCAGGGAAAAATTTTGGCAGCGGATCAAGTCGTGAACACGCTGTTTGGGCTATATATGATTATGGTTTCAAAGCTGTGGTTTCATGCTTCTTTGCAGATATTTTTAAGAACAATGCCCTTAACAACGGATTGCTTCCTGTTGTGGTTCCGGATAAATTTCTGCAGGATCTGCTTGATCTCGTTACAAAAAAGCCCGAAACCATAGTTCGTATAGATCTTGAAAAACAGCTCCTTACGATCCTTCCAATCGAGGAATCGGTAACTTTTGAAATAAATCCATATAAGAAATTGTGTATGCTGAAGGGACTCGATGATATTGATTTCCTGCTTAGCATCAGGGACCAGATCACCTCATTTGAGAAAACTAAAAAGTTTTAAGATGAGAATTGAAATAATGGATACTACCCTGAGGGACGGAGAACAGACACAGGGTGTCTCATACTCCCCTCTTGAAAAGGTCCATATAGCCACTTTCCTTTTGAAAGATGTTAAGGTCGACCGGATTGAAGTTGCGTCGGCGCGGGTCTCTTCTGGAGAATTTGAAGCATTGAGGAGGATAACGGAATGGGCAAGGCAGAACAATCTGCAAAGAAAGGTTGAGGTTCTGGGCTTTGTCGATGGAGATGTTTCTATCAGCTGGATTCATGACGCCGGAGGAAAAGTTATAAATCTCCTCTGCAAAGGGTCGTTCCGTCATCTTGAAAAACAATTAAGGAAAACCCCCGAACAGCATGTAAATGATATCAGGGGAATAATAAAAAAGGCAGAAGAGCTTGACATGCAGGTTAATATATACCTGGAGGACTGGTCAAATGGCATGATCAATTCTGAGGATTATGTAATGTATATGATCGACAATCTAAAAGATGAAAGAGTGTCAAGATTTATGCTTCCTGATACCCTGGGCATTTTAAATCCCGATCAGACATATTCCTTCTGCAAAAAAATGACAGATAAATATCCGTCAATTCATTTTGATTTCCACGCCCATAACGATTATGACCTTGCGGTGGCAAACGTACTTTCTTCGGTCAGGGCAGGTATCAGGGGAGTACATACTACTATTAACGGACTTGGCGAAAGAGCTGGTAATGCGGCGCTTTCGAGCGTTATCGGAGTATTGCATGATCAGATGGGTGCGGAAACAGGAGTTGATGAACATGAAATAACAAAGGCAAGCAAGATCGTTGAGACTTTCAGCGGAATAAGGATCCCTGTGAATAAGCCCATTGTGGGTGAAAATGTTTTTACACAGACTTCCGGCGTGCATGCCGACGGCGACAGCAAAGATAATTTATATTATAATAACCTCCTCCCTGAAAGGTTTGGCAGAAGAAGAAAATATGCGCTCGGAAAGCAGTCAGGTAAAGCTACGATCAGGAAAAACCTTGAAGAGTTTGGTCTGGACCTGAATCCTGAATCATTGGCTAAAGTTACTCAACGCGTGATAGAGCTTGGTGATAAAAAGGAAGATGTGACTACTGAGGATCTGCCGTTTATAATATCCGATGTGCTTGGGAATGACAGGACCCAATATAAAATATTTATAAAGAATTATTCGCTTTCCTTGTCCTACGGATTAAAGCCTTTTGCCAGTGTTCAGATCGATATTGAAGGAAAGCTTTACCAGGAAACTTCATCCGGCGATGGACAATACGACGCATTCATGAAAGCATTGAGAGTAATTTACGGGAAGCTGGGGAAAGAGCTGCCTAATCTTACTGATTATGAGGTATCTATACCTCCGGGAGGCAAAACTGACGCTCTCGTTGAAACTGTAATTACCTGGAGCTACCATGACCGGGATTTCCGTACCAGGGGACTTGACGCAGATCAAACCGAGTCGGCTATCAAGGCAACAGAAAAGATGCTGAACATCTTCGAAGGACTTAATGGTAAGGACCGTAAGAATCTTTTGGCTTGATTTTATAACATAACTATCACTGTTTCTTATCATTAAACAAAAAGAAGAGTAATCATATGAGCAAATCATTTAATGTCGCTGTAATACCCGGAGACGGTACAGGACCGGAAGTTGTCAGAGAAGGAAGGAAAGTTCTCAGCGCTGTTGCGTCAAAATTCGGATTTAAGATAAATTTTGAAGAATTCGACTTTGGAGGAGAACGCTATCTCAGAACAGGTGAAGTCCTTCCGGATTCTGCAGCAGACCAGCTAAAAAAGTTTGATTCCATTTTCCTCGGAGCTATCGGCCATCCTGACGTAAAGCCCGGGATACTGGAGAAAGGAATTCTGTTGAAACTCAGGTTCGACCTTGATCAATACATTAATCTACGTCCTGTGAAACTCTACCCCGGAGTAGAAACACCTCTTAAAAACAAGGGGCCGGAAGATATTGATTATGTTGTAGTAAGGGAAAACACCGGCGATGTTTACACAGGCAGTGGCGGTGTAACAATGAAGGGAACTCCACATGAAGTTGCCATCCAGAACATGATTTACACCCGCATGCAGGTTGATCGTTGTCTGCGGTATGCATTTGAATACACAAGGAAAAGAAACAGGAAAAAAACGCTGGCGCTCTGCGGAAAGACCAATGTACTAACATTTGTTTTTGATCTCTGGGAAAGGGCATTTCACGAAATGGGAAAAGCCGATTATCCTGATATCAAGAGGGAATATTATCATGTCGATGCAACCTGTATGTGGATGGTTAAGAATCCTGAATGGTTCGATGTAATCGTCACCGGTAATATGTTTGGCGATATTATAACTGACCTTGGGGCTATCACCCAGGGAGGAATGGGAATTGCTGCAGGAGGGAATATTAATCCCGAAGGTGTTTCAATGTTCGAACCTATTGGCGGATCGGCTCCGAAGTACACCGGTAAAAATGTAATTAATCCGCTTGCCGCAATCTGTTGCGTGGCGATGATGCTTGAGCATCTTGGTGAAGAAAAAGCAGCCCATGCTATTGAGAACGCTGTTATGGATGTAACAGCAAATAAATTAAAGGATATGGCTGCGGGGAAAATGGGTTATTCAACAACTGAGGTCGGTGACCTGGTTGCAGATAGAGTGTAATACTTGTCTTTGTTTACTTTAGTACTGTTTTTGCATTATTCATTAATTTATTATTATCTTTGCATGTATAACCGTAAGAAATGATTCAAATTAAGTTACATCATCATCATTTTCATACTTGCTGTAAGGCGGGAAGATTCTGATATGGAGTAACAAGAAAATATCATAAACCCGTCTGAGCAGATCTGACGGGTTTTTTGTTCCTGAAAGGTTTGCTCAGATTAATTGAAAACAAAATGAGTGAACTAAAAATTGCAATCCAGAAAACAGGCAGATTAAGTGAAAATTCCCGCAAATTGCTTGAAGAATGCGGAATAAAGATATCCAATGGAGCAAATGTACTTAAAAGCCGCGCTGAGAATTTTCCCATTGAGGTTCTTTACCTCAGGGATGACGACATACCTCAGTATGTTGAACAGCAGGTTGCTGACATTGGCATTCTTGGTGAAAACATGGTGTTCGAGAAAGCGAAGGATGTCAGAATACTTGAACAGCTCGGATTTGCTCATTGCCGTTTAAGCCTGGCCATTCCACAGAAGGAAGTTTTCACAGGACCTGAATACTTCATGAACAGGAAGGTGGCAACCAGCTATCCAAAACTGCTCAATGACTATTTCAAAGAGAACAATATTATTGCTGAGATAGAAGAGATCAGCGGTAGTGTCGAGATTGCCCCGGGTATAGGACTTGCCGATGCAGTCTGTGATATTGTGAGTACTGGCAGTACACTGATGACCAATGGGTTGCGCGAAGTTTTAACAATTCTTAAAAGTCAGGCAGTTATAATCTCAAACAAAAACCTGAATGCTGAAAAACTGGAAATCCTAAGCGACCTGATTTTCAGAATCAGGGCGGTCAAGAACGCAAAGGAAAATAAATATATACTTCTAAATGCACCTGAAGAGGCCGTCCCTCTTATTTGCAAGATACTTCCAGGGATGAAAAGCCCCACATTGCTGCCTCTTGTTGAGAAAGGATGGTGCAGTATCCACTCTGTTGTCAAGGAAGACGAATTCTGGGAAAGGATCGATCAGTTAAAGAATGCAGGTGCGGAGGGCATACTTGTAATACCAATTGAAAAAATGATCCTGTAATGAGAATGATTATTTACCCGAAAACGGAATGAATGGGATTCCCTTTGCAAACGGCCGGCGCTCGACCGTTCAGATCTCGAGGATACCGTAAAAGCCATATTACAGAATGTCAGGCGTAACGGTGATTTTGCACTTTACGAACTGGAGAAAAATATGACGGCGCGGTTCTGAAAAGCCTGAAAGTTTCACAGGCCGAGATGGACGGCTCTGCTGGCAAGCGTACCGGCAAATCTCAAAAAGGCAATAAATACGCGAAAACAAATATTGAAAAATTCCACCGGTCACAACTTATAACGGAACCCCCTGTTGAAACCACAACTGGAGTGAGATGCTGGAGAAAAAATGTCCCCATTGAAAAAGTCGGACTATATGTTCCGGGTGGAACAGCACCTCTTTTCTCAACTGTGCTGATGCTTGCAATACCGGCAAAAATAGCAGGATGCAAAGAAATTATTCTTTGTTCACCTCCAGGGAAAAAGGGCGAAGTTAATCCATTAATCCTCTATACAGCAAGTATTTCAGGAGTAACAGATATTTTCAAGGTAGGCGGAGCACAGGCAATTGCTGCAATGGCTTATGGAACAGAAAGCATACCAAAAACGTATAAGATATTTGGTCCCGGGAATCAGTTTGTCACAAAAGCCAAAGAGATGGTTCAGCCTGACGGAGTATCAGTTGATATGCCTGCCGGTCCCAGTGAGGTTCTTATAATTGCTGACAGCAGTGCCGACCCTTCATTTGTTGCTTCTGATCTTCTTGCACAGGCAGAACATGGACCTGACAGCCAGGTAGTTCTGGTAACTGATGACTCAGAAATAATGAAGAAGGTTCAGATTGAGACTGAAAGTCAGCTAACGCTTTTACCAAGAAAAGATATTGCTGCCAAAGCGCTGGAAAACAGTTTGTTAATTTTACTCAACTCGATCTCCCTGAATGCATGGAATTCAGCAATCGTTATGCTCCGGAGCATTTAATAATCTCCACCTCCGAGTCCCTGGAATTGGCTGACAAAGTCACAAATGCAGGTTCAGTATTCATAGGATAAGTACAGCTGTGAAAGCGCCGGCGACTATGCTTCCGGGACAAATCATACACTGCCAACCAATGGATTTGCCAGGAATTTCAGCGGTGTTTCAACTGACAGCTTTATAAGGAAAATAACTTTCCAGGAAATATCTTCTGAAGGTCTGAATAATCTCGGAAATGTTATTGAGCAGATGGCAGAAGCCGAATCCCTGTCAGCGCATAAAAATGCTGTAACAATACGTCTAAATTCACTCAAAGATGCTTGATATTGACAAACTTGTAAGAGAAAATGTAAAGGCACTGGTTCCTTATTCATGTGCAAGGGATGAATTTACAGGGACAGGAAGGAATCTTTCTGGATGCCAATGAAAATCCTTACGGAGATCTAAACAGGTATCCTGATCCGTATCAGAGAGAGCTGAAAAAAGCTATCAGCCGGGATAAAAGGAATTCCCGAGGAAAACATTTTCCTGGGGAACGGAAGTGATGAAATAATCGATCTTTGCTTCAGGACATTCTGTAATCCGGGAACTGACAGGGCACTGACCTTCTCCCCGACCTACGGAATGTACGAGGTTTCAGCCTGCTGATAAATTCTGTAAGGCTGATCAAGGTTCCACTTGACCTGATTTTTCAATTGATCTGAACAGCGTTATCCCGTGGCTGGCAGCCCCGGATCTTAAGCTGATCCTTATATGCTCGCCTAACAATCCCACGGGAAACTCAATGAAGAGTTCTGATATCGAATTCATTATTTCAAGTTTTGAGGGGATAGTTGTGATCGATGAGGCATACATTGATTTCTCTGATCAGGAGTCATTAAAAACAATGGTCAGCCGATACAGCAACCTTATTGTGATGCAGACATTCAGTAAAGCATTTGGCCTGGCCGCCGCCAGGGTCGGAATAGCTTTTACAAATCCTTCGATTGTTCACTATTTCAACAAGATAAAACCTCCGTATAATATCAGCACAATTAACCAGAAAGCAGCGTTGAGAAGCCTTAACCACATGAGATTGTTCAAAAAAAGGGTGAAAAGGATCAAAACTGAACGAGAAAGGCTGGTCCTGATTCTTAAAAAATTGAGTATTATTGAGATGGTCTTTCCTTCGGATGCAAATTTTCTCCTGGTAAAGACCAGAAATGCGGACGAAATCTATTCAAAACTGATCGGGGAAAAAATAATTGTCAGGAACCGGAGCAAAACAGTACCGGATTGTCTCCGGATTACAGTAGGAACGCCGGCTGAGAACAACAGACTGATAAAGGCATTGCGCAGGATTGTATTATGAAGAAGGTACTTTTTATAGACAGGGACGGAACAATCATTACTGAACCTGCAGATGAACAGGTTGACTCTCTTGGAAAGTTTGAAGTTTCTTCCGGGCGTAATAACTGCTCTTTCCAAAATTGCCAAAGAGACCGATTATGAACTGGTAATGGTGACCAATCAGGATGGTCTCGGGACAGACTCATTCCCGGAAGAGACATTCTGGCCTGCTCATAATAAAATGCTTCAGATACTTAAAGGAGAAGGTGTAGAGTTCGCGGAAATCTTTATCGACAGGACATTCCCGGAAGATAAATGCCCCGACAAGAAAACCGGGAACAGCAATGCTGACAAAATATCTCGCAGATGGAGTCGACCTTGCTTCTTCTTTTGTTATCGGCGACAGGAACACCGATCTTCAGTTCGCAAAGAATCTTGGGTGCAAGGCGATTTATATAAACAGCAATAGAACATCCTGATGCACTGTTTAATACTACCGACTGGGCTGATATCTCCAGATATCTGAATTGATTCCCAGAACGGCTTTCGTGGAGCGCAAGACTAATGAGACATCGTAACTGTTGATATCAACCTCGACGGATCAGGAATAAGTGAAATCTCAACACTGGTATCGGCTTTTTTGATCATATGCTGGGGCAGATTGCCAAACACGGAGAATATTGACATTATGATAAATGCCGCAGGGGATCTGGAAGTCGATCATCATCATACGATTGAGGATGTGGCAATTGCCCTTGGTGAAGGAGTATCGAAGGCGCTTGGAAGCAAAAAAGGAATCAGCAGGTATGGATTTTTACTTGCCAATGGATGATTCGCTCGCACAGGTGGCAATAGATTTCGGGGGACGCCCATGGTTTGCCTGGAATGTGGATTTCAAACGTGAAAAGATCGGCGAAATGCCCACGGAAATGTTTTTTCATTTTTTCAAATCGTTCAGCGATAATGCAAAATGTAATCTCAATATAAAAGCAGAAGGTGAAAATGAACACCATAAGATTGAAGCAGTCTTTAAAGCTTTTGCAAAAGCACTTAATATGGCCGTCAAAAAGTCGGACAACTTTAGTATTCCGTCAACGAAGGGCAGATTATGATAGCAATATTAAAATATAATGCCGGGAACATTCAGTCGGTCCGGAATGCTCTTAACCAGCTCGGTACAAACAGCATGGTGACAGATGACCCGGACGAGATTCTTACTGCCGATAAAGTCATAATTCCCGGGGTGGGTGAAGCAAGTTCAGCTATGAAGTATCTGATAGACAGAAAATTAGATACTGTTATTTTATCCCTTAAACAACCGGTCCTTGGAATTTGTCTGGGATTACAACTTATGTGCAGCATTTCTGATGAGGGCTTCACAAGATGTCTGGGAATTTTTGATGCTGCGGTCAAAAAATTTCCTCCATTTGACAAAGTGCCGCATATGGGCTGGAACAATTTTTCAGCTTTAAAGGGAAGATCTTTTCAGGGGAGTGAAAGCAGATGAAGACGTTTATTATGTTCATAGTTATTATGCTGAAATAACTGATTACACATCAGCTATTTGCGATTATGTCCTCTCATTCAGTGCTGCAATGCACAGGGATAACTTTTATGCTGTCCAGTTTCATCCTGAGAAATCGGCCGAAACGGGGAAAAAAATCTTGAAAAACTTTCTGGAGCTGTGAGGATCATTATTGCTCTTGATATTATGGGAGGTAAGTGTGTCCGTCTTACACGGGGAGATTTTTCAACAAAGAAAATCTACTATGAAGATCCCCTTGAGTTTTCCAGAATGATTGAAGATCATGGAATTAAATTTATCCATCTGGTCGATCTCGACGGTGCAAAGAACAAAAATGTTGTCAATTACACAACTCTTGAATCAATAGCAGGCAAAACATCCCTGAAAATAGATTTCAGCGGTGGAATAAGGTCTTATGTTGATTTGAAAAAAGCATTTGAAAGCGGAGCAAGTCAGGTAACAATCGGCAGTGTGTCAGCTACCAGCCCTGCCCTGTTCCTGGAATGGCTCGCGGAGTGGGGTCAGGAAAAGATCATCCTTGGAGCCGATTGCAGCAATCGTAAAATAGCAACAGGAGGATGGACTGATAGTACTGAATCGGACATTATTGAATTCATAAAGGATTACATGCTAAAAGGTGTAAAATACACCATCTGTACTGATATTGATAAGGATGGCACTCTTGAGGGGCCATCCCTGAGTTTGTACAAGGAGATTATCACGATCAGGGGAATAAACCTGATAGCCAGCGGCGGAATTTCATCACTAAGCCATTTGGATGAATTATCAGCAATCGGCTGCGAAGGAGCCATTATCGGGAAAGCTCTTATATGAGGGAGTTCTCAACCTAAAAGATCTGAGCCGGCTATGTTAAAGAAGAGAATTATACCATGTCTTGATATAAAAGATGGCAGAACTGTCAAGGGAGTCAACTTCATTGACATAAGGGATGCCGGCAATCCGGTTGAGCTGGCTAAAAAATACGTTGAACAGCGTGCCGATGAGCTTGTTTTCCTGGATATCACAGCAACTGTTGAAAAAAGGAAGACCCTTGCAGAACTTGTTGGCAGGATTGCAGCAGAAATAAATATCCCGTTTACAGTGGGCGGTGGCATCGAAACACTTGAAGATGTGGATCTGCTGATAAAAGCAGGCGCCGATAAAATCAGTATCAATTCATCAGCTTTCAGGAATCCGAAGCTTATTTCCCAGGTTGCCCGGCAATTCGGACGTCAGTGTGTGGTTGTGGCAATTGATACAGGTTTTGTAAATAATGAATGGATCGTTTTTATCGATGGCGGCCGGACTCCAACCCAGGTCAAGGGCCATTGACTGGGCTATGAAGGCAGAAATGCACGGCGCCGGTGAAATACTGCTTACTTCTATGAATACCGATGGAACAAAATCAGGATTTTCTATTCAGATTACAAGGGATATCAGCAAAAACGTCAGTATCCCTGTTATTGCTTCCGGAGGTGCAGGATCGCCGGAGCATTTCTGGGAGGTATTTACAAAAACGAACTGCAGCGCAGCTTTGGCAGCAAGCATTTTTCATTTTGGTGAGATATCTATTCCTGAATTGAAGAGTATACCTCGCAGATAAGGGGATAAGCGTAAGAGTGTGAACTTCGTCGGCCATAGGTCGACTTCAACGACCGAAGGCCGAGGTCTTTGAAGCAATTTGGGAAAGCCCCCTTTAGGGGGTTGGGGGTGAACAAAAGATTGAGAGGAGGAAAACAAAATAAAACAAGAACAATTTATATGATCTCTTTAAATTTCAGCAAAGGCAATGGTCTTGTACCTGCTATAATCCAGGATAATACTACTCTACAGGTATTGATGGTTGGATTTATGAATGAAGAAGCCCTGAAAAAAACAGAGAAAGAAGGAAAAGTCACTTTCTTCAGCAGGAGCAAAAACCGTTTGTGGACAAAAGGTGAGACGTCAGCCAACTTTCTGTTTGTTAAAGAAATAACAGTTGATTGTGATCAGGATGCTCTACTGATTAAAGTTGATCCGGCGGGTCCGGTCTGCCATACTGGCAAGAAGTCCTGCTTCG
Organism: uncultured Bacteroidales bacterium; assembly: GCA_963732115.1. Lineage (GTDB taxonomy): Bacteria > Bacteroidota > Bacteroidia > Bacteroidales > VadinHA17 > LD21. Next base: position 230,098 of record CAVSYN010000036.1, read on the forward strand.
GAGAGGAGGCATCAAAAGGATTCATATATAAGCTGGAACAAGTTGTCAACCAGCGGATTGATGAGAATGTGCAGAGCTCTCATACCAACAAGCTGTTCCGGCAGGGAATAAACAAGGTTGCTCAGAAGGTCGGTGAAGAGGCCGTGGAGCTGGTTATAGAGGCCAAGGATGAGCATCCGGAGCTTTTCAAAAACGAGGCGGCTGATCTGCTTTATCATTTGCTTATTTTGTTGAAATACAAGCGAATTTCGTTTTCAGAAATTGAGCAGGTACTTCTAAACCGTCATAAATAATTAAATTCCCATTCTTTTAAATAAAATGTTAATTATTTATTGGTTTTTTAAAAATTAGTTTACTTTTGTAAGCCAGTAAAGCGAATAAATGAATATTGTATACACATATTTTGCCTCTTATTTTTACTTCTTTTTTTATTACAAAAAGAAATAAGGGGATTATTGTATACATGTAAACTATAAAATATGGAAGCAAGGGTCCCCGGAAAGGGACCCTTCTTTTTTAATACATTTAAAAATGAAAGTCGCAATTCAGGGTGAACAGGGATGTTTTCACGAAGTAGCAGCCAGACAGTATTTTTGTTATGACACGATTGACATCGTTCCATGTACAACTTTTGACATGACATTAAAGGCTGTTTCAGATGGTGAAGCAGACCTTGCCATAATGGCAATTGAAAATGCAAGGTCGGGAAGTATATTGTATAATTACAATCTGATCAGGGAATCAGGCCTGAAAATGCTGGGAGAACATAATCTTCGGATAAGGCAGAACCTGATGGCTCTCCCGGGCCAGACATTGAATGATATAAGGCAGATCAGGTCGCATCCTATCGCCCTCGCGCAGTGCATGAAATTTCTGAACCAGTACCCTGCCATTACCCTTGTAGAATCGGATGACACTGCCGGAAGCGCAAAGCTTATTTCAGAGCACAAACTGAAGAAGATCGCAGCAATCGCCCCTTCCAGCGCCGCAGAGATTTATGGACTTGTTATACTGGCATCAGGAATTGAAACCTATGAGAAAAACTACACAAGGTTTCTTGTGATCGGAAGCCCGGAAAAAGGGAATATCGACGGAAACAAAGTGTCTGTATGCTTTGCCACCGGGCATAAGCCGGGCTCTCTGGCTGCTGTTCTTGTTAAACTTGCGGAAATGAACATCAACCTGTCAAAGATCCAGTCTGTCCCCCGACTTAATGGTGACTGGGAGTACATGTTCTACCTCGACCTTGAATTACCACCTGATTCAGATATAAAAAAGATAACAGGAATCCTGGAGAAAATTACGAGCAATATGGAGGTACTGGGAATTTATAATAAAGGAGACAAGCTTTATGAAAGTTAAACCAGCCGATCGTACTGCTGTTGTACAGGAGTACTATTTTTCGCAAAAACTAAGGCAGATTGAGAACATGCGCAATGCCGGCGCGGATATAATAAATCTGGGGATCGGAAGCCCTGATCAGCCTCCCTCCTCAAGTACAATAAGACGACTTGCAGCTGAGGCCGGGAAGCCGAATGTGCATGGATACCAGAGTTATACGGGACATCCTGCGCTTCGAAAAGCTTTTTCGGAATGGTATCTGAAATATTTTAAGGTAAGGCTCGATCCTGAAAGCGAAATACTACCACTGATGGGAAGCAAGGAAGGGATAATGCATATCAGCATGGCATTTGTGAATCCGGGAGAGGAAGTTCTTGTTCCAAATCCGGGTTATCCTACGTATTCCTCTGTTACAAGTCTTGTTGGTGGTAATATAAGATATTATGATCTTGACGAGAAAAACGGCTGGTCTCCTGACATAGGGAAACTGGAAAGCTACGATCTGACCAGGGCAAAGCTGATGTGGATCAATTATCCAAATATGCCCACCGGAGCAAAGGCAAACCTGAGCCTGTTTGAGAAGCTTGTTTCGTTTGCTTCAAAGCACCACATTCTTCTCTGTAATGACAATCCCTACAGCTTTATTCTTAATCAGGAACATCTGAGCCTGCTTTCAGTTGACGGAGCCTTTGAAACCTGCCTGGAGCTTAACTCCTTAAGCAAATCGCATAATATGGCAGGCTGGCGAATAGGGATGGCAGCAGGCAACAGCGAATACATTAAGAATATCCTGAAAGTAAAAAGCAATATGGATTCAGGTATGTTCTTCCCAATGCAAATGGCTGCAGTTGAAGCACTGAACAATCCTGAATCATGGTACGACTCAATAAATGAAGTCTATATAAGACGCCGGAGGATTGCCGATTCAATATTGGGATTACTGAAATGCGAATTTGATAAAAGCCAGACAGGTCTGTTTGTCTGGGGACGTATCCCGGAAACAATACCCGATTGTGAAGAATATGTGGAAGATATACTTAATAAAGTTCACGTGTTTCTGACCCCGGGTTTCATTTTCGGTTCCAATGGAAATCGTTACATCCGGATTTCATTATGTGCTGATGAGGGAAGGCTTATGGAAGCAAGAAGAAGAATTGAAAAGCTGGAATTATAAAATCTGTTGCTGGTTCCTGGTTGCAGGTTGAAAACAAACCACTGGCAACCTGCAACTTGCAACCTGCAACTGCAAGATCAATTTACTTTATCCATTAAATTATAAAAATATAATAGGAGACACAATTAAAAACCATGACAGTAGCAGTAATAGGAATAGGACTAATCGGAGGATCACTGATGATCGACCTGCGGAAGCGGGGATTTGCTGACAGGATTATTGGAGTTGACTCGAACATTCAGCACAGGAACATAGCACAGCTCTGCGGACTGGTGGATGAGACTGATACAATGGATAATGCAGTGGAAAGAAGTGATCTGATAATACTCAGTACGCCAGTTGATGCCAATTGCGTAATGCTGCCACGGATTCTTGACAGGATAAAGGGAACCTCGAAAGTTGTGTCGGATATGGGATCTACAAAAGCGAGTATTGCAAAAGCATCTGCAAATCACGCAGGTCGGGGACGCTATGTTTCACTGCATCCTATGGCTGGTACTGAATTTTCGGGTCCGCTGGCTGCAATCGGAAGGCTATTCGATTACAAGACGGCAATCATTTGCGATCCTGAACTTAGCGACACTGATGCTCTGAGCCTTGCTGAAAGAATGCTTGATATCCTGAATATGAGGAAAGTATATATGAACTCCAGCGATCATGATGTTCACGTAGCATATGTATCGCATATTTCTCATATCACCTCTTTTTCTCTCGCATTGAGCGTGCTCGACAAGGAAAGGGAAGAACAGAATATCCTGACACTGGCAGGAGGAGGATTTGAGAGTACAGTGCGTCTTGCAAAAAGCAACGGGGAAACATGGGCGCCCATTTTCCTTGAAAACTCAAAATTTATTATTGAAGTAATAGACAACTATATTGAAAAAATGAATCTCTTCAGAAAAATGATCTCTGAAAAAGATAAAGAGGGATTAAAAGCTCTTATGGAAGAGGCAAATAAGATAAGAAAAATACTGAACTAAAAATATTTCATCATGGTACTCGAATCAAAAACAACACTGGTAACAGACTGGAGAGGATACAAAGGCAGGCCATTCCTGATCGCCGGGCCGTGTAGTGCAGAAACTGAGGAACAGGTTATGTCGACTGCAATCCAGCTGACTCAACTAAAAGAGGTAAGCGTTTTCAGGGCTGGAATATGGAAACCAAGGACCCGTCCCAATTCCTTCGAAGGTGTGGGAATTGAAGGGCTTAAATGGCTGAGAAATGTTAAAAAGGAAACAGGACTCATGGTTGGAACTGAGGTTGCAAACGAAAAGCATGTGTATGAAGCTCTTAAGTATGGCGTTGATATGCTGTGGATAGGTGCGAGAACATCTGTTAATCCTTTCACGGTACAGGAGATTTCAGACGCCTTGAATGGAGTTGATGTTATGGTCCTCGTCAAGAACCCCATTAACCCTGAACTGGAGCTGTGGATAGGGGCAATCGAACGTATCGCCAGGGCGGGCATCACCAGATTGGGGGCTGTGCATCGCGGATTTTCGACCTATGAAAAGACAATTTACAGGAACCAGCCTAACTGGCAGCTGCCTATAGAGCTTCGCCGACGGATTCCTGACCTTCCGATTATTTGTGATCCAAGCCATATTTCAGGTTCGAGGGAATATCTTTATGAAATTTCTCAGAAAGCTATGGACCTCAACTTTGACGGGTTGATGCTGGAATCACATATCGATCCCGATAAAGCTCTCAGCGATGCAGCGCAACAGCTCACTCCGAATGATCTTAAGGAATTGCTTAGCCGGCTTGTTCTCCGCAGTCCCCATTGCATCCGATCCTAAACTGCTCGATATCCTGGGAGAATTAAGGCAGCAAATCGATATTTTTGATGATCATCTTCTTGACATTCTTGGAAAAACGAATGAAAGTGGCTGAAACCATTGGCCAGTATAAAAAGGAAAATAATATTACTATCTTGCAGACCACACGCTGGGACGAAATTATCAGGAAGGTTTTGGTCAAAGGACAGGCAAAAGGTCTCAGCAAAGAGGTAATCGACATTATTTTCAAGGCTATTCACCAGGAATCGATAAATCACCAGATGAATGTCATGAACAACGGCTTGAGGAAAAAGACCAGGGATAAATAAAAACTGTCAGTTTATGGAAAGAGCGGTTGCGCCCTCCTATGTCAGCGGTCAGGTTAAGGCACCTCCCTCAAAAAGTATGACTCAACGGGCTATTGCCGCAGCCATGCTTGCGGAGGGACAAAGCATTATCCTGAATCCATCATATTGTGACGATTCGCTTGCTGCTATGAGCATTGCTGTCGGTCTTGGAGCAAAGGTTGAACCTGAATTACATGAAATGAAGATCACCGGATGCCGGGAACTGAAAGAGAAGAAGCTCAACTGCGGGGAATCGGGGCTTGCAATACGAATGTTCTCTCCCATTGCTGCCCTTTTTCCCGAGGAAATAATTATGACTGGTGCCGGATCGCTAAAAAAAAGGCCGATGTTTCTAATAGGTGATGCCCTGAATCAGCTGGGCGTGATATGCAAAAGCACCAACGGTTTTCTTCCTCTCACAATTCATGGCCCCCTGAAGGGCGGGTATTGCGAAATTGACGGATCGATCAGCTCACAGGTGCTTACCGGGCTGCTAATGTCACTACCTCTTGCAGACGATGATTCTGAGATTAAAGTCACCAACCTGAAGAGCAAGCCTTACATCGACATGACCCTGGATATCCTGAAGGATTTTGGAATAGAAATTTCAAATAAAGATTACAAGGTTTTCAGAATTCCCGGCCGGCAACAATACAAGGCTCTGAAGTATGAAGTAGAGAGCGACTGGAGCGGCGGGGCATTCCTCCTCGTTGCAGGTGCAATTAACGGAGATCTACGGATTACAGGTCTGCATTCGGCCAGTTTCCAGAGTGATGCCGGAATATTAAAAGCCCTTGAGATGGCCGGGGCTGATTTGAAAATTCACGACTCATATATTGACGCCGCGAAATCAACAATGAAAGCATTTGAATTCGATGCTACCGAGTCTCCCGATCTGTTTCCTCCGCTTGTGGCTCTCGCATCATACTGTGAAGGGGTAACCAGGATAAAGGGAGCTTCGCGGCTGACTTACAAGGAGAGCGACAGGGCATCAACAATCGTTGAGGAGTTTGGTAAAATGAATATCACGATCGAGGTTAATAATGATCAGATGTTCGTAACCGGTGGAAAAGTGAATGGTGCCAGGGTAAATTCGCATGAAGATCACCGGATTGCGATGGCGGAAGCAGTCGCTGCACTTGGAGCAACAGATGAGGTTTTCATAAAAGACTCTCACTGTGTTGCCAAATCCTATCCGGGGTTTTTTGATGATCTTCGTAAGATCGGCGCAAAGGTAAGTGAATGAATCTGATTAATTTTTTAAAGTCAGGTACTTAATAATTTTCAGACATTTTAATTTTAAATTGAAAAAATTTACTTTTTATATTGGAAATTGAATTTTTTGTTATATTTGACCCAATGAAAAATGGAATTTTATATATCTGGTCCTGGCGCAGCTTCCCTGTTTAAGCTGTGAATAAGGCCATTATATAATATTCAAAAGATATTTACCTATAAAGGCACGCTGTTCGCAGCGTGCCTTTTTTGTTTTTAAAATTTTAATAACCACTAATAATTAAAACTATGGAAAAGATCACAAAAATTTTACTGAGCGAAAATGAAATGCCAAGGCAATGGTATAACATTGTGGCTGATATGCCCAATAAACCTTTGCCTCCGTTGAATCCTGCAACGAGACAGCCAATCGGGCCTGAAGCTCTTGCTCCGGTTTTCCCCATGGAGCTTATTAAACAGGAGGTATCGACAGAAAGGTATATTGACATACCCGATGAAGTACTTGACATGTACAGGACTTACCGTCCCTCTCCTATGTTCAGGGCTTTTAACCTGGAAAAAGCACTGGGTACAAAAAGCAAAATTTATTACAAGTATGAAGGAGGTAATTATTCCGGCTCCCATAAGGCCAATACTGCTATTGCACAGGCTTATTACAACAAAAAAGAGGGAGTCAGGAGGATCACTACCGAGACCGGAGCAGGACAGTGGGGAAGCGCAATGAGCTTCGCCTGTCAGCATTTCGGGCTTGAACTTCTGGTCTTCATGGTAAAGGTCAGTTATAACCAGAAACCTGGCCGCAAGCTTTTAATGAATACCTATGGTGCAAAGGTGATTCCCTCGCCTTCCACAATGACGGTCGCAGGCAGAACGGCTCTTGAACTTGATCCCGACTCTCCGGGAAGCCTGGGTATTGCAATCTCAGAAGCAATGGAGGTGGCAGTTGAAGATCCATACACAAAATATTCGCTCGGCAGCGTGCTTAATCATGTCGTCCTTCATCAGACTATCATAGGCCAGGAAGCGCTGATCCAGATGGAAAAGGCAGGCGATTACCCCGATGTAGTTATCGGATGTTTCGGAGGTGGATCTAACTTCTCGGGTATTGCATTTCCTTTCCTTCGTGAAAATCTTCAGAAAGGAAAGAAAACAAGACTCCTTACAGTGGAACCTTCATCTTGTCCGAAGCTCACAAAAGGAAAATTTATGTACGACTTTGGCGATTCTGCAGGAATGACCCCTCTCCTTCCAATGTTCACTCTGGGACATAACTTCGTACCCGCAGGGATACATGCTGGCGGATTACGGTACCATGGTGCAGGTGTTCTTGTAAGCCAGCTCCTCAAGGACGGATTTATCGAGGCAAAGGCAAAAATGCAGAGGGAATGCTTTGAAGGAGGAGTATTGTTCGCGAGGACTGAAGGTATACTGCCAGCTCCGGAATCGAATTATGCTATCGCAGGTGCACTTGATGAAGCAAGAAAAGCTGACCTGGAAGGAGTTTCAAGAACGATACTGTTTAATCTCAGCGGACATGGCCATTTCGATATTTCTGCTTATGAGAAATACTTCGAAAACAACCTGCCTGATCATGAACTCACCAGTGCAGAAGTTGATGAGGCGATTTCCAAAATTGAGCTTCCAAAATAGTGTTTTGGTTCTAACTCTGTGACTACTCGGTGGAACTCTGTGTATATTCTGCCCCCAACCCCCTAAAGGGGGCTAATCAAGTCCCCTTCAGGGGATTTAGGGGCGACACAGAGAAGACACTGAGGGTTACAGAGGAAGAAAAAGGTTAAAAATCAGAATAATCTGTCGGGTGAAGCAGATATGCATTAGCTTTAATTACCGTATTTGCATACTCCGGGTTCGATGAGAGTGCTTTCCATTCGGGAGTGCTGCCAAAAGCTTTCCAGTGTTCATCGTGCGATTTCATATCCGAATAAGTGGTCATGTACATTAAACGCGGCTTGAGGCTTCCCAACAGAACCTGACCGTAGAATACTGCATTGGCTCCGATCTTTTCAAAAATAGCAGTTTCGCCGCCTTCATTGAACATATGGATCTTCTTTGCAGCTTTAGCATCTGTCGAGCTCCCATAACTTCTCAACTCATAAATTCTTTCCTGAGGAGGGGTGGTAAATGAAGGTACTCTTAGCTGCGGCATTGATGAAAATGCTTTCATAAATATGCTTTCATACCTGGTAAAGGGAGGATCATTAAATGGTGCATCAAGGAAATCCTTACCTGCCTGCTGGTGTGCAGGATCCTTCTCAAGGGCCGTAATGGCCTCAAGATATTGTTCTATTGTATTATATGGGATGAGGACATAGACCATTTTCCCAAAAGCAGTATCGGCTTCAACAGGTTTGAATACACCAACTTTAGGAATACCGACTTTGTGCATAGCAGGAATAAAGGCGTCTTTCAGGTATTTGTCAACAACAGCACCTTTACCAGGATCTTTTAATCTGTAAATTCTCAGTTCATAATACTGTTGTTTTACAGGCTTTGCCGCAAAAGTTACAGCTGAAAATGAGCAAAGAATAAGTGTTGCAATGACACTAATTCCGATCATAATGAAGTTTAGTTTTTTCATAGTTATTTGGTGTTATGTTTTATTTATGTACTCACCCCTTTGTATTTCCCCTCTCTACTCCGTAAAGAGGGGAAATTAACACATTATCAACTGATTACTCCCCCTCTTTGCAAAGCAGAGAGGGGGCTGGGGGATGAGTACATGAATTAATAATTTCTTGAAAACTCCTTAAATATCTTATTCGCCTTTTCAGGAGTCAGATCGGAACCTGACTGAACATAAAATCTGTGACGCAGGGTAATTGATTCCCCTTTTGCAAGGTTGTAGTTCTTCTTCTCCTGCTTCGGGTCATAGGAATTTTGTCCTAGGTTATTTATTGAAAACAGGCCGTATCCCCTGGCGTGTGCGTAGGCAGGGAATCCAAAATTCTTCGGATGATCGAAAATTGCAAAAGCAATTTTTGTATTTTCTTTTTCTCCTGAAAGGTATACCCAATCATTTCTTGTTCCCCAGACGGCGTCTCCTTTAAGATTCTGGCTTGAAGTGTACATCCCTGTAACTCCGTTGTTGTCAGTGACTTTTACGGTAGTCGGGTTTCCTTTATCGTCAGTAAATACAAGCGATTCATTTGAAGGCATCTCAAAAGCCCTGTCAACTCTTATTGCAAACAGACCCTCTTTGTTATCGGTGAAAATAACCGGACCATTCAAGGCTGTCAGGGTGGTTATGTGATCAATAGTATATGAGTTTTTATCGCCTGTGAAGACATATTTTGTCTTTTCAGTAAGAATTGTCTTACCCTTATTGTCGTCCCAGTTGGCGGATACTTCCAGAATCCCCAGTTTACCGCTCCTGGCTTTTATTATTTTCTGGACGGCAATGTGGCCGTAGGCATCCTTCTTATCGGCAGGTATGGCAGATGAGTTATTCCAGAAATCCAGACCATTGATATTACCATGATTGAACCATAATCCTATCTGATGAGGATGATCTACACGCTCTCCTTTTCTGGGTTCGAGAGGGAATCCCCTTGTGATGACTGAGCCGTCAGGAGCAAAAACAGGGAACAAAAATGGTTTTTCAATATTGGCCGGGTATTGAAACGATGTAAATAATGTTCCGTTTATGTAAACATTCACCTTATGCTGGTCCTGCAGCTTCTCAAGCCTTACCCTGCCGGGCTTTGGTGACTGGGCATCAATTACAATGCCTGTTGCAAGGATCAGCACTTTAAGTGGAATTAGGAATAACAACCATTTAGAGTTCCTTAAACTTCTTTTCATAGTTTTTATAAAGTTATTTAACATCGAAAAAATAAAAATTCTGACAGCTTGTTCATTAAATTGCAAAGTATATTTGAACAACAGGTTACTCAGGTAAAAATAATTTAAATAGGCTTCATCGTGCAATTATTATCATGCTTTTTTTTACTTTCAAACATTAAATAATCTTAAAAATCAAGAAAGGAAATGAAACGGATCCTTGTAGATATGGATGGGGTTCTCGTTGATATTTACGCCAGGTTTTTTGAATTGCAGGAAAAGGAAACCGGACAAAGGCTGACTTTATCGGATATTGCCGGTTTACTTGAAGCTGAGGCATTTGCGAACCAGCGCAAATGGGTCAGCCAGCCGGGATTTTTCAGAAATCTCCCGGTTATGGCAGGCAGTCGTGAAGTATTGGAAAAGCTTAACATAAAATACAGCATCATAGTGGTTTCTCTTGCGACTGAATTTCCCAATAGTCTTACAGATAAGCAGTTATGGCTTCATGAGAATTTCCCGTTCATCGGCTGGAACCAGATCGTTTTTTGCGGCGACAAAAACATCATTAAGGCTGATATAATGATAGATGATCACTTAAAGAACCTGGATCACTTTGATGGTGAAACCATTATGTTCACCCAGCCTCCAAATATGCTGGTGAATAACTCCGGTCACAAAAGGGTGAACTCATGGTATGAAATAGAAAAGCTCCTTTTACCTTAACGGCAAAAGGAGCTTTCAGTTTATACAAAAACTGTCCTGATCAGTTCTTACCAGCCAGGATTTTGTCCCAGGTTTGTATTCATTAACCTGTCAGCCTCCGGAATGGGATAATAATAATCCTTATCTGCCCATGTCCTGGGTACTGTATTAAGCCAGGTCAGTTCACCATTTGTATCATTCTTCAGTCTCGTTGCATTTGGCTTTCCGCCAACAACAGCAGAAACATCTATATAAGTAACTCCTGAAACAGCTGGTGATGGTTTAGTGCCCTGGTAAAAAGCCACATCCAGAACACCATCTTCATTAAGATCAATCGGAGTCACCAGAGCAGGAACATACATTCCGTTCCATTCCATTGCGAACAATTCACCTCTCTTCCATCTTATTATATCATAAAAGCGGAAGCCTTCCATACACAGCTCAATCCCTCTATCCCTTCTTATCTCAAGGATAACGGGATCGGTGATATCCGGGAAATACTTAGTCTGAAGATATGGATCTACAACAGTTGGTTTGGTGGTAAGTCCGCCTGTTATACCGGCTCTGGTCCGCAATTTACCAATAGTAAGAGCCCAGTCAGCATCAGTAAGAGTACCCAGTTCAGCTTTTGCTTCGGCATAATTCAGCAGAACCTCACCATATCTGAAAATCGATATTGCATTTATATTAAGGTCCCTTGTATCATAGTAAACATCGTCCAAACTCCATTTTATTGGCTGGTACCCTGTATACGAGTAGGCAAAGCTTGGTGGTGCGGGCACCAGAGCTCCTGCGTTCAGTCTCTTATAGTCACCCATCCTGATAGTCTGCTGTAATCTTTTATCCCTGTTCTTGACTTCATCTTTAAAAAGCATTGTTTCATAGCCTGGAGTATCAGTAAAGGGAGTTCCGTCGATTTTCAGATAGGTATTTATGAATGTACGGATAAAATTAAACCTGATGCCGGTCGTTGAACTTGTGTACACCCAGTTCGCATTATGCAAAATACTTAAAGACAGGTCCATAATATGAGCTAGCATAATTTCATCTCCAACCGGAGCGGTATTGGTGAAAATTTTCCTGTATGACCCGCTGGTACCGGCTCCTTCATAGACTTTAAAACCAGCCTCATCAATCACTTTCCTGGCAGCTGTCTCTGCTTCTGAAAGCCAGGTATTTGCTGTCGAAGTAAGTCCAAGTTCAGTATGATATTTTCTGAATGTCCCTTCAAATAAACATATCCTGGCTTTAAAGGCATAGGCAACATATTTGGTAATAAGGCTACGGGTTCCATCGCTGGAAGTTTTGATATTTGCACAGGCATAGTTAATATCGGCAAGGATTGAATCCATTACAAGGGTTCTCGGATCCCTGGGTTTAGTAAGATCGGGATCTCCAACTTCAAGAGGTTTGCCGATCCATGGAACATCGCCATATCTTTTTACTTTTTCAAAATAGAACCATGCCCTGAAAAATTTTGCAAGTCCATTGTAATGATTCCTTGTATCCACAGCAATATTGGGATTATTATTGTTTACAAGGAAATAATTGATATTTCTTAATGATGTCCATACCCAGTTTGCATCACCTCCCTGGGATACTCTGGTATAGCCTGATTCATCTGTTTTGTCGGTGATTGTAGGTGTATAAGACCCTGCAACTAAAAAAGCAGGAGCATCTCTTCGGGCGGCATAATCAGAAATACAATCAGCACGATGAGTTGTATTCCGGTCAGGGAGGATATCATAAAAGGAATTTGAATATAGTTCCAAACCCTTTTCACTGCCAAACACTGCCTCTTTTGATACGGTAGCCTCAGGAAGTTGTTCAAGTTCGCAGCTGGCACAAAAAGCTATTATGAGGAATAGCAACCAATATATATTTTTCATAACTATAATATTAAAGGTGAATTAAAAGGTTATTGACAGACCAAATGTCACATTTTTCATCATCGGGTAGTTTAATCCATCGCCTGAAGTATCACCAGGGTTTAAAAACTGATCAGATCCGGTGCCGGTATTTTCAACATCGATATCTTTCGCGATTTTATAAAGAGGAGACATTGTCCACAGGTTTTCACCTGAAAAATAAATTCTCAGATTGGACGCTCCTATCTTTGAAATGAGATTTGTTGGCAGGTTATATCCTATCTGAATATTTTTCAATCTGAGATAAGCAACATTCTGAAGGTATTTGGTTTGCGGTGCCTCCCTGAGCATTGAACCTGCCCTGTTTGTAAGGCGTGCTACATATCTTGGCAGATAAGCATCAGTATGTTCCGGTGTCCAGAAATTGCCTAATTGCCATGTTGGAATGCCATTATAAGGTCTGTTATATTGTCCCCAGAAAAGTTCGGCTTCATAACTTGGCCACCATTGCTGTTTTCCAACACCCTGGAAAAATGCAGAGATAAAGAAGTTATTCCACTCAGCATTCAGGTTTATTGTATAGGTATAACGGGCAGCTTTATTCCCGATTATTTGCTTATCACCTGTGTTGCCGATTCTGTTAGTTCCATAGTCAACTTTGCCGCTGCCATCCGAGTCCACTAATTTCAAATCACCCGGGAAATTCGCACCAGACGAGGTGTTTTTGAAAAGGGTTTGATCTGCATGATTTGCAATATCCTCAGCGTCAACAAAAAATCCTTCGGTGACATAACCCCAGATTTCGCCAATTTTCTGCCCTTCGTAATAGTCAGTCAGTACTTTCTCAGGATTATTGTACTTGGTAATAACAGATTTATTATCTGCCAGGGATACTCGTACTTCATAGTTGAATGGCTTAGCGCTGACATTAAATCGGTCTCTCCATGACAAGCTCGCTTCCCATCCTGTCGTTTTCAAGTCTGCATAGTTTCCTTTGGGAGGAGTTGCACCAAAAACAGCAGGAAGCGTCATACCAATAGTGTACATATCAGTTGTATTCCTTATGTACGCATCTCCTACAAATCTTAACCTGTCCGATAATGTTGTTAAATCGATCCCTATGTTCTGGGTTGTTGCTGTTTCCCATGTAAGGCCTGCAGGCAGAACACTTGGATTTCTCGTGTACTGAGGTCTTACACCGTTAAGAATTCTTCCGGATTGTGTTATCGAAAGTTGTTCCTGGAAGGTGTAGGAATCTATATTACCATTACCCAATGATCCGTATGAAGCCCGCAGTTTCAGATCAGAAATTATTGCCGGGGAAACATTCCAGAATGATTCTTTGGAGATTCTCCATCCTACCGAATATGAAGGGAAAAAAGCGAACCTTTGATTAGATGGAAATTTGGAAGAACCATCATATCGTCCGTTTATTTCAACAAGGTACCGGTCTTTGAAGGCATAGTTAATTCTGCCAAAGCCACCAAGGATATTCCACTTGTCCCAGCCTCCGGAAGTTGTTATTGATTGTCCGAGTGCAAGATTAATGTCGGTGGCATCTTCAAAGATGAGGCCATTTCTCTGAACACGTAATCTTTGAAAGGTTGACTGTTCATAGTTATATCCGACTAAAACCTTAAGGTAATGTGAGTCACTAAAAGTATTTTCATACTCAGTGTACAGGTTTGTAGCAAGGTATTGGGTTCCATCCCTTGTTTCCCTAAGGTCGTTGGTTGTTGTACCAACATATGCTATTACTCCCGGGTGATTGCTGTATGGAACAGGCACCTGTCTGCGTTTTTCGTTGCTTTCGCTGTTACGCAAAGTGAAATCACCCTTTATCCTGAATTTATTGTTAAAGAACTGCGATTCAAATCCGGTTGTACTCCTGAATAATCGTCTCTTGGAAGTAATACCATTCTTCCCGTACCAAAAATCACCGGTGTTATAAGCGGAAGACATTGTAAGGGTACCGTCAGGATTGAACATAGGAGCAAGTACATGGCCCTCATCCCCAATATTCCTCCAGATGCCACCACTTTCACCAACGTTTATCGGGTTGAAATAATTCATATCTGAATACTCAGAGTTATTATCAAGTCTAAGCCAGGGAAATACCTGTATTGACCCCTTACCTCTTACATTATGCGTGCTATAATCATCAGTGTTATACCTGAAAATTCCGGGGTCATTAAGAAGCCTCCCGGTAACGAGGAAACTTGTTTTCTCGCTGCTTCCCGAAATTGCAATATTCTGTTCCATTCCGGTAGTATAATCCTTATAGAGCTCTTTATATTTGTTATCACTTGCATAATAAACATAATCTCCTGTTACCGGATCAACTTCAACCTCTTTATCTGTTGGTAAAGGATTTGTGGCCCTTCTTTCAAGCTCATCAAGATATGGCTGTGAAAATTTCAGGGTTTTATTAACTGCAGCCGGAAAAGTATTTTCCCAGTTATAAAATGATTCAGCAAACATTTTGGCAAATGTATAACCATCTGAAACCAGATCCGGAACTGCAATCGGTTTTCTTATTGAATAATTTGATGAGTAGGTTATGCTGGTCTTTCCCTTCGATGGATCTTTTGTTGTGATCAGCACTACACCGAAGGCGCCTCTTGCACCATATATCGATGCTGATGCAGCATCTTTAAGAATCGATATATTGGCAATATCATTCGGGTTTATCATGCTCGGATCACCTTCTACACCATCAATAAGCACAAGAGCACTTCCACCCTGACCAATAGAGGTCAAGCCTCTGATATTATAACTCGGAGACTGGTTTGGTTTGCCATCAAGAATGTTTATATTAAGATTAGGCACCATTCCTTTCAGTCCCTGTGTAAGGTTGGCCATAGGACGATCCTCAAGAGCAGTACTGGTTACCTGATCGACTGCTCCGGTAAGATTGGCTTTTTTCTGAGTGGAATAACCGACAACCACTACTTCTTCAAGTCCCTGGATATCTTCCCGCAGATTAACATTGATCACGGTTTGATTCTGCACTGGTACTTCTTTTGAGGTATAACCTACAAATGAAAATACAAGTATTGGATTTGCACCGGTTACTTCAATTGAATACTTGCCTGAAACATCAGTCAGGCCTCCCAGAATTGTACCTTTTGCCTGAACAGTTGCCCCCGGAAGAGGAACTCCCTTTTCATCGGACACTGTTCCTGTAATAGTTATCCGCTGGCCATAAACAGATGCTGAAGCCAGGAATAAAAGTATCACCAGAATTCTTTTCATAAATAGTTAGATTAGTTAGTAATGAGGTTTGAAAATTTAGGTTCCTTAAAGATAGGGACTTCAGATGTAATGAAGCGAAATATAAAATGCTAAAAATCGTTAAAAGAAATTTATTGCCCGGGCTTTTCATCAGTACTAAATTTGTCTATCAGTGTATTATCCTGATCAAATACACGATGGTTATAGCTTTCTTACCTACGTCATAATTGCGAAGTTGTACATGCTTTTATTTGGAGTAAAAGACATATCCGGCAGGTTTCTCCCTCCAAAGCCCATCGGGATTTACAAGAAGCTTGACAAATATATACCTCTGGATTAAAAAGAAATCTCCTTTACACGATGAACGTAAATTGCCGTTTACCATGAAAACAAAATCAGATGGGATTAATATGATAGGTGACCGCTTTAAAAATTTCAGATTGCTTAAAAGGAGATAAATATCATGTTCAGAAAGCCTCTTGAAATGCAAGTTAATAATAATAATTTATTCGATATTTTTAATTCTTGGAATGAAATGAAAAGAATCTTTTATTATAAAACCTTAACAAAATAAATTGTCTAGTTAGCCTGTATTATTGCCCATACCGGCAGATGATCCGAAGCAATCGGTTCTTGTTCTACAATAGTCTGTTTTGTCTGAAAAGTATGATCTGAGGTTTTTAAACCTAAAATATAGTCAAGACATTTAGTCGGAGCATTAGAAGGAATTGTAGGGTTTGAAGGATTAGTTAAAATATACCAGTAGTTCTTGATGCTTTGAATCACCATGGATTCAGGAACAGCATTTAAATCGCCTGCAAGAAAAACCGGCTTGGAATAATCTTTAAACGAATTGCTGATTATATACGCCGAAGCCAATCTATCCTCTTCATTTAGTGAGAAATGCGTACATCCAAGCACATATTTTTCGAGTTCAACAACTAACAAGCTTCTTTGTTCTTCCCTTCCCGGAAGAGGAATTCTTTTCCAGTTAAGAGGTCTCTCTTTTGTCAGTATTCCGACTCCATATTTACCCCCCTGATAGATAATTGAAGCACCATAGGTCTGATACATATTTGTAAGTCTGGCAAGCTCATCTAATACAATTATTCCATTGCTTCTTTGAGTAGCACTATCAAGTTCCTGAAGTGCAACTGCTTCAGGAGCAATACGATTGATTACATCGGCCACTCTTTGGTAGTTAACAACCCCATCCATTCCAATACAGTTTTTGACATTATAGCTTAATATTTTAACTGTTAAGTTATTTTCAGTTTCTTTTTCCGGTTTTGAATTGCCACACCCAATTACTGACGAGATTAGAACTGCGATGCCAACGATAACTGATACGATTATATTCTTCATGATTTATAATTTGATAGTCTGAATTAGGTAAAAAAGGCTTGAAGAAAAAACTCTTCAAGCCTTTAAGATTAATTTAACCTACCAACCAGGATTTTGTCCAAGATTCGGGTTTGTTATTAAGTCTGTTGCTGGTATGGGATAGTAATACATCTTGTCTTCCCATTTTCTTGCTATATTATTCATCCAGGTCAGTTCTCCACTCGTATTGTTTTTCAGAAACTGTGAATTTGTTTTACCTCTGACAATTGGCGAAACATCAATGTAAGTGACTCCCGATACAACAGGTGATGGTTTGGTCCCCTGGTAGAAAACAACATCCTTGATACCATCTTCATTTAGATCCATTGGTGTCACAAGTGCAGGAACATAGAAACCGTTCCACTCCTGATTCATGAGTTCACCTCTTTTCCATCTCAGAATATCACTGAAACGGAATCCTTCAAGACACAATTCAATACCTCTTTCCCTTCTGACTTCCAGAATAACCGGATCAGTAATATCGGGAAAATAGTACGCAATAAGATAAGGATCAACCACAGTAGGTTTTGTAGTAAGCCTCCAGTGATACCACCTCTTGTACGAAGTACTCCTACAGTAGCCGCCCAGTCAGCATCAGTAAGAGTACCAAGCTCAGCTTTTGCTTCGGCATAATTCAATAAAACCTCTGCAAAGCGGAACTCAGAAATGGAATTATTATTGAGTCTCTCCGAATCATAATACATATCGTCAAGAGTCCATTTGATAGGCTGATAACCTGTGAAAGTATATGAAAAGAGAGGCGGTGCAGGAACCTGGGTTCCTCCATGATTCTTTTGTAATCACCTAAACGGATAGTTTGTTTGAGCCTTAAATCCCTGTTCTTTACTTCATCTTTAAACAACATGGTTGGATATGCCGGATTGTTGGTAAACGGAGTACCATCAAGATTCAGGTAAGTGTTGATAAAGGTCCTTGTGAAACTTGCCTTGTCACCATAAGTACCACTTGTCCAGTACCAGTTTGCATCATTCAGGATTTTTAAGGTAAGATCGGAAATTGCAGAAAGCATTACCTCGGTAGCAACCGGAGCGGTATTTGTAAATACTGTACGGTATGATTTACCAGCTCCTCCGGAAGTGTTAATTGAGAACCCACCTTGATCCATCACTGTTTTTGCAGCAGTTCAGCATTGCTTAACCAGGTTGAAGCAGTACTCTGAAGACTTAGTTCGGTATGATATTTTCTGAAAGTCCCCTCAAACAGACATATCCTTGACTTTAAAGCATAAGCAACATATTTGGTAACAGTACTACGGGTTGCATCAGTGCTTGTAGTAATATTAGCACAGGCATAATTAATGTCTGCTAAAACAGAATCCATTATCAATGTACGTGGATCGCGCGGTCCGTATAAAACAGTGATCAGATACATCAAGCGGTTTTCCGGTCCATGGGACATCTCCAAATCTTTTAACTTTTTCAAAATAGAAGTAGGCTCTGAAGAATTTTGCAATACCGTGTAGTTTTTTCTGACATGAGAGAAACTTCAGGATCATTGCAGTTCACAATAAAATAATTAATGTTCCTCAGATCTGTCCAGGTCCAGCCTGAACTTAAAGTCGGAGTAAATGCACCCTGCTGAATAAAAGTCGGAACAGCTTTAACTGCCAGGTAATCAGACATGGCATCGAGACTGGTGGTAAGATCCGGGTAAGATAGAGTAAAAGGAATTGGTATATAATTCCAGTCCCTGCTGGCTTCCAAATACTGCATCTTTTGATGCAGTAGCTACCGGAACCTGGTCCAGCTGCTTCTCACAGCGAACAATAAAGGAAGCTTAAAAGCAGGAACCATAAATATTGTTTTTTCATAACTTATCATTTTTAATAAATATGTTAAAATACTATGGATAAACCGAACGAATAACTCTTCAACATAGGATAGTTAAATCCATCGCCACCACTTCCGGGTCTTGAACCAATTGATCCCTGGGTCCTGTATTTTCTACATCAAATTGTTCTTTGCCGACAAGTTTATAAAGTGGTGAATAAGACCATAGATCTTCACCGGAGAAATAAATCCTTAGACCACTTGCTCCGATTTTGGAAATAAGATTTTTAGGCAGGTTATATCCAAACTGAATATTCTTAAGCCTTATGTAAGCAATATTCTGAAGGTATCTTGTCTGGACAACACCCAAGTTCTCGGTTGACATTGCTAGATGCAGCACGCGACATGGTCCTTGGAAAATAGGCATTGGTATTTTCAGGCGTCCACATATTCCCGAGATGCCATGTGGGTATATTATTGTAAGGCCTGTTGTACTGTCCCCAGAAGTACTCACACTCTGTACTGGGGTACCAGTCCTGTTTCCCGACTCCCTGAAAGAAGAATGAGAGGAAGAAATTATCCCAGTCAGCACCCATATTAATCCCATAAGTAAAATGAGGAGCACTGTTGCCGATGATCTTTCTGTCGCCAGGATCTGATACTCTGTTGGTACCTATATTGACAAAGCCATCCCCGTTCAGATCCTTAAGCTTGATATCACCGGGATACCATATATTTGTAGGAGATGCCCGCATCTGAGGGCTCTGTTTTGCGTGAGAATCAATATCTGCCTGATCAATGAAAAATCCCTCAGTTGTATAACCCCAGATTTCACCAACGACTTGTCCTACGTAATAATCAGAGAGAAGTTTATCGGGATTATTATATCTTGTAATTTCAGATCTGTTATCTGCAAGAGTAAACCTGAAATCGTAGTTCAGAGGTTTTGATGCAATATTGAATTTATCCCTCCACGCCAATGTAAGCTCCCAACCTTTCGTCTGCAGGTCAGCATAGTTGCCTTTTGGTGCAGTAGCTCCAAAAAATGCAGGAAGAGTTCATTCCGATTGCAAACATATCAGTGGTATTTCGTACATACATATCACCTGCAAATGTTAACCGGTCAGAAAGCATTGAAAAATCAAGTCCGAAATTGGTGGTTGTAGATGTTTCCCAGGTAATTCCATCAGGAAGAACAGCAGGTACAGCTTGTATACTGAGGCAACACCCCGTTCAGTATAATACTTGACTGAGCTTATTGAGTATTGTTTCTGGTAAACATATGAATTGATGTTCCCATTCCCAAGCGAACCATAAGAAGCCCGGATTTTCAGGTTCGAAATAATCTTTGGAGAAACATTCCAGAATGCTTCTTTTGAAATACGCCATCCGGCTGATACTGAAGGGAAAAAGGCATATCTCTGGTTAGAAGGAAATTTAGAAGATCCGTCATAGCGGGCATTGACCTCAAGCAGATACCTGTCTTTATAAGAATAGTTCAACCTTGAAAAACCACCAAGAATAGCCCATTTTTCGTACCCTCCTACAGTTGTAATTGCCTGTCCCAAGGCTAAGCTAATATTAGTGGCCTCAGGAAAAATAAGCCGTTCCTGGTCACAGCCAGATCTTTCAAAAGTTGATTGTTCATAATTATAACCCACCATTATTTTAAAATAGTGGGAATCATTAAACGTATTTTCATATTCAGCATAAAGGTTTGATGAAAGATACTGAGTCTTCTGCCAGTCATTCTGAAGATCGTTAGTTGCTGTACCAACATATAAAATTACACCTGGTTTGCTGCTATAAGGAACAGGTACCCGTTTTGTTTTACTGTTATTTTGCTGTTGCTGATAGTGAAGTCACCTTTAATCCGGAATTTATCATTAAAAAACCGGGTTGTAAATCCAGGTTTTATTTTTAAATATGCCTTTTTCAATAGTCAATTCCATTCTTCCCGTACCAGAAATCGCCTACACTGTACACAGCTCCTGTCGTCAGAGTGCCGTCAGGATTGAACATCGGAGAAACAGGATGTGTATCAACTCCAATTAGATTCCAGATATCAACGGCACCTTCTCCAATTGCAATGGGATTATGGTACTTCATCTCTGAATACTCAGTATTATTTTCAAGCTGTAACCACGGGAATACCTGAATTGAGCCCTTTGCGCGTAAATTGACCATTGAATAATCATCTGAATTATAGCGGAATAATCCATGTTGATTCAGGAACCTGCCTGAAATCATATAAGTAGTCTTTTCACCACCGCCTGAAACAGAAATATTGTTGTCACTCGAAGTGGTAATATTTTTATATAACTCTTTATACCAGTCCGTGCTGCCGTAATAAACATATTCACCTGTAATCGGATCAACCTCTATTTTATTATAAGGCTGTCCCGACTCAGCTCGTCTTTTGAACTCATCGAGGTAAGCCTGGGAAAATTTGATCTCTTTATTTACATTTTGAGGAAAAGAACCGTCGCCGTTAATAAATGATTCTGCAAACATCTTTGAAAATGTATAGCCGTCTGTAACAAAATCAGGTACAGTAAGAGGTTTTTTAATAGAAATGTTTGACGAATATGTAATAGTCGTTCTGCCTTTTTCCGGGTTTTTGGTGGTTATAAGAACTACACCAAATGCACCTCTTGCACCATAGATTGAAGCCGAAGCGGCATCCTTTAGGATTGATACACTGGCAATATCATTTGGATTTAGCAAACTCGGATCTCCTTCTACACCATCAATAAGGATCAGAGCACTTCCGCCCTGACCGATTGAGGTTGTTCCTCTGATATTGTAGCTTGGTGACTGAATTGGTTTTCCATCGAGCAACCTGATATTCAGGTTGGGCATAACTCCCTGAAGTCCCTTGAGTCAGGTTAGGAACTGACCTGTTCTCCAGGGTTGAACTTGTTACCTGGTCGACAGCAGCAGTAAGATTTAGTTTCTTTTGTGTACCATAACCAACAACCACAACCTCCTCAAGTCCCGGACATACTTTCACTTAGGATCAACATTAATATTAGTCAGGTTCTGTACTGTGATCTCTTTTGGATTATAACCGACAAAAGAGAATACGACAATTGAATTGGGACCGGCCACATCAACAGAATACTTGCCGTTTACATCTGTCAAAACTCCCATGATTTGTGCCTTTTACCTGAACGGTGGCTCCAGGAAGAGGAGCTCCCTTTTCATCAGTGACTGTTCCTGTAATCGTTATCCTCTGAGCATAAACAGAAGTCGATGCCAGGAATAACAGCATGATTAGAATTTTTTTCATAAATAGGTAGATTAGTTGATATTATTTTAAAAAACTTAGGTTTTATATAAAGATAATAAACTTAAGTCAAGTATTTAGAAAATGAAATACTAAAAAAGGTTAAAGTCTGCTATTTTTCAGCACCTTTATTAATGACAAACCTGTCTATTAATGTATTATCCTGATCAAAGACACGATATGTTATCGATTCATTACTGACATCCATAATGACAAAATTGTACATGCTTTTGTCCGGAGTAAAAGCCATATCAGCTAAATTATTCCCTCCGGGGCCCGTCGGATTACCACCTGCTGTTCCATTAGTAATATAAATTGTACCATCACCGGGCGAAAACAATGATGAGGATTCCTTTTTAACAGGTAATCCGTCTTTCATCTGAAAATGACGCTCATAAACATGCCTGTGCCCTGAAAGGCAAAGATCAATCCGATGCTTTTCAAGAAGAGGCCGGACATGTTCTTTCCATCCGGCAATATTACTCCATCCGAATGAACTTACCGGGTAATGCATCCAGACTATAACCCACCTGATTTTTTTATCCTTATCGGCTTTCGAAAGTTCAGAATCGAGCCATTTGTATTCCGTAGAACCTGGTTTGTATTTAACCTCGTCTGTTCCTTCTGCCGCCTGGGCACACCCTGAAAAAATGCCGATAAACCTTACGTTGGCATATGTGAACGAATAATTCACTTCATCGCCCGGAAGATTAAAAAGTGCATAATAGTTCTGAAATGGTTTCTGAAATTCATCTCCTTTTGTATTCTGAATATCATGATTACCTAGTACTGGCATCAACGGGGAGGTTGCATTCAGATCCTGGGTAACTGTAAGAAATTCTTTCCAGGAGTCTGCTGCTGAACCATTATCGACGATGTCTCCCATATGAAGTGTAAAAGATGGGGAATATTTCCTGACAAGGTCCGTTATTACCTTCGTTTTTCTGAAATTTTCATTATTTTCATTATTCTGAGTGTCACCGATAACCGCCACTCTGAATGATCCTGTATCAGGTTCCGATTTAAAGCTGTAAATTGGGCTCCAGCCATCTTTATCGGATCCGCATCTGTAAAAATAGCTTGATCCGGTTTTAAGATTTTTCAGAGCGGCGTTGAAGACAAGTCTCCCTGAAAAGTTGGTATTAGCTGCTTTTCTTTCCTTCATCCTGCTCTCCGTAAGACCATATTGAATATATTGATTACCGGAAGAATTATCGGAACACCATGTAACTAATACCGGGGCAGTTTCTTTCGGAGATTTTTTGTCTGCAAGACTGAGATGTATTTGTCCTGGTTGTGAGTACAATGAAGACAAAAAGCTGACCTTTAAAAGCCCCATTGTAATAAGAACAAGAAGAAAAGGTATCCGGAATGATTGGCTCAATCTTGTGTCAATTTTCATAAATCAGGTTTTTATAGTAACAAGATTGCCCAATTTAAAAAAAATTCCGGATTTCTTCCCGGAAAAGTATCCAGCTCATGATTGGCCATATTAATAAGCAAGGCTTTGTTCAGACAAATTATTGCATTCTATACACCAACTTACAATTTTTATATCTTTGATATAGTGCAGTGGTAGTTCATTACACTAATGATTAAGATGATCCTTTTAGTCTAAAATCAATCTGAAAACTATGGAAAACGAGAGCAAACCAACATCAAGGCGTATTTACTCCCTCGATGCCCTGCGCGGTTTTGATATGTTCTGGATAATGGGTGGGGAGGCAATATTTGCCGGCCTGGCAACTCTAACAGGCTGGCCGGTTCTTAAATGGTGGGCCACCCAGCTTGAACATGTGCCGTGGCATGGTTTCCACTTTTATGATATGATATTCCCATTGTTTCTTTTCATTGCCGGAATATCATTCCCTTTTTCGATGGCTAAGCGCACTGCATTGAACGAAAGCCGGAAATCAATCTATAAGCATGTCATCTTGCGGGGTTTAATACTTGTAGTTCTTGGAATAATATATAATAACGGGATCCGATTCGATTTTGGTGAATTGCGTTATGGAAGTGTGCTTGGTCGTATTGGTCTCGCATGGATGTTCGCAGCAATAATTTTCATGAATACAAAGCTAAACTGGAGAATAGTCTGGTTCTGGTCGCTGCTGATAGGTTACTGGCTTCTCCTTCTTTTGTTCCCGGCGCATGATCTTGGTTCAACTGATCCCTTTTCACGGACCGGCAATCTGGCTAGTTATATCGACCGGTTATTAATGCCGGGAAAACTTTACCTGGGAGATCACGACCCTGAAGGTATCTTCAGTACTATTCCGGCCATTTCGACTGCTTTGCTGGGGATGTTCACAGGTGAATTCCTGATGTCAAAATATCTTCATGACAAACAGCTGAAAAAGGTATTAATAATGGCATTGACTGCGTGTCGCATTAATGATAATCGGAAAGATCTGGGATCTGGCTTTCCCGATAAATAAAAATCTCTGGACCAGCTCATTTGTATGCTGGGTTGGCGGGCTTAGCCTTCTTTTGTTTTCAGTTTTCTACCTGATAATAGATGTCTGGAACCTGCGAAAATGGGCATTCATCTTTGTGGTCATCGGAATGAACCCGATTACAATTTACCTGGCAGGGAGGATCATCAATTTCAGAAGTGCCTCGAAATTTCTATTTGGCGGTTTTATTGAACTTTTTCCAGCGACCTGGGGGCCATTTTGGGAGGGTATTGCAATAACGGCTGTAGGTTGGGTATTCCTGTATTTTCTGTATAAAAAGAAAATATTTTTGAAGGTTTAGAACCTCTTGCCTGCCATTGTCAGGGTACTAATTTCACTGTAGTGCTGGCCGGTTTTATCCCGAACCATAATAACGCCCCGATTATTGCCAGAAATGCAGCAACATGCAACGCATTCTCCCAGCCTATCAGGCTTGCTATCACAGGCGTAAGTGCAGGGGAGATCAATCCCCCGATATTGCTTCCCATATTCATTATTCCGCCTGCCGTACCGCTTTTACTACCTGATATTCCCATCATTGTAGCCCAGAAAGGACCTTCAACACACAGGATAAGAGCGGTGGCAAATGCCAGACTGACAGCTGCTATGTAAGCACTTTGTGTATGTGCACCTACAGATATCAATATTCCGGAAGCAGCCATACCAACAAATGGTACAATTCTCCTTCCCCAAACAGGCCCTGGCCGGCCTCTTACCAATCGATCCGAGATCCATCCTCCAAGAGGAATGGAAATAATTGACAGTAACCAGGGCAAGCTGCTCATCCATGCCCCGGATAATAAACCGAAATGCCTTTCCTGAACCAGATAAAGATAAAACCACGATACAAAAATATATCCGACATAACCCTGAAGTGTGTAACTAAGAGTCAGAAGATAAAAACTTAGTGAGTTGATCCTGACTTTTTTCTCAGGAATAAAAGGGAAATCTTCATTCTTTGCTTTAGGGGCAACATTATTAACATTAGCAGGTTCTTTTACCTTAAGCCAGATCAATGCAATTATCAGAGCCGGTATAGCTGAGGCGATCAGTGCAGGCCGCCAGCCTGAAACAACCATAATGTTCGAAACAAGAGGTGGGGCCAGAGCAGATCCGATACCAATAGAGGCGATAACGATCCCGTTGGCACGTCCCTGATACATAGGCAAAACCCATCTCGAAACCCCCTGTGCCGATCCGGGATAAGTCGGAGAGGCAGTTATTCCAAGAAGGAAACGAAAAATCATGAATATAAGGAGTGACGTGACAACACCTGTATGAAATGGTCCCCAGCCGACAATTGTCTGCAACACAGTGATGATCAGCCACAACCAGGCAATAAAGGATAGAACCTTTCTCGCTCCGAACCTGTCAGCGATCGCACCTGAAGGTACCTGGAAGAGGGCATAACCAAGCAGAAACGAGCTGAAGATCCTTCCCATCTCTATCTGCGTCAAGCCAAATTCCTTCATCAGCAATGGCGCCGCGGTTGAAATATTTACGCGGCATATATAACCCGCTGTTGCAGTTGCGCACAGCATAATTACAATTGGCCATGGTTTTCTGCGTGTTTTATTCATATTCCCTTATGCATCAGGATTTCGGAAGCTCCTTCTATAATATAGTCCCTGAATTCGCATAAAGGCTCAAAGCCGTACCTTTCATACAGTTTGCGCGCTTTGCCGTTGAATGAGGAAACGCAAATAAATAAATGCCTGGATCCGGTACTGAAATAATTCTCAGCAAAGGAGAGAAGTTCTTTTCCCAATCCCTGCCCCCTGAATTCAGGAAATACTGCAATCGATTTAATATAGGGGGATCCGGCCACACCTCGGGGATCAAGGAGGATAATCCCTCCCGGCTTATTATCGACGGATGCAATGTATAGCATGAATTCAGGATCATGACAGTTTTTATCGCACTGTTCCGGGGTTATCTTCAGGGTGATCCACGGCTCTGAACTTGCCAGTAATTGGGAAGCCATATCGCGTTCATGTTCACTGGCAGAATGAATGTCAATTTTTTCCATGGAATTCACATTTCAGTTGAACATTAAGTTTATGATTTAATTAAAGAGTTTAAATATAAAAAAAGGAAATGTGTTATATCTTTAAAGAGAATAATAAACCTTTGTCTACCCCCGACCCCCTAAAGGGGGCTTACAAACTAAGGGTTTTAGGCCCCCTTCAGGGGGGGTGGGGGGTAAAACACACAGAGAAATATCTGCATTTATGCTAAAGAAATTACTGCTCATCACATTATTATTCTCGCAGGTTGTTTCTGCACAGCAGCTTGCCTGGCCCGGGATAGCCCGTATGAACAAACCATGGACCCGATGGTGGTGGCCGGGAAGCATTGTT
Source organism: uncultured Bacteroidales bacterium (assembly GCA_963732115.1). GTDB lineage: Bacteria > Bacteroidota > Bacteroidia > Bacteroidales > VadinHA17 > LD21. The sequence goes on from CAVSYN010000036.1 coordinate 256,863, forward strand.
ACCCAGCCTGATCTTACAGCTGCTATGGAGAAATACCGGAATGCAGGCCTTGGTGGAATGGAAATAGCTGTAATCTACGGAGTTAAAGGACAGGAAGATAAGTTCATCCCCTATTTGTCACCAAAGTGGATGGACATGTTCACTTACACTCTGAAAGAAGCTGAGCGGCTTGATCTGGGAATTGATCTGGCAAATGCTTCAGGCTGGCCTTTTGGAGGTCCATGGGTCGATCCTGCAGATGCCTGTAAAAACATTAACCATAAAACCTGGTCACTTACCGGAGGCCAAAAATTAAATGAAAAAGTTGAATTCATTCAGCAGTCTCTCGTACGGGCTGTTGGACAAAAGCCCGATATCAAACAGCTGATTGATCCTATAAGCAAAAATAAAGATCTCCAATTGTATGCCCTTGACCAGATACGTTTTGAAAAACCTCTGCCGCTTTACGCATTGATGGCTTATTCTGATTCAGGAAAGGTCCTTAATCTGACAGGCAATGTTACGGCAGAAAACACGCTGGACTGGACTGCTCCTGCCGGTAACTGGAAGCTGTATGGCCTTTTCCAGGGATGGCATGGGAAGCAGGTTGAACGTGCAGGACCGGGAGGTGAGGGGGATGTTATTGATCATTTTTCAGGACGGGCAATAAATAATTATCTTAAGCATTTTGATGAGATATTCAAAGATTACAATATAAAATATCTCCGTAGTTATTTCAATGATTCATACGAAGTTGACGATGCGTCAGGACAATCGGACTGGACCAGCGATCTGTTTTATGAATTCTATCTCAGGAGAGGCTATGACCTCAGTGCGAATCTCCAGGCGCTTTTCCAGGAGGACAATCCCGACAAAAATGCCCGGGTTTTATCTGACTACCGGCAGACTATTTCAGACCTGATACTTGAAAAATTCACAACCCATTGGGCTGAATGGGCACACAGGCAGGGAAAGGCGATCCGCAACCAGGCACACGGATCTCCGGGTAACATTCTTGATTTGTATGCTGCATCGGATATCCCGGAAGCAGAAGGAAATGAGCTTACACGGCTTAAATTTGCTTCTTCTGCTGCCAATGTCGCCGGGAAGAATTTTGCATCGTGCGAGGCCGCAACCTGGCTTGGTGAGCATTTCACCTCAACCCTTTCCGATGTTAGGAAGAACGCCGACCTGTTCTTTCTCGCTGGGATCAATCATCTTTTCTACCATGGAACATGTTTTTCGCCTCAGAATGAACCCTGGCCCGGTTTCCTGTTTTATGCCTCGGTGGAATTCACACCTGCCAACAGCTTCTGGAACGACTTTCAAAAACTGAATCTGTATATAGCACGTATTCAGTCTTTTTTACAGGCCGGGAAATCGGATAACGAAATACTCCTCTATTTCCCGATATTCGACAGGTATGCGGAATACGGCCATGGCATGCTTGAGCATTTCGATGGAATAAGCCAGGCATTTAACGGTTCTCCATTTAAGGGAGCCACCGACCTTATGCTTGAAAAAGGCTATTCCTTTGACTTTATTTCCGATCTGCAGATTATAAATACTGAGTTTTATGATGATCAGCTGGAAACACAGGGCAGTGCTTACAGAACCCTGATAATTCCAGGATGTAAATATATACCCCTTGAAACATTTGTACGCATTCTGAAACTGGCAAATGATGGTGCCAGGATAATTGTGTTCGGAGATCTTCCGGAAAATGTTGCCGGCTGGGGTGACCTCGAAGAGAAACAAAACGCTTTCGACAGGTTTAAATCAAGCATCAGGTTTTCCGGCACAAATAATCCGGAAGTTTCAAAGGCAGTTTTCGGAAATGGTTCAATCCTGATAGGAAAGGATGTTGATGAGCTATTGAGATTTGCCGGAATAAAGCCTGAACCAATGGCCGGGAACAATATTAAATTTATACGGCGAATCAGCGAAACCGGTTTTTATTATTTCATTAATAACCAGGGAAATAATGCATTTGACGGCTGGCTCCCGCTCCGTGTGAAGGCTGCCGCAGCTGCTCTGTTCGATCCCATGACAGAGCAATACGGAATATCAAAAAGCCGGATAAACAAGGAAGGAAACCTCGAGATTTATACCAGACTGGCTCCGGAGGAATCATTGATTATCTCAGTTTTTGCAAATCCGGTTTCAGGTCAGCCATATGTATTCTACGATCCGGTTTCTGCTCCAACAGAGATCACCGGTATCTGGAAAACGGATTTCATTGAGGGCGGGCCATCTTTGCCTGCTTCAAAAGAAACCGGGAAGCTCATTTCATGGACGGAATTAGGAGGAGATGATGTAAAGAACTTCTCAGGAACTGCCAGATATACAATCAATTTTACAAGGCCAAAGGGTAAAGGAGAAGCATGGTTGCTGGATCTCGGAAAAGTATATGAAAGTGCACGGGTAATTATTAACGGAAAAGAGCAGACAGTACTGATCGGTCCACGATTCACAGTCATAATTGGTGAAAAGGACTTAAAATCAAAGAATTCCCTTGAGATAGAAGTATCGAACCTCATGGCAAACCGCGTTGCTTATCTTGACAGGAATAATATCCAGTGGAAGAAGTTCTATAACATAAACATGGCGGCCCGGATGCGGGAGAACACAAAAAATGGGATTTTCGATGCATCTGAATGGCCTCCAAGAGAATCCGGATTGCTAGGACCCGTGACTATAACTCCCTTAAAAATTGTAAAATGACAAGAAATAAAATCAATCGCAGGATTTTCCTTAAAAACTCAGTAGTTGCAGCTGCTGGGCTTACCCTGGCCGGAAATGGAGTGTTTTCTTCACCAGCCCCGGCTGCAAAAAATAAACTGCCCCGCTGGAAAGGATTTAACCTCCTTGATTTCTTTTCTCCTGCTCCTCCCCGGAACCCCGGTTCAAATAAAACCACCGAAGAGGATCTTAAATGGATGGTTGACTGGGGATTCGATTTTGTGAGGATTCCAATGGCTTATCCGAGATATCTTAATTTCGACCGTTCAGCAAATATCACAAAGGACAAGGTATGCAATTTTGACTCTAAAGTCCTAGAAGAGGTTGATTTGCTGATATATATGGCACATAAGTACAATCTTCATGTGAGTCTTAACCTGCACAGAGGCCCTGGCTATTGCATCAATGCAGGCTTTCATGAGCCTTTTAATCTCTGGAAAGATAAGGAAGCACAGGATGCATTTAATACCCACTGGGAGATGTGGGCTGAGCGGTATAAAAATGTCGCACCTGAGAGATTGAGCTTCGACCTTTTCAACGAACCGGCCTATATCGAGGATATGAATGACCAGTATGCAAAGAAAGGACCTGTCCCGGGTGAAATCTACAGAACGGTTGCGGAAGGTGCTTCAAAAGTCATATGGAAAGCAAATCCCGATCGCCTGATCGTTGCTGATGGCAATGGCGGGGGAAACAGCGTTATACCCGAGTTAACCGGTCTTAATATTGGCCAGAGCTGCCGTGGTTACTATCCCGGACTGGTCTCTCATTACCAGGCATCGTGGGTCTGGAAGGATCCTTCCCTGGCTCCTGTTCCTGTCTGGCCAGGCATTATCGATGGAAAATACTATGGCAGAGAACAGCTTGAAGATTTCTATAAGACCATGGATCGCCCTTAAGGACCAGGGGATAGGCGTTCATTGCGGAGAATGCGGATGCTATAATAAAACACCGCATAATGTATTTCTCGCCTGGTTCGGTGACGTTATCGACATCCTTACAACTAACGGAATTGGCTACGCATTGTGGAATTTCAGGGGAGATTTCGGTATTCTCGATTCACGCCGTACTGATATCGACTATACTGACTGGCAAGGTCATAAGCTGGATAGCAGGCTTCTGGAACTTCTTAAAAAGTATTAGCCACCCCTGTTCACACTCTGTCCGTTACCAGGATTATCTAAGAATCCAACCACCTCCCCCTGACACTTCGGTCAGGGTACTCCTCCTTGTGAAGGAGGAGAAAGTTAGTATGTTGATTATAAGTACTTTCCCCTCCTTGTCAAGGAGGGGTGTCCCGGCCATTGTGCCGGGACATCGTGTTCCCATTATTTCCCTTTTCCAAATTTTTCATGGTGCCGAGAACAACAATTGTAAAAAATTGTTAATCATAAAGACAGGTAAACTTCAACACATTTACCGGAATACCCGGAGTTCTTGTCCCTCAGTATTTTGACTTTCAGAGGGATTATAATCCCGGGAATAAAAGGACAAAAATTTCGTCGATATAAACTAAATGGAACCAGTATGAATCTGATACAAAAATCCCTTTTAATATTATTAGTTCAGGGATTGGTCTACAAAGGATTTGGTCAGGGGAGCAATGAAACGCTTAAACTTTCTATTCCTGCAGCCCAGTCATATGCCCTTGAGAATAACCGTACAGTTAAATCCTCCCGAATTGACATTAGTCTGGCAGATAAAAAGATCTGGGAAAACCTTGCTCTTGGTCTCCCGCAGGTAAATGTAGCTGCCAATTACCTTCACCAGTTTGTTGTTCCGGAAATAACCTTCGGGCGGTTCCTTGATACAGATGCCCTCCCCGATGGCATTCTTACAAAGCAGGATTTTGTTAACGCTTATAAGGACTCTGCTCCTATAAAACTTGGGGTGATGGACAATACCACCATTGATCTGACTCTCTCACAGCTGATTTTTGACGGACAATATTTCGTCGGATTGAAAGCCACAAAGGTTGTAAAACAGGTATCGGAGAAAGCGCTGGAAAAATCTGAGGATCAGATAAAGGAATCGGTTGCGGGCACCTATTATCAGATTCTGGTTCTTGGTGAGAATGTAAGGTTATTGAAGGAGAGCAAGAAAGCACTTGACCAGACCTATAGTGATCTGGTAAAGATGAACCAGCAGGGGCTGAACGAAGAAACCGACGTGGATCAGATGAATATAAGCAGATCAAATATCCAGACGCTTATAACATCACTCGAGTCGCAGAAAGAGATCTCCATAAAACTTTTAAAATACCAGCTTGGCCTGGGGTTTGACAAGGAGGTGGAGCTGACCGACAGCCTTCCTGCCATTATCGAGCAGGGAAACATGATGTATCTCTCGTCGCCCGAATTTAAGCTTAAAAACAGTGTTGATTACCAGATGGTCGGTATACAGGAAAAAATTTCGGAATTGCTGCTGAAACTTGAGAAGTCAAAGTATTTGCCAAGCGTTTCAGCTTTCTACCGTCACCAGGAACAGACTAACCAACCCTCCTTTAATTTTGCAGTTAAGGATGTGGTCGGGGCAACTCTGAGCTTACCTATAGTAACAAGCGGAATGCGGTCTGCCAAAGTGAGCCAGGCAAGATTTGACCTTGAAAAACTCAGGTTGAACAAGCTGGATGCCGAACAGGGATTGACCATGGAGTTTGAAACGGCATGGAACAGCTATCAGACTGCTTTCAGTAATTTCACTACAAACCATGAGAGCATGACTCTTAGCAAAAAGGTTTATGACAGAACAATCATTAAGTACCGCGAAGGAGTCTCTTCAAGTTTCGAGCTGGCACAGAACCAGAATCAGTTCCTGACGTCTGAATCCAATTATTACAATTCGCTTTTGTCATTGCTAATCGCCAAGGCAAAGCTCGACCGTATTTTAAGAACCAATTGACTGGAATAACTGTTTAATAAATTATTGTATAACTAAACAAATCAGATATGAGAACCATAAAACTAATATCAGCCTTTATGGGGATTGCACTGACAGTGCTATCTTGTGGCGGAGGTAAAGAAACAGAACTCGCCAAGCTGAAAAAGCAGCAGGCTGTTCTTGATGAAAAGATAAAGAATCTTGAGAATAACAAAAACCCTGTCGCTGTTGATCCATTGGATCCTGCAAAATTCAGGTTTGTTGGTATTACAGATGTCAAAACTAATGCTTTCGATCATTACATACGGGTCCAGGGGAAACTTGATGGCGATCAGAATGCCGCGGTTTATGCCGATGTTCCCGGTACTGTGACCTTCAAATACGCCGATGTAGGTCAGAATGTTAAAAGAGGCCAGGTACTGGCTCAGATCGACGACAGGCAATACCGGAGCCAGCTTGAAAGCCTGGAAACACAGTATAATCTGGCTTCCGATTTATACGAGAAGCAGAAGCGCCTGTGGGATCAGAAGATCGGAAGCGAGGTACAATACATGCAGTCAAAAACTGCAAAGGAATCGCTCGATCAGCAGATCACCTCATTAAAAGAACAGGTTGAAAAATTCAAAATCAAATCGCCTGTCGACGGCACAATTGAGGAATGTAATATCAAAGCAGGAAGTGTGGTTTCACCCGATCCGCATTCTCCCGCCTACCGCGTTGTCGGACTCAGAAGTCTTAAGATAACTGCAGAAGTTTCTGAAGCTTATGCTGCAAGAGTTCAGGCCGGTGATAAAATCAAAGTATTATTTCCGGATATTAACAGGCAGATCGAAGCAAAAATCGATTTCGTAAGCCGATATATAAATCCTGTTAACCGGACCTTCATTATTGAAAGCCGGATCGCAAACAGGTTTCCTGAAATGAAGGCAAACATGATTGCCATTGTTCAGATAAACGACTATCATTCCGAAAACTCTATACAGATCCCCATGAATGTAATTCTGACAGATAATGGAGGAAGCTACGTTTATGTTGTCCGCAAAAAGGACGAATACGATGGAGCTTTCAAACAGCCGGTTGTTATTGGCAACACCTATAACGGAGTTGCTGAAATTCTTAATGGGCTTGGAGTTAACGACAAAGTTGTTACCGCCGGTTTTCAGGAATTGATAGATGGGGAATATATAAGATTTGATAAGAAATTGTAAAGCTGATACTATCAGCCGCTAAAACCTATTTTTATGGAAAAGAAGTTCAGGGAATTCTTTGCAACCAGCTGGGCTATTGATAGTAAGATTAGTGTCTACGTTCTGGTCTTTATGATTTCTTTGTTTGGGTTAATGAACTATTATACAATTCCAAAGGAACAATTTCCTGAAATTGTTATACCAATGGTAGTTGTTAATTCAATTTATCCCGGTACTTCCCCTTCTGATATGGAAAACCTGGTGACACGACCGTTGGAAAAGAATCTCAAATCGATAAGCGATGTAAAAAAAATAACATCCCGATCTGTACAGGATTTTTCATCTATTATTGTCGAATTCAACACAGGAGTCGAGATCCGGGATGCAAAGCAGAAGGTCTCCGATGCTGTTGATAAAACCAGGAAGGACCTGCCGAATGATCCTTCGTTCGACCTGCCGACTGTTATGGAGATAGATCTCTCGGAGATACCTATTCAATATATTAATTTGTCGGGCGATATTCCGCTTGACAGGCTGAAAAAATATGCTGATGAGATCCAGGACCAGATTGAGACCCTTAAGGAGATCACAAGGGTTGAGATTGGCGGGGCGCTCGACCGCGAGATCCAGATCAACCTTGACATGTATAAGATGAGGGCTGCAGGACTTACATTCAGAGATGTGGATCAGGCAGTAGTCCTTAATAATATGACTGTTTCCGGTGGTAATATCGATTTGCAGGGAATGAGCCGCTCCATCAGCGTTATCGGCGAAGTGCAGAATGTTGATGAGATCAGGAATATTATACTTAATGCCACCAGCGGAGCTATCGTAAAGCTCAGGGATATCGCAACAATTACTGATACCTATCATGCACCTGAAAATTATGCGAGATTCAATGGTCAGAATGTTATCACTCTAAATGTCATCAAAAAGAGCGGGCAGAATCTTCTGGCTGCATCTGACAAAATAAAGACGATCATCGATGACATGAAAAAAACCCGGCTTCCCTCAAATCTCATAATTGAAACAACAGGCGACCAGTCACATTATACCCGTGATACCGTCAATGAACTGAATAACACCATCATTATAGGATTTATATTTGTTACAATAGTACTGATGTTCTTTATGGGACTTGTGAATGCCCTTTTTGTTGCATTTTCGATCCCTCTGTCGATGGCTATTGCATTTATATTCCTCCCTGTAATAGGCTTTTCGTTGAATATGCTGGTAATGTTCGCGTTCATCTTTGCACTCGGGATAGTTGTTGACGATGCCATTGTTGTAATTGAGAATACTCACAGGATATTCAGGAAAACCCGGTTGCCTATTTCCACATCGGCAAAATATGCTGCAGGAGAAGTCTTTATGCCTATTCTTTCCGGCACTATGACTACTCTGGCCCCATTCGTTCCCCTTGCATTCTGGCCGGGGGTAGTCGGCAAATTCATGGTGTTTATACCGATTACCCTTATAATCACTCTTTTTGCGTCATTGATAGTGGCTTATATCATTAACCCTGTTTTTGCTGTCGATTTTATGAAGCATGAAGAGGAAGATGGTCCAGTCAATCGCAGGCGGGTATTTAAAAATACCGGATGGATAGTGCTGGTTTCATTACCATTTTATCTGCTGGGACGGATCGGCATCGGTAATTTGATTGCATTTGTCGCTCTCTCATACCTTTTCCATAATCTCTGGGCTTACAAAATATTCAGGAGGTTTCAGACAAAAGCAATTCCGGCTATGATGCGCGGATATGAGAATCTGCTTAAATGGGCATTGAAAGGTAAGAGACCTGGCCGGTTGCTCTGGGGTATGGCCGGCCTCTTTGTATTCACAATGTTCATGTGGAATGTTATGCACCCAAAGGTGGTATTTTTCCCTGATAATGAACCAAATACCATTAATACTTTTATTAAGATGCCTGTAGGCACCGAGATAGCTGTTACAGATTCTGTAACCCGTATAGTGGAAAAGCGGATAATGGGTGTACTTGGACCGAAAAACCCCCTTGTCGAATCGATTATTACAAATGTCGCATTTCTTGCCTCAGAAAATGAATTCGACAATTCCACAAAATCCTCCAATCTTGCTAAAATCGCCATCAATTTCGTCCAGTATAATGAAAGAAAAGGTAAGAGGACAAATGTCTACCTGAACCAGTTACGAAATGCTTTAGAGGATATCCCGGGAGCTGAAATTGTGGTCGATAAGATAAACATGGGTCCGCCGACAGGGAAGCCGGTGAATATTGAAATTGCAGGCGATGATTTAAGAGAACTGGTGACAAACAGCGAGAGGTTTAGACGCTATATTGATTCTTTGCAGATTGGTGGTATTGAAGAATTAAAATCCGACTTTGCAGTTAATAAACCTGAGCTCCTGATAAATCTTGATCGTGAGCGGGCTAATTATGAAGGAATTACGGCTGGCGTCGTGGGAGATGCAATAAGGACAGGCCAGCTTGGAAAAGAGGTCGCAAAGTATCGCGAGGGAGAGGATCAGTATCCGATCATGCTCCGTTTTGAGGATAACCAGCGAAAAGATATTGAGCAGCTTCTCAACCTGACGATTACATACATGGATATGAACTCAGGAATCCTGCGCAAGATCCCTCTTTCAGCAGTGGCTCAGCTCGATTATATAAACAGCTATGGCCAGATCAACCGGCTGAACCTGAAACGTGTAATTACGTTGTCCTCAAATGTTTTGCTTGGATTTAATGCAAATGAGATAAATGCGCAGATCAGGAAGGCAATTCCCCTGTTTACCAAATCACCCGATATCGATATCCGCCTTACGGGAGAACAGGAAGATCAGCAGGAATCAATGGTGTTCCTGTCAAAAGCTATGCTTGTTTCAATTTTCCTGATAATGTTCATTCTGATAACACAGTTTAATTCAATGCCCAAAGCTCTGATAATCATCTCGGAGGTTTTCTTCAGTCTGATCGGTGTTTTTATCGGTTATATGATATTCGGCATGACCGTTTCGATCATAATGACAGGAATGGGAATTGTAGCACTGGCCGGTATTGTCGTACGAAACGGGATACTGCTTGTGGAATTTACCGACCGGTTGAAGATACAGGGAGTGAAGACGCGCCAGGCCATCATCGAAGCAGGAAAGACCCGTATCACTCCGGTAATTCTTACAGCAACAGCTACAATCCTGGGTCTGATACCTCTGGCAATCGGAATGAATTTAAACTTTAAAACACTTCTCTCCTCTTTTAATCCGCATATTTATTTCGGTGGTGATAATGTAATGTTTTTTGGCCCGTTGTCATGGACGATAATTTTCGGACTGAGCTTTGCCACATTCCTTACGCTTGTCATGATACCAGTGATGTATCTCGTTATCTATTCCCGGGGCATCAGGAAACAAAGACGGAAACTTCACAAAAAGATCAATATGCAATAAAAAGTCAGCTGCGAAAATTAAAATTTTCTTATTTTTGTTTATCCGGAATTAGTAAACTTTACTGCCAACCATAAACAAAATGGCCGGTTTATGGTCTACTAAGGTAAGCACACCTGATGTTTTTCACAATCATTAAGAACGGATTTTGCGGGGAATGAAAGTCTTTAATTGGAGAATTTAGAATAAGAAGTTTTATTTTTTTATTGATGCCCGGTTCCTTTCGCGAAAGATATGTCATATGTCTGCTTACAGCGTACCTTTTTACAGGACGCTTTCTGGTCGCTTCTCCGTTCCTGTATCAGAATGCTGATTCGGTTTATGCCAGAAAAACTTTTACCGGAGAGGAACTCATAAGGGGTGAAAGGTTATTCTTTGGACTAGCCTATACTCCCGACAAATCAGTTAACTGTTCCCTTTGTCACAATACACGTGTTTCCGATACCCTTAACTGGAACCCCGATGCATTTGCGATTGCAACAATGTACAACGGGAAAAGTGCGCTCGATCTGAGCAGGGCTTTGCTTGCACCGGCAGGAAAGAAAATGATGGAGGTCCACAAGGGATTTCAGCTTACTCCGGAAGATATCACACTCATAAAGGCTTATATGGACAGGTTCGTAAATATTGGGCTTGCACCTGATAAGCCTGTGATTACCAACCTTCTGCTTTTTATTCTGGCATCTGTCCTGTTCCTGACTTTCGTTAACGGACCTGATCATTACAAAAAAGATTAAAAGAAAATGGATCCTTGTTGCTGTCATCGCGGTAACAGCAATATTTATTACCCGGACCCTGGTGGTTGATGCGATAAAAGTGGGCAGGACCCGGAACTATTCGCCCGACCAGCCGATTAAATTTTCTCATGCCGTTCATGCCGGACAGAACAAAACGGATTGCATTTATTGCCACAGCTTTGCAAAGGTAAGCAAGACCGCAGGCATTCCACCTGTTAACGTTTGCATGAACTGCCACCTCCTCGTGAGGAATGGAACCAGATCGGGTGCCTTTGAGATTGCAAAAATAATAAACGCGAACGATAACAAAGTACCTGTTAAATGGATCAAAGTGCATAACCTTCCAGATCATGTGTTTTTCAGCCATGCCCAGCATACCGGCGCAGGTGAGCTGAATTGCAGGGAGTGCCATGGCATCACTGAGGAAATGAATATTATAAAACAGGTATCGGATCTTTCGATGGGATGGTGCATAAACTGTCACCGTACAAGAAACGTGAATTTCAAATCAAACCTGTTTTATTCCGAATACAAACAATTGTCGGACAGGATCAGATCTGGCATTAAAGATTCGGTAACCGTAAATATGATCGGTGGCACTGAATGCATGAAATGCCATTATTAAGAATGTAAATCTGTACAGGGAATTAATGAATAAGAGCAGAAAGAAATTCCGAGACCACGATTTTAACAGGAGAGATTTCCTGAAGGTATTCGGCTACGGCATTGGATCAGCAGTTGTGCTGGCTGCGTGCAGGAGAACTGTTCAGAATGCCCTGCCATATATAATACAGCCGCCGGAAATCACACCTGGCAAGGCTTTGTACTACGCTTCGGGTTATTACGACGGACATGAATATGCATCAATTGTTGTCAAGACACGTGACGGACGCCCGATAAAAATTGAGGGAAATTCGCTTTCTGCATTTAACCGTGAAGGGACTACAGTAAGGGTACAGGCTTCTGTACTTAGCCTTTATGATGATGCCAGGTTAAAAAACCCTTCTGTCGACAATACAGAAACAACCTGGGAAACAGTTGACGCCCGGATTATGAGTGATCTTGCAAAAATCAATGCAGAAGGAGGAGAAATCGTTCTCCTGACCTCCAGTATTATCTCACCCTCAACTAAACGACTGATACAGGAATTCGGCAAAGGATTCGGTAAATTCAGGTGGGTTCAATATGATGCTGTTTCTTACTCAGCAATCATTGAAGCAAACGGGATCTGTTTCGGAAAACCTGCAATTCCGGATTACAACTTCAGCAAAGCCGGAGTTGTAGTTTCAATAAATGCCGATTTCCTGGGAACATGGATCAGTCCTGTTCATTTTATTCCCGGTTATACTTCCCGAAGAAAGCCTGGAAACGTAAAAGAAGAAATGCTAAGGCATATCCATTTCGGGTCGGGTGTAACCATTACGGGCAGCAATGCTGATGTAAGAAAAAAGTTGAAGCCTTCGGAAGAAAAAATACTGCTTACCGACCTCCATAACCGAATCGCTGAGCTGACCGGACAGGAAAAGCTTCCCGGGACGAGATTCAGGGAGGACATTACTGACCTCGCTTCTGAGCTCTTTGCCTCAAAAGGAAGGTCAATTGTGATGTCAGGTTCAAACAATGTTGGAATTCAGATAATTGTAAACCGGATAAACAATATGCTGGGAAATTATCCTCCGTGCATTGATCTGAATAACAACCTGAATATTGCTTCGGGCATTGATGGCGATATGCAGAACCTTGTAAATGATATGAAGGCAGGACGGGTCGGTGCATTACTTATTGTATAATGTGAATCCCGTATACGACTATCCAGCTTCACAGGATTTTATTGCCGGATTGAAGAAGACCGGACTGACTGTAAATATGGCAGTCAGTCTGAACGAAACTGTTGGAAAATCAAAATATGAATGCCCTGTTAACCATTTTCTTGAATCATGGGATGATGCTGAAATCATTCCCGGACAGCTAAGCCTGGCCCAGCCCTGTATCAGTCCGATCTTTAATACAAGATCATTCCAGGATTCGTTATTGAAATGGTCAGGAAGAACTGCTGATTATCATGGGTATCTTAAGGCAGCGTGGGAAGAAGCCTATTTCCACATTCAGGAATGCCTGTATTCAGTGATTTTTGGAACAAGTCGCTTGGCAGCGGGGTATTCAGTTATAATTTACCAGGAAAGGAAGTCTGGCAGTTCAGTCAGGAAGCAATGATACACCCAGCACTGAAACAGGGCAATACAGCAGAAACTGGCTTTGAGATCATTCTGGCTGAGAGCATTCCTATGGGATCGGGCCAGCATGGAAACAACCCCTGGCTGATGGAGCTTCCTGATCCGGTTTCCAAGCATTGCTGGGAGAATGTTGCATCGGTATCTCAACATGATGCTCAGGATCTTGGAATTGTAACAGGCGACCTTATACAGATCAGGGAGGGTCTGATCCTGCCGGCGATTGTTCAGCCCGGTCAGACTGAAGAAACCATTTCTGTTGCAATAGGCTACGGCCGGACAAATTCAGGTCCGGTAGCCGACCGGAAGGGTGTAAACGTCTATCCTTTTGTTGATATGACGGACGGGAACAGGGCATATGGATTTGCAACAAACAAACCCGTAAAAACAGGCGGGCATACCGGGCTTGCACTTACCCAGCTGCACGACTTAATGGAAGGAAGACCAATTGTAAGATTTACAAATCTGAGCAAATATAAAGTTGATCCTTCTTCAGGAAATGAATTCCACAAAGATTTTGAATCGGGTCACAGGACTTTGTATCCCGAAATAAAATATGACGGTTTTCACTGGGGAATGGCAATAGACCTTAATTTATGTGTTGGTTGCAATGCTTGTGTTATAGCGTGCCAGGCGGAAAACAACGTACCCACAGTTGGAAAAAGCGAGGTTACCCGTCACCGCATCATGCACTGGCTAAAAATTGACAGGTATTATTCAGATGAGCAGGAGAATCCGATGGTATTTTTCCAGCCGCTCACATGCCAGCATTGCGATAATGCCCCCTGCGAAAATGTATGCCCGGTTTCGGCAACCAATCACAGCAGTGAAGGACTTAACCAGATGGCATACAACCGGTGTGTTGGAACAAAGTATTGCATCAATAACTGCCCCTACAGGGTAAGAAGGTTTAACTGGTTCCGATATACCAACAATAAGGCATTCGACTTCAATTCTGCTTCCGACCTTGGGAAAATGGTTCTGAATCCTGATGTTACGGTACGGGAAAGGGGTGTCGTTGAGAAATGCTCATTCTGCGTTCAGAGGATCCAGGAGAAAAAGCTTCAGGCTAAACTTGAAAACCGGATACTTGCCGATTCCGAGATAAAAACTGCATGCATGCAGGCTTGTCCGGCAGGAGCAATAGTGTTCGGTAATCGTAACGATGCAGGCAGCAGGGTATCAACCTTGTTCAGCGATCCCAGATCGTATGGTCTGCTGGAAGATCTGCATACCCTTCCCGCAACAAGGTTTTTGACTAAGGTTTGGAATGACGAAATTAAAAGGTCGTAATTACCACAGGATAAGCAATGTACAAAAGAAAAACAAGAGGACCACTGATTGAAGGGAACAAGACACTGGGACAGATCACCCGGGAGGTCCTTAATCCGATGGAGGTTAAGCCCGGAAGATGGTGGTACATTGCCCTTGGACTTTCACTGATTGCAACTCTTTTCGGGACTTATGCACTATACGTTACCGTGACTAAGGGAATTGGTGTATGGGGTTTAAACAACTCGGTAGCATGGGGCTGGGATATTATAAACTTTGTTTGGTGGATAGGTATAGGGCATGCAGGAACTGCCTTTTCAATATTCCTTCTTGTTCTGCGGCAGCGGTGGAGAACCTCAATTAACAGGTCCGCGGAAATTATGACAGTCTTCGCCGTGCTGTGTGCCGCCCTTTTCCCGACAATACATATGGGCAGGGTCTGGAATATGTTCTTTCTGTTCCCCTACCCTAATACCCGGGGTCCGTTATGGGTAAATTTTAATTCACCCCTTATCTGGGACTTCACAGCAGTTTCAACATATCTCCTTATTTCGGCATCGTTCTGGTATCTGGGCACATTGCCCGATCTTGCAACTGTCAGGGACAGAACGGCCTCTAAAATGAAAAAGGCAATTTATGGCTTTTTCAGCCTTGGATGGACGGGTTCCAGCCGGCAATGGATCAGATTCGAATCTCTGGCTTTCGTCCTTGGCGGGATAACATCAGTTCTGGTGGTATCGGTGCATTCAATAGTTTCAACCGATTTTGCTGTAGGTATTGAACCGGGCTGGCATTCAACTATTTTTCCACCATTCTTCGTTGTGGGGGCAATTTTCTCCGGTTTTGCCATGGTAATGACCCTTATGGTAATAGTGAGGAGGATATACAGGTTCACGGACTATATCACTGATAATCACATGGATGCAATAGCAAGGATACTTGTTTTTATTTCGCTTATTATGGGTACTGCATATGCAACCGAGATTTTTATCAGCTGGTACTCCGGAAGTGAATATGAGATCTTCACACAGTTCAGGAACAGGATAACCGGTGACTATTATATCCAGTTCTGGGGAATGATAATCTGCAACGCTATTATACCCCAGCTTTTCTGGTTTAAGAAAATAAGGAGAAACTGGGTTTCACTGCTTCTGATTTCACTATGCATTAACCTTGGGATGTGGCTTGAAAGATACATCATCATTGTAACTTCACTCAGCAAGGATTTCTTGCCTTCAAGCTGGGCACCCTACAATCCCACCATAATTGATGTCGGTGTATTCATGTTTACGATAGGCCTGTTTACGAGCGGGATTCTGCTCTTTCTCAGGTATATCCCCATTATGGCTGTAAGCGAATTGAAAGGTGTTCTCAGGATTGGTGATAAACAGGACGACTAATAAAAAGCTGGAATGACAAGATCGTTCAGAATAGGAATTTTTAATGATGAGGAAAGGTTTATTGCCTCGGTAAGGACATTGCACGAGAAGGGTTTTTCTATTTATGATGTTTTTACTCCATACCCTGTCCATGAGGTCTTTCACATGCTGAAACGGAAAACGAAGCTTCCGACCGCGGCATATTTCCTGGGTCTTGCCGGAGCAGCTGCAACACTGGGATTCCTTGTCTGGGCATGCGTTATAAGCTGGCCGATTGTTTATGGAGGAAAGCCTTTCAACTCGTTCCCTTCATTTGTTGTGATTACTGTTGTTATCACAATACTTTTCGTAGCCATTGGCAGTCTTGCTGTCTTCTCATCGGGAGCAAAGCTTTTACCCGGGCCGTGAAAATACCATATTCGACCTGAGGTCGACCGATGACAGGTTCGTGATCGTCGTGGAAGCAGTTTCTCCTGATGGTTCTGACGCAGAAAATGCCGGAAACCTGATGATTGAAAATGGTGCTTCGGAAGTTGTTGAAAAGAAAATTGAGAAAGTAATTACATGACAGATACTGATATGCCGCGTTATATTTTCAAATCATTTTTGCTTGTTACTCTGGCCGGTTATCAGCCTCAGCTGCGACAGGGACAGGAGAATGCCAGGATGGGATTATTTTCCTGATATGTTCTATTCAACAGCATACGAGACATTTACAAAAAATCCAAATTTCAGGGATGGGATGACAATGAGAGTTCCTGCAGACGGGACAATACCACGAGGCTATTTACTCCTTTTGAATACACTATCGATCCGGAGTCACGCATAAAAGCAGGAAAAGAGCTTCAGAATCCATTCACTGCCTACCGATGATAACCTGCTCAGAGGAAAGACAGTTTTCAATACTTTCTGCATCGGCTGCCATGGGATTAAAGGCGAAGGTGACGGGAATCCTTTTTACCAGCGGCCTCTATCCGCGAAAACCTCTTCCTCTTTCGCGCGATAATGCAGTCATGCTTAAAGACGGAGAGATATTTCATTCTATAACACTCGGTTTCGGGACTATGGGTGCTCATGCCTCCCAGATCCAACCCGATGACCGGTGGAAGATAGTGCTTTACATCAGAGAGCTTCAGAAGTATGACTCTAATAAGCAAATGCCATGAAGGATAAAGTGATCATCCCGGGAACCTTCAGGTTAGTAACACTGGTACTGACAGGGATTGGTATCGCTGCTTTCGTTTCGGGCATTCTTACAAATACCAAAGAGACCTGGGCAAGCTACCTGGTGGTTAATTATTATTTTTTCTCCATCACTATAGGCGCTCTGTTCTTTCTTGTCCTTCAGAGAATAACTCAGAGCGGATGGTCGTCAGCATTTAACAGGGTCCCGGAGGCATTGATGTCTTACCTGCCCTTTGCAGCATGCTTCTTCCTATTGCTCTGGTTCGGGTTACACGACCTTTACAGCTGGTCGGATAAAAGTGCTATAGCAGGTGATGAACTTCTCAGTCATAAATCACCATATATGAATATTCCATTCTTCTTTGGCAGAATGGCAGTATTTTTTGCATTGTGGATCATCTTATGTCAGGTAATCCGGAACCTTTCGAAAAAGGAAGACCTTGCGGATCCTTCGGATTCCGCCGGCATTATGAAACTTTTTGAAAAAAGTGAGTTGTTTTCAAAGATTCTGATCTTTGTACTTGCCATATCCTTCTCCCTGGCTTCATTCGACTGGATAATGTCGATTGATGTGAAATGGTACAGCACGCTTTTCGCACTAAAAAATCTTGTGGCTGCATTTTTACATGGTGTTTCCATCCTTACTCTTATTGTGTTTATTCTTTATAAGCGAGGATATTTCACATTCCTGAATAAATACCACCTCCACGATTTTTCAAGGTATATATTCATGCTTTCAATAGTATGGGGATATTTCTGGTTTGCCCAGTTCATGATAATCTGGTACGGAAATCTCCCGGAAGAAACAGCATACTACTACACCCGCTGGCAGAACGGATGGAAGATCCTCTTTTTTGCTGAGATGATACTGAACTGGGCTATACCGTTCATGGTCCTCCTTCCGGTTAAGGCCAGCAGAAATATGACTGTAGTAACATTTGCCATAATCGTCCTTATTATCGGGCAGTATGTTGATATTTTTTGCCAGGTAATGCCGGGGACAACAGGTATCATAAAATTCGGATGGATTGAAGCCGGAATGTTCATTGGCTATGCAGGACTCTTCTCACTGATTGTCGCGACCGCGCTAAGCAAAGCCAGTCTTATTCCGCGTAACCATCCTTACCTTGAAGAGAGTCTGGAACATAGTTTTAAATAGAAAAAATGACCACGGAGGTCACTGAGTTCCACGGAGTAATTCACAGAGTTTTTTCTCTTCAGGATTCAACCAGTGTTACACCGTAGTTAAGCTTTTAGTTTCCAGTCATCAGCCTGTCTGAGATTAACAGGATCATAATCAGCAGGAAATAGGAATTCAAGAAGAACGGAATACCTGGTTATGTTGACATGTTTTTCCTGATCTTTAAGGAGCCCGGTGAACTTCCATACCAGGTAAATCGATGCTGCCACAAGGATAACTGTTATCAGGTTAATCTGAATTATTTTAAAGAAACTCAGAAACAGTGCAGCAACAACCGAAGTCAGGACCCAGGTAAAAGTGAGCCTCTTTATCTGAAAACTGCTGAAAATTCCTGTAAGGCTGGGCAGTCCGGCCAATTTATACTCTTCTCCATATTTGACTAGCAGAAGCCAGAAATGAGGGATCTGCCCCATGAACATAAGAAATCCAATAAAGATTATTGGCCTGTCCCACAATCCGCCTCCTGCTGCAACCCAGCCCATCAATGGAGGTAATGCGCCTGTGAGCGCTCCCGGGACCACAGCGAACGGGGTTATCCTCTTCAATGGAGTATAAATGCCGTTATAGACCCCGATTGTAATTAGACCAATAATAACTGCTTTGAGATTCCCCCACTGATAAATGATAATAATTCCGGATGCCAGCATGCAAATGGCATAGATCGCTGCACTGTCTACGGCTGATCCTGCCGGCTGGGATCGGCCGGTTCTGTGTCCGCTCCATTCTGGAATCCAGATCAGCCTCCTGTATCTGATTAAGCACTGAGGCTGAAATTGCCATCAGAAGGATTCCCACCGTAATCAGGAACAAGCCTGAGGAAAGGTCAGGACTGACAATAAAATAACCTGTAAATCCGGTCAGGCTTACAGGTACCATTACTTTCAGCTTGCTCAGTTCCAAGTAATCCTTTAGACTGTTTCCCGGCATTTTTATTTAAGGGTTTTCAGATATTCGATAATTTTTGAAATATCTGCTTCGTTCAATGTGCCTTTATAACTCTGCATCAATCCTTTCGGGTATCCTTTTGACTATTTCTGAGTTCGGATCATATATTGACCTCCTGATGTACTCATCGTCAACTGTTAATGTTATCTCTTTTCCGTCCCTGGTTACAGTCTGCTGTTCTCCGTACAAATGAAGGTAACTCGGACCTACTATTCTGGTTCCGTCAGTGGAATGACAGACCTGGCAGCCCTGTGTTTTCATAATAGTCAATCCTTCAGCCTCCGCAGCAGGGACTCCAGCCTGAGGCACGACCCTGGATGTGTCTGCATACCAGGCAGTAAACTCTTTCTCCGGCAGTACTCTGACCTTCGAACTCATGTATGAATGTCTCAACCCGCAATATTCTGCGCAAAAAAGGTCGTACACACCAACAGTTTCAGGAATGAACCACATAAGTTTTTCTCTGCCAGGAACAATATCGGATTTGAGCCTGAACTCGGGAATAAAAAGGCTGTGCACCACATCGACCGAAATCAGCTTCACTTTTACCGGAATACCTACCTGAACAACCAGTTCACTGCTCTGTTTGCCGTTTTCGTAGCTAAAGGAAAAGCTCCACATCCTTGCAGTTGTTGTTACATTCATACCGTCAGCCGGAGGTTTATATAAAGGCTTCCATCCTGCCCAGCCATAATGGAACATTGCAAGAGCGAGCAGGATAGGAATAACGGTCCATGTAATTTCCAGCATATTGTTTCCTTTTATCTGGGTTGCTGTCTTGTTCCTCTTCCTGTTATACCTGTAGATAAACCAGAACATCGTAACAGTCAGTCCAATCAGGAGTACAAGCGAAATACCCAGCGTAAAATAAAATGCCTTGTCGAAGGTGGCTACAAAATTGGAAGCATCGATGCCGGTGGTTGAATACATGAGAATTATCGGTATAGGTAATCCAGAAAAGTTATAATAATTACCGAGCTTATAAGCAGGGCTACAGCAATCACAATGACTGAAAACATCCTTTTATCGGTTTTCAGGTGCATGAAGATCCGTAGAACGAGTGAGGATTTAACTGCTGCAATTACCAGGGCTGCAGCAGCAGTAATTGCACCCAGGTAAATCCGGGTCAGCGCTACTGAGGTTAGTGTGAGCCCGATCAGTATTGCCAGCACAAATAAAAATGTCCTGTAGGGAATAATATCATCCTGTTCTTTTTCCATCTAGAGTTCGCTTCAGGTAATCAGATAAAACAACGGGAAGAGAAAGATCCATATCAGGTCGACCAGATGCCAGTATAATGCTCCGTTTTCCAATACACTAAACCTGTTGGAGTGTATCCTGCCTCCTGATATAAATGTCATAATAACAATTATTATAGTCACACCTATTATTATATGAAGGGCGTGAAGTCCGGTCATAAAAAAATAGAGTCCGAAAATAGAGGACGTCACCCTGTCCGCGTAACGCAAGTGTTGCGGATCCCGGATAAATGTGCTGCCTGATATGCTCTCCCCATTCAAAATACTTGTTCACCAGGAATAACAGGCCGAGAATAACAGTGATCCCTGTAAGTAGGAGTGCAAGCTTTTTGTTGTTCTGCCTTATGGCTGTAATCGACATCGCTATGGTAGCACTGCTGATAAGAAGGATAATAGTGTTGGCTGTTCCGATGAACACACTCATTTCCTGGGCAGCCAGATGAAAAGCCGCAGCATTCCTGAAACGGTACACTGAATAGACAATGAACATTCCACCGAACAGCAGCATTTCGGTAAAAAGAAATACCCACATTCCTAATTTTGCTGTCTCAGCCTGCCTGTGTATGTCTGCCGGATTGGTCATTTGTAATCGTATGGTTCCTTATCTATTACTGGTGGTTCGAGAAAGTTCTCATGCGGAGGGGGAGACGGGACTGTCCATTCAAGGGTTTTGCCGCCCCATGGATTTACAGGTGCTTTTGCACCACGCCTCAGTGAGATAAACAGGTTGATAACAATTATTACTATTCCCGCATAGAGGACCCATGCTCCCATCGACGACACTATATTCCCGGCATGAAATATCTCATCATAATCATAATATCTCCTGGGCATGCCCTTGAATCCGAGGTAAAACATTGGACTATAAAGTGTTATAAATCCAATAAAAAACAGGAGATAACCCGATATTTGCCCAGACCTTATCGTACATTTTTCCCGTTGATCTTCGGATACCAGTAGTGGGCTGCCCCGAAAAATGCAAATCCCGTGCCCCCGAAAAGGATGAAGTGGAAATGTGCAAGTACAAAATGAGTCCCGTGAAGATGTACATTGGCTGCGAGTGAGCCCAGTATGAGCCCGGAAAAACCCCCTATCATAAAAACAAAAATGAATCCCGCCGCCCACAGGAAAGGAGTCTGAATATCAATGGAGCCTTTGTACATAGTGGATATCCAGTTAAAGACCTTAATTGCGCTCGGTATGGCTACAAGAAAGGTCAAAAGTGAAAATGTATAAAGGGCTGTTCCGCTCATTCCGGAAGTGAACATGTGATGACCCCAGACAAAATATCCTACGAATGCTATTGCCATGATAGAAGCGATCATAAAGGGGTATCCGAAAATTGCCTTATGAGAATGAGTTGATATGATCTCGGAAATTGCACCCATTGCAGGCAGGATCATAATATAAACTGCAGGATGACTATAAGTCCAGAACAGATGCTGGTAAAGAATAGGGTCGCCTCCGAGCGAAGGATCGAAAAATCCGATATGCAATACCCGTTCTGCTATGACCATCAGCAGCGTTATCCCGATTATGGGAGTGGCAAGTATCTGAACCCATCCTGTGGCATATAGGCTCCATGGGAATAAAGGCATTTTCATCCAGGTCATCCCGGGTGCCCGCATCCTGTGAATCGTTGTAATGAAATTCAGTCCTGTAAGAACCGACGAGAATCCAAGAACAAATGCTCCGGAAACAGCAGGGATCATATTTCCTGCTGTCCTGAAACTGTATGGTGCATAGAATGTCCAGCCTGTGTCAGGTGGTCCCTGTCCCTGTGAACTGCGATATCACTACAAGCGAGACACCGGTTATGTACATGTACCATGATAAAAGGTTTATTCTCGGGAAAGCAACATCATTTGCACCGATCATGATCGGCAGGAAAAAATTGCCGAATACTGCGGGCAGTCCCGGGAATTACAACGGCAAATATCATTATGATCCCGTGCAGCGTGAAAAACGCATTATAGGTCTGCGCATCCACTATGGTCTTCCCCGGGGCGATCAGCTCCAACTTCATTAGCAGTCCGATTGTGGCTCCAATAAGGAAGAATGTCAAAATCGAATAAAAATAAAGCAAACCGATCCTTTTATGGTCGGTTGACAGGATCCAGGCGAAAATACCTTTGTATTTTCCCTTGTGATCATAAAAACTGGGATGTTCAGTGTCGTTCTGACTGCTCATTTTTTGGTGTTAATTTCTTGATTCTCACCCTTGATAATGCCAGGTAGGAAAAAATCAAAAGAATTATAAAAAGTATGACTATTGCAGAAACCCTTGTAACATTAAACACGTACTGGTTTCCCTTGGTATCGTAGGAATAGCAGATCGCAAGAAGCCGGTTAATGCTTGGCCCTGTCTTGCCTTTTGCAGCTTCAACCATTGTGATCTTAATGTCGAATGGCAGAAAATCGATGCCTCGCATGTATCTCGTTATTTTGCCATCAGCCGCCAGGGCTATCAGCCCTGTAGGATGAACATACTGACTGTTTATATACTGATATCTGAAACCAACAGACCGGGTAAGCTTCGAAATGTTTAAGCTGTCTGAAACAAAAAAACGCCAGTTGACCGCAAGCTCCTTTTTTTTCATTGTACTTACATAGCTGGCTTTCTTTGCGATCCCGAGGTCAATTTTTTCTGAAGGATCAAAACTGATTGTAAGCACGTCATAATCCTTTCCAAGCTGAAGATCGACCGCATCAATAAACTTTGAGATCCCCCACATAAGCGGACTGCAGGTTCCCGGACATTCATAATACACCAGGTTCAGAATTGCCGGTTTATTAAGAACATCCCTGAGCATTACAGTATCGCCGGCCTCATTGACAAGCTTCGTATCAAGGGCAGCATATTGTCCCTGCTTTTCCTCGAAGCCGACCTGCATCTGCTGGTCAAACAGGGACGATTGAGGAAACGCGGCTGCACAAGACAGTAAAAACCATATCAGGTTTAAAATAAGGTATCGGGACATAGATTGATCAGAATAATAAAACCATAAGAAATCAGGATAGTAAATATATCTTTAATAAATCGAAGGACTGATGTGCATTCACCCCCTTTCCTATTTTGACAATATATTTTGCTGCCTTTGTTTATTCATTAAGCAACTATTTTTTCCTCAGTTGTTCAATGCTTGATAAACAAGGGCTTTAAATTTACTGCCTATTTCTCCGTGACTAAGCGGAAACTGCTGAATAAACAAAAGGCATACCAGCTTTTCTTTGGGATCAGCCCAGTATGTAGTTCCAAAATATCCTCCCCACGAAAAGGAGCCTTCAGTAGACTCCCAAGAACTGCCTGTCCGGCCTGGGTAGTGATCTCAAATCCAAGCCCGAATTTATCGGTCCCCAGATTAAGATTGCCTATCTGGTTTGATGTTATGAGTTCGACCGTCCGTCTTGAAAGGAGTCTTTTCCCGTTATATTCTCCTTTGTTCAGCAGCATCTGGAGGAATATGGCATAATCCTTTGTGGTAGAGCTCAGCCCGGCACCACCGGCAAAATATGTGCCATTTAATAACGGATAATTTACAATTTCCTGAGGAAATAGAGGCTACATGGTGATGAGCTATTTTCGCCGCTTACTTTTACAAGCCTGTCCTGCTTCTCAGCAGGTAAATAAAAGTAAGTATCGGTCATGCCAAGAGGTTCGAAAACATGCTTTTTAAGGTACTGATCAAGCTTTTCTCCTGAAAGTATCTCAACAAGATATCCGATAACATCGACATTTAATCCGTAAGTCCATCTTTCGCCGGGCTGATGCACAAGGGGCTGCTTCCCAAGCAGCCTGATATCTTCACCAATTGTGATTTTATCACTTCCAAATCCTCCTGCAATGCCTGCCTTCCTGTAGATTGCCTGCATTCTCTGCGAGCCGATGCCAGCATAATCAATTCCTGAAGTATGCGTCAGCAGGTCCCTTATGGTGACTTCTCTTTTAGCCGGCACACAGGTGAAGGTCGTATCTTTCTCATTAAACTTGTCGAGAACCATTGGATTCTTAAACTCAGGAATGTATCTCGAAACCGGATCATCGAGGAGGAACTTTCCTTCCTCGAATAGCATCATAAATCCGATGCTGACAATAGCTTTTGTCTGTGATGCTATCCGGAATATGGCATCAGTCTGCATGGGTGTTTTACTTTCAGGGTCGACATATCCGAATGCCCTGTTGTAAAATATTTTCCCGTCACGTGCAATCAATGCCGTTGCGCCGGCAATCCAGCCGCTGTCGATGCTTTGCTGAAGCATGTTGTCAATCCTGTTCAGCCGTTCCGATGACATATTTACTGATTCAGGTGTCCCATTTTTAAGCTGGTTATTGGCTGTGCATGAATTTAATCCCAAAAGGATCAGAACAGCAATGCTGAATAAAAAGAGTTTTTTCATATTGATCAGGTTCTTGGTTGCTAATATAATACTAAGTTAATATTTATTGGATATCCATGCTACCTAGTTTATCTCCTGAATAATTCATTTTTTTCGGAACAATGAATTTCTTCCCCGAAAGTAATATTGCTTTTAAGGATTCTGTAATAGTATCTGAAATGTCATTCTCAGGAAATATTATTTAATTTTATGTAATCAATATATCAGGAATATGGATCTATCCGGAACAAGCAGGCGCAATTTTTTAAAGAAAACGGGAATGGCTGCTGCCTTACCACTCCTGTCCGGTACTTGACAGGTCTTACGCGGGAAAAAATCATGAAGCACTTAATCCTGCCTATAAGAATCTGGATGAGATCTTGAAAAAACCTGTTTTCAGAAAAGAGTTTTTTCCGGATCCGGTTATTATTGAATCGCTTGAGCTTTTACGTTATAAGGATAATTTTCTTTGCAGGGTGCGTTCAAAAGATGGTGCTGAAGGTCTCTCAGTTGGTCACAGCGGTCAGCTCAGGTCACAATATCCGATATTCACGAATCTGTTACAGCCTTTTTTCATTAACAAGGATGCCCGTGAACTGGATATGATCATTGACAAGGTTTATATATACAAGCTTAATTTCAGGTTAAGCGGAATGGCACTCGGGGTCCCTCTGGCCACAATTGAGTTTGCCATACTTGACATGATGGGACGGATTGCCGGGAAACCGATAGGCAATGCTTATTGGTGATATTCATAATCCAAAGGTTGCAGTTTACCAGGCAACCGAATACCGCGAAAAACCGGTTAAAGAATCTATGGATCTTATAATCAGGGATGTAAAAGAATATAATGCAAAAGCTCTTAAGATAAAAGTCGGCGGATTAATGTTTGGAACCGAGGATATGTATGCTGTCGGACCTCCCGGAAGAACCGAAGAAATTATTCCACTGGTCCGTAAAACATTCGGTGATAAAATGGTTCTTTATGCTGACTCAAATGGATTCTACACCCCTGAAGAAGCGATCCGTGTTGGACGGCTTCTTGAGGAGTACCGGTTTGAGTTTTTCGAGGAACCAGTGCCATTCGACTGGTATGAGGAAACAAAACAGGTTGCAGATTCCCTTTCCATTCCTGTTGCAGGTGGAGAACAGGAATACAGTCTTCATGGATTCCGATGGCTTATAGCAAACGATGGGCTTCAGGTGGTTCAACCTGATAATTACTATTTTGGAGGAATGATCCGCTCAATGAAAGCAGCTCTTATGGCAAATGCATTCGGGAAGAAAGTGCACTCCTCATATGACAGGAGGCGGTCTTGGATTCCTCTATATGATCCATTTTGTATCTGCTTTGCCAAATGCCCTTCCCTTTCACGAATTCAAGGGATTGAATACCGAAATCATTTACGAATGCAAATCCTCTCCCCTTACCGTTGATGAAGGATCTATTAAAGTACCGACAGGACCTGGTTCTGGCGTTGAAATAGATCCCGGGTTTATTAATAAATTCCAGGTGGTCCGGGGTTGATTCTGTTTTCCCGTTTTAATAAGTCAAAAGTGAAATAAATGCACAGGAGAGAATTTATTAAAACAGCAGGCATCGGGAGCGCAGCTGCACTTGCAGGTGGTCATGCAATGGCAGGTTATATAATATTGGAAAATGAGAGCTGGTTTGACCGGCCTATGAGATGGGCTCAGTTAACGCTTGTCGAAAATGATCCGGGCAGGTTTGATCCCGATTTCTGGTTAGACTATTTTAAGCGTATCCATGCTGATGCAGCAACACTGAGTGCAGGCGGAATTGTGGCATATTATCCTACTGAAATACCGTTGCATCACAGGAGCGCCTGGCTTGGGAATTCTGATCCTTTTGGCTACCTGGTAAAGGGTTGCCGTAAAATGAATATGTCGGTTGTCGCCCGTACCGATCCGCATGCCGTCCGTCAGGAGGTTTATGATTCGCATCCCGACTGGATTGCAGTAACCGCCGATGGCCAGAAACGCCGGCACTGGGCTAATAGGGATCTATGGGTAACATGTGCCCTTGGACCCTATAATTTTGAATTTATGACACAGGTTCATAACGAAATAATGGAGAAATATGAACCCGACGGAATATTTTCAAACAGGTGGGCTGGTCATGGATTATGTTATTGTGAACATTGCAAAAAGAACTTCAGGGATTACTCAGGTATGGATCTGCCATCTTCGGCAGACAGGTTCAACCCTGTATGGCAGAAGTATAATGAATGGAATACAAACCGGTTAAGGGAACTTTGGATTTTATGGGATGATCTTATAAGAAAAAGAAAATCTTCATCACGTTTTATTCCAAATGGTTTTCCTGATAAGGTTATAACCGGAGAGCTCTCCGATATTGTTTTTACAGATCAT
The DNA here is from genome assembly GCA_963732115.1 of uncultured Bacteroidales bacterium. GTDB lineage: Bacteria > Bacteroidota > Bacteroidia > Bacteroidales > VadinHA17 > LD21. The sequence goes on from CAVSYN010000036.1 coordinate 284,057, forward strand.
CAGGCAAGAAGCGGAGTAATTCCGCCATGGTCAAATGGAAAAGTTGCAAAAGAACTGCGGGCATCTATCGGCATGAAACCACTAGGCGGGATTTTCAGTGTTGGATTTGAAGAACAATACAGGTGGAAGGATTCTGTTCAGAGCGAGGCTGAGATCAGGGTATGGGTCGCTGAGTGTGTTGCAAACGGGATGCGTCCCTGGTTCACAAAGTTTTCCGGAGTTCTTTATGACAGGCGATGGCTCGGCACGGTAGAAAAAATTTACAGGAATCTGTACAGGATTGAACCGTACCTCAGGAATATCGAACCTCTTGCCCGCGTAGGCCTGGTATTTTCTGAACAATATCCGAATTACGGGAATAAGCCATGGCAGCAGAAAAATACCGATCACGGAACAGGAATGTATCATGCGCTTGTTGAAAACCGTATTCCTTTTGAAATGGTTAATTCAAGGCTCCTGAAGAAAGAACAACTGAAACCCTTCAAATTGCTTATTCTCCCCAATATTGCTACTTCTGTCAAATGAACAGTGTGATCAGCTTAACAAGTTTGTTGAGGATGGCGGAAGCATCGTTAGCTACTTTCGAAACTTCACTCTATGATGAAGAAGGAAATCAAAGGAATGATTTTGGATTATCCGACCTGTTTGGGATATCGTATGATCAGGCAGTAGAGGGACCAATGCAGAACAGCTATCTTGCGTCTGAAGAACGATCCTTCAATCAGACAGTTTTCATCCTGTACTCAGAGACCTTGAAGATGCATACCGTATCATTAATACAATTTACAGGGTAAAAGTGGTACCTAAAACAGATTTTCCGAGTCCGGTAACCCTTATCCCAACTTATCCCGACCTTCCTATGGAGGATGTATATCCACGCCAGCCAGAGACAAACATAAGGGAATTATATCTCAGGGAAACAGGGAAAGGACGAGTCGCCTACTTCCCGGGAGATATTGACCGTTCATTCTGGCAGATCATGTCGGCTGATCATGGAAAGCTTATCCGAAATACTATCGTGTGGGCTCTTAATGAGGAACCAATAGTTGATGTGAAAGGTCAGGGTATAATTGATGTGACTGTCTGGCGTCAGGAAAAATCCATGACCGTGCATCTGGTTAACCTGACCAACCCGATGATGATGAAGGGACCTTTCAGGGAACTTATCCCTGTTGACGCACAGGTTCGGATTCGGATACCGGAGAACTTAAAAGTGAATGGAGTTCAGTTGTTAATGCGAGGTAAAAAACCTCAGTTTGAAATAAAGGAAGGTTGGTAATTCTGGATGTCCCTAAGATCATGGATCATGAAATAGTCGCGCTGGATCTGGCAAACGTGCTTTGATTAGTTACCTCAGGAACTCACATTGATTCCTCTGCCGGCCGGCATTTGGCACTTTCCCCACCAGCAGGTCCGTCAGGTTTTCCGCAGCCTTCCTGTTTTCAAAGCTTTCAGGAAGCCGGTCATGATCAATATATTCATTATAGATCCACGGATCGCCAATTGCGAAGACATAACCTTTGCCATATCTTGGTTTCGGCTATCAGAACTTTACTATTTTCTGTTAGAATTGTTTTTGCATTTCCTGAAAGCCTTATATCAGATACCTCCTTGATGTAGATCTTTTTAACGCCTTTAAATAACGGATGATCGGGCAGATTTACTGATGCTCCCATTTCGAAGTTTGTGCCTGTAACAGGATGAAGTGTAACATGGCTGAAGTTCATCCCAAAATTCTTCATAAGAAGGTTAAGATGGGTGAATTCACAGTTGGGAGCGTCATTAGCCAGGACAGCCAGTATTCCGCCTTTCTTTACCCACTTCTTAATGGCTGCAATATCATCCGGCATTATGTAATTAGGTGCTTTTGACTCAGTCGTGGTGTCGGGATCAACGATAATGTAAATGTTGATTTTTTTCAGGGAAGCAGCAACCGGTTTTTCTATTGTAGTGATCCTTGCTCCTCTCGATCTGAATATTTCTCCCCACCTTGAATAACCGCTCCATGCAGTATCACTCCAGAGGTAATGAAATAGGCTTCCCTGTAGAAGCGTTTGTTTCATGGTTGAACCAGTTATCAAGGCCAACAACAGGCTGTGAATAAGAGTACTGCAATATAAAACCTGATAATAAAACAGTCAACAGGAAATACCTTCTGACAAGTTTTTGATATTTCATGATTACGCAGTTTGGTTATTCAAAAATAAAAAACATTAATGATGATTTTATCTTATTAGTTGAAAATCCTATCTTTCCTCAAACTGAATTGAAGTTTAATCTGAAAGAAAAATGAAAAAACTTATATCTCCTATTTGTTGCTGTCATATTGTTCCTGGATTGGGGCTGTAAAGGTAACAGTCAGAGCCCGTTAAAAAAAGACAATGACAAGACTGCTGTTGAATCTGTAATTCAAAAGATCAGCACTACAGATAATATCCTCACCAGCAGCGAGATTGGTGATGGATGGAAATTGCTCTTTGACGGAAGGACGACGGCAGGCTGGATGAATGCAAAGACCAAAAATTTCCCTGAGAACGGATGGGAGATCAGGGATGGAGTATTGTCAGTTAATCCGGCAGCTAAGCTTCCCGGTGGCGGAGGTGATATTGTAACAACCGGCAAATACAGGAACTTCGAGCTTTCGGTTGAATTCATGTACAGAAAGGGCGGCAACAGTGGTATCAAATACTTTGTTGATACCGACATAAATGACGGTTCACTTGCTTCAATTGGCTGCGAATATCAGATTCTGGACGACAGGAATAATCCTGATGCGATGGCTGGCATTGCCGGCAACAGGAAGCTTGCAGGACTCTACGACCTGCTTGCACCTCAGAATGTAAAGGATAATGGTGCAGATCAATGGAACAAGGCAATCATCAAAGTCGAAGGGAACAAAGTAAAGCAATGGCTTAATGGTTCACTGACTGTTGAATATGAAAGGTCAACCCCTGAATGGAGGAAACTGGTTGCCACAAGCAAATTCAAATCGGTTGCAGGTTTCGGTGAAACGGTAGAAGGCCGGATACTCCTTCAGGACCATGGTGACTCTGTTTCGTTTAAAAACATAAAGATCAGGGAGTTCTAATCGGCATTTCCTGAATATTTCCTAACTTTGGTAAACCATTGTTTAAAATGCGGGGTTATTCTATTAATTCAACTAAATGATGCGAATCATCATCGCGGTTATAATACTGATTTATGCTTCTGTCCTGAATGGTGCTGAATATGATGGTATCATTAAAGGGAAAATTACTGACAGGAACACATCCGAACCTTTGCCGGGAGCATATGTCCTCTACGGAAACCAATCTGGTACTGCCAGCGATAAAGATGGTTTTTACCTTATCAAAACGGCTTCAGAGAGGAATATTATAACTTTTCAATCCATTGGCTACGAGTCTGTTACAAAGGATGTCACAATTGGACAAAACGACACTATCGAACTGAATATTGAAATGGAGATGAAAGTCAGCGAAATCGACCAGGTTGTGATCAGCGCTGACAAGACTGAAAAGAGAATCGCAGAGCTTTCTGTATCGATGGATATTATCAAGTCCTCATTCCTTGCAGATAATCATATCACCGATTCCCAGGAGATCATCAACAAGACCCCGGGAATTGAAATAATGGACGGTCAGGCTTCCATCAGGGGAGGAAGCGGCTTCAGCTACGGAGCAGGGAGCAGGGTGCTTGCCCTGATTGACGGCCTGCCGATGGTATCGGCTGACGCAGGTAATATAAAATGGCAGTTTCTGCCACTTGAGAATATTTCCCAGGTGGAGATCATAAAAGGGGCCTCCTCAGTTCTTTACGGGTCATCTGCATTAAATGGGATCATTAATTTCCGGACTGCTGATGCAGGGAATGTACCTGTTACCCAATTCTTTGCAGAAGGAGGCATTTATGACTCACCTCGAAACAGGAACTGGAAATGGTGGGAAACTCCACGGTTGTTTACCAGTGCTGCCTTTTCACACCTCCAGAAATCTGGCAATACCGGAATCGGAATAAGTGCTTCATTCCTTGCTGATAATGGGTACAGGAGACTGAACGATGAAAAACTTGGGAGATTAAACTTCAAGCTGAAGCGTTTGGACAAAAAAATTGAAGGACTTTCATACGGGTTTAATATCAATTCAGGCTACACGGGTAAAAGGGACTTTGTTCTGTGGGAGGATGCTGAATTTGGAGCACTGAAGCAAAATGAATCGACAGCTCTCGAAAATTTTGGATCTTTTGTTTCGCTCGATCCTTTTATCTCATTAAACAGATCTGACAGGTTCAGACATGATCTGAGATTGAGATTCCAGTATACCGGAAACAGACTTCCTGAAAGCGAGCAGAACAACAGCAATGCCTTTTCGCTCTATTCCGAATATCAGCTCTGGTATAAATTGACCAACTGGCTCAGCCTCACCGCCGGACTTGCCGAATTCAACAGCCGGGTGACTTCAAATTTCTTTGGTGACCATAACGGGCTGAATATTGCCGGTTACAGCCAGTTTGAGATTAAGCCTGTCAAAAGATTGGAAGCTGTTGCGGGTATCAGGGTCGAGCAGAACTCACTCAACAGAATAAACGACAAGATCGTTCCTGTTTTTCGGGCCGGATTGAATTACCGGGCAGCTGATTACACCTTTTTGCGGGCTTCATTCGGACAGGGTTACCGCTATCCTTCAATAGCTGAAAAATTTGCCTACACTACTCTTGGTTCGGTAAAAATATTCCCGAATCCTGATGTAGAATCAGAGTTGGGGTGGAATACTGAAATAGGAATTAAGCAGGGAATAAAGATCGGGAAAATGGAGGGACAGGCGGATCTGTCGGCTTTCCTTACTCAGAACAGCAAGCTCATTGAGTATGTGTTTTCAATATACACCGACCCGGTCACCGGTTTGGCTGACTTTGGTTTCCAGGCAAATAATGTGGAACAATCAAGCATCATGGGGTATGAATTTGAATTCCTTCTGAACCGTACTTCAGGGAATTTCAATGTCACATTTGGGGGAGGTTATACCTTTATTTATCCGGTTGAGTATAATAAAAACACACATCGGCTTACTGATACATATTTGAAATACAGGCGAAAACACTCGGGCAAGCTGACAGTAAATCTATCGTGGAAGAGGATTGAAACAGGTATGGGCTTCTATACAAAATCGAAGATACTTAATATTGATGAAGTCTTTCTTAGTCCATTGACCAGGGAGGCTATACTACCAGGATTTTATAATTACTGGATTAACGATAACAAAGGATATTTCTTCATGGATTGGAACCTTGGCTACAGGTTATCTGATAATTTTACTCTCTCCCTTGCTGTAAAAAACATCACTAACGCTGAATATATGGGTCGTCCGGGTGATATTCAGCCACCGAGGAGTTTCAGTCTGAGGTTCTCGGGAAAAATCTGAAATTGATTACCTTTCTTCCATGGAAAACAAATACCCTCTTAAAATCGGTCTCTTTGGCATAGGCCTTGACGCTTATTGGCCTCAGTTTGAAGGCCTTAAGGAACGCCTTGAAGGATACATTGAAGAAGTAAGTAAAAACCTGAATAATCATGGTTCCGAAATCATAAATCTTGGCCTTATAGATAATCCTGTAAAGGCGGTTGAAGCCGGACACAAATTCAGGCAGGCAGATGTGGATATCATTTTTCTTTACGTGACTACCTACGCTCTTTCTTCAACTGTTTTGCCGGTGGTCAAAAGAGCGAAAGTCCCTGTCATTATACTTAATCTTGCTCCCGATAAAGCCATTGATTATAAGACCTTTAATAAATTATATGACCGCACAAGAATGACAGGGGAATGGCTGGCGAATGTTTGTGCCTGCCCTGTTCCTGAAATCGCCAATGTTTTCAGGAGAGCAGGAATTAAATTTCACCAGATCACAGGAGTTCTTCATGGCGACGATGAAGTTTGGCATGATGTCAGCGAATGGATTCAGGCAGCTTCGGTGGCCAATAAAATGGCTCATAACCGGGTTGGATGCATGGGTCATTACTATGGTGGCATGCTTGATGTTTATACTGATCTCACACATATGATTTCTTCATTGGGCGGGCATATTGAGATGGTCGAAGTTGATGAACTTTCATCCTTAAGGAAAAAGGTCACACAACAAGAGACCACGGATCGTATTAAGCTGTTTTACAAAGAGTTTGATATTGAAGAAGATTGTCCCGATGCAGATCTTAATGAGGCTGCCCGTACTTCTGTCGCTCTTGACAGGCTTGTTGAAGCCCATGACCTTGGCTCACTGGCATATTTCTACAGCGGAACAGGCGTTCAGGAAAATGAAGATTCAGTCAGCTCGATAATACTTGCAAATTCATTGCTCACCTCACGCGGGATTCCGGTTGCCGGAGAATATGAAATAAAAAATGTATACGCTATGAAAATAATGGACTGCTTCGGGGCAGGCGGTTCATTCACTGAGTTTTATGCGCTTGACTTCAATGATGATGTAGTCCTTATGGGTCATGACGGACCCGGTCACCTGGCAATTGCGGAAGGGAAAGACAAGGGTAAAACCGCTTAATGTTTATCACGGGAAAGTAGGGAGAGGGCTTTCGGTGGAGATGTCTGTCAGGCATGGAGATATTACTCTTGCTATCAGTTGTTGAGAAAACAGGTGGAAAGCTCATGTTCCTTGTTGCTGAAGGCGAATCAGTTCCCGGACCGATCCTTGAAATCGGAAATACAAACAGCCGTTACAAATTTCCTCTTGGGGTAAAGAATTTTGTCAACGCCTGGAACAGTTACGGCCCGGCTCATCATTGCGCAGCAGGTACAGGTCACATAGCTTCCGGAATAAGGAAACTTGGGGAGTTGCTTGATATAGAGGCCGTTCAGGTCTGCTGAACCCGTGCATACCTCGGGCTTTAGCCCTGAATTTTTTATCATTATATTTGATTCATCAAATCCTAACCATATTAAATTCTATGAAACCCTCAGTCAAATCATCAGCCTACGTCATTTTGGTCATTTCAATAATTGCCCTGTCAATGGTCTCATGCAAAAAAGCCATTATCAATGAGGTGAAAATCAACGATTTTGCTTCATTATCTGCAGAATTCAAATCACCATCGGCTGAATATACAACAGCTCCCTTCTTTGTATGGAATTATAAAATCACAAAGGAAGAGATCAATAATTACCTCCAGGAATTTAAGAAACAGGGAAGCAGCCAGGTATTTGTACATCCACGTCCCGGATTGGTTACCGAATATCTTTCAGATGAATGGTTTGACCTTTTCAAATACACTGTTGATAAAGGCAAAGAGCTTGGTATGAAGATCTGGATCTACGACGAGAACTCATACCCCAGCGGCTTTGCAGGCGGACACGTCCCTGATCAGATGCCCGAATCGTACAACCAGGGTCAGGGTTTGAAAATGACAAGGGTTGAAACTTTACCTGATACTGCAGATAAATATTATCTCTGCCTTAAAGAGGAAGACGGCAAATTCCTAAATATCACTCAATCACTTGAGAATGAAAAAGGAAAACAGGGGAAATACCTTCTGTTCTCAAAGACATACAACGGAAAAAGCGACTGGTACGGAGGGTTTTCCTATGTGGACCTGATCTATCCGGGTGTGACACAGAAGTTTCTTGAAGTTACGATGCCCGGTTATGAAAAAAATCTGGGCAGCGAATTCGGCCATACAGTTCCCGGGATATTTACCGATGAACCTCAGATCAATTCATCAGGCGGGATCCGCTGGACACCTGACCTTTTTGATGTTTTTCAGCAGAAATGGCATTATGATCTCAGGACCCAGCTGCCTTCGCTATATGAAGAAGTCGGCGACTGGAAAAAAGTCAGACACAATTATACCCAGACTCTGTTGCAGTTGTTCATCGACCGCTGGGCAAAGCCATATCATGATTATTGCGAGTCGAAGGGTCTGAAATTCACAGGACATTACTGGGAACATGAATGGCCAAATATGCGTCCGGGTGGCGACAATATGGCAATGTACGCATGGCATCAGCAGCCGGCAATAGATATGCTTTTCAACCAGTGGGATGATTCAACTGCACGTGCACAATTTGGCAATATAAGATCGGTAAAAGAACTGGCCAGCGCAGCTAACCAGACCGGAAGGCAGAGAAAGCTAAGTGAAACTTACGGCGGTTCGGGATGGGACCTGACCTTCAGGGATATGAAACGTAACGGTGACTGGGAATATGCACTCGGAGTAAACCTGATGAATCAGCATCTCACCTATTTCACCCTTGCCGGGGCAAGAAAATATGATTACCCTCCTTCGTTCGACTATCACGAGCCCTGGTGGAACGACTACAGGTACATCAATGATCATTATGCACAGGCTGTCCCTTGCTCTTTCCTCCGGGAAAACAGGTCAATGACATTCTTATTATTGAGCCTACCACATCTGCCTGGTTATATGATTCTTATGTAAAAAGAAATCAGAAAACGGCTGAAATCGGACAGTCATTTCAGACATTTATTACAACCCTTGAAAAGGATCAGGTTGAATATGATCTCGGCTCGGAAAATATTATAAAGGACCGTGGATCGGTCAAAGGCGGGAAATTTGTCGTTGGACAGTGCAGCTATTCACGTGTAGTACTCCCGCCGATGATGGAAAACCTGGATTTGTCGACATATAAGCTTCTCGAAAGGTTTGTGTCGAACGGAGGCACGCTTATAGCCTTTTCGGTGCCATCCCTTGTAAATGGAGAACCCAGCGAAGGATTAAAGGAATTCTTCGGTAAATCATGCTGACAAGGATTATAATCGCTGATAAACTGACACCCGGGATAATTTCCACCAATCTTAAAAATCAGGATCTGGAGTTTGAAGGATGTTTCAGGCGGAGCATTGTATCATCATCACAGAATGCTGAACGATGGTCAGGTGGTTTTCCTTATCAATTCTGATCTTGCAGACAGATCTTAAGGGGAAATTTAAGGTCAGCGGCACAGGCGCTATTGAAATGAACACACTGACAGGTGAAATTAATGGCTATCCGTGTATGAAGGACTGGCGAAAAAATAACCTGTGAGTTTTCCCTTCCTCCCGCCGGAAGCCTTTTGCTTTACATTCCTAAAGGAGAAACAGAGAATTTAACAGTACCCTCAGCAAAACCCGGATTTGATCCTGTTACTGCCTCTTCACCACTCTCTATTACAAAAGATGCTGAAAATGCACTTATGATCGATTTCTGTGATATCACAGTCGGCAATGAGACCATCAAAGACCTTCACACTTATTATGCTGCCGATAAAGTCTACAAATATTATGGTTTCAAAAACGGCAATCCATGGAACACTTCGGTCCAGTTCAGAACCAATATCGTCGACCGTGATACTTTCGGAATAAACACAGGATTTACAGCAACATATCATTTCAATATTAAAGAAAGCTTTGATTACTCAACCTTTAAAGCAGTGGTGGAACGTCCTGATCTCTGGACCGTTGAAATTAATGGCACAATGGTAAAACCTGAGCAAGGTAAATGGTGGCTTGACAGGAATTTCAGTGTTTTCAATATTGGCTACCCTTGTAAAAAGAGGATGACAACACTATAGTGCTTAAAGCTTCGCCAATGAAGATCCATGCTGAGGTTGAACCGGTTTATTTAACCGGAGAATTTTCTGTTAAACCGACAGAAAAAGGATGGACAGTCGAAGCACCTGTTAAATTATTAACAACAGGAAGCTGGAAGGAACAGGGAATGCCGTTCTATTCGTGGGGTGTAAATTATACAAGGGAGTATAATATTGAGAAGCCTGATGGACAGTATTTTGTAAGTCTGAACAATTGGAAAGGGACGATTGTCGAAGTCAGGGTGAATGATCAGCCTGCTCCTTTAATTGCATTTCCTCCTTACCAGTCTGATGTGACGGCTCTCATCAAACCAGGATCAAATAAAATTGAAGTAAAGGTTATCGGAAGTCTTAAGAACCTCCTTGGTCCGCATCACAATAACTCTGCAGTCGGGCTTGCTTCGCCCGGTAGCTGGAGGAACGTGAAATCATATCCGGCAGGGAAGGACTATCAGATGCTCGACTACGGGCTGTTTGAGGAGTTTACTCTTCTTAAAGGGAAATAAAAAGGCGCTCATCGCCTCACTTCCGGTGAGACATCATTACCTGCCAGGAGATAACTCCAAGGATTAAAGGGATTCCTATTGCAAGTAAATGCATGAAAACTGACATAGACGTGCTGCCCAGAATCTGATACGTAACCTGTATAAGGCTAAATACCGAAAGGGCAAACAGGATCAAATTGAATTTCTTCTCAAATTGTTTTTCCATTCCATCAAAACGTTCCACTTCATCTTCATGAAATTGGCGTAAAAGATTATTTAATCCGTATAGTTCATCTTTTATCTCAGTTTGCAATTCATTAATCTGGAGTTGCCGGATTATTAAATCATAAAAATCATTATGCTGATGATAAATGGATACTTTTGAAAAAATAGCTTTTAATGAAACGGTTGTATACTTCCTAAGATATTCTTTTACTTTTTTATGATCGTCAGTGTTAACATCCGATACTTCTTTCAAAAGCTGTAGAAAAACAGATCGTTGTAATAAGCCCAGAACGGCAAGCCATAAACTCCTTTTGAAAGAATTGGAATAGAATGTAGTGATAAATACCGGATCTGATATACTGCAATTATTAAATACTGAAGCACCTTCGAGACTTGCAGCATAATTAATTTGTTTAAATGGATGAAGAACCTCTTCTCCGACTTTAAGGATAGAAGTTGAAGGTACAAAATCAAAATCATACACTTTGCTCAGAAAAAACATTGCCCTGTTCACAATTTCATCATTCCTGATTTCATCAACACCCTGCAGGTAAGAGACAGGGAAAAAATGATAACTGTCAAAGAATGTGATACTGTTATTTTTATTCAGGTCATTTAGCAGGTAGTTGATTAATTGCCACGGTCGCCATCCGTCTGTTTCGACATTCCCGGTTTCAGTCCTGGTAAACAAAGAGTAACTGCTGTCAGCCAAAAGTTGCAAGGCTTTGCTCCGTTCTTCAGCCCTCTCATTCTGTGAAATAAAAAATGCCTCATCGTGCCGGTTAAACGTTCGTAACAGGTAATTCATCCTGATAAAATCCGCAAGGGTTCCGCCACTAATATCCTTAGCATGTTTGAATTGTTCAATACTGTAAACCAGGATTGCGACACCAGTAAACGGATGGTATATGATCCTGAAAGAACCAGGATCAAAATAAACCGGAAGTTTTAATGTTTTTTCTGACCCCTTTGCATCATTGAATGGTTTATTTAACAACCAGTAAACTTTGTTATTGAACATCTTAACCGGGAGTGAATCAGTTTTGAGTTTCATTAAAATACAGGTTGATTCATCTTCCTTATCCGTTGTGTGGTTCCTGCTGAAAAACTCCCTGACATGTTCCAGAAGAAAATCAAGACTGTTTAAATCTTCGTCAGTTTTGATCCAAATGCTATTTTCGCTGCTGGTTCCCGCTGATATTTTTGATTCGAGCCGGAAAGGAAGCATGAGGTATATTATTCCCTTTTTCAGCTTAATTGTATCCATCGATATGTGGATTGGTGTTTACTATGGTTGAATACTATTCCATTTACATTAACAACTTGTATGTTAAAAAGTTGCTGTCTGAACGTTCGGGCTGTCTTAAGGTCGCCGCGGCGGTCTGTCCCGCAGGGCGGGACTTGCTTAAGTCTGAGGGCGACGGGCCGGGCGACAGGCGACGGGTAGCTGAATATTAGGATTCTTCCTGTAGCCTGTAGCCTGCAGCCTGTTGCCTGTTACCTGTTGCCTGTAACCTTTATCTCATGTGATATTTTAATAAACAATTCTATTTCTTGTCTGTTCTATTTCATGATAAGTCTATTAAACAAAAATCTCTGACTTATGCAGGACAAAATACCTGGCATCAGCTAATTGGTTATGAAATCCCCTAAGATCATATGGTTTCTTTTTATTTGTGTCATAGGTTTCTCTGCGTATGGTTGTAAAACCGAAGAGATTTTGCTTCACGGAGATATAAGCGGTTATGTGACTGATACTGAAACCGGCCAGCCCATCCCGGCAGCAGAAGTAATTCTGAATTCGATAAATGACACTGCTCTTACAGCAATTGACGGGAAATATACTTTCACTAGCCTCATTCCGGGGAATTACGTAATAGAAGCTTCTGTAACACCATATGCCAAGGAAATAAAAAATGTGAAAGTGGCTTCTGCGAATATTACTGAGATCGATTTTGCTTTACATAAAATTCCATATCCAAGATTTTCTGAACACCACCTCGATTTCGGATTCGACTCAGTAATCAAATCTTTTACTATTACAAATACAGGGGTTGGAAAGCTTAATTATTCCATAACCAAATTCCAGGACTGGATCACAGTCTACCCCAGATAAGGGTGAAATTCTGACGGGGACTGACACAATAAAAGTCACAATAAATAAAACAGGATTATCTCAAAGGAAACATATAGAAAGTATTGAGATTGTCTCTCATGCAGGTCAGGATCTTGTGAGGGACACAATTTTTGTTTATTTGAATGGCTTGATGGATATTGATTACAATTATTATAATATGGTCACTATTGGTACACAGACATGGATGGCAGAAAACCTCAATACAGGGGTTCAGATTTCAAACCTAATTCCGGCAACCAATAACAAAATAATTGAAAAGTATTGTTACGATGATGATAAAAACAATTGCAGTGTTTATGGCGGATTATACACGTGGCAGGAAATGATGGATTATAATCCTTCTGATAATGCAACAACAGGCACTACTCAGGGTATATGTCCTGTAGGTTGGCATATTCCTACTCAACAAGAGTCAGTTGGCTTAAAAAACTTTCTTAGTCCTCTTGGTCAAATCAATTTAGCGCAAAGCGCTCTTAAAGAAACCGGTACTGCACATTGGGAATTTCCAAATTCAGATGCTACGAATGAATCTGGTTTTACAGCATTGCCCGGAGGGGTAATGATTGATTTTAAACACAGGGATAGCGCGAAAAGGTTTGATTTTTTAGGATATGAAGGTCACTATTGGCTGAGCACGGCAGTCATTGACAGGAATCCTGAAGATCCGGTTCCTCTTGGAGAAGGAGCATGGGACTTTATATTGTGGAAAGATGAATGGACTAGTAATGATGGGAAATATTTCTTTGGAAGCCGGTATAAGGAGACTGAAGGAGTTTCTGTACGGTGCATTAAGGACCCGCCGAAAAAGTAAATCTGTTATGTCGTCGGCCTTTGGCCTCCTGTCTTAAAGTCTTACTCCCGTTGGTCGTTTGTCTTGAAGTCTTAGCCTGCGGCTTGTCTTGTTCTGCAGCTACCCTTTATACACATCTCCCATTTTAAAACTCCTGTCCCCTTTATGTTTAGGTCATTTATTGATTTGGGTCATTTATTTATTGTGTCAGGTTATATTTTTGTTGTATTACAATGTTACTCTTTAGATATTTAAATTAATTAGATATTAATAAAGGGATCCCTCGCTTCGCTTCGGGATGACAATCTGTTTTTAAGGTATTTATGGGAAGAAGCGGCGATCCGCAGATTGTACTTAATCCCTCATGCAAAATTCCTGCTGCGGATCGCTGCTTCTTCCCCCTCTCCCATAAAAATGACCTGTCATCCCGAGCAAAAGCGAGGGATCTCACTGAAATGCCTTCTGGGCTTATCGACAGATGAGTATAAAGGGTAAATCCCGCAGAGCGGGACTTGTCTATTGTCGGAAAGCGACAGGCGACCAGCCTGCGCTGAAGCTTAGGCCTTCGGTCGTCGAAGTCGACATACGGCCGACAAAGACGGCTGACGAAGCGGGCATCAGGCGACAGGTAGCCGAATAATAGGATTTTTCCTGAAGCCAGTAGCCTGTGGCCTGTAGCCTTTATCTCATGTGATATTTTTATAAACAATTTTATCCCCTGTCTGTTATATTTCATGCTAAGTCAATTAAACAAAAAACGTGACTCATGCGGCTTGAAAAAACGGAATCAGCTAACAGGAAATGAAATCCCTAAAGATCAGATGGATTCTTATTATATGTGCCACAGGTTTGGTCACATATGGTTGCAAAACCGAAGAGATTCTGCTTCACGGAGATATTAAGCGGTTATGTGACTGACACTGAGACCGGCCAGCCTATTAAGGCAGCAAAAGTTATCCTGGATCCGGTAAATGATACGACAAGTACCGGAATTGACGGTAAGTACCTCTTTAAAAATCTTATACCATCAAATTATGAAGTCGAGGTTTCGAAATTTCCTTACGCGAGAGACAAAAAGAGCGCAACTGTAATTTCTGCCAATAATACTAAAGTGGACTTTGCTCTGCATAAAATTCCATATCCCAGATTCTCAGAACGATATCTGGATTTCGGCATTGATTCCACTTTGAAATATTTTACCATCACGAACACAGGATCAGGTAAGCTTAATTATTCACTTATTTCAAGTCAGCCCTGGATCACAGTTTCAACCACAATATTGGTGAGATAACCGCCGGCACTGATACAATAAAAGTGATTATTAATAAAAATGGTTTATCTGAAAAGAAACATATTGAAAGTGTTGAAGTTGTATCTCATGCTGGTCTGGATCTGGTGAGGGATACAGTTCGTGTTTATCTTAACGGCGTGATGGATGTGGATCATAATTACTATAATGTTGTTAAAATAGGAACACAAATCTGGATGGCTGAAAACCTGAATACCGGCAGATTTATTTCTGCCAGTTATGGCGGTGGTGGTCAAACTAATAACAATATCACCGAGAAATACTGTTATGATTATTCCTTCTCCAATTGCAAGGTTTATGGAGGCTTATATGAATGGGATGAGATGATGGATTATAATCCTCAGGAAAATGCAATAACAGGTACAACTCAAGGTATATGTCCTATAGGATGGCATATACCAACTATGATTGAAGTGTGGACTCTTGAAGATAATGCCGGTGGAAATCTTGTTGGCGGTGGCAATTTAAAGGAAACAGGACTTACCCATTGGAATGGTCCAAATACAGGCGCTACAAATTTAACAGGATTTGACGCTATTCCGGGAGGTATCTGGGACGCCTTTCATGGTAATTTTGGCGGCCTTGGCTGGGAAAGTTATTTTTATGCATCCTCTACTGATCCAGAATGGGGACCATTCGGGTTTCACCTGGTAACTCAAAATTCCTTTTTTGATACTTTTTTTTCGGCGAGGAATGGTCCGATCACTAGAGATGGCCGTTCTGTCAGATGTGTAATGGATCCGCCGAAAAAGTAAATCTGTCTAGGCGCCCTTCGGGCTGTCTTTAGGTCTTACTCCCTTTGGTCGTTTGTCCTGAAGTCTTAGCCTGCGGCTGGTCTTGTTCTGCAGCTACCCTTTATACACATCTCCCATTTTAAAACTCCTGTCCCCTTTATGTTTAGGTCATTTATTGATATGGGTCATTTATTTATTGTGTCAGGTTATATTTTTATTGTAATACAATGTTACATCTAAGATATTTATATGAATGAGATATTATAAAGGGATCCCTCGCTTCGCTTCGGGATGACTATCTTTTTTTAAGGTTTTATGGGAAGAAGCGGCGATCCGCAGATTGTATTTAATCCCTCATGTAAAGCTCCTACTGCGGATCGCCGCTTCTTCCCCCTTTCCCATAAAAATGACCTGTCATCCCGAGCGCAAGCGAGGGATCTCACTGAAATGTATTCAGGGCTTATCGACAGATGCGTATAAAGGGTAGGTCCCGTAGGGGGCGGGACTTGTCTTAAGGTCTTACTCCCGTTGGTCGTTTGTCTTGAAGTCTTAGCCTGCGGCTGGTCTTGTCCTGCAAGGCAGGACTTGTCTTAAAGTCTTTAGGCAAAGGTCACTAAAAGACATCAAGACACAGGCGAAGCCTAAGACATTCCGCATCAGCGGAATAGACAGCGACCGGAAGGAGCAAGACAGGGCGAAGTCCGGGACATGTTTTAAAAGACCCTGTAATTCAGATTATACAAAAATCCGACTGAAAACTGCAGTTGTTTCAGATCTATCAGGTTAATATCATCTGAATAATGAAATTTTTCATCCGGAGTAATATCATTATATCCGGTAACATTGTCAAATTTAGAAGAATTGCCTGAATTTTTTATAAAATAATTATACCTGACATCAAGTCTCAGACTGAATTTTTTAAGATCATAGCAGGCGCCTCCACCTGCAAGGATCCCGAAATTTTCGAAATCAGTAAGGAAGGTTGTCAGTATCTTTTCAGAATTGGGCGAATTTGTGAACCAGTATCTGCCAAAAGCTTTTGATTTTTCCATTGAATTAAGCAACAACCGTCCGGTAATGCCACCCTCGAGGAAAGGTCTGAAGGATTTCTGGCCAAAATAATATTTTGCAGAAACCGGAACTTCAATCCATTTTATTTTCTGCTCATACATATATTTTACAGGTGTGATAAGGTGAAATAAACACACCGGAAATATTATAGTTAAATGTAACCCGGTTTAGCCCGGCTCCGGCTTCAAGTGAAATGTTTTTAGTAAGTACTTTTTCACCGATTATCCCAAACTGAAACCCGGGAATACCATCGAAACTATTTTGTTCTGACTGTAAAGCAATATTTGAAAATTTCCTTTGAAGTTTTACAAAAGGAATATTTACACCAGCTGCAACCCCTAATCTTAAGGAAGGTTTTGGTGTTATTTTATCCAACAACAAACGAAATTCGGTTAAGTCCTCTTTATTCTGTCTATCCTTATAATCGGGTTCGTTTATAAGCATCTTTCGGGCATATTTTTCAGCTTCCTCCGGATTACCTGTCATTATGCCCGACAGAGCTGCAAGGCGATAGATCCTTGCCCGGGTCTCTTTCGAAATATTCTTCAGCATTTCTTTATTTTCAATGCATGGTCTCATAATTCTCAGAGCGGAATCGGCCATCCCGCTGTTATATAACAGTAATGCCCTTTCATAATTAAGGGAGCAATCTTCAATCTGGGCAAAAATCCCTGATGGCAAAAAGGTCAAAACCATCAGGAAAATGACAAAAGTCCTATTAATCCTATTCATTTGGCAGAATATAAAGTTATTTTCCATGAATTATCAGATCCATTTTATTCAGGTTTTACCAGGTCGCCTTTAACATAATAATTCCATTCTCTTTCGTTCAGCTTTTTCTTTCCCATTTTCAATTTAAGCCTTGTGTAAATATCTTTTATATCTATCGGCCGGATATGCATTATCCTGCTGTCTGTATAAAAAATGAATTTGCTGTTTTCATCAAAACAAAGCGAAAACAACTGACGGTTATTTTCAAGTACAATTGGTTCAAATTTATCAATGTCTTTAGTCCCTATGTCTCTCAGGTCCCATAACATCAACGCATCTGTGCTCGCGGTTATAAGCCACTTATTGTCAGGACTGAAGCCCATTTGTGTGATAACTGTTCTATGTTTTAATGTAAATTGTTCAGGATTAAGGTTACCTGGATTATCCGGATCCGGCATCCGGAAAATCATGACAGTGCCCGAGCTTGCTGCTGCAAGCCATTTATGTTCTGCATTATATGCTAAATTCTGAAAAGGCTGATGATTGCCGGTGTATATTATTTGCGGCTCTTTGCTGACATCATTTAAACGCCATAGAAGGATCTGGCCGGATGAGTTTATGAAAAAAAGCTGTTCTGAATTCACAACGATGAATTTCTGCACCGGTCCATTGAGAACCAGTTCTCTGATGATCTTTTGCTGTGAAAGATCCCAGATACGAATGGTTTTGTCGGTTGAAGAAGAGATCAGCCAGTTTTTGCCAGGGACAAATGCCAGACTCAGCACCCTGTTATTATTATGACTATAGATGATCTTTTGTACCCGTTTATCGGAATCGAAATTTTCAAAAAGTGTTACACTTCCATCTATTGTCCCGCAGGCCAGACGGTTTGATAAAGGGTCGAACGAAAGAGCCCTTACCAGTGAATTGACCTGCAGATTGATTGTTGTTTCCAGTGTAATTACCGGAAGCTTGCCAGGATTTTTGTCTTCCAGTTTTGCTACCGTAAGCTGCCCGATCCTGTTGCTGAAGATGATCCTGTTGTTTTCAAAAGCAATAGCCCAGATCTCTCCATTGGTAACGGAATCTTTTTCGAATAATAACAATGAATTCTGAAGTGCTTTGAGGATTTCGCCATCATATTTTACCGGTGACTGATTCCTGCTGAATTTCTCATAACCATAAGAGATCAGGTCATATCCGGAAAGCGCCAGCAATGCTCTGAGTGTATCGTCTTCCTGCATGAGCAGCGATTTATTTGCAAGCTCCTTTCCGTTAAAAAGATAAAGATAAAATTGTGTCTGGCTGCTTGCTTTAATAACTTCATTTTTTGCATTCTCAGCATCCTGTCTTGCGGTCAAAGCCAGTTTTTCATTTTCGACTGCCCTGTTCTTCTCTTCAATAGCCTGCTTCCTGGAATTTACTGCTTCGCTGTTTGCTTTTATTGCTTCCTGTTTCTGTTCTTTTGCGATCTTTTCCTGTTCGATAGCCCTGGCTTCATTTTCCTTGGCTTTATTTTCACCTTCCTGTGCCATTATTCTTGCGCTTTCGGCCTCTTTATTCGCTTTTAAAGCTTCATTTTTCTGCTCCTCTGCAAGTTTTGTCTGTTTCAGGGCATTTGTTCTTTCAATAAATGCCCAGAGGCTGAATCCGGATAAAATGATAAAAAGTGCTGTGGTGGCTGCAACAGTAATGTATCTTCTTCTGAGTTTTGTTTTCTGAATCTCCTTTTTGCTGTTCTTAATGTATTCTTTCAGATCCTCATTTAGAATCAGCTTGTTTTCATGCAGTGCAATGTATTTCAGATCATTTTCAGTCAGGAGAACTTTCCTCTGCTTATATGTTTTATAACTGTTATCGATGAAGCTCTTTACTTCGATAAGTTCCTTTTCAAGTACAGTCATCCGCTCGTAGATGCGGGCTGCGATCGCATCATGACGCAATTCGTAATTCCCTGTTTCATCCCTGTCAGCAACTATCCTGACCTTAATAAGGTGAATGAGGATCTCTTCGATCAGTGTTCTGATCCAGCACAAGCCCTGTTGCCTTTAACGTGTCAGAAATTTCCTTCAGGTTTACCTGCTTTTTTGTACCATCAGAGGAGATCATTGCCTTCAGGATGGCTTCGGCAAGATCGCCATGCGACATCAGCCTTAATTGCTCATCAAGAAAATCACTGAGCACATTCCCGATCCTTCCAAGATCTGAAAGGTCATCGTTTTTAATGACCGGGATAATCAGGATTTCTTTTCTCAGCAACCCGATAAAGTTTGTCCATAAGGATTTGAAGCCAGGTCAGCTCCAGTCCTTCTGATTGCCATTGCAACTGATCAATAACCTTATCTGCGAGACCCTCTTCTATGCCAACATTGCATGCTTTGCAGGGATTAATGATAGCTTCTCTGGCTGATGACCTGTTCATTCTCTCAATCCTGATACGGTTACCATATAACCCGGGAATCAATTCGTCAAATTCGGTCAGGTTAGCGAGATATTCCTCCCTGATCACAATGACAATATTTACCTTAAGCTTACTATTGAGAATCTCATTTAACGTACCAGCCAGCTTCTGCCTTTCCCCGTCGTCGGAAAGAATGAAAATTTCCTCGAACTGATCAAAAATAAGCGCAATAGGTTTGGAATGCTCAAAAAAGATATCCTCAAGAACTTCCAATGGATTGTCAAGTTCAGACTTTGAATGTTTTTTAATTTCACAGATTAAATTTTCATAAGCTCTGTTCCCGGAGCGAATGTTTATTGCATAAATATCTTCCTGTGGAATCCTGGAAATCAGGCCGCAATTTATTATTGACGATTTCCCTGTTCCTGATTTCCCGTATACCAGCAGAAACTTACCGGAATAAAATTTTCTGAAAATATCCTCGGTTTCACTGTCTCTGCCAAAAAATATATTTTTATCATCCTTTGTATAGGAATCAAGGAATTTGAAAGGAACCATTGTTATTTTCCGTCCGGATTTATCTTCCTGTTTTCTCCTGGAAAATATATCATCCAGAGATAGTTCCCGATTTTTGTCTTCGTCCGTCATTTTCGGCGGGTAATGTTTTTAATTATTCAGTATCCGAAAGTGATTATGCTTGAATTGCAGGGATGAATATTCAGGCTTATTTACTTTCAATGATTTTCTCGACATTTTCTTTATAGGTCAAATAGACATCCTTCTCAGCAAAAAACTCAAAAAACTTTAATAGGGAATTAGTAGTTTCAGAACCGATTGTCGTTCCTGGCAGATTTAAGGAACCGCCATTCCAAACTGGTTTGTATTTAACCGATCTTCCTTTTTCCCAGTCGATATACATAAAAATATCGGCGATCCTTGTCTCACCTTCATTCGAATAGATTATCACGGGATCGAGATTGAGATAATTCTTCTCTTCCTTATTTTTTACAATTATAATGGCAGGTGTATTTACTATTTCGGAGAGATTTTTACTATATGCATTGAATTCTGAACTGTTACCAACAACTTCAGAAAATGTGTGAGAAAAGCTTGGATGGTACCATTTACGATATCTTACTGAAATATGATCAACATAAAGAAAAGAATAATTCATCAGGAAGTCCAGTCTGAGCAGCATAGGTTCAAGAAGATTCTCAGTTTCGGTACAGAAATCCTCAATTATCTTATTCGTAATGCTAAACTGTGGATGAGAAAGCTTGTTCCTGATATTTGTAAGTGTATTAAATGCCTTAAGTGAAATGCTTTCAGAACCCGAAGGATCAAAAAAGTATCCGGATAATTCGGAAATAAAGGTCGGAAGGCTGTTATTCTGGAAGATCCTGATGCACTCTCTGGTCAGTGAAATCCACTTCCCAAAAGAGGTCTTTGTAAAAAGTACAGGAAAGTCCTTTTTAAATGCATCAGGAATTTTAACTGATGTTTTTGTGCAGTTTTCAAGCAGATCGACAATTGAAATCAGTGCCAGGACCTGAATTGTAGTTTCGGAGATTTTCAGGATCTGGCGTAGCCGGTTTTCGTCATGAGTCAGGTATTCTTTTGTATTTAATCTCCTGAATTCAAGGGCTATCGGATACGGGTAATCATTTTCGATTCTTCTTATTAACTCTCTGTCCATTTAATAAAGGCGGGAAATGCTGAAAGGTCATTTTTGGAAAAAGTTAAGCAGAACCAACCTCTTAGTCTATAACAATTTAAAATCCTTTTGGATCATTTTGTTTTAGATTTTGTTAACAGTTTTTTCTCAAAGGGCTCACACCACTAAAGCGCGGTTACCTGTTTCATAATGCAGGCGACTGGCAACGTGGGCATCTGGCGACAGGCAACCGGGCGACAGGCGACAGGGGCATTAGGCGACCAGTGGATCTCTGGTCGGCTGTAGTCTGTAGTCTGCGACATTTATTTCGCCCTGTGTTTTATCAATCCAGTAAGCATCGCAGAAATATTATCACATCTTCCTTCAAGTTCGATATAACTCGTATGTGAAATATAGCCAATCTCCTCGCTTATAATTAATTGTGTCCTTAATTCAGCAGTTGAGCCCCTGGCGATATAGAAATGCCTTATACTCTGTTTATCAGTTTCAAGGTCATCACCTTCAGCAATATTTGAAGGAATTGAAACTGAAGATCTCCTCATCTGGTCTCTAATTCCGAAATCAATTGAAAAGGGTCCACGATCTGTAAGTTTGTAAATTTCAACGGCAAGATCTTTTGAGAGCTGCCACACTTTTAAGTCTTTAAAATTTCCCATAATGCAACGATTTAATAAAGAAATGACACAAAATAAATTCCACATTCCAATATATTAATTATTAGTCACATATCCAATAACCTGACGCCTGGAGCCTGATGCCAGTAGCCTTTCCATTTTTTATCGTAAAGGTTCACCTTTACAAAATTTTCGAGTAAATTCAGATAACACCTCTCTAACCATCTTATTATCAGCCTACTAATTTAGACCTATTGCATAAATGAAATATTTTTCTACATTTGCCCTGCTTTAGTTCTTTGAATCAAATAACCTAAACTGTTCAAAAAACCAAAGGAACAGGACTTTTTTCCTCCCGGAAAAACATCCTGTTATACCTTAGTTTTAACTTAAAATTTATCCTATGAGAAAGATTTTGACATTAATCTCCGTAACCTTTATTACTGGCAGTTTGTTTGCCGGGGGACTGGTGACCAATACCAACCAGAGCGCTTCCTGGGTCCGGCTTCCTGCAAGGGATGCATCAACCAACGTCGATGCAGTTTATTATAATCCGGCAGGCTTAATGAAACTGGAAAACGGATTCCACTTTTCAATTTCAAACCAGACAATCTCCCAGAATAAAAAGGTAGAAAACTTTTATACAGGTCCGGGTGGTGCGTTTGGACTGAATGAAAGTCTTTACAAAGGGAAAGTATCTGCTCCCCTGTTCCCCAGCGTTTATGCTGCCTATAAACTGGAAAAGCTTGCTTTCTCTTTCGGCTTCAATCCGATCGGTGGAGGTGGCGGAGCAAAATTCGATAAGGGCCTTCCTTCATTCGAACTGTCTGCTTCAGATCTGGTACCGGCTCTGGTTTCAAAAGGAGCATCAGGATACTCACTTAACACATATTTTGAAGGAACCTCTGTCTATTTCGGCTTCCAGGGAGGGGTATCCTACAAAATCAATGACTTCATATCTGTTGCAGCGGGAGTACGTTTTGTCACTGCCAAAAACACTTACAACGGCTATCTGAAAGACATAGAAATTACCCTGCCAACAGGTTCTACCAGGGCTGACGCTATTATGAATACTATTTCAGCCCAGGCTACTACTGCAGCCGGCTCCACAACAGCTCTTGTAGCAGCTGGGGCCGGAACATTAACACTCGCTCAGGCCGAGCAGGCAACAATCATTACAACCCAGCAGCGTCTCGCGCTTGAAGCTGCTTTAACCGGATTCGGTTCCCCCACAACTGTCACTATTGCCACAGCTGATGCTGTTTTCAAGGGAGCAGCCGCTAAATATACAGCTACTGCTTCTCTTCTTGGTGACCAGGAAGCTGATGTTGAGCAGACTGGGACTGGGTATACACCATTCCTGAGTGTAAATATCTCGCCGCTTGAAAATCTGAATATCGGTATCAAATATGAATTTGCAACAAAACTGGAGCTTGAAAACAAAACCACAAAAGACTTCAAGACAGGCTATACTTCAACAGGAACCCCAATTACTATGTTCCCAAATGGCGAAAAAGTACGGAACGATATGCCGGCAATGCTGGCCCTTGGTGTTGATTACGGTGTTACCTCACAACTTAATGTTTCGGCAGGGGTGCATTATTTCTTCGATAAATCAGCAAACTACGGACATAAGGTTAATGGAATATATGTAACAAATGATCAGATTATCGACAAAAACTACTATGAACTGGCAGCAGGGGTACAATATAAACTGAACGACCTGCTGCTTGTCAGTGGCGGATACCTTTATTCCAAACCAGGTGTCAATGAGGATTACCAGAGCGACCTTACCTATAGTCTGCCGTCACATACAGGAGGCATTGGCGGAGCAATCAGCATAATGGATAATCTTCAGATCAATCTTGGCTTTGCTTACACATATTATCAAAAGGGTGAAAAAACCGTCAATCATACTTTTTCACCGACCGGAGCCAATATTCCTGCTAGGGAAACCTACAATAAAGATACTATGATCATTGCTGCCGGAGTTGATTTCAGCTTCTGATCAGAAAACGGATAATACATTAAGAGGCTGGCATTAAAAGTGTCAGCCTCTTTTTATTATCCTTAGTTTAAATCATTATTATTCTTATTCTGATTCTTTTTAGGAACTTTGAGGGGGGACATAAATAAAATGTTCATTAACAAAAACCCCCTTCAGGGAGAGGGCTAATATTTCATTCCCTGATCGTTAAGGTATTTCAGATATGCTGAAAGCCTGGGTGCATCCGATAGTTTGAATTTTTTGTACCACTCTTCAGCTTTGGCATCATCCCCGGTTTCCCTTGCGAGCTTTATTATATTAATGTAGAGAAGCCCCTCAATCCCTCTGTTATTTTTATCGATCCCTCCTGCGATACTAATAAAGACTGTCAGCGCTTTAGTCTCATTTCCGCTCGCAGCAAAAGCAAATGCATCATCAATCTTCTTATTAATGCTGCTATTTAAAGAGATCCCGTAAAATGAAAAGCAGTTGTCGGAGCAATCTTCAATAAGGTCGACCCATTCTGTTCCTGATTTCAAAGGAGGAAACTCAAGAACAAAATCAAGCTTCTCCCCTGGTGCCTTGAATTTGTATTTTTCAGGACAAACCGGTATTCCGGTCGATGAACCCAGTTTGCTTCGCTTTCCGTCAGGATAAAGCAGGAATATATTTTTATCTGCACAGAATTCACCGCCGGCTATCCTGTTTTCGATGCTCATATAAAATATTGTAGCCTTGCTGCCAGATTCTATTTTTTTGATTTCCAGGGTTTCGTGGCTTTTCAGGGAGTAATTGGGGCTGATGATTGTATGTATTTGTGACAATCCGGCTACCGGGAATAAACCGATTGCGGAAATGCAAATTACCTTCTTTATCATGGGTTAAATAAAAACGCAAGTTAAAAAACTCTGTGTAACTCTCACAGAGAAACACAGAGTGTAAAACAACCTTGCTTAAATATCGGGATATTTTGAAAAATCACATGGTCAGGGCTGTTGTATATTGTGCGGTTGAACTAGTAAACTGCGTTTTGAGGATCAAAATTACACCAGCCAGTTGTCCAGTTGGTTGTTCCGAATGCTCCTTTATAGGCCACAGATTCAAAGAATGTGCTGTTCAGATTTGAATTTGTAAATGATGCTCCGGTGAGAAATGAAGCTCCTGCTGCGGGCATTATACCAGGAGATGTAAGTGTCAGAAGATTTGATCCGATTATGTCGGTTACAGCAAGGTTGTCAGTATTGCTCCTTGTTGCATCTTCAAAATAAGTTTGCTCTTCTGCAGTTGTATAAGGTGTGACAGGAGTACCTGTTGCAACTTCAAAATTTGTCTGCATACCTGCCAGAATACATTTTTCAACCTGCAGGGCATTATTACTTGCCATCGTTGGTGAATTACCCGTTGTTCCATCTATAAGCAGACCTTTTGGCCAGCCGGTAAATATGGAATTATAAACACATAGCTGGGAAGAACGTCTTATATGCATTGCTCTTTTAAACAGATGGTTTGCAGGAAGGGTACTGGTTGAAGCATAGAGGACCAAGCAGTGTCGCATTTGTAAATAACGGTTTGGTGATCGGTGTAAGGACTGAGCCGTCAGCATCATTATCTGATTCAAAACCGTTCGAACCTGACTGGTCGGATATATTAGGGTCACGGATTCCAAGGATGAACTGGATATGTCCTCTGTAACCATTATCAGTATCAAATTCATCATCAAGACCTCGTAATAGCAACAAGATATTTGCAGTTAACGGTACCGCCGAACCATTCATAGGAGTCGTCTCCTGAGAAATGAAACCTGAATATGGTCAATTGTTGTTCCGGTGCCGACTGAGTAAAGGGTTAAACCGTTAATCTCACTGTTTGGAGTTGATGTTAACGGAATACCAGGGAATTCAATTCTTACATACTGCAAGTATTCCTGAGTTGTCTGCATCATCAGTACCACCATAAAGTGAACCAATACCACCTTCTGCAACACCAACTCCTGTTCCGGAATCGTGTTTATTGGTAGTTGCTTTGCCGCAAAGAACTACACCACCCCAGTCGCCGGATGCTCTTTGTCCTACGGGTTTATCTGAAGTAAAAACAATCGGGTTGGTTGAAGTACCCTGAGCCATTATTTTTGAACCTCGTTCAATAATCAATGTACCTTTTGTACCTGAAACACCCTTTATAATAGTACCGGGCTCAATTGTAAGAGTTGCATTGTTCTTTACATAAACAAAACCTGACAGGAAATACCGTGCATTTGCATACCATTTTGTATCAGTGGTAATATCACCGGTAACGGTAATCTGCTGGCCGTTGGAAGGAATAACAGTTATTGCACAGGCAGCTGTTTTTGTCGGATCATCCTGCGAAACAGCTGTGATATTGGCTGTGCCAAGAGTAACACCGGTTACAACTCCGGTTGATACGGTTGCCACTGCATGAATTATCGGTTTGCCAGTCAATATTTTTATTAGTGACATCAATAGGATCAAAAATCACATTAAGGGTTAAAGTGCTGCCAACCATCACATAAGCTGTAGCCTGATCGAGGTTAATGGCATTACTTTGCATATCATCCTTTTTACAGGAATTTAGTAATCCCAGCCATCAGACAGCAATGACGAATAAGAGATAAAAATCCTGATTTTGTTTTCATACTTTTTTTTTTTTATAATCAATTAATTTATTTTTCTATTTATTTGTTTATTATATCGTGCTTTTATGTTTTATTCCAATTGCTATTTCTAGGAATAAAGTTCTCTTCTGTCAAACGTTTTTAAAGTTTGAATGACACTCCAAGAGAGAAATATCTGCCGGGATAAAATGATTTTGTTACCTGGGTCTCATCAAATTTCTTCATTCCTTCAATCGCTCCATTGGAATAAATGCTCATATCAACATTGTTTTTACCCTTTGTATATATTCAACCTTTTCATTTAGACAGGTCTTTGATCCCACCTTTTATTTCTATATGCTTGCCAATCATCTTACTGAAAGTCAGGTCAATGAGATTACGGGGCATTTCATAAATATCCGGAATATCTTCCCACATGTTTGGTGATGGCCTGCCCGACAGCTGCAATTCTTTTACCTATAACATTATATAAAGCACTGAACATCAATCCCTTGTTATCATTCTGGTAATAGAGACCAAGATTAACTATATAAGGTGATTGGCCTTCAAGCGGACGATTCCTTGAAAGGGAACCCGGAGTAAAATGTACCTTACTTTTTATCCATGATGCATTCATTACAATAGAGAATTTGTCCATCCCTCTTATAAATCCCAGTGATTTTCTTGCTTCTGCCTCAATTCCGGCACTATAAGCCGATTTTACATTTTCAAAAGAATATTGGGTCGGACTATTGCCAAGAATAACCTGTTCAATAGGATCGATAAAATGCTTGTAGAATGCGCCTATACTGAATGTCTCTCCGGTTGCCGGATATAATTCATACCGGATATCAAAATTGTGTATATAAGCCTGCTTTATATCAGGTGCACCATAAATTCCTGCATTCATCTCAAAATCCACATAGTAAAATGGTGCAATTTCTCTGAATTCAGGCCGGTTTACTGTCATACCGTAAGCTAACCTGAGGAGGTTCTTATCGCTGAAATTGTAGGTAAGGTTTGCAGACGGGAAATATATTTATCGTATCTCTGTCAACATCGACTTTAATTGTGGAACCCTGTTTATAGCTTGAAAGAGTCTGCTTATTCTTTTCGATCCTTATACCTGAGTAGAGGTTAAGTCTGGCAGTTAATGGGAAATCTGGCTGAAAGGTATCCGGCAAGTCTGATGATTTGATGCTGTATATGAATCAGACAGGTTGGTTACCTCCATAAGTTTAATCCCATTGGTAAGGTTAATATTCTCATCGGTAAATATCTGATCGATAGGGAGAGTAGTCTGACCAAATTCAGATTCACTACTGCCTTTGGCATATCCGAAATTTCTTGCAATAAATCTTCTGTCTTTATTCTCAAAATAAAATCCTGCTTTGATCTCAGGTCTGAAACCGGAAATATTCATCTTGTAACTCAGGTTGAGAGAAGAGCTTATTGCATTCTCATTCAGGTGTATCCACATTCTGGACATTGATGAAAGGTCAGCCTGATCAGAAAAGAGAAGCATATAGGTACTCCGGATTCTGAAGGCTCTGTATGTATCTGTATCTTTTTGTATCAGGTTCATTTTTTACTGAGGCTGAGTATCCCGCTATCCAGTCAAAAGTAAGGTCACCTGTTTTGTCAAGTGTGTGGCTCCCGGCAAGCTGTCCGGAATAGATTGTCCGGCTCAGGTAGCGCATATCTTCTGATCTGATATATCTTCCGTCATTGTACCATTCCCTTCCGGTTCTCATTGTAGTCCTTGTATAGCCAGCCTGGTTTAAAAGGTTTCTGAATTCAATTTTGCTTTTGTTTCCAAGGAGAAATGCCCAGTTATGCATTAATAGACACTCGTGCTGAGTTTGTATAGCTTTTATCAGTGAACTCATTTAAAAAAGATGGTTTATTATTGCCAAAATCATAAATTGAATAATCATCAATATTTATATCATCTGAGTTATTTGTAAGACTGTATGTAAGTGCTGTTGTATTGCCTAGCTTCACGGTTTTCGATTTTAAATTTTCTGTTAATCCCGAGAAGCAACTTCTGATCAGGAAAAGCAGTAGTTCTTTCTGCCTTCCAGTTCTTTAAAAGTTCCCTGCCGATTTTTGTGATATTTTCACGAACCACCGGATTGGTTGACGATTCATAAAGATTAAGATGTGATGGCATATTTGATGGAAGGGCACGTGTACCGTTATCAAATCCCAGAAAATCTGTTTTACTTCCATCATATTTATAAAACTCTTTAAATGTTGTGCCTTGATTGATAGCCGGTACTGTACTGAAGAACAATGCTGTTCTTATCAGGCATATTTCTTGTGGTAATTTTCACAAATCCTCCGGCAAAGTCGGCCGGTAAGTTCGGCAGCAGGTGATTTGAAAATCATTATATTTTCAATCATTGAACTGGGAATAATATCAAATGAAAATGCCTTTACATCAGCTTCAGCGCTGGGAGTAGCTGAATTATTCAGCCAAACATTATTATATCTTTGCGAAAGTCCCCTTACAACAAGGAACCTGTCATCCACTATTGTAATTCCAGGAACTCTTTTTACAACTTCCGAAGCATCTTTATCAAGGGTTTTGGAGATTTGCTGACCTGAAATTCCGGTTGATACAAAGACATTGGTTTTTATATCAGTAGATCATGGAAATCTCAGTGTTGGTTTTTCTTACTGCTGTAACATTAATGTCGCCGAGCGCGACAAGGTTTCCTTCCAGTTCAACCTTTACAGAGGTAGTTTGACCAGCCTGAACTTTTACATGCTTTAATCACCTTTGTATCATACGACACATAGGAGATCTTTAAGATCATAGGAACCAGGCTTGAGATTAGATAAAAGGAAATGACCATTAATATCGGTGGTTGTTCCGATTGTTGTACCATCAATTACAACGGTTGTTCCAATTAAAGCTTCTGAGTTTGCTTTATCTGAAACGACTCCTTCAATAGAGCTATTCTGCCCAAAAGATTGGACAGTAGAACATGATTAAAAAGACACTTAAACCAAATAAATGAGTAAATGATTTTTTTCATAGTTTTAAAAGATGATTTTCCAAATTATATCCGTTGCAAAGATCAGTCAAAACAATCTTACGGGCAGTTACGAACTGTTGAAGGTTTAATTACAATTATGTTACAGATAGTCTTGAATTTGTAATAAAATTGTAATACAATAATCCACTTATTGCATTTAACTTTGCAGGTGAAAGAATCTCTGAGAATAAGATTATTTCAATTAAGCTTATAGAATACCACATGGATACAAAAAACAAAAGAATACTTATAGTCGATGATGAAGAAGATCTTTGCGAAATACTGCAGTATAATCTTGGTAATGCCGGGTATCAGACAGAAGTAGCGCATTCAGCTGAAGAAGCTATTAAAAGATCTTTAGGCAGTTTTGATCTGATCCTGCTTGATGTTATGATGGGTCCGATGTCTGGATTTAAGCTGGCAGATAAGCTAAGGAAAGAAGATGAACATTAACTACCCTATTATTTTCCTGACGGCAAAGGATACTGAAAATGATATATCTCACCGGATTCAGTCTTGGTGCTGACGATTATATCGCAAAACCCTTTCTCTGTTAACGAATTAACAGCAAGGGTAAAAGCTGTACTAAAACGTTCACGGGCCGATAAGAATAAGGTCCCGACAACTATCAGTTTGGTGAATATTGAGATGGATACTGTCCGGAAAAGACTTATCAATCAATGATGAAAAAGTTGAACTTACCAAAAAGGAATTTGAGATACTGAAACTTCTGCTCGAGAATCAGGGAAAGGTTTATCCCAGGGAAGAAATCCTCAGAAAGTCTGGGGTGATGATGTTATTGTCACTGAAAGAACCGTGGATGTAAACATCACCAGGCTGAGGAACAAGCTTGGAGATACATGGAAAAAGTCTCAAGAACAAAACAGGTTACGGCTATTTCTTCGAATTCTAACCTTGGATTAATCGATGGCCTTATTCAGAAACAAATTCAGAAATAATCTCCTTTTTACCTATTCAGCAATTTTCCTGGTTGTTGCCCTGCTTATTCTTGCATACCTTTTTAAAAGGGAAAAGGAATACAGGATTAATACTCTTAAATGATGAACTTAACAATATCACTAAGATAGTTGATAATTACATTAATATTAATTCATTATATAGTTCCGCTAATTACCGTGAGATTGATTCGCTTAACAGGCTTTTGCCTCATCCGAATCTCAGGATATCAGTTGTTGACACATCCGGGACGTGTATATATGATAGTTTTGTTCATGATTTTGACCAGATGGAAAATCATAGAAACAGGCCTGAAATAGTTGAATCACCGAGGAATGACTTCGGAACTGCGGTAAGAAAATCAGGATACTACGGGTCAGGAATTCTATTATTACTCAAGACTTTACTCAAGCTACTTTGTCAGGGCTGCAGTAGTTTATGATGTCAATATTGCCAAGTTCTGAAGGGCAAATCTCAGGTTCCTCATGATTCTTGTTATTGTGTTTTATATTATTGGAATTGTCCTGCTTGTTGTAACTAACCGTTTCGGGGAATCTAGTCACAAGACTCAAGGATTTTGCATTAAGTCTGAGAAATGATAAGCCTTTATCTTCAGAATTTCCTAAAAATGAACTTGGTATAATAGGTTCGGAAATTCTTGAGATTTACAATAATCTACTCTTCAACCAAAAATGAACTTGCAATCGAAAGAGAAAAACTATTTAATCATCTTAACGCTTTAAATGAAGGGGTTGCCTTTTTTTCACAGTGACCGGAATCTTACTTTTCAACAATGATCATTTCATCCAGCTTATGAATATGATTTCGGGTGATCTTAAAATTTTCAATTCCAGTCTTTTTGATATTCCTGAATTTACGGAAGTTTTCGAATTCATCGGGAAGAATCATAGGTCTGATTTAAAGGATCAGATCTTCCGAAACTTGAATACCAGGTTTCAAAGGATGGAAGATTTTTCACGGATTCAGTGCGTGATCTTTTCATGACAGGAGTTTTGAAGTGATTCTGAGTGACGTCACAAAAATGGGAAAGAACAAGCTGATCAAAGCAGCAGATGACCTCCAATATAGCACATGAGCTAAAAACACCTGTTTCATCAATAAAAGGTTATATTGAAACACTCCTTAACGATCCGGAAATTGAACCCAAAAAACAGACATATTTCCTCGAGAAAGCACTTGCCCAGTCAGAAAGGCTTACAGGACTTATAAATGATATTTCAGTCCTGAATAAAATCGAAGAAGCCGGAACTTTCTTCCTGCCCGAAAAAGTCAAAATAAAAACCATCGTACAGGAGGCAAACGATAATTTCAAATCAGCTATTGAGGACCGACTGATAAAGGTTGAGGTCAGTATCGGTGAGAATGTGATTGTAAAAGGTAACAGATCGCTTATACTTTCAATATTTCAGAATCTGGTTGAAAATGCCATTAATTATGCAGGGGAAAAAACAACTATAAGAATACTGGTCTACAATGAGGATAAAAATTACTATTATTTTGCATTTTCTGACAATGGCATTGGCATCCCGCAGGAACACATCGGACGTGTGTTCGAAAGGTTTTACAGAGTCGATTCGGGTAGATCGAGAAAAAGCGGCGGCACCGGTTTGGGTCTGGCAATTGTTAAGAATGCCGTCCTGCTGCATAAAGGGGATATTCTTGTTCGCAACAGGACAGGAGGAGGTACAGAATTCCTTTTTTCATTGCCGAAAAATGGAAAATGATCCGGTCTCCCGCTAAAAGATCACCTGAATTGAATAGTAAATAACAGCACTGATTACTGCTGAAACAGGTATTGTAAATATCCATGCCCAGAATATCTTTTTAGTAACACCCCATTTTACGGCTGATGCCCTTTTGGTTGCACCAACACCGATGATTGATCCTGTAATTGTATGTGTTGTACTTACAGGAATACCGAAATGAGTGGCTAAAAATAAAGTCATTGCACCTGCTGTCTCGGCACAAAAACCTTCAAATGGCTTTAGCTTTGTTATTTTCTGCCCCATGGTTTTGACAATTCTCCATCCTCCGAAGAGAGTACCAAGTGCAATTGCAGCATGACATGACAACACCACCCATAAGGCAGGGTCTGAATCCATGGGAACTTTGCCGACAGCAAATAGTGCAACCCATATTATCCCCATCGATTTTTGTGCATCATTGCCGCCGTGACCAAGACTGAAGGCTGATGCAGATAACAGCTGCAACCGTCTGAAATGCTTGTCAATCCCTGAAGGTGAATGATTTTTTACAATATGCAGCACTATTACAGAGATGATATATGACATCACCATTCCTATAAGAGGGGCAACAACTATAAAAACAACAATCTTGATTACACCGGAATATATAACAGAACCAAAACCACTACTGGCAACAGCAGCTCCCACCAGTCCTCCTACGAGTGTGTGGGATGAACTTGATGGAAGCCCAAGCCACCAGGTTATCAGGTTCCAGATTATGGCAGCAATTATGGCAGCTGCAATTAATTCTAAAGTGACTATTTTAGTATCAATAACATTCGCACCAATTGTTTTGGCAACTTTAAGAGGAAATGCCAGAAAAGCAACAAAATTGAATGTGGCAGCAAGGCCTACAGCTGCCAGGGGCGAAAGAACCTTTGTTGAAACTACAGTTGCAATTGAATTGGCTGAATCGTGAAATCCGTTAATGAAATCAAAAATCAGGACCAGTGCAATTAAAACATAAAGGAATGTCATATTAAAACGGGTGAATTGTTTCTGAAGAACCTGAAATCTGATACTATTGAATTATGTATCATTAGGTTATAGCTGTAATGAAGACCTGTCTTAATGCCCCGAAATTAGAAACTCCCGGACTTTTTTATTGACTTTTATTGTTACATTAATGTTACGTTATTGTTACAACTTCCTTTGACCATTTTACCTATGCACAGGGATTTCGGGCAAAACACTTTCTCAACATTATTAGTTATATTTAATCGTTAAATAGTTATGATCTGATGAAGAACAAATGGCTTGAATGGGCAACCAGGCTCCAGTCAATAGCGCAGGCAGGGCTTACTTTTGGCGAAAACCAGTACGATCTTGACAGATATCAGCAGATAAGGAACCTGTCGGTTGAAATAATGCAAGAGCACACTGATGTTAGCTTTGAAAAGATCAGGGACCTGTTTGCATCAGAGACCGGTTACCAGACACCGAAAGTTGATATCAGGGCTTCTGTTTTTAAGGATGACATGATCCTGATGGTAAAGGAGAAAATAGACGGCAGATGGTCACTGCCAGGCGGGTGGGCTGATGTCAACACATCAGTGAGCGAATCTGCAGTTAGGGAATGTCTTGAGGAAGCGGGAGCAAAAGTAAGGCCGAAAAGGATCATTGCCATACATCTCGCAAACAGGCACTGTGAATTCATTTATCCCTATACAATTTACAAAGTTATTGTAGAATGTGAATTGATAGAAAACAACTTCAAAACCAATACTGAAACGCTTGAAGCAGGCTTTTTCCCATTTGACTCATTGCCTCCGCTTTCGACGGAAAGAAATTCCAGATCACAGATCGAACTATGCTTCGAAGCAAAAAAGCATAAGGTATTTGAGGCAAACTTTGACTAAAAAAGATCAGGTTTACGATTTTTGATAAACTTCCCTGAGATTCCTCAGAAAACATGGAGGAAAATTAATCTCCAAGATTACAGCAGGATCAATTTCTTCTCTGCATTCATCCGGATTACAGCATGTTACACAGTTTCTTTTTAATGCCCTGAAGGAAAGAAGTCTGACCTGAGTGGATAGAAAGTCCTTCTTCACAGGTTCATTTTTCATCAACCCTGTGGTCAGGTATTTCTTATTGTCATCGGAGAATACTGTTACGATATTGGCATCTGAATCGAGTTCTTCCAGCTTCATCAGGGAACCAATAAAATTAGCTCCCGATGAAATACCTACAGCAATTCCAAGCTCGCTTGCAAGCTTCTGTGCCATTATTATTGAATCGCCATCATCGACTGCTACAACCTCATTTAGTTCTCCGAGCTTTACAATGGGAGGTATAAATTCATCCG
Source organism: uncultured Bacteroidales bacterium (assembly GCA_963732115.1). Lineage (GTDB taxonomy): Bacteria > Bacteroidota > Bacteroidia > Bacteroidales > VadinHA17 > LD21. Next base: position 318,472 of record CAVSYN010000036.1, read on the forward strand.
AAATGCCCTGGATCCTGTGCACACCCACTTTAAACCCCGTCGACATGGTCGGTGAATTGGATGGTTCCAGAGGATAAATCTTAACAGCAGGATTCATTTCCCTGAGAAAACGTCCTGTTCCCATAATTGTACCACCTGTACCAACTCCGGCTATAAATGCATCAGTCTTCTTGCCATGCATTCTCATTTGCCACCAGATCTCAGGTCCGGTCGTGTTATAATGTGCCATCGCATTTTCTTCATTTTCGAATTGCCTGGGAAGAAATGCATTTTCTTCAGATGCAGCCAGCTCCTGGCTTCTTTTAATACTGCCTGAAAACCCGCCTTCTTCCTTGCTGATAAGAATGATCTCGGCTCCGAAGCTTTTTATAAGGTTTTTACGCTCGTCGCTCATCCAGTCGGGCATGAATATAGTGACAGGATGACCAAGAGCACGTCCTACTGCAGAAAAGGAAATTCCTGTGTTTCCGCTTGTAGCTTCAATAATGCGGCTACCGGGTTTTATGAGATTCTTTCTGTAAGCTTCACGTATTATATGGAGGGCCATTCTGTCCTTTATGCTTCCTGTCATATTAAGATGCTCAGCTTTAGCATATATCGTCCCTGGATTACCCTTGAACAAGAACTTTATTTCAAAAAGCGGTGTGTTACCGATCAGACTTTTTAAACCCTTTATGTTGTCACTTATTCCCGACTCTTTATTATTGAATGCCATATTATATTGCTAAATCTAAGATTTATATATTGGTTAAATGTAAGAAATTGGATCCAAACTCTGTGACATTGCCAATAACAGATGCATCAGCCAGTCCCGCGTTTTTAAGTTCCTGAAGGATTTCATCCTCATAACCAGAAGGAGAACAAATCAGGAGTCCGCCCGAAGTCTGCGCATCAAAGGCGATCATTTTTAGGTTATAGTCGAGGTCTGGTGCAAATAAGGTATCCGGTTCGGCAAAATCAAGATTCCTGAATGATGCACCGGGTATACAGCCTTCATCAACAAGCCTGTAGGTCTCCCCTATAAGTGGAACCTTCTTCATCTTTATGTTTATTGTGACGTTGCTGGCTTTTGCCATCTTGAGGGCATGACCTGCAAGCCCGAATCCGGTAATATCGGTTGCACCCCGGACATTGAATTTCTTCATAACCTCAGCTCCAGACCTGTTAAGGAATTTCATAATTTTTTTGGCAAGATCAACATCTTTCTCTGAAGCAATTCTCAACCGCTGGCCTGCAAGTACGACCCCTGTACCAATCGGTTTTGTAAGTATCAGTGAATCACCTGAACGGGCACCAGCATTTGTAATTATTCCCCCTGGATGGATATATCCTACAACTGCAAGTCCATATTTTGGAGTTATATCATCAATTGTGTGTCCGCCAATTATTTTAACACCTGCTTCTGAAGCCATATCCGATCCGCCTTTAAGGATCTCTGCATATACCTCAAGTGGAAGCACTGAGGCCGGGAACATCATAATATTAAGCGCAATGACCGGAGTCCCTCCCATGGCATAAACATCACTGATTGAGTTCGCAGCGGCAATCTGTCCGAATTCATAGGGGTCGCTGCAGACCGGAGGGAAAAAGTCAGTTGTAAGGACCAGTGCCAGTTCATCATTTACCCTGTACACTCCGGCATCATCGTGGCTGTCAATATTTACCAGGATATTCGGATCTTCCGGTAATGGAAGGTATTTGAGTATCTCTTCAAGCTGTTTTGGAGGGATTTTTGCTGAACATCCCCCGCTCTCAACCATTTGAAGAAGATCGACTTTCACTTGCAGATATTATTAATTTTCAGCATTTAAAATAGGCTCTTCAGCACCACCTTTTGTGATTGTTAATATCCAGGCGCTGTTTTCGTCCCTTACATTAAACATGGTCTTATTATCCTCGAGAAATTTTGAAATATTACTGAGTGCGTTCCTGCTATTGGTTATCACCTCAAACGACCCGCCCTTCGCGGTTACTTTCAATAACCTCCTGGTTGCAATAAGCGGGGCCGGACATTGCTGGTCTCTGACATCTACTATTTGCATTTGATAAAAATAATTGAAGCTCAAAAGTAGTAAAAAAGTTGAAGGGGTTAAATTCAATCTCACTCCCTTATTATTGAATAACTTAAAAAACGTAATTTTGAAACTCAATCTTTAAATCATGAAAAAAACAGCATTTCTACTTATAATTTTGATTGCCGTAACAATTGGGTATAAGACCCAGGCACAAAATAATATTGAAAAACGATCAGTTACAGGATCCTGGTTCGGTAAATTGAATGTGAGCGCAGTTTCCCTCAGGATTGTCTTTAATCTGTCACTTACAGAAAAGGATTCACTTGCTGTAACCCTCGACAGTCCCGACCAGGGTGCACAAGGGATTAAAATAGGTCCGGTGAAGCTGAACAACGATAAAATAAAAATCTCAGCTCCGCTTCTGCTTGGCGAATATAATGGCACGATTAAAAATGACACCCTGATTGAAGGAACATGGACCCAGAGCGGGACAACCTTTCCCCTGAATCTGACGAAGTTGAAGAAAGCACTAATAGTTAACAGGCCCCAGGAGCCAAAACCACCATTCCCCTATTTAACAGAAGATGTTAAATTTAAGAACGTGAACGCAAATATTGAACTTGCCGGTACCCTTACAATGCCTAACGGCGATGGCCCTTTCCCTGCTGTTATTCTTATAACAGGATCAGGAAGTCAGAACAGGAATGAGGAATTAATGGGACATAAACCATTCCTTGTCATAGCTGATTATCTGACCAGGAACGGGATTGCTGTTCTGAGGTATGATGACCGTGGTGTCGGACAATCCCAGCAAGGATCCGCCTCCGCCACATCGATCGATTTCGCTACAGATGTAGAATCTGCATTTTTGTTTTTAAAGACAAATCCTAAAATTAATCCGCGGTTAATCGGACTGGCCGGACATAGTGAGGGCGGCCTTATCGCTCCAATCGTCGCATCAGAGGATCATGAAGTTGCATTTGTAATATCGCTCTCGGGTACAGGTGTAACGGGAGAAAAAATCTTATACAGGCAGACTTATGACATTAACAAGGCGTCGGGAATGAAGGAAGAGGAGCTTAAATCATCAATTTCAATGGCAAAAAAGATGTATGCGATACTCAAAAAAGAGCCTGACAATAAAAAAGCAACAGAGAAAATGTCTGCCATTATGAAAGAAACGATGATCAGTCAGAAAAGCTCTCCCGAAGACGTAAAAAAATCGCTTGAGCAATTCCCGAATTCGGCGGCTATGCTTACAAGCTCCTGGTTCAGAACTTTTCTTGTCATCGACCCGGCTAAATACTGGAAAAAAGTTACATGTCCCGTACTTGCCCTGAATGGAGAGAAGGACCTGCAGGTAGCTGCTGAAGTAAACCTTCCGGCTATTGAAAAAGCAGTAAAGTCTGGAGGCAACAAATCGGTGAAGACGATCAGCTTTCCTGATCTGAATCATTTGTACCAGCATTGTAAAACAGGATTACCGACAGAATACAGTGAAATTGAAGAGACTTTTTCTCCCGAGGTCCTGAAAATCATAAGCGGCTGGATCCATGGCCTTTAGTTCTCCGTGCCAGCTGATCCAGGACTATTCTTCCTTTAGCCCGGATTCCTGCTGATCCTTCGCCCTGAAGCATATTGATTGTTGCTGTCAGTTCGTTAGTGATTTCGGGGTATATCAGTGCAAGCTTGTATAGGATATCCATCGAATACGCCTTTATGGCAATAGCTGAAAAACCTGATCTGAGCATATTAAAGCAATGCTCAGCCAGCATTCCGTGGTGTTTGTTGCTTACAGTATTCATGTCACTTAGTGAGATCGATCTTAAAAAGGATCTTTGTGTACTTTCGTTATTCAGCTTATCCAGCGATTCAATTATCCTGGGGAGATAGGGATAAATAATCTCAGGGTAGTTATCGCATATTTTGGTCAATGACCATGAAGCACGGAATGCAAGTTTTTTATCATCCGAAAATGAATATTCAATAAGTTTCTTAAAGATTGCCGGATTATCAACCGCGGATGTCGCAAGCCATTCAGCCGCTTTAGTTCCCATGCTGTTGGCTATCATTGACCTTAGTGCCTCTTCATCGAAAGCTTCATGAACGGAATCCTGGCCGGAGCTGTTTTTTTCTATTGTAAAACCTGTCTCCCTGAGGTAATTCTCAGCCACAATTATATCTGCCTCTATAAAATCCACTCCTCTCAGTTCAGCTGGTCCAAGCCATTTGTAAGCAATATGTTCCGTAAGTAAAGGAAGATCCTCGATAGTATCGCAGATGAAAGGTATAAGAACAATTTGCTTTGTGGTGTAATCATATTCAACCTCTTCCATCCGTTTGCAAATGACAATGCTGACGGACAGCTCCTCCATTATTTCCCTGACAATGCATTCTTCTTCCGTCTCGCCTTCTTTCATCTTACCACCTGGAAATTCCCATTTAAAAGGATGATCGGTCTTATCTCCTCTCTGTACTACAAGGATCTCATTTTCTTCATTACGGATTATTGCACAGGTTACTCTTAACATTGAGATATCAGCTTAAAAGGTCCTCGTAAAGGGGAATTGCCACCATATAATCGTACAGGTTCTGAACAGGATCGTATTTGAACGCATAATGCCTGATGCCGTTTGTAACTATCACAAAAGGTACTTTGAATTTCATATTGTATTCTCCAAGCTGGTCCCTTACGGTGTCATCAATCGGAACATCAGGAGATTTGCATTCAACAATAAGCACCGGTTCTCCTTTTCTGTTGTGAACCAGGATGTCAACCCTCCTCTTCAATCCCCAGGGTTTGTACGACACCTCTACTCCGATAAGTCCTGCAGGGTACTTACCCTCTCTTATAAGATACTGAATAAAATTCTGCCTTACCCACTCTTCCTCAGTAAGCTTTACATATTTTTTCCGGATGGGATCAAGGATCATTCCGGAATCCTCATTCCCGGTGATCCTGAATGAATATTCAGGCATATTTAGCCGTTTCAACTTACTTTTGTATTTTTGGAGATAATAAGCCTGCACAAATATATTGAGATAATTTTTAACTCTCTTTACAGCATGAAAACCAAAGAAGAAATTGTTAACAACTGGCTGCCCAGGTATACTGGCAAGAAGATCGATTCATTCGGCAAGTATTTTCTGCTTACAAATTTTATTCACTATACCGAGTTGTTTGCCAGCTGGAACAATGTGAAGGTTGAAGGCAAGGATAAGAACATGCCGAGTGCCACAGCTGATGGCATAACAATAATAACATTTGGTATGGGTAGCCCGAATGCTGCAACAATCATGGATCTTCTGAGCGCTGTAAGTCCCTATGCGGTCCTTTTCCTGGGGAAATGCGGAGGGCTGAAAAGAAAGAATAAGCTTGGGGATCTGATCCTTCCAATAGCGGCAATAAGGAGCGACGGAACCTCAAATGATTACCTTCCGAATGAGGTTCCTGCACTTCCGGCTTTCAGGCTTCAGAGCGCTATTTCTGCATCAATAACCAGGGCTAACAAAGAGTACTGGACCGGAACAGTTTACACCACGAACAGACGAGTATGGGAATATGACGACAGGTTCAAAAAGTACCTTGTAAAAACCAGGGCAATGGCCATTGATATGGAGACTGCCACTATTTTCACTGTAGGTTTTGCTAATGAAATACCTACAGGCGCCCTGCTTCTTGTAACGGACCAGCCGATGATATCTTCGGGAATTAAGACAGAAGCAATCGATCGCCGGGTAACTGACAAGTATGCTGAAATGCACCTCAAAATAGGCATAGATTCGCTGAAGGAAATAAAGGATAACGGTATATCAGTCAAACATCTAAGGTTCTGACTATGCCCATGCCCTTCGAAGAAATAATGTCGGATCTAAGAAAAAGAATATTCAAGCCTGTCTATTTTCTTGCTGGTGATGAACCGTACTATATCGACCTGATTACGGAATTCATCGAGGAAAAAGTTCTTCCGGAATCAGAAAAAGCTTTCAACCAGGTGATAATTTTCGGAGAGGACACTACCCTCAACTCCATTATTGAAACGGCCAGACGTTTTCCAATGATGGCAAGCCATCAGGTGGTGATCATCAAGGAAGCCCAGTCGTTAAAGAAGATAGAAGACCTGCTGGTTTATGTCGAGAAGCCTCTGTTATCTACAATTCTTGTTCTTAATTACAAATACAAGGTAATCGATAAAAGAACAAAACTTTTCAAGGCTCTTGATACGCAGTGTGTATATTTTGAGTCGATGAGGCTGCGAGACTACCAGGTCCCTCCGTGGATTGAAAGGTACCTGATGACAAAAGGGATAAAGATTGATCAGGATGCTTCGGCGATGCTTACCGAGTTCCTTGGTACGGATCTGCATAAAATCGTAAATGAGCTTGACAAACTTCTTATCACTCTTCCCGAAGGTAAACCGGTAATTACTACGGCGCAGATTGAGAAGAACATCGGCATTAGCAAGGATTATAATAATTTTGAGCTGCAAAAGGCTCTGGGTGAAAAGAATATTCTGAAAGCCAATATGATAGTCCGGTACTTTGCCGATAATCCAAAAGATAATCCCGTCAACCTTACAATAGCTTCCGTATTCTCCTTTTTCACGAAACTTCTTTCATACCATTATCTCACCGACAAATCAAAAAACAATGTCGCCGCGATGCTTAAAGTTAATCCATATTTTGTAAGGGATTATGAAACATCAGCAATGAAATACAATGCTTCAAAGACTATTCAGATCATCAGTATAATAAGGACATATGACATGAAAACGAAAGGGTTCGGGGATGTCAGTACCGAACCTGGTGATTTGCTGAAGGAGCTGGTGTATAAGATATTGCACTTATGAAGCTCGTGCACTCAATTCATCTCCGGTGATTCCGGAAAATCGGCCCAAACCCTGTATTTATTCTTAAGAGATTTAAGAAACCGTTTCCAGCTGTCAACCCCCCTGCTGTTCATAATCATTTCTGACTTAACTTTTGCGATTACCCATGAGTTTTCCTTGAGTTCTCGTTCAAGCTGCCCGGCTGACCATCCCGAATAGCCGAGAAAAAATCTTATCTGGGCAGGACTTACCGAACCTGACCTGATAAGATCCCTGATCGCATCAATATCCCCGCCCCAGTAGATATCTCCTTCGACATGGACGCTCTTAGGTACCAGCGTACCAAGATTGTGAAGAAAATGAAGCGTGTCGGGAGCCACTGGACCTCCCATATTAAGTTGTTCATTCCAGCCTTCAAATCCCGAAACGGCATCCGCAATTTTGATATCCAGCTTTTTATTCAGTATAAAACCAACCGAACCTTTTGGGTTATGGTCAGTTAGGTATACAACACTCCTGTTAAAGAAAGTGTCAGGCAGGAAAGGCTCTGAAATCAATATTTTTCCTTTTTCCGGGATCTTGTCCTCGGGAAGTATTGCGAAAAGATCGAGTTCCGGCTTCATATACCCACAATAAATCGACACAATTTAAGCATTTTTCTTTATCAGAAATGTTAAACATATCAAATGGTAAATAAAAAAGTTGGTTAAAACACTACACCAATTAAATATTGTCATATTTTTAGCCTGTTTTGATAATCAGACAAATGCAGAAAAGCACGTTACGGATTATAGGGAATAAAGCGGTTCTGAACATCCGCGAGAGGATGTGTGAAACTGCTGAAGAGCTTCTTGCCAGCGATAAATTCAGGGCAGTACTCGATCATTGCCTGGCCCGGCTTAAAGTAAAGGATTCTCCCCTTCTTGGAATATTTGAAAACGGAATCGCCGATGAAAAATCGACAGATGATCTTGTGAAAACTCTCTCATTGCTTTTCAAGTACGAAAACAATGTTGTTCCACATATTTTTGAAAGGTCCGTTCCGTTTCTCAGGGATGTTTATCTTCTGAATAATTTTGTTGAACATCTGTATGACTACTGGCGCCACTTTGACAGGTTTATAATAAATGATTCGGAGGGGGACCGCCTTGATAAGCGTCCATATCGTACATTCAATGAGACAATTGAACACTTAACTCACCTTATCCGGACTGCATACCGTCACATCCAGGAAAACATAACCGGAAGTCATCCTACAGTTTACAGGCAGGTTCCAGCAGGGGCAGAAATGGCTGTCATATCCTTGCCCAAAGATATTTCATGGCCGGACGAAAAATACATCAAGCTTAACCCGATACCTGTTATCCGTCAGATCCTGATCTACCCTCCTCTGGTAATTCAGCAGCCCATGAACAAAAGAACAGGACAGTTTAAAAGGATCCAGCAGAATCCCGTAGACCTTGCAAATCTTACTCCTGCAGATTGGTTGTGCTATCCTGCTAAAGTCGGGAGGTTCATTATTATGGTTTATTTTCACCTTGATTTTTTTGAGCTTGGATTGTCGATGTGTAATCTTTTCCAACTCGCTGAAGATGCTGACCTTGAGAAAAAACCTGATGCTGTCTTCATTTACGGGATAGGAAGCGGTTCATTAGATAATCTTTGCAAATATCAAACAGTTTTTTATCATGACGAAAGGAACTCTATGTTTGTAGGTGCAATACCCGACCGGCCAGAATTCGGATACTTCGGGTACCTGAAAAAGATGATCCTTACCCTGCATAATTCTCTCGTGATGAAAGCTGGAAATATGCCATTCCATGGTGCTATGGTAAAGATCCTTCTGCATGGGGACAAGGAGGCGACCATTCTGATGATGGGCGACACGGGAGCGGGGAAGTCAGAGACACTTGAAGCATTTCGGGTTCTGGCAGAAAAACAGATACGCGAACTAATAGTAATTGCGGACGATATGGGATCAATTCAGCTTGATCCTGATGGGAAACCTATAGGTTATGGTACAGAAATAGGCGCTTTTTTGCGCCTTGATGATCTGCAGCCCGGCTATGCTTACGGACATCTCGACAGGTCAATAATAATGAATCCCAGTCAGGTGAACGCAAGAATAGTTTTTCCGGTGACCAATTTTAAAACGATAATCCAGGGGCATAAGATCGATTATATCCTGTATGCAAATAACTATGAAGAGATAGATGATGACCATCCTGTAATAGAAAGATTCAGTACACCTGAATGGGCCCTGGATATTTTCCGCGACGGAGCTGTAATGAGTAAGGGGACAACGACTTCCACAGGACTGGTGCATTCTTATTTTGCCAATATTTTCGGCCCTCCCGAGTACAGGGATATCCATGAGAAAATTGTTGAGAAATATTTCAACTCATTCTTTAAGAAAGGGATTTTTGTCGGACAGATGCGAACAAGGCTGGGAATAGCGGGATATGAAACCTCAGGTCCCAGAGAGGCAGCATCAGAGCTGCTGAAAATAATTGGATCCTCAACTCCAACCCCTTAAATCTGCGGGGTCAATATTTCTGAAGCACTGTTTCCTTCATCATCGAAAACACCAGATCGAATATATCCTCAGCATTGGGCTTTGAGAAATAGTCACCGTCGGTAGTGTATGCAGGACGATGTTCCTTTGCTGTAAGCGTTTTCGGGGAAGAGTCGAGATAATTCCATCCGCCATGTTTTTCAAGAACCTCCTGCATCATAAATGCTGTCGTGCCTCCTGGTACATCCTCATCGAGGAACAATACCCTGCTTGTCTTTTTAAGCGAATTCAGGATTACCTTGTTCACGTCAAATGGTACAAGGGTCTGAACATCTATCAGCTCAACAGAAATATTATGCATTTCAAGTTGTTTTACTGCTTCATAGGCAATCCTCACTGTCGATCCGTATGTAACAAGAGTAAGATCGCTTCCTTCAGTGATTATTTCCGGTACACCCAGCGGTATTTTAAACTCTCCAAGGTTGTCAGGTAATCTTTCTTTTAGCCGGTAGCCATTGAGAGGCTCAATTACAATTGCCGGATCATTGCCCTCAAGCAGAGTGTTGTAGAACCCCGCAGCCTGCGTCATGTTCCTTGGTGAGCAAACATAAACGCCTCTTACTGAATTAATCAGCATGCTCATAGGAGATCCCGAATGCCAGATGCCTTCGAGCCTGTGTCCGCGGGTACTTATGATAAGCGGGGCGATCATCCGTCCTGCTGTACGGTAATGCGTAGTGGCAAGGTCATCACTCAGTATCTGAATTGCGTACATCAGGTAATCGAGGTACTGTATCTCGGCTATCGGCCTCATACCCCTGAGAGCCAAGCCGATACCTTGCCCGAGAATTGTCGCCTCCCTGATCCCGGTGTCGGTGATCCTCAATTCTCCGTACTTTTTCTGTAAACCTTCAAGCGTCTGGTTGACGCCACCAATCTTGCCGGTGTCTTCACCGAAAGTGACCAGCAGTGGATATTTTTCGAAAAGCCTGTCGTAATTTTCCCTTAGCACCAGACGTCCGGGAACCTCAGGAGAATTTTCCGAATACCTGGGCGGAACAGGTGTAATATTTAAAACTGACGATGGCATTTCATTATACAGAAATGAGTTATAACTTTTGTTTGCATCCAGGTAATTCCTTTTAAGCCATCCCTGGAGCTCCTCCCTTAGATTATCCGAATTAAGACAGTCTTTGCATATATTCCTTAAAATCTTCCGTGCCGCCATAAAATTGTCTTTCCTTATGGGAGATATGATCTTCAAAAGATCACCTGTAATATCGTCGACAGCAGCTTCCTTTTCTGCTTCTGAGCACCTGCAATTGCGTTCATTAATTATCCTGACAAGTGCATCCCTTTCAACTTTTATGGGGTTCTGGAACATCTCCCAGCCTTTTTTCCTTGATTCCTTTGCCTCCTCCTCAGCCTCAGCAGCAACAGTATCAAGTTCTGCCGAAGTGGATATCCCCTCCTGAATAATCCACTCACGCATTTTCTTTATCGGGTCAAAATCTTCTTCCCACTTTAACCTCTCTTCGCTCTTGTATCTTTCATGGGATCCTGAGGTAGAATGACCCAATGGCTGGGTTACTTCATCCACATGGAAAACAACAGGCTTATGATCGCGGCGACAGATCGCTATCCCTTCTTCATACATTTTAATCAGTCCGGCGTAATCCCATCCTTTTCCTCTGTAAATCAGAATACCAGGTTTCCCTGGTTCATCTGCAAACCCCATTAGCAAGTCAGAAATGCTTCCTTTTGTTGTCTGGTATATTTTTGGAACTGAAATTCCGAAGCCGTCATCATAAACGGACAGTGCCATAGGTACCTGAAGCACTCCGGCGGCATTGATCGTTTCCCAGAAATGACCTTCTGATGTACTTGCATCGCCGATCGAACCGAATGCAACCTCATTGCCTTTAAGTGAAAGTGTTTTAAAACCGTGAAGATCCTTGTTCTGCCGGAATAGTTTCGATGCATAAGCCAGTCCGAGAAGCCGGGGCATCTGTCCGGCTGTAGGTGATATATCAGATGATGAGTTTTTTTGTTTCGTCAGGTCTCTCCAGGTACCATCGGGATTTACATTCGGGACTGAGAAATGGTTATTGAAAACCCTTCCGCCGCTTCCGGGATTTATTTTAGTGTCGGTATTCCCATAAAGCTGATGGAAAAACTCTTCCGAATTGTAGAGCCCCATTGCCATCATCCAGGTCTGGTCCCTGTAATATCCCGACCGCCAATCCCCATCCCTGAACTGTTTTGCCAGTGCGATTTGTATAATTTCTTTCCCGTCGCCGAAAATTCCGAATTTTGCTTTCCCTGTAAGCACCTCCCGGCGGCCAATAACGCTCAGGTTCCGGCTAAGGTTGGCCAGTCTGAAATCGGCCAGAATGGTCTCTTTACTCAATTTGAGCTTTTGTGATTTTTTATCCTGATCCATATAATCCAGTGATTTTGATCTGTTAAAGATTAAACAAACAAAGCAGGCGGTTGTTTAGTTTTCCGGCTCTGAAATGAATTTCTTCAGGTCTTCCGATATCCAGGTCCTGAAATTGCCATTATCGTCCGAATAGACGAGAAATGCCTCATATTCCGGATGCAGACGGAGAAATTCTATGGTTTTATCCTTTCCCATTACCATGCAGGCAGTGGCTATCCCGTCGGCTGTAGCACATTCATCAGCAATAATTGTTGCGCTCAGCAGCGTATTATTTGCCGGATTTCCGGTGTGGGGATCAATAGTATGTGAGTATTTAATTCCGTTTTCAATATAAAACTTTCTGTAATTGCCTGATGTTGCCAGCGACTTATCCCTGATGCTTATGACAGCCTGAAGATCATTGCCCGGAAGATTGTTATTATCGGATGGTTTATCAATTCCGATCCGCCAACTCACACCCCCCTTGTCGCCTTTCACCCTTACTTCTCCTCCTATCTCAATAAGGTAGCGTTTTATTTTCAGTTTATCAAAGAAATGGCTGATAACATCAACTGAATATCCCTGTGCAATTGCATTAAAGTCGAGATTTATCCGGGGATCAGTTTTGACCACTTTCCCGGAAACCATCTTCACTTTATCCATACCAACCAGTTTCAGAAGGCTATCCCGCTTTGAATCTGTCATTTTCTTATGGGCATCAGAGCCAAATCCCCAGGCTTTGACAAGCGGGCCGACTGTTATATCGAATGCGCCGTCAGTAAGCCTGGTAATTTCGGCCGACTTCCGGAACACCTCAGAAAAAAAAGTATCAGCAACCACATCTTCATTGCGGTTTACCTTTGAAAGTATTGAGGAGTCGACGTAAAGCGACAGCGACATGTCAAAATTATGAAGGATCTTCTCAGCATCCGATTTAAGATCGATGGCATTTAGCTTGCCATGGACTTCAAAAATGATACTGTAAGTGGTGCCCTGGATAAATCCTGCAAAATTGTCGAAGGTGGGTTGCGATTCCCTGCATGAGGAAATTAATATCATTAAAACAACCACCAGTGACAACTTCCTGAATTCCATAATCGGGATTTTTATGTAAAAATAGAAGTTTATTTGATCGAACCGGAAAAGGTAATTACAAGTTTATTCATTTCATTACCATTAATGCATTGTTTATATGCCGGATAAATGAAGACCGGAAAATTGTAATTTTGCATTAATTTTGCTGATCGGTAACAAAATAGCATTTAATGTACAGAATCCTGCTTCTGACTTTTTTATTTTCGATAAGGATTTTCCCGGCATATTCCGATGATCCTGATTCACTTCTCCTTTCAAACCATGTTTTCAGTGATAAGATTAAGACCGTTCAGCTCTATAAGGAAGGATGGAATCTTTCATATCCGATAATAAAGCTTAACAGCGACGAAAGGCTGGTTCTTCATTTCGACCTGCTCGGTGATAATATCGATACCTATTACTACACCTTTATTCATTGCGACAAAGACTGGAAAAAATCGGATATTTTCCCAAACGATTATCTGGATGGCTTCCCTGAAAACCCGATTGAAGATTATAAGCAATCTTTCAATACAACTGTGAATTATGTTCATTATAAGCTCACAATCCCAAACGACCGGGCCCGCTTTAAGCTGTCAGGCAATTATATCATAATGGTTTATCCCCTGAATGACCAGGAACATCCTGTCCTTTCGCAGCGATTTATAATTGCTGAAGATCTTGCAGGAATAAACATTACCGCCCACCGGCCAAGGATGACAGCAGACATAAATGCAAACCAGCAGATTGATTTTGATGTAAAGTATTCAGGCTTGAATATCAATGACCCATACTATGACATTTATGCTTTTATACTTCAGAACGGCCGCTGGAACAATGCAAAAAGAAACCTTAAGCCGGAATTTTACAGTAATAACGAGCTTAAATACAGTTCATTATCTGATAAGAGTATTTTCAGGGGAGGAAATGAATTCAGGTATTTCGATATCAGAAGCATAAGATACCAGTCGGAGTATGTCAGAAAGATCGATTTTCTCCTGTCAAATTATCATATCTACCTGAGTCCGTCTGAAAACAGGGAATTCAAACCATATTTCTACTGGCAGGATTTCAATGGGAAGTTTTATGTAGCAGTGCAGGAAGGGAAAAATCCCGAAACGGATGCCGATTATGTTTATGTATATTTTAACCTGCCCTCGAAATACATAATTCCCGGAGGAAAGCTGTATGTTTCAGGGGCATTAAATAACTGGTCATACGACAGTAATAACCTGATGAGCTTTAATCCCGATCATGAAGCGTATGAATGTGTAATTCTGTTGAAACAGGGGTGGTACAATTTTGAATATTACTGGGAGGAAAGCAACGCCAATGATGGCATAGCCACCAAATTTGAAGGCAGTCACTACGAAACCGAAAATGACTATACAGTGCTTGTTTATTACAGGAATCCGCGCGGCAGATATGACAGGGTTCTCGGAGCACAGACAGTAAACACACTGGGCCGTCTTACCGACTAATGTTTCTCATGGGTATCAATGCCATGCTGCATAAATACGGTGTGCTTAAGTGTTTTAAGGATCTCCGACATATATTCATCGACAGCTTTCAAGGAACCGGGAAGAGTGTAAATCAATGATCTTCCTGTAATACCTGCAACACCCCTGCTGAGCAGGGCACCAGGTTTTTCAGCACCGTATTTAACCCTGATGAATTCCATAATCCCCGGAATTGATTTTGTCAGAAGCGGAGTTACTACATCTACTGTAATATCATGCGGACCTATTCCTGTTCCTCCTGTTGTAAAGATGAAATCGCAGAGGAAACTGTTTTCTTTTACCAGTTTGCGCAGCTCTTCTTCATCATCAGGGATAAGTGCTGTCCTGATTTCAGAGTTCCATTTTTCATCTGTAAAAAATTCCTTGAGCCTCTCTTTTATCCTGGGTCCTCCAAGATCATCATATTCACCTCTGTAAGCCCTGTCGCTCAGAGTTATGATAAGGACTTCGAATTTCTCCGGCAATCCCATATTTTGGTTTTTTCGGTTAGCATTATTTTATCTACGACAATCAATCTGGTCAACTGCAGTGCACATATAATAAATTGTCAGAAGTGCCACCCCGGAGGCAATTTAGTAATCAGTTAAATTTGTTGTACACTTACAATTTCCCCTTCCTCAAGAATTCTTTTCCCTACAGGCATTGAAATAATTCCATCGGCACCGGAAAGTGCAGAAATATGAGCGGAGCCATGATACTCAATGGGAAATACACAGCCTTCAACCGTAACCCTTACCGGAATTATCATCATCCTATCATCCGATTTTCTTGAAAATCTGGCTTTCATGGGGAGGTTGCGAACGGCCGGCTTCCATTCATATCCCATCATTTTCGAGATCAATGGCCTGATGAGCAATTCAAACTGGATAAATGTGGAAACAGGATTCCCGGGCAGACCAAAAACAATTGCTTCCGGATGCACGCCAAAAGTCGTTGGTTTACCAGGCTGTATAGCAACTCTAGTAAAAAGGATCTTCACACCTGCCTTTATAAGAACCGAAGGAATAAAATCAAAATCGCCCATCGAAACGCCACCTGTTATAATAACCACGTCATTCTCTGCAATTGCTTTACTGACCTTGGATAGAGTTGCATCCTCATCGTCCTTTGCAATGCCATAGTACTTTCCTGAGGCGCCGGCGGATATAAGCTGGGCTATTAACTGGCTTGCATTACTGTTCCTTATCTGCGATATTCCCGGGATCTGATCAGGCTCAACAAGTTCATCACCTGAACTTATAACTGCAACCTGCGGCATTTTGCTTACTTTCACGGAAACATTTCCAGCAGAAGCCATTACGGCAATGTCCTGTGGCTTGATCAGCTTTCCTGCCTTCAGAACAGTATCTCCCTTTTGCACATCTTCCCCTTTAACGGCAATGTTCTCCTTAGTAAAAGTGCCCCTGAATCTGACTAATCCGGAGTGAAGGATCTCAGTATCTTCCACCATAATTACACAATTACTGCCTGATGGAATGGCAGCTCCGGTCATAATCCGCGAACACTGGTGGTCCCCGGTATTCTTCTCGGGCCACTTTCCTGCAGGTATTGTTTCGACAATCTCAAGGTCATCATTTAAATCGGCCTTCCTGCAGGCAAAACCATCAACTGTGGCTTTATCAAAAGGCGGCATATTCATATCGCTCACTATGTCACCTGCAAGTATACGGTTAAGAGAGTTGGTAAATGGGATCACCTCAGAGCCGGTATTAAAACCGGAGTCCATTACAATTTCAAATGCCCTTTCAAATGGGATCATTTCAATTTATTCCTGGATATCAGGCGTGCTGTTCCTGTGACCTTTTTTCCGCAATTTCAAGGAGTGCATTTAATGTATTCCAGTTCCTTCCGGTCCCGATAATTTTCATCTTATTCTCAAAGAAGCCCGTATATATTTTACTCTTACCAAATCCGTTCGGACAATATATGAATATTTCTTTCCCTGAAATCTTGAATTTATCAGGCGGGTAATTTACGTCCTTTACCTTTGTGATTTGTTCTTCAGAAGGTTTTTTGTTCAAAAAGATGACTGCAAGCCTTTCCGGATTGAAATCCGTTTCATCCATGAAGGGATTAAGTGAAACTATCTCGCATAGCTCCCTGGGTGTTCTAATGATGGCCGGAACTGAATATCCGAATTTCTTAAGGATTGCTGCCTCAATTGATGAAGCTATTTCGGCAACAGGCAGGTTTTCGGGGTTGCTGAAAACCACATTTCCACTCTGAATAAACGTTTCGGCATCTTTAAAACCAATCTTTTTGCACAATGCTGTCAGATCGGTCATTTTTAATTTATTATGACCAGCCATATTCACTCCCCGAAGCAACGAAATGCAGATTTCCATTTTAGTTCTTACTGATAATTTTTCACAACCTCTATAACTTCCGGAAGATCCATACCAATCCTCTTCAGGAAATCAACAGTCGGAACACCATTATTGTTCCATCCGCGCCGCTTATAAACCGCATCGAGGAGGCGCTCATACTGATTTTCTCTGTATTTCCTGAGGATCTTCATTTTTTCCTCTGTGCTCTTCCCTGCAGGGTCGATCCCTACCTTCTCCTTAAGCTGCTTGTCATACCTTTCCGACCGGGATTCATATTCTTCCCTGGTTACCGGGCCTGCTGCACGATAGGGCTGACGGTCGTGAATCCTTGTTCCATAGCCTCTGCGGAGGTTAAACACCCGCTGGAAATTGTAGATTCTCTCTGAATCTTCGATCAGGCGTTTCTTATCAAATTCGCGTCCTGTAACTGCCTTATAAATAGTCACATAATTGTCAACATGCTCCGGTACTTTTGCAGGTTCGTCGGTACGTGCATTGTTTTCAGGTTCCACATCATTCCACGGCAGCTTGCAAAGACCAACCAGTCCGAACCAGGTTCTGAACATTGGAAAATAATGCAAAGCTTCAGCCTTGTTTTCAAAAGTAGGTATCTGGTTATTCACCATATCCATGAATATCAGCCAGGCTTCGTCGTGTTGGGGACCTTTGTTTGTCATGGCAAAACCACCCTGCTGAGCCAATGATTCCTTTGGCATATATTGTGAGTACTCCAGACCCTTGTTCTCCATGCCGATATCGTTCAGGAATGAAGGCTCTCCCCACCCGTTCCTGATAAACAAATCCTTCATTTTCCTTACACCCTGGCCAGCGATCTTGCCGAAACCTTCGCCGCGTCCGACCTGGTGAAGGAGTTCAATCGCATCCGTCGAATTTCCGAATTTAAGTTCCAGCCCGCCGGTCCTTTCCTTATTCAGGATGCCATTCTCATAGCATTCCATTATGAAGGCAGTCAGGGTGCTCCAGGTAATTGTGCAAATCCCGTAAGTATCACAATAGAAATTGGTTTCAATAATATATTGCGGTTCAAAGATTCCGCAGTTAGAGCCCAGTCCGGCGGCATTTTCATATTCAGGGCCGTCAACTATAACCTTTTGACCTTTATAGGGACCCGTCTGGATCTCAAAATCATCAATTCCTTTGCTGCATGCCATATTGCAACCTATCCAGCAGCCGTCAGGCAAATTCTGGGTGAAGTTCCTTTTCCACACCGATGAATCGATCTTATAGGCATCCGGATGACTTCCGAATTTATAGTTATGAACGGGAAGAAGGTCGTGGTCATTCATTATCTCCATCAGATGTGCTGTGCCAACCTGCCTCATCTGACACTGTATATCGTCAAGTTCACGTATCTCCCTGTTGAACCGCTTGCCTCTTTCCATAATTGCCTCAAGGTCAACGACATTATTGAGATTACCCTTGACGCCCGGGATTTTACAGACAAGCGCTTTTATCTTTTTATTGCGAAAAACAGTACCTATTCCCCCCTTCCGGCTTGTTTTAACCTGACTTTTTTACGTTTTGAATCATAAAAACTGAAGTTCAGCATCCCAATCAGCGAATGTTCTGCAGCTGATCCTGATGAAACCACTCCGATATTCTTCCTTTCACTCTCATTATCCGCAAAAATCTCTGTAAGCTGCTCTGCAAGCAGATGGCTGTCTATAGCTTCATACGGGGCTTCAATGATTTCAATAAAGTGATTTATACCATCAATAAAGACAATAACATCTTTTTCTGCCTTGCCCTGTATTTCGAGTGCATCAAACCCTGAAAATTTAAGGAAAGGGCCAAAGAAGCCGCCGACATTACTGTCCATCACGGAGTTCGTCTGAGGGGATATGCTAACCACAAGTGATTTCCCGGTGCCGGAATATTGTGTAATTCCTCCTATCGGACCAGAGGAAATAATAATCTCATTTTCAGGATCATCCCATTTGGTATCAGGTTTTGTGGCATCCCATAGAAGCCGGAGCCCATAACCTTTTCCACCTATAAATTTCTCCTTCATAGCAAGTGGAACTTCCTTTTCCTTTAGCTCAGTAGTTCCAACATTAATATGCAGGATACGATCGGTATAACCCCTGCTTAACGGAGTCCAGGTGTAATTCCACTTTTTCAGCGATTTGTGCTGTGCTTTTATTGATGTTAAATCCATAGCTACCGGCTTGGTAATGAGTAATAAAAAGACAATAATAGTCAAATTTAGTTTATTAAAATGACCTTTATGATGACAATCATCATTTTGTGAAGCCTGTGAAAATGATTTTAGAAATTGTTATTCCAAAGTATTTATATTTGTATCTGATATTTGCAGCAAAACAGGTTCAGATGAGAATTTCTGAAATTGAAAATCATCTCAGCAAGTTCAGGGTTGGAATTGCAGGAGCAGGAGGTCTCGGCTCCAATTGTGCTGCAGCACTTACAAGATGCGGAATAGGCACCCTTGTGATATCTGATTTTGATATTGTTGATTCGGGCAATCTCTCAAGACAGTTTTATTTCATCAACCAGGTAGGGATGGATAAAACTTCAGCTTTAAAAGAGAACCTTACTCATATAAACCCTGAAATAAACATAATTGCCCAACAGGTCAAGCTAAATGAAACGAATATACCCGTTATATATGCCGGATGTGATGTTATTGTTGAAGCATTCGACAGGGCTGATATGAAAGAAATGCTCATAAAGACTGTACAGAAAAGCATGCCCGGAATCCCGCTGATTGTCGGATCGGGATTGGCGGGATGGGGGAATGCCAATAAGATCAGGAGCAGAAAGATCGATGATACCCTTTATGTTTGCGGGGATGAGTTGTCAGAAATTTCTGAAGAGCTTCCACCCATGGCTCCAAGAGTCGGAATTGTTGCTTACATGCAGGCTGATGCCGTGGTGGAAATACTTATGAAAAACATTTAGGTTTTACATTCATTTAATGAAGATTATCCTGAACAATACCGAAGAAGAACTCACTGTTGAAAACATGTCTGTGAGCGATATGCTCAAATACAAGAAGTTTTCGTTCAGAATGAGGATCATTAAGATAAACGGAGAACTCATTCCCAAAGAAAAATATGATTCGACAATTATTCACGATGGAGATAATGTTCAGATGATTTATCTTATGAGTGGGGGTTGAAAAAAAAATTGTAGGTTTGTATTGTCATGATCAGGTTTAAATTCATAGATAAAGTACCAACTTTCCTCAGGAACAAATACCTTCTTACGCTTATTATTTTCGTGGTCTGGATCCTTCTTCTGGATTCAAACAACCTTATTTCCAGATACAAGGAAATGAAAAACCTCCGGAAGCTTAAATCCGAAAAGGAATACTACGTGAAGCGTATTGAAGAAGATAAGGAGAAACTCTATGAGTTGAAAACTGATGACCGGAATCTTGAAAAGTTCGCCAGGGAACAATACAGGATGAAAAAACCTGACGAGGACCTTTACATAATTCTTACTCCGCAGGAAGACCGTCGGATTACCAGGAAGACCAATTAAAACTGCTTCTCAAGCTTCCTGTAAAACTCAAGCATATCTCGGGGTTCCTTTGAAACTAACTCCTTTTTTAGTTCGTCGAGAAGTTCGGCAGCTGAATCGACGACTGGTTTCTTTTTTAATAACGAGAGATGAACTGAGTTCATGTATTTGACAATCCTGAACATGTCAAACCAGCCGAAAAACCTTTTTCTGAATGATTGGATCCCCGACGTATTGTTTTTAATCTCCCTGATCTTATCTGCCCATTCACTGACCTCCGTGAGTTGCTTTATTCCCGGAGGAAGGTCAGAATATAAAAATTCAGGATCATCGGGCTTGCAATAAAAGATCCTGTCAATCAAACCGAAGAGTGCCTTCAGTTCCTTAAAAGCCTGTATGTTAAATGAAAAAAAAGTATTGGTTTCTCCCCCGGCCATTTTTGTTAAAGCCGGACCTGTGCCAAAGGGAACCCTGAAGGAAAGTCTTGGTGAAGGAAAAATTGCCGTTCGATTCAGGTTAAAATATCCACCCGACGGGACCAGCTTTTTAATAAAGTAAAAATCTTCACCAGCCATTTTCCGGTTCATCCCTCCTACCTTAATATACGGTAATGACTTAACTGCAATTGCGGAACCCACAGTATGATGAACATAGGGAAATCCTGAATAAGCAAGCCCCTGAAAATAATACCGGAGATGCAGTTCGTAAAGAATAATAGATCTGTAGACACTATCCGGGAATTTGGTCCCGGACACCTGATGTTCAAAATAAATAGAACAGCCCGACCGATCCTTCCTTTGGGCCAACTCTTCATGAACTGTAGTAAAATAGTTTTTTTCAACCGTACAATCGGCATCAAGACTCAGGATAACGCCCTCCGGGTTGTCAATCCGGTTAAAACGGCAGACGGCTTCATCCATTCCGGTTTTTCGCGCCGAACCAACACCCCATCCATCTATTTTGCAGGATGTTACATCAATTATGAATAACTGAAAAAAACAATCAGGATGGTCCTTTTTCCAGGATTCAGCTTTCCGAATGCTTTTTATATTGTTTTCCAGGCTTTCAGGATTTGCATTTGCCGGGGCATTTATAATGATCAGCACTTCGGCCTTGCATGCAGGTTCATGGCATTGTGCAAGCGAATCAAGCAAATCTGTGACATCGGGTTCACTGTATGAGGGAACTACGGCAATAATACCTGTAGCCTCTGATGGCGCCTCTTTTACAAACTCCGGGAATAAAGCTCTCTCTTTAAGATAGGTCGAGGCGAAACCCATGATTTGTTATTTTTTCTCGGTGGTGTATTTAAGATTCAGACCATCAAGTACCTTCTGGGTTATATCATATGATGGGTTACTATACAGGACAACACTGCCAAAGCTTTTTCCGAAAATATACTGGTAATTATATTCTGTCTTGTGTTCCTCAAGATAGGTTGTAATATACTCAAGGATCTGCCTGTTCATAACCTGATCTTCCTCAACCAGGTCGGTTTGTAGCTTATCACGTAGATTAACAAGTTCCTGCTGCTGCTGATAAAGCGATTGTTCTATTTCAGCAGCTGTTGCCCTGGTTACAAGTCCTTTATTTACTTTGTCCTGATAGTCTTTTACACCTTTTTCATACTGACTTCCTTTGGAATTCAGTTCAGCTTCAGCTTTTTTCTGTTTTTCAAGAAGTACTGCTTTCCTGTCAGCATACATACTGAACTTAAATACAACTGTATCTATATTCACATAGGCAATACCATCGGTTGGAGTGTTAAATGATGTGTCGGTTGCAGGTCCGGTTTTGGTTTTTTTATTTCCTGTAAATTGAAGGATAAAAAGTGCAGCAACAGCCAGGAACAAGGCAACAAACAGAATTACAGATAGTTTCTTCATGGGGATTAAATAATCATTAAACATCAATCAGGCGCAAATATAAACAAATTAATAATTGAACATCTTTTACGAGGTTATTTTAAGCAGGATTATGAGGTAATAACAGGATTATCTGTACAATAGTGCGTGCTCGGGGAGGCTATCCGATCAGAATTCAGGACAAGGTATTGCCCTGATTTTTTGCCTCTGGCCAAGGGTGAACGAGTTGAATTCATAAACCAGCGAAATTTCATGGGAGCCACTGGTTGAGCTTATGAGGTTTGAAATCGTGAAGTCATAACTGTAACCGATGTGCAATTGTTTTGTTTTTATCCCGATCAATCCGATTACGGCATCTCCCGCCTGGGTTGTAACAAATGGTATTCCCCTGTACCATAAGCCAAAAATAAGAGGATCGCGGTAATAATATAAACCGATGTCAGTCTGGTAAAATTTAGCCTGCTTCTGAAAGTTGAATGCAACCGACAGTACTTCATGATAAGTCTGCCTAAGCCTGGTTTTTCTTAATATCTGAAGACCGCCAAATACGTTGAGCTTGATGGGCAATACTGATTCATTACCATAAAATGACTGTTTGGGATTGAGCAGGTGATCGAGTGTAAGACCTCCCCATATCCTGTCGTTATATACAATTGCAGAAGTTGCAAAGTCTACGTCTGCGACCTTGCTGAAAGGTGGAGGATAAACTGAAGGGACTGTTCCACTGCCTGTCATCTGACTTGCAAAGATCAGCTTGTAGATATCGAGCCCGAGGTATGTGAACTTGAAATTGACTCCCGGCCTTATATGCCAGCCTTCATTAATATTAAAGTCGTAGGAATAAAGCAATCCGATATTTGTCGTACTGAGTTCACCGGAACCTGCAACATCGTATGTGGCAAGAACTCCTATCCCGGAGTTGAAATTGACAAGGGCCTTATCAAAAGAAATGCTGTAGGTATGAAATACCCCCGGAATTGCAGGCCATTGGTTCCTGTAATTAAGCGCAAACCTGTATTCCTCTGTAGCACCTGCAAAAGAAGGGGCAAGATAAAGTGGATTGGCATAGAACTGGGAGAAAGTGGGATCCTGACCGAAACTCTCAACGAAAACGATGCAAAATAGTATAAATGAATATTTTAACTTCTTTAGCAAAATCGGTCAGGTTAGGTTTATATGACTAAAATACTGAACAGTAAACTACTTCTTTTTATATACAACGTAATTTTACCAGAAAAGTGATGCCATTTTTAAACAATTTTTTATATCCTCAGGGCAAACAGGCCTTCTGAAGTGTCAGAAAAATGGCAAAATTCAGCTGTTCCGGACCAAAACTTACTTTTATTTGAGAGTTGATATTTCACCTGTTCTTTGATTGGTTTTCCTGTTTTAATGATCTGAATTAATCCGGAATCACACGTAAAAATATTTTACGTTTCCAACCCATTCATTTAAATCTTGTGACAAAGGTCATATTAAAACGAATTCTGATAAGTTTTATTTGCACTCGGATTTTGTTAGTAAATTGAGTCAAATAATAATTCTGCCGTCTTTTGTATTAATCTTTAAAGAAAAAAAATGTTCAATAAAGTCATTGCGGCCATATTGCCATACTTTCCAAAAAAATTTATCTGGATATTTTCAAAAGCCTATATCTCGGGCGAAACTATTGAAGATGCCATGAGGGTATCGAAGGAACTTAATGGAAACGGAATTAAGGTTACCCTTGATGTTCTGGGGGAATTTATTAAAACCCTGGAAGAAGCTGAAGAAAATAAAAAGGAGTATCTGAACCTGATCGATGTAACCTTCAAATCAGGAGTTGACGGGAATTTCTCGGTCAAGCCGACCAGTTTTGGCATGCTGATAGACGAAGAAGCCTGTTATAAACATATAAGGGAAATAGTAATGAAAGCCGCTTCTTACAATAGTTTCATCAGGATCGATATGGAGGATTCTCCATGCACCGATATGGAGATCAAGCTGTTCCGCAGACTGAAAACAGAGTTTCCGGCAAACGTGGGTATTGTCATCCAGGCGTATCTGAAAAGGACTCTTAACGATATCAAAGGTCTGGCAGATCTTAACAGCGAAAAATATCCTCTCAGTTTCAGGCTCTGTAAAGGTATTTACATTGAACCTGAAGCTATTGCCTATAAAAAGTACGAGGAGGTGAATCAACATTTTCTTGAAGAACTTGAATACATGTTTAGGAATAAGATACATGTTGGCATAGCAACTCACGATAAGCCGCTAATCGATGGAGCTTATAAACTGCTGAAACAATACAATGTGCCTAAAAACCTGTACGAGTTTCAGATGCTGTATGGTGTAACACCCCGTCTGCGTGAGAGCGTTGCTAAGGCTGGTCATACCATGAGGGTATACGTTCCGTTCGGGAAAAAGTGGTTCGGTTATTCAACCAGAAGACTCAAGGAAAACCCAAAAATGGCAAGCCACATAATCAAGGCTATATTCGTAAAGGGGTAAAATACGACAAACGGCGAATAACGATCGGCAAACGACAAACGGCACAGGGGATATGGATTTCGATATTTCCCAGCTCTCGGTGTCGTTAGTCTTTTGGCTGGTTTATTTCTTTATCCGCGCTGTTTCCAGATACTTCCTATGGATTTGATCCAGTTCCTGCTTTGTCAGGTTTGACTTCATTGGAGCAGCTCTTTCAGGTAAGCCATTCATAAGGAGATAAGCAGCCGGTATAAGGAGCAAGGGACTAAGCTGGACCATGCCGCTTGATGGGATGCCTCCTTTTTCAAATGCATTTGTCCGAAACTGGCTCTTTATAACAGAATAGTTTGACGATGGATCGCCCAGGTTCCCGGTAGTTACTTTTCCCTGGTAAGCTGCTACCTCGAGATTGTATTTTGCATTTTCCAATTCGGGACTTGTGGCAGGTGGAGCCTTAAGAATATCATATTTCAGGTTTTGCATCCTTGGCATTATTACCACCTCGCCTATTGTTAGTGTGTCTGTTTTCATATAAACACCGGCCATAAATTCATTCCCGGTGAGAGTGTCGCTTACATAAAAGCTTACAGTCTGATACCCGAGGAGGGTAAAAACGACGGTGTCCCTCTTGCTAACCCTCAGTGTAAAAGTTCCATCTTCATCACTTGCTGAAATAAAGGATCTGTTGATTTTAATCTGTGCATCAGCAAGAGGAGTAAGGGTGGAAGCATCTCTGATTATGCCGGTGAAAAGGATTTTGGTTCCTGTGGCTTTCTCAACCTGGCTGAATCCGTCAGAACAGTAAACCAGGATCATAAACAATATGAACCAGACCTTTTTCATCCAGCAAGTAAAGTTAAATCTTAATTACCAGTTCGTCAAGCGGCCTTTTTGGAACATGGTGGTTATCCTGGTCATCTCTCCAGTATTTCACATCGTTGTCTTTTATTTCCTCAATAATTACTTTCTCCACTGGTTTTCCCAGAGCAAGGATAAGCAGTATCTCATATTTTTCGGGAATTTTCAGGACCGACCTGAGCAATTCACGCCTGATTGAGGCAATCATGCAGCCACCCAGTCCTGCTTCTGTAGCCCCAAGCATAATGCTCTGGGCGGCTATTCCATGGTCAATACCAAAGGTTTCGGAAATCGATTTATCACCAAGTATAATTATATATCCCGACGGCCTCTCTCCGGGAGCTGGTCCATCCCAGTCCTTCAGATATGCAGCCCAAACAACAGAAGGAAAAACCTTATCACAGTCTTCTCTTGAAGCATAAATAAGATACTTAAGAGGCTGACGGTTGGCACCTGATGCTGATAACCTGGCAAGATTGACCAGTCTCTTCAGAGCATTGTAAGGAATATGGTATGATTCATTAAAACGGCGGTAAGAGCGCGTTTTTAGGATAAGGTCCCTGAGTTTCATTTCTATAGTGTTAAAACTGAGTTTTATTTCGGATTCTTATCAATCTTATCCTCATAAAGGCCGACCCTTGAGAGAAGATGATCGAGATTTGCAAGACCGTATACGACGACAGCAGTCACTATCGAAGTATGTTCCTGATATTCCGGGATGCTTTTTGTGTAAAGATCATTTTCTGTATGCCAGATCTCCTGGTAACTGAAATTATAACCTTTTACATCGGGTGCATCGAACGAGAGAGCTGGAACACCATTCATCGCAAAGTACGCATGATCGGAGCCTCCTGCCGTTGTCGGCTTCGGACGCGGCGGATTTGTGTTTTTTGTAAGTTTGAAAGGAAAGTCAGGATTTATGCTGTTCAGAGGTTTACAAACCTTCTCAAAGTCATCAAACATTGCTTCCGGAACTGAAAGTCCTGAGGCTACTGTCGGTCCCCCATCACGGTTAAAGTAATTGGAGATCTTTGGCAGCTTGTCCTTGTTTGCCTCAACCCAATGCTTTGATCCAAGAAGGCCAAACTCCTCTCCTGCCCAGACACAGGCAAGTATTGTCCTTTCAGGTTTGCCACCTGCGGCCAGAATAAGGCGTGCAGCTTCCATGACGGGAGTAACCCCTGATCCGTCATCGACTCCTCCTGTGCCCACGTCAAAGGAGTCAAGATGCCCTCCCATCATAACGTATTCATTCGGATAACGGGTGCCCTTAATTACGCCTATGACATTGTAATATTTGACTGGTCCAGGCTTGAAATGATTGCGAATGTCAAACTCGAGGAGAAAATAACGGCGTTCCTTCACCATCTTTTCGATTACCGAATATTGGGTCTCATCGAGCTTTATATCACAAACTGTCGGAAGGTTTTCAAATGTCATTTTACTGAGGTTTTTCCGGTCGTAAAGTACTCTGATCGGAACTTCAGCCGACTGAATTACTCCCAGGATACCTGCCTCGCACATTTGCCGATAAAATAATGCAGGTTCCTGCTTCAGCGGAAGAAGCTCTTTCTGTGGTTTATCCCTGTTTTGGAAATTCTCCCGCATTATCTCACGATTTAAATTTGAAATTGAGTCATTCTGAGTGATGATCTTTGCCCTGGCTGAATCGGCTGCCGTTGAAAAATCCATCGGCCATCCGGTGTTTTTCCCCCCGATCAGGACCCAGGCACCTTTAAGAGCCCCTTTCATGGTCTCAAATTCAGATTTGCTTTTAGGTTCAATAAGAACTGGTCCTCTTTCCAAACCTTTTGTTCCGGATGTAAATGAGGGAGTCGCAAAGTGGAGGTCCATGCCATTTTCAGAAAGAAGTCGTCCGAACCAGGGTCCCCGGTTAAAACCAACAGGAACAGAGCCTGCTTCATCCATTATAACCTCCATGCCCCACCTTCGAAACTCTGAAGCACACCATAATGCAGCATTTTCATAGGCATCTGAACCGACAAGCCTGCCACCAAAGCGGTTTGTGATCACATCTAGATGATGCATGGTGCGATTGTCAGTTTTGCCAATTTCAATTATCTTCTCTGTAATCCTGGCCTGCTGGGCCATTAAAGAGAAAGCCATGATCATCATGGCTGATAAAACGATAAGTCTTTTTGTCATAGGGGATTAAAATATCACATAGCAATACTAGTCATAAAAATCTCTTTTCAACTACATCCCAGTCAACAATTTCCCAGAAAGATTTTAAGTAATCAGGGCGCCTGATGATGTTTTCCGTAGTGAAATTCGAGGGTTTCTTCACTTAAATAAGGTACAAGCACATCATGCTTGTACGGAAGTTTTGGTAATTCAAATGCCATGACTTACAGTTTTTTATTTTACTTTACAACAGATAGTGCAAAACAGAAGCACTGATCAAATTTAAGCATTTGAATGTATCGTTTGTCCCTTTCAGGTAAGAAAAATAGAATCAGGAACTTCAGGAGTAATACCTCTTTCATGGGCGATCCTGTAAAGTTCTGTCAGGGCTTTTCTCCCCTCTGTCCCAAGATTTAAAGAAAATTCATTGACAAAGAGACTGATGTGACTGTTCATAACGATGCTATCCATTTCCCTGGCATTTGATGAAACAAAATCATAAGAAGCCAGTGAATTTGCCCATGCAAATTCAATACTTCTTCTCAGTATTCTATTGAATTTCAATGCTATATCTTTGGGTATCCTTTTGTTGATTATTATTACACCCAACGGTACGGGCAAATCAGTCATTTTCTCCCAGTAAGCTCCCATGTCGGCTATTTTTATGAGCCCTTTCTTGTGGTATGTAAACCGCGTTTCATGAATTATAAGACCTGCATCAGCCTCATCCCTTAGCAAGACATCTTCAATGTCTGAAAAAATATATTCCTTTTTGTCTTCAGCTTCAGGCCATACAATGCTCAACAGAAGATTGGCGGTTGTATATTTCCCGGGTATTGCGATCGTGGCATTTTTCAACTTATCCGGTTCTATCATTCGTTTACTGACAAGCAGAGGTCCGTTCCGGTATCCGAGTGCACTTCCCGAGTCGAGTACAGAATACTCCTGTGCCACATAAGAGTACGCATGGCAACTTATTTTGGTGATATCAACCTGTGAAGCAAAAGCCTTCCTGTTCAGTTCTTCAACATCAGCAAGAAAATAATTAAACTCCAATCCCTCAGTATCGATTCTTCCATTTACCAGCGCGTCAAAAATGAAGGTGTCGTTGGGACATGGAGAGAAACCCAGTGTCAATTTCATAAGCTTAATCAAACAATAGTAAAACTTCTTTAAGTTTTTCTGAAAGGTTTTCAAGAGCAAGAGTAATTTGCCAATTCTCTTTATTGCGAGGTTCTACCATATTAGAAATAGACCTCAATGCCAGAAAAGGTATGTTTCCCCTGCTGCAAATATAAAAAAAAGTAGCGCCTTCCATGGTTTCAATGTCCGGGTTAAATTTATTTACCAGTTTTTCAATATTCTCAGATGAACCAGTGGAAGTGTTGACTGTGATGGCGTTCGCAGATTTAACAACCTTCGATGCTTCAGCAACAAACCTGTTCCCGGCGATTATTTTGCCGTTTTTAAAGGGGAAACTGTCAGGATCTTCAAGCCCTGCTTCCCCCAGGGTCAGAAAACCTTTTCCCGAATCAATTCCTGCATCAGCAAAACAATCGGTAACCGGCATAACTACATCCCCTATTTTAATATCCTGCCTGTAACTTCCTGCAATCCCTGCATTTATTGCCAGGTAGGGTTTTTCATTTGATGAAATCCATTTGGTCATTGTCCAGGCCGTAGCCACCGATCCAACACCGGTAATAAGCAAGGAAAGCTCAAAATTCGCAAATTTAAATCCGTCCGGAATTGCCTGCATCTCATTTTTTTTTCAAGGGAATCCGCTTCCATGGAGGTAGCCATTACAAGTAGTATTTTATTGGACATTTTTTAGTTGGTCAATTTAAGTATTCATTCAGAATTTTCTTCATTACCACACTCAGGTATTCTGGTAATCAGTGTTTTATCCTAGTCTTAAGCACTTATTACACTATAAATATATTACTTTCAAATTTAAAAAATCAACATATTTGGTTAATATTGCATCGTCTTTGACCTGTTTTTATGATCTACATTACACGCAGAGAAAGATTTAGTGCTGCCCACAGGATGTACATAGAGGGATGGACAGATGAAGAGAACCTGCGGGATTTTCGGGAAATGCTCCAATCCCAACTGGCACGGTCACAACTATGTGCTGTATGTAACAGTTAAAGGGAGATCCGGCAGAAACAATTTGGTTTTTTTATTAATATCAATACTCTTAAAGCTGATAATCAGGACAAGATAATCGATAAAATCGATCACAAGAATTTAAATATCGAAGTCAGCTTTATGGAAGGAAAGATAGCCACAACCGAAAACCTTGCAATCGCAATCTGGAATGAGCTGAAACCGGCGGTTGAGAAAGAGGGCGCTATGCTTCATTGTGTAAAAATAAGCGAGACTGAAAATAACTCAATTGAATATTATGGCTAAAAAGATTGAATCAATAAACAGCGGCAGCGGCAGATCCACAAATGGTTATAACAAGATTGAATCGTGGAATGCCGAGAACATTGAGGAGCTGTCGGCAATATATTACAGGGTACTGAAGCTTATTGGTGAGGATCCTGACCGGGAAGGACTTAAAGGGACGCCGGTCAGGGTTGCTAAAGCCCTGAATTATCTCACCAAAGGCTACAACCAGAATCCATGTGAGATAATAAACTCAGCGAAATTCCGGGAAGAATACAAGCAAATGGTTATTGTAAAAGATATTGATCTCTACTCGATGTGCGAACACCATATGCTCCCGTTCTTTGGCAGGGCTCATGTTGCTTACATCCCCAACGGCTATATTACCGGATTAAGTAAAATAGCGAGGGTTGTTGAAGCGTTCAGCAGAAGGCTTCAGGTTCAGGAAAGACTTACCACACAGATAAGGAACTGCCTGCAGGAGTGTCTTAATCCACTTGGAGTCGCTGTGGTTATTGAAGCACAGCATATGTGCATGCAGATAAGGGGTGTTCAGAAACAAAATTCGGTAACTACAACTTCTGCTTTTACCGGAATATTCCTTGATCAGCTCAATACACGCGAAGAATTTGTCCACCTGATTGGTTCAAAACTACATTAAGTTTTTTCTGCTGATCTCGCTGATCTGTGTAATTTGGAAGAAGTCTTGCTGGGCTGCGAAATCTTAAGGAACGAAAAATATTTTTATATGAGAGCATACGTATTCCCGGGTCAGGGAGCGCAGTTTGCAGGAATGGGAAAGGATCTATACGATTCTTCACTGCTGGCAAAAGAGCTATTTGAAAAAGCAAACTCATTACTTGGATTCAGGATAACCGACCTGATGTTTCAGGGCAATGATGACGACCTGAAACAGACAAAAGTAACCCAGCCAGCAATTTTCCTTCATTCAACAATTCTTGCGGCTCGGCTATGGGAAGTGCTTTTAAGCCTGATATGGTTGCAGGACATTCACTTGGAGAATTTTCTTCGCTGGTTGCCAATCAAGGCACTTTCCTTTGATGACGGCCTCATCCTTGTGTCAAAAAGGGCAATGGCAATGCAAAAAGCCTGTGAAAAATCTCCTTCCACTATGGCCGCAATCATTGGATTGGAAGATGCAGTTGTTGAGGACGTTTGCAAATCAGTAAAAGGAATTGTAGTGCCTGCCAATTACAACAGCCCCGGACAAATAGTTATTTCCGGCTCAAATGAGGGAATTGATGAAGCTATCGAAACACTAAAGATCAAAGGAGCAAAGATGGCAGTTAAACTGGCAGTAGGGGGTGCTTTCCATTCTCCCCTGATGGAACCGGCAAAGGCTGAACTGGAGGAAGCCATTAGAAACACTTCCATCAGAAAACCTGTGTGTCCGGTATACCAGAATGTAAATGCTCAACCGTCGACCGATCCCGGTCAGATCAAGGCTAATCTGGTTTTACAGTTGATCTCACCTGTCAGATGGGCACAAAGCATCAGGAAAATGATAGCCGACGGAGCTGATTCATTTACGGAAGTTGGTCCCGGAAATGTACTCCAGGGTCTTATTAAAAAGATCAACAAGGATGTCGCTATCGGAGCAGCAGCAATCTGAAGACTTTACTGTTAATTAAATAACAATGTGACATTCTGCAGCACCGATTCATTAAGCGACAGAGCCACAGGGCATGTTTTAACGCAATGCTCCAGGATTTTTTTGCTTGCAGTGTAAGTATTATTCCCAAAATCAAACTCAATTTTTATTTCCCCGATTTTCCGGGGATTTTCACACATTACTTTTATGATTTTACAGGAGCTTCTTTCAATTGAAAAACCATATTGTTTTGCCGCTTAATTGCTAAATATTAAATTCTGCGATTCAGTAATCTTCGTGTTCACCCTTATTTTCGCGGCCTTATGACCACTCCCTTATGCTTTTTCCCGTCAATCATTATATCGAGCGGTTTTTCAAACCTGATATGCCTTATATACTCGTCTTCATATTCAACGTCTAAACTGTCAAGATATTCAACGTTATAGTAACCCTCTTTTATATAAGGATTGATTGTAAGATAACCAATGCGGAATGAGGTCAGGTTCTGGAAGAAATGGGTCCCCTGGCTGGGGTCGATCCTGTAATTCTTCAGACCCGATTCAACTATGATTCTTGCCGCTGATATCTGAGGCCATTTTACAGGTATTCCGAGCCATGGATCTGTTGATCCCCACCTGCCGGGACCAATCAGGATATAATTTGCACCCTGCTTTGTAAATTCGCTTGTTAATCCGTTCGATATCTAATCGCCACATCTTTGTTTTTTGCCGAGTTGAAGGAGTCAGGCTTAACATATACTACATCCCTTATTCCCTTGAAATGGCCATTCCCCAAAGCTGATTCTGAATAAATTATTGTGTCTTCAGGCTTAACGTTATCCAGGTTAATATTGGATGTTTCGTCAGTGTGGACGATCGGCCTTATCTGCAGGAAGTTGAATATTTTAGGAGTCCCCGGGGGCGTTTCAAGATTTGCTGCAAATTCGATTTCGATTGGATTATTCATTTCCTGTTGCCCCAGATCAAGAAGCGTGGATAGAATATCGGCAAGCGGGAACAGCTTATTTTGCAGCACGTTGGCAAAAGTAATTATCCTTTTGCCCGGGATAATTTATTCCGTCGCGGAGGATATTGTTATTATGATCATAGGTTGAAGCAACATATTTCATTGCACCTATCATTGCTGACATCTTTTAAGCTTAATCCTCAGAATGTTAACACCATCGTCAGTTGACGGTACAAAGCTGTCCATTTTCAGGTCAAGTGCGCGAAACTCCTTCTGCGTATCCCTCAGTGCAGCTTCAATGGATGAAAGCTGAAGGATTTTCTTCGAATGCTTCGGAGAAAACCTTAGCGACATTCCGCCTTCCACAATCAGCTTGCCCAGGCCAAAGGCGATGTTGGCAATTCCATCGTCAGCCTTTTCAGCTCCAATAGGATAATAATTGATCGATTGGGCTACTCCCGACAATGTCGGATAAAAAGTATCACCATGACTGTTGCCGCAGATTTCCTGCAAAATGATACCCATTTTTTCCTCATCGATCACATTTGCAGTGGCAGTCATATATGCTTTGCTTCCCTTGTAATAAACCGAAGCATAGACCTCCTTTATGGCATCCGAGATCATCTTGACCATTATCTTATTATCAGGATGCCTGGGAATCATATAAGTTGAATAAACACCTGCAAACGGCTGATAATGTGAATCTTCAAGTTTGCTTGAGGATCTTACCGCAATCGGATGGTTCCTCGAAACAGACAGAAATGCATAAAAATCCTGGTAAACTCTTCCCGGAAGATCTGCACTGAGGAACCTGGCAAGGATCTCATCATCCGTCAGATCGGAAAGAGCAACAGAGTAAAGATTATTATGATCCATGAATTCATCGAAGATATCCGTACTCAGAACAACTGTCCGCGGTATTGTAATAAGGACATCAGGAAATTTATTAAAAAGCTTGTTTGTCTTGATTATCCTGTTGATGAAGGCAAGTCCTCTTGCTTTTCCACCGATTGATGCATCGCCTATCCTTGAAAATACCTGGTATTCATCGTAATTGGTCTTGTCAAATTTTGCGATTACTCCCCTTCCCTTACCAAGCCTGAAACTTGAAATGGCGACGTAAAGGAATCGTCTCATTTCATCCATAGTTTCAAAATCCTCTTTTCTGATGTACTTGAACATCTGGGCAACCGGGAAAAGAGCCCTTGCATTCAGCCATTTTGAAAAATGATTTCTTGTTGCATGATATTCAAGCGATTTATCTGGTACAGTCAGTAGTTTCTGCTGCAGGCTCTGAAGATCTGTAGCAATTGCAATCGGTTCCATTGTATCGGGATTCTTGAAAACAAACGGGCCGAATGCAAGGTTCTGAATAATGAAGTTCCTCAACTCAAGCGACAACGATTTTGAATATTTATATATAAAGCCGGCACCAAGCTCCTCTGCCATCTGTTTGTGCACCGAACTTGATG
Organism: uncultured Bacteroidales bacterium; assembly: GCA_963732115.1. Classification (GTDB taxonomy): domain Bacteria; phylum Bacteroidota; class Bacteroidia; order Bacteroidales; family VadinHA17; genus LD21. Next base: position 352,462 of record CAVSYN010000036.1, read on the forward strand.
ACTGTAACAGGAAAGGCACTTTATCATCATCAGCCATAACTGCTTTGCATAATTCGATACCTGCATTTTCGTCGCTGACATTATCTCTTTTATAGCTGATGTCGGAAATAACGCCGAGTACATTGTATTTATATTTTCCGTACAGGTCGAGAGCATCATTGTAGTTGTTTGCCAGAAGAATTTTCGGCCTTCCTCTCATCTTAAGCATGCGCTGATGCTCATTAAGAGCTTCACGCTGAAAATCAAGCGACTGCAACAGAACAATCCTGTAAATATTGGGAAGATAGGACGAGATATACCTGATTGAGTTCTCAACAAGAATAATCGCCTGAACACCTATATTGTCTATGTCGAACTCAGCGTTCATCTTATCCTCGATAAGCTTGATGATTGCCAAGTATCAACGATGCGTCCCCAAGCCAGCAAAAGACATAATCGATGGCGCTGAGATCTTCTCCTTCAAGCCTTAATGATACCTCCCTTGAAAAATAGGTAAGCACAACAATAGGGATCTTTTCGTATTTGGCCTTGATCATCTTTGCCAGCGCAAATACGTCGCCCCCTCTCAGGCTAAGCATCGAGATAACAAGGTCGATATTTCCATCCTGCAGTATTTTAAAGGCGTCTTCAGCATTATCTGTCTGGACAACGTAGGTGGATATCTCAGGTTCAGTGAAACGTACTCGTTAAAGATCTGTTCGTCGACCCTTCCATCCTCTTCAAGCATGTAATTGTCATAATTACTGCATATTATAAGTACCCGATGGATCCTTTTCTGCATAAGAGATCAAAGGATGTATCAGTGAAATCATATTTCTGTAAATCGAGTATTCCTTCAATGATAGTCATGGATTCCTTCTATTATTGATTCATCGATATTACAGCTATTCCCTTTTTTGCCGTCCATTCTGATCAGCAATGGTCTTTCAAATTTCACATGGCATAGAAATTCGCTCTTTGCCGTCAACCTGCCGGCTTCTTATCCGCTCCCAGGAGATCATGTCCTTGTCGGAATCCAGGTTAACCGAAAAATAGCCTACATTCATGGAGGTCACGTTATGAAAGAAATGAGAGCCAAGAGATGCATCAGGATGGAAATCAGGCAGGGAAACCTCCACGATTATCTTTGCATTTGAAATCTGTGGCCATGCTACGGGAATCCCCAGCAACTGTCATTAGTCCCCCATCTTCCCGGTCCAATCAGTATGTACCTGCGGTTCTCCTTTACCATGGCTTCATTGACAAGGGCTATTTCACCGGCCATATCAAGGGTAAACCTGTTGTCAAACTTATCTGGATCAATAAAGACTATGTCGGATATATCGGTTATGACTCCATTGCCCATACTTTTTCCTTGATAAAAGGATCAGGTCATTCTCATGAATCGTCTCTGTATCAATATTATATCCTGCACCAGACCCAAGCAATGGCTTTATCTGGAGAAGATAGAAGGAAGCATTACCATTGATGTCTTTTGTCAGGTCGACTGCAAACTCAATTTCAACCGATGTTCCGCAGGCTTCTGTTACTACTCCAGCACAGTTTTCAGGGTAGAGGCCAGTGGGATATAGTTATATTTGAGAATGTCAGCAAAATTAATGACACGGGGTCCAGGAGCATCAAGCCCGGGCGTTGTTGTGTCATTATCGGGATTAAGTACTGATGCGACATGATTTATTGTACCGTGTCTTTCCGCAAGACTGATATCAAGCTTATTCAAGGCTAGCATTCTCCCCTTCAAGCAGGTCAAGATCCTTCTTGGCCATATCTACGGCATAGAATTGTACCTGGGAATTCTTGTAGAGCTCTTTCTGGGAGGTTATCTCAAGCGAAGGATATGCAGGAGAAAACCTGTATGCCATTTCACCCTCCATGACATACTGTCCGAGTCCGAGAGCAACTACAGCAAATCCGTCTTTAGGTGTCATGTGGGCAACAGGGTAAAAATTATATGACTGAGCAGATCCACTTATATGCGGATAAAACACGTCGTCATATCTGTTTCCCGACTACTTCCTGAATCACAACAGCCATCTTTTCAAGTTCAACCTTATAATTTATAGCTTCAAAATAGCTTCGTGCACTTTTTGAATAAACTGAAGCAAATACAAGTTTTACTGCATCGGAGAGCTGTTTGAACCTTACTTCGATTTCAGGATTGTTGTTAGGAAGAAGGTAAGTGCCGAAATACGCCTGAAAATGGCTGACTCATTGAATCTTCGAAAAGACTTGATGACCTCACGGCAAGGGGCCCTGTAAGTCGTTTAAGTATTATCCTCAGTTTTTTCTCGAGAGTAAAGCTCAGACTCCCGGCAATAAAGGTTTTCTTGGTAGACTCATAGTCTTTTTGTTCCTTTACAAAATTCCACAGATGATTTCTTTCCATAAACGTGTCAAATTCATCTGTGCCCGATGATAACAGTTATCGGGAGTTTTAATATTTATTCCCGGAACCAGCCGTCCAAGTTCGAAGCTGTATATCAGGGTATTGATGAAAGCCAGACCTCTTCCCTTGCCACCCAGGGAACCGGCTGAAAGACTGAGCAACGTTGGTTTCATCAATTACAGCCGACTCTTCAAAATTGATCACCCTGCCCTTTGTTCATCTCCTGCCTGCGCTTCCGGATGATATCCAGGAGAAACTCCCTTAATTCCTTCAAAGTGTTGAAATCAGATACCCCAATCGGATTTATCATCTTGGCAATCTTTACTTCCCCTCTTGCCATGAGCCATAAGTGAAAAGTGGTTTTTCATGGCATGATAAGCCAGGGAATCTTCAGGAACGGTCTCAAGATATGATTCAAATTCCTTCATCGATCTTGCCACGGCAATTTGACTTCCACGGTTATCTCTGTACACAAAATGACCAAATCCAAGGTAATAATTGATGAAACGATTTCAGGTCCTGAAGCAGGCTATCGGAATTCTTGTTTATAAAGTTTGATTTAAGCGTGAAAGCATATTTCGCATTTTCAGGAATCTGATGACTGTAGCACGGTAGGCAGATTCGGCAGGTTGCTCTTAATGTACTGGATCAGGTCGAAACCTGCTTTGTCTTCGATTGTTCCGTTTCTTGGAAATTTCATGTCCGAAATAACACATAACAGATTATCCCTGTAGTTATTGAAGATATTTATTGCATTTTCCCAGTCAGAGGCGAGGAGAATTTTTGGTCTGGCTCTGAGCTTCAGTACTTTGTAAAGTTCATCAGTCGATACATCCTGGATCAGGTTTTTTGTCTGATCCATAACCAGGTTGTAGAGCATCGGAAGATAACTGGAATAATAATCTGCTGAATCTTCTACAAGGAGAATCACTCCCGTCAGACCTTTTTTTGTATCATTTTCAACATTTACCGTGTCTTCAAGCAGTGAAACCATGGCAAAAAACACCTTTGATTCACCTGTCCAAACAAAATAGTTGTCAAACGGGATATTCCTTGTCTTTTGCTTCTTCACAAAAGCCATATCCGAAGGATTATTAAGCAGGAGATATGTCGGAAGGTAGGGATATTTGTTTTTTATCTTTCTGCACATGTCCATCGGGGTTTCCTTGTCCACTCCCACCATTATTATGACCATATCGTAGTGTCTGGCTCTCAGACGGTCAAAAGCCTCATCCTCACCCGATACACCGGTTACCCTGGGTATCGATGTGAGGCTCATCTGATAGTATTCACCAAGAATATGGTCGGCAAATCTGCCTTCACCTTCAATTGAGTAAGCATCGTACAGATTTGCAACAAGGAGGATTTCCTTCACTTTGAATGGCTGGAGGTCATGGAACACATCTCTTTCTGCATTATGCCTGTCAAGGAATTTCTGAAGCAGCTTTTTGCTTGGAATATTCAGGAAATCGTCCTCCTCTTTCCGGGGAACATTTGCTAGTGCGTATTATATCGCGTGCTTTATAGCTGTTAATGTAACCTGTAATAAGGCTTGCTATATTCTGTATCAGGTCTCTTTCCTCCTTTAAAAAAGGTCCTTCGTTTTCTTCCTTGAACTCTTTGGTGTAAAAAATTTCAATTAGTCCCGGTTTCTCCGTCAATCGTGAAGAATTCCTGGACCATTCTCCATTTCGACTCCTGAAATTCCCGGGACTCAAAATATTTTCTGTCAAAAGATATCCGTGCAGTTGTGTATTCCGGATATTGCCAGGCCGCAGGTAACAGAAGGACAATTTGCTGAAGGGTTTCCTCGATCGGTTTTCCTTCTTTAAGTATATAGGTAGTCTGGTTTATGCATCCAAGCTCCTTTAGCCTTTCGCGTTGCTCATGCAATAAACGGCTGAATTCGGGCGATATGTGATTGTCTGTCATCCATTATCGGAGAATACTGAAAGGATAAGAATTTAAAATTACTAAAATTCTGTTATCCGTATTACAAATGGCGGAAGCTCCTAACTGAAACATCCAGAAGGATACTATCAGGTGAACCGGGTTTTATGTATTAGCTTACTTCCCAGGCCGATCCGCTGTTTAGCAGATCGTCCATGCATTTGATTGTAGATGTTTTCTGAACTGCGCTTATCTGCGATTCAACATCAGATTCGTACGTCGGGCCAGGAACTGACCTAATCACACCCAGGGCAACCGGATATTCCGGATAACTCATGTTGGCAAGCATATACTGGATCCCGGGATTACTTTCAATAGCATCGTGAACAAGCAGGTTCTTTTCCGTTATTCCCGTTCTGCCCAGATTTACAACTCTCAGCTTTAAGCCGTCGAGGATCAGACCTTTGTCGCTGTTCTTGCCAAAGATCATAGGTTCACCATGCTTAAGGACCAGGGTTCTGTCGTCTCTGACCTCCCTTCCTGCTACTGGTATCATGGATCCCGTCGTTGAAAATGACGCAGTTCTGAAGCACTTCAGTAACGGATGTGCCTTTATGCTTTGCTGCCTCAATATAAATCTGAGTTGAAAGTGCCACAGTTTGAATCAAGTGTGCGGGCAAAGAATTTTCCTTTTGCACCAATTACCAGTTCCCCGACCGAAAATGGTTCTTCGATAGTTCCGAAAGGTGAGGTTTTGGTAACAATGCCCTTTCTCTGATGTCGGGGAATACTGACCTTTGGTCAGGCCGTAGATCTCATTGTTAAAGAGTATGATATTAATATCAATATTACGGCGAACGACATGGATGAAATGGTTTCCACCAATTGCCAGAGCATCGCCGTCACCGGTTATCTGCCATACAGAAAGCTCAGGATTTGCAATTTTTACACCGCTGGCAATCGCTGAAGCACGACCATGGATCCCGTGAAATCCGTAAGTATTCATGTAATACGGAAATCTTGAGGAACAGCCTATACCTGATATAAAAGCAAAATTCTCTTTCTTTATTCCCAGTTCGGATAATGCCTTCTGGACTGCGTTTAAAACTGCATGATCGCCGCAGCCGGGGCACCATCTTACTTCCTGGTCACTCTTAAAATCCTTTGGACTTATCTGAGATAGTATCTGTTTCCGCCATTTTATTCACCCTCCAGTATTTTTATACATTTTTCTTTTATTTCCAGTCACCGTAAATGGTAATCCCTGGACTTTATTGATCTGCTCATATTTAAAATCCTGGAATTTCATTCGCAGATAATTTGCAAATTGTCCCATATTCAGTTCACATACCACTATTTTCCTGAACCTGGCAAAAATCTCGCCAACATTTTTTGGTAAGGGATTGATATAGTTAAAATTAACCAGGCTTGCTTTATATCCTTCAGCCTGTAGTTCCCTTACAGCAGTAAGCAGATAGCCGTACGATCCACCCCAGCCTACAATAAGAAGATCGCCTGAATCTGGTCCGAAAATGGTTAGTTCGGGTATTTCGTTGGCAACCCTTTCTACTTTTTCTGCCCTGAGACTTACCATAAGCTCGTGATTTTCAGGAATGTATGAAACTGTACCTTTTACCGTTTTTTCAAGCCCGCCAATGCGGTGCTCAAGGTCGGGTGTTCCGGGAATAGCCCATTTTCTTGAGAGTCTTTCCTTATCCCGTTTGTACGGCATAAATGGTAAATCATTCTTGTCAGCGTATGGAGGTTTTATTTCAGGAAGATCTTTCATTAACGGAATTTTCCAGGGTTCGGATCCGTTTGCCAGGTAGCTGTCGGTCAGAAGAAGCACCGGAGTCATATGTTCAAGAGCGATTTTCGCCGCTTCAAAAGCAAAATGGAAGCAGTCGGAAGGAGTGCTGGCAGCGATGACAACAACCGGACTTTCCCCGTTCCGTCCGAATATAGCCTGCATCAGGTCGGTCTGCTCTGTCTTTGTCGGAAGGCCGGTCGATGGACCTGCCCGCTGAACATCGATGATTACGATTGGCAACTCAGTCATTACGGCAAGTCCTATTGCCTCAGACTTCAGATGCAAGTCCAGGACCCGAGGTTGAAGTAACTGCAAGGTGTCCTGCAAAGCTGGCTCCGAGGGCAGTGCATATCCCGGCAATTTCATCTTCCGCCTGGAAAGCTTTTTACACCCAGATCTTTGCGGGCTGCCAGTTCTTCCAGAATTCCTGTTGCCGGAGTAATGGGATATGAACCGATAAAAAGCTTTAATCCGGCTTTCTCAGCTGCAGCTATCAGTCCCCAGGCAGTTGCCGCATTTCCGCTAGATATTCCTGTACTTGCCTTTTGCAATCGGTGCAGGGCTGACCTTAATAACCGGAGTTAATGCTTCGATGGTTTCAGCGTAATAGTATCCTGAACGTAGGGCTATTTTATTGGCCTCTATCTATTTCAGGTTTCTTACTGAACTTTTTTCTCAAAGTATTGCTCTGTATATTTAAGCTTGCGGTCAAACATCCAGTAGACCATCCCAAGTGCAAACATATTTTTCGTCCGCAGGACTGATTTCGGATCCAGTCCGAAATCCTTAAGCGCTTCCTTGACCATTGAGGAAATAGGCGCAGCAATTATATTAAAGTTGTCGAGCTTTTCTTCAATAACCGGATCCTTTGTATAACCTGCTTTTTCGATATTCTTTTCAGTGAAATTATCCTCGTCAAAAATTATAGTCCCGCCTGGTTTTGTCCATTTCGCATTGGCTTTGATCGCGGCAGGATTCATTGCAATAAGTACATCAGCATAATCTCCGGGGGTATTGATTTCCGAATGACCAAGATGAACCTGGAAACCCGAAACTCCGCCGACAGTACCCTGAGGTGCACGGATTTCTGCCGGATAATCAGGAAATGTTGAGAGATCATTTCCGTACAATGCTGCAGTATCGGAGAAAAGCGTACCCTGTCAATTGCATCCCGTCACCTGAATCTCCTGAAAACCTGATAACAACCTCCTCCCTTTCAATCACTTTTGATTTTTTACCCATGATGTTCGCCATATTATTAAAAGTGAATAAGATTTTCTAAAGTACTCAATCCTTAACTTACAAAATTAACTTATTAATCATCAAAAACCCATATGATTATTCATAGATGACTATGATATAGATCATACTTTAAGCAATGAGTCTTTGTGTATCAATTTGCTAGCTCTTTGGACCCCTTTGAAAGTTCCTGATTTTTCTAAAAGGTTTTTCTTTTCAGTTCCAGATATCAGCTTTTTTAAGATTTATCTCACCTTCAAAAAACATTCTCGCAATTTTCTCAAAGAATGAAGTGTAGTCTGAGATATAAAACTGGTCCGTCACTTTTCCGGAATCGTTCAGCAGGTTGTTTTTTTCAAGCGTTTCCCTCAGTATCTGCGCAACAGTTCTGGCCGAATCGATCACTTCAACATTAAAGTTGAAAAACTTGCTTATCTGGTTCCTTATGATCGGATAGTGGGTACAGCCAAGAATCAACGCTTCAATGCCTGACAGGATCTCATTTGACAGGTAAGTCCGTATAATCGCATTGCTTATATCATCGAAAATAAACCCTTCCTCAATCATTGGAACTAACAAGGGCGTCGCCATTGAAACAACTGTTGTCCGCGGGGATTTCTTTCTGAGCTTATCGTTGTATGTATTTGACATTATTGTTCTTTTGGTACCAATTACTCCGATTTTACTGAAACTTCTGGTTGCAAGGTAATCCACCACCGGATCAATAACATCTATCATGATTGTTTTATTACGGAACTCCTCCCTCAAAGTTTCAAACGCAGAAGCCGATGCCGAGTTGCATGCAATAAGGACAACTTTCGAATTATGATTTAAAAGAAATTCAGTGATTTTCCTCGAATAATATTTTATCGATTCAGCTGATTTGTCTCCGTAAGGAAGATGGGCTGTATCACCAAAATAAATAAGGCTTTCTCCGGGGAGGATTTGCTTAATTGCGTGTGCAACAGTAAGTCCTCCGACTCCGGAATCAAAAATTCCTATTGGTTGTTCTTTCACTTTTAATACTATATTAAAAAAATGACCATCCTCCAGCTGGCGGATGGTCACAGGTCCATTATCCGTAAGTTATTTTAATCCAAGTTTTCCCTTGGCCAGTGCCATCACGTTTGTACTTTTGGATTCATCATAGTATATCACCTGATTCTGTGAAAGGTCGAAAATATAAATAAATCCATTTTCTTTGCCAACATCCTTGATTGCCTTGTCCGCTTTTTCAGTTACCGGCGTAAACAAGGATGCCTGTTTTTCCTGAAGTTGATTCTGTGCATTTGTCTGAAAATCAGTCAGTCTTTTTTGATAATCCTGCAACTCCTGCTCTTTTGTCTGACGAACCAGGTCAGTAAGGTTTTTGCTCTCTTTGAGATAAGCTTCAGCTTTGTTATTGTACTCTACCTGTAAAAGTTCCATGGCGTTTTGAAGTTCTGTATTAAGCTTCTCGAGCTTTACTCGGGCAGAATCGAATTCAGGCATCGCCTGGATAAGTTCATTTCTGTTAATGTGTCCAAATTTTAAGCTCTGTGCCACAGCATACTGACCTGTAAATGTGAATATAAAGACAAGAGCTGCTAGTCCGATAAATCTTTTCATGTTAAATGTTGTTTTACTGAATTTTTGCAAAAATAATTAATTAATTTTTATAACCTAATTTCTCAAGAACCTGATCGCTAATATCAAATTTAGGATTAGCGAAAAGAATGTTCCCGCCTGAAGCTGTATCAAAAATAGCAGCATAGCTTCCTTCGGCTGCGATTGTTTTAATGGCTTTCAGTATTTCATCCTGAATTGGTTTGACAAGCTCCTCCCTCTTTTTGAAAAGATCACCTTCAACCCCAAAGTATTTGTTCTGAAGGTCTTTCATCTCCTTTTCCTTGGCAATGATAGCTTCTTCCCTTTTCTTTTTCATATCCTGTGAAAGAAGGACCACTTCATTCTGATAAGACTTGTACATCTGCTCAACTACTGCATATCCGTCGGCCACCTCTTTTTCCCATTGCTTCGAGAGTTCATCAAGCTGCTCCTGGGCTTTGTTAAAAGCAGGAATATTCTTCCTGATATACTCAGAATCCACAAATGCATATTTCTGAGCTGCGGCAAATGCCGAAGTCATTATTGCAAGAGTTAATATGACAATTATTCGTTTCATAGCGATGATTTATTAAAATTTAAAATAATTAAAACTGCTGACCTATAACAAAATGAAATTGTGAATGATTTGCATCTGGATAAGTAACCGGATCGTCAACAGGATCAAAACCATATCCCCAGTCGATGCCGAGCAATCCGAACATCGGGAGGTTTGCCCTTAGACCTATACCTGCCGAACGATTCATTTTAAAGGGATTATATTCATTCATCCTGGACCATGCTTTACCTGCTTCAAGAAAAGTAAGGGCATATATAGTCGCCTGCTGATTCAACGATATCGGATACCGAAGCTCAAAAGTGAGCTTTAGAATAGACGTTACCTGTTGGAGAACCAGTCCTTGAATCTGTAGGTGTCAGTGATCCGTCAGTATATCCGCGGAGAGCAATAATTTCACGCCCGTACAGACTGTAGCCGGTCATGCCGCTTCCTCCAAGATAGAAGTTTTCAAATGGTGACGGCCCGATATGTTTATTATAATATCCAAGGTATCCGAAAGCGAATTTGGCGTTAAGGATTAATTTATCATCCGATGTTACCGGATAAAAATAATCTGCTTTGAAGGTCCATTTGTGGAATTCAATCCATTTGTATTTTTCCTGATCTTCAGCACCAACAAAGTTTTTGCCGCTTATTAAAGAAAACGGAGGAGTGATCTGTAATGATAAGGTAAAGGTAGATCCGCTTCTGGGATATATTAGGTTGGGGCTTGTCGAGAACCTGGTAAGTTTGGTTGTAAGGCTTAACAGGTTTGATGTTCCGTTTGAGAAAAGAAAATGATAATAGGTAAAATCGTTCAGCTTGTATCTCTGATAGCTGAGCTCGCCGTAAAGAGAGAAAAAATCATCCGGCCATTCGAGTCTTTTGCCCAGACCGATGGAAGCGCCATCCATTATCATTGATTGATAGTTGCTTGTATTTTTCTTCCTTCCGTTGGTCATCAGTGATCTGTAAAAAGATACAGAAAATGAATTGGGTTTATGTCCGCCGAGCCATGGTTCCACGAACGACAGGTTATACGACTGGTACAGACGTCCATTCGATTGGGCTCTGATGCTCAGCGATTGTCCGTCACCTGATGGATATGGCCTCCACTCCTTCAGGTTGAAGAAGTTCCGCATTGCAAAATTATTAAACCTTACTCCAATTGTGCCTACAAGCATTCCTGCACCCCAGCCTCCTGATATCTCAAACTGGTCGTTTGCCTTTTCCTCAAGCTTGTAAAGAAGATCAACAGTTCCGTTTGAGGGATCCGGAACTACATTGGGATTTATTTTTTCCGGGTCAAAATGGCCTAGAACACCCAGCTGACGGATGGACCTGATTATTTTATCCTTGCTGTACAGATCGCCCGGTAAGAGTGTAAAGCTCACGTCTGGCAATGTGCTCATTGGTCCGGGTGTTCCCTGAAACAATAATATTGTTAAGATATGCCTGGTCTCCTTCATAAATCCTGACCTCAAGATCAACTGAATCATTTTCTACCTTCGATTCAACCGGGGTCAGTCTTGAAAACAGGTAACCGAAATCCTGATACAAATTGCTAACGGCATCCTGGGCACCGCTCGAGCCATTAAGCCTGTCAGCTATGTGAGACTGGTTATAGACCGATCCTTTTTTGATATTGAAGACTCTCTCAAGATCCTCTTTTTTGTAAACGCTGTTTCCGACCCAATCAACGTTTCTTAAAAAATACTGTTTCCCTTCATCAAGCCTGATCTTCAGACCTACGCGGTCCTTTGAAATCGGGTAAAGTGAATCATTCACGATTTTAAAATCCTTGAAACCGTTATCGTTATAATATGTGTAGAGTTTGTCTTTATCTTCCTCATATTTCTCACTGACATATTTTGAAGATTTGAAGAAATTGAGATTTTTCTTCTTGGTATTCTTCATTTTATGCCGCAATTGTTTTGTCGTAAAATTATCGTTTCCGACAAATGTTATTTCAGCAATTTTGACTTTATCCTTCTTGTCGACATTGACTGTGAGGATAATATTGTTCGGCTGGGATGGGTCATCTTTTTGTACAAAATCAACTGTTATATTAAGGAATCCTTTCTCGATAAAATGGTCACTTATAATCTTTTTCGTATTATTAAGGAGGTAGGAAGTAAGTTGTGATCCTACAGGCATGTTGATTTTCGCGGCCAGGTCCTGAATTTCGGAATTTTTTAATCCGTTGTATTTTACAGAAGAAATTCGCGGCCTTTCCTGAAGTAAAATGTCAAGAAATACAGTATCAGCAACAGTTTTTGTAATGTTGATTCTCACATCAGAAAAAAGTCCCTGCTGCCACAATTTTTTCACAGCTGTCGTTATTGCTTCGCCTGGCACTGCAATTTCCTGGCCAATCCTTAAGCCTGATATTCCAATGAGTGCATTTGTATCGAGGAATCTGACTCCGGAAACAGAGACCCCTCCGATAATATAATCAAAAGGATTAGTATAATCTATAATCTGTTGTGGCTCCTGCGATAAAATGATATTGGTTGTCAGGATCAGGGATACGGCCAGAATTATGCTTTTCAATCTTTTAATCACCATAATACAATCATTTGTCCAAAAGCTGTTCGCTAGTCTTACCAAATCTTCTTTCTCTTTTCTGGAAGTCAATTATTGCACTATAAAACTCTTCCTTACCAAAATCGGGCCAAAGTATTTCCGTAAAGTATAATTCAGTATAAGCAAGCTGCCATAAAAGGAAGTTGCTTATCCTTATTTCACCGCTGGTTCGGATCATTAATTCAGGGTCCGGAATACCTGATGTAGTAAGGTACTCCCCAAATTTATTTTCGTCAACTGAATCAGGGTCAATCTTTTCGCTGAGGATTTCCGCAGAAAGCTTTTTTGCTGCTTCAGTGATCTCCCATCTTGAGCTATAACTCATTGCAATTATCAGATTGAGTCCTGTGGCAACAGATGTAAGATTGATTGTTTCCAGGAGCCGGTTCCTGACGTCATCTGCAAGGCGTTCGGTATCTCCGATGGCTGATAGCCTGATATTATTTTTTAGTCAATGTGTCGGTCTCGTCGTTCAACGACTGGACCATAATACTCATCAGTGCGGAGACCTCCTCATCAGGTCTGCCCCAGTTCTCGGTTGAAAATGCGTACAGTGTCAGGTATTTAATTCCTAATTCCGCTGCAGATTCAATTATTTCCCGTACTGCCTTAACTCCCTGGTGGTGGCCAAATATCCTGTCCATACCTCTTTGTCTGGCCCACCTTCCGTTTCCATCCATAATTATTGCAATATGGCATGGGAGTCTGTCAGCAATGATTTGTTCCTTAAGCGACATAACTTAACGTCTTCTTGATTCATCCACATCCTTAAAAGCCGGGCAACCTGCCAGTTTATTGTAGATTTTCCACGTAAATGCTATTCCTGCAAATGAGTACCAGTCATTGTTGTGGAGCCAGGCTTTATGATCCGGATCAATATTATCAACCAAGCCGTCAAAGTTATCATAAAAAGTCTTACGAAAACCATATTCTGCTTCAAGACCAAGGTTTTTATAGATATTTATCTTAAAACCAAGGGAGAAAGGTATGACAGGTTCGTAAGTCAGGGAGGTAGTATTTATGAAAGCGATCCCTGCTCCTGCGGCAATATATGGAGTATAGTTCCATCGCTTGCCCTGCGTGGAGTAGGGTAGAAAATTAAATTCAAACTGAACTGCCCATTCAGCTACAGTGCCTGAAAACGATTTAGCTCTATTGTTACTAAAATCGGCATCATTAGCTCTAAGGCCACCTAAAAAAATATTTGTTCTCAGAGCCTGCCGAGGATGTAAATTATATCGGTAAAAGAATCCTCCGGCCGGAAGGGGGGAATAAAATAAACGATTAGTATTAATATCCCCTAAATAGGAAGTTACTCCGCCCATAATACCATAATCAGCACTTCGCTGACCTGATACTGAAAATGATAAAATTAATAGAAAGATTAACCCCAGTATTTTTTTCATCCAACCTGATCCAGCTCATTTTCATCTGAAAGAGGGCAGGCCGTTCGCGCCTGTTTTCAGTTTATAGGTAACGGTAAAATTCAGGAAATAGTACTTGTCTTTGGCTTTGTTGGGCAATATATTTGGATTGAAACCGTCAAGATAATCTGTATCGGCCCATCTGCCTGCAAATTCAAGACCGAAGTTCAGATTGGGATTAAAAACTAATGTGGCGCCTATGCCTCCCGGGACAACAAGTTTGAAACCGTGATCGGCCGTGCTTCCTGGTTCGGTTATACCTCTTTCAATAAGAGCATCGTTTAGTTTAACAGAATAACCGGCCGCTCCTACTCCTGCAAAAGCATAGAAGTCCAGAGAGGAAAGCATCGTCCACAGACTTTTGCCTTTCAGGAACAGATAACTGCTTTCATATTTGTTTTTAATAAAATAATATTCAACCATCAGCGCCGGTTCAATCAAATTTGTCACTGCTTCATATTCCCGGCCTTCATTAGAACCCCTGACATCAGTTGCATGAAGCATTGCATAAGTCATGCTAAATCGAGTGTTTAAAGTCCTTGAAAGGCGATATTTAAGGTTGCCGTTAATGTCAAATCGTGTTTGTCTATAGCTTAAATCCTTGAATCCAAGAATGTTATCACCCTGCGTATAACCTCCAATATCCGGAAATGAAAATGACGGCCCCAACCCGAATTCTGCTTCCCAGCGTTTTAATCTCCAAAGCTGGGCATCAGATAACTGTACTGTAAAACAAATTATTACAATGACGAAAAATACGCGTTTCATTTTGATTGGGTTTAGTAAACTGATACAAATATAATAATCTAAATTAAAACCAAAAGGCTAACCGCAACTAATTTAGTTCCTTCTGTCAGCACCCCACATCAGTTTGTTCCTGAGGGTACTGTAAAAATCCTTGCCCTTCAGCATTACGGTCTTCAGCTTGCCCGACGATCTTTCAATTTGTATCTCCTGATTGAAAGGGAGCCTCCTTGACCGGGAATCACAGGTGGCTAGGTACTCTTTGGACCGGCCTTCAACAATCATCCGAAGGGTGCCCTCTCCAGACAGGATAATGGGTCTTATTGTCAGGTTATGAGGGGAGATCGGAGAAATTATAATGCTTTTGTCTTCAGGAGATAAAATAGGTCCTCCAACACTCAGATTATAAGCCGTTGAGCCCGTTGCAGTTGAAACTATCAATCCATCAGCCCAGTAAGTATTCAGATATGTGTTTTCAAAATAGACATTAATGGTAACCATACTGGGATCCCCCTTCTGAATCGTTATCTCATTCAAGGCAATCTGAGATTCTTCACCAAATAATCCGGAAGGCTGGGTTATCTCGATGAGCGTTCTTTCTACTACTTCATACTCCTCTCCACACAGCAGGTCGATTGAATGTCCTATTTCATCCTCTGAAATATTTGCCAGAAATCCCATCCTGCCTGTGTTCACACCCGGCAATCGGAATGCCGATAATCCCTCACTTTAAGAACTGTTTCAAGAAAAGTGCCGTCACCGCCTACACTCAGCACCAGGTCAGGAAGCTTACGTTGAGATTGCCGCAGATCGCTGAATCTTTCAAAAAGTCTCGCCTCCTGGGCAAGACGCTTCATCAATTGATTTATGATACAGCTGCGTCTTGATTCCACGTTTGCAGAATTCACTTATCAGCCTTTTGACACCTTCAGTTGTTTTAGGGTTGTTTTCTTTGCTGAATATAGCTACTGTTGACAGCATAATTTTTCATATGTTCAAATATTTCATCAGAAGATCGAACCGCTCGGAATAAAACTTGTCCATCTCATCATCTGATGTTACCCATGTTTTTACTTCATAATTGTACCGTTCAAAGGTCCTGATCACGGATGTCAGATCATTGGTATTTACCTTGATTGTCACCTCAAGCCTTGTCGAATCTGGCGGTGATGTAATGTACATGCTCAGTACCTTTACATTATTGCCTTCGACAATCTGTGCGATCTGTGAAAGTGAGTAATCCCTTTCAATAAGCTCCAGTACAATTATGCCCCCTGGCTGGTCCATTGAGGAAATGCCTGCCAGATACCGTATCAGGTCTGTCGTGGTTATAACTCCCTTGTAATGCATATTATCATCAAGAACAGGAACAACCGTCAGCTTAAGCCTTGATGCAAGGCCGATTACCTCAAACAGGTGCTGTTCTGTTTTAACATATGGTTTTAATATTGTAAGGGAATGGTTACCAATTGGCTCTTCCGGCTGATTTATATCATAAATATCTGAATCAGATATCAATCCAAGAAAATCCTGGTTATTGACAATAGGCAGGTGAGATATCCTGAATATCTCCATCCAGTTCAGCGCCGTCTGACCTGTATCGGATGTCTTAAGTGATGGAATTGCCTGTGATATCAAATCTTTTGCAACCATAAGAAAGTATCGCCTTCTTAAATTTCAACCAAAATAAGAAAAAAAAACCCAGTTGTTGTACATTTGCAACACAATACAATACGGATATTCATCATTTTTATTATGACAAAGTTAAGTGTAAATATTAATAAGATAGCCACTTTACGGAACGCAAGAGGTGGAAATATTCCAAATGTAAAAACCGCGGCGATCAAATGTGAACTTTTCGGAGCTGAGGGAATAACTGTCCACCCCCGCCCTGACGAAAGGCATATCAGGTATTCGGATGTTTTGGAAATCAGGCCGATAGTAACTACTGAATTCAATATTGAAGGATATCCATCCGACTCTTTCATAAAACTTGTTCTGTCAGTCAGGCCCGATCAGGTGACACTCGTTCCTGATGCCCATGACGCAATTACATCCAATGCCGGATGGGACACTGCAAGATTCAGGCATTATCTTACTGAAATAGTCTCTACATTCAGAAAAGAAGGCATCAGGACTTCTATATTTGTTGACACCAACCCTGTAAACATCGAAAATGCCGCATTGACCGGAACCGACAGAATCGAATTATATACTGAGCCTTATGCATCGGGTTTTGACACGAATGCTCCCAAAGCTCTGGAGCCTTTCCTGAATGCTGCTAAAATTGCCCGTGAAGCAAATCTCGGAGTTAATGCGGGCCATGATCTCAATCTTGACAACCTCCGATATCTTCATCAGAATATACCTTGGATTGAAGAGGTTTCCATAGGTCATGCCCTGATCTCTGATGCTCTTTACCTTGGCCTTGAAAACACAATTCAGATGTACAAGAGACAGCTTGCAGACTAAAACAGGGCATGAAACTGTTCTTCAGAAAATATGGCGATGGCCCTCCTTTAATTATACTGCACGGCTGACCCATCCGATGGATCTGTTGTACCGAGAGAGTGCGGGACTTCGTGCAGGAGCAGGGCTACACGAACGCGGTATTCTGCGAGATCGGAGAGACCATCGCCGGAATGACCAGGCAGCCGTCGCGGGCGGCGACCAGACTAGGTCATACTTCAAGCGATTCGTGTCCCTCCTAGGGGGCTGCTGGATGGTCTTCGAACAATCTAGCGGTTCACGCTAGACTCTTTGCTGCGTACGGAAGAGAGCCGGTCTCCCTCCGGCCGTTCTGAATTGGGGCGCGCGTCACCTGGCCCAGTGACGCGATTGAGCGTTGGGACGGGCGGTCCGTCATCTCGAAAAGCGAGGGGTCGGGAATGAGTAACGAGTCGTCAGGGCGAAGCGTGGGTTGCTCCGCGACCGTTTCCCGCACCTCGCGAACAGGTGAACGAGGCGTCTCGGGAATGGGCTAAGGACATGCGCTGGTATGCGGCTGATCCGGGTAACAACGGGCCGTGCGTCTTCCGCCTCAATCGGGTCACTTGGATGCTTCGCAATCCGACCATAGAGGTGATTGCGTCGCAACACAGGCACGGTACCGACGTCGAGTTCCGGGCCAGCTTGGACTTGACTAACCCACCGGTCTGGGACGGTGATTTGACGGCCCTTGCCGTGAGATTCGCAAGGGGAGTGTGCTGCGAGTTGGCTCGTCAAGGAGCCACGATCGAGCCTGCCTCGCTGGGGTCTCTCTGCCCGCCCCGAACTCTTCAGAAGACCGTCGCCCGCGTCATCGTTCCTCTTTTCTACGCGACAGTAATCGGCTTGCTCCCTGTAGGTATCCTGGTGGGGACGGTCACCGGGCACGCACTGCTCGGCTTCACTGTCGGGGGCTGGCTATTGCTCTGCTATCTGACCGCGTCACTCGTCCCGGTATCGCACGGCCGGCATGCGTGCGCGGGTCGTCCTCTTCGGCTTCGTCATCCCCTGCCTGATTGCAGTTCTGGTTGTGACCATTGCTTCTGCTGTGAGCTACTGAGTACGAACGTGACTCAGTGTGGCTCGCCGGAGGCTACTGGATGGTCTTTGAACACTGTGAGACCATCGCAGAAGCCTACTCAGGCCAAGCTGCGAATACCGGAAGGTTGTCATCCTCCTGCTGCCGGTTTGATGGAGGTTGCTTGTGCGCTACTTCGATTGGCTAGTCGCGGGTATCGCCGTCGCGGTCTGTGCGCTGGTGGTCGTTCTCGCGTGGCCGGTTGATGTCTGGATGTGGATTGCCCTCGGGTTAGTACTCGTTGCCGGGCTCCTGCGTGGCTATGCTGGTGGGTGGGGGCGTCGGGAGTTGGAAGAGCACCCGCCCGATGAGGATGTGGATGAACCCTGGTGGAAAGCCCGTGCACTCTTCTGGTTTGATCGGAAACGGCGCTTCTAAGCGTGGTCACTGGGGTCTGCTGTACGGTATTCGAACGACGTGGGGGAACCAGGCAGCAGCGATTCCGTTTCGAAAATTCGACGGTAAGGGTGGAGACCACGGGGGGAAGAGATGCCATTCCGAGTTAGGGTCTTTGGCGTGTCGTGCATCGCTCTTCTTCTTTTTCAGCGGTCCTGCTCGCCTCGTGCGGCTCGGTGGGCTCACCCGCCGGCCACGCGGACAGACTCGGCTACCTCTTCGACTTCCATTGGCACCGAGCAGGAGCAACTGGACGCGCAAAAAGCGAGAGTAGCGCAGCTACTAACGCGGCGTAGGCGAGCTGCGCGAGTTTCTTAGAGCTCCAGATCTATCCACTCAGTGGCGATGTGTTTATAGCGCGATACCGTGTTGAGGCTCGCCCCGAAGCTGTCGTCCTTATGGATGGCCACCTTATCTTCCCAGAAGGCTATAACTACGATTGGTATAGAGTCGTCAAGGAAAATGAGCCTACGATAATAGCCATATTCAACACTCTTCATTGCGAGAACATCGGCGTCAGCACGGATGACTGGGGCCTAGGACTGCGCAAAGTCTTGGGAATCTTCTTCGGCAATATACAAATTGACCATCACTACTACGGGCAATCGATAGGCTATAGCAGGGGCGGTGATTTCGATGGCATGGGGGAAAGCATTTTCACAGACTGGTACTACGAGGCGCTGGGGTACGGCTAGCCCACGATGCGAGCGCCGGCGTACTTGCGAAGTCCAGCGCTGCACGCGGTAGCCGGCGAGGAAGCTGCGTCAGCGCGAAATGAGCGAGTGGGGCGCTGCCGCCGGAAGTGGGCGCTACTGGATTTGACCAAGCGGCCGCGTAGCCAAGAACCACCCTGGCGCGGCGGCCCGGAGGGCGCCAGCGACTGACGGCAAGGCCCGCCCCCACAACTGATATGCCAAGGCGGCGAGGCCGCCGGGCTTCTCGGTGACAGTGAGGTACGGCGGGTGAGTGTATGTGGCCGGGGGGAGGAGTCGCGCCGCTACCGCGGTGCGCAGCCGGAGCGGACATATGCGCTCACGCGCGCCGCACTCAGTAGACAAAAAGAAGCCCGGCGGCCTTGCGGCCGCCGGGCCCACAGCAGGGTGGCGCTGTCTATCCAGGAGGCCTAGCGGCCTCTAGAGGATGGGAAGGTAGCGCTCGAGCTCGTAGGGAGTGACGAGGGTCTTGTACTCGTCCCACTCCGCCCACTTGTTGCGGACCAGGTAGTCGCAGACGTGGTCGCCGAGGGCCTCGCGCACGAAGCTCGGACTTCTCGAACTCCTTGATGGCCTCGTGGAGGTCTTCGGGCAGGGAGTCGATGCCGGCTTCGTCGCGCTCGTCTTCGGTCATCTCGTAGATGTTGTTGCTCGCTTCGGCGGGCAGCTTCATGCCCTTCTCGATGCCGTCCAGGCCGGCGGCCAGCATGGCGGCGAAGGCCAGGTACGGGTTGCAGGCCGGGTCGGGGTTGCGGAGTTCGACGCGGGTGGCGTTCTCTTTGCCGGGCTTGTAGAGGGGCACGCGCACCATGGCGGAGCGGTTGCGCCGCGACCAGCAGATGTACACCGGGGCTTCGTAGCCCGGCACCAGGCGCTTGTAGGAGTTGACCCACTGGTTGGTGACCAGGGCGATCTCTTTGATGTGCGCGAGGAGGCCGGCGATGTACGCCTTGCCGACCTCGGAGAGGTTGGTCTCGTCGCTGGCGTCGAAGAACGCGTTGCTGCTGCCCTTGAACAGCGACTGATGCACGTGCATGCCCGAGCCGTTCACGCCGAAGATGGGCTTGGGCATGAAGGTCGCGTACACGCCGTGGGCGGCCGCGATCTCTTTGACGGTCAGGCGGTAGGTCATGACCTGGTCGGCCATGGTCAGCGACGTCTTTGTAGCGCGAGGTCGATCTCGTGCTGCGACGGGGCCACTTCGTGGTGGGAGTACTCCACCTGGATGCCCATGGCGTGCAGAGCGTTGACGGTGTCGCGGCGCAGGTCGCTACCGGCGTCGAGGGTGGTGAGGTCGAAGTAGCCGCCGTGGTCGAGCACCTCGGTGCCGCAGCTGTCCTTGAAGTAGAAGAACTCGAGCTCGGGACCGACGTACATGGTGTAGCCCAGGGCCTCGGCCTTGGCCACGACTTTGCGCAGCACGTTGCGCGGGTCGCCGTCGAAGGGCTCGCCGTTGGGCTGCTTGATGTCGCAGAACATGCGGGCGGTGCCGCCGGCGCCGGCGCGCCAGGGGAGCAGGGCGAAGGTGCTGGGATCGGGGTAGGCCACCATGTCGGATTCCTCGATGCGGGCGAAGCCGTCGATCGAGGACCCGTCGAAGCCCATGCCCTCGTCGAAGGCGCCTTCGAGCTCGGCCGGGGTGACGGCGAAGCTCTTGAGGGAGCCAAGCACGTCGGTGAACCAGAACCGGATGAACTTGATCTGCTTGTCCTCGACGATCTTGAGGACGTCCTGCTTGGTGAGTTTCTTGTCTGCCATCAGCTGCTCCTTTCTGTTGCTCGGTGCTTACGTACTTCTAGTAGGCGTTGAGCCTACCTTGGGGCCGATAGATGGGCCATTACTTTCCGAGCCGTTTGCATGCCGTCACCGATGGCACGCACGACCAGCGATGCCCCACTGCGCATGTCGCCGGTCACAAACACGCCCTCGACGCTGGTCATGTGACGCTCGTCTCGGGCGATGAAGCCGCGGGGATCCTTGGCGATGCCGAGGGCCTCGACCAGCCCGATACGGCTGGGAGCGACGAAGCCCATCGCGATGAGCACCAGGTCGGCATCGACTGAGAAGTCCGAGCCCTCGACCCTGCGCGGGCAGATCCGCCCCGCCGCCTCGTCGTAGGCCCACTCCACCTCTACGCACTGTACCTGCTTGACCACGCCGTCCTCGCCGGTGAAGCCGGTGGTGTCGACGCTCCAGCGCCGGACGGCGCCCTCTTTGTGGCTGCTCGATTCGCGCAGCATGAGGGGCCACTGCGGCCAGGGGGTCGATTCCGAGCGGGTGGCCGGCGGCTCGGGCAGGATCTCGAGCTGCACCACGTCGGCCGCGCCCTGGCGGCGGGCCGTGCCGATGCAGTCGGAGCCGGTGTCGCCGCCGCCGATGACGACGACGTTCTTGCCCGCGGCGCTGATGCGCTCCTCACAGCCGAGGGGCTCGCCGCCGACCAGCCGGTTCTGCTGGGTGAGGAAGTCCATGGCGAAGTGGATGCCGCCCAGTTCCCGCCCCGGCACGGCCAGGTCGCGGGGCACGCCCGCGCCGCCGGCCAGCACGATGGCCTCGTAACGGTCGCGCAGGTACTTGTAGGAGATGTCGTCGCCGACGTTCACGCCGCACTGGAACTGCACGCCTTCGCGGGCCATGAGGTCGATGCGCTGGTCGACCACCCATTTCTCCAGCTTGAAGTCGGGTATGCCGTAGCGCAGCAGTCCGCCCGGTTTGCGCGTCCTTCTCGTAGACAGTCACGTTGTAGCCCGCCCGGTTGAGCACCTGGGCGGTGGCCAGCCCCGCGGGACCGGAACCCACCACGGCCACTCGCTCGGCCCGGCGCACTCGGCACGGCTCGGCCGTGACGTAACCGCGGCGGAAGCCCTGCTCGATGATGGCCAGCTCGATCTTGCAGATGTTCACCGCCGGGCGGATGAGGCCCAGCACGCAGGCGCCCTCGCAGGGAGCGGGGCAGATGCGCCCGGTGAACTCCGGAAAGACGTTGGTGGCGAGGAGCAGGTCGAGCGCCTCTTTCCAGTGACCGTTGTACACGGCTTCGTTGAACTCGGGGATGACGTTGCCGAGCGGGCAGCCGGTGCTCGACCCGTGGCAGAAGGGGGTGCCGCAGTCCATGCAGCGCGAAGCCTGCTCGTGGATCTCGCTTCGGTGAGCGGCACGTCGACCGACGAAGTCCTTCAGCCGCTCCGCGCCGGGCGGTAGCTACGTCCTGCGGTTTAAAAACGGCAGAAGGGGTGCCGCAGTCCATGCAGCGTGAAGCTGCTGTGGATCTCGCTGTCGGTGAGTGGTACATCGACCGAGCGAAAGTCCTTCAGCCGTTCCGAGACCGGCCGGTAGCTCACGTCCTGACGGGGTTGATCGAGGAATTCGCGTTCCCGCGCCATGGCTAGTCGTTCACCGCCACTTCGCGCTCGACGGCTGCGTCTTCCTGGCTCAATCTGCCGAGCGCCCGCTTGTAGTCCGTGGGGAAGACCTTCACGAAGTAGGGCAGGTGAGCTTCCCAGTTCTCGAGGATCTGCCGGCCGCGCTCGCTGCCCGTGTACGTGACGTGGCGCTCGATCATGGTCTTCAGCTCGAGCTGGTCGTTCGGGTCGGTGACCAGTTCCAGGTCGACCATGTCCAGGTTGCAGCGATCGTCGAACAGCCCGGTCTCGTCGAAGACGTAGGCGATGCCGCCGCTCATGCCGGCCGCGAAGTTGACCCCGGTGGGCCCGAGCACCGCCACGCGCCCGCCGGTCATGTACTCGCAGCCATGGTCGCCGATGCCCTCGACCACAGCCGTCACCCCGCTGTTGCGGATGGCGAAACGCTCGCCGGCCCGGCCGCAGATGTAGACCTCACCCGAGGTGGCCCCGTAGAGCGCCACGTTGCCGACGATGATGTTGTTGGCCGGGTCGAAATCGGAGCCCGGCTGCGGCTTGACCACGATCTTGCCGCCCGACAGGCCCTTGCCCAGGTAGTCGTTGGCCTCGCCTTCGAGCACGAAGGTCATGCCCGGAGAGGCGAAAGCGGCCAGGCTCTGACCGGCCGAGCCCTGGAAGTGCAGGTTGATGGTGTCTTCGGGCAGGCCCTGGCCGCCGTAGCGGCGGGCGATCTCACCCGAGACCATGGTGCCGACCGTGCGGTGGACGTTGCGGATGGGCAGCGATCACCGTCACCGGTCGCCGGGTCTCGAGCGCGCCGGCCACGAGCGGGAGGATCTCGTTGTCGTAGGCCTTGTCCAGGTCATGCTTCTGCTGCTCGGTATTGCGCACCTCGTGGGGCGCAGCTTCCGGGCGGTAGAGGATCTTGGAGAGGTCCAGCCCCTTGGCCTTCCAGAAGGTGATGGCGTCGTTGACTTCGAGCAGGTCGGAGCGTCCGACGAGTTCGTCCACGTTCCGGATGCCGAGCTGGGCCATGTGCTCGCGTGCTTCGCGCGCCACCATGGTGAGGAAGTTCACCACGTAGTCGGGCTTGCCGCGCGAAGAGGGCCGCGCAGCTCCGGATCCTGGGTCGCGACCCCGACCGGACAGGTGTTCTTGTGGCAGGCGCGCATCATGACGCAGCCGAGCACCACGAGGAGCGTGGTGGCGAAGCCGAACTCCTCGGCGCCGAGCAGCGCGCCGATGACCACGTCGCGCCCGGTCTTGAGCTGGCCGTCCACCTGCAGGCGCACGCGGCTGCGCAGGCCGTTCAGCACCAGCGTCTGCTGGGTCTCGGCCAGGCCGAGCTCCCAGGGCGCGCCGGCATGACGCACCGAGGAGAGGGGAGCGGCGCCCGTGCCGCCGTCATAGCCGCTGATGAGCACCACGTCGGCCTGGGCCTTCGACCACGCCCGCGGCCACGGTGCCCACGCCCACCTCCGACACCAGCTTCACCGACACCCGCGCCGCGGGATTGGCGCAGCGCAGGTCGTAGATGAGCTGCTTGATGTCCTCGATGGAGTAGATGTCGTGGTGCGGCGGCGGCGAGATCAGGCTCACATACGGGGTGGAGTGCCGCGTCTTGGCGATCCACGGGTAGACCTTGGCGCCCGGAAGCTGCCCGCCCTCGCCGGGCTTGGCGCCCTGGGCGATCTTGATCTGCAGGTCGCGGGCGTTGACCAGGTACTCGGCGGTGACGCCGAACCGGCCGCTCGCGATCTGCTTGATGGCGCTGCACTTGCTGTCGCCGTTCGGCAGCGGGCATGTAGCGCTCGGGGTCTTCGCCGCCCTCGCCGCTGTTGCTCATGCCGCCCAGGCGGTTCATGGCGATGGCCAGGGTTTCGTGGGCCTCCTGGCTGATGGAGCCGAAGGACATGGCCCCGCTGACGAACCGTTTGACGATCTCGCTCTCGGGCTCGACCTCGTCGAGCGGCACCGGCGTGACGGTCTTGAAGCGCAGCAGGCCCCGCAGGGTGCTCTGCGCCCGCTCCTGGTCGTTGATGAGCGCGGCGTACTGCCGGTAGAGACCGTAGTCGTTGGTGCGCGAGGCGCGCTGGAGGTAGTCGATGGCCTCGGGGCTCCACAGGTGGCGCTCGCCGTCCTTGCGATAGCTGTAGTGCCCGCCGCTCGGCAGGATCGTCGGCGCGGCGCACTCATCCTCGTTGGCCGCCTGGTAGCGCGCCCGGGCCTCGGCGGCGATCTCGTCGAGGCCGATGCCCTCGATGCGCGACGCGGTGCCGCCGAAGTAGCGGTCGACGACGTCGTGATTCAGGCCCACCGCTTCGAACACCTGGGCGCTGCGGTAGCTGCGCAGCGTGGAGATGCCCATCTTCGACATGGTCTTGAGCAGGCCCTTGCAGAGGGCCTTGATGTAGCTCTCCACGGCCTTGGCCACGCCCACGTCCTTGCTCAAGCGGTTCCGCAGAGCCAGGTCGGCGACGCTCTCGAAGGCCAGGTAGGGGTTGATGGCCGAGGCGCCGTAGCCGAGCAGCAGGGCGATGTGCATGACCTCGCGGGCTTCGCCCGTCTCGACGATCAGGCTGGCCGACGTGCGCCGCGAGGAGTTCAGCAGGCAGCGGTTCACCGCCGACACGGCGAGCAGGGCCGGGATGGCCATGGTGCCGTCGGGCAGGTCGCGGTCGCTCAGGATGAGCATGCGTTCGCCCTCGGGCCACTGCCGCCTCCGCCTGCCTGCAGACATCGTCGAGGGCGGCGGCGAGATCGGCGCCGTCGCCGTCGGCGGGAAAGCCGATGGGCAGGGTGCGGCAGGCGAAGTCGGGGATGTTGAGGCTGCGGATGCGGGCCAGGTCCTCGTTGGAGAGGATGGGGTGGTTCAGCTTGATCAGCCGCGCCTGGTGGGGGCCTTCGGCCAGGATGTCGGCATGCGTGCCGAGGAAGGTCATGAGCGACATGACCAACTCCTCGCGGATGGAGTCGATGGCCGGGTTGGTCACCTGCGCGAAGAGCTGCTTGAAGTACCAGTAGAGGAGTTGCGGCTGTTCGGAGAGCACCGCCAGCGGCTCGTCGGCCCCCATGGAGCCGACCGGCTCGTTGCCGGTGACCGCCATGGGGTCGAGTATCAGCTTGATGTCCTCGCGGGTATAGCCGAAGTACTTCTGGCGGCGGAGCAGGCTGCCGGTCTCGGGCGTGGGCGGCGCGACCGCGCCGAAGAAGCCGTGGATGGAGATCTTGTTCTCCTCCACCCAGCGCCGGTAGGGCTGGCGCCGCGCGAGCCTGGTCTTGATCTCCACGTCCTTCCACACCCGGCGTCCCGCCAGGTCGACCAGGATCATCTGCCCGGGCCTGAGGGCGCCTTTCTCCTGCACCTGCTCGGGCGGGAAGTCGAGCACCCCCGCCTCGGAGGCGAGCACCATGAACCCGTCCTTGGTGATGGTGTAGCGCGCGGGCCGCAGGCCGTTGCGGTCGAGCAGGGCCCCGACCACATGGCCGTCGCTGAAGGCCACCGCGGCGGGGCCGTCCCAGGGCTCCATCAGACCCGCGTGAAACTCGAAGAAGCCGCGCAGGTCGGGTCCCATGGGGTACTTCGCCCCCCACGCCTGGGGGACGAGCATGAGCATGGCGTGCTGGATGTCGCGGCCGCCGGTGGTGAGCAACTCGAGCACGTTGTCGAGGCAGGCGGAGTCGCTGCCGCGCTCGTCGATGATCGGCAGCAGCTTCTTGAGGTCGGCGCCGAACAGGTCGGACTCCAGCTCCGACTGGCGCGAGCGGATCCAGTTGAGGTTGCCGCGCAGGGTGTTGATCTCGCCGTTGTGCGCCAGGTAGCGGAACGGCTGAGCAAGTTCCCAGGAGGGGAACGTGTTGGTGCTGTAGCGCTGGTGGACGACGGCCAAGGCGCTCTCGAACAGCGGCTCGTTGAGGTCCAGGTAGAAGGCCGGGATCTCGGTCGCCATCATGAGGCCTTTGTAGACCACGGTGCGGCACGAGAAGCTGGGAACGTAGAAGCGAGCGTCGGCGCCCAGCGCCTCGGTCACCGCTCTCTCGCACTGCCTGCGGGCGACGTAGAGCTTGCGCTCGAGCGCCTCTTCGCTCAGCCCGGCCGAATCGGTGAAGCACTGCCAGACCGCCGGACGGGTCGCCCGGGCCGCCTCGCCCAGGGCGGTCGGCTCGATCGGCACCTCGCGCCAGCCGAGGACGCGCAGACCTTCGCCCGCGAGGGCCTTGTCCACGACCGCCTGGCAGGCCATCCGGGTCTCGGGCTCCAGAGGCATGAACATCATGGCCACCCCGTAGCGGCCGGCCTGCGGCAGCGAGAACCCGAGCGAGCGGCACGCGTCCTCGAAGAAGCGGTGCGGGATCTGCACGAGAATGCCCGCTCCGTCACCGGTGCCCGCGTCGGCGCCGGCGGCGCCACGATGCAGCAGGTGGTTGAGCACCTCGATGCCACGCTCCACGATGGAGTGAGAGGCTTTGCCGCCTATGTCACAGACGAAACCGACCCCGCACGAGTCCTTCTCGTTGCGGGGATCGTAGAGGCCCTGCGGCGCGGGCAATCCCCAAGCGACGGAGCGCTGTCGATGTTCTCTACGCGATCCATGAACCTCGCGCCGGACCCGCTGGTAGCTGTGACGGGATCGTACATCCCCAGAACATGGACATGCTCTCATCAGTCAGCGCCACCCCTGGAGCTCTGATCCGGACCGCTGCTCGGCATCCGTGAGGTAGCATACCAGCGGGCTACCCTTCCGCATCTATCCACATGGCCGTGATTGGCCCCTGCGCTGTACCATGGCCATATACCGACGACGGCTACGAACGGCGCTCAATCCGGCTCGAACGGCACTCCCAGGCTTCGCGGCTGCACCACGCGCAGCGAGCGCAGGACGCGGCGCCACGCGCCTGCGCGACTGCTCCGGCAGGGAGGCCAGCACCCGCTCCACCCACTCGGCGTTGCCGATGTTCACCAGCAGCAGGGTGAGGATCATCAGCGGGAACGGGGCCACCTGGAGCACCTGGGAGGGGATGCCCTGAAGGCTGGGCTGCAGCACCACGCTGAGCCACTGCAGCAGGCCGAACAGGTAGGCGCCCAAGGCCACCCGCACCGGGTTCCAGGCGCCGAAGATGACGATGGCGAGGACGATCCAGCCCAGGCCGTCCAGACCGGAGATGGTGCCCTTCCAGCCGGCCTTGACGCTGAGCGAGAACATGGGACCGGCCAGGCCCACCAGCGCGCCGCCGAGCACGGTGTAGACGTAGCGGAGCGCGTTGACCCGGGCTCCCCGGGCGAACGCCGCCGCCGGGCGTTCGCCCACCGCCCGCAGCGTCAGGCCCGGCCGGGTGCGGAAGATCCACCACCAGGCCACGGCGATGAGGACGAAGCTGAAGTAGGTCATGATGTCGTGCTTGAAGAACAGGGTGCCCAGGATGGGGATCTTCTCCAGCAGCGGGGATGGGATGCACGGCCAGCCGCGGCCCCTTCTCGCCCATGAACGGGTTGCCCAGGAAGTAGGACGAGGTCGCGGCAGAAGAGCGTGAGCACGAAGCCGATGGCCACCTGCGACTGCCGCAGCGTGATGCTGCCGAAGGCCACGATCAGGGCGACCACCGCCCCGATGACCGCCCCGGCGATGAAGCCCAGCACCAGGCTGCCCGTGGTGACGGCCACGGCGAAGCTGCCCATGGCCGAGAGCAGGATGGAGCCGTTGACCGACAGGTTGATGACCCCGGCCCGCTCGGCGAACGTCTCGCCGATGGCGGCGACCACGATGGGCGCGGCGGTCGCGAGGACGCCGGCCAGACCGACGAGGATGGTGGGCCCGTCCATCAGCTACTCCCTATCCGGACGCGCGCCCGGCGCAGGTAGCGCTGGCGCGCCCCCTCGACCAGGATGACGAACAGCACGAGCGCGCCCTGCAGCACCCCCGACAGGGTCGAGTCGAGCTTGAGCACGATGGGGAGCTGGATGCTGCCGATGTTGAGCGCCGCGAAGAACAGGGCGACCGGGGCCACCCAGATGGCCCGGTAGAGGATGAGCATGCCGATCATCAGCCCCAGGTAGCCGTAGCCGCTGGAGATGGAGGGGATGAGCCGGTGGTAGACGGCGGTCACCTGGACGGCCCCGGCCAGCCCGGCGAGCGCGCCGCAGACGAGGAAGGCCAGCAGCCCGTACTGCCAGGTGGGCACGCCGAGCAGGAAGGCGGCCCGGTTGCTGGCCCCGGTCGCCTTGAGCTTGAGCCCGAAGTACGTCCGCTCCAGCAGGATGTAGACCACGATGACCGCCAGGATGCCCAGGCCCAGCGACCAGGGGCTCAGGCGCAGTCCGGCGATGGTGGGCAGGGCCAGCTGGTCGGGGAAGGGCTCGGTGCCGCTCATCGAGCCGATGCCCGGGCGCTTCCAGGGCCCGAAGATGAGCCAGAGCGTCAGGGCGGTGGCCACGTAGTTGAGGCCCAGCCCGCCGAAGATCTCGTTGACTCCGCCGAAGGTCTTGAGGACCCCGGCCAGGGCGGCCCACAGGGCGCCCCCGACCATGCCGGCGAGGATGGCCAGGATGATGATGAGCGCGGGGGAGAGGCCGGTGTCCTGCAGCAGGCGGAGCACCCAGGTGGTGAGCACCGCGCCGAACACGATCTGCCCCTCCACGCCGATGTTCCACAGGCCGGCGGCGAACGTCACCAGCACGCCCGACGCGGCCAGCAGCAGCGGCACCCAGGCCACGAGCACGTTGGAGAAGCCGGTGACCGAGCCGACGGCGCCCAGGATGATCTCCTTGTAGGCCGCGAGCGGGGGAGCCCCGGCGGCCAGGAGGATGATGGTGGTGAGCGACCAAGGCCAGCACCAGAGCGCCCACCTGGAGCCCGATGTTGATCCACGTCTCCCGGGTGAAGCGGCCGCGCTGCTCAGACATCGCGGGCCCCCGACCGTCGCCGCCTCACGACATCGCGGCCGCCTATGAGGTGCCCCAGCTGGTCGACGGTCGTGCTGGCGGCGTCGAGCGGGCCGGAGACCCTGCCGGCGAAGAACACCAGGATGCGGTCGCTGTAGCGCAGCAGTTCGTCCAGGTCGCTCGAGGTGAAGATGATCGCTCCGCCCTGGTTGCAGCGCTCCTTGAGCTTGGTCCACAGGTAGATGACCGATTCGATGTCGAGCCCCCGGGTGGGCTGCTCCAGCAGCATGACCTTGGCGCCCGGCCTGACCAGGGCCAGCAGCGCCCGCTGCTGGTTGCCGCCGGAGAGCGACTCCACCGGGCTGGCCGGCGTGCCCTTGATGTTGTACTCGGCGATGCGCTCCTGCGCCAGCCTGCGGCCGCTCTCCCGGTCGATGAAGAGGCCGGGCTTCTTCTGGGTGAGCAGGAAGTGCTCGGTGAGGGAGAGCCCGGGGATGAGGCCCTCCTCCAGCCGGGCGGCGGGCACGTAGGCCACCCCCCGCTTCTTGAAGTGGTGGTAGGTCTTGCCGGCCAGGTCGGCGTCTCCAGGTGGATGCGGCCGCCGGTGGTGGGGACCAGCCCGGCGCAGGCGCGCAGGAAGACGGCTCTGTCCGCTGCCCTCCATGCCCGCCAGCCCGATGGTCTCGCCCCGCGCGGACGTCGAGGTCGAGCCGCGTCGAGCTGGATGCGGCCGTGCTCGGCGCTCATGCCGGACAGCCGGAACAGGCGTCTCGCCGGGGCGCAGGACATCCGCTCGCCCGGGGGACACCTCGCGCTCGAACATCATGGAGACCAGGCGGTCGACCTGGAACGGCGGCAGGGCCTCTCCGATGAGCCGGCCCTGCCGGAGCACGGCCACGCGGGTGCAGAGCTCCTGCACCTCCTCCAGCTTGTGCGAGACGAAGAGGACGGTCTTGCCCTGGGCCGCCAGGCGGCGGAGCGTGTCGAAGAGCTGCTCGCGCTGGGTGGCGCTGATGCCCGGTGGTCGGCTCGTCGAGGATGAGCACGCGCGCTCCCAGCCACAGGAGGCGGAGGAGCTCGAGCTGCTGCCGCTCGCCCACGGTGAGCGACCCGACGTCGGCCTTGAGGTCGATGGAGAGCCCGAGCGGACCGGCCAGCTCGGCGACGGCCTTGGCCGCCTCCGCCCGCCGGGGGATGAGCCGCCCGGGGCGCCGATGAGCAGGTTGTCGACCACCCGCATGGGCGGGAAGTCGAGGGGGTCCTGGTGCAGCATGCCCACGCCGTGCCGGATGGCGTCGGCCGGGGAGCGCATGGCGCACGGCCTTGCCGTCGAGCACGATCTGCCCGCTGTCCGCCGGCTGGAAGCCGGACAGGATCTTCATGAGCGTGCTCTTGCCGGCCCCGTTCTCGCCGAGGATGCCCTGGATGGTGCCGGCGGGCACGGAGAGGGTGATGCCGTCGTTGGCTTTGACCGGGCCGAAATGCTTGCGGATGTCTCTGACCTGTACTTCCACCCTAACTCCGGCCCGGTGCCGCGCTGCTGTGCTCGGATAGAACCAGAAAGGGGAGACCGGGACGGTCTCCCCTTTCCTGGATCGCTTTCGTCAGCTACGCGGCAAGCTCTACTCGGCTACGCTCTGGCCTTCCATGCCCTCGCAGGAGCTGGGGCAGGTACCAGATCTGCTGGTCGGTGGCCACCTCGCCGTCCTTCAGGTAGGCGGTGCCGTCCTGCAGGTTCAGCGGGCCCTTCCAGAGGTTCAGACCACCGGCGAGGGCCGCGATGAACTCGTCGACCTTGGCGGAAGCGTCGGCCGAGAGGCCTTCGCCCTTCTTGAAGCCGACGACGGAGGTGTCGGGGTTGTTGATGTCGGTCCAGTCGGGACCGTCCCAGTCCCAGAAGCTGGTCCACTTGCCGTCGCGCGGCCGCGGTGACGGCCTTCAGGTACGCCGGGCCCCAGTTGAAGTAGGGGACACCCAGGGCGACCGTCGGGAGCTTCATCGAGCGAGCCGGCGAAGTCGTAGGGGATGGCCCAGACCTTCTTGCCGGCGGCGGCCAGCTTGCCGGCTTCGACCAGGGCTTCGGTGGTGTCGATGCCCGAGACGACCACGTCGTAGCCCTGGTTGAAGAAGTTGTCGGCCACCTGGGTGGGGTCGGAGGTGACGCCCGGGATGTTGAACCAGAAGCCGATCCAGTTGACGGTGAACTTGAGGTCGGCCGGGTCCTTCTTGAGGTACTCGGTCCAGGCGTACCTGGCGCCCAGGTAGACGGAGGAGGCCAGGCGGCGGGTCTCGTCGTTGATCAGCGGGCCAAGGTAGCCGATCTTGCCGGTCTTGGTGGTGAGGGCGGCGGCGACGCCGGCGATCATCTTGCCGTATTCCATCTTGCCCATGATGTTGCTCAGGTTGGGCAGGTTCTGGAAGTCCTTGCCGTCTTTCCAGGCGCTGTCACCGGAGGTGAACTCGACCGGGATGTCCGGGTGGGCCTTGGCGAAGGCGATGGCGCCGTCCTTCATGTCGTCGGAGGTGAAGAAGATCATCTTGGCGCCCTGGTTGACCAGGTCTTCGGCCAGCTGCTCGGGCGTGGTGCCCGGGCGGTCGGCGGTGTTGACCTTGTCGACGTAGATCATCTTGGCGCCGGGGAGCTTCTGCTCGACGTAGTTGCCGCCTTCGTAGTTGGCCTGGCTCCAGCCGTGGTCGTTGTAGGGGCCGACGAGCAGCATGCCGAAGGTGAACGGCTCGGCTGGCGGCGGCCGTGGTGGTGTCGTCTCGGCCGGGGCAGCGGTCGTGGTCGTGCTGGCCGGCGGCGGCCGTGGTGGCGGTGGTGGCCGGGGCGGCGGTGGTCGTCGTCGTCGGTCGTGCCGCCGCAGGCGGCGGCGAACAGGCCGACGGCGACGATCAAGAGCACGAGTGCGCTGCAGAGGAGGACGCGGCGTGATCGGGATGTGGGCATTGCGGACTGCACCTCACACTTCTTGTCATGGACAACGCCAAAGGATCACAACAGGCGGCGACAAACGCCGAACGGATGCTCGGTGGCCCCTCCTTTCATCCTTCTCTCCCGGCGCGCGCATCCCAGGCGGCGACCGCCTCGGGAGGCAGAGCCATTCTAATCACTTCAGGGCCTCTCTGTTCTAGAGGCTGCGAGACAGAGGTCTCGCGCCTGGCGGCTGACGGGCCGGTCAGAAGTCGATGATCTTCATCTCGTAGATCTCGTCCATCTCGCAGGCACCGGTCGATCGCCTCCTGCGGGACGTCGTTGTCGAGCCCCAGGATCATGATCGAATCGCGCGAGACGTTGTTGTCGCCGCTCGACGTGACCATGCGGGAGATGTTCACGCCGTACTCGCCCATGATCGTGCCCACCCGGCCGATGACGCCGGGGACGTTCTTGTGCGGCACGTAGGCCATCTTGCCCTCGGGCATGAAGATGATGGGGAACTCCCCGATCTGCACGATGCGCGGATGCTTGTGCTCGAGCACGGTGCCGGCGATGTCGAACGTGCTGGTCCTCGCCCTCGGTGACGATCAGGCGGATGAGGTTGCGGTAGTCGCCGCTCTCCAGGGAGATGGTCTCGCGCACCTGGATGCCCGTCTGCTCGGCCAGCAGGCCGGCGTTGACGAAGTTGACCGTGCCGGAGGCCATGATGCCCTCGAGGATGCCCTTGAGGGCGACCAGGGACAGGATCTTGGCGTCCTCGGGATCGTCGATCTCCTTGCCGGCGAAGACGATCTCCACCCGCTTGACGCTCTCCCGGCGGATCTGCCGGTAGAGGATGCCCATCTGCTCGGCCAGCAGGATGAAGGCCTGCAGCTTGGTGAACGTCTCGTCGGAGAGGGCCGGCATGTTGACCGCGTTCTTGACGATCTGGCCGCGCAGCCCGGCGATGACCTCGGCGATGACCTCTTCGCCCACCCGCTTGGAGGCCTCGAAGGTGGAGGCGCCCAGGTGCGGGCGTGCCCACCACGGTGTCGAACTCGTAGAGCGGATGGCTCTCCTGCGGCTCGTGCACCCAGGTGTCGACGCCCAGGGAGGCGATGTGACCCGACTTGAGGCCCCGGTACAGGGCCTCCTCGTTGTAGAGGCCGCCGCGGGCGCAGTTGACCAGGCGGACGCCCGGCTTCATCATGCGCGATCTGCTCGTCGCCGATCATGTTGAGGGTCTCTTTGGTGCGCGGCGTGTGGATGGTGATGTAAGTCCGACTCGCGCAGCAGCTCCTCGAGCGTCTCCCTGCTGCTCCACGTTCAGGTTGCTGAAGCGGGAGTAGGGGATGTAGGGGTCGTAGGCGATGACCCGCATGGAGAAGCCGCGGGCGCGCTGCGACGACCAGGCTGCCGATGCGGCCCAGCCCGATGATGCCCAGGGTCTTGCCGTAGAGCTCGCTGCCCTCGAACTGCTTGCGTCCCCACTTGCCGCTCTTGATGAAGCGGTCGGCCCAGGGGATGTTGCGGCTGCTGGCCAGCAGGAGGCCCATGGTGTGCTCGGCCGCCGAGACGATGTTGCTCTCCGGGCGTGTTGCAGACGATGACGCCCTTCTGGGTGGCGTAGGGGACGTCGATGTTGTCGAGCCCCGAACCGGCGCGGCCCACGATGCGCAGGTTGGTGGCCGCGTCGAGGAGGCTCTTGTCGATCAGGGTCTCGCTGCGGACGATGATGCCGTGGTACGCGGGGATGATCTCGAGGAGTTGCTCGTGACTCAGGCCGTACTTGACGTCGACCTGGCAGGCCGCCGGAGCTTGGCGAGGATCTCCTCGTCCATGAGCTCGGCGACGAGCACCCTCGATTCTGCGAGATCTTCCAACCCTGCCTCCATTGCCTGGCGCGTGACGGCCCCGGCGGCTCCTCGTCTGCCGGCGGTATCTAGGCTAACACAAGGGCGCGGAGGCGTTCCACAGCGTGCGGCGGACGCGGGCGCAGGGCGACCGGCAGAAGAGCGGCGCGGCGGGCATCGCCCGCCGCGCCGCTCAGACTCGGCCTATCGCGCCCGGGGCGAGACTCAGGCGTCCCCGCCGGGCCAGCGCGAGTAGAGGAGCTTCTCGACCGGACGCCGCTCGGGCACCGGCACGTTGGGCACCGTCCCCTCGTTCCATTCCTTCGAAACGTAGAGGTTGCAGTAGCAGCTGCCGTACTCCTTCACGTCCGGCTCGCGGTAGTCGCACGGGCAGATGATGTCCCGGTCGGCCTCGCGGTCCCTGAGGCCAGGCGGCAGGGGCAGCACATGTAGCCGTAGCGCTCCTTGTTGGTCAGCAGGCCCTCGAGGAGCCCCATGGTGAGCTCGCGGTTCTTGTTGAAGTAGTAGCCCTTGGGTTCGTTGACCTTCTTCAGGCGTTCGTAGAGTTCGTCTGCCGCGCTCACAGCCCCAACGCCTCCAGGATCTCGACTTCGCGGTAACCGACGATGACCTTGTCGCCGATGATCGACGGTGGGGAAGGCCACCTGCGGATTGATCTTGCGGACCTCTTCGATCGTCTTGCTCATCTCGTCGCGAGGAAGAAGGTCGACGTCGACGAAGTCGTACTTGACGTTGTGAGCGTCCAGGAGCTTCTTGGCGTTCCTGCAGTGGCCGCAGGTGCTAAGCGCGTAGAGGAAGACCTTGGGTTGATCCATATTCTCACCTTTCGCATGTCCGGAGGACGTCTCCTCACTAGTCTACTTCGCATCGACCATACCCGTCGATGGGCGCCAACATGCATTGGCGAGTCCGCGGTAACATGGCGGACGAGCGATCGGTCGTACCACCTGAGTCCGCCTGAGGGGACAGACATGAAGCATGAGCCGGTGCGCCGTGGAGCCTGGCCGCAAGCGTGACGCGAGGCGGTTCGTTCGCAGCGGACGCGTGGCGTCCGGCGGCTCATACGCCGTTCGCCTTTGGCATGGTCTTGGCGGCCGGCCTGCTCGTCGGCGCCCAGGCGCAGGCGGCCACGGCTCCCGCTCGGCCTGCCGGCCGATCGAGCCCGAGGCGGGTTACGAGCAGGCGGTTCAGGCTCTGGCGCTGCGGGACATCGCCAACGTCGCCGGAGATCCCTCCTTCGCCCCCACCGACGTGGTCACCCGCGCGCAGATGGCCGTGTACCTGGCCCGCGCCCTCAGGCTCCCCGACGACCGGTACAGCGCTTTCGTGGACGTCGAACGCGGCGGACTGGGGGTTCGGCGCGATAGGAGCCCTGTACAGAGCGGGGGTCATGACGGGCACTACGCCGCTCGACCTTCTCGCCCGAACGGCCTGTCTCCCGCCAGGAAGCGGCGGCCCTGCTGGTCGCCGCTCTCCGCTACTCGGCGGAGAAGCAAGGGGCCGATCGTCGGCGACTCACTCACCCCGTACCGCATCAAAGATTGGCTGGCCGGCTTCAAGGACAGGGGGCTCATCGGCCCCGCAGTACGCCACCGCCGTCGCCATCGCCTACCGGGTGGGGCTGTTCGACGCCCCGTCCGAAGGCTGGCTGCTTCCCTTCGCTCAGTCTCACCCAGCAGGAACTGGTCGCCATGCTCGAGCGGGCCTTCGTCGAGCCGCGTCGCGACGAGGGCCACGCGTGCGCTATCCCTGCGGCGGTCGACCCTGTCGGACGCGTATCCCAAGCTGTCCAAGGGCTCCAGCGGGCCGCTGGTGCTGCTGCTGGAGCCGCGGCTGACGGCGCTGCACTACCCCTGCGGCGCGGTCGACGGCAAGTACGACTACCAGCACCCGGGACGCGGTCCTGGCCTTCCAGAAGTACGAGCGGCTCAAGCGGACCGGCGTGGTGGATCGACCAGGTCTGGGCAGCGCCTGCTCGTGGCTCAGGCTCCGGCGCCCGTCTACATGGAAGACGCGGGCGGCGGGTGGAGGTGGACCTCACCCGGCAGGTGCTGATGATGATCGTCGACAACAAGGTGATCATGACCATCCACGTGTCCACCGGGCAAGTACGGCACGCCCACCGGCGACTGGCACATCCGCACCAGGAGCCACGGGCTGGAGGCCGACGCTCCCTGGGGCCGATCTACTCGCCCTGCTACTTCATGGCCAGGAACGCCATCCACGGCTATCCGAGCGTGCCCACCTACCCGGCCAGCCACGGCTGCGTCCGCACCCCCATCTGGGTCCAGGACTCGCTCGTCGACCAGATTGGAGATGGGGATCTGGTGGACGTCTTCTACAACAAGGCGAAGTAGGCAGGCGACCGGGCCCGGCAGGCGCTCGCGCCGGTCGGCCGGCGAAGGCCGCCGGTAGCCCCGCGCGCCGGAGCAGCCGCCGGCGCAGCAGGTCGAGCGCGGCAAGAGCCGCGCGCTCCCGGATCTGGTCGCGGCGGCCCGAAGAGCCGCAGCCGCTCCACCTCGGTGACCCCGTCGACCACGCTGCCGATGAAGACCAGCCCGACCGGCTTCTCCTCGGTGCCCCCGCCGGGTCCGGCGACGCCGGTGGTGGAGAGGGCGCAGTCCGGAGCGCAGCAGCCGCTGCACGCCTTCGGCCATGGCCGCGGCCACTTCGGCGCTCACCGCTCCGTGCTCGCGCCAGCAGCTCCGCCGGGACGCCGAGCACCCTCGTCTTCACCTCGTTGCTGTAGGCGGTGACGCCGCCGAGGAAGTAGTCGCTGCTGCCGGGGACGTCGGTGAAGCGCTTGCCCACCAGGCCGCCCGTGCACGACTCGGCCACCGCGACGGTGAGGCCGCCGTCGCAGCAGCAGCCGTCCGGCGATCTCCGGCAGCCCCGGCCCGTCGACGCCGAACACCCGGTCGCCGAGGACCGCGCAGACCTGGGCCTGCGATCTCGTCCAGCCGCCGGCTGCCCTCGGGCGTGGCCGGACCCCGCAGGATGATGGTGAGTTCCTCGAGGCTGGCCCGCGTGCCGATCTCCACGTCGGAGCCCCGCCAGGGGAGGTCCGCCAGCTTCTCGGCGGCCATCGACTCGCCGATGCCGAACACCCGGATGCGCCTCACCGCGTGCCCGGCGCCGGCGCCCGGCCGGGCGGCGAGCCGCGGCTCGACGGTGCTCTCCCACATCTCCTTGAGCTCCCAGGGGACGCCGGGGAGGGCGACCACGAGCGTCCCCCCGTGCTCGAGGAAGAAGCCGGGGGCGGTGCCCGAGATGGGGATGGCGGTGGCGCCCCGGGGCAGCAGCGCCTGCTTGCGGTTGCTTTCGCCCATCGCGAAGCCGCGGGCGGCGAAGCGCTCCCGGATCTGCTCGAGCAGATCCTCGTGATGCTCGAGGGGGACGCCCGAGGGCCTCGGCGGTGGCCTCCCGGGTGAGGTCGTCCTCGGTGGGACCCAGCCCGCCCGAGAGCACCAGCACCTCCGGGCGGCGGGCCAGCGCGTCCCGGATGGCGGCGACGATGGCGGCCAGGTCGTCGGAGACGGAGAGGGCGTGCGTGGCGAAGATGCCCAGGTCGAGCAGCCTCTGGCCCAGATAGGCCTGGTTGGTGTTGACGATGTCGCCCCTCAGCAGCTCGTCGCCGGTGAAGATCATCTCTGCATGTTCCTGTCCATCGAGCGTGTATCATACCCGCACTGTCGAAGCTGACCGAGGAGAGCGATGACCGCACGCGACGACATACGCGAGCTCGGGGCGCTCTGCCGCCCAGCCTTCGCGCGCGGCCCTGTCCGGGTGCCGCGGCGGTCATCATCGACAGTCTCTCACGGCTCGGCATTGGGTGTGGTCCTAGCCCCTCGCGGTATGCGAGGGGCGCCTCCAGCGGCCGGCTGATCTTCGATCAGCCCGGCCGGCCTCCGGCGCGGCGACGCGCCATCTGACAGGACAGCGACCACGAAAGAAGAGACATGCCAGAGCAGACCGACATCCCAGAACCGACCGCCGACGCCGAGCTCCGGCTCGCCACGCCGCCGACTCTTCCGCGCGGTCAAGTTCGACTCCAGGGGCCTCGTGCCGTGCATCGTCCAGGAGTGGACCACCGGCGAGGTCCTCATGCTCGCCTACATGAACGCCGAGTCGCTCCGCCGGACGCTCGAGACCGGCACCACCTGGTTCTTCAGCCGCTCGCGCAACGAGTACTGGAACAAGGGCGCCACCTCGGGCCACTTCCAGAAGGTCCACGAGCTGCGCTACGACTGCGACGGCGACACCCTGCTCGCCCTCGTCGAGCAGACCGGCGCCGCCTGCCACACCGGCGACTTCACCTGCTTCGACGGCCGATGGCTCAGCTCTCCCACCGGAGAGCAGCCGCCGTTTCTCGCTCGCCGAGAAGGGTAGGCGGCCATGACATCCGGCATCATCGCCACCGCGCCCTCGCTCGAAGAGGCGCGGGGGCTCAGCGCCAGCTATAACGTCATCCCGGTCTCGCACCGCTTCCTGGACGACACCGAGACCCCGGTCTCGGCCTTCCTCAAGCTGCGGCAGGCGGCCGGCTGCTTCCTGCTGGAGAGCGCCGAGCAGGGTCTGCGCCTCGGCCGCTACTCCTTCCTGGGCATCAAGGCCTGGGAGAGCGTCCGGCTGACCGGCGACACCGTCACCATCCGGCGCGGCGGCGTCGACACCGACTACGACCTGGCCGCGCACGGCGGCGACCCCTTCGCCTTCATGGCCCGGCACCTGGCCAGGTACCGGGTGCCGCCCCTCGAGGATCTGCCGCCCTTCGTGGGCGGCGCCGTGGGCTACTTCGGCTACGACTGCGTGCGCCACGTGGAGCATCTGCCCGACGCGCCCGCCCGACGATCTGGGCCTGCCCGACATGGCCTTCCTGCTGACCGACGTCATCGTGGTGTTCGACCACCTGCGGCACACCATCACCCTGCTCACCAACATCTTCTGCGACGAGGAGCCCGACCTCGACGCGGCCTACGCGGCCGCCGTCGGCGCGCCTGGCCGAGGTCAAGGCCCGGCTGCGGGCGCCGCTCCCGGCCGCCGAACTGGAGCCTGACGAGCGCGGACCGGGCGCCGCGAGGCCGCCGGACGGCGCCGCGGTGCGCTCCACCTTCGAGCGCGAGCGCTTCCTGGCCGCGGTCGAGCGGATCCGCGAGTACATCCACGCCGGCGACGCCTTCCAGGTGGTGCTGTCGCAGCGCTTCGAGCGTGCCGGTGGCGGTGAGCGGCTTCTCCATCTACCGCGGGCTGCGGGCGGTCAACCCCAGCCCGTACATGTACTACATCGCCTTCCGCGACTTCGAGGTGGTGGGCTCCAGCCCGGAGCCGCTGGTGACGGTGACCGGCCGCCACGCCGAGACCCGGCCCATCGCCGGCACCCGGCCTCGGGGAGCCACCCCCGCCGAGGACGCCAGGCTGGCCGAGGAGATGCTGGCCGACGAGAAGGAGCGGGCCGAGCACCTCATGCTGGTCGACCTGGGCCGCAACGACCTGGGCCGGGTGTGCCGGCCGGGGACGGTCCAGCGTGGACAGCTTCATGGAGGTGGAGCGCTACAGCCACGTGATGCACATGGTGTCGTCGGTGTCGGGCGAGCTGGAAGACGGGGTGGGCGCCACGGACGCCCTGCGCGCGGTCTTCCCGGCCGGGACCGTGTCGGGGGCGCCGAAGGTGCGGGCCATGGAGATCATCGACGAGCTGGAGCCCACTGCGCCGCGGGCCCGTACGCCGGCGCCATCGGCTATCTGAGCTACTCCGGCGACCTGGACTCCTGCATCTACATCCGCACGATCCTGGTGCGCGACGGCCGGGCCTACGTGCAGGCGGGCGCCGGCATCGTCGCCGATTCCGACCCGGAGAGCGAGTTCCGGGAGACCGAGAACAAGGCGCGGGCCATGTTCCGGGCCATCGAACTGGCGGCCGCTCAAGAGGAATGGGAGTAGGTCATGATGATGACAACGACACAGACAAGAATAAAGCTGAAGCAGAGCTTCAGCTCTGGGTCAAGATCCGGCGGCTTCCCGGCGCCGGGTCTGAGCGACCTCCGCATCCTGGTGATCGACAACTACGATTCGTTCACCTACAACCTGGTGCAGTACCTGGGAGAGATCTCGGGCACGCAGGATCCAGGTGTTCCGCAACGACGAGATCACGGTGGACGGCATCCGGCGAGCACGGCCTCACCCACCTGGTGGTCTCGCCGGGGCCCTGCACTCCCGACGAGGCCGGCATCAGCCTGGAGGCCATCGCGGCGCTCGGCGGGGAGTGTCCCGGTCCTGGGGGTCTGCCTGGGCCACCAGTCCATCGGACAGGTCTACGGCGGCAAGGTGATCCGGGGGGAGGCGCCGGTGCACGGCAAGACCTCTCTCATCCACCACGACCGCCGCACCATCTTCGCCGGACTGCCCCAGCCCTTCGTGGCCACCCGCTACCACTCGCTGGTGCGTCGACCGCGACCTGCCGCCCGTGCTGGAGTGCTCGGCCTGGACCCAGGACGGCGTGATCATGGGCGTGCGGCACAAGGAGTTCACCGTGGAGGGCGTGCAGTTCCACCCGGAGAGCCTGCTGACGGCGGTGGGCAAAGACCTGCTGCGCAACTTCCTCAGCAACAGGAAGGCCGTCCGATGAGCGCGCGCGGCACGGACTGCCGGCACGGCGGCGCCTGCGCAGACGGCCGCGCGGCGGCGGCCGCGCCGCACGCCGGCCGTACCGGACTGCAGCGGGCCTCCAGGTCCGCACCCCTTCGGTTCGAGCGACGCCCTCCAGCGGCTGGCCGAGAGGCAGGACCTCACCCGGGCAGGAGGCGGCCTCGGTCCTCGACGCAGATCGTCGAGCGGCGACGTCGGCGACGCGCAGGTGGCCGCCTTCCTCATGGGTCTGCGGGTCAAAGGGCGAGACCGCCGACGAGATCGCCGGGCTCTGGCCGACGGCATGCGCCGCGCGGCCATCGCCGGTGGAGAGCGTCCACCGAGGACACGCTCGTGGACGTCGTCGGCACCGGCGGCGACTACCTCGGCACGTTCAACATCTCCACCACCGCCGCCTTCGTGGCGGCGGGGGCGGGGGTCAAGGTGGCCAAGCACGGCAACCGGGCGGCCAGCTCGCGCTGCGGCTCGGCCGACGTGCTGGAGGCGCTCGGCGTGCGGATCGATCTGGGGCCCGCAGGAGGTCGCCGCCTGCATCGACGAGGTGGGCATGGGCTTCATGCTCGCCTCGCTGCACCATCCGGCGGCCGGGCAGGGTCGCCGGCGTGCGGCGCGCCCTGGGCGTGCGCACGGTCTTCAACTTCCTGGGCCCGCTCACCAACCCGGCCGGCGTGCGCCGGCAGCTGCTGGGAGTGAGCACGCCCGCAGCATCTGGACGTGCTGGCGCGACGCGCTCGCCCGCATGGGCTGCGAGCACGCGCTCGTGGTCTGCGGAGATCTGGGCATGGACGAGCTGTCGGTCACCGGGACCGAACAAGGTGATCGAGGTGACGCCGGGGTGTGGCGCACCGCCCGTTCCGCGTCGAGCCCGAGGACTGCGGCCTTGCCCGGCACCCGCTGGCGGCTCTGGCCGGCGGCGACGCCGCGGACGAACGCGGCCATCACCCGCGACGTGCTCGCAGGGCGGCTCGGGCGGGCCGCGCGACGCGGTGCTGCTGAACGCCGCCGCGGCTCTGTACGTGGCCGGCGTGGCTCGTCGCTGTCCGAAGGGGTGGACCTGGCCCGCGCGTCCATCGATTCGGGACGGGCGCTGGGCGTGCTCGAGCAGATGATCGCGGTGACCAACCGGCTCGCGGCGCGACCGGCGACCGCGCGCGGCGCGACGCGATGCGTCGTGACTAGCGGCTCCTACCTGGACGCGCATCGTTCCCGCCGTCCGGCGCCGTCTGGCCGAGCGCAAGGCCGCCTGCCGCTGGCCGACCTGAAGAAGGTCGAGGCGTTCCGGGCCCGCGGTCGCTCGTTCGCCGAGGCGCTGCGCGGCTCCGGGCGTCTCGCTCATCGCCGAGGTGAAGCGGGCCTCGCCCAGCAAGGGGCCGATCCGGCCCGGACCTGGACGTCGGCTCGCTCGTCGCGGCCTACGAGGCGGCGGGCGCCGCGGCCGTCTCGGTGCTCACCGAGGAGGACCACTTCCGCGGGAGCCTGGACGATCTGCGCGCGGCGGCCGCGAGCACGGCGCTGCCGCTGCTGCGCAAGGACTTCATCGTCGACGCCGTACCAGGTCCACGAGGCCCGCGCCTTCGGGGCTTCGGCCGTGCTGCTCATCGCCGCCCTTCTCGACGACGGCGAGCTGCGCGCTCTCGCGGCTCTGGCCGCGGACCTGGGTCTGGACGTACTGTTGGAGGTGCACGACGAGAGCGGAGATGGCGCGGGCGCTTGGCAGTGGAGGGAGCGGTCATCGGCATCAACAACCGCGACCTGCGCACGTTCGAGGTCTCGCTCGAGACGACGTCTGCGGTTGGCCGGGCTCGGTACCTGCCGGGCCGGCTGCTGGTCGGCGGAGAGCGGCATCAAGGACCGCGCCGACGTGGAGCGAGCTCGCCTCGGCGGGCGTAGACGCGGTGCTGGTGGGGGAGAGCCTGCTGCGGGAAGCCAGACGTGGCGGCAGCGGTATCGCGCGCTTGCGCACCCCGCTCCCGTCGTAGCCCCGACGGTCCGGTCGACAAGGCGCACGCAGAGGAGGCCTCGATGATCACATCGTTGCTGGTGGCAGTCGACTCGTCCGCCCACGCCCGCGCGGCCCTGGAGCAGGCGGTGGAGCTGGGCAAGGCGTACCAGGCCCGGGTGACCGGCCTGTACGTGCTCGACATCCGCTACGTGGAGATGCCTCCGTATCTCGACTACTCCTACACGTTCGAGGCGGTGCCTCCGACCCTTGCGCCTCTCGACGTCATGGAGAAGCTTCAGGGCCAAGAGCGAGCGGATCCTGAACGATCTCCGCGAGGTCGTCGAGCACGGCCGGCCTGGTCGGTCGAGACCCGCACCGAGGAAGGGGTGCCCGAGCCAGGTCATCGCCGACATCGGCCGACGCGCACGACCTCATCGTCATGGGCAAGCGGGGCGAGCACGCCAAGTGGGGCCGCGATCTTCTCGGGTCGACCGCCGAGGACGTGGCCCGCCGTTCGGCGACGCCCGTGCTGCTGGTGGAGGCCGAGTACCGGCCGCTCGACAAGGCGCTTGTGCTGTTCGACGGCAGCCATCCGGCCAACCGGGCGCTGAAGCTGGCCGCCGACCTTGCCACCCGCACCGGTCTCAGCCTCAGGGTGCTCACGGTGGACGACGACACGGACGAGGGGTCAGCGCCACCCAGGCGGAGGCGCGGGCCTACCTGGAGCCGCTCGGGCTCGAGGCCGCGTACTCGGTAGTCTCCCGGGCGGGCGGCGAAGGCGGCCGCCGCCACTCTCGCGAAGGATCCGGCCGACGTGGTGATCATGGGCATGCGCGGCCACTCGGCGCTCCACGACCTCATCCTGGGCAGCACGGCCGAGCAGCTCATGCGCTCGGTGGAGTTCCCGATCCTGCTCGTGCCATGACCGGCGTCGGAGCACAAGGCCCGGGTGCTCACCTCGTCCGGGCTGCGGGAGGTCGCCCTGTCGGACGCTGCCGGCCGTCCTCGCCGGGCTGCAGCGACGCCCGGTCCCGGTCACCTGGGTCCACGCCGACCCCGACGCCGCCGTGGTCCAGGCGCTCGACGACATGGGTCTCGACGAGATCGGCGTCAAGAGTCTGCGGGACGGACCCGAGCGGCCCCGGGTGGAGGAGTTCGCCGACCATCTCTACATCTCGCTGTTCTCCGCCGACAACGCGGTGCGCAAGACGACCAGGCGGACGTCGCTCGCCGCCGACTCGGCCGTGGGACCCAGGCCGGACGGGCAGGACGACCCTGCTGCCTCGCCTGAACGAGCTGCGGCTCTTCCTGGGCCCGCGGTGGATCATCTCCGTCGGCCACCTCCACGACGCCGACTACGACGAGCTCGCCGAGCGGATGCGGCGGCAGGTGTTCTCCCGGGAGCGCGGGGCCAGCTTCATCGCCTATCACATCTGCGAGTGGCTGGTGGAGAGCCTGCAGCCGGCCCTGGAGCGGCTCGACGACCGCATCGACGCGCTGGAGGACCAGGTGGTGCTGGCCACGGGCGAGGCGCCCATCCAGGAGCTGTTCGGCCTCAAGCGCGACCTCGTCGACCTGCGCCGGCGGGTGGCGCCGTTGCGCGACGTCATGCAGCGGCTGGGGTCGCACGGGGTGCTCTACGTGGAGCCCGAGGCCGAGGTGTACTTCCGCGACGTGCACGACGACGTCATGCGGGTCATCGAGCTGCTCGACACCTACCGCGACATCCTGTCGTCGGCGCTGGACCTTCACCTCTCGAGCGTGTCCAACCGGCTGAACCGGGTGATGAAGCAGCTGACGGTGGTGGCCACGATGTTCATGCCGCTGTCGTTCATCGTGGGGCTGTTCGGCACCAACTTCGACTCGCATGCCCTTCGGCAGCTTCGTCTGGTTCGTGATGATGTTCGTGCTGCTGTTCGTCTCGATCGGTGGCCATCCTCGTCTACACGCTGGCGGAGGACGTGAGCCGATCGCAGCGACTCGCCTGGTGAAGATCTGCGGCCTCACCCGGCCGGAGGACGTCGCCCTGGCCGTGCGAGCTGGCGCCTGGGCGCTCGGCTTCGTGTTCGCGCCCAGCCCGCGCCGGCTGACGGCCGACGTGGCGCGCCGGCTCGCGCTGGCTGGCGCCGGCGCCGCGGCCGGGGGCCTCGCGGAGCGCACGCCCGGGCGCG
Source organism: uncultured Bacteroidales bacterium (assembly GCA_963732115.1). GTDB lineage: Bacteria > Bacteroidota > Bacteroidia > Bacteroidales > VadinHA17 > LD21. Next base: position 397,149 of record CAVSYN010000036.1, read on the forward strand.
ACCGGCGCGAGTCGGCCTGCACGGCCCTGCGCACGGCCGCTGACGGTGGGCGTGTTCGGCGACACGCTCGGCCGAGGCGATCGCGCGACGTGGTCGACGCGGTCGGCCTCGACGCGGTGCAGCTGCACGGGCGCCGCGGCCGGGCGCGCGCCGCTGTGCGCGACGGCGCTCGCCGCGCTGGGCGCTGCCGATCGCTCGTCATCCAGGCCGTGCCCGGTGCCGGCCGACGAGGCAGCGACGGCGCGACGGCTGCGGGAGGCGGTCGCCGCCGCCCGCGAGGCGGCCGACCTGGTGCTGTTCGACACGCGGGTCGGCGGGCCGGTTCGGCGGCACGGGGACGCCGTTCCCCTGGGAGCTGGCCCGCGAGGCGGCCGGCGATGCGCCCGTTCCTGGTGGCGGGAGGCATCGGCCCCGACAACGTGCGGCAGGCGCTCGCGGACGTCGGGCGCGTGGGGCGTGGACGTGTCGAGCGGGGTGGAGCGCTCGCCCGGCGTCAAGGACCCGGAGCGGCTGCTGCCGCGCTCTGTTCGCGGCGGCGCTGCGCAGCGGCCGCGGACGCAGACGAACGACAGGAAGGAACGACGACTTGACCACTGCCGCACCGCTTCGGCCCCTACGGGGGCCGCTACGTCCCCGAGACGCTGGTCTCGGCCCTCGAGGAACTGGAGGCCGCCTACGAGACGTACCGCGACGACCCGGCCTTCCTCGCCGAGCTGCAGATCTCTGCAGACCGACTACGCCGGCCGGCCCACGCCGCTGTTCCTCGCCGACCGCCTGTCGCGAGCGGGCGGGCTGCCGCGTGTACCTCAAGCGGGAGGACCTGGCCCACACCGGCGCCCACAAGATCAACAACACCCTCGGCCAGATCCTGCTGGCCACGCGCATGGGCAAGAAGCGCATCATCGCCGAGACCGGCGCCGGCCAGCACGGCGTGGCCACCGCCACGGTGGCCGCCCTCTTCGGGCTCGAGTGCCACGTGTACATGGGGGAGGAGGACATCCGCCGCCAGGAGCTCAACGTGTTCCGCATGCGGCTGCTGGGCGCCGAGGTGCTGCCGGTGACCTCCGGCAGCGGCACCCTCAAGGACGCCACCAACGAGGCCATCCGCGACTGGGTGGCCAACGTGGAGAACACGCACTACATCATCGGCTCGGTGGTCGGGCCGGCTCCCTATCCCGACCATGGTGCGCGACTTCCAGGCGGTCATCGGCCAGGAGACCCGCGGCCAGATCATGGCCAAGGAGGGCCGGCTGCCCGACGGCGCTGGTGGCCTGCGTGGGCGCCGGCAGCAACGCCATCGGCATGTTCCACGAGTTCGTGGACGACGCCGGGCGTCCGGCATGGTGGGGGTGGAGGCGGGCGGGCTGGGCCTCGACACCGGCAAGCACGGCGCCTCCCTCGCCCGGGGCGCGGCGGGCATCCTGCACGGCTCCTACTCCTACGTGCTCCAGGACGAGGACGGCCAGATCCAGGAGGCCCACTCCGTCGCCGCCGGCCTGGACTATCCCTCGGTGGGCCCGGAGCACGCCTTCCTCAAGGACTCGGGCCGGGTGGAGTACACCAGCGCCACCGACGAGGAGGCGCTTGCGGCCTTCCAGGCGCTGTCCCGGCTGGAGGGCATCATCCCGGCGCTGGAGAGCGCGCACGCCATCGCCTACCTGCTGCGGCGAGCGGCCACGGCTTCTCGCGAGAGCGACGTGGTGGTGGTCAGTCTCTCCGGCCGGGGAGACAAGGACGTGTACAGCGTGGCCGGCATGCCTGGGGGTGAAGTCGATGAGCGCGCGAGCGAGAGCCGGCTCTGACCGCAGGCGTTCCGGCAGGCCGGCCACCCTCTGCTCATGCCCTACGCCGTCGGGGGCTATCCCGACCCGGAGTCCTGCGCGCGAGATCCTGCGCACCTACGCCGAGAGCCGGCGCCGGCATCATCGAGATCGGCGTACCGTTCTCCGATCCTCTGGCCGACGGGCCGGTCATCCAGGCAGCTTCGCAGGTGGCGCTGCGGCGGCGGAGTGCGCCCGGCCGACGTGCTCGACCTGGCCGGCGAGGCGGCCGCGACGAGGGTGCCCGGTGGTGCTGCTCAGCTACCTCAACACCATCCTGGCCTACGGGCCCGAGCGCTTCTTCGCCGCTGCGGGCGCAAGGGCGTGGCCGGGGTGGTGGTGCCCGACGTTCCGGTGGAGGAAGCCGGCGATCTGCAGGCGCACGGCCGGCGAGCGCGGGGTGGACGTGATCCTGCTGGCGGCTCCCACGAGCACCGACGCGCGGCTGGCCCGCATCGCCGCCGCGGCCTCCGGGTTCATCTACTGCGTGTCGACCACCGGGGTGACCGGAGCCCGGGCGGCTCTGCGGGCCGACCTTCCCGAGTTCGTCGCCCGGATCCGGCGGCACACCGACCTGCCGCTGGCGGTCGGGTTCGGGGTGTCGCACGGCCGAGCAGGCGGGCGAGGTGGCCCGCTACGCCGACGGGGTCATCATCGGGAGCGCCCTGGTCGACATGGTGCGAAGAGCGAGAGCGTCGAGCAGGCTTACCGCGGTCGCGTCGTTTCTCGAAGAAGCCGGGCGAGCGGTCGCGGCCGGCGAGGCGACCGGCGGCGGCTGCCTCAGTGAGTGACGAGGACGCCCTCTTTCTCGAGGTAGTCCTTGAGCGCCTGCGGCCGGACGCCGTAGAGCCCGGACAGATAGGCGAGGTCATCCTTGCGGATGGTGAGCAGCTCCGCGACGGGGTCGTCGCGCAGCTTGCGCAGGAAGGCCAGGTAGGTCTCGAGCGGCCGGCGCTCCTCGGGCTCCAGCCTGTCGAGAAGGTCCAGGCGGATGCGCAGAGGAGTGCCGTTGCTGGCGAGCGTGCGCTGGAACTCGGGCTCGTCCTCGACGTCGAGGATCGACATGGGCGACTGGCCGTAGATGGTGGCGAGCTCGTAGAGCCGCTCGAGGCTGAGGCTGCGCTTGCCGCGCTCGTAGGCGCTGAGAGTGGAGACCACGAACGAATCCCCCGAGCGCTCGCACACCTCTTGGAGGCTCAGACCGCGGTCCTGACGCAGCCGGCGGAGCTTCTCGCCCACCAGTTCGGCGTAGCGCTCGTTCTCTGTCTTCGTTGTCTCTCGTCCATATGCGAAAAGTGTAGCAGCCTCGCAGTACGAAATCTACAGAAACAATACGCTCGTGCGACTCGAATGTTTCGCGTCTGGCGAGAGAAATCCTTCTGACTTCTCGCATGATTCGCGCGCAGCGAGCAGCGAGTTCCGAAGCGCGACGGTGCGAGAGTGCCGAAGGCGGGGGTCGAACCCGCACGAGGTGTGAGCCTCACTGGAGTTTGAGTCCAGCGCGTCTGCCAATTCCGCCACTTCGGCCCGGCGAAGCGCGTCGATCGGGCCGTATTATAGTCGAAGCGAGCACGGGCCCGCGGAGCTGCGGCGTTCGCTGCCGCACGGAGCCGATCGGCGTGCCGCCAGAGTGCGGAGAGTGCGTGCCGCTCGATGGTATGTGCACCGGCGGACGGCTCGCGCCGGAAACGCACTAAGCTGCTCGCCCGTTAGGTAACGGAATGGTGTAGAGTTATTCGTCGAACTCGCTGTCAAAGTTGAGTCATGATCCGGGTCTGCCGGGTCGTTTTTGTTCCGCCCGCCAGGGTCGTTGTGGTGCGTCCCCATGACCCATCGCGCGGGTAGTATCGACAGACAAGACGTGGAGGTTGACGTATGGAGAAGCTCATCATCACCGTGGCGACGACCGGGGCGATGACCACCAAGGAGAACACCCCCTATCTGCCCACCCAGCCCGAGGAGATCGCCGAAGAGGTCTACGTGGCCTATCAGGCCGGCGCCGCCATCGCCCACATCCACGTGCGCACCGAAGACGACAAGGCCACCATGGCGCTCGACAGGTTCGAGAAGACCGTCGGCCTCGTCCGCGAGAAGTGCCCCGACATCATCATCAACATGACCTCCTCCGGCGGCCTCGGCTTCAGCGACGAGGAGCGCATCCTGCCCCACATCGATGCTCAAGCCCGACATGGGCACCTTCGACGCCGGCTCCATGAACTTCTACAAGGGCGTCTTCCTCAACCCGCCGCTCTTCCTCGAGAAGCTGGGCACGGCCTACATCGAGAACGGCATCAAGCCCGAAGTCGAAGTCTTCGACGCCGGCATGGTGTGGAACGCCAAGCGTCTCCTGAAAGACGGCTTCCTCAAGGCCCCCATCCACTTCCAGTGCTGCATGCACGTGCACGGCGGCATGGAAGGCAACGCGAGGAACCTGGTCCACCTGGTCGACTCGCTGCCCGAAGGCTCCACCTGGTCGGCGTTCGGCTGCGGCCCCACGGCCGACCTCATCACGGCCATGGCCATCAACATGGGCGGCCACGTGCGGGTGGGCATGGAAGACAACGTCTACCTGAGCAAGGGCGTGCTCGCCAAGCACAACTACGAGTTCGTCGAGAAGGTGCAGCGGCTGGCCGCCGAGTTCAACCGGCCGGTGGCCACCGTGGCCGAAGCCCGGCAGATCCTGGGCCTGCCGCCCAAGAAGTAAGGTCTCAGCGGCCGGGCTCGGCCCGGCCGTTCGAGCCCGCCGCGCAGCTCGCGGCGGGCTGTCTGGCCGACAAAGCGACCACGGTCGCCGGACGTAGGGAGTGAAGGAATGAAGAAGGTTTCGATCAGCGACGCAGTGCGGTACTTCCCCCCGGCCCACAACGACTGCGCCTGCTTCAGGCTGCAGGGCAAGGAGCAGACGGGCACCACCCAGTTCTCGCTGGGCTGCACGCACTTCCTGCCCGGCGGCGGAGCTGATTTCAGCCCCGAGCCGGCCGTTCGACACGATCTACTTCTGCATCGACGGCGAGATCACCATCACCGACAAGGACGGCAAGGACATCGTCCTCAAGGCGCATGACTCGATCTTCATCGCCGGCGACGAAGGCCGCTCCATCCAGAACAAGACCCAGTATCCGGCCAGCATGATGGTGATCTTGGGCACGCCCAAGGCCTGAGCCGGCCGAGCGCGACACGAAGCACCGAGCGACACACAAACGCTGAGTCGGGAGGTAGGAAATGGCTGAAGACACACCAAGAAAGACCGTCGAAGAGCTCAGGAAGATCTTCGATCTCGACCGGCAAGGTGGCGGTCGTCACCGGCGCGGGCGGCACGCTCGGCCACGCGCTCGGCCAAGGGCCTCGCGGTGTTCGGCGCCGACGTCGCCTGCTGGGACATCAAGCCCGACATCATGGATGACGTCGTGGCCGACATCAAAGGCCTGGGCCGCAAGGCCACCGCCACCGGCGTCGACGTGACCGACGACGAGAGCGTCAAGGCCGCCATGGAGGAGGTCATCAAGGACTTCGGCAAGGTCAACATCATGGTCACCGTGGCCGGCACCGCCGGCAACCGCCAGCCCGCCGAGACCTTCGACATCGACGAGTGGCAGAAGGTCATGAACATCAACGTCCGCGGCACCCTGCTGTGCGCGAAGTACGCGGGCGCCGAGTACATCAAGCAGGGCGACGGCGGCAAGGTCATCACCATCGGCTCGGTGCGCGGCTTCCTCGGCCATCCCGGCGGCTACGCGGCCTACGGCACCTCCAAGGGCGCCGTCCATCTGCTCACCAAGCAGCTGGCGACCGAGTGGGCCAAGTACAAGATCAACTGTCAACGCCATCGCTCCGTCCATCTTCTGGACCCCGCTCACGCAGCAGATCAAGAACGATCCCGAGATGGTCAAGATCTTCATGGCGCGCATCCCGATGGGCCGGGCCGCCGAGCTGGACGACTTCATCGGCGCCGCCGTGTTCCTCGCCTCCCCGGCCTCTGACTACGTGACCGGTGTCATCCTGTCCGTCGACGGTGGCGCGGTGGCCGGATGATGAAGCTGGAAGACGTCAAGAAGATCGCCATCGTCGGCGGCGGCAGCATGGGCCACGGCTGCGCCATGGTCTTCGCCGGCGGCCGGCTACCCGGTGGGCATGTACAGCCGCAGGCTCGAGACCCTGGAGAAGGGCGTCGAAGGCCATGCGGAACGACCTGACCTTCCTGGCCGAGCGCGGCCTCGGCAAGCTCGAGGACGTCGAGACGACCATGGCCCGCGTGAGCACCACGCAGGACATGGCCGAAGCGGCCGCCGACGCCGACTTCGTGCTCGAGTGCGTGGCCGAGGACATGGCCCTCAAGCAGGACACGTTCCAGAAGCTCGACCAGATGTGCAAGCCGGACGCGATCCTGGCGACCAACACGTCGGTCATGAGCCCCACGGAGATCGCCAGCACGTCCGCAGAAGCGGGACCGCATCATCGGCACCCACTGGTGGAACCCGCCGTTCCTCATCCCGCTGGTCGAGGTCGTGCAGACCGAAGAGACGCCCGACTGGGTCATCGACGTCACCATGGAACTTCACAAGGCCATCGGCAAGCGCCCGGTGCACTGCAAGAAGGACGTCCCGGGCTTCATCGCCAACCGGCTGCAGCACGCGCTGTGGCGGGAAGCGCTCTCCATCGTCGAGCGCGGCATCGCCGACGCGGCGACCGTGGACGAGAGCCTCAAGTACGGCCCCGGCCTCCGGCTCCCGGTGCTGGCCCCCTGCGAGAACGCCGACATGGTCGGTCTGGATCTCACCCTGTCCATCCACAACTACGTGCTCAAGCATCTGGAGGACTCCCACGAGCCCTCGCCGCTCCTCAAGGAGAAGGTGGAGAAGGGCGAGCTGGGCTTCAAGACGGGCGGCGTCGGCTACCAGACCTGGACGCCGGAGGAGCAGAAGGCGCTTCGCAGCCGCCTGCTCGACTACCTGACCAAGGCCGTCCGCGAGATGAACGAGGCCGAAGCCAAGTAGGTCGGCAACGGACGAACCGGGCGCGCTGTGCGCCCGTGAGTCGATAGGTAACGAGAAAAAGGAGAAGAGTAGGAACCATGGGGAAGAAAGTATTCGTTGACCTGACCCATCCATTCAGTGCGGAGATTCCTCGTTGGCCGTACTTCGTGAAGCCGGTCATCGATTCGATGCACACCATGGCAAAGGGCGGCGTCCTCACGCAGAGGGTCGATTGCGTTCAGCACACCGGCACTCATGCCGACGCACCTCGTCACGTCATGGAACGCGAATTCGACGGCAAAAGAACTCGTTATACCCACGAAATGCCTGTTGATGCATACACGGGTGACGCAGTCTGCCTCGAGATCAAGATCCATCGTTGGGGCCTGATCCTGCCTGAGCATCTCGAGGACGCCTGCAAGCGCGCGAACATCAAGCCGGAAGAGCTCAAGGGCATGGTCGTCTGCCTGAATACCGGCATGCATCGCAAGTTCGACGACTCCAAAGAGTACTATCACTATTCATGCGGTACCGGCGTCGAAGCCGGCAAGTGGTTCGTGAAGCACAAGGTCAAGTGCGTTGCCATGGATTCGCAGGCGCTGGATCATCCGCTTCATACGGCCATGGGCAAGAACGGCCCGCCGCAGATGAATCTGCCCGGAGCTTCCGGCAAGCCGATCACGGTGGAATACGCCGAGCAGTTCGGTGAAGAAGCGTATGCCGAATTCGAGAAAGCGGCCTACATCAGGCTGCATGGCCAAGCCGCTTATGATGCCAAATTCGGTGATCTCGAAGCGATTGGAAATGAAGGAACCTGGGAACCCTGCCACAAGCAGATGCTGGGTCACGGCATCGTCGGCGTCGAGAACCTCGGCGGAGACCTGGACAAGGTGTCCGGCAAGCGCTTCCGGTTCTTCTGCTTCCCGATCCGCTGGTACATGGGCGACGGCTCGATGGTCCGCTGCGTGGCCGAGATCGACGAAGATCAGGTCAACAAGGACGTTCCGGATCGCACCTACACGTACTGCGGTACGGGGTACGGCCCGGCCTCCGGTTATTGACATTCGGTCCGATCTCGCTCGTCGCTAGGCGAGGGGGTCGGTCCGGTACGGAATGTTGCATGGAGCCCCCCGCCGGCGTGTCCGGCGGGGGGCTTTGTTCTCGCGACGCTGTGGGACCACGATGCGGCGGTGCGTTCCATCAGACGGAATAGGCCGGGGACTTTCTTCTCCGCCGAGGGGCGTGATACGTCCGCTGGCGTAGAGTATGAAGGGGCGGGGTCCCACGATGTACGGACCGGCAAGCGAACGTAACCGCGGTCACCGAAAGCAAGCGGAGGTCAGGACAATATGGGAAAAGTTGAAAGATTCACAAACTGCACGACCGGGGGCCCGATGTTCGTCGATGTGGAGGACGGCAAGATCGTCCGCATGATCCCCATCGACCTGGACGAGAACGATCCTGAGGGCTGGACTATCCAGGCCCGCGGCCGGGACGTTCAAGCCCCCGCGCCGTACGACGCTGTCGCCGCACGCGGTGGCGCAGAAGTCCATGGTCTACTCGCCCAAGCGGATCCTCACTCCGCTCAAGCGGGTGGACTTCGATCCCAAGGGCGAGCGCAACATCCAGAATCGCGGCGTCTCCGGATACGAGCCGATCAGCTGGGACGAGGCCCTCGACATCGTGTGCGACGAGATCGTCCGCCTGCACCGCGAGGTCGGGCCCGGCCGCCATCCTGACCACCCCCGGCTCCCACCATCTGTGGGGCAACGTGGGCTACCGGCACAGCACGTACTTCCGGTTCATGAACCTGATCGGCTACACCTACGGCGAGCACAACCCGGATAGCTGGGAAGGCTGGCACTGGGGCGGCATGCACATGTGGGGCAACAGCCACCGCCTGGGCATCCCCGAGCAGTACGACCTGCTCGAAGACGCCCTCAAGCACACCGAGATGGTGGTCTTCTGGTCGTCCGACCCCGAGGTGTCCGGCGGCGGCATCTACGCCGCCTTCGAGAGCACGCCGCGCCGCTTCTGGATGAAAGAGCTCGGCATCAAGATGGTGTTCGTCGACCCGCGCTTCAACGACACGGCCAGCCTCTTCGCCGACAAGTGGTTCGCGCCGCGGCTGGGCACCGACGTGGCCTTCGGCCTGGGCATCGCCTACACCTGGCTGACCGAGGACCTGTACGACAAGGACTACATCGCCACGCGGACCACCGGCTTCGACGAGTGGAAAGACTACGTGCTCGGCAAGAGCGACGGCGTGCCGAAGACCCCGAGTGGGCCGAGGTCGAGTCGGGCATCCCGGCGCGCGAGATCCGGGCGCTGGCCCGCGAGTGGGGCAGCAAGAAGACCATGCTGGCCGCCGGCGGTCTCGGCGGCTGGGGCGGCGCCTGCCGTTCCGCCACCGGCAACGAGTGGGCCCGCGTCATGATCGCCCTGGCGGCCATGCAGGGCTACGGCAAGCCGGGCAGCAACATCTGGGGCACCTCGCAGGGCGCTCCCAGCGACGAGCAGTTCTTCTTCCCGGGCTACGCCGAGGGCGGCATCTCCGGCGACGTCGACAACTCGGCCGCCGGCTACGAGTTGCGTGTACCGGCATGTTCGCGAACAAGCCGCGGCGCGACCCGCACCGCCCATCACTCCACCGAGGGCCAGACGGTCCCGCGCATCCGCATCCCCGAGGCCATGATGCACGAGAAGGTGGAGTGGCACGGCAAGGGCTTCTGCGGCTCGTCCATCGAGTCGCAGTTGCAGAAGTACACGTATCCGGCTCCCGGCTACCCGCACGTGCAGATGTACTGGAAGTACGGGACCTCGTTCATCGGCACCATGACCGAGACCAACCGCTACGTCAAGGCGTACCGCGAGGGCAAGAGTGGGCATGGTCGTCAACCAGTCCATCTGGTTCGAGGGCGAGGCCCGCTTCGCCGACATCATCCTGCCGGCCTGCACCAACTTCGAGCGCTGGGACATCAGCGAGTTCGCCAACTGCTCGGGCTACATCCCGCACACCGGCGCCCAGACCAACCACCGCATGATCGTGCTGCAGAAGAAGTGCATCGAGCCGCTGGGCGAATCCAAGTCCGACTACGACATCTTCGCCATGTTCGCGGAGCGGCTGGGCATCGGCCCGATCTTCACCATGGGCGGCAAGGACGAGTACCAGTGGGTCAAGGACTACTTCCACGCCACCGACCTGCCCAAGATCATCACCTGGGAGGAGTTCGAGGAGAAGGGCTACGTCGTCGTGCCCTTCCCCAAAGACCACAAGTCCACGCCGGCCATGCGCTGGTTCGCCGAGGGCCGCGTGAAGGACACACCGGACTGGGGTCCGCACCCGGCCGACACCGTGGGGCTCAAAGGCCTGCAGACCTCCACCGGCAAGATCGAGTTCGTGGCCAGCAGCCTCAAGCGCTTCGAGGCCGACGGCTTCGTCGATCCCGAGCGGCCGGCCATGGGCCCGCAGTACATCCCCTCGTGGGAAGGGCACCACACCAAGGAGCTCTACGGCAAGTACCCGCTGCAGATGGTCTCGCCGCACCCGCGGTTCAGCTTCCACACCATGGGTGACTCCAAGGAGAGCTGGCTGAACGAGGTCAAGGACCACCGGGTCCTCATCGACGGCCACCGCTACTGGATCATGCGCGCTCAACACCAAAGACGCCGCCGCTCGGGGCATCAAGGACGGCGACCTCATCCGCGCCTTCAACGACCGCGGGTCGGTCATCCTCGCCGCCGCAGGTGACCGAGCGCGTGCCGGCCGGCACGGTGCACTCCTACGAGTCGTGCGCCGACTACCTGCCGCTGGGCGAGCCCGGGCTATTCTCCGGACACCTCCGGTTGCGTCAATATTCTCGCGCCCAAGCGCTTCATCACGCCGACGTCCACCGCGATGGCCAACAACTCGGCTCTGCTCCAGGTGGAGAAATGGGAGGGACAAGCCAAATGAAGAAGTGGAACATGGTCATCGACTGTGCCCGCTGCCACGACTGCAACGACTGCTTCCTCGCCGACAAGGACGAGTTCGTAGGCAACGACTTCCCACCGTACTCGGTGGCGCAGCCGTGGTCCGGCCATCGCTGGATGAACATCGAGCGCAAGGAGAGGGGCCAGTACCCCATCGTCCAGACCGGGTACCTGCCCAAGCCGTGCCAGCACTGCGACGACGCTCCCTGCATCGACGGTTCGCCGGCAGGGACGATCTACCGGCGCGAGGACGGCCTGGTCATCATCGATCCCGAGAAGGCCAAGGGCCATCCGGAGATCGTCGAGACCTGCCCGTACGACGTCATCTACTGGAACGAGGAGAAGCCAGGTCGCCGCAGAAGTGCACGGGCTGCGCGCACCTGATCGACGCCGGCTGGACCGAGACCCGCTGCTCGCAGGTCTGCCCGACCGACGCCATCAAGCTCGTTCTGGCCGACGATGACGAGTATGGCCGAGCTCATGGCGGCCAAGGAAGGTCTGCGGGCGCTACAGGCCCGAGCTGAACACCAAGCCCGCGGGTGATGTACAAGAACCTGCATCGGTGGGACAAGGTGTTCGCCTCCGGCAGCGTGGCCTTCAAGGACACCGATGAGTGCGCCGACGGCGCCAAAGTCACCGTGTCGGCCGCCGGGGCGGTCGTAGGCGAAGGCGTCGTGAACAACTACGGCGAGTTCGTCGTCGACAAGCTCGAGCCGGGCAAGAGCTACGACGTGGCCATCGCGGCCGACGGCTACAAGGCCGTCGCCAGGAACGTCACCCTCGACGAGAGCCTGAATCTGGGCCTCGTCATGCTCGAGAAGGCGTAGCCGGCCCGCCTTGCCGACAACAGGGTTCTGAGCATCGGGGCCCGCTGTAGGCGGGCCCCGATTCATCTGGGCGTGGCTTCGTGCGCGCCGCCTCGCGGGCTCGAGCGGAGTTATGCTTAGAGGCGGCGGAGTGCCGGCGGGGGGCCGATGGGTCGGTCAAGGGGGCCACATGTCGACGGAGCGTGTACATGGCTAGGGTGGAGGGCGGCCGCGAGCTTCGCTGGGCGGAAGATCGGAAGAGGAGAGCGAGCTCTACGTCCAGGCTTTGGCCCGGGGTCTCACAATCCTGGCGCTTTTCGACGTGGAGCATCCGGAGTGGAACCTGAACGACATCTGCGAGCGCACCGGAGATATCCAAGACGACCGCGTATCGGATGCTCAGCACGCTCGAGTGGAAGGAGTTCGTCGTCTTCGACCCCGAGACCGAGCGCTACCGCCTGGGCAGGGCGATGATCCCCGGAGCTTACCTGACGCTGTCGTACGTGAGCTTCGTCCGTTCCACCCACCCCTTCCTCGAGGACCTTGCCAAGCAGACGGGGGAGACCGTGGAGCTCACCGTGGAGAGCGGTCGAAGGCGCCGTGGTGGTCGACCAGGTCGCGACCTCCCATCCCTTCAAACCAAACCTGCCCACCGGCCGCATACTCGGCAACAGGGCGAACTCCGCCGTCCGGATGTACATGGCGTCACCCGGTCGGCCGAGGAGAGGGCGCGACTGCTCAGGGAGCCGCAGGTCAAGTTCACGCCGCACACCCGGACCGATCCCGAGCGAGCTCAGCCGCCATGTTGGACCGGGCGGCGGAGGAGGGGGTGGCCTACGACTGGAAGAGCAGGACCTTCGAGTGTGCGCGGTGTCGGCTCCGGTCTTCGAGCCCGGCGGCGAGCGTGACAGGCCGGTCGTCACTGTCGTCGCCCCGTCCGATCGCTTCGGCGTCGAAGCGCGGGCCAGGAACACCGAGGCGGTCAAGAACAAGGCGGCGGAGATGACGGTCTACTTGCGGAGTAGCTCGATCGCGACCCGGCATCGCGATAAAGGCCTCGCTGCCGCTGCGGGCGAGCGGGCGGTGGTTCCGGGCCGCAACGGAGGATTTGACTGGGGGCCGCCGCAGGTGGGAAACTGGATAGGCCGAGATGACGGAATAGCTATTCCGTTAGTCGGAATAGCGGTGGAGAGGGAAGGAGGCAGGATGGCAGAGGATCGAGCCCCGAACGGCAAGTCGGGTGAAAAGACGCTCATCCGGGACATCAGCTTCTGCGGGGTGCCCGAGAACGGGTCGAATGCCTCGATGGTGGACGTGAAGGACGGCAAGATCATCCGCATCCGCCCGATGCACTACGACTGGAAGTACGATCCCGAGAAGGACATGAACCCCTGGAAGATGGAAGTGCGGGGCAGCACGTTCGAGCCGAGCATGAAGACGCTCATCCCGCCGTATTCCATCGCCTACAAGAAGCGTGTCTACTCGCCGGCCCGCGTCCGCTATCCCATGAAGCGGGTCGACTGGGATCCCAACGGTGAGCGGAACCCGCAGAACCGGGGCACAAGCAAGTACGTGCGCATCTCCTGGGACGAGGCGCTCGATACCATCGTCAGCGAGATGAACCGCATCAAGGAGAAGTACGGTCCGACCGCCACTCCTTTATCAGTGCGACCAGCACGGCGAGAACAAAGTCGCGCAGGCCTGCCACGGCGCCGGCCGCAAGCTGCTGCCGCTCTGGGGCGGCTACACCCTTCAGATCCGTCAGCCCGACAGTTGGGAAGGCTGGTGGTGGGGCAGCAAGCACTTCTGGGGA
>CAVSYN010000037.1:0-157872 GCA_963732115.1 uncultured Bacteroidales bacterium
CCAGCAATTGAGCCAGTTCATCTCTGGTGAGTTTGAGAAGGGAAGTCAGTTGGGACACCGTTGTGTCGGTCTTAGCCATGGCTCAAGCCTATCACAACCCATCGCGAAGGTCAACGTCCTTCACCACCGCGATCTCTTCGTCCGTCAGCCCATACAACTCATACACCAGCCGGTCGATCTGCCGATCCGTCGCCTCGATCTGGCGCTGGAGCACGGTCTTGACGTGCGGCGTCTGCTCGGCGGCCAGCTTCTTGTGCAGATCCAGCATCCGCTCGACCAGGGCGACCATCCGGTCGTGGCGCGCGACGTCGGCGGGGGAGGTGAAGTCGATGGGGCGGATGGGGAGTTGCTCGATGTACTGCGTTTTCGCATACGACCAGTAACCACCGCGGAAAGGAGTGACTTACGCGTTGTAGGCAGAAGTCGAGGAGTCGTGAGCTTAGCAGCGCCTGCAAGTAATGAAGCGAATGCGGATATCCAACGCTGACCATCTCACTCCATAGTACGGGCCATTGCCACCTCCGGTGAAGTAGCAGGCTCTCTGTCATCATCGCGTACCGTCCGCAAAGTGACGATCATGCAGGAACAATGATCTTTGGGGCGTCAAACAGAGTCAGATTCTTTCGGTATAACGTACCCGTACCACTGGTCTTGTCTGCCTTTCCACCCTCCTCCGCGAAGTGTTTTGGCTTCGACGTCAGGTACCCCAGTCATCGGATACCGTGCGCATCAGTTCCTTCTGCGATATCAGGACGGCTGTGCCTGCTGGTCAGCGATATGGGAAACAAGCACAATGACCTGACGTGGCGTCAGTACGTTGACACAGTCGACTCGTAGGAAGGGTCTCAGAGACCGGCTTGCTCGAGCAGCCACGAAGTCCTGTCATCGTCTTTGACCGAAACCAGTCCGTCACGCGTGCCTCAACGTTCCTCCAGCACATAAACCTTGTCGGCGCTCGTCTGCAACCCGACGAAAATAGATGCCACATCTCCCAGCTTCACTGGCATCGCTCGCGCAGTTTCTCGAACAGCGCGGTGCCTTGGCCAACGGTGAAGTTCCACTCCGCCTGGCGCCGTCTCAGCCGCGAATCTCGCCCTCCACCTGCGGTTCCCCCTGCCGCCACGCCGCCAGATCATGCGCCTTGACGAAGTGGAACGACTTGCGCGCCTCCTTGTCCAGGAACAGCAGGCAGGTGTAGGTCGTCGCGCCGGCGAAGACCTGCTGGTCGCCGAAGTGGACGACCTCGGCCAGGTGCCGGCCCTCGGCCAGCAGCTCGCGCAGCGGCTCGCCGTACTGGGCGTTGAAGAACTTGTGCGGCAGGATGAAGCCGAGCCGGCCGCGCTCGTTCAGCAGGCTCAGCCCCTTCTCCACGAAGACGACGTAGATGTCGTAGTTGCCCTTGCCGGCGGCCGCGGTAGCGCTGCTTGTAGAACTCGACCTCCAGCGGCGCCCACTCCTTCATGCGTCTGGATGCGGATGTACGGCGGATTGCCGATCACGGCGTCGAAGCCCGCCGGCCGTCCCGCTGAACACCTGCGGGAACTCCGCCTGCCAGTCGAAGACGTTGATGCGGTAGCGCTCCTCCTCGTCCAGCAGCGCCAGTCTGCTGGCCGTCGTAGAAGTCCGGGCCGATCAGCGAGTTGCCGCACTTGATGTTGCCGCCCAGGTCGGGCAGGGCGCGCTCGTGGAACAGCTGCAGCTGGCTGCGCCGAGCGTCTGCTCGCTCTCGCCTTCCAGCACCTTGAGCAGCAGCGAGAGCTTGGTCACCTCCACGGCCTGCGGGTCGATGTCCACGCCGTAGATGTTGTTCAGCAGGATGCGCTTGCGCTCGGCGGTGGTCAGCCGCCACTCGCCGCGGCCGGTCTGGTAGAGCCGCGGGCTTGCGGCCCGTCGCCCACTTCTCCGGGCTCGTCGGCCACGTACCGGTCCCGGTGCCAGTCCAGCAGGTACTGGTAGGCGCCGAGCAGGAACGAGCCGGAGCCGCAGGCCGAGGTCGAGCACCCGCATGGGCGCAGCCTTGCGCCGTCGGAGCCAGCCTCGACCTGGCGCAGCGTCTTGCCCTCCAGCAGCTTGCCCACGGTGTGCTTGACGATGTAGTCGACGATGTAGGTGGGCGTGTAGTAGACGCCGCCGGCCTTCTTGACCTCCGGCTTGTCCTCCACCACGGCCCGATGGCCGGCGGTCAGGCGGATGACCTTGCCCAGGAACTGCTCGTAGACCTGGCCCAGGATGTCGGCCGGCAGCACGGAGAACTCGTAGGGGCTGTCGGGGTAGTAGAGGCTGCTCGAGGATGTCCTTGCAGCGGCTTGTCGTCGATGCGCCAGGCGCAGGCGTCAGCTCGTCGGGCGCTTCGGCGCGGCCCTTCTCCGGCTCGAAGTGGAACAGGCCGGAGTTGTAGCGCGTCGTCGGCGCTGCGGAAGAGCTCGGCACAGCCGCGCGTAGACGTCGCGCGCCGTTGAGCAGCGCCAGCAGCGTGCCGTAGGCCTCGATGCCGCGGTCCTCGCAGATGCGCAGGAAGATGATGCGGTCGATGGTCATCTGCACGGCGAAGTTCAGCTCGCGCTGCGTCGAGGCCGGGGTTGCGCAGGGCGATGTTGCGCGCCAGCAGCGTCGCGCCAGCGCTCGATCTCCGCCAGGAAGGCGTCGTCCACCTCGGCGGTGCCGCGCTTGCCCTTGCGTCGACTCGGCGTACTTGTCGAACGAGCCCTTGAGGACGGCCTCGCGGGAGAAGACGCCGGCGATCTCGTCCCAGCGCGTCGGCGTACTCGTCGATAGGTGCAGATACAGGACGCGCGCCGGTGGACGGCTTGTCGGTCTTGTCCGGGCTTGACGCGGCAGTCGTAGACGGCGAACTCCTCGAAGTCGGTGAGGATGCTGAGCGGCAGCTTGGCCGACCAGGCGTAGCGGCGGAGCTGGAAGGCCGGGCTGATGTCGTCCTTGATGTTGACCGAGGGCTTCTTGGCCTCGACGAAGAACTTGCGCGTGCCGCCGATGCGGAAGCAGTAGTCGGGCGCCTTGGTGCCGCCGCCGACCTTGATGGCGTCCTCGTGGATGACGTCCTTGTAGGCCTCGGCGTAGCCCTGCTCGTTGTCCACGTCCCAGCCGAGCGCCTCGAAGAAGGGGTCGATGAACTCGCGCCGGACCTGGGTCTCGTTGTACTGGCCGGCGCGGTAGCTGTCGCGGTTGCGCGTCGAAGCGCTCGACCAGTTCGTGGATGATGGCGGGTGCGGGCATGATTTGCCTTTCTGTGGTGCGTCGTGAACTGAGAATCTCAACCCTGCAGCAAACCATTTCCTGCAGATTCTACCACGGCTGACCGCCGGATCGAAATAAACACGGTTTCGGATGCCCGATATACCCGATGTGGCGTCACTTCCAGTGGTTCCCTGGGAATTAACAAGAAACTTTATTGACACTGCATCCCCCAGGCGCGATAATCCGCATACATGGCGCGATGTTCTGCCGCAGCATGAACAGTGGAACTGGCCCGCGTCTGGCGTCGGGTAAGGCGCGGGCCTCATCTCATATGAAAGGTAGTGTGGATCATGAGCGATAGTCCTTCCCTGACGACCAACGCAATGCCGGCCCAGGTGGACGGGGTCGCGGCGGGCGCCAAACCCAAGGCGCTGCCCCGGGTCGACGTCGCTCGGCCGCCTTTCCGTCCCTTGCGTGCTTACGCCTTCGACCCCGGCCTGTCCCAAGAGCTGAAGTATACAGGCATCAACTCCGTCACCCTCAAGGTGCCCTGGGAGTACGACCCTGAGACCGGCAAAGATGTCCTCAAGCCGGGACCGATTGGCGAATACCTGGAAGTGATCGACGTCGATCCGGCGAGCGACTGCTTCTATGCTCCGGTTGACCTGGACGAGCCGTATCTGCTGGCGCAGGATGGGTTGGCGCCGGCCGAAGCCAACCCCCACTTTCATCAACAGATGGTCTATGCCGTCGCCATGATGACCATCAAGAACTTCGAGCATGCCCTGGGCAGGCGGGCCCTGTGGGCGCCGCAACGGCGTGAGGACGAGACCCCCGGCTCAAGCGCGCCACCGTCGGCCGCGTATACCGCGACCAGCTACGAGCCGGCGGATGCCTTGGGGTATGCCGGGCAAGCGGTCCTGCGCCGGCCTGACCAGTATGCGTACGTCCCACGCTTGCGCGTGTATCCGCACGCGCTGCGCGAGGCCAATGCCTACTACAGCCCGGATAAGAAGGCGCTGTTGTTCGGCTACTTCCCGGCGCCCGTCGATGATGTACGCTTCCACCTGCCAGGCGGCATGGTCTTCTGCTGCCTGTCGCACGACGTGGTGGCGCACGAGACGACGCACGCCCTGCTCGACGGGCTGCATCGGCGTTTCATCGAGCCGACCAACCCCGATGTGCTGGCCTTCCACGAAGGTTTCGCCGACATTGTGGCGCTGTTCCAGCATTTCTCCTTCCCCGAGGTCCTGCGCAGCCAGGTGGCCAAGACGCGCGGCGACCTGGAAACCGAGAACCTGCTGGGGCAGTTGGCCCAGGAGTTCGGCAACGCCACCGGCCTGCACGGCGCGCTGCGCGATGCTCTTGGCCGCAAAGACCCGGTCACTCACAGGTGGGAGCCCACGCAGCCGGACCCGCTGCGCATGCGCAGCGAAATGGAGCCCCACGCGCGCGGCTCCCTGCTGGTGGCTGCTGTCTTCCGGGCCTTCGTGTCGATCTATAAGGCCCGCAGCGCGGACCTGTTGCGCATCGCCACGTCGGGCACGGGCGTGCTGCCGCAGGGCGAGCTGCACCCGGACCTGGTCAACCGCCTGGCAGCCGAAGCCGCCAAGTCCGCGCAGCACGTCCTCGGCATGTGCATCCGCGCCCTGGACTACTGCCCACCGGTCGATATGACATTCGGCGACTACTTACGGGCGCTGATCACTGCCGACTACGACCTGGTGCGTGATGATGACCTGGGCTACCGCGTGGCCGTCGTCGAGGCCTTCCGCCAGTACGGCATCTACCCGCGCGACGTGCGCAGCCTGTCGATCGACACCTTGCGCTGGGCGCCGCCGCTGACCCAGAGCGGCAAGTCGATCACCATGCCGGCGATCGGGAAGATGCGCGCGTTGGTTGCGAAACAGGGCTACACCGCCAACCGCGACAAGATTCACCAGCAAGAGGTAATCGCGGCCCGCATCTTACATAACGCGCTTCAGAGATCCGGATCTCGATCTGAAGGCGCTGGGTCTGGATGTGAATCATTTGAGGCGCCCTGACGGCAGTCCTTGCTTCGAGGTGCACTCGGTGCGTCCGGCGCGCCGGGTCGGACCGGACGGCCAACTGCTGACCGATCTCGTGATTGAGATCACGCAGTGGAAGCCCGGCTACCACGACCCAACGCTGCAGGAGCGAGCCGATAACGGGGAAACTGTGGAGCCTTACGATTTCAAGTTCCGCGGTGGCTCGACCCTGCTCGTCGACCTGTACAGCGGTGAAGTGCGTTACTGTATCGTCAAGTCTGTGCAGGGCGCCACGCGCCTGGCGCGCCAGCGCGATTTCCGCCTCGGACGGACCGATACCTCCCTGCGCGCGATGTATTTCGGCGCCTTACAGCAGCAAGACAATGAGCCCTTTGCGTTCCTGCATCGTGAGACGGGAAAGGGTCAGACGGGAGAGGAGAAAAGACGATCATGAGCAAAGCAACTCCTAGAGGCAGTGCCCCAAAAAAACGTACGGGAACAGCGACGGCGGCGGCAACGACACCGGCAGCAACCGCGAAGCCCACGCCTTTGCAGGCGTCGGCTGGCGAAGTGACGGTGCGGATGTACCGTCAGGGGCTGGGCGATTGCTTCTTGCTCGCCTTCCCCACCGTCGATCCGAAGCAGAGCTACTACATGCTCATTGACTGCGGTGTCCTCACGGGCACACCGGGTGGGGCGGCCATGCTCAAGCAGGTGGCCGCCGACATCCTGGCCGCCACCGGCGGCCAGATCCACCTGTTGGTAGTGACGCATCGCCATTGGGATCACATCGCCGGGTTCAGCCAGGCCGACGACATTTTCAGCCAGATGACGGTCCACAACCTCTGGCTGCCCTGGCTTGAGAACCCGGACGACGAGGTCGCCAAGGGGCTTTGGAAAAAGACCCGCCAGGCGCTGACGGCCTTGACCACGGCGCTGGCCAAGCAGCCGGCCGGGCTGACGCATGTGAGCAGTGTCCTCGGCTTCGTCGGCGAGGACCTGGGCGCAGCGGCGTCGGCGAAGGGCGGCGACCCGCTGGCCCCCGTGCGGACGCTCCTCAAGACCGGCCAGCCGAAGTATTGCCGGCCGGGCGACGGTCCCCTGGCGCTGCCCAAGGTCCCCGGCCTGGCCGACGCCTCCGGCGCGCAGATCTTCGTACTGGGCCCGCCGACCAAGCCGGAGCAGTTGGCGCAGATGGACCCGACCTCGACCGGTAAGGAAACCTATCTGACCGGGATGGCGCTGCTATCGCAACTGGGTTTTACGCTGGGTATGTCCCTGGGCGCCGGGCCAAGCGAGTACGAAGCTGCGTCGGAGGGGCTGCGTGCGCCCTTTGATAGCCGGCTGGGCATCCCCACCGCAGAGGCCAAGCACCTGGAGTTCTTCCAGGTCAATTACGGCTTTGACGACACGCCGCAGGCCCGGCGCCTGTCGATGCGGCCGCGGCCGGGCCAGGCGCAGCCACGATCACCGCAGCCGCCGGCGCGCCCGCGTCAGATGCCGGTTCCGTGCCGGTCGCCGCGCCCGCAGCCGAAGCGGAGCAAGGCCCGGCCTGGCGCCGGATCGGCGCCGACTGGCTGGCCGGCGCCGAGGAGTTGGCGCTGCAGCTCGACAATACGGTCAACAACACGACCCTGGTGCTGGCTATCGAGCTGGTCAACTCGCAGAAGGTGCTGCTCTTCGTCGGCGACGCCCAGGTCGGCAACTGGCTATCGTGGGACGGGCTGCAGTGGCAGCGCTCCGATGGCAGCACCGTCACGACGGAGGATTTGCTGAAGCGCACCATCCTTTACAAGGTAGGCCACCACGGCAGCCACAATGCCACGGTGCGGCAAGAAGCCGGGGGCAAGCCGTGGGGGTTGGCGGCGATGACCAGCCCGGACCTGGTGGCGATGCTGCCGGTAGACCAGGTTTTCGCCCGGCAGGAACCACGTGAATGGATGATGCCCTGGGACGACATGATGAAGGCCCTGGAGGAGCAGACCCACCATCGAATCATGCGGATCGACGACGGGATCCCCGCTCAGCCGCCTGATGTCGCTCCCCGGGTGTGGCGAGCATTCACCAGTCGCGTTATGCCGAATCCTATCCAACCGTATCCCCCGGCAGTGCCGGATCCTGACCATCCGGGCAAGACAAAGCGAGGTGGCGCAGTTCAATTGGATATACCATACATCGAGTTCACCGTGACTGGCTAACGCGTGGCCCGTAAATCGGCACTTGGGTCATCTTGGCCTCGAGGACATGCTCGTTTGGCGCTAGTCGGCACGAATGCAACATGACTCTTCCCTCGTGCAGATGATTCGGCAGGCCGGCAACCCGTTGGTAAAGGCGGGAGCCGGAGCGGTGGTCTCTGGCAACTACGACGTAGTGGATGAGTCGCTGGCCCCGGCTTTGCGCGCGGCTGCAGCAGCGGTCTGAAGCGGCGCGCCGGCCGCGGTCGTGCCCCTGCTGACCCTCGGCCCCGGGCAGTTCGTGGACGTCACCGCGGCGGGAGCCGGGCCTGTCGGCCAGCTTCGCACCGTCTACTTGCCGCTCGTACTGCGATGACGGGGGGACGCCGAGACGCGTCCGCGGACGAGTGGTACCTCGGGGAGGGGTACGAAAGGACACTCGCCGCCTGCGAGGCCAGAGCCACTCACTCCCCTCCAGGACTGTCACCCCATGACAGTGGGACAGGACAACCGAATGGCCTTGGGGGCGGAGTAGGCGGAATGAGGCGGGTTAACGTGGGGTACCGCAAGCTGCCAGCTTGTGGTACGGACTCACGCCTCGGCGGGCCGGGTCAATGCCGTGAAAACGTCTTCCAGCGTCGGATCGGCCGGCTCGATGATGGCATCCTGGCCCAGCGGACCAAGAGCCTGGCGCAGCGACTCGGCGTCGTGCGCGCCCGCTTGCGTGATGGCATGCAGGTGGTCGCCGCGCAGACCGACCAGCATGACTCCTGGCACAGCTTCCAGGGCTCGAAGCGCGGGAATCAGGGGATCAAGGATCAAATCCCAAGCAGGACCTGGCAGCGTGGAGCGCTTGAGTGCTTGCGGCGTGTCCATAGCCAGGAGCCGGCCCTGGCTCATGATCCCCAGGCGTCCGCAATACTCGGCCTCGTCCATGTAGTGGGTGCTCACGAAGACGGTGGCGCCGCCGCTCGCCAGCCGGTCGATCAGGTCCCAAAAGATGCGCCGCGCCGAAGGGTCTACGCCGCTGGTGGGCTCGTCCAGGAAGAGCAGGCGGGGGCCGTGAACGAGCGCGATGGCCAGGGCCAGCCGTTGTCGCCAGCCGGTCGAGATATCGCCGGCCTGCTCGCGACGGTGCTCCTGGAGGCCGACAATCTCCAGCACCTCATCGACGCGTGCCCGGCGCTCGGCGCCGCTCAACGCGTAGATGCCGGCGTAGAAATTCATGTTTTCCAAGACGGTCAATTCGTCGTAGAGAGCGAACTTCTGGCTCATGTAGCCGACCAGGGGCCGGATCTGCTCTGCCTGGCTGTGGATATCATAGCCCAGCACACGCGCCGAGCCCGCCGTGGGGGTGAGCAGGCCCAGTAGCATGCGCATGGTCGTGGTCTTCCCGCTGCCGTTCGGCCCCAGGTAGCCGACCACTTCCCCCGTATCGACCTCGAAGGAGACGTTGTCGACGGCCGTGAAATCGCCGAATTTCTTCGTCAAGTGTTCGGCGCGCACTGCGATTTCAGGCATGGGCTGCCTCGCCGCGATTGCCGTTCCCGTTCTGGCTTGGCGTGCTTGCCAGCGCAATGCCTTCCTGAAGGGCAATAAAAA
Organism: uncultured Bacteroidales bacterium; assembly: GCA_963732115.1. Classification (GTDB taxonomy): domain Bacteria; phylum Bacteroidota; class Bacteroidia; order Bacteroidales; family VadinHA17; genus LD21. The sequence continues at coordinate 8,981 of CAVSYN010000037.1, forward strand.
CGTCCTCCAATGAGGGCGGGATCGTCGATGTGGTCAACACCAATAACGGGGTAAAGGAAAGGCTCTCGCAATTATATGTTTGCGCCGGGAAGAACAGGATGCGTGTACCGGAACTTTACACAGGTGATATCGGAGCTTTGGTTAAACTCAAGAACACAAAAACTGACCATACATTGAATGTTTCAGGAAACGACTGGAGGTATGAGGGCGTCAAATTCCCGGAGCCGAAATTCCGCATTGCCATCAAGGCTCAGAGCGAACATGATGACGAAAAGCTTGGGGAAGCGCTCAATAAGTTGCATCTTGAGGACCCCACTATAATTGTGGAATATTCAAAAGAGCTTAAACAGATTATTGTTCACGGACAGGGCGAATACCATCTTAATATTATGAAATGGCATCTTGACAATATTTACAAGATCCCTACCAGTTTCAATCCTCCTAAAATTCCCTACCGGGAAACCATAACAAAATCTGCCCAGGCTGACTACCGCCACAAGAAACAATCGGGAGGCGCAGGCCAGTTTGGTGAAGTGCATTTAATTGTCGAACCATATACAGAAGGATCGGCGGAATTGTCAATGATGAAATTCGGAGGGAAAGAGATAAAACTTTCTGTAAGAGGCAAGGATGAAATAAATCTTGACTGGGGAGGAAAGCTCGTTTATGTAAACTGCATTGTTGGCGGTTCGATCGATGCAAGGTTCATGCCCGCGATCCTCAAGGGGATAATGGAAAAGATGGAAGTCGGTCCGCTTACCGGATCATATGCACGTGATATTAGGGTCTATGTTTATGATGGCAAGATGCACCCTGTCGATTCAAATGAAATATCGTTCAGGCTTGCAGGCAGGAATGCTTTCAGCATTGCATTCAAAAACGCCGGCCCAAGAATACTTGAACCCATTTATGATGTGGAAATCATGGTGCCCTCCGACAGGATGGGTGATGTGATCAGCGATCTGCAGGGAAGGCGCGGTATGGTTCTTGGGATGTCAAGTGAAAGACGTTTTGAGGTTATAAAGGCCAGAGTTCCCCTTGCCGAAATGAATAAATACTCCACTGCACTCAGTTCAATTACCGGAGGCCGTGCGATGTACACAATGAAATTCCTCGAATATGCCCAGGTTCCAGGGGATGTTCAGGATGCTGTTATTAAGGCTTACGCTGAGGAAGAAGAAGAAGAATAAGGAGAAGGGGGTTATTTTTTATTCATCTATCAGATACTCATACATTTCTGATGCATTTTTGTTTTCAGGGTCCAACTCCATCGCCATTTTGAAATAGATCTTTGCTTTTTCAAAATTTCGATTTTTCATATGGGTTCTTCCAAGATGATACAAAGCCGAAACATGCTGATCCGTTTGATTCAGAAGTCTTTCAAAGTACATTATTGCTTCATCATACTTCCCCGAAGATTTCAGGGCAATCCCCATATAGTAATTGCCCATTATTGTTTCAGGGCCATACTCAATTAATTTCCTGTACGATGCAATGCTTTTCTCCTCTTTACCGAGATGATAATAGCAAAGCCCGAGCCATAAATAAGTCATTGGCAGGTGCTTGCCTGAATCGACTATTTTATTGAAAACATCTGCAGCTTCTGAAAAATGTGTCGACCGGTACAATGCAACTCCTATCCTGTACAGAACGTAAGGACTTTCCGGTTTCAGCTCCAGTACTTTTTTATAACTTGCGATTGACTTGCCCATTTCACAAAGAATATAATAGACATTCCCAAGTTCCAACAGAATATGTATATTGGTTGGTTGTTCATTATGCTTTTCTTCAAGTATCTCGGCTGCCTCTTTAAGGTTTCCGGCAAGTATATTTTCAAATGCGCTTTCAAAGTGAGTTTCAGAATGCCTGTCCATCGTGTTCTTATTTATAAGTTTGAAATATGAGTTCTTTTTGCAATGGGTATATACTCCTGATCGCCATAAACATATTTGAAAGCAGGCCGGATCAGTCTTTTTGCAGAGAAAGTAAGTTCTTCAATACGGTGTGTACACCAGCCTGCAACTCTGGCAATTGCAAACAATGGGGTATAAAGCTCTTTTGATATATCAAGACAGGAATAAACAAACCCGGAATAAAAATCAACATTGATACAAACGACCTTAGTTGATTTTTCTCCTTTAAACACTCTGAAAACTTCAGGGGTAAGCCTTTCAACCAGTGAATAAAGTTCAAATTCATCAAGACGGCCTTTTTCTATTGCCAGTTCCCTTGCCTTCGCTTTCAGGATTGCAGCCCGTGGATCGGAAATAGTATAAACGGCATGCCCGATCCCGTATATCTTGCCCGAAAAATCATTTGCCTTCTTATTAAGAATCTTAAGAAGATACTCTGTTACCTCTTCCACACTGGTCCAATTTTTCACATTGCTTTTTATATTTTCCATCATTTCCAGGACTCTCACATTTGCTCCTCCGTGTAATGGTCCTTTTAATGATCCTATCGCAGCGGTGACGGCCGAATAAATATCTGTCTCTGAAGAACTTGTTACCCTCATTGTAAAGGAGGAATTGTTACCGCCTCCGTGTTCCGCGTGAAGAACCAGCATCAGGTCGAGCAGATCAGCTTCCAGTTTTGAAAAACCTTTACTGTCACCCTTGATTAAATAGAGAAAGTTTTCTGCCGGACTCAGGCGTACTTGCGGGTGCCTGATAGACAGAGTCATTCCCTTGAAAAGATGTCTTAATGCCTGGTATGAATATGCAACAATAGTCGGAAATTTTGCAATAATGTTTAACGATTGCTTGATCATGTTATCAAGAGAAATATTATCAGGTTTATCATCAAGGATATACAATCCCAGTACAGATCTTGCAAGGATATTAAGTACATCTTTTCCTTTCATTGATAATATCATATCTTTTACGAAATCATCAGGTAAAGATCGTAAGGAAGCCATATGTTCAGAAAACTCATGTAACTCATCCTGTGCAGGAAGATGGCCTGTCAGTAAAAGGTAGACAGTTTCATCAAAACCATGCCGGTTCTCTTTCTGGAATCCCCTTGTAATGTCTTCAATCTCAATCCCCCTGTATAACAGTTTCCCCGGGATAGCCACAACCTTACCATCCTCTTTCTTATAACCAACAACATCACAGATATTGGTTAATCCAACCAGAACACCTGTCCCGTCAGAGTTACGCAGACCACGCTTAACGTCGTACTTTTCAAATAATGCACTTTCAATCTGGAATGATTTTCTTACCGAATCCTCTACTTTCAGAATGAAATCATTATTTACTTGAATGAAATTCTTGTCTACCATAAGATTTGATTTTTATTATTTTTATACCTTTATATTTGAAATTATTGCATCTGCAAATTCGGATGTTTTTAAAAGTGTTGCCTGATCCATTAACCGGTGGAAATCATAGGTCACCTGCTTGTTTTGTATCGTTTTTTCAAGACCTGCATATATACTTCCTGCTACTTCAATCCAGCCAATATATTCAAACATCAACGCACCTGAAAGGATTACCGATCCCGGATTGACTTTGTCCTGTCCGGCATATTTCGGTGCAGTTCCATGGGTGGCTTCAAAAATCGCGTGCCCTGTTTCAAAATTTATATTTGCTCCGGGGGCAATCCCTATTCCACCAACAATTGCAGCAAGTGAATCGGATATATAATCGCCGTTAAGATTAAGAGTAGCAATTACAGAGTATTCCTCCGGTCTGGTAAGGATTTGCTGGAGAAATGCATCTGCAATAACATCCTTGATAATTATCCTGCCTTCCTCTGCAGCCTTGCTTAGTGCAGCATCTGCTGCTTTGCTGCCACTTTGCTGCAAGATTTTCCTATGCTGGTTCCAGGTAAAGACCATATCACCAAATTCACTTTCAGCCAACGCGTAACCCCATTTCATAAAAGCTCCTTCGGTAAATTTCATGATATTCCCTTTGTGAACCAGAGTAACAGATGGAAGTTTCTTTTCAACAGCAAACTTAATTGCCTGCCGGACAAGTCTTTCAGTACCTTCAACTGATACGGGTTTTATGCCGATCGAGGAAGTTTGCGGAAATCTTATCTTTTTTACTCCCATCTCTTTCGAAAGGAAAGCTTTGATTTTATCTGCTTCGGGTGTTCCGTTTAAGAATTCTATTCCTGCATAAATGTCTTCAGTGTTTTCCCTGAAAATAAACATATTGACCTTTTCAGGATGCCTGACCGGACTTGGTACACCATTGAAGTATCTGATAGGTCTGTAGCATGTATACAAGTCCAGTTCCTGACGTAAAGCCACATTCAATGATCGCATGCCTTCACCGACGGGTGTTGTTAAGGGACCTTTGATCCCTACCAGCAATGTTTTAAATGCAGCGAGGGTTTCTTCAGGCAGCCAGTTTCCGGTTTCATTGAAAGCTTTTTCACCTGCCAGAACCTCTTTCCAAATTACCTTCTTTTTACCCTTATATATCTTTTCAACTGCAGCATCAAAAATCCTCACGGAGGCTTTCCAGATATCGGGGCCAGTTCCATCACCTTCAATAAATGGGATTATTGGAAAATCCGGGACCCTTAATTTACCTTTTTCACTTATGATCCTGTCTCCGTTCATAACCTGTTTAGAATCCTCCATTTGTATTTTTTAATTTTGCTGATTTATTATTATGTCTTTTTTTGGCCAGCCTCTCTTTTCAGGTTTAGCGCACTGCCTGCCCTGAACCATCCTATTTGAGCTTCGTTATATGTGTGGTTTGCATAAATAGTTTCTATTTCATTATCGGCATGATGCAGAATGATTTTAAGCATCCTTCCTGGCGTAAACTCTCTTAATCCGGTTACATCTATCTTATCATTTTCCTGGATCCTGTTATAATCGTTCTTGTCCGCAAATGTCAATGCGAGTACTCCCTGCTTTTTAAGGTTTGTCTCATGAATGCGCGCAAATGATTTTACCAGAACAGTCCTTACATTCAAATATCTTGGCTCCATGGCGGCATGTTCCCGGGAAGAACCTTCACCGAAATTTTCTTCGCCGACTACTATTGAACCCATACCGGAGGCTTTATAGGATCTGGCGACTACTGGCACCCGTTCATAGTTTCCTGTCAACTGATTAAAAATACTGTTGGTCTGATCATTGAAGAAATTAACAGCACCAATCATGTAATTATCTGATATATTGTTCAGATGACCACGGTATTTAAGCCAGAAACCGGCCATTGAGATATGATCTGTAGTACACTTGCCCTTGACCTTAATAAGGAGTGGCATGCCGGTGAAGTCATTCCCATCCCATGCCGGGAACGGCTGCAAAACCTGCAGCCTGTCGGAATCAGGATTGATTTTAACAATGACTTTGGCCTTATTTTCAGAGTGTTCCTGCAATCCATCAGCAAAACTTCCAAACCCGTCAGGCGGAATATCGTAACCAGTCGGCTCTCTGAGCTTTACCTTTTCTCCAAGTGAATTGACAAGTGTATCGGTCAGGGGATTAAAGGTGAGGTTCCCTGCGATGGCAAGTGCAGTAACAACTTCAGGGGAAGCTACAAAAGCATTGGTATTCGGGTTGCCGTCATTCCGTTTGGCAAAGTTCCTGTTAAACGAATGAACAATAGTATTAACCGGATTGGCATTTCCACTTTCACGGTCCCATTGTCCGATACATGGTCCACAGGCATTTGCAAAAATCTTTCCTCCGATTTTTTCGAAGGTATCAAGCAGTTTGTCCCTTTCGGCAATTTCTCTTATCTGTTCAGATCCAGGGTTAATCGTAAATTCCGACTTTGCAACAAGTTTTTTATCTATTGCGTCCCGTGCTACCGAAGCAGCCCTCGAGAGATCCTCATATGAAGAATTTGTACACGATCCGATAAGTCCTACTTCAATTTTCAGCGGCCAGTCTTTGGTTTTTACTACCTCTTTCATCATTGAAATCGGGGTCGCAAGGTCAGGAGTAAAAGGTCCGTTAATGTATGGTTCCAATTCGGAAAGATTCAGATCAATTAACTGATCAAAATATTTACCCGGATTTAAATAAACTTCAGGATCGCCTGTAAGATGTTCTCTTACTTTATCAGCCATTTCCGATATCTCACTTCGTCCTGTTGCTGCCAGATATCTTGACATAGCTTCATCATACCCGAATATTGAACAGGTTGCACCTACCTCAGCTCCCATATTGCAGATTGTACCCTTGCCTGTACAGGAAATCGATTCTGCCCCATCACCAAAATACTCTATGATTGAATCCGTGCCTCCATCTACGGAAATAAGTCCTGAAATTTTTAGAATAATATCTTTTGCCGAGGTCCATCCACTTAATTTCCCTGTGAGCCTTACCCCGATAAGTTTTGGAAATTTCAATTCCCAGCTCATTCCCGACATTACATCTACCGCGTCCGCTCCGCCAACTCCGATTGCGATCATCCCTAATCCACCGGCGTTAACAGTATGCGAATCAGTTCCAATCATCATTCCCCCGGGAAAAGCATAATTTTCAAGCACAACCTGATGAATTATTCCTGAACCGGGTTTCCAGAAGTCCATATTATATTTATCACATACTGAACTCAGAAAATCGAATACCTCCCTGTTTGTGATTTTAGCAGCTTGCAGATCAACTGATGCCCCGGATTTTGCCATAATAAGATGGTCGCAGTGAACAGATACCGGTATTGAAGATTCTTCCTTTTCAGCCATCATGAACTGAAGCAATGCCATCTGAGCAGTCGCATCCTGCATTGCAACACGATCCGGCATGAACTCGGCATAGTCTGAACCTCTTTTAAATGAAATATTCTTTTGATGGTTAAATAAATGGCTGTAAAGAATCTTTTCACTCAGAGTTAAAGGCCTGCCAAGATCTTTTCTGGCAGCCAGAATTCTGATCGTCATACTCTTATAAAAGGACCTAATTGCTTCAGCGATCTAATAACATTGCAAGGTTTTTTGAATCGGACAGTTGAAATACCAGTAATTGAGTTTATTCAATGTTATGGATTACAGGAACCTTGTCTGCCAACCCTGTGCTTCCTGCACGGAGGTTCCGGTTGCATGACAAGATCTTTTTCAAACAGTGCCTTATTAAAATTATATTTATTATTAAGAAACTCCATCAGTTTAATTGTATCCTCATAAGCGTTGCCGAGGCATGTGGATGCTCCGGGAGAAGGAGTAATGTTAAAGATGATTTTATCGCCGGTAATTTTTGCTTCACCCAGTTCGAGTTTTCTGGTTGTATTATTAATTATCTGAGGTCGTGTGCCTCCGATTTTTTTAGCGAAATTTATTTCGCCTGCCTTGATTTCGGGAACAATCTTTTTGACTTCTTTTAAAAATAAACGCTTCCCGATGCCAGGAATGTCGTAAATGACATTTTTCAGAAGATAATTGAAGATGACCTTATCGGATGAGATTTTTAAAATACTTAAAATCGGCTTAATGCTGAATCCAAAGGTTTTCCAATATTCAAAAAAAGTAGAAGAATTGTATCTCTCAAGGAAAAATATCGGTTTGGCTGTTGGACCAAATCTTGTCACATTCTCATCATTTACCTCGGGGTCACCATGAACTGCGGCAAAAGGAAGCTTTGCAACCTGCATTGTATAAACTTTGCTATTCAGAACTTTTGGTCCTGTATAAAAACTGCCCGACATGGAAAGTATCGAGTAGTTCTTTCCATACCCAAGTGATTTTGCAATCTTTAAACTATGACTGCCTGCTGTCACGACCACAGCAGAGGCATCAAGTCTCTCCTTTACTGGTAAGAATCTTAAAACAGTCTCCGTCTTTCAGAATCTTCGTTACCTTTGTCGAAAGATAAACAGAAATGGAAGGATTTTCCTTCCTGGCATTTTTCACAAAAGAGTGGCTTAGTTTCCCGAAATCGACAGTGTATCCATCTTCTGTAACAAGAGCCAGCAATTCCTGGTCAGGATCGCGTCCTTTCAATATTCTGGGTTCTAATCTGCCTATTTCTTCCTTACCTATCATTTTTAGTTTTGGAAAAACATGTCCAAATGGGATATACCTCTCCCTAAGGGTATTTACCTGGTCTTTTCCGACCGCCAATACCATTTTGGGAACCTTGAAAAAGATCCTCTCCTTAGGATTAACACAATTTTCATTTTCAAGATAATTCATCACCATATCTGCACTGCGCTTGACTTTTTTAGCCTTTTCCAGAGTATAGTTTGTCTCGATATCTCCAAAATGAAGAGTCTGGCTGTTCATTGTAGACGAAGAATTTACAAGACCAAAGTCGTTGTATTTTTCTATCAGTCCTATGCTTTTTACGTCGGTATACTTGCTCAGGGTGTACAATAGAGCAGTACCACTTACTCCACCTCCAATAATTATGACATCATGTTTCATTTCAGCTAGAATGTATTAAGGATTGTTTCAGAATCATTTTTGCAACTTGTGGTATTTTGATCGATTAACCTATTTATTCTCTGATATATGCCTGGTAATGAATATTGTTATAAAATTACCACGCGGATAGAGGTTAATCCAAAAACATGACAAATGTCATGTTTTTGCTGATAAAACCCTGCTCTGTCTTATAAGACAAGGATATTTCAATATTGTTTAAAAAAAAAGGAGGGCGTCTCAAACGCCCTCTTTTTTACCTAAAAACCCAATGGGACTTTTTGTATGCTGCCACGAAACTCCCTCAGCCTCCCTTCTGTGCAGGCTGGGAGACAGGTGGATTAAACAGTCTTAATCACATCCCACACAAATGCACGGATCCCGACCTCATCGTTGATCGCATCGATCTTTTTTACATTTTCAAGTACTGTATCTACGATGTCCTCATCAACAATAGTCATAACACTTTTATTGATTTCAGGCCAGGCATGAGTACCAAGGTGAGGGACACCGGTTTTGGTGCCCCTGCCCTGGATATTTTCCCATAAAGTATAGCCTTTTATTCCAAGTTTGTCCAGCAGGTATTCTATCTTCTCAGTATGTGCCTGGTTATATACTATCATTATTGCTTTCATAATCAAATATTTATCTTCTTGGTTTTATTTTGCATTTTTACCATCATCTATTATCAGATCCATCTCGGTATAGACTGCCAGGTTTTTATTGCGTTCACCGTGTTTTGCAAATATAGCATATACAACCGGAACAAGTACCAGTGTGACAAGAGTGGAAAATAGCAATCCTCCTATTATGGCAACTCCCATCGGGCTCCATAATTCCGATCCGGCTCCTGTGCTCATTGCCAGAGGCAGCATACCCAGTATTGTTGTAGCGGAAGTCATAATTACAGGCCTGAGACGTGACCGTCCGGAGATTGCAATAGCCTCATAAAGCTCATTACCTCTCTCACGCATAAGGTTAATAAAGTCAACGAGCACAATCGCATTCTTAACAACAATACCTATCAGCATTACTGCCCCTATACCCGAGATAACACTTAAGGCTGTACCGGTAAGATACAAAGCTATTGCTACCCCGGAAAATGCAAATGGTATTGAGAACATAATTATAAATGGCATTTTCAGAGACTCGAACTGTGATGCCATAATCAGATAAACAAGAATAAGGCTTATCACCAATAAGAAGGGCAATATCCATAAAAGATTCCATCTGTTCCTTGATGGCACCCGAATATCTGAACCATCACACCGGCAGGAAGATTGGTTTCATCAATGGCTTTTTGAATATCATTCTGCAGGTCGGTAAGGGATCTCTTGTAGGGTGTTAATGACACGGTAACAATACGTTCCTTCCGCTTACGTTCAATACTTGGAGGCGCCCAGTACTCTTTTATCTGGGCAATCTCACCAAGTCTTATCAGCTGACCTGCAGGATTGGTTATACCAATATTTTCGATGTCAGTAAGTGTATTCGTACTGTTTCTTTTAAACCTTACAACAACATCATATTCATCACCAAATTGCCGGAGCCTTGTCGCTGTCAACCCATCAACCCTGTTTTTAACAGCTGATGATGCCATGGCAGTATTAAGCCCGTTTGCGATCATTTTATTCTGATCAAAAATGATCTGAAGTTCAGGTTTGGATTTGTCACGGCTGATCGTAACGTCCTTGGCCCCCTGAATTTTCTTTATTTTTTCTGCAAGAGCTTCAGCAACAATGTTTGTCTGCGAAATATTGTATCCGTACACTTCAACACCAACTGTGCTTCCGCCAAAACTTCCCATGTTATCGGAGGTGCTTACAGCATAGTCAACGATTTCGGGGTATTTTGCAAAATCTGATCTCATCTCGTCAGCAATTTCAAAAACTGATCTTTTCCTTTCTTCAATAGGAACAAGACTCAGGCTGTAACTTATTGTATGTGTGCCCTGTGCAGAAAAAATAGAGGCAAATCCTCCCTGATCATCTGAACCTGCACTGGTTTCTACTAAATTGACTTCAGGGTATTTCGATTTTATCAGAGCATCAATTTTATTTGCAGTAAGGATTGTCTGGTCTACTCTTGTCCCGGTCTGAAGTTCAATGGTTGCTGTTACCCTTGATTCGTCAGCCTGCGGGAAAAATTCGGTTTTAATAACTCCAAACAGGCTCATTGATGCAACAAATACCACGATTGCTCCGATTGACACAACAGTCTTATGATGAAGAGCCCATCTCAGGGTCTTCTCATAAAAACGGTCGAACCAGTTAAGTCCTTTTCTGATACTTCCGTCATAAGTCCAGAATGGAGCATCTTTCCTGATCGGATACCATTTCAGCAAAAGAGAGCTCAGAGTCGGGGTTAAAGTAATTGCAGCAAAAACGGATGTCACGATTGTAATTGTAACAATCATACCCAGCTGCTTGAAAAGAACCCCCGTAAGGCCTTTTACAAATGTCAGCGGGAAGAATACGGCAACAACTGTAAGGGTGGTAACGATAACAGCAAGCCACACTTCATTTGTTGCATAGATTGAAGCTTCCCTTGGCCTGCTTCCCCGCTCGATATGCTTTGTTATATTCTCAAGCACAACTATGGCATCATCCACCACCATCCCGATCGCTATTGACAGGGATGTAAGAGAAATAATGTTTATTGAGGCGCCTGTTACAAAAAGGTATATGAATGCCACAATAAGCGAAATAGGTATTGTAAGTATTATTATAAAGGTAGCCCTCCACCTGCCGAGGAAAAATAACACAACAAGAATAACAAAGATTCCAGCATACATTAATGTCTCGGTCAAGGTTGCTGATGGAGTCCTTGATAAACGAAGCGCTGTCAAACAGTTTTTCAATCTTAACATCCGGTGGAAGATCCTTTTTCAAAGTTGCCAGCGAGTTTTCAATTTCCTTGGTGACCTGGACAGTATTACCTCCGGATTGTTTCTGGACATAAATACCCATTCCTCTTTCACCATTGATCTTTGTGTCAAGTTTTGATTCGCGGATCGTATCGCGGACCTCTGCAATGTCCTTAAGATAGATATTGCTGCCATTATAGCTGCTTACGACAATACTCTTCAGCACATCGCTTTCGGGAAATTCACCCTGGATCCTGAGGGGATAATCAGTCTTACCCATTTCAATGTATCCGGCGGGCAGGTTCATGTTCTCTGCCCTGAGGATATTCCCGATCTGTTCGATTGAAAGATTGTACGCCTCCATTTTCCTTGGATCTACATCAACATAAACTTTTCGCCCGGGTACGCCCGCAAGGGAAACAGATCCTACTCCTTCAATACGGTTCAAAGGATTAACAATTTTTTCATCCAGTATCTTTTCCAGTCCTGCATAGCTTTCCTTCGCGGTCACTGCATAAAAGATGATGGGCATCATGTTCGTATTAAACTTGATTATTGTAGGCTTTTCAGCATCAGTCGGAAGAATTCTTTCAACAAAGCTGAGAGAACTGCGGATATCATTTGATGCCTCATCCAGGTTAGTCCCATATTCAAACTGCATGAAGATCACTGAAACTGCGTCGCTCGATCGGGAAGTGATTTCCTTTAGCTTGCTGACAGAGTTCAGGGAATTCTCCAGTGGTCGCGTAACATTTGATTCAATATCGGTTGCGCTTGCACCGGGATAAGTTGTGTAAACAACCACGTATGGAAGCTCCATTTCCGGATAAAGGTCAACCGGCAGCTGAACCAGCGAATAGATACCCATAACTATCAGGGCAACAAAAATCAGTATGGTTGTTACCGGTCTTTTAACTGAAGCACTGTATATACTCATTTTATTTTAGATGAAATTCTTATTACTATATTACTACTTCAACTCTTGTCGTTGTCAATAAGCTTCGACTGACCCTCTGTTACAAGGTTTTCCCCATCCTTGAGTGTTTCTGAAATGATCTCAAGCTGATCATCGAATCTTTTCCCGAGTAAAACTTCGATACGTTTTGCAACGCCATTTTCGGTAATAAAAACATACCTTATATTGGTACCTTCCTGAACAAGGACGCTGGCTGCAGGGACAACAAATGTTTCAACCTCACCAAGATCCATCGAGACTCTCACGTACATACCGGGTTTCAGCAGGTTATTCACATTCGGAAGTTCAAGTTCTACCAGGAATGAGCGGGTTGCAGAGTTTATTGTTGGATATACATTGAACACTCTTGCAGTAAATGTCTTGTCCTTGTAAACATCTGCCACAATTGTTGCTTTCATTCCGTTTTTGATCAGCGGATAGTATTGCTCGGTGATGTTCACATTGACTTTCAAAGGATTAGTTTGCATCACAGTAACAACAGCCGACCTGCCTGTAATTGTTGTGGGGGTTCCTGAATACATCTCTCCGTTTTCAAAGTATTTCCCGGTTACTATCCCGTTAAACGGCGCTTTTAAAAGTGTATTCTCCCTCATGAAATCAACATTTGTCTTTGTGACATCATATTGTGTTTTCATCTGGTCGTACTGCTGTTGCTTGACGCTGCCCGATTTCATAAGGGTATCAAGCCTTGAAAGGTCCTTTGTCAGACTGCTGAGCTGAAGTTCCATCTGGTAGAGTTGGGTGCGGTCCATCAGGAATAAATTATCCCCTTTGCCCACTCTGTCACCTACTTCAACATAGATTTTATCAATTCTGCCAGGGGTGGAGGGAGCCATATTTACCTCTTCAAACGGAAGGATAGTGGCAGTGTAATCGATGGTTCTGGCAATTTTAGTTTTTGCAAGCATTGTGACTTTAACAGGGATAGCAGCTTTTTCCGCAGTTGCTTCAGAAGCCTGGGCAGTGGAAGCTGCATTTTTCTTTGATTCTGAAGAACAGCCTGACATTATGAGTCCGCTGATAAGAATTATTGGAAGTGTTCTTAAGTATTTCATCATTTTATTGTTAAAAGGTTTCATTTTCTGATTTACAAATTGTTTAATAATTTATCTAGCGCGAGCCTGGTCTGGAGAAGACTCATGAGGGCTTCAATATAATTGTTCTCTGCCTGCAAATACTGACTGTTTGCCTGGGTAAGCTCAAGGCTTGACGCCATCCCCTGCTTGAATTTATTTTCCATGCTGGTATAAATCCTTTGTGAGACTTCAATATTTTCTTTCTGGCTTAAATACTGCAGGTTTGCATTTACCAGGTTGTATCTCAGCTGCTTTTCCTGAAGAAGTAGCTGATCGGTTATCATATCCTTTGTTGTCTTTGCTTTATCCAGGTTTATCTGTGCTTTTTTGATTTTTGCAAATCTCTGTCCGCTAGCTAAAATTGGAACCGACAGTTGCAAACCAGCCATCGAATTCTGAAACCATCTCAGCTCTGATACCTTATCTCCCATTCCGTTGGTTCCATAATTGTAATATCCTGAAAGTGTCGGAAGAATTGATGCTTTTTCCGATTTAAGGGAGAGGGTTGACATCAGTTCCTGACCTTCAATCAGTTTATAATCAACATGCTGCTTGGGATCAAACTCCTGCGATAACAAAGTTTCAACATTTATTTCACTTGTCAGATTATCGAGGGTTTCGGTAAGGGTGATCCCGGTATTTGCCGGAACTCCAAGAGCAAAACGCAGAATATTGTAATTCAATTCTATCGTGCGTTCAAGAGAGCTTCTGCTGTTTTCCACCATGTTTACATTCGATATCATCTGGTCAACATCGGTGGCTTCGGCCATCCCGGCTGAATACATTGATTTTGTGGATTTAAGGGTTCCCTTGAGGTTTTCAATATTCCCGTTAAGGATTTCTAGCGACTTCTCTGAAACAAGGATCAGGAAATATGCTGAACTGACTGATTCCTTGGTATCAAGCTTTGATTTTTTCAGATACTCTTCACTTAGCTTTTGGGCAAGTTTAGTTGTCTCAATGCCAACATACAACGGAGCATTAAAAATGAGCATACTTGCCGTAACGGACGCACTTGAGTTAAACTCTGAACCAAAAGTGACCGGAATTTTTTCTCCAGGTTTTCCGAAGAATTCGCCGGGAAGAAGTGTGGTCATGAGTTTAAGGTTATCCGTAAAAGAGCCTGAAGCCTCCACCTGGGGCAACGCTGCAGATATAACCTCCCAGAGTGCTGCTTTTGAGGCCATTACATCAGACTTTGCTGATAAAACAAGCTTGTTGTTCAATACCGCGTAATCCTGAGCCTCCTTCAGGGAAAGCTTCAGATTTTCACCGGCCTGCTGGCCGAGTGAGAAAATTCCCGGAAGCAAAAGGGTAAAAGCTGCTGCAATTAGTAATCTGTTTTTCATGTAATTTGGTTTATCCATTATCTTTAATATGTATTGTCCGGCAGTTATTCGATTCCATTATTTTCGTAAAAGTCGATAAGATCAAGACCTTTATTCGTTGATAATCCCCTCAGGTAGTTGATATAAAAACTCCTGATCACATCCTTGTTCAGGTAGCTGTCAGGAGGAAAAACATCTTTGTCATTTGTCATTCGTGCAACCTCCAACAGGCATTTATTGGTGATTTCAATATCAATATCTTTCCTGAATACGCCTTCAGCTATTCCTTTCCTGAGAATTTCAGAGTTGGTCCCGTAGTAAGGAAGTTCACTCTGTTCATCAAGCTTGTTCATTATATCCGAGTGATATCGTTTAACATCCATCCGAAATGCAGGGCTCATCTTCTGAAAATGATCGGACATTAATTTCAGCATTTTGAAAATTGCTTCAATAATATTGTCGGATTCCGTGAATAGCTTTGTCATTAACTCCTTCTGTTTTGCTGTCATCCACTTCAGAACTCCCTGAAGAAGCTCATCCTTATCCCGGAATACTTCATAGATCGTTCTTTTGGAGATACCCATCTGATTTGCAAGCATATCCATGGTAACGGACCTTATTCCATAGGTCCGGAACATTACCGCGGCTTCTTCAATTATTCTCTGCTTGTAATCCATTTGTCTGATTTAGGCGCAACAAAAATGAGAAAACTATTTTAGTTTACAAAGTTTTATTAGAGTATTTCCGGATAAATTCAGTAAAAAGTCGAAATTTACCGGTGAATGGAAGGTTACCCCTCTGCCTCGCTGGAAGCATGGTTTAGCCCCCCTTCAGTGGGGTTGGGGGGTTGACAAATGGATTTCGAAATTGTATATACTATGACAACCCACAGAATTATCTACCAGGTTGATGCTTTTACAACAGACCCTTTTAAAGGCAATCCCGCGGGAGTATGCATTCTTGAACAGGAGATGCCTGAAGAATGGATGCAAAACATCGCAATGGAAATGAATCTGTCTGAAACAGCATTTGTATTTCCGGGAGAAAAATCCTGGATGATAAGGTATTTTACACCCACGTCTGAAATCCCGTTATGCGGTCATGCTACTCTTTCATCAGCATATATAATGTACGAAACCAATATCGCCACCCCTGAACAGGAGATCATTTTTAATTCAAAAGGCGGAATGCTTAATATAAGGCTTTCGGATGGATGGATAAAAATGAACTTCCCGGCATATCAGTCTCATCCGGTACCCGTTCCACCGGAAACCGAAAAGATTATAGGTGCCAATCCTGCAGAATTATACAGGACGGATCACGGTTGGACTTTTGTTCTTCTGGGAAATGAGAATGAGGTGAAGGAAATGAAGCCTGATTTCAGAGCAATGAGTAACTCCGAATTCGGAGACCTGATTGTAACCGCATCATCGTCGGATCCCCGGTTTGACTTTTGTGTCCGCTGCTTTGCGCCGGCTCTTGGAATAAATGAGGATCCTGTTACGGGGTCGGCTCAATGTGCTCTTGTGCCCTTCTGGTACAATAAAACAGGGAAAACGAAATTCTTTTCGCACCAGATTTCGGCAAGAGGTGGTATCCTGAAGGCGACGCTTATTAATGACCGGGTGGAAATAGAAGGTCAGGCAACAACAATATTCAAAGCGGAATTGTTAGTTTGAAAAACTAATGAACCATGAAAAATAATCCGGTAGGCTGGTTTGAAATTCCTGTAATCAATATGGACAGGGCTGTCAGTTTTTATGAATCAGTTTTTAATATAAAACTCTCACGCGAATTACTCGGTCCCCTGGAAATGGCTTTATTCCCTGAGGCGGAAACCGAAAGCGGTTCGGCAGGATCGCTTGTGATGAACAAGGAATACTACAAGCCATCGGCTGATGGAGTGCTGTTATATTTAACATCCACGTCGGGTGATCTGTCAGATGAACTGGGCAGGGTAGAAAATGCAGGAGGCAAAGTTTTAATTCCGAAAAGGAAAATTTCGGACAAATTTGGCTTTATGGCATTAATGCTTGATACCGAGGGAAACAGAATTGCATTACATTCGCGTAAATAAATAATTTCATATATGCCCATTCTTTTTGTCGTCCTGGGAATAATACTTCTCCTGGTATTAATTATTGTTTTCAAAATCAATGCATTCATTTCCTTCATTATTGTATCTATTCTGCTCGGGATTGCGGAGGGGATGGAGGTCCCTAAAGTAATCAGCTCTATTCAGCAGGGCATTGGTGAGACTCTCGGATTGCTGGTTCTTATTCTCGGATTCGGAGCGATGCTGGGGAAAATAGTTGCCGACAGCGGAGCTGCACAAAGAATCGCAACAAAGCTTACATCCGTGTTCGGACTGAAAAACATCCAGTGGGCTCTCGTAATCACCGGATTCGTTGTTGGTATACCGATGTTTTACAATGTGGGATTTGTTGTTCTGATTCCTCTTGTTTTCACTGTTGCAGCTTCTACAGGCCTTTCACTGATGTATGTCGGGATCCCTCTTCTGGCTTCGCTTTCCGTCACACATGGTTTTCTTCCGCCTCACCCCTCTCCTACGGCAATTGCAGCAATGTTCGGTGCAGACATAGGCAAAACAATGGGTTATGGCATCATCATCAGCATCCCCGCGATCATTATAGCCGGTCCGCTTTTCGGAAGAGTAATAAAAAATGTTAAAGCAACCCCTATTAAGGAATTTGTGAATCCAAGGATCCTCAGTGATGATGAAATGCCAGGAATATGGAATAGTGTACTTGCTACACTTCTTCCCGTCCTCCTTATCGGTGGAGCTTCAATTTCATCACTGGTTTTTCCCGAAGGTAATAAAATAAGAGCTGGTCTCGGGTTTATCGGTGATCCGGTTGTTGCAATGCTTTTGTCACTTCTTTCAGCCATTTATTTCCTGGGATTATCGAGAGGAAGGAAAATGCCTGATATAATGAATTCTCTCGGACATTCCGTCAGTAGTATTACAATGGTCCTGTTGATAATTGCAGGTGCGGGCGCATTCAAGCAGATCCTGGTAAACAGCGGCGTGAGTGATAATATTGCAGGCTTATTGAATAAATCCAGCATCTCTCCCCTGATTTTGGCCTGGATGATTTCCGCACTGCTGAGGATCTGCGTCGGGTCGGCTACAGTTGCCGGACTGACAACTGCCGGAATACTTCTTCCGCTTGCTACGAGCGGGACCGTGAATAAGGAACTGATGGTTCTTGCAATCGGAGCGGGCAGCCTTATGCTTTCCCATGTCAACGACACAGGGTTCTGGATGTTCAAGGAGTACTTTAATTTAAGCCTGAAGGATACTTTCCTCACATGGAGCATCATGGAAACACTGGTCAGTGTTATCGGCCTTCTTGGCGTCCTGCTGATAAATCTATTGATCTGAAGCGAAAACTAATATATCAAATTCACATTCATCGTTTTGGTTTTTTAGAACTAACTTCCTGATCCCTTAATAAAACTTCATTATAATGAAAAACGATTACGATTTACGCATAAACGAATTGGGGCTGGAACTTCCACCGGCCCCGAAACCTGTTGGTGTTTATAAACCTGTGCTTGTTGTCGGGAACTTACTCTATGTTTCCGGACATGGTCCTCTGAGAACGGACGGCACCCTTATCAAAGGGAAGCTCGGAACGGACCTTAAAACCGATGAAGGCAAGCTTGCCGCAAGACAGGCTGGACTAGCGATTCTTTCATCCATTAAAACTCATTTTGGCGAGCTTAAAAAAATCAAAAGGGTTGTAAAAGTTCTTGGAATGGTGAACTGTGCACCGGATTTTGAACAGCAGCCTGTTGTAGTTAATGGGTTCAGTGAACTTATGGCTGAGGTTTTCGGGCAGGACAATGGCGTAGGGGTAAGAAGCGCTGTAGGGATGTTCCTGCCGAATAACATGGCAGTTGAAATAGAAGCCATATTTGAACTTGACGACTGAAAACATGAGCTCTGTTCATTCAGAAAATGCCTGGTACAGGATCAGTAATTCCAGAGAGGTAAGCTCACCTGCCCTTCTTGTATATCCCGATCGGGTGGAGAGTAACATAAGGAAAATGATTGCGATAGCCGGGAATGCTGATCGGGTAAGGCCACATGTCAAGACCCATAAAATGCCCGAAATAGTCAGACTACAAATGAAACATGGCATATCTGTGTTTAAGTGCGCGACAATAGCCGAAGCAGAGATGGTTGCAAAATGCGGAGTAAAGGATATTCTCCTTGCTTACCAGCCTGTGGGCCCGAATATTGAAAGGTTTTTCAACCTGAAGAATAAATTTCCTGAAGCAAAAATATCCTGCATTACTGACAGTGAAGAAATAATAAACCAGTTATCAGAAGTCGCGGGCAGAAACAAAACTGCAATAAATGTTTACCTCGATATTAATAATGGAATGAACCGAACAGGAATTCAGCCTGGCGAAGCCGCAATAAAACTTTTCAAGCATATCTCCGATTCGCCAAACATCCGGGCTGAAGGACTTCATGTCTACGACGGACATATCCATGAAAAAGATTTTTTACAAAGGCAGAAGTTATGCAATGATGCTTACGAACCGGTTAAATCGCTTATTTCTGAAATTAAAAAATTTTACAGCCGGCCTGTAAATATTGTAGCCGGGGGGACTCCTACATTTCCGGTCCATGCAATGCGCCGGGATGTCCAAACCAGTCCGGGCACCCTTCTTTTATGGGACTATGGTTACAGCTCATCATTCAGCGATATGGAATTTCTCCATGCTGCCGTCCTTCTGATGAGGGTAATAAGCAAACCCGACAATGACCTGGTTTGCATTGATCTTGGCCACAAGGCAGTAGCATCTGAAATGCCGCATCCCAGGATTAAGGTTCTTGAAATGGACAGGTACGAGATCATGTCGCATAATGAAGAGCACATGGTACTCAGGACCCCTGATGGAGCAAGGCTCAGGGTTGGAGACGTTCTGTATGGAATCCCGTATCATATTTGTCCCACAGTGGACAGGTTTGATCAGGTATCTGTTGTAAGGGAGGAAAAGGTAACAGAACAATGGAATGTTGAAGCCAGAAGAAGAAGGATAACGATTTAACCTGCTGAAATAGATGATGAAAAGCAGACCACTTATAGTCGACAGTCACCTCGACCTTGCCATGAACGCAATGGAATGGAACAGGGATCTGAGATGGCAGATCAATGATATCCGAAACAGCGAAAAAGGAATGACTGACAAGCCCGACAGAGGAAAGGGTACCGTGAACTTCCCCTCGATGCGTAGAGGGAACATTTTCCTGTGCATGGCTACCCAGATTGCCAGGTATGTCAAACCCGGCAGCACAATACCCGGGTGGAACTCTCCTGAACAGGCATGGGCTCAAACACAGGGACAGCTTGCCTGGTACAGGGCGATGGAGGAATCGGGTGAAATGGTCAGGATAAGGAACTTGAGCCAGCTGGAAGAGCATATCAACCTGTGGGAAACAGGTTCAGGAGATCTTGCCATAGGATATATTCTCTGTCTCGAAGGGGCTGATTCAATCATTTCACCCAGGCACCTTGAGGCAGCGTATGATTATGGCCTCAGGGCTTTAGGACTCTCACATTATGGTCCGGGAATGTATGCAGGTGGAACTGATTCAAAAGAAGGACTTAATGCCAGAGGAAAGGAACTTCTCAGGGAAATGGAAAAACTGAAAATTATCCTGGATTCTTCACATTTGAATGATGTAAGCTTTTGGGAAGTAATGGATCATTATAAAGGTCCTGTATGGGCAAGCCATAATAACTGCCGTAAATTTGTTCCCCACAACAGGCAGTTCACTGATAAACAGATCCTCGGGCTTATCGGGAGGAATGCTGTGATCGGAGTTGCTCTTGATGCCTGGATGCTGGTACCTGACTGGATAAGCGGAAAATCAACTCCCCAAAACAGGGGAGTTTCATTAATGCAGGTTATAAATAATATCGACTACATCTGTCAGTTGTCAGGTGATTCACTGCATGCCGGCATCGGCTCGGATCTTGATGGTGCCTTCGGAACGGAGCAATGTCCGCAGGATGTCGATACAATTGCCGATCTGCAGAAGATAGCGCCTATGCTTTCTGAAAAGGGCTATTCTGATGAAGACATTAGTAATATTATGTCAGAAAACTGGATAAGGTTTCTAAGGAAAAACTTGCAAAATTTTTAGAGCTTTCTATCTATAAAGATAGACGAATCCTCTGTACTCCTTGCTGTCGTATTTAAGATCATCCCAACCCTGGGCTTTTATAACATAGAAATAGACTCCCGGACTGGCTTTCCTGTTTGAATTATTAACCGACCCGTCCCATCCTTCCCAGTCCTTCAGAATTTTGCCTTCGCCATAGAAATCATAAACCTTGATCCCGCCACGACTGAAGATCTTAATGCTGATATATTTCAGTGAGGTTTTGTCGATAACAAAAATATCATTGATCCCGTCGTCATTGGGAGTAAAGACATTGGGTACATGAAGTGATGAGGGATCGACCAGAAATTTTTTCAAACCTCATGGAATCAATGCAATGCAGGGTGCTTTCAATCGTCAGTTTCACGGAGTAATCCCCCGGGAATATAATAGGTATGAGGCTTTGGAGTGCTTAAGACTGAGATGGAATCATCGCCGAATTCCCATTTGTAGGTCGCAGCCCTTATCGATTTGTCGGTGAAGGTCACTTCGAGCGGAGCCTCACCGCTTGACGGATCGACTGAAAAATCGGCTTTCACATGAATGGATTCGTAAAAGAATGATGATTCATTTACGCAGGTAAAACTGTCGGTCACCTGAAGCCTGTATGTAACATCGACCAGCGGCGGGCTGAATGTCTGGGGATTTATTTCTATATCAGGATATGGAATTGCCGATGGCGGATCGGATGACCACATAAACCTGACTCCGTCGGGCAACCTTATCTGCTGCCCGTTGGCCGGATCGTTGTAGAAGATAAGGATCTACGGAAACGCTTCCCTTCAATGCAACATAATCGCAGGTCCTGTTCTGAAGCTCTGCCGATACATTTGGCCGGTCGGTAAATATCCAGCCTGTAAGGCTGGTATTAAAGCCTGAACCATTGGTGATTGTCTACCCTGTACCCGCCTTCATCAAGATTGTTAACAGCTGAGCTCATTACTCCTGTTTCGGTTGTGACAGGAATTGTAAACGCCCTGGTGACATCGCTCCATCTGAACCACGAAAATGTGAAGGGTCCTGTTCCTCCGGGACTGACTGCATTGAGGCTCCCTTTAACATTACCTGAGGAATTGCAATAGATGAATACCGGATCCCTGGACTCCGGGAGCTGACGGATATGCAGTATACCTTACGGCATTCATCCCGGGTGCTGTTAGCTGACCCAAGTATTGTTACCGGCAATAATAAAGCTGAAATGAAAAAAGCAAAACGCACAGGCAATCTGTTCTTTGTGAAATAACGATTTGTTGATCCCTTTGGTATAATATCCGGCAATATTAATAAAAATCAAAACATATCGGGTAGAGACGCGTTGCAACGCGTCTCTACTGTTAATAAAAATTGTGATTTTACCTGACTATTCTATGTTCCATTGAACGTGTATTTGCTAAATTTGCCACATCCCGGAACGCTGTAATTCTTGTTATCAAATGGTTAATAATTATCTTGACGATCTGAACGAAGCTCAGAGGGAGGCTGTCATTAATACTGAGGGCCCGACTCTGGTGATTGCAGGTGCAGGCGCCGGCAAAACCAGGGTACTGACCTACCGGATCGCTCATCTCCTTCAGAAAGGCGTTCCTGCCTATAACATCCTTGCACTCACCTTCACCAATAAGGCAGCAAGGGAGATGAAGGACAGGATAGCAGCGGATTGTTGATCCTGAGGTTGCCAGGTACCTGTGGATGGGTACTTTCCATTCAATTTTTGCGAAGATCCTCAGGATGGAAGGTTCAAAGCTCGGCTACAAATCCAATTTTACTATTTACGATTCAACCGATTCCAAAAGCCTCGTAAGGACAATAATAAGGGAGCTCAATCTTGACGACAACATCTATAAACCAGGAGCGATCGCTTCCAGGATTTCAGCTTCAAAAAACAATCTCATTACCGCAAGCCTGTATTCATCTGACCCTGTTATGCAGGAATACGACAAGTCAAGCCGGATGCCACTGATGTCTGATATTTACAGGATCTATGCAACACGATGCTTACAAAGCAAATTCAATGGATTTTGATGATCTGCTTCTTGAATACAAATATTCTTTTCCGCGATTTTCCTGGTGTCCTGGCCGCTTACCAGGAAAAATTCAGGTACCTGCTGGTGGATGAGTACCAGGACACAAATTATTCACAATACCTCATTATCAAAAAGCTGGCAGCAGCACATAATAATGTATGTGTTGTCGGCGATGATGCACAGAGCATTTATTCTTTCAGGGGAGCGAGAATTGAAAATATTCTAGAATTCAAGAATGATTACCCCGGCTACCGGCTTTTTAAGCTGGAACAAAATTACAGGTCCACCCAGACTATTGTGAATGCGGCAAATGCCATTATTGCAAATAATCAGGGGCAGATCCATAAGAAAGTATTTTCAAAAAATGAAACGGGCGAGAAGCTTCAGGTCCTGCAGTCGTTTACTGATACTGAAGAGGGATTCAATATTTCATCCGATATATTCGATAAACGATATTCGCAGCAGTTAAACTGGTCAGATTTTGCAATTCTCTACAGGACTAATGCCCAGTCGAGAATATTCGAGGAAACATTGCGCAGAAAAAATATACCTTATAAGATCTATGGCGGACTTTCATTCTATGAACGCAAGGAGATTAAGGATATTCTTGCTTATTTCCGGATGGTAATTAATCCTGAAGATGAAGAAGCTCTTAAAAGAACTATCAACTATCCCAGGAGAGGAATAGGCGAAACTACGGTGCAAAAAATTTTCGAACTTGCAGGAGATCATAACTTAACTCCCTGGCAAATAGCTGCGGAAATTTCAGGTTATGGCAAGTTCTTCAATTCAGGAACTGTTAAGAAAATAACAATGTTCACCGGCCTAATCCAATCCTTCATTAGTAATGATAAAGAGACTGATGCCTATTCAAAAGCAAGGGAAATTGCAATGGGTTCCGGAATTATGAAGGAGTTAAGGGAAGGTAAATCGCCCGAGGAAGTTAGCAGGTATGAAAACCTTGAAGAACTGCTTAACGCGATAAAGATATTTACAGAGTCAGCAGAAACAAATGGAGAACCGTCAAACCTGGAGGCTTACCTGGCAAATGTGGCTCTGCTTACTGATCAGGATAATGAGAAGGAGGAGGACAGGGATAAAGTTACACTCATGACAATGCACTCAGCCAAAGGTCTGGAATTCAAGCATGTTTATGTAGCTGGATTGGAGGATACATTGTTTCCTTCACCTATGTCAACAGGGAGTCCAAGAGAACTGGAAGAAGAGAGGCGGCTGTTTTACGTTGCGGTAACTCGTGCTGAGAAAATGGCAACGCTGAGTTATGCCCTGAACAGGTATAAATGGGGTAATCTGGAAAGGAGCAATCCGAGCAGGTTTCTTCGCGAGATTGATCCTAAGTTTCTCGATTACCCCAGACCGGAGGAAAGCCATTCCGCGTTCAAACCAGGACGGAACCAAAACCGACTTTCATTCAGGGATGAACCTCAGCGATACAATGCTCCGGCCAGGTTCAAAAAATGCGTAAACGCTGAAAAGACACTAGTATATATCCACAGGAGTTAATGTTGCGGAAGAGTTTTCCGAAGGTGATTCAGTACAGCATGAAAGATTCGGAAAGGGATTAATTGTCAGCATAGAAGGGTATGCCCCAAATACAACCGCAACTGTTGAATTTGAAAACAATGGCAGGAAAAAGCTGCTATTGAGATTTGCAAAACTGCAGAAATTGTGATATTAGATCTCCCGATTTTCCACCCCCCTGCCCCCTACCTACTTCTTCCCGGCTTGTCCGAAATTCACTTTCATAAAGGTGTAACCTACTGTAGATATTGAATGCTTAAAGTTATCATTTATCTCTTTGGTTTCCATTTTCATCGCCAGCTTGTTATCCTTGTCATATCCCTCCATTGCCAGCATCATCATGCCCTCAAATCCCGGATAATTGTAATATGTTGGCATTCCTGTTTTTCCCCAGTTTCTTTTATCGGCTTTGATCTTAACATCCTTCGTCATCCACAGATTTGAATAACCGTCTTTGCCTTCCTCAACTACTTTATATTCATCACATTTATATCCGGCAATCATTCGTGTATTTCCCGTTTTTGTAATTGTCGGCGGTTTTTCTTTTGTTTCATTCACGGGTTTTTGCATTCCTGGTTTTTGCATTTGCCGTCATGGTTGAATCATCAGGTATTGTTGAAATAATTCCGGTTTTGGAATCGTCACCTTCAATGAGCATCATAAAACATTTGTTTTCCATATCAAAGAGGAATTTGGTAAGCGGGGCCCCTTCCCCTTTTTTTGGATCAATTACTTTGACTTCAATACCTGCACTTGCTGACTCCGGGTTGAAATAGGTAAAATAATCTGACTTTGTCACGTCATTTTTATCATACATTTCCATTTCCATATATATCCTGCCAGTGAAGTCATATTCATCTTTGTATTTGATGTCAATTTTCCCTCCCAGGAGTCCGCGACCTGTTTCCTTTGTTCCGCCGTTAGTCTTAGATGTATTTTTGTCAGATTGTTCTTTTTCTTTAGCCTTATCCTGGGCGCTTTTATCAATTGCCGAATCAATTTTGTGATCGATCTGTCTGTTAATAGCCCTTCTTATAAGTCCGCCCTGTGCATTTGAAACAGCTGGAACAAGCTATAAAAAGAGCCAGCATCAGGATCAATGATTTCGTTTTCATTTAATCAGATTTTTGAATTGAATAATAAAGTTAGATCAATTATAAAGTTAGCGAATTTTAGAAGATATTACTACCATCGTTAAACAAAAAAGGGCTGCAAAAAGTTGCAGCCCCTGGAAAATAAAACTAAGACAGTGAGATAACTTCTTTTAAGCAGCCGCCTGTTCGGTTACTGCCGGTTTTTCCTTTTCAAGAAGAACCGATTGATAAAGCGCCGCGAATGAACTTGAGATCCACATCATTGCCGGGAATACACCTACAAACAACAGACACAGACCGAGTATGAATATGAAGATTGATACAAAGCCCATCAGGAATATTGTCCATCCATGCCCCCTAGTAAGTTTCCAGCTCAGCTCAACGGCTTCTATAGGATCAAGCTTCTTGTCCATAACAATGTATGTCACAAAAGCGAGCCTGCATGCGATAATGATACCAGGTATGATCAGGGCGAAGCATCCGAGGACCACCAGAGCGACAACAAGGAGATTGGCCAGGATGATGTAAAGATAATTCTCCCAGAAACCTCTTATAAGAAGTTCAAAATCAGGTTTTATCTTCCTGACTGCCTGTACAAATATCATGTTTCCGCCGTATTTGACCACAGGGGCCGCAAGAAAAGTATAGCAGAGAGCTATAAATCCAAGGAACATTCCGACTATTCCCAGCGCACCCAGGGTGAACAAATGTCCGATATCATGGCTAAACCAGTGACCAAGCTCAAACGGGCTTCTGGGTAAATCATGTAGATTGAAATTGAAATTAAACATTCTGAAGGGTGCCGTTAATATAGCGAGTACAAAAACTACCAGCAGTAACCTCAGAAAATTATCGAGCATTACCTGAAAGCCGGTTCCAAAACTATCCCCGAAGGTCGGGAAAAGCTTGTAATTTTTTTCTGTTTCCATTGTTTTAAGTATTAAATCCAATCAGTTTATGTTCATTGATGATTCAAATTTAAACCCTGATTTTCTAACAGAAGCCAAACTATAGTAGTGATTATACAACATTCCTACTTAAGTATGGATCCCAATACTTAAGTAGTACGGGTAGATTTCGGAATTTCAGCGTTATTCATAAGTTATCTGCCAATCCTAACTTTATTTCATGATCAAATTATTGTTTTACCTGATCTTTATTGTTTCAGTTGCACTTTCGGCCGCAGGTATTATACTTGCTTCAAGGTTAAGGAATAAGTACAGATCGGAAATATTTTCGGCACTCCTCTACTTCCAGGTATTCATTTACACTTTCGGATTTTACGGTATCTGGGGACAGGTAGTCATTAGAATCGTTCCTTACTTCCCTTATTCCCCCGAAACTCTTACAAGGTTATCCGACATAGCAATGCTTTTAGGATTACCGTTTCTGGTTTTTGCCTGGCTGATGCTTATCAGGTTCTCAGGGAGCCTGTCGGGGAAGATCGGCAAAAAGTGGTTGGTCTTCTGGTTGCTTTTAGCCAATTTCTCAGTGATTATAGTTCTGGGGTATTTCGTAACACGGACCAATGAATTTAATACTTCCGTTGTTATACGGGAGTACTATGTCATTATGAATCTCATTCATTTCTTTCTCGCAGCATATCTGATCCATTTTCCATGGAAGGGACAGCAGGTCATTCACGGTTACGACAGAAAGATTATAGCTCCTTCCCTGTTTCTGATAATGATCGTCCAGTGTGTTCCGCTTCTTTTTTATACAACCCAGACATGGATAGCTGTTGTATTCATTTTTGGATTTTTCCTTGGGAATACATTTCTTCCGGTCTATTTCAGCTACGGTACTCTCCTTCCGACATTCACCGCCGAACCGGAGGAAAATATCCCTTTTGAAGAATTCTGCACGAGATTCGAGGTTTCACCCAGGGAATCGGATGTGATCAGGGAAATTTGCAATGGACTCAGCAATAAAGAGATATCTGATAAACTTTTCATAAGCCTGCAGACAGTTAAGGATCATACGCACCATATTTACATCAAAACAAATGTTAAAAGCAGGGTGCAGTTGATCAATCTTGTAAAGGAGACTATATCAGG
The DNA here is from genome assembly GCA_963732115.1 of uncultured Bacteroidales bacterium. GTDB lineage: Bacteria > Bacteroidota > Bacteroidia > Bacteroidales > VadinHA17 > LD21. Next base: position 36,483 of record CAVSYN010000037.1, read on the forward strand.
GTGAGAAACTGCCAGAAATGTTGTGCGGTTGTGCGGTTGTGAGGTTGTGCGGTTAGGCGGTTGTGCGGTTATGCGGTTGTGCGGTAAGGCGGTTATGCGGTTGTGCGGTTATGCGGTTGTGCGGTTAGGAATAATGGATAATTAAAATTAGTTGTAAATTTAGTATTGGAATATATATGTCTCACCTATTAAAATGTGCTAAAATGACAACTATTAAAAATTTTGAAGAGCTCGAAATCTGGCAAATGGCCAGAGAACTCGTTAACTTGATTTATTCTGATTTTAAGGAGTGCCGGGATTTTGGATTCAGGGATCAAATATATCGTGCCGGTGTTTCAATAATGAACAATATCAGTGAAGGATTCTGTCGTGGTGGAAATCCTGAGTTTAAACAATTTCTTAAAATTTCGAAAGGCTCTACAGGTGAGGTTAAGAACATGTATTATATTGCTGAAGATCAAGGCTATGTTATTAAGGATATCGCAATTAACAGAAGAGGGAAAGCTCAACGACTAATTAATGGCAAAGGAACCTTAATTAAATATCTAAAATCCTATAAATAAACAACTTGCAAAACCGCATAACTTGCAAAACCGCATAACTATTCTTTGTCCCTGAATTTCTGAAACACGATCAACGGCCCTCCGGTAAAGTTAAGATCAAATGAATCCCCTGAAGCTTCATTCAGAGTTCCTCTCCACCAGTTGTGTAATTTCAAGCTGTCGAGTTTGTATTTTAATCCGGAGGAGGTGATCTGTGTGTCAGGATTTATAGAAAAAACCGAAACCTGCTGGCCCGGAAATGAAGAAATTGTACAACTTTTCAGGTGCGGAGAAAAAATACCAGTGTCAGTGACCATAATAACTTTTACCTTCCTGGCATATTCGGCCAGCAGCGATATATTCCCCAGGGTATGGTCTTCGCGCTTTCCGGTTGCGCCAAGGATGAGAATTTCTTTATACCCTTTTTCAAAGCACCAATATACTGCCTTCGTAAGGTCATTTGTATCCTGATTATCATCCTGATAAAGTCGATCGGAGTATTTTTTCGCACTCTCATCACTAAGAGAATCAAGATCACCAACTATAGCCTCAGGCACAATACCGGCTTCAAGAAGGTTTTTGGCACTTCCGTCGCAGCCGATGATATGTTCGGCATTCCGGAGGTACCCGAGAGGGATCTCATGTACCGGAAATGAACCGTCCGCGAGGATTATAGCTGTTAATTCCATACACGACCAATATACTTATGCCTCTCCCCGACCGATAAGGTCAATAAATTTACAACATTTTCTTAATTCGACTCCCAAATTTTATATTAACGCTAATAATACCTATAATATATTTCTGATAACAATAGTTTTCTACATTGAGCAGTTTTTTACGTGAAACCTTCAACAAAATTGAACAATCAAATGATTATTAGCAAAATAAAAAAAATCAACCTGACATTAGGTAATTAAGAAACATTTATCTAAATTTGGAATACCCTACTAACCTAATCTGTGTGCCTATGAGAAACTACAATTAATCCAATCACTTCTGACTTGAGTATTAATTTGCTCAAAACCATTTATTTCAGCTAAGTACACACTGCTTAGTTATCTATTTTTCCATTATTTAATCTAACTAACGTCTTAAGTATGACTAAGAAAATCATGCATGTAGTTTCATTACAGGCAGGCTTCAGCAAACTGAGGATTGCCATGAAACTTCTACCATTGCTGATGTTGTTTGTTACTTCCCAGGCATTCGCTGTCATAAGCCTGCCGGACAACGGGAATGTCACGAACGATATGCAGCAAAAGCGAGTCACAGGCCGGATAACCGATGCAAATGGTACTCCGCTGCCTGGTGTCAACATTCTTGAAAAAGGTACAATAAACGGTGCCATTTCAGATGCCGATGGTAGGTATACCATTACGGTCAACTCGGGAAATTCAATCCTGGCTTTTTCCTTCATAGGATATACTGGTCAGGAAAAAACTGTCGGGTCACTGGCAACAATTGATGTCACGATGGCAGAACTTGTGTCCGCCCTGGATGAGATTGTTGTTGTAGGATACTCCACTCAGGCAAGGAAATCACTGACAGGTGCTGTATCGACGGTTGATGCCGCAACACTTTCAGAAAGTGCTGCTGTAAACCCGATAACACGTCTTCAGGGTAAAGTTGCCGGTGTGTCAATCCTCAATCAGCACACACCTGGGGCAGGTTCAACCATCAGGATCCGCGGTATGACCACGATCAATAACTCCGATCCTCTATATGTTGTCGATGGGGTTCCCGGTGGAAACTATGCGCCAAATGATGTTGAGTCAATTACAATTCTGAAAGATGCTGCTGCGCAGTCAATCTATGGTGCCCGGGCAGCTAACGGGGTTGTACTTATTACAACAAAAGGAGGTAGGAAAAACCAGAAAGTGAACATGAATGTGAATGTCAGGCAGGGTATCACCACACCGGGGAAATTCTACAACCTGCTGAATACACAGGAATGGGCTGACATGCTCTGGCTCGAGGCAAAAAATGCCGGCCAGCCTATCGGTCAGCCATCTGATCCGAAGAACTACAGCCATACTCAGTTCGGAAACGGTGCCACGCCTCATCTCCCTTACTATATCTACCCGACTGCAGCAGAACAGGGTGATCCCCGTGCAGATATGTCATTATATGACAACAAACTGGCTGTTGAGGACGGAGATGACACATATCTTATTACAAGGTTAAGCCCGGGAACCGACTGGTTTGGTGCATCAACGCGTAATGCCGCCTATAAAGAGTATACTCTTGATGTCTCAGGCGGATCAGAGAATACAACCTACGCATTGATGATGGGCTACACCGATGAGGAGGGTATCTTCAAGTTTACCGGCTTTGACAGGTTCAGTGTCCGTGGCAATATCACAACTTCGCCGGCAAAATGGATCGATATCGGTACTAATCTCGGAGTACAGTATACCGATACTTTCGGATATCTGACAGATAATGGTGAAAGTTCAATGGTTTCCTGGTGCTACAGGCTACCGGCAGCTGTACCTGTATATGATGAATCAGGGACAACGTATGCAGGATCAAGGCCTTCACGTATGGGCAATGCCCAGAATCCTCTATTTTTGCTTGACACAAACAAGGATGATAAGACAAAGCAGTTGAATTTCAGCGGCAACGCCTTCCTGAAGCTGAACCTCATCAAGGGATTGTCAGTCAAAACACTTATTGGTGTCAATCAGTATGGATATGGAAGAAATAATTATGATTTTGTTGAGGTTGCAGCAGCAGAAAGGGGAACCTATGATTATTTCTATAAATATTCTGCCTTCGGACTTGACTGGACATGGACAAATACACTGGAATACGGACTGGTTACAGGTCAGCACAATTTCAAAGCTATCGTAGGGAGTGAGGCTTATAACAACACCTACACTTATCTCTATGGGACCAGGTACCAATTCCCGTTCAAGGATGTCAGTTACATGACTCTTAATACCGGTCTTGCAGGTACAAATAACTCTGATGATAATAATTCGTACAGTCTGTTCTCTTTATTCGGCAGATTGAATTACACGTTTGCCGACAAGTACATGGTAGAGGCAGTGGTAAGACGGGACGGTTCTTCACGTTTCGGTACGAAGAAGTATGGTATTTTCCCAGCATTTTCTGTCGGATGGAGAATATCGCAGGAAGACTTCATGTCCTCTACCAAATCGTGGCTGGATGAATTGAAACTGCGTGTTGGTTACGGTACAGTCGGTAATGACCGTATGGGTAATTATAACAGCTATACACAGTTTGCTTACAGTATGACTGCCGGAGCTTATCCAATCACCGGCGGGAATGGAGTGGTCGGTAACACCGGATTTTACCAGTCAACCTTTGGTAACCCGGATGTTAAATGGGAAACAACAAGTACGACCAATATAGGTGTTGATGCAACCGTATTAAAGAACCTGACCCTTACAATCGATGTATGGCGCCGTGACACAAAGGATATGCTCTATCCGAGGCAGATACCACTGATCCTCGGTTCTGCATCCACACCGTCAATCAATATCGGTCAGATGAGGAATACCGGCATTGATATTGACCTCGGGTATTCAAACAGTGCATTAAACGGTGATCTCACATATAGTGCCGGACTTGTATTCTCACATTACAAAAATGAACTCGTGAAGCTTACCGATAATGCCGGCGACTTTTACCAGGGTTCTGGTTATCGTGAGAAGTACTATACAAGAACTCAGACCGGGAGAGCATTCCCTGAATTCTTTGGTTATATAGTTGAGGGTATTTTCCAGAGCGCCGAGGAGGCTGCGGCATGGCCAAAAGCTTTTGGTGCTTCAGGGACGTACAACACAGCAGGATCTTTCAAATACAGGGATGTTGACGGGAACGGGTACATAGATGCTGCCGATCGTACGTATATAGGGTCACCTCATCCTGATTTCACTGCAGGGTTAAGCCTCAGCCTTGGTTACAAGGGAATCACCCTGTCGACCACTCTGTATGCAAGTGTCGGAAACGAGATTGTAAACTATGTAAGCCGGTTTATCGATTATACTCAGTTTGAATCGATGAAGAGCCACAGAAGGCTCTATGAATCATGGGGAAGCCCATACCTGAAGAACAATGCCGATGCCACGATGCCGATCATCTACAATAATGACACTGGGCACCAGGAACCTTCCACAGCTTTCCTCGAAAATGGTTCATTCCTGCGTATGAAGACCCTGAGGGTTGGCTACGACCTGAACCATATTCTGAAGAACAAGTTTAATACTCTCCAAATCTACTTCCAGGGTTCCAACCTGTTCACTATTACCAAATATACTGGTCTGGACCCGGAAATATACGGTGCAGGTATCAACATGGGAATAGATTCAGGAGCATGGCCAACACCTAAGCAGTTCATTGTCGGTATTACATTCGGAATCTGACCAGAAAATGTTAATTAATTAAAAGAAACAGATATGAAAAGTATAATCAAATTATTATCAATTACCGTACTTCTCGGAAGCTGGTTAATGATAAACTCATGCAGTGAGGAATTCCTTACAAAGGAACCTCCCGGAGTAGCAGCAGGATCCGTTATGCAGACACCTGAGGGTGTTGAATCACTGCTGATCGGCGTTTACGAGAGATTACAGGGAAGCGACATGTTCGGGGGTGCACTGAACTCAGACTGGACTTATTCAGGCGGTTGTTCAGATGATGCATACAAAGGAACGTCGGCCGGTGACCAGAGTAACTTTAACCTTCTGGAAAGATATGAGGCATTGCCAAACAACCCGTATCTGCGCGCCAGATGGGCCGACAGTTATTCGGGAGTCGCCCGTGCAAATGTGTGTCTTGAGTTCCTGTGGACTACCCAGGCAGGAGCGAAACCTTTGCCTGATGCAAGAGCCACACAGATCGAAGCTGAGGCCAAATGTCTGAGAGCATGGTTCCACATGCAGGCAAACAAGGTTTTTGAGAATATCCCTTACATAACAACCCCGACTGAACTGGGGGATACAAAGCCGGAAGAAGTTACTAATGACTCCCCGGGCTGGGACGGGATCGAAAAGGACCTTCAGTTTGCTATCACCAACCTCCCGACAACAAAGATCAATAACGAACCGGGCCGTGTGACCAAATACGCAGCTGAGGTTATGTTAGCCCAGGCTTATATGTTCCAGAAGAAACTCGCCCAGGCCAAACCGCTTCTTGATGATATCATTAGCAGCGGAAAATTCAGTCTGGTGCCTGAGTTCACATATAACTTCGATTGCACACATGAGAACAATGCTGAATCGATTTTCGAGTTACAATGCTCGACCACCTCGACAAGCACTTCCCAGACCATGGGCTCAGGTTGCAATTTCCACCAGAATGGCCCTGCAAGCTGTGGTGGTTGGGGATTTTATCAGCCATCACGTAACCTGTTCGATGCTTTTCAGGTGGATGCCAACGGTCTTCCTGTACTGGATCCGGCTGCACGTGTGCATATGGCTACCGACATGCTTGTCGGAAGCGGAGTGGACTTCACACCTACAGATCACCTGATCGATCCCCGTGTTGACTGGCTCATAGCCCGGCGCGGTGTAGATTTCCTTGGCTGGGGTATCCACCCGGGAAATGACTGGATCCGTGAACAGAACAATGCCGGACCTTTCATGACCAAGATATTCATGCACACAAAGGCTGAACAGGCTCTGTGTCTTAACGGTACCGGATTTAATAACCCAAAGAACTTCAGGACCTACCGTTATGCAAGTGTACTTCTCTGGAGGTCTGAAGTGGCCATAGCAGACAACGATCTGGAACTTGCCAGGACATATGTTAACATGATCCGTAACCGATCCAAATCCAGTACACCCGTGATGGGTCTCTGCTCCAGTACCAAGAACCTCGGCAGCAACCCTGTTGTCGACTATACCAAACCGGCAGCCAATTATAAGATTGAACCTTATCCTGGCCCTGGAGTATATCCTTTTGATAACCAGACTAATGCACTGAAAGCTGTACAGGAGGAGACCCGGCTTGAGTTCGCATGCACCAACATGCGCTTCTGGGACCTTCGCAGATGGGGCATCCTTGAACAAACGTTGAATGCATACATTGCAGATGACATTACGTTCAGGTCCTTCCTTGCATACCCAACTGTAGCTCACTTCAGTGCGACTGAAGACGATTACTGGCCAATACCTCAGGACCAGATGGACCTTCAGAAAGGGGTTCTTACACAGGATCCGGCTTATTGATCTTGGATGAGACACGATGCATCGTGTCTTTATCAAATTTTATCTTTATCTAGGGACGCAAAACATCGCGTCCCTACCTTTTTATGTACTCACCCCCTTCTTTTCCCCCTCTCTGCTCACAGTGTTCACACGTACTCACCCCCTTCTTTTCCCCCTCTCTGCTCAAGCAAAGAGGGGGAATTTACTCATGTACCATCATTTACACCCCCTCTTTACGAAGTAGAGAGGGGGTTGGGGGGTGAGTACATGTGAATTCTGTAGAGAGGGGGTTGGGGGGTGAGTACATTTGAATTCTGTAGAGAGGGGGCCAAGAGGTGAGTACATGCATTAGAAAGTCGGAATGTCATTGGATTATTTCATAAATTTATATTGTGGAATTATTAAAATGTCTGACAAAAAAAAATTTGATTTTAAGAAGATTAAGAAGCATGCACAGGATCTTAGAAAGAACATGACTGCGTCTGAAAAACTTCTGTGGAAAGAACTAAGAGGAAGAAGACTTTCAGGGTATAAATTTCTCCGACAGCATCCTGTCCTTTATAGTGGTAACTTAATAAGATTAAATTATTTCGTTGCAGATTTTTATTGCGACTCAAAAAAGGCAGTAATTGAACTCGATGGACCGATACATAACACAACAGAAGAATACGATCAGTTTAAAGACTCAGAAATCATAAATTTGCGAATGCACATCCTCAGAATAAAAAATGAAGAGCTGAATGACATTGACAAAACCAAAGAAAAAATATTAGCTTTCCTTAATTCCATATCCTAGATTTTCAAATACAATCTCCCCCTCTTTACGAAGTAGAGAGGGGGCCGGGGGGTGAGTACATGTGATACCAGAGAGAGGGGGCCGGGGGGTGAGTACATGTGATACCAGAGAGAGGGGGCCGGGGGGTGAGTACATGTGATACCAGAGAGAGGGGGCCGGGGGGTGAGTACATGTGATACCAGAGAGGGGGCCGGGGGGTGAGTACATGTGATACCGAGAGAGGGGGCCGGGGGGTGAGTACATGTGATACCAGAGAGAGGGGGCCGGGGGGTGAGTACATGTGATACCAGAGAGAGGGGGCCGGGGGGTGAGTACATGTGATACCAGAGAGAGGGGGCCGGGGGGTGAGTACATGTGATACCAGAGAGAGGGGTGATGAGTACGTGCTCAATTATTTGAAATGATAGTAGTACCAGAACGTATCCCCAAACTGGCTCTGCATCTTTTCTTTTAAAGTGGAGGGAACCTGCCGTGCAGCAATATAGTTTGTGAAATAGCGGCCAAAACGTGTAGCGGTTTCCTCGCTGATTGAGAGTCCTCCAAGATCCGGGTACACTCTCTGGCTGTTAAAATAAATCATTATAGCCTCTTCAATACAGCGTGGTATCCTTGTATAGCCAATTCCCTTCATATACTTCACTTGGTTAATCACAGCCTCAACATTCTTAGCAAGAAGCAGTTCAGCAATATAATATTCAAAAGCCTTCCTGTTGTCGGGCTGTGAAGCAAGTATAAGCGGGAGATTATTTTCCGGTTCATTGAACTGAATGAAGAAATTGCCCCTGGGGATGAGCCTCAGCTTATTCCCAAGCTCCGGATCAGTCTTTATAAGTTCGGGATCGTTTGCCAGCCTTTCAAATTCCTTTGCCTCGCGCCTGTAATAAATTGTCTTTTTAAGAATGTTGATGTATTTCCCTGCAAGCACATAGTCACCCTTAATCAGGCTCGTCTTTGCAAGCAGCTCCATGTTCTGGGGGCGGGATCCGTACACCACCATTTCCTCATAAGCCCATCGCTGAGCCTCATTTATCAATCCTACTGCATAATAGAAATATGCCCCCCTGTTAAGATGAACATCACCCCAGGGCAGGACCAGCGATCCTGTTCCGAAATCCTGGCTGCCGGTGAATAACCTGTCACATAGCTGGTCAGTCTCGGAAAGTGCAATATTATAGAAGTACTGGCCAATAAGATTCCTCGATGGATGCTTTTCCTGGAACCTGACAGCTTCATTCCACTTCTGACGGAAAACAAGCTTCTCCATTTCAATTACCCTGGCTGTCTGGGGATTATAGAGTGCTGACAAACCAATAATCGCAACAATGTAAATTATTGCTGATGAAATATTCGTATATAGCCGGGTGTTAAACCTGCTCTCTTTCCATCGTGGCCCGAGACGGGGAATAAGTGGATAAAAAATCACGCAACCTGCCATCAGGCAGAAAATAAGTGTATAGAAGACACTTTCAAACAGTGGAAGGGGGAACAATACGAACTGCTCCACGGGTTGGAGAAAAACGACTTTCCAGGATATCAGGAATGTCAGGCTGGCAACGATAAGTAAAAGGAATGAAGGAATGTATCTCCGAGCCCTTTTTTCAAGTAAAAGGTTATGAACAATATACATGACCACAAAGATCAGAGCATATGCACCCGCAATAAAATAGAATAAGGGAAAGAGAGTCAGAACAGTTATGATGCGTATTTTTTTATTCAGGGATACGGTAAGCAGATAAAACGAAAAAATTATAACAAATCCAAGGTTATACTCCATCATGTGATAATAATTCACTTGCATCAGCATTAAAAGAACCGAAGGGAGTATGATAAAAGCTGGCGAAAGGAAGTTACCCGGCATCAGCCGCCTGTTTATTTTTAAAAGGATGAACACGGGCAAAGCAAGAACGAGTGTGAGTAAAACAGAGCCAATTAATTTACTGTAATAAAACTGAGTCAGGAAACGGGCAATGTATTCGAGCGGAGCTCCGGGTTTCATAAGGTGCTCATGGAGGTATTCAGACGAAAAGACAAAGAGCGATTGTGTTTCCTGGAAATAGAGGGCATAATTTCCTATGAAGCAAAAATATACGAAGGCAATCATGAAGAAGATACCTGCTGATATATAATTGTCTGAATTCCTTATACTTCCTGAATTACTCATTCTGATCATTCATGTAGTGGCTTTTCGCCTGGTTTCAATTCCGGAACCTTCTCATTTTCTTTTCCCGGGGTAACTTTCACTACCGGATTTCCGGACGTGGCCTTCAGAGGCTTCTGCTTTGAGGCAGCAGCAAGATCCCTTGGTCCGATCTTTATTCTCCCATTGACAAATTCAGGAATATTGAATGATTCCAGCATACTGTCGTAGAGTGAAGGATCCTTCTGCGGCAGGACAAATGGTTTTCCCTGGTTTCCCAGAGAATCAATATGAGCAAAATAGGGCCTGGCACTCCTGCCGTCGATCCGCTTGCTGCTGAATACAAGCCATCTGCCGTTGGATGACCAGGTATGATAGCTTTCCGTCCTATCACTGTTCAGATCCATTCCCGATACCTTACCTGATTTCATATTTATAATCCAGAGATCAGCCTCTTTGTGCCATATAGGAAAGGTACCGTAATCATGAATAGTAAAGACCAGGAATTTCCCATCAGGTGATATTCTTGGAAAGGAAACACTCTTCCCGATGACAGATGCATTGAATACGAGTTCGCTTTCGCCAAATGATCTTGTCTGAGGATCAAATGATTTCCTCACCAGGTCGTAACGGGTACTGGTTATGTCATCAAAATCAGGATCCGAAGCTGATTTATGCGGCAGGGCCCTGCAGAAATACAGATACTTTCCATCAGGTGACCATGAGGGGAACGTTTGGAGGTATTTTGTCGTATCCCGGTCTGTGATATTTATGATCTCATTCTTTTCAGTATCGTATAATATCAGCGATGATACAAGGTCAAAAACCTCGATGTTTTTTTCAGGTACTGAATAGAAGCTCTGCCTTACCTGGTTTGATGAAAATGCCACAAACCTCCCATCAGGATTCCATGAAGGATATGTTGCACTGCCGGGCATTGCATCTATTTTCGGATCAGTTCTCGTAATCTTGCCGTCTTTGATAAAATAAGTACCTCCCAGGGATCCCCTGATATGGATCATGAATCTGTCGGCTCTGTTCCTGTTAAACGAATGGCAATTTGCACAGTTCTTTTCCATTATCTGGTTATCAAATAGGGGTTCTTCCGAGAAGCTTTCCAGCGATCTCTGGACTATCCTGATGTGAGACCAGCTATAATAACCAGGGTAAAGAAGCCGGTAAACAAGGTAAGGATCGACAGGTTCATTTGCCACTGCCATCAGGACAGGGTCAAATTGTCGATGTACCTTTTTGTCCGTTTTGTATGAAGATATCCGGATTTTAATGGTATCTCCTCTACTTCCTTTAATCAGCTTTCTCCATGCTTTCCCGGGAAATCTTACTAATCCGTCAGTCGATTTTAATTTAAATTGAGTTTCATCATTACCGGCTGTTACAATAATCCTGAAATAATCCCCGGTTTCATTAATCCGGAAATTCATGGGAGCAATATTGGGCGGGATTGTAATATCAGCATAATCAGGTTCAATTCCGGGCTCATGGCCTGTATTCAGAATTTTATACCTGGACTCTGTAGTACAGCTCGTACAGAAAATTATGAATAGCCAAAATACCCTGAACAGATTCTTTTCTGGTTTCATTATTGATTGTTTACAGCGCCAAATTTGTCTGAGGCAATAAAGGTAAAATTTAATTTTAAATCATGTAGAATTGCCTTTTAATACCTTTAGGGAAAAAGTAATTTTTTGATTTAGGGCTCATCTTAATTTCACCTAATAATTAGATTTTAAAGATAGCCTTTGCAGGAAGGAAATACCGCTGTATCAAATATTGATTTTTAAAAAGCCCGGACTGCACGAGTTCTTATTGCATTTTCATTCCTGTCGTGATTACTCTTACTGCCATAATAAAAACTCACTGCCCATACTCCGTATTTATCCTGAGTAGAACTCCAATAGAAGCAATCTTCAAAGCCGCCTAAGCCTTTTGTATATAAATTAGTGTACATAAGGAACAATTCATCAATTGACGGTAAGAACCAGTCACTATACCCATTCATCTCCAAATCATAACACAATTTGGCCGCGATTCCTTCATCAGGGCAACCAAGTACAATATCTGTTGTATTCTGATAGCCTGTGTTAATAACCTTGCCAGAAGTTCCTGCCGGCGTACAGTTGCCCCATAATGCATTCAGGCTTTGGTCTGATGGCGCGCATACCAGGCCATGTTCTCCTGTTTCGTAAACATAAAATATATAGCCACCATATAAATACTCTCCAATTACATATTCTGATTTAAAAGTTACATCCCCGCCATAGGTCGTTCCTTCGTCGTTGGTTGCTATGATTCTGTAATGGTAATCTGTACCGGCTTTAAGGTCCGTAACATTTGCACTTACCCTGGCAGAAGTGGCTCCGGTTACAGAATTTTTAGTGGCTGTTATTGTTGTACCATAATTTGTTGTTGTGCCATATTCAAAAGTCACAACAGTTGACAAACCGTGCGCATTAACAATGCCATTTAGTTGAGCTGCCATGGGTGAGTTGTTTGTTGCTGCATTGGTTTCAGCAAAGGGGACTTCCCCTGAGTATTTAAACGGGATATCAACCCCGGTTGTTTTACCGAGGGAATTTGCTGCAATAACTCTGAAGTAGTAGGTGGTACCGGCTATAAGACCTGTAATGTCTGCGCTGACGTAGCCGGAGATGTTTCCTGTAACAGGACTTTGAGAAGATGCTATTGTAGTTCCATGGCTCGGAGTTGTACCATATTCAAATGTAACAAAAGTCGGAAGATCATTGGCATTTACTACTCCGTTCAGCGTAGCAGTGCTCCCCTTAATATTTGTGGCGGCTCGTGTTTCAACAAATGGTACCTTCCCGGGAGCGGTTGACATTAAACTATCTCTGTACTGAGCATCGAGCTGATCAATAAGAATTACACCATTTGCACCTCTTGATCCATAAATCGAACTAGCGGAACCTTTAAGGACCTCGATTGATTTTACCATCTGAGGCGGAATATCTGCTATTGAGCTGACAGGTATACCATCAACAATAAACAGAGGTTCATTGCTCAGGAAAACCGATAAAATCCCCTGTATCAGGATGTGTCCGTTATTTACCACAACACCAGGCACTGAGCCCTGTAACATGTCATAAATTGAATTGTATGATGCATATCTCTTGTCCGTACCGTCTATTTTGTTGACTGATGTTGTTAAGCTTTTCCTCTCTACGGTGCCATAACCAACATTAATTTCTTCCTCCTCTTCCGGATGGTTCTGAATAATATTCTGATTTTGAATTGAATTTGAAAAAACAAAATTTATTCTGGACCTTCCTTTGATTGCTTCTTCCAGTATGCCATATCCAAAAGAAAGAATTCCAATCGTTGAAGCATCTGGATTGACTTTTATTTCATAAAATCCTTTTTCGTCAGTAACAACACTGGTTTTACTACTATTAATCATTATTATAGCATCAACCACTGGATAATGATAAGCATCAGTCACATACCCGGTAATAATGCTTTTTTTAGATTCTTTTTGTCCATAAGAAGGTACTGCTGAAACAACAGCCCAAAATAGAAATCCGGCAACAAAATAACTAACTACTTTCATCGGGCTTATGGTTTGATATTTCTAAAAAGTTAATTTATTATATTAAAGACCTATAATTAGTCTTTTCCCCCATAACATTTTCTTTTGTAAAGTTCGGACAACTAGATATCAATGTCAATCATTTTTGTTTTAAAAAATAACAATTTAGTTACATATTAAGGGAAAATTGCCGGGGGAATGAATCATTTTGCTGGATTCGGTCCTAAATATTTTGTCTTATCTTAAAATGAATATTATAAGAACTTTTTATTTGCTTTGACTAAATGACAGTATTTTAAATTTCTTTCTTTTACCTCTGAAATGACTTTTATTACAATTCCATGCAGGATTGATTAAGAATTTTATCACCATATTAAAAACCATATTTTAATACGGTGATTATTTATACTTTCGCAAATCGTTTTTTTTATATAGTTTTGAATCCCTCTTTCAATTTACCTATGAGAACATATCATTTACTTCTATTGCTTACCGGATTACTACTTGGCTGTTCGCAGAATTCCGGGTCAGGTCCGGCTTATAAATCTTCAGAACAAAAAATCAGAAAACAGGTAATCGATATTGCAGGGAATTATGTAAATAAAAAGTTAAAAGATGCAAATAAAACTATGACAAATGATGGTTTAATAATCTTTTCCGCCGGTGATAAAAAATGTCTGATTGATCCATCTAATGTTATTATCGGTGAAATTGACGAGGATTCTCATAAAGATGCCATTGTGACTATATTCACTTTCCAGGGTCAAGGATTACCTTTTAAGGAACATCTTATATTGATTAATAAGAATGGAAAGCTATCAATCTCGAAAGAATTGGATGGTGAGATGAAATTCCTTTCAATAAGTAACCGGACAATATTCATCGAGACTTCAAAGGTGGCTCCTGATTCTCCTTTTGCTGACTGCCAAATCTGCAAAGAGATTACAAAATATAAATTCATTGCAGGTGACACTGTAAGAATTAAATAACTCAGGGCCATCTCTATAAGCTGCTTTTTGGTATTGCGCTACCAGGTATAAATTAAAATGCGGATTTCTAAAAATCAAATATTGCCTTTTATTATTATTTTTTAAAGTAAGATATCTAAAAAAAAGAGACTGTCAGGAGGAAGGACAGTCTCTTTTGTATTAGATCAGTATTTAATTAATAACCAGTATTTTGTTTCAGAACATCTGGCTGTAAATCAATCTGGGTCTGAGGAACAGGCTGATATTTAGCCTTTTCTGTGAATATTGCACCCTTCATGACATCTCTTATTCTTTCATCGGCTCTTGCAAAAGCGTTCAAAGTAGCAGCCATATCAACCCGGCCAACTGTTGCTTTATCCCAACGTCTGAGGTCGAAGAATCGCATCCCTTCGGTTGCAAATTCAAGCCGTAATTCCCATTGTACAGCTCTCATTGCCTCATCCTTACTGGTAAAGGTTGTATAAGTACCGATTCTGTAATTGGCAGCTGGTAGTGTAAAGTCCACATCACCTGGAGCTCCAAATGGGTAAACAGATGGAGGAAGCTTGGTAATTTTAACTTTGCCCATAACCACTTCATGACCTGCCCTTGTACGAATTTGATTTACATAATTAAGAGCTGTCGGGTAGTCACCTTCAAAGGCAGCTATTTCTGCTCTCCACAAAAGCACATGTGAATAGCGCAGATAGCGAAAATTATTGGCATTGATACCTGTTTGCCATCCTGTTGTTGTTGACAATGTGTATCGCTGCGATTTGTAGAAGAATGGTTTTTCACATGGCAAATAAGGACCACCATATGGCTGGAAGCGGATCCAGTCACGTCCACGCATTATACCCCAGTCAAGATAAGGAATGCCACGGCGGCCCATGGTCCAGTCAATACGGGGATCAAGTAAATCAGTTGCAGGAACGAAATCAGCTTCAGATGCGATCCCCTGATCATTTGCCAAATCAACATTGTTAAAGGTATCGAACAGAGGTAATCCGTTTGCGTCCACTTTGAAAGCATTGGCCAGGTTTTGTGAAGGCTGGTGGAAACCACAGCACATACCAATGTCAGAACCATGAGGCCAGTTAAGACCAATACCCATTTCACCATTCAAAGACTCACCAATATCATTAACGCAGGACTGAATCTCAAAGATTGACTCCGCATTGTTGTTATTTACAATACGATAGTTATCAAAGAAATTCGGCATAAGTGAAAATTTGTGACTGTTAATGATGTTGTCGAGCAATGGTTTTGCTTCAGCATATTTCAGTTCCTGAAGGTATGCTCTGGCAGCAAGAGCCATCGCTGCATATTTGGTCGCACGTCCTGGTTCAGCCTGAGTTTCAGGAAGGTTTTCCCATGCAAATTGCAGGTCAGCAATAATAAAGTTCAGAACAGCACCAGGTGCATTTTCGTTTGTAATAGTAGCCGCAACGTCAACTTTATCTTCAGAAATTATTGGAATTTTGTCACCAAAAACCAACCATGATTCAAAATAAAACAAACCTCTGAGAAATCTTGTTTCAGCAGTTAGTTCTTTTGTAGTAGCTTCTGAAAGACCCTCTGTTTTGGCTATAATATTCAACACTGTGTTTGCACGGTTCACACCCATACCAATGTTTAACCTCCATTTTTCAGCAGGGTAGTTATTGGTTGTGGTAGTAGTCCAAGTTTCAATTTCATTTACAGGAATCTGGTCGGTTTTCTCCGAGCCTTTATAAGCATCATCTGATCCAACGGATCCATAAGTCCAGTTTTGAATGGAAGCGCCCCAGGAAACAGTCCATAAAGCACTGCCTTTTACCATTGCATAAGTTCCGGTAAGAAGGGCATTAATCCCTTTTTCATTGTAGAACACATTGTCAGATGTTGACCCTTGCGGAACCTGTTCCAAAAATGATTTTGAACATGAAATAAATAGGGCCATTAAAAGTATGCCCGATATAAGTGATAACTTTTTCATATCATTTTTATGTATTAAATTAAACAATCATATTATATTCCAAAGGTTAGACCAATTGTGATCTCACGCGGCGTTGGCCATGCGCCCTGGTCAATACCCATACCCATACCATATGAATCCAGCTCAGGATCAAGTCCTTTGTACTTGGTTATTGTGAACAGGTTCGTAGCCTGAATATACGCCCGAATGCTCTGAACTCTGATTTTGGTCAAAAGCGATTGTGGAAGAGTATAACCCAACCTGAGATTTTTCAGTCTCGTAAAAGTACCATCCTCAACAAAAGCAGTTGAATTATATTGGGAAACCGCATCCTGGTCAAACATTGGCAATCTTGCCTTGGTATTGGAAGTAGTCCATGAATCATACAAAGCATCTTTACTTAAACCTCCGTTAAACTGACCATAGTCGATCCAACGTGCAACATAGTTGATCATTTTATTGCCATAGCTCCCATATAAGGACATACTCAGATCGAAGCCGGCATAACCCAGGTCAATGTTTAAGCCTCCTGTAAATTTTGGGTGAGGACTTCCAATAAAGGTACGGTCATCCGGTGAAATTTCGCCGTCGTCATTTGTATCGGCGAATTCAAAGTGACCTGGTTTATTGTAAGCAGCATTTGGAGGAGCAGCGGCGGCCTGTTCGGCAGTTTGGAAAATACCTTTAACAACATATCCAAAAAACTCAGGGAATGCATGGCCGATTGTGGCTGCTGAATAATCTACCTGCCGTGTGTTCCAATAAATTATTTCGTTTGGATTATTGGACAACTTTACCAGCTTGTTTTTGTAATGTGAACCTGTAAGGGTAACTGCATAGGTTAATTTCCCATTTGCTGCCGTATTGGTATAACCAAGCTGAACATCGAAACCGGTGTTTTTCATATCACCGATATTCACATAAGGCGGTTGTGCCAATCCCTCCACTTCAGGAACACTTAAACGGTAAAGCATGTCAGAGGTTGTCCTCGACCAAACGTCAAGGGTAAGGCTTAGGGTATTGTTTAATATCCTGCTGTCAAGGCCGAAATTAAGGGTTTTCGTCGTTTCCCAGGATACATCATTCGAACCTTTTGTAGAGGGCTCAAATCCTGAGATAGCGGATGTATGAGAACCCGTAAAATTATAGGAAGCAGTATAACCGTTCGTACTATAGGTGGAGAAGCCGTTGTAATCCCCTATTCTGTCATTTCCGGCAGTACCGTACCCTGCCCTTAATTTAAGCAGGTTCAACCAGTCGGAGGTAGAACTCATGAAACTCTCCTGAGAAACTGCCCATGCTACTGAAGCAGCAGGAAAAATACCATAACGTTTGTTAACTCCAAACCTCGAAGAACCATCACGACGAACTGTAGCTTCAAGAAAGTATTTGCCCATCAAGTCATAGTTTAAACGCCCGAATTGTGAGAACATTGAATTCGATGAACCGTTACCATAATTATCCTTGTTAAGTTCACCGGAGCTCAGATACATATAATCGGGAGACAGGTTGAAATATTGGCTTCTACTGGCCCCAAAGGCTTGATAGTTATTTTTAAATGCTTCCATTCCGGCAACAATACTAATTTTATGTATGGCAGCAATTGTTATGTTATAATTAACGGTGTTCACCCAGTTCCAGAAAACAGAATAATTTGTGTCCTGATTCATACCCGGAACTTTGTTCGGCTCAGATGCTTCGAATGATGGAAGGGTATATCCTTTGTCATTCCAGATACCAATATTGTATCCAAACAATGATTTCACTGATAATCCTTTTATGATATTAGCTTCTATAAAAATGTCACCCAATCCCCGCATCCATTTCCCATCATTATTCTTTGCACGGTATAGCTGTGCAACAGGGTTACCTGCGTTACCCATACCAGGTGCTTTTGACCCTGCGAAATTATCGCCGATATCATACACAGGTATTATTGGCTGCATACGGTAAGCCTGTGATATTGCTGTACCTTCACCATTATTTCCAAAGTCACCGTACTGGTTAATGTAAATAGCCTGTAAAGATTGGCCTACTCTCAACCAATTTGTAAGTGATGACTCAACGTTTGTACGAAAATTGAACCTTTTAAAATCGGTCCATTTCAAAATACCGTTCTCATCATAATAGCTTGTTGATAGAGAATATCTTGTGCTTTCTCCGCCACCGGAAACCTGAAGGTTGTATTCCTGAACCATACCTTTTTGATAGATTTCATCATACCAATTTGTCCCAACTTTGTTAGCTTTAAAAATAACATAATCAGGATACTTATAAAGGGAAGCATCCGTTCCGGGATCACCGGTTTTGGCTCCGGCTGGTAAGATGTAATCGGGAACAACCGGTGTTGCCCCACTTCCATACTGTGGATGGGTATAGTTTACAGTACCAAGGTTTTTGGCTTGTAACCACAATGCCTGGCCGTATTCCTGTGTATTTAGCAGCTCGTATTGGTTAGTTGCTTGCTTGAAACCGGTTCTTGCAGAAAAAACAACAGAAGCTTTTTGATTCCTGGTGCCCCTTTTAGTAGTAATAAGGACGACGCCATTGGCACCTCTCGAACCATAAATTGCTGCTGAAGAGGCGTCTTTCAACACTGAAATAGATTCAATGTCGCTTGGATTAATATTATTACCCGGGCCAACAGGTACTCCGTCAATGACATACAGAGGGTCGGGATCGTTGATAGTTCCAACACCACGTATTCTGATCGTTGCATCACCACCAGGAACATTTGAAGTTGTAACATTAACACCCGAAACTTGCCCCTGCAAACGGCTAATAGTACTTGGGGCAGAAGAAGCCTTCAGATCTTTTTCTGTAATGGAGGATACTGCACCGGTAAGTTGATCTTTTATCCTAGTACTATAACCCACAACAACAACTTCTTCCAGAGCTTTAACATCCGATACTATCTCTACATCGATTGTTGTCTGGGAACCGACTGTAATTGCCTGAGTTACATAGCCAATTGATGAAAATACAAGCACCGCTGTCGGGCCTGGTACTTTTATTGAATAGCTTCCGTCCAGGGTTGTCATAGCTCCCATAGTCGTACCCCGAACTACTACGTTTGCACCCGGTACAGGTCCTTCGCCTTTAGCAGTGACTTTCCCGGTAATGGTCCTTTCCTGTGCAAGCAGAATGCCTGAGGAAAGCACCAGGCCGAACAAAAACAGCGTAATACGCCGTAATTTTGTAATGATTTGCATAGTCAATTTTTTTGGTTAAACAGGTTAGTTAAAACTGGTTCGCAATAACATCAGGTTTGCACCTGATCTATTTAGACTATCAAAGATATTAAAATATCTAAAACTCCAAGTAAAATGTGCCATTTTTTGCACTATATTATCCAATCATGATGTTGAACATTAACCAAAATATTGGTTATAAGCATTTTAGATTTTCTAAATTAAATAAAGAACTACTAGGAACATTATGCAAAAAAGTATTTTTAAATGCCCATGGGAAGGTTAAATAGAAAATGTTATTATATTGCTAAAGAAAAGGTATTTGAAAGTACTCTGTAATCAAACAGAAATTTATGAAGATATTGATCGTAGAAGATGAACCAAAGGTTGCTTCATTTCATAAAAAAAGGCCTTGAGGAGAGTCAATATGATGCTGAAATAGCATACGACGGAATAACTGCAGAAAAGCTTGCCGGCCAGTATAAATACAACCTTTACATACTCGATATTATAATTCCCGGGATTAATGGAATCGACCTCTGCAAAAAGCTTAAAAAGCTTAATCCAGGCATCCCGGTGCTGATGCTCACGGCACTGGGCACCACTGAAGATAAACTCTCAGGATTTGACGCAGGTGCTAACGACTATCTTGTAAAGCCTTTTGAATTCAGGGAACTGCTGGCCAGGGTAAAAGTTTTACTGAAAACAGTAGACCAATCAGCATGAAACGGCAAACAAGCTAATCGTAGGTGATCTGGAACTTGATCTTGGATAAAAAAGTCGCCTGCAGAGGAAATTCACATATTGATCTGACAGCCAAAGAGTTTTCTTTGCTTGAATACTTTATGAGGAACACAGGACGTGTACTTTCGCGAAACGATATTGCTGAAAAGGTGTGGGATATCAGCTTTGATTTCGGTACAAATGTTGTCGATGTTTATGTTAATTTCCTTCGAAAGAAAATCGATAAAGGATTTAATAAAAAGCTGATCCATACAAAGGTTGGGTTTGGCTATATTTTTGGAGATTACTAGGGCTGAATTAATTGCTAAACAAAAATGCAGATAAGGACCAGATTAACTTTACAGTTTCTTCTGCTTGGAGGAATAATCATGATAATTGCATCAGTTGCAATTTATTTTTCTTCAGCAAGCTTCCGTGAAGGATGATTTTTATAACCGCCTCAGATACCAGGGCCATGAGCACGGCTAAATTACTGCTTGATACGTTATGAATTTAATGCAAATCGCATCTTAAGACATCGGATAAGAATATCCCTGTAAACCTCCAGAACGAAAAAATTATAATTCTCAATTTTAGAAATGATACCTTATATACTTCAGATGAAAATGGTGAAATAAAAATAATGAATACCATTATCGGGCAAGTAAAATCGGATAAAAGAGGTATCGTATAAACAGGATCAGTATGAAGTATTGGGAATATTGATATACAACTGGATTGAATCAGTTTGTGGTAATTGCTGCAGCCACTAGATACAGATGGAATTTTACATCTTGAAAAAATTAAGGACTATTCTGATGGTTGTCTGCCTTATAAGTCTCATGTTGTTTTTTATTGCCGGATGGTTTTATTCAGGGAGAGCTCTTAAACCAATTTCAGATGTGGTAAAAAAGGTCGAAGATATTTCAATAACCAGTCTGAATTTAAGAGTTCCTGAAGGTAATGGTATTGATGAAATTGGCAGGCTTGCCAGAACATTTAATAAAATGCTTGAACGGCTTGAAACATCATTTGCAATGCAGAAGGATTTTATAGCAAATGCTTCTCATGAGTTGAGGACTCCCCTTACTTCAATAAACGGCCAGCTTGAAGTCCTGATGATGAAAGACCGTTCAACTATTGAATATAAATCGGCACTCACATCTGTACTTGAAGATATTAAATCTCTGATTGACCTCTCAAACAGATTACTACTGATAGCCCGTACCAGTGCAGAGAGTCCGGTGAACCTGGATAAAAAAATCAGGATTGATGAGATTCTCTGGCAGGCCCAGGAGGAGATCAGTAAATTCAACAGGGATTTTCGCATTAATATCTCAATCGACAATTCATTGACCGATTCCGATCAGATGACTGTCGTTGGAGATGAATACTTACTCAAGGTTGCGGTTTCAAATATTATAGAAAATGCATGTAAATACTCATCTGACCATTCAGTTAATATAAAGTTCGAACACTCTGAAAAATGTATAGAGGTAATATTTGAAGATAAAGGCATTGGCATTTCAGAAGAGGACATGTTAAAAGATTTTTGAACCTTTTTATCGGGGTTCCAATACTGCCTCCGTTCATGGAAGCGGGATAGGACTTCCACTTGTTAAAAGGATAATTAAAAACCATAACGGTATAATCAATTTGTCATCACAGGTCGGAAAGGGAACAACTTTTGTAATAAAGCTTCCTTCTGTCTCATAGAATTCTTTGTCTTTTGTTTCATTCTGATTAAGTCAAAAAAAGGCAGTAATGATTTTAAAATTAATCCTTTTTTAATCTCGTTTTAATATCCATTTAATAATCATGTTTTATAATTGTACAGGTTAGTTCGCATATTTAATTTTTTTATATCAATCGGGGAATTTAAGGAGTCGTATTATAGAGGTCTGGGACGGCTCCTGAAAATTGCCTGAGAAATATATAAAAAAAATCAAAAAGGGTGTAGTTAAAAAGTATCTCTGTAACGCCCGAAAAATCGGACATTTTTGAATTTTAACATGAATGACGAAAATTAATATATTTACGCCCTGATTTTTTGTACAGTTTGTTAACCCTAAGATACCTGACAGAATGATTAGAAAAAAGAATTATCGGAGATGTAATATAAATAAGTGCAACATCTTCTTTTTTATCCTTTTTCTGGCCTTTCAGGGTTGCCAGTCAAATAATAACCCTTCTTCCCGATCGGGAAAACAACCTTCCGCAAACATTCTGGTTCCTAATGATGATTATTTTCAGGAAATCGGTCAGCAGATCGGATTGAATTTTGTCCATTCCATTGGTGACCAGCGATCTGACCAATATCATTGAATCAGCTGGTGGCGGAGCCGCTTTCCTCGATTATGACCAGGACGGATTTATTGACATTTATGTCTGCAGCGGAACATGGCTTGAAGGTTTTAGCAAAGGTGACAAACCGGCTGAATTGCCCGGGAATCATCTTTACCACAACCAAGGCGACGGAACCTTTGAGGATGTTACAAAAAAAGCCGGAGTTGGCGGACCATGGTACAGCATGGGTGCTGCAATTGGTGATTACAATAATGATGGATTCCCTGATATATTTATTAGCAATTATGGCCCAGATCTGCTTCTTAAAAATAACGGCAACGGTACTTTTACTGATGTTACCAAACATGCAGGTGTCGGAGGAGGTAAGGAGTGCAGTGTGGGAGCAGTCTGGCTCGATTATGACAATGACAGCTTTCTTGATCTTTATGTTGGAAACTACCTTAAGTTCGATCCGGAGTATAAATATTATTACGCTCCCGACGGCTTTCCTGGCCCGATGGCCTATGACAGCCAGCCGGATGTACTGTATCACAATAATGGAGATGGTACTTTCAGGGATGTGACTGAAAGCATGGGAATTACCGACCTTGATGGAAGAGCAATGGGTGTTGGTGCGGCAGACTATGATGAGGACGGTTTCGTGGATATTTATGTAGCCAACGACCATACTTTGAATTATCTCTGGCACAATGAAGGGGGAAAGAAATTTGTTAGACCGCGGTACGATGTCAGGAACAGCATTCAGCCAGGGAGGCGAAGCAACCGTTAGCATGTCGGTCGATTTTGCTGACTTTAATGGCGATGGGCTACTCGACCTGTTTGTATCCGACGATACTTACTGCTCCCTGTATGAAAATATGGGCAACGGCATTTTCTCGGATAAGGGTGATTCTTCAGGTATATCAATGGCTGCAGCACAGTTTGTAGGTTGGTCTTCATCATTTGTTGATTATGATAACGACGGCGATGTCGATATCTTTAAAACCAACGGTGCTCTTAAACATCTGTATGGGCAGGAAGATCAGATGTTTAATAACGATGGCACAGGAAAATTCAAGGATGTTTCCCTGGAACTGGGCAAATACTTTCAAAGGGAGCTTGTTGGACGCGGTGCATGCCTGGGTGACTATGATAATGACGGAGATTTGGATATATTTATCGTTAATCTAAATAGTCATTCAGTATTCCTGCGAAATAATAAAGGCAACCAGAACAACTGGCTGACGCTTAATCTTATCGGTACAACCAGTAACCGTGACGGAATCGGAGCAAGGGTGAAATTAACATCCGGAGGTAAAGTACAGACAGCCCAGAAAAAAAGCACAACCGGATACCTTTCACAAAATGATCCGAGAATGCATTTCGGGCTGGCTAAGAATGAAATAGTCGACAAAATAGAAATAATATGGCCGTCCGGTAAAGTGCAGATACTTGAAAACATCAAAGCAAATCAGATCCTGCACAGTTAAAGAACCTTAATGACAATGATTCATGAAAATTAATTGTGCAATTATCATACTTAAAACAATTTCCGTTGGCATAGCTTGTCTATTTTTATTTTCATGTGGGGGGAGATCTGTAAAAAGCGGGATGATGATCGTGACAGAGGCTCCAGGTAATATAAAGGACCAGGATTATATCAATGGTGAATCCTGGCGTATATCCGACAGGGGCACGGATAATCGCATTCAATCCCGATAAACCGGAATCATTTAAGGTCCTGACAAAGGATTTTTATTCAGCCTGCTCTCCCGAAATCTCATATGACGGCAGGTTCATGCTTTTTACCGCACAGCAAAAAGCAGACGATCCATGGCAGATCTGGGAAATGGATCTTGATAATCTTAAATCCAGGAAGATCAGGTCATTCAGGAAAACTGCGACTGATCCGGTATATCTGCCTGGCGGACGCCTTGTATTCAGTAAACTAACTGTCAATGACACGGTGAGAACTGCAAATTGCCTTTTTACATGTAATCTCGATGGCTCCGGCCTGACACAAATAACATTCAGTCCTCAGACCAACTTTGCAACTTCAGTCTTAAAAGATGGCCGCCTGCTGACATTAAGCAGGTCATTGATGCCGGAAACGGGAACTCCAATGTTAACAGTCATGCGCCCCGATGGAACCAAAGCTGACTTGTTTTATGAGGCCGGAAAAAACAGCATTTTGCTTAGCAAAGCAAAAGAGACAGGTGATGGCAGGATAGTTTTTATTGAATCGGACAAAGGGAACAAGCAAAAAGAAAATGTGATCTCGATAAGTTATAACAGACCTTTGCATACCCGCACAGATATTTCATCCGGGATCGATGGGGAGTTTTATTATGTAATGCCTCTGAATCCGGAGAAATATCTGGTTTCTTACCGCAGATCGGATTCTGACAAGTTTGCTCTTTATGTATTTGATCCGAAAAGAAAGTCACTCGGGCAAACAATTTTCTCTGATTCTCAATATAGTATACTGGATGTTGCTGAGGTGAAGGAGTATGAAAGACCTAAGAAATTGCCAAGCGAAGTGGATATGCAGGTGAAGACGGGCCTGCTCCTTTGCCAGGATATTAACGTTATAAATCCATCATTGCCGATTGATCCTGGCCATCTGTCAAAAGCAGGGAAGATTGAAGTTCTGGGTGTCGATACTACTTACGGGATTGTTCAGGTAGAAGAAGACGGCTCATTCTAGTTTAAAAGTGATGGCTGACACTCCATTCCGGATCAGGACCATTGATGAAAAAGGAAATGTCATAAATGGTCCGTGTTCATGGATATGGTTACGCCCCAATGAACGCCGCGGATGTGTAGGTTGTCATGAAGATCCTGAACTGGTACCCGAAAACAGAGTATCCATTGCGGTAACAAAAGCCCCTGTAATCATCCCTGTTCATATTACCGCGATCAAAGAGAAAATCGTAGAATTGGAATAGATATGAGAAAGTATTTGAAGATAATAATACCAATCGGAGCTCTTTTTACCCTTGTAGCTGTTTTATCTTTTCCTTTTCACCGGTGGG
Organism: uncultured Bacteroidales bacterium; assembly: GCA_963732115.1. Classification (GTDB taxonomy): domain Bacteria; phylum Bacteroidota; class Bacteroidia; order Bacteroidales; family VadinHA17; genus LD21. The sequence continues at coordinate 61,862 of CAVSYN010000037.1, forward strand.
CCCGGGAGCATGTGAACAATATGACCGCTGCTGATGACCATCCGCTGGAGTGTTTGTCGTGTCATCTCTATTTAAAAAAATCAAAAATCATTTCAAAATTCACTGATGCCCAATATTATTCTCCTTTTAATCTGGCTGTTTCCAAAGACGGGAGATATCTTTATGTAGTTGCAGAGGAAGGTAATACATTGCTTGTAGTCGATACTGAAAAGGATAAGGTAAAACATAAGATCAAAGTCGGTATTCGACCTCATAGTGTTATTCTGAGCAGGGATGGGAAAACAGCTTATGTCAGCAATCAATGGTCTGATAATGTATCGGTAATTGATCTTGAAAGGTTCATAAGTAACCGATACTCTGAAAACCGGAAATGGACCTGCAGGTCTTTCATTAAGTGCCGATGGACAATTTCTTTATGTAGTAAATTCCTATTCATCAGATCTTATCAGTAATTGATCTTCAACAGGAGCAGAACAAAAAAGGCTTACCGCAGGAAATAATCCTACAGGAGCACAGATTGTCTCCTGATGGGAAGCGCTCTTTATGTAACCAGCCGGCGGGCATTATTGCACCTTATGGAGAACCTCTGATAGTGAACTGACAGTTGTAAATGACAAAACAACAAAGAATACGAACGCAAGGAATATTGAATCTGCTTATATGATGGAAAATGTTGCCTTTACTCCTTCCGGTGATCTGGCTTGTTACCCTGATACAGACCAAAAAACCTGTTCCCACCATACAGGTTGAACAGAGGATTGATGATGACTTACGGGATCGGGATTATTGAACAGAAAGCAAATGGCAGGATAATTCAGCTTGTTACTTGATGAACCAAATGCATATTATTCTGATCCTTTTGATATTGTTATTACTCCTGATGGTAAAAAAGCTTTTATTTCAAATTCAGGAGTGAATTGTATTTCGGTGATTGATATTGATTCTGTCAGAGCTCTCATATGCTGAATCATCTCCTGAAATGCTTAGAATCTATTCCAATCATCTGGGAATCAGCAGCCGGTTTGTTATCAAACGGATTCCCACCGGAGCAAATCCAAAAGGTCTTGCACTTTCACCTGACGGAAAACTTCTTTATGTGGCTGAACATCTTGAGGACAGGATAGCTGTAATAAGCACTGAAAGCCTGGAAACAGTAAAGACAATTGATCTGGGAGGACCCAGGAGGATTACTGTGCCACGGCAGGGACGCAGGCTTTTCAATAATGCCGGACATACATTTCAGAATCAGTATTCCTGTTATACCTGTCATCCCGATGTGCATGAAGATGGTCTTGTTTATAATATGGCATCAAAGGATATGGGACGAAATATTACAAATACTCAATCATTGCGGGATATTGGAGATACACCTCCTTTTAAATGGAACGGAAAGAACCAGACTGTTTACAAACAGGACGGAATGCGTTTTTCCACTGTACTGACAAGAACGGAAGCATTCAGTTATAATGATCTGGATGCAATTACTGCCTATATTATGACAGGAATACATAATCCTCCTAATCTTCAGTATAATCCTGATGGAGAACTTACGGAAGCACAGATACGGGGAAAGGAAATTTTTGAACGGACACAAAGATAATCTTGGAATGACATCCCGGAGAATAATCGTTGCATAACCTGTCATCCGCCACCATATTATACAAATCAAAAACTGGCAGATGTAGGAACTCTTGCTGCATCAGATGATTCAATACTTATTTGATACTCCTCACCTGAATAATATTTATGCTTCACCACCCTATCTGCATGACGGACGTGCCAGCACACTCGAAGAGATATGGACAATATACGGCAAAGACAGACAAGCATGGACTAGTCAATGATATGACCAAAAATCAGCTTAATGATCTGGTAGAATATCTGAAATCCTCAGAGCTCCTGAATACGAACAAAGCAAAACAAAAATACTATCATGCATCCTTGAGACATAATTAAACCTGGATAATTATGATGAAACCTATGAAAATGAACTCATTTAAATATGTCTATTGCAGCAATAATCACTGATTGTTATTGTGGTGGCATGGGTTGATTCATAATGAAGAAATCGGACAGAGATGAAAGACCTGAATAAGAAGGATAATCAACCTTTAACCGGCATCCTGCCAAACACCAGTGATACCAGTCCAGGCAATAGCTCCGATGTAATAAAGGAGGCTAGAGCAATGCCTGTTTATGGTCACTGGCAAAATTTTACCACAAAAGACGGATTGCCATCAGATCAAGCTTATACTGTTCAGTATTGATGGCGACCGTGTGCTTGTCGGAACTCATGATGGTCTTGCAGTCTATGAAAATGGTAAATGGAATACCTATACCACAAAAGATGGACTGGCACATAATGGAGTTGTTTCAATAGATGTAAGCGAACTTACCGGTGATGTATGGATTGGTACTCTGGGAGGATCTCAGCCGGTGGTCAGGCGGTAAATTTGAAACTTTCAACCAGTTTAACAGCGGAATGCCAAATGATCTGGTTTACTGTGTTATTTGCGACGGAAAAGATGTATGGGTTGCTACAGGTGGCGGAGCAGGTCATTATGATACCTATACACAAGAGAATGGGAAATATTCACTGAAAAGAATGCTCCGATGCATGAACCATGGACATATGGCGTTTCAGCCGGTGATGGAAAAATTTTTATTGCTGCCTGGGGAGGCGGTGTAATAGAATATAATACAAAAACCAAACATTTCAGGGATTATACTGATCCCGATGGCTAAATGGAAATTGATCTTCTGCCTGATGATGGTCTAGTTCATGATATAACAACCGCCACCTCCTATGCTGACGGTATATTATGGGTATCCACCTATTTTGGTATGAGCCGTTACGACGGCAAAAACTGGAAAGGATATTTTGATCACGACAGTGGCCTGGCCAGTAATTTTATCAATTTCCTGAGGGCTGAAGGTCAGGTGGTTTTTGTTTGCAGCGATAACGGATTAAGCAGTACTGACGGCACAACCTGGGTAACATATAAGAAAAATGACAACAGCCAGAATGGCAAAGCAATTATCACTACAGGGACTGAAAAGAAAGAAATACACCTTTCACCTTCAATCTCACATAATTTTATTATTGGTGTTGATGCAAAAGATGATGTATTATGGGTTGCCACTTCAAAAGGAGTCAGCAGAGGTGAATTGCTCAGATAATATATTGAATTCGTAAATAACATGATATGATAATTTCAGGTTATAAAATGGAGAATAAGCAATTATTGATAGATCTGACAAATCTTACAGACGGGGAACGTGTATGAAATGACAAAACTTGGAATGCTGTCGGATAATAACCACATTCTTGACTACAATTACCCTGCTGTTCATAAGAAACGTCCTCCTATTGAAAAATATGCCGTACACGCTCCCCAGGTTATCAATGAAGCATATAACTATCAGAAGCCATCCTCTTTTTCAAGGGCACTGCGTCTTGATTTCGGCGATTATAAGGTATTGCTTATTTCCGGAACAGCCAGTGTAAATGAAGAAGGCAAAGCGGAACATATAGGTGATTTTAAAGCTCAGCTCTGGAGAACTTACCGAAATATTACAAATCTGTTGTCAGCCGAAGAATATGACGTGGCATGATGTTGTAAGAACAACAAATTATCTCAGGGATATTGAACGCGACTATGAGGAATTTAACAAGATACGAACCTCGTTTTTCAGGTGGATGAATCTTGATCCGCTGCCGGCAAGTACGGGAATCCAGGCAAGACTGTGCTGGGAAACCCTTCTTGTTGAAATTGAAGTCTATGCTATTTGCAAAATAAAATAAGACTATGAATATGAAACCGTTGCTAAGAATTTTGATGTGTCTGTCATTTCTTGTTCCGTTTTCATTCATGTTCGGACAGGAGAAGAAAGTCAATTATGGCAATATCCCTGATGAACTGGTACCTTATGACAGATATCAGAAAGCATATAAATACCATTTTCTTGAGCCTGTACAGTTTTACGGTGCAGGACGTGAGAAGCTTCCCCCAACTGATCTGAAAGAGGTAAGGATCGGATTTCTCGGGCCTCTGGAGGGTTCAATTCTTATTTCCCCGGGTAAGCAGATGCTGCAGGGAGCTATGCTGGCTATTGAAGAAGCAAATAAAAAGGGAGGCTATAAGGGCATTCCTTATAAATTGATGATACACAACGATGTAGGGCTTTGGGGTGCTGCTGCAAATGAGGTTGTGAAAATGGACGATGAAAAAGTATGGGCCTGGCTTGGATCAATTGATGATATTGTTTCACATGTTGCAATAAGAGCAACCTTGAAACTTGAGATTCCAATGGTCAGCACAGGCGATCCCGATCCTACTTTTACAGAGACAGCAATACCATGGGTCGTTCGTGTCATACCTGATGACCGCCAAAGCAGTTATGCTCTTGTTAACCGCATATTCAAAAAAGACGGAAACTCCAGGGTAGCAGTAATAAGGTCTAATAACCGCTATGGAAGAGTAGGGATACTGCATTTTACCCGCTCAGCCACACGTTTAGGTTATCCCCTGATCATTGAAGAGCGTTTTAAAGATGGGGAGACCGATTTTAAAGAACAGCTTGAAAGAATTAAGAAGACTTCACCGGATGCGATTCTGATCTGGGGAAATGCCAAAGAATCAGCTCTCATTCTGAAGCAGATCCGGGAAATGGGTATGAACCAGCCGGTATATGGGTCAGACAGGATGGTTTCTCCCGAATTTCTGAGGATTGCAGGCAAATCAGCCGAAGGCATTGTAACGACCTGCCAGTATAATCCGGATGCAAACGATCCAAAACTGAAGGCATTTAATGCCAACTATTTAAAAAGATTTGGCCAGGAGCCGGATGTGTTTGCTGCACACGCCTATGACGGAATGAATATGATAATTGAAGCCATTCAGAAAGCGGGCTTAAACCGGGTATTGATTCGGGATATTCTCACAGATATGAAGACATTCCAGGGATATCAGGGTGTTACAGGTAAGGTGATTTTTGATGCTACCTGGAACAATATGAGACCCATTTTTATGGCAGAGGTCAGAAACGGCAAATTCATATTTTCGCCTGCTCCTCCCTATGTGAAAAGTGATGTAATCTACAAGAAAATTCAAAGAGAATACTAACGTTTAAGATAATTAATAATGGAATCAGATCATTACAATGATCCGGCAATGATTGGAGGATGTTCAGTTCCGGTAAGGGTAAACAGGAAATCTAAACCGGATCCAACCGTCGTTAAAATAAATGATATCCGGATCGGTTCTTCAGAAGTTGTTATAATTGCAGGACCATGTTCGGTGGAAAACCATGAACAACTGATTGAAACAGCAAAAGCTGTAAAGGCAGCCGGGGGAGTGATTTTAAGAGGAGGCGCTTTCAAGCCCCGTTCTTCTCCATATAACTTTCAGGGTCTGGGAGAGGAAGGATTAAAATTGCTTATGGAAGCAAGAAAGGAAACTGGATTGCCAATTGTCACAGAGGTCATGGATACCAGGCAGGTAGGAATGGTTGCCGAATATGCTGATATTTTACAGATCGGCTCACGGAATATGCAAAACTATCCGCTATTGAAGGAAGTGGGGATGCTTCGGAAACCAGTATTGCTGAAACGTGGCATGATGGCCACTATTGAAGAGTTCCTGCTTGCGGCAGAATATATCCTCAATCAGGGTAATGACCAGGTAATCCTGTGTGAACGAGGTATACGCACTTTTGAGACTTCGACACGGAATACTCTTGATCTTAGCGCAGTTCCAATGCTTAAACACCTTTGCCATCTCCCGGTTATTGTTGATCCAAGTCACGGAACAGGTCACCGATGGATGGTGCCTTCTATGGCAAAAGCTGCAATTGCTGCCGGAGCCGATGGCCTTATCATGGAGGTGCATTATAAACCGGAAGAAGCATTATGTGATGGACAGCAATCACTTAGCCCGGATGAATTCTCCCTGTTGATGACTGATCTTAAGAAAGTGGCACATGCTGTCGGTAGGGAAATTTACCAGAATGAGTAAGTTCATAAAACCTAAGTCCCCCCTGGGGGATTTAGGGGTAAAAATATCCCATGCCTTTATTGCCCTTTTACTCCTTGTATTAATCGGTACAGGGAAAACTCTTTCCCAGGATATTGAAAACCCCTCGCTGAAGATAAAAATCGGATTACTGATTCAGGATAGCAGTTACATTTCAGTTGTACAGGGTGCCGAACTGGCAGTCAGGAATGCCAACAGCAAAGGTGGTCTGAATGGCCGCCGGTTTCTGATCGTTGTCAGGTCGATGGAGGGCCCGTGGGGAACAGGCTCCAAACAGGCAGTAGATCTTATTTTTGAGGAAAAGGTATGGGCTCTCCTCGGGGCACACGATGGCCGGAACGCCCACCTTGTCGAGCAAGCAGCCACAAAATCACAGGTTGTGTTCGTATCGGCATGGTCAGGCGATCCAACCCTCTCCCAGGCTTTTGTCCCATGGTTTTTCAACTGTGTGCCAAACGACCGCCAGCAGGCTGGCTCTTTAATTGAAGAAATATATAACAGAAGGAAAATAATCCAGGTGGCTGTCGTTTACGGCAATGACTATGATTCAAAAACCGCACTTGACAACTTCCTGAAGCAGGCAAAAATGTCCGGCAAGCCTGAACCGGTCTTATTCTGTATCGATGATTTTGACCTGAAAACCGGATGAACTGCAAAAAAAAATAGGGGAAGCAAAGGTGAGTTCTATTATATTATTCTGCAAGCCTGAAGCGGCTGCTGAAATAGTTCATCAGATCAGGCAAAAGAAACTGAATCTGCCTCTTTTCGGACACCTGATGCTATTGAATGACAATGTATTATCAGCATCAGAGATGCAGGTTTTTAATGACCTTCTATCGGTTCCTGCAGGAAGCTGGCCGATGATGGATGCCAGGGCTTTCAGCAAGGAATATCAGGAAAAGTACAAAAAGATGCCCGGCATCCCTGCTTATTATTCCTTTGATGCCACAAATGCACTTATAGAAGCTATAAAAATTGCAGGAACTAACGACCGCGAGAAGATCCAGAAAGCGCTGGCAGCTGCGAATTTTAAGGGCATTACCGGGTTAATTAAGTTTGACGATAAGGGAAACCGTTGGGGAAATTTTGAAATAAGGCAGGTAACGAACGGGCTGCCAGTAAGGTTTAAGTGAAATCCCTGTGATTTGCTAATTTTGTTGATATGAAAAAACTTAGTCTTTTATTACTTATAGGTTTCTGCATTTCAATAATTTCCGGATGCAGGAACCAACCGGAGAAGAACGGCCAGAAATCGACAGACCTCATTACCACCAGGACCCTTGGGCTCGCATATCTTGAGGAGTTCAAGCTTGACGAAGCCGAAAAGGAATTTCTGAAGTTCATCGACCTCTCTCCAAAGGATAAGATGGGATATGCAAACCTGGGGCTGACATATTTGAGGATGGGCAAATACCCTGAAGCTGAAAAGATGCTTTTCAAAGCAATTAAAATCGACCCTAAAGACCCGGATATCAGGCTTATACTGGCAACTGTCTACCAGATGAAAGATGATCTGGAAAATGCCATCATTCAGCTGAAGGAAGGACTTGCTTCTTCTCCCGATCACATAAAAACATTATATAATCTGACTGAGATATATGCAAACCGGCCGGATGAAGATTCGCAAAATGAGAGAGAAAAGTACCTTCAGAAACTGGTTGAAAAGGCCCCCGGGAATATAGTCCCGCAGCTAAACCTGACTGAAATGTATGTCAGGCGTGAAAATTCAGACAAGGCAATTGAACAGCTTGAAATAATTCAGAAACAGTTTCCCGAGTTTCCAAAGGAGGCAACGGAATACTTCAACAAGACAATGACTGCGCTTAGGAGCGGTAAAAGTGACGACCGTGTCACCAACTTTATGATTTTCCACAATTACCTTAAGGTTACATCGCCTTACCAGGCTGGGATGATGGATTTAAAAGGTCCCGGAGGCTCCCTCATAGGCTTTCCCCTTATAACATTTGATCAGCAGACATTATTCAAAAAGGTAAGCACTGAATCGGTGTTGGATGTCATTAAATTCAGTTACGTGTCTGCATCCGCAGGGCTGGGTGTAATTAAAGAGTTCAGAGAGGGTGAAAATCAGGGCTTCAAGTACTCAACTCATGTTGCGCTGAGCGACTATGATGGTGACGGGGACATCGATATTTACGCTGGCAGCTATGACCCAGTGTCTTCATCATACAGGCATTATCTCTTTAAAAATGAGATGGGAAGCTTTAAGGATGTCTCGGAGGAAGCCGGCATCAGGCATTCCGGGAAGGAATCGTGGGCTTCATTTGCCGATTTTGACAATGACGGATTTCTTGACCTTTTTGTTATGCGGGGTGAAGGTGATATTTTATATCACAATACGGGAAAAGGCAGTTACGTGAATGTTACAAACAGTTCAAAAGCGGGAAGCAGTACCGGAGGCAACAAGGCATTGTTTTTCGATGCCGATCACGACGGGGATCTCGACCTGTTCGAAATGGAACCGGATGCGAACCTTCTTTTCCGGAATAATGGCGATGGTACATTTCTGGAGCAAGGGGCTAAAATGGGACTGACCGGTGACAGGCTTTTCACCAGCGATGCAGCTTTTGGTGATTTTGATGAAGATGGCGATATCGATCTTTTCGCTGCGAATAAGAACAAAGGTAATGTCCTGTTTTCAAACCAGAGGCAGGGGATCTTTAAGGATGCAACTGCGGGGAGCGGACTGGAAAGTGAAGGGAATTCGGGTGCTGTAGCCGCCGGAGATTATGATAATGATGGTTATCTCGATCTTTTCGTCACTTCAGTCAGCGGGGGCAATCACCAACTTTACCATAATAGCCGTAATGGCACTTTCGAAAAGTACAGTAAAACGAAAGAAGTATTCAGTGCCCTGAAGAATGTAAATGTCTGTGACGCGGCATTTATAGATTTTGACAATGACGGATTCCTTGATATTTGTTTTGCCGGTGAATCAGTTGATAAAGATGGCAGGGGAATTTTGCTTTACCATAATGATGGTAAAGGAAATTTCACTGATATGTCTAAGTTATTGCCGGATGAGATAAAGGCAGGAAAGCAGATTGCCATATTGGATTATAATGACGATGGCGATCTCGATATGGTTATTGCAGGCATAAATGGAGGAGTATTCCTTCTAAGGAACGACGGAGGGAATGCCGGTCACTTTATAAACATGAAGCTGGTAGGCCTGAGAGCCGGAAGTGCAAAAAACAATTACTTCGGTATTGGTGCAAAAGTGGAACTGCGGTCTGGCGATCTTTATCAGACCAAGGTTGTTACTGATCCGAATGTTCATTTTGGCATCGGAAACCGTTCAAAAGCTGATGTTATACGCATTACCTGGACTAATGGTGTCCCGCAGAATATATTCTTCCCCGAAACCGACCAGTCGCTCATCGAAGCACAGATGCTTAAAGGATCATGCCCGTTCCTGTATACATGGGATGGCAGCGAATATGTTTTTGCTAAAGATATTATGTGGAGAAGCGCCCTGGGTATGCCTTCAGGCATTATGGGAGGCACAACTGTTTATGCTTTCCCAGATGCGTCTGATGACTATTTAAAGATTCCCGGCGAAATCCTGAAATCAAATGATGGTATTTATTCGTTGCAGGTAACATCAGAACTATGGGAAACTATTTATCTCGATAAGCTGCAGCTTGTTGCAGTTGATCATCCCGCTTCAACGGATATCTTTGTTGATGAACAGTTTGCTCCTCCCCCATTTCCGGAGTTCAGGATTTACAGTGTTGCAGAAAAGCATTTTCCTGTTTCAGCAAAGGATGCAAATGGAACAGATTTGCGGCCATATATACTTGAAAAAGATGATAAATACATTGCCGGATTTCAGCCTGCAAAATACCAGGGGATAACTGAAATGCATGATCTTATACTTGATCCGGGGAATATGGACGTGACGGGTAATTTATATCTTTTCCTGAATGGATGGATCTTTCCGACCGATGCAAGCATAAATGTTGCTGTTTCACAATCATCTGATATTAAAGTCGTTTCTCCCTGTGATCCAGGTAATCAACAAAAGGGGTGAATGGGAAACGGTTACTGATAAACCCGGATTTCCAATGGGTAAGGATAAGACCGTTATTGTAGATCTGTCGGGCAAAATAACCTACACCTGATCACCGGATCAGGATCAGGACCAATATGGAAATATACTGGGATCAGATATTCTTTTCAGATTGCCGCACAACAGAGCCAGTTGTTGCTAATGTTGTGGATCCCGTCGCTGCTGATCTGCATTACAGGGGATTTTCGAGGAGTTACAGAAAGGGCGGAAGGTATGGCCCTCACTGGTTTGATTATTCAGATGTTAGCAGTGGACCCAGGATGGCGCGATCTGACCGGCGATTATACGAGGTATGGAGATGTGTTACCGCTTCTTGAAAGAATCTGACAATAAGTACATTATAACCAATGCAGGCGATGAAACCACTGTTTCTTTTCCTGTAAAAGGATTGCCTTCGCTGCCTAGATGGATGGAAAAGGGATTTCCTCATTCACAGCGTGGGCTGGGTCAAGGACGGTGATCTTAATACCGCTTATGGCAAAACGGTTTTGCCTCTTCCGTTTCACGGAATGAAAAGCTATCCTCCTTCGGTAAGTGATATTTATCCAAACGATCCTGAGCTTCAGAAATACAACAGTGAATACAACACCAGAACTGTTACTTCAGAGGGTTACCTGAATGCGATAAAAGGAAATAATTCCTTGATTAAATGAAAGTTAATAATAATAAAATTCTCTTTGCCCTGTTCCTGATGTGTATTAGTTTAAAGATGTCAGCTCAGAGAACCAACGTAACATTCACAGATGTTGCCGCCAGGGCAGGTATCGATTTCAGGTATAATTTCGGAGATAAAAGTTACGTAAACATTCTTGAGAGCAGCGGTTCGGGCGTAACAGTATTTGACTATAACAACGACGGACTAATGGATGTGTACATGATGAACGGAACATATCTGCAAGGTATTTCTGATCCAGATGGGGTTATCTATAAAGACACCCCTGACAGGCTTTACCGCAATAATGGAAACGGGACATTTTCTGAAACCGCCGGCCAGGCAGGCCTTACAGATACCCACTGGAGCATGGCCGCCGGAGCAATTGATTACGACAATGACGGCGACCTGGATCTCTATCTGCTCAATTACGGACCTAATGTATTCTTTCGAAACAATGGCAACGGGACATTCACAGATATTACCAACACAGTTGGACTCAAAGGACCTGAAAAGCTGAACGGATTTACAAAATGGAGCATTGGTGTTGCCTTCTGGGACTATAACCGCGACGGCTTACTGGATGCCATGGTTGGTAACTTCCTGGCTTTTAATCCTGCTTATGTTTCACCGGCATCCCCGGGTAAAATGCCACATCCGTCGGAGTATAAGGGGCAGGCTTCAATGCTTTATCAGCAGCAGCCTGATGGTAAGTTTATTGATGTAACCAAAGAAACCAATCTTTACTACCCCGATTCAAAATGTATGGGTCTTACGGTTTTCGACTATGACGATGACGGGGACCTTGACATTTTCCAGGCAAATGATCATCAACTTAATTATTTATTCAGGTGCAATGGTACAAAATACCAGGAGGTTGCCATTGCAAGCGGAGTAGCTTCAAACAGTCAGGGTATTGGTACAGGCTCAATGCATGGCACTATCGGCGATATCGATGGCGACGGATTGATTGATATCCTGGTTTCAGACCTCGACTATGGAGCTCTTTACAAGAATCTGGGTAACGGTCTTTTCAGTGATATTTCGGAGGCAAGCGGAGTGGCAGGAGCATTTGCAGGAAAAGGTACCTGGGCAGCTTCACTTTTTGATTATGATAATGACGGAGATCTGGATATCTTCGCCGCAAACGGGACTGCAGAGGAACTGATCCTTCAATATCCCCTGCTTCTTGAGAATGACGGCACCGGGCATTTTATAAATTCAGGACAAAAACACGGCTCGTATTTTTCCACTAAACGAAGCGGAAGAGGGGCGGCAATATGGGATTACGACAACGACGGGGACATGGATATAATAGTATCCCACGTCGACCTGAAAGCTACAGCCGCTCTACTCAGAAATGAAGGAGGCAACTCCAGTAACTGGCTGGGGCTGACACTTAAAGGTAAATCCGGACCCGCTTCTGCAATAAGTGCAAAGGTCATTGTCATCGCTGGCGGTAAAAAACAGGTGCTTGTAAACCAGTGGGCAACGTCCTATCTTTCGAACAACGATCCAAGGCTCCATGTAGGACTGGCAGGTGAAAAAACAATTGACACACTGGAAATCTTCTGGACCGGCGGGAAGAAAGAGGTTTATAAAAATGTAGCTGCAGACAGGTATATTACGATTGTGGAAGGAAAAGGGATTATAAAAGTGCCTTAAGTACTTAAAGTTTGGAGTGCCTTGAGTGCGTATAATTTTTAAACCCAGGCACTCTAAGTACTCTAGGCACTTTAGGCACTTTAGGCACTTGATTGGATTGAAACTAAAACCATATACACTAACGAAATGAACAACCAGTACATAAGCAGAGTGGTGGATTTAACAAATCCCGAGAAGAACGTCATCTATAACATGACGCACGAAGAGGCCGTTAATATAGTAAAGTCGGGTGATACTGAATCTGTGCGCCGGATCGACGGGCAGTTCTCTCTTGTTTCAGTTGAAGGCAAAACCGTCAGAATGGCAAGATCAATTGGCCGTCCGATCAGGTATTTTATTGCCAAGCGCCCTGATGGACCTAATCTGATAGTTGCTGAGCGGATTGATGTCATTTTTGAATATCTGAAAAAGGAAGGTTTGGCTGACCAGTTCCACCCTTCCTATACAAGGATGGTTCCTGCCCATTATATTACCAAAATTGAACTGCTTGGCTGTCCTGACCCCAATCCTGTTTATGACCGTTTTTTCAAACCTGAAAGAAACAGATTCTCATCCCATGATCCCTCAAAAATCGGGGAATTATACATAAGGACTTTGTATGAAGAGATAAGGAAGTGGCTGCAACTCCGTGCGAAAACAGGTCCCGTAGGAGTGGCCTTTTCGGCAGGAATTGACAGCGGAAGTGTCTTTCTCCTGACCTACCATGCGCTAAGGGAGCTTGGAGAAAGCCCTTCCCGGCTTAAAGCCTTTACACTGAGCATCGACGGGGCTGGAAAAGACTTAATACAGGCAAGGCAGTTTCTGGAGACACTTGGTCTTGAGCTGTTCCTCGAGCCGGTTGAGACAGACTATTCAGCTCTCGACTGGAAAAAAGCAATTAAGGTTGTTGAAGACTACAAACCCCTGGATATCCAATCAGCAACCATGAGCTTATCGCTGATGCAGACAATCAGATCACGTTATCCCGAATGGAAGTATATTATTGAAGGAGAAGGCGGTGACGAAAACCTTAAAGATTATCCTATTGAGGAGAATCCTGAACTTACAATCAAAAGTGTCCTTAATAACCTGATGCTATATCATGAAGGCTGGGGGGTGGATTCGATCAAACATTCATTGACCTATTCCGGAGGACTTAGCAGGGGTTACATGCGGACATTTGCCACCGGTGACAGCCTTGGATTTGAAGTATTCAGCCCGTACACACTGGCGAACGTGATAGAAGTTTCAGAAGGAATTCCTTTTGTTGATATAACAGGCTGGGATCACAAAAAGCTGTATGACCTTAAGGGACAAATCGTTTCAGATGGAATAAAGGCAGTGACAGGCATGACAATGCCGGTATTTCCAAAAAGACGCTTTCAGCATGGTGCAGCATCGGACAATGCATTCAAAAAGCATTTCCCCGAACGGGAAACAGCTTACCGGAAAGAGTTTCTCTCAAGCTATGAATGATTTTAAAGATCCTGAAGTAACCGATAAATGGATTGTATCGTGCCGGGGGAAGAAAAATAGTGTTGATCCGCAGAATCCCTATGCATGGCTGGTGGAAAAAGAAAGGACTTCTTCAGGAACTATTGAAGATGTTGCAACCATTTTTTTGACCAACAGGGAATGTCCTTTCCATTGCCTGATGTGCGACCTCTGGAAAAACACTACAGATAAATCAGTTCCTGCCGGCTCTATTCCAAACCAGATTGAATGGGCACTGAATCATCTGCCTGAAGTAAAGCACCTTAAGCTTTATAACAGCGGGAGTTTCTTTGATAAAAAAGCGATCCCTGAGAAAGACTATCAAAAAATAGCATCACTGATAAGCAATTTCGAAACAGTTATTGTTGAAAGTCATCCCGGATTCATAAATGAAGACTGCCTCAGGTTCAGAGACATGATAAAATCTGATCTGCAGATCGCCATCGGACTGGAGACTGTAAATACTGAAATACTGATGAAGCTCAATAAACGGATGACCCTCGAAGATTTTGCCGGATCAGTAAATTTCCTCCTGGAGCATGATATTTTCACAAGGGCATTTATTCTTCTGCGTCCTCCTTTCCTTTCGGAGTCCGAAGGAATATTCTGGGCAGAACGTTCGCTCGATTTTGCCTTGAACGCAGGTGTGGAATGCTGTGTTTTAATTCCAGTAAGAGCTGGAAACGGGGCAATGGATCAGCTGCATGAAAAGGGTATCTTTACCCCGCCCGATATCCATTCCATGGAAAAGGTCCTGGAATACGGAATTGAACAACAGGCAGGTCGTGTTTTTGTCGATATATGGGATCTGAAATTGTTCTCAAAATGTGACAAGTGTCTCAACGGACGAATCAGACGGTTGACTGAAATGAATTTAAGTCAAAAATTTTCAGAACGAATTAAGTGTACATGTGACACTTTATAAGGAACGCTTCCATTCTTTCAGCCCGACAAATGACATTACCAGATAAACAATGTACAAACCTGCTGTTGGATAAAGTCCCTTGAAAACAAATAACCCCGACGAAACAGAATTAACTACTATCCACAAAAACCAGTGCTCATAGATCTTCCGTGCAAGCATCCATGTTGCTACTATTGACAGGGAGGTAATAAACGCATCCCATTCCGGCACTGGGGAGTCAGTCATCCTGGAAAGCGCAAGCCATATTATTGCATATATGATCACAAAAACTGCTGCCAGAATAATGCCGGTTTTGAGTTTTAGTCGGGTCACATGAAGTTTTTCAGAATTAACATCCCCCTGCCCCCCTTCAAAGGGGGAATTTTTGTTCCCGTCCCTTTCACCTTCTTTCCTGCCGCCTGTCACCTGCCGCCTGCCACCTTTAAGCCACCAGTACCATCCCAGACCGCTGATAACCAGGTAATACCCCTGTAGGCTCATATCTGCATAGAACTTGCTTGTGAAGAAAACCAGGATATAAACAGCAGATGTTACTATCCCAACAGGCCAAAGCCACAGGTATTGCTTTATTTCGAGAAATACGTAGATGATTCCCGTTACAGCACCGAAAATCTCAACCCAGTTTTTTGCCAGCCAGTCAGATAATACCATAAAATTTTTTATTCGTCAGAACTTCACCCCGAGCTTAGCCAGAAAATTTATTCCCGCCTGGGGGAAATAATAAGCCCAGGTTTTTTCAACTCCGTCCTCTGACCAGTTGCCACCGTAGGCATTGCTTTCATATTTTGCGTTAAGGATATTGTTCAGAAGAAGTTGTAATTCAACACCTTTGATCTTTTTGACCGAAGGTTCAAAATCAATCCTGATATTATTAACGAAATAAGGGTCCAGCTTTCTCTCACTGCTCATTGTATTGTCGAAATATTGTTTCCCCACATATTTGCTTATAAAATGGATCTTTAGTCCGTCGGACAAATTGAAAATCATATCGCTCGATCCTGTCACCGAAGGTGAATAGGCAATGTCCACTTTACCCAGGTTCCTGCTAAGGTATTGCGAACTCCAGTCTGAGGTATTGTAATCAATGTAATACTCTGTAAAATCAAGTATCTTATTCCTGCTGAAGGTTGCATTCAGGTTCCAGTTCAGGATCTCTGACAACCTTAATAAGGTTGAGATTTCAATTCCTGTCCTGTAGCTGTCTTTTACATTTGTCATAATGGGATAGCCTACATTGCTCAGTTCTCCTGTAGGTACCAGCTGATCCCTGTAGAACATTCCAAACAGGCTGATTCCAAGATCAGCCGGCCCTGTTTTAAGATTATATCCACCCTCGGCATCGAACAACGCCTTCGGCACGGGGTGTGGCTTCCTTGTCACCGGATGCTTCCTTGAAGTCGGCCCGTGTTGGCTCCCTGTGTGCTATTGAAAATGACAGGTAAAGATTCTGCTTTGGGGTAACCGACCAGAATAATCCTGCCTTGGGATTCAGAAAGTTAAAATAATGCGATTGCGATAAATCCTTCAGATCATCATCAATCCCATTCATTTTATAAGAAATATGCCTGAACTGAATATCCCCGAAACCGGTCAGCCGTTCGCTGAACCTGTAATTGACCTTTCCGTAAATACCCGTCTCAGCTTTTTTCCCATTATTCAGATACCATTGAAAGTCCTTGTCTGTGTTTCCCGCAAATTGCATCCAGATGATCTTTCCGTAATGGTCTCCATCATAAATGTTTGCACTTCCCCCGAAAACAAGATCCGCTTTTCTTTTTTTAAGGCTCAGTGAATAAACAGCCCCGTAAAAATCGTTCGAGATCCATTTCCTTCTTATCAGGTCCGAAGAGGATATTACTAATGTATCGATGGTTACAGAAGGTATTCCGTATTCTGAAAAAGCCTGGTCCTCGCGGTATTCCTCATAGTAGCCTTTGCCATGTGTATAGTGCAATGCTGCATGCAGAGTTAATTCAGGATTCAGGATAGTACTGTAAATCAACTGATAATGATTCTGCCGGTAATTGTCGGTTTCATTATTGTAATATTTCCTGGTGCCCGATTCGTCGGTGTATTCGCCTGCAGGATTGTACCTTCTGTCAATTCCAAGCATTTCGGCGGGAACTCCCCACCAGCTGATCCCGGTGTGTTCCTCCCCAAGGATCACATTTGCCTTAATAAACGACCTTCCTGTTTTAAAGACGCCTGAAACAAGACCCGATTTGTTATCTGCTCCAGTCCTTTTAACATATCCGTCGCTGTGAAGGTCTGAGTATCTGATCTGCATGGCGAACCTGTTTGAAAGCAGCCCTGTCCCTGCCATGACTGTGTTTTTCAAGGTATTGAATGAACCCGCTGTTGTACTGATTTCCGCAAAAGGTTCATTCCCAGGGTTTATGGTAAGGATGTTTACCGACGCTCCGAACGCCCCGGCCCCATTGGACGAGGTGCCCACTCCCCTCTGCACCTGAATGTTATCAACAGAGGATGCAAGATCAGGCAGATCAACCCAAAAAACCTGCTGTGATTCTGCATCATTTAATGGAATTCCGTCAAGCGTGATGTTTATTCTGCTTCCATCTGTTCCCCTGATCCTCAGACTTGTGTTGCCAATTCCTGTGCCTGCTTCAGATGTTTCCACTACCGAAGAAGTCAGCCCTATCAGGTAAGGAAGGTCCTGCCCGGTGTTGCCCTTGCTTACTTCTTCAGTGGTCATGTTTGTATAAGCAACCGGGGTCCTTGATCCTGCCCGTGTTGCACTTACAATGACCTCTTCTTTCATGGCAATTCCGGGACAAGTGATACATCAAGGACAAGTGTTTCAGGTACACTTATCTCTTTTATGGCTGTTTCATATCCGGTAAAAGAAAATCTGAGCCTGATGGTTCCTGTATTCCTGATTTGAAGAACATACGATCCATCAGAACCTGAATATGTTCCGAGCGGAGTATTGACTACCGTAATTCCTGCGCCGGCCATTGGGGTGCCATTCTCATCAGTCACTTTCCCACTGATCTGGAATGTCTTGTCCTGTGCACCAAGTATTTTAATACAAAGTATCAGAAGAACTGATAAAGAAAAAAACAACTTTGATTTCATAGCCTCAAACTCAATAAAACTCTGTTTATCCGTGAGGTGGATTCCGCGCCGGATTATATGATACTCTTTTTTCCCTCCGCCGGCATTACCCGGATCAGGTGTAAGGGTATGATCTCAGCCCGTAATATTAAGGCACCCCATTTTCGATACTGCAAATTTAACATCTTTTAATCGATTTTGCATTAGCCTTTGGCTTTTTTAAGGAATTGCCATTTTTTTGCTAAATTGCCAATCAAATCGCGGATACTTCATGAAAACTCTTTTAGAAAAACTAAATTACACGGGACAGAAAAGAATTGCCGTGATCAATGCCGAAAAAAACTTCAGGCTGGCTCCGCTTAAGGAGATCATGTATATTCAGGTAGATAACGAAATTGACCAGAGGTATCCTTATGATTTCATGATACTGTTTGTAAAAAATGTTAAAGAAGTTGAACAGTTTACACCCATCGCTCTTCACAATCTTGTATTGGATGGCATTTTGTGGTATTGTTATCCCAAGAAAACATCAAAAAAATACTCTTCAGATGTGGACAGGGATCACGGCTGGAAGGTTCTTAACGACCTTGATTTTTACGGGATCCGGCTGGTAACGATCGATGATGACTGGTCAGCATTGAGGTTCAGGAACAAAAAGTACATAAAATCAACCTCAGAAAAATTCAAAAAATAATAAACAGCTCAGGGGAGCAAGGGTTCAAGGGTAAAATGATTAAGACCGTAAAAATAGAAACACCTCTTGGTGAAATGACAGCTGGTGCCACTCCGGATGGCATTTGCCTCCTGTTATTTACCGACAAGCAAATCCTGAAAACCGAATTTGAGGATCTTTCCAGAGAGCTTGAGACAACTGTTAAACGGGGGTGGAACAAGCATCTGAGGGCTTTAAGGAAGCAGCTTAAGGAGTATTTCAGGGGTAAGAGAAAAGAGTTCTCGCTATCAATTGTTACTCCAGGAACAGATTTCCAGCAGGAAGTCTGGAAACTACTTCAGAAAATACCTTATGGTTCAACCATTTCTTACCTCGAACAGGCGGAACAACTTAAAAATGCGAAAGCTGTAAGGGCAGTGGCCAGCGCAAACGGAGCCAACAGGATCGCGGTTGTCATACCCTGTCACAGGGTGATTGGCTCCGATGGCAGCCTGATAGGTTACGGAGGAGGGCTCGAAAGAAAGAAATGGCTGATAGATCACGAGAAAAGATATTCAGGTCAACCGGTTAACGGCACTCTTTTCTGATAAATAAGACCATTTTTAAAATCCATATTATGAAATCAATGCTGACAAAAGTGAATTTCCTTGTCCTTTTATCACTTTTAATAATTGTGATAATCTCGGGCTGTGCCAACAATGAGGTAGTTAATCAATGCCTGTCGGGACACAAGTATGGCTTCTTCGGGGGATTATGGCACGGATTCATCGCCCCCTTCGATTTTATCGGGATGCTCTTCAATAACGAGATCACCATGTATGCCCAGAACAATAACGGCGGCCTTTATGCACTGGGGTTCCTTCTTGGGAGTGGAGGATGGGGGTTCTTTGGCAGCAGGGGAGTTCACAGAGTACAGCACAGGAGGGTTAAGGTTCAATCGCGGAAGTTTGATAATGCTGAGATCGTAGAATGAATCTTGCATCAAAGTTGATGATTAGAAAGATTCCTATACAATCTTATTTCTATTTATTTCTGATATTTCTCACGACCTGTTTCTTCTCAGGTTGCACTGCAGCAAAGGAACTACCCCCCGGTAAGGTATATGAAATTCCGGGATGGAAAAACCTGTACTATTTTCACTCAGGAGACAGCCTATGGATCGTTAAACCGGTTCCAGCAGCCGGAAACCAGTTTTCAGCAGTTGTCTTTAAACCAGAAATAATCAAAAAGAGCCGTCAGGTTCATATCTATGCAGAACCTCTTTCATCTGTCACAATAAAAAACGGGAAATTGTTTGTGCCAATGGAAAATATTGTTAAAGTCGAGAATTATAAGATCCGGGCGGGAATGGTGCTGCTGTCGGTTGGAGTGGTGGCACTTCTGTTCCTGATCCCTGTATATCTGTAATGGAATTTTGTTTAACTTACATTAAGTTTTAAAACTTGCCGCGTGTGGAAGAATCTTCCAGGGAACAGGAATACTGTCCGGAATGCGCTATAAAATACGGACATAATTATATAGTTGCTTTTGCAGAGGTGTAGATATGGAAGAGATTCCTAAAGTAATTGATATCCGGAATGTGATCAGGAACAGCAATTCCGGATTTTTTAAATCACTTCCGGGTTTTGTTATTACTGCCATAGAAAAATTCATTAGGCAGGATGATATGAATGCCACCATTTACCGGAGCCATGACAAAACAGGTATGCCATTTGTAAATGGGGTTCTGGAGGGCTGGCATGTAAAAACTGAAATAAAAGGAAGAGAGAATATTCCTTCTTCCGGAAGATATATTTTTGTTTCAAATCACCCCCTGGGGGCAGTTGATGCTCTGACGTTCCTGAATGCAATTCACGGCTTCTTTCCCGATGTTGTCACACCTTCGAACGAGATGCTTAACCTGATCAAAAATATTCAACCTGTTTTGCTTGGAATAAATGTCTTCGGAAAAAGCAGCAGGGAAACAGCCGAGAAGTTGAATGAGCTTTTTGAATCCGACACGCAGGTAATGATATTTCCATCAGGAGAGGTATCACGAAGGAAAAAGGGCATAATTTCCGACCCTGTCTGGCATAAAACATTCATTACAAAAGCAATACAATATAAAAGGGACATTATTCCTGTCTATATCAGTGGAAGGAATTCAAACCTGTTTTATTTGATCTCCAATCTCCGGGAATTCCTTGGAATCAAGATGTTTATTGAGTCAGCATTTCTTCCACGCGAAATGATGAATCATAGGAATTCCACTGTAACCCTTACCTTTGGCAAAGTAATTCCCTGTAATACCCTGACAGGAGTAAAAACGCCTCAGGAATGGGCTCAGCATGTTAAAAAAATTGTTTATGAATTGATCTAGCTGAATTATTTATTTCTATAACTCACTCATTATGTACAAATTAACCAAATCAAGGAGAACCAGCTTCCAGGAAGTGATACTCATGGCTATCGCTGTAATCAGCATGTTTCTTTTGAATTGTTCAGGTCCCGGCAGTGTCGGTACTGCTGACCTGGAAAAAGGATTTCAGAATCCACCTGAAAGCGCCAAACCACGTGTATGGTGGCACTGGATGAATGGCAACATTTCAAAGGAAGGCATCAGGGCTGACCTGGAGTGGATGCAAAGGACAGGTATCGGGGGATTTCAGAATTTTGATGCTGGTCTGGCTTCACCCCAGGTAGTTGAAAAGCGACTTATTTTTATGACCCCTGAATGGAAAGATGCATTCCTTTTTACAACAAAGCTGGCTGATTCATTGGGACTTGAAATGGCAATTGCTGGTTCCCCCGGCTGGAGTGAGAGCGGAGGACCCTGGGTAACACCTGCCCAGGCAATGAAGAAACTGGTCTGGAGTGAGATCAGGGTCGAGGGAGGAAAAGCCTTCAGTGGTGCCTTACCTAAGCCCCCTTCGGCTACCGGGGCTTTTCAGAATATTGCAAGGTCAGAAGGTTTTGTAATACCAGGAACGGGTGAAAATCGCATCCCGGAATTTTATTCCGACGCTGCAGTAATTGCATTCCGCGCACCGGAAAAAGATCTTTCAATTTCACAATTAAATCCGAAGGTAACTTCAAGTTCTGGCAAGTTTGAACTCTCATCCCTTGTTGACGGGGATCTGGTAAATTCCTCATTTCTACCGGCTGCAAAAAGCAATGAGAAAGCCTGGATCCAGTATGAGTTCAAAGAACCGGTAACAGTTCAATCGCTCACAATAGCGAAAAGAGAAACCGGAACGAGATTCCCCGGATTAAACGCTCCTCAGGTAAGCAGATCGCTTGAAGTATCCGATAACGGGAAGGAGTTCAAATCCGCGTATGAAATGCCCGCAGGCGGAAATATGCAGAATACATATACTTTTTCTCCGGTAACAGGTAAATTTTTCAGAATTACTTTTATAATTCCTCCTGTACCGCAGATGGACCGTGGACTTGCAGCAATGTTTGGAATTAATAGATCCAATCAGCCTGCGCCAAAGCAGGGGATCAATATTGCAGAACTTGTCCTTCACACGGTAGCACGCGTGAACCGGTTCGAGGATAAAGCAGGCTATACTGCTGCAGAAGGTTTATACAGTCTGGCAACATCCCCTGTACCGGCCGAAGAGGCAATCGTTAAAAATGATGTAATCGACCTTACTGCCAAAATGACTCCGGATGGGAAGCTCGAATGGACACCTCCAGCCGGCAATTGGGTTATACAGCGGTTTGGGTATTCCCTGACCGGTCATCAGAATTCACCGGCATCGCCGGAAGCTACCGGACTGGAGGTTGATAAGCTTAATTCGGATCATGTAAAGGCTTATTTCGACAATTACCTCGATCAGTATAAATCTGCTACCGGAGGTCTTATGGGTAAGCGGGGACTTCAGTATGTTGTAACCGACAGCTGGGAAGCAGGCGTTCAGAACTGGACTGACAGCATGACGACAGAATTTTCAAAACGCCGGGGCTATGATCTTCATCCATGGCTTCCGGTCATGACAGGGCATATTGTGGAAAGCTCTGAAGCCAGCGACCGCTTCCTGTGGGATTTCAGAAAAACTATTTCTGACCTTACCGCAGAAAAGCATTATGATCAGCTTACCAAAATCCTGCATGAACGGCAGATGGGACGGTATACCGAATCGCATGAGAGCGGCCGTGCCTTTATCGGCGACGGTATGGAGGTGAAAAGAAAATCTGATATCCCGATGAGCGCAACCTGGGTCCCGGGAGGATTTGCGGGAAGCGAAAAAGAGGGAGTGGCAACACGGTTCAAGGCAGATGTCCGGGAATCAGCATCTGTGGCCCATCTATATGGTCAAAACCTTGTTGCAGCAGAATCGATGACGGCTATCGGGAACACCTGGGCTTTCGCTCCTGAAAGACTTAAACCAACTGCCGATATGGAACTGGCCAGCGGACTGAACCGTTTTGTGATCCATACCTCAGTGCACCAGCCTGTATCGGATAAGATCCCGGGCCTCGGGCTTGGCCCGTTCGGACAATGGTTTACGCGGCATGAAACCTGGGCAGAATATGCCAAACCGTGGACAACATACCTTTCAAGAAGTTCCTTTATGCTTCAGCAGGGGAAATTCATTGCGGACATCATTTACTATTACGGCGAGGACAATAATATAACTTCATTATTCGGGAACAAATTGCCGGATATTCCGGAAGGATACAATTTCGATTTCGTGAACTCAGATGCTCTTCTGAACCTGCTTTCAGTTGAGAATGGGAAGCTGGTGACACCTTCGGGAATGCATTACAACCTTCTGGTACTTGACCCCAACAGCATTCACATGCCTCTCCCGGTTCTGCTTAAGATCAGGGAACTTGCAGAGCAGGGAGCTCTTGTACTTGGACCCAGGCCTCTTGATTCACCCAGCCTGAGTGACGACCAGACAAAGTTCCAGGCAGTTGCAGGTAAACTATGGCCTGAAAGCATTGGGACAACCATTGTGGGGAAAGGAAAGATCTATTCAGGTAAAACAGTAGAGGAGGTCCTTAAGGAGAATCAGGTACTGCAGGATTTTGAATATGAAAAGTCCGGGGACAAAACAAGTCTCCTGTTTGTGCACCGGCAGCTACCCGGGACTGATATTTACTGGGTGAATAACAGGAATGAAAATGATGAGAATATTAAGGCTTCTTTTCGTATAGAAGGAAGGGAGGCTGAAATCTGGCATCCTGAAACCGGAAAAATTGAACAGGCTTCTTATGAAATCTCAAACGGTCGTACCAGTGTTACGCTTCACCTTGTACCAGACGATGCGATTTTCGTAGTATTCCGCAAAAAGACCTCAGCCTCTTTAAGGGTTATTCCACAACCGGTTGAAAAGTTAGTCTCGGAAATAAGCGGACAATGGGACCTGACATTCCAGCCCGACCGTGGAGCACCCAACAGCATTATTGTCGATACGCTGAAATCATGGAGCCTTAATTCTGACCCGGGAGTTAAATACTTTTCGGGGACCGGAACATATTCCATGACCCTGGAAGCTCCTGAAAGCTGGTTCGCCAACAAAGATGAACTCTGGCTTGATCTGGGTGAAGTAAAGAACCTTGCCGAGGTTCTGGTAGATGGTAAATCACTTGGTATAGTCTGGAAAAAACCTTTCAGAGTTAATATGTCTGAAAGCCTTAAGCCCGGTTCAAACAAGCTTGAAATAAAGGTCACAAATTTATGGGTTAACAGGCTGATAGGCGATCAGCAGCCAGGGATTACAAAAAAATACACCTATACTACCCAGGATTTCTACAGGGCCGATTCACCACTTTTAACTTCCGGGCTCCTGGGTCCCGTCAGAATTGTAAGTCTTTCAGCAATATGAAAACTGTTAAACACTTTAACCGTCCTGTTGTTATTCAAAGGCACCAATTAAAAACCTAATGGAGAGTAAAATAAAATCGGTTGAAGCAGTCCTGGCACCACCTGAAACCCATATGGTCGGAGATGGTTTTAATGTCCACAATTTCTTTCCCTCATACAACATTATTGGAGAGAAAGGAATGAGCCCGTTCTTTCTTATGGACTATAATTCCAAATGGATAGTGCCTCCGTCAGAAAAACCCAGGGGGGTTGGCCCTCATCCACACCGTGGCTTTGAAACCGTTACAATTGCCTATCATGGCAGGGTCGCACACCACGATAGTGCAGGGAACAGCGGAGTCATCGGTGAGGGTGATGTTCAGTGGATGACCGCCGGGTCGGGTGTGCTTCACAAGGAATATCACGAAAAGGAGTTCAGCAGGAAAGGTGGCCTCTTCCAGTTGGTGCAGATATGGGTTAACCTTCCGAAAAAACACAAAATGACTTCCCCGAAATACCAGTCTATTGAAAACAAGGACCTGGTAAAACATCTTCTGGATGACGGGTTAAGCTATGTGGAACTGATAGCCGGAGAGTACAACGGGAACAAGGGACCCGCCTCAACCTTCACTCCAATAAACCTGTTCAATGCGAAACTCAAAAAAGGAGCATCGGTTGATTTCAGTTTCAACAGTAATTATAACACCGGATTACTCGTTATCGAAGGTGAGGTAAATATTAATGAATCGGGGAAAGCGCCTTCCGATCATTTTGTGCTTTTCCGGCACGACGGAGAGAACTTTAAAGTGGAAGCTCCTGTCGATAGCATCGTGCTGGTTTTAAGCGGTGAACCGATTAATGAACCCATTGCATCCTACGGGCCATTCCTTATGAATACCCGGGCTGAAATCCAGGAAGCCCTTGACGACTTTAACAATGGGAAATTCGGGCATCTCGAAGAATGAAATAACTATCTCGCCTGAATTAATACGATACATTAAGAAAGCGCAAGTTCCTTTTTGCCTATCTTCAGCTTCCGTTACTGAAAAGATAATCTTATGAGAAAACACATCATCCACAGGTTTGCCGGATTTGAACCTGCTGTAATTCCGGCTATATTGTTACTTTTCCTTATTCCATGCGAAACGAGTCTGGCAAAGAATCAAGCCACAAGTATAGAGTATACAGTATCAATGGTAAACCCCAATGCTCATTATTTCCATGTCTCTCTGACCTATTCGGGCCTGAAGGAAAAATCGATTGAACTGAAGATGCCGGTATGGACACCAGGGTACTATATGATAATGGATTATCCTAAATATATGATTGATTTTAAGGCGATTGACGGGTCGGGAAACAACCTGGCCTGGAAAAAAACAGCAAAAAACAGATGGAAAATCGAAACGGATGGAAGCAATGCAATCAGGGTAAGCTATGATATCTTTGCCTTCAGGACCTCCGTTGCAGATTCTTTTCTTGACGACGGAAGGGGATTTATTTCACCAACAGGTATATTCCTGTATCCCGCTGGGCATAAGGATCATCCTATCACGATAATGATAGTTCCCTCTGAAAAATTCAGTGAGATCTCGACCGGCCTGGATCCGGTTCCGGATAAAAAGAATGCTTTTTATGCTGCAAATTTTGATGTCCTGTATGATTGCCCGATCCTTGCAGGCAATCAGGAAATACTGAAGTTCGAGACCGGAGGAATACCATACACAATTGCCGCTGAGAATCTGGGCAGGATCGACAGAACTAAACTAGTTGAAGATTACAGGAAAATTGTGGAAACCGCCACATCAATTATTGGCGAGGTCCCTTATAAACACTACACTTTCATCATGATGAACAGGGGAATGGGAGGACTTGAACACACAAATTCCATGGCAGTGTTTTCAAACCGCCTCGATTTTGACTCATCTGATATATCTGACGGTTGGTTGAGCTTTATAGCACATGAATTCTTCCATCTTTATAATGTTAAGACGATAAGACCTGTTGCATTGGGCCCGTTTGACTATGACAAGGAGAATTATACAAACATGCTTTGGTTTTCTGAAGGAGTTACATCATACTACGAAAACATATTGCTTAACCGTGCCGGTTTTTTCAACAGGGATGATATTTTCAGGGAGATGAAAACAACTATTTCAAATTACGAAAATATCCCGGGACATCTTTTCCAGTCGGTTGCATCATCAAGTTACGATTCATGGATGCTCTTTTTCAACAGGTCGGAAAATGCTTCAAACACAACAATTTCCTATTACGACAAAGGCTGTGCCCTGGGAATGTTGCTAGACCTGAAGATCAGGTATGAGTCAGGTAATACAAAAACCCTTGATGATGTGATGCGGACCCTCTACCAGGTATATTACAAGGAGAAAAAAAGGGGATTCACCGATAGTGAATTCAGAACCGTTTGCGAAAAGACGGCAGGATCACCTCTTGATGAAATATTTGAAGTCTATATTCCTACCGTTAAGAATGTCGATTACGGTAAATATCTGGGATATGCCGGACTAAGTATTGATATGACACCAGAGGAGGTTCCCGGTGCATGGTTTGGTGCAACAACCCGCGAAGAGGCAGGCAATCTGTTAATTACAAGGGTTGAATGGAACTCACCTGCTTATATTGCCGGTTTAAGCCCACAGGATTTGATAAAGGAGATTAACGGAGAGAAAGCCTCAAACGATCTGCTGAACAGCACCCTTAATACCGGAAATCCCGGTGACAAAATGAAGATAACGGTTACTCACAGGGATCTTGTAAACAAAGTTGAACTCACTCTTGGAAAGAAAACCACCAGGAGCTTTGAGATCAAACCCCTTCCAAATCCAACACAAGAACAAACTGCAATTCTTGATAAGTGGCTGAAGTAGAACCCACTCAGCGGGGTTAGGGGGGTAAATTTCTAATTCCTGATTCCTAGTTTTTGCTT
Source organism: uncultured Bacteroidales bacterium (assembly GCA_963732115.1). Lineage (GTDB taxonomy): Bacteria > Bacteroidota > Bacteroidia > Bacteroidales > VadinHA17 > LD21. Next base: position 89,197 of record CAVSYN010000037.1, read on the forward strand.
CTTTTCCTCTTTATTATCCCTTTTATAATGAGATAAATAATAAAGCCTCCTCCTGCAACATAAAGCACATCATCGAGGTAAGGGAAGATCTTATCACTTATTCCGTAAAGATAATACCCGATCACCGCCAGTATGATATTCCAGATTCCTGCTCCGGCAAATGTAAAAAGCATAAAATCGCGGAGACTCATTTTTGACAGTCCTGCAGGTATTGAAATAAGATGCCTGATCCCCGGGACAAGACGTCCGAGGAATGTCGATGCTTTGCCGTTCCTGATAAAATAGTTCTCGGCATGTTCCACTTTTTGTCTCGAAAGAAGGAAAAGCCTTCCCATCTTTGATTCAGCAAATTTGTAAACAATCGGGCGCCCCAGATAATAGGCAAGGGTATAGTTGATCAATGATCCTGTGAGCGCTCCAATTGTTCCGAAAATAACAATACCGAATACATTCAGCTCCCCCTGTGCTGCCTTATATGCAGCAAAAGGGATAACCACTTCGGAAGGTAATGGTAAAAATGTGCTTTCAATTGCCATTAAAAGAGCAATTGTGAAATAGTTCAGATTGGCCATATACCAATCCAGAAGAGTATGAAATAACTCCATTATCTCGTCCTGAAATCAATTATGAAAACATTCACTGATGCCCGATCGAGGTCTGCATTTATCTTTTTCCCCTTTAAACTGACAACTGATGATGCCGGATAGATCAGTCTGGGATTTGCAATAGTATTAAAGTTAAGCGGTTCAGCCCCGGGCTTATCTGAAAGGACTGATATCTCCGTTACCTGCTGACTCTGAACCCGGAAGCAGGACAGCAGGGCAATAATGGATATTAAACCACTGATTATAAATTTCTTCCGCATGATCACACGGGTTCTTTTAACAGATTGCACTTTAAATTAAGAAAATAAATCTTTGTCCTGCAATATATCCATAAAATGTTTTATATTATCGAATTATTTTGTTGCCCTAAAAATAAAAATCTGACTGTAAATACCTGATTAATATGAAAAACCTTCAGACCACCTATCTCGGATTAAAGCTCAGGAACCCTCTCATCGCTGGAAGCTGCGGACTGACCAATTCGATCCAGCATTTAAAAACCCTGGCATCGAGGGGAATTGGTGCCGTAGTCATTAAATCGCTTTTTGAGGAACATATTAATTTGGATACCGATAGAGTCATTAAGACCGAAGAAGGAGATATCAAGGCCCTTACACAGTCGTCCGACAAATTATTCTCGAAAAGGATCCACGATCAGGAGGAGGCTTACGCTTATATTTATGATTTTGCAAAAAGAAACACTCTCGAAAAATATCTTGACTTCCTCAGGGAGGCTAAAAGGGCGATCGAAATTCCTGTAATCGCAAGTGTTAACTGCGTTTCAGACAGCGACTGGCATTCATTCGCAAAAAAAATCCAGAGTACAGGCGTGGATGCCATTGAATTGAACATTTTCATTTTGCCATCCGACTGGCACCGGACAGGTGAGGAGAATGAAAAAGCCTATTTCGATATTATCAGGGAGGTGAAAAGCTATGTTGAAATCCCGGTATCTGTAAAGACAGGATACTATTTTTCATCCCTTGCCCAGTCGGTCATCAGGCTGTCGGAGAGCGGAATTGACGGGCTTGTCCTTTTCAACAGGCCGTATAATATCGACTTTGATATTGATAAGCTTGAACTGGGTCATGGACCGGTTTTAAGCTCTGCTGAAGAATACAATCATACGCTACGGTGGATTTCAATTCTTTCGGGACAGGTTAAATGCGATCTGTCAGCTTCAACAGGGGTGCATGATTACAAAGCTTTTATAAAACAGCTTCTTGCAGGTGCAACTACAGTACAGATTGCCTCAGTCTTATACAGGGAAGGATTCGATGTCATTCCCGGGATACTCAAGAAAACCGAAGAATGGATGACCGCCCATAATTTCGAAAATATTGATGCCTTCAGGGGGAGATTAAGTAAATCGAATTTTGAAAATCCTGCAGTGCTCGAAAGAGTTCAGTTCATGAAATATTATTCCGGGATTGAATAGGATCTGAAAAGTTTAAAATTCATTGCTTTAATCCACTGAGGAACAGCATTCACAAGTATAACAATAACACAAACTATAATCGCAACTGTCAGGACCAGGTTAATGATGCCCGGCACCAGTGTGGCAGGAACCAGAACCTGCGGAAGGTAAATATTCTTTATATTCAGAAATGCAGCCGTCAGGGTTGTCACACCAACAAAAGCCATCGGGACAATCGTAACCCAGGCATATTTCACCCTTCCCCTGTTAATAATAAAAGAAGTGCCTATGGCAAGGGCTATTGTGGCAAGAAGCTGATTAGCTGTTCCGAACATGGGCCAGATAGTTGAGACTGTGCCTGTATAAATAAAATAACCCCATGCCACTACTATCAATCCGCTTGTAATGAGATTTCCCGGCAACCAGTTGGTTTGTTGAAACGGCTTGTATACCTTGCCCAGTGTTTCCTGCAAAAGAAATCTTCCGATACGGGTTCCCGCATCAATGGTTGTCAGGATAAAAAGGGCTTCGAACATTATGGCAAAATGGTACCAGTAGGACATAAGGTGACTCATCCCTGGTATTGATGAGAAGATGTAAGCCATACCAACACCAAGTGAAACAGCTCCGCCAGTGCGACCGGCAATTGTCTCGCCTACGCTTGCAGAGAGCTGGCCAAGGTTTGATTCTGTAAAGCCCATCTCGTGAAGCCTGGGAAGGATAGCCTGAAGCTTGTCGACAGGCACGTTTATCGTAAAATAATCAAGAGGAAGAAGACTGGTTGCTGCAATCAGAGCCATGATGCTTATTGCGCCTTCGGTAAGCATTGATCCAACAGCAATTGTCTTAATATCAGCCTCTTTCATTATCATCTTTGGAGTTGTTCCCGAACTCACAAGCGAATGAAAGCCTGAGATCGCACCGCATGCAATTGTAATAAAAAGGTACGGGTAAAGTTTGCCCGGGATAATAGGTCCCCCACCCTTTCCAAAGTCAGTGAAAGCTGGCATTTTTATTTCAGGGGCAACAATTATTAAGCCTACAGCGAGTAGAGCTATAACGGATATCTTCATGATGGAGCTCAGGTAATCGCGTGGCGAAAGAAGAATCCATACAGGCAGAACTGAAGCAAAGAAACCATATGCAGCAATCAGCAGTGTAAGTGTTTTATGATTAAAGGAAAACCAGCCTGCGAACTGTGACCCGGGAATATACCTTCCTGCAACAACAGTTATAATAAGCATTATAATTCCAAAGATGGTCGCTTCCAGAGTTTTTCCCTTTCTTATTTTGAACATCCAGACTCCCATTATAATTGCGATCGGAATTGTGGAAGCGATTGTGAATGTGCCCCATGAACTTTCAGCAAGGGCATTTACCACTACAAGCCCCAGTCCCGCAAGAGCAACCACAATAATTAAAATTATGGCAAAGGTTGTTGTTGCGCCGCTTACTTTGTTAATCTCAGCCTTTGCGATTGCCGCAAGCGATTTACCTTCGTGCTGGACAGAAGCGGTCAGGATCACAAAATCATGTACTGACCCGGCAACAACTGCACCTATAAGCATCCAAAGGAATCCAGGCATAAAACCGAACTGAGCTGCCAGAACCGGACCAACGAGTGGACCAGCTCCCGCTATTGCCGCAAAGTGATGGCCGAACAAAACCCATTTATTCATCGGGTAATAGTTCTGCCCGTCATACAATCTGTAGGCAGGTGTCTGGCTAAGATCGTTTCTGACAGCCACTTTTGCAGCCACAAAGCTGAAATAAAAGCGATAGGCAAGTGCAAAAATTGCAACAGTTGCTATCACTACCGGCATTGCATTCATTTGTCTGGTTGCTCCCTGAAAAATGTGCCTGAATATAACAATTTTCTGTTTCCCTGACAATCTGCCTTGTCAAATCCGGTTTATCCTCCGGGTAACCGGCTGATCGATAATGATTGGTACCTGCTCCATTACTGTATTTGTCGAATCAAGCTGAAGGGACCTGACGTCACTTATGCTCAGCTTCCTTGAAATACTGTTCAGGGTCAGGATGAAGTTTTCCCATCTGGAAAGCTTGAAATCGCGGATCATTATTCTGTCAATAAGTATAAACTTAAAGTCCCCCTGCAAATTGTGTTTCTTAAGCGATTCAAAGCTGCTTGTCAGCCTGATCTCACCCGATTGAACAAGATCCTCAAGCGCCTCTTTAAAATAGAGGTTTATCTTGGGCTCAATCTTAAATCCTATATGAAAATCGAGCCTTATCAGTATTCCCGGAATAATTTGCCCGACTTCATATTCAAATCGTCTGGGATCATCAACCCTGTCTACATGAAGAAGCCAGTAAGTTTCTGCTCTTTTGGGTTGTTTCTGAAAAATTGAATAAATAACTTTTGATTCTATCTGTTCCTTATTATTGGCTTTGATGATATAAACAAGATTGGTCGCAGCCTTCGGAACAGATTTGTCTTTGCTGAGATCTTTTATAAGCGGCAGGTAGGATGCAAGATTTACAAATGTTATGTGGCGGTTCTTTATTTTCCTTCCAAAGTACCAGCCCAGCATTATTAAGAAATAAATTGTTGCAAGAAGCAGAGTGAACCAGCCTCCATACCTGAACTTGTGCAGGTTAGCTATAAGAAATCCACCTTCAATTGCCAGGAAGGTAATAAGTATGAGAAACGGAACATAACGCGGGGTTCCTCTTTGAAACAGGTAATATGATAACAGTAAAGTAGTCATTATCATTGTAATGGTAATCGCCAATCCATAAGCTGCCTCCATGTTTGAAGATTCCTTAAAGACCATTACGACAAGGCTGCACAAAATCCAGAGGAACCAGTTCACGAATGGAAGATAAACCTGGCCTTTTACTTCAGTCGGGTATAAAATTCTGATTTTAGGCCAGAAATTCAGGGAAACAGCTTCGCTCAAAAGAGTGAATGACCCCGTTATAAGTGCCTGACTTGCAATAATCGCGGCTGCGGTGGAAATAAGAATTCCCGGGATCAGGAACCAGTGAGGCATAATTGAAAAAAATGGATTGAAATGATCTCCCGAAGCTTCATTCATTATCAACCAGGCCCCCTGTCCGAAATAGTTGATTACGAGCATTGTCTTGACAAAGATCCATGATACACGGATATTTTTACGGCCGCAATGACCAAGGTCAGAATAAAGTGCTTCCGCTCCTGTAGTGCAAAGGAATACTGCACCAAGAAGGATAAAGCCTCCCGGATAATCGGTCAGAAATTTTACGGCATAGAGCGGATTAACAGCACGAATGATATCAGGATGGTAAATAAGCTGCGAAAAACCGGTTACCCCAAGCATCAGAAACCATATTACCATAACAGGCCCGAAGGTTGAACCTACAAAATTGGTCCCGAACTGCTGGATAAAGAAGAGTGCAGCGAATATGATAAGCACAATCGGAATTACAGGTATATTACCATTTAAAAGCCTTAATCCTTCAATTGAAGAAGTGACAGTAATGGAAGGTGTAATCACTCCGTCAGCAAGCAAAGCAGCGCCTCCAATCATTGTCAGAATTGCAGCCCATGATGATTTTTTTCTTATTAAGGCAAATAGGGCATAAATTCCTCCTTCTCCTTTATTGTCAGCACTTAAGGTAACCAGAATGTACTTAATGGTAGTCTGAAGTGTTAAGGTCCAGAAGATGCACGACAATGATCCGTAAATCAACAGATCGTTGATATTTTCAGCGCCTCCGAGAACAATGGCTTTTATTGTATAAAGAGGGCTGGTCCCGAGGTCTCCGTAAACAATCCCAAGAGTGATTATTAACCCGGCAAGTGAGAGTTTGCTGACGTTATGATGTCTTTCTTTCCCTTTCATTGACAGCATTTGAAACTAATCCATCCGTTTAATTCTCAGGTGACTGGGTTGTCCGATCAGGATAGGGACCTGCTCAATTGATGTGTTTGTCGGATCAAGCTGAAGAGATCTGATGTCGGTAATGTTCAATTTCCCGCCAAGACTATTTAAAGTAAGAATGAAATTCTCCCAGTTACTGAGCTTAAAATCACGTGGCATGATCCTTTCGATCAGGATAAACTTGAAATCGCCATGAACACCGTATTTTTTCATTGAATCAAACCCGCTTTCGAGGTTGATTTCCCCAGTCGCCTCAAGATCTTCAATTACCTCCCTGAAGTACAGGTTGATCTTTGGCTCAACTTTAAAGCCTATATGAAAATCAATCCTTATCAGGATTCCTGGAATTACTTGTGTTACATTATAATCGATCCGGTTTGGATCATTTACCCTGTCAACATGCAAAAGCCAGTATCTGTCTGCTCTTTTGGGTTGTTTTTGAAAAATCGAATAGATGACTTTTGATTCAACCTGGTCTTTCCTGTTAGCCCTGATGATATAAACAAGATTGGTAGCAAATTTTGGAACGGATTCATCTTTTGAAAGATCCCTGAAGAGATCAATATACTTGTTTAGGTTCGCGAACGTAATGTACCTGTTCTTTATCTTTCTCCCGAAATACCAACCGGACATTATCAGGAAATAGACTGACGCCAGTAATAGGGTGAACCATCCGCCGTACCTGAACTTATAAAGGTTTGCTATTAGGAAACTTCCCTCAATGGTAAGATATACCATCAGCATCAGCAGAACCAGCCTGTGGTTTATTCCTTTCTGATACAGGTAATACGTTAACAGGAAAGTGGTCATTATTTCAGTTATTGTAATAGCCAGACCGTAAGCTGTATTCATATTGTTGGATTCCTTAAAAGAGAACACCACGATGGAACAGGCGATCCAGAGAACCCAGTTAACAAAAGGCAGGTAAACCTGACCCCGGATAAAAGTCGGGTGGAGGATCCTGATCCTTGGCCAGAAGTTCAGGGAAACAGCTTCGCTGATCAGTGTAAATGAGCCGCTGATGATTGCCTGGCTGGCTATAATCGCAGCAGCGGTTGCTATCAGAATACCGGGCATAAGCAACCAGGATGGCATTATCTGGAAGAAAGGATTGAAATCGGTACCGGGCGTATAGTTAAATATGAGCCATGCCCCCTGACCAAAATAGTTGAGAAGAAGACACAGTTTTACATAAATCCATGAAACTCTGATATTTGCCCTGCCACAATGTCCCAGATCCGCATACAAGGCTTCAGCACCGGCAGTACAAAGGAATATAGCCCCTAAAAGGATAAATCCGCCGGGGTATTCCGAAAGGAACCTGAAAGCATATGCAGGATTGACTGCCTGAAGAATAAAAGGATGTAATATGATCTGAGAAATGCCCAGTGTGCCAAGCATTGTAAACCAGATCAGCATTATGGGGCCGAAAGAACCTCCGATAAGATTTGTGCCAAATTGCTGAATAAAAAAGAGAGCTGCAACTATAAGGAGCACAATGGGGACGACAGGAATACCGGTATTAACAAGTCTAAGGCCTTCAATTGCTGAAGTAACTGTTATTGAAGGTGTTATTACACCATCTGCAAGCAAAGCCCCTCCGCCAATCATTGTAAGCACTGCTGCCCAGGAGGATTTTTTCTTCATCAGGGCAAAAAGTGCAAATATGCCGCCTTCCCCGTTATTGTCGGCCCTGAGAGCAATAAGAACGTATTTTATTGTTGTTGATAATGTCAGTGTCCAGAAAATACAGGAGAGGGAGCCATAGATCAGTAATTCATTAAAGTTGCCCTTCCCTCCCATCAGGATTGCCCTCATAGTATACAACGGACTGGTCCCGAGATCACCAAAGACAATGCCCATTGTCACTATTACTCCGACCAGAGAAAGCTTTTTAATATCAATATGATTCTTATTTCCTTTCATGTACCTCTGAAATTCCCGGCCAGGTGGTTTTTAAATAAAGCTGGCAAATTTAATAATTATTAAATTTATGAATTCTTTTAATGAAAATATTTTATGTTCAGGAAGATAAGCGCCATTGCCCTGATACTTTTCAGTTCATTTGTGCTTCGCGCACAGAATACTGAATCGTCAGATAAAAAAGTTTCACTCCTTTTCATAGGAGATATAATGGGTCATGACGAACAGATTTGGTCGGCGGCAAACAGGGAAACACATTCTTACAGTTATGATACCGTATTCAGCTATATAAGGGATGAAATATCGGAAGCCGATGTTGCTATCGCAAATTTTGAAGTAACCCTGTCCGGAGCTCCCTACACCGGATATCCGGCCTTCAGCTCACCTGTTGCTCTTGCAGCTGCATGTAAAAATGCAGGAATTGATTATATGGTCTCTGCCAATAACCATGCCGCTGACAGGGGCAAAAGAGGCATAATAAGCACGATTGACAAGCTCGACAGCCTTGAGATTCCTCATACAGGTACTTTTCGCGATGCGGCTCAAAGGGACAGTACCTGTCCATTGATTATTGAAAAAAACGGGATCTTGCTTGCCCTGTTGAATTATACCTATGGAACCAATGGAATAACCGTTCCCGAACCGGTAATTATCAATTATCTCGACAAAAACCTGATTACCAGAGATATCGAAAAAGCACGAAGCCTGAATCCCGACGTAATTATTGTGTTCCTTCACTGGGGCAATGAATACGACACCATTCCTTCAAAAAGCCAGACTGACATGGCACAGTACCTGATAAGCCATGGCGCCGACCTCATCATAGGTTCTCACCCTCACGTTTTGCAGAAAATGGAATGGACTAAATGCGACTCATGCAGTAAAGACAGGATTGTTGTTTATTCACTCGGGAATTTTGTTTCGAACCAGCGGAGGCCAAAAACCGACGGGGGGACAATGGTCAGGATCGAACTTGAAAAGAGGGACAGTTCAATTTTCGTCTCAGATGCGGGATATTATCTTACATGGGTTTATACACCTGTTGAGAATTACAGGAAAAGATTCTTTATATTACCCTGTTCGAAGTTTGAAAATAAGCCTGAGTTCTTTGCTAAACCTGCAGATTATGAAAAGATGAGAGCCTTTATTAAAGATTCAAGAAATCTGCTCTATAATCAGAACATCAGGATAAACGAACTCATTTATTCCGGCAACAGCTGGCTGTATTAAAAGAATCATGGGCTAATGCCCTGATAGTTGAGATCGCTGTCCGGTTCTCTGGACTTTAAATCTCTTCTTAATCTACCCGGCGGAAGAGCAGGTTTACATCCGGATCAGGGATAATTTCGTTCACTCTGGCGGTTTTGATCTTTAAACTGGAAATCCTGTCAGTAACCTGAATGCTTCTTTTGTATTCACCTTCCTGTGAATTAATTAACAGATCAAGAGGAAAGCTGAAAAGAGATTGTTGTTTCTGCTCAATGACAATTTCCGTCTCTCCTTTCCTGCCTCCGGTCTGTGTTGTGATTTTCAGATCAGGCTGACCGGGAATATACAACCACTGATGAAAGAAGCTGTTCAGATGCTTCCCGCTTACTTCTTCCATCACCTTTTCAAAATCGGAAGTCAGTACGTTTTTATTTCTGTACCTTTCATAATAAAGCCTGATACCCTTCCAAAAGGTTTCATCACCAAGTTCATGCCTCAGCATATGAAGAACCCAGGCGCCCTTCTGATAGGAGTTGGCGCTTAGCAATCTCATCAGGTTCGTGATGGTCGTATCAATTACGGGCCGTGGAGATTTCAGATAATACCTGATCACCTCTTCGCGGTCGGATTTCATGTCTCTGATGAGCCTGTCTTTCCCGTAAGTCTTTTCCATATAGACAGATGCCAGGTAAGTCGCAAAACCTTCACTGAGCCAGATATGGTACCAGTCGTTTTCGGTTACGGAATTGCCAAACCATTGATGCGCAATTTCATGTGCCATAAGCCCTTCATCCCTTCCCTTGCCGGTAACTGAATTTTCAGCATAGAATATGCAACCCGCGTTTTCGAGACCTCCGAATATTGTCTTTGATTGTACATTGGCAAGTTTTTCATAGGAATAAGGCCCTATGAGCCGGCTGAAAAATGTGACCGGTTTTACACCTGCCCCGTAATCATAAAATCCTTCTTTCCTGTTCTCTTTGAATACATAGGTCCATACAGGAATATTTTCGGTAATCCCTGCAAGACTGATATCAAAATCAGCCGCTCCGAAGGCCATGACCTTGGTTGCAAGCGGCACTTCTTCCTTCCAGCGATGCAATTTCAAATTTCCATTAAGATGGCTTTCTTCGATAAGAATTCCGCTTGCAACAACTTCATAATGAGAAGGAGCAGTAATGATGAAATCAACAGTTGCTTTGTCATAGGGATGATCAATGCAGGGGAGGTAATTGCTTGCCCTGTCAGGCCAGTTATCTGAAAAAAAGGTCCTGCTTTTGTACTTGTTGTTTGATATTATAAGTCCGTCTGCCGGTATTCCATGATAATTTATTTTAACAATCCCTGCAGCTCCCGGCGGGACGATGCTGTCAGGGGTAATTGTCAGCTTGTTCCCGCTATGGTTCCATCTGGCACCTCCCCTGTTGAAATGCACCGAATCAACAATCATTCCCTTGCCTGAATTGTTGAGGTTCTTCAGATCAAAGGTAATTGCAGATGTTTCGCCTTTGAAATTCAGTGAAATGGTCGCCTCCCCGTAAATAATATTGTTGGTATCGTTTATTGTGATTGAAAAGGTATAATTCTGTATATCAATCAGTGGATTTCTTTTATAGCCATCTTCAGCAGATGCTGATAAATAGATGATTGTAAAAAATACAAGCAAATAGACTGTCTTCATACATCTCTAATTAAACTGTTCAAATTTAAGAATGATTTCAATTGTAAAATACTCAAGCAACAGGCAACTTGTAACCAGCAACTTGGTTTAATTTGCTTTTAATTATTAGCTTTGCATAAAAGATCATAAATCTGATGAATTACGATTATAATACTCAACGCAAGAGGATGGCGCTGCCTGAATATGGCAGGAATGTGCAGAAGATGGTTGACCATATAAAGACCATTGAGGACAGGGATGAGAGGAACCGGGCCGCCAAGACAATAATTCAGATCATGGGAAACCTTAATCCGCAGATCAGGGATGTCGGAGATTTCAGACATAAGCTTTGGGATCATCTTGCAATTATTGCCGATTTTAATCTCGATATTGATCCTCCATTCCCGCTTCCTGAATTTTCAAAGTTTGTTGAGAAACCAAAAGAAATACCTTACAGACAGGGAGATATAAGATACCTTCATTATGGACGGATCATTGAATTAATGATCGACGCAGCATCCGAGATGGAAGATGGTGAGGAGAAAGAGTATTTTACAAACCTGATTGTGAACCAGATGAAGAAATCATACATCACCTGGAACCGTGCTCAGGTAAGCGACGAGGTGATTATCGGCGATCTGAAGTTGCTGTCGGGTGGACGGCTCAAGATCACTGAGGGTGTCAGGATCCTTGAAGTAAAAGAACTGCTGGCACCTGCCAGAAGAAAGCCTCAGCAGGGCAAATCGCACGGAAAGCAGCAAAAAAAACCATACAACAAGAATAAAGGACATATTCGCCATTAATGGGTAGCTTCATTGTTCAGGGAGGCAGACGGTTAAAAGGAGAAATAATACCCCAGGGAGCAAAGAATGAAGCCCTGCAGGTCATTTGCGCCACCCTCCTGACTCCCGAAAAAATCACAATCAAAAATATCCCCGACATCAGTGATGTCAATCAGCTTGTGGAATTGCTCGGTTCAATGGGAGTAAAAGTTACCAGAGAATCAGACGGTGTAATATGCTTCGAGGCTGTGAGTATTGATCTGGACTACCTTCAGACATCCGAATTCCGGACAAAAAGTGCAAGCCTCAGAGGTTCGATTATGATCGTTGGTCCGCTGCTTGCCCGCTTTGGCCGTGCCTTTATTCCGAAACCGGGCGGCGATAAAATAGGCCGCCGGAGGGTCGATACACATTTCACAGGCTTTCAAAAACTTGGCGCCAGGTTTGAATTTGACACTACAGACCCATTCTTTAAAGTCGAGGCTCATTCATTATCCGGTGCATATATTCATCTTGATGAAGCCTCAGTTACCGGTACTGCAAATATTATTATGGCTGCAGTGCTGGCAAGCGGCCGCACAACAATCTATAATGCAGCATGTGAGCCATATATTCAGCAGCTTTGCAAAATGCTGGTCTCAATGGGAGCTAAAATAACCGGAATCGGTTCAAACCTTATCTACATTGACGGAGTTACCAGGCTTGGAGGATGCATCCATGTAATTCTGCCCGATATGGTCGAAATAGGTTCCTTCATGGGCCTCGCCGCAATGACCGGATCGGAGATCACAATAAAGGATGTTTCGTATGATAACCTTGGAATAATTCCGGATTCATTCCGAAGGCTGGGCATACAATTTGAACGAAAGGCCGATGACATTTTCATACCGCGCCAGGAACATTACGAGATTGAGACCTTTATTGACGGTTCTATAATGACAATTGCCGATGCCATCTGGCCTGGGCTTACCCCCGACCTGCTCAGCGTCTTTCTGGTAATCGCCACCCAGGCAAAGGGGGCAGTGCTTATCCATCAGAAAATGTTCGAGAGCCGATTATTCTTTGTCGATAAGCTAATTGATATGGGCGCACAGATCATCCTCTGTGATCCGCACAGGGCTACGGTTATCGGACTTGATAAAATGATCAGGCTCAGAGGGACCACAATGTCATCTCCGGACATAAGAGCAGGAGTGGCGCTTCTTATTGCTGCAATGTCGGCCGACGGGAAAAGCGTTATCCATAATATCGAACAGATCGACAGGGGTTATCAGAATATCGATGCACGTCTGAATGCACTGGGAGCTGACATACAGAGGGTGTAAGGGTACCAAGATTTAAGTTTCCCCTTGGAAGGGGGAGTTTTTGCCTTTGAGCCATAACGCCTTCACGCTTTTGCACCTTCCAGCCTTTTAGTCCTCCTGTCAAATTGTCAACTATTTCCTCCTGGCAGAAATTTTGTTAATATTAATATCAAATAAGGTGAATAATGATAAAGAAAAAGAGTTCGGAAACAGAAAACATGAAGGAAGAAAAACAAGCTGAAACAACTGAAAATAAAGACAATATAAATAAGCAACCGGCAGATCAGGAAAATCCTGTGGAACTTCCGGCCACGGAAGAATCAGAAAAAGGATCTGCTGAAGAAGAAGCTTCTGCAAAGCTGGTATCTGACAAAGTTATACCTGAAAAGGAGTCATGTGAAGAAAAACTGGCAGAGATGGAGGACAAATACCTTCGCCTTTCGGCTGAATTTGACAACTACAGAAAACGTACACTTAAGGAGAAAATGGAAATGTCCCGATGCGCAGGAGAAGAACTACTTAAAAAACTCCTGCCGATTATGGATGATTTTGAAAGAGCCAACAAGTCGATGGAAGTTACTTCTGAGTGCACAGCCATTAAAGCAGGGATTGATCTAATATACTGTAAATTAGCTGATTTTCTAAAACAGGAGGGAGTGAAGGAGATTGAGTCGTTGAATAAGGAATTCAATGTTGATCTCCATGACGCGGTTGCTAAAATTCCTGTGGCCGAAGAGGATAAAAAGGGAAAGATTGTGGAGGTACTGTCAAAAGGTTATTCTCTGAAAGATAAGGTTATAAGACATGCAAAAGTAGTCATTGGAGAATAACAAAATTGTTTCCTGAATTCTTTTTAATACACAGGAGTAAATAGCAAAGGGATGGAAAAAAGAGATTATTATGAGGTGCTTGGTGTGCCGAGGGGGGCTACGAAGGAGGAGATAAAGAAGGCTTACAGAAAGCAGGCATTGAAGTATCATCCCGATAAAAATCCAGGCGACAAGAAAGCAGAAGAGAAATTCAAGGAAGCAGCTTCCGCCTATGAGGTTTTAAGCAATGATGAAAAACGGGCGAGGTACGACCGTTTTGGCCACGAAGGTGTAGGAAGTGCAGGAAACAACTTTGGTGGTGCCGGAATGACAATGGAAGATATATTCTCGTCGTTCGGCGATATCTTTGGTGATGCTTTCGGGGGAGCATTCGGTGGATTCGGAGGTTCCAGGCGAAGCAGCGGCAGAAGAGTCAATAAAGGAAGTAACCTTCGTGTCAAAGTCAAGCTCAATCTGCAGGAAATCGCGGCCGGAACCGAGAAAAAAATCAAGGTCAATAAATATGTCCTTTGCAGCACATGCGGGGAACAGGCGCTGCCGATAATAACAGCATGTCAACCTGCACCACGTGTCGGGGCTCGGGTCATGTTACCCGTGTTACGAACACTTTACTCGGCCAGATGCAAACAACCTCCATCTGTCCGACCTGCAATGGCGAAGGAAAGACAATCACAAAAAAATGTACAGTCTGCTATGGTGAAGGCATAGTTCAGAAAGAAGATATTATCAAAATCAATATACCTGCAGGAGTCGGCAAAGGAATGCAGATGAATGTTGAAGGTAAAGGCAATGCCCCACGACGCGGCGGCATTAACGGAGATCTTCTTGTAGTTATCGATGAGGAAGAGCACCCTGAGCTTATCCGTGAAGGAAACGACCTGATATATAATTTATTTATCAGCATTCCCGATTCAATTCTCGGAACCCATGTTGAAGTACCTACAGTTGAAAACAACGTAAAAATCAAGATCGATCCCGGAACCCAGCCGGGCAAAATATTGCGCCTGAGAGGAAAAGGCCTGCCCGAGGTAAATGGTTATGGAAGAGGTGATCTCCTTGTTAACGTAAATGTCTGGATACCGAAAAACCTCACCAGGGAGGAGCTGAAGACCATCGAGAAGCTGAAGGACAGCGAATCATTTACTCCAAAACCCGATAAGGACGACAAGGGCTTCTTCGAACGTATGCGCGGATATTTCCAGCAGTAAAAATATTCATTCAGTTTTTTATATCTTTACACCTCTTTCAATTAAAACGAGTTAGCTATATGGCACTTTTTGAAGCAAAAGACATAACCAAACAGTTTGGAACACAGTTTGCCCTCGATAAAGTAAGCATTTCTGTTCCGGAGCAATGTATCTTCGGGCTCCTCGGACCAAACGGAGCCGGCAAAACGACGCTTATCAGAATAATCAACCAGATCACCGGTCCTGATTCCGGCGAGCTGTTTCTCAATGGTAATAAGCTTAAAGCCGAAGATGTTCTGTCAATAGGGTATCTCCCTGAAGAACGGGGATTATACAAGAAAATGAAAGTCGGAGAACAGGCTTTGTATTTTGCCCAGCTTAAAGGCCTTTCAAAGACTGAAGCAATGAAAAGGCTGAAATACTGGTTTAAGAAACTCGATATAGTCGACTGGTGGGGCAAAAAGGTTGAAGAATTATCAAAGGGGATGCAGCAGAAGGTCCAGTTCATTACAACCATTCTTCATGAACCGAAGCTCATAATATTTGATGAGCCGTTTACAGGTTTTGACCCCGTCAATACAAACGTTATTAAAAATGAAATACTGTTTCTCAGGGAAAGAGGAGCAACGATAATATTTTCTACTCATAATATGGAATCAGTCGAAGAGTTGTGTGACAATATCACACTTATCGATAAGGCAAAAACCATTCTTGAGGGGAATGTTAATGACATCAGACGGCAATGGGCTGCCAATGAATATGATATCGTATTCGAGGGAGATGTGACACTTGAAGGAAACGGACATTATAATATCCTGAACAAGCAAACGGAAGAAAACAAAAGCACGATCAGGCTTAAAACAGCCGGGGAAGCTGATACAAATGAAATCCTGAGGACTGCCGTGAAATCAGGCAAGGTTCTCTCATTTAATCCTGCCCTGCCCTCAATGAATGAGATCTTCATCAGGGTTGTTGAATCACGTAATTAATGCCAGTAATAAACCTAACGATATAAACTTCTTAAAATGAATAAGATATCTATAATAATAAAGAGGGAATACATGACCCGGGTCAGAAAAAAATCATTTATAATAATGACTATCCTGGCCCCTGTCCTGATGGCAGCTATAATAATTGTTCCTACACTGGTAATGATGAATCAGGATCAGGATTTTAAAAAGATAGCGGTTATACAAGATACTCCAGGTCTTTTCAAGGGAGTTGTTCCGAATACAAAGAACCTTGAGTTTGATTATCTCGATAACGTAAAACTTGAGGATTTACAGAAAACATTCCAGCAGGCAGGCTACTACGGTATTCTGTTTATTTCATCCGAAGTGGTAAACACACCCAATGCCATACGGCTCATCTCCAAGCAACAACCTCCGATAGCTCTTCTTCAGCATATAGAAAGCTCTTTGGAGAAAGAAATTGAGAAGCAGAAGCTTATGACTTATAATATTCAGAACCTTGATGAAATAATGAAGAACGTGGAGACAAAGGTCTCTATTCAGACCATCAAGATCGATGACTCCGGAAAAGTAAAGGAAACAAGTACCGGGATCGCAATGGCTCTTGCATACTTAAGCGGATTCCTGATGTATATGCTTGTATTTATATTCGGGGCACAGGTAATGAGAGGTGTGATTGAAGAGAAGACAAGCAGAGTGGTCGAAGTCATTGTCTCATCGGTAAAACCAATCCAGCTGATGATGGGAAAAATAATCGGGATAGCCCTTGTTGGCCTGACCCAGTTCCTGATCTGGGTGTTTCTGACTGTAGGTATCGTAGGTGTTCTCAAGGCAACGATCCTTAAAAAAGACAATCTTACCGAAGTCACTCAGAATGTTACAAAGAGCGTAATGACTAACGATCAGCAGGCTGCCATGGGAACTCAGGCTTCGCAAATTAATCCACAAATGGCTGAATTCTCAAGGATATTTGACAATGCAATGAACCAGCCATGGGGTCTGATTATAATTTGCTTCATTTTTTATTTTATCACCGGATATCTTCTTTATGCCTCGATTTTTGCCGCTATCGGATCGGCGGTGGATAATGAGACCGAGACACAACAATTCATGCTCCCGGTCACAATACCTATAATACTGGCGCTGATGGTTGCCATGGGTACAATGCAGAATCCCGAGAGTTCCCTATCGTTCTGGTGTTCGCTTATCCCGCTCACTTCGCCAGTTGTGATGGTTGCCCGTCTCCCTTTTGGCGTTCCCTACTGGCAGATAGCAGTGTCAATGGTCCTTATGATTGTTACATTTATTGCATTTGTCTGGATGGCAGCAAAGGTCTACCGCACCGGCATCCTTATGTACGGGAAAAAGACATCCTGGAAGGAAATGTGGAAATGGCTGAGGTATTCAGGATAGGCGATGTATTATGTATTACAGACGATGTGGAAAAACCGTGTAACTCCGTGATAATCCGCGAACTCCGTGGTTAAGGTATTGGAATAAAATTTTAAAGATTGCTTCGCCCCTCCGGTTGGTGGGGACTCGCAATGACGGTAGTTATAAATAGTCATACAAAATGTCCAAAATACTGGTAATAGACGATGAAAGGGCTATCCGCAATACGCTGAAAGAGGTCCTTGAATATGAAAAGCATGAGGTTGATCTGGCTGAAGACGGACCGTCAGGCCTTGAGTTGTTTAATTCAAATTCATACGATATCGTACTTTGCGATATCAAGATGTCAAAGATGGATGGGATTGAGGTACTTCAGAAGATTTGCGAGACTTCTTCCGACACACCTGTAATAATGATATCAGGCCATGGAAATATCGATACTGCAGTTGAAGCCATAAAAAAGGGAGCATACGATTTTCTCGAGAAACCATTGGACCTGAACAGGCTTCTGATCACAATACGTAATGCCACCGACAAATCTACCCTGATCACACAGACCCAGGTGCTGAAGAACAAAGTCAGCAAGATGTACGAGATTGTCGGCGAGTCAGAAGCCATTATTAAGGTTAAGGAAATGATCGACAAGGTTGCGCCCACCGAAGCCCGCGTTCTGATAACAGGAGCCAACGGGACAGGGAAAGAGCTGGTAGCGCACCAGATCCATGAAAAGAGCAGCAGGGCAAAAAGTCCCTTTGTTGAGGTGAACTGTGCGGCAATTCCTTCCGAACTAATTGAAAGCGAACTGTTTGGTCATGAAAAGGGTTCTTTCACCTCAGCAATCAAGCAACGGATTGGCAAGTTTGAACAGGCAAACGGCGGAACATTGTTCCTTGATGAGATCGGTGATATGAGTCTGTCGGCCCAGTCGAAAGTGCTAAGGGCACTGCAGGAAAACAAGATAACCCGGGTAGGATCGGACAAGGATATCCATGTCAATGTCAGGGTTGTGGCAGCGACAAACAAGAACATAAGGAAAGAGATAGAAAACAATACGTTCAGGGAAGACCTGTATCACAGGCTCAGTGTGATCCTAATACATGTTCCTACCCTGAATGAACGCCACGATGATATCCCTTTGCTTGCTGAATATTTTAACTCATTGATTTGCAATGAATACGGAATGAGTAAAAAGACGATAAGGAAAGATGCAATAAATGAGCTTCAGAAAATTGAATGGACGGGGAATATCCGGGAATTCAGAAATGTGCTGGAGAGACTTATCATTCTCTGCAGGGATGAAATAACCGGGGATGATGTGGTGGCTTACGCCAGACCTGTTTCCAGCGGAAATGTTTAATTCTGGTGTTTCGAACTGAAAAAGATAGCCTTGGCCGGAAAGAAATCCCCTCGGATGCTCTATATGGTATT
Organism: uncultured Bacteroidales bacterium; assembly: GCA_963732115.1. Taxonomy (GTDB): domain Bacteria; phylum Bacteroidota; class Bacteroidia; order Bacteroidales; family VadinHA17; genus LD21. The sequence goes on from CAVSYN010000037.1 coordinate 107,792, forward strand.
CATGCCTTAAGAGCAAAAGAGAATTTCCCCGACAATACACCTTTTCCAATAGAATGGTACAAAGCTGTGGGCTTAACCAAGCTTGCCTGTTATAACACCTACCGGAAATTCCGTAATGCCGCATCCGAAAAATATGGTGATCATCCTGCTGTTAAAATAATAACCGATGATATCCTGAATGCATTGATGGAATCAGCCAGAGAGGTTTCGGAAGGAAAATATTTCGAACATTTCATCGTACCTGCCATTCAGGGTGGTGCCGGCACAAGCATCAATATGAATATCAATGAGATCATTGCCAACGCTGCACTTCTGAAAACAGGGAATAAGTGTGGAGACTACACTTATATCGATCCAACCGAACATGCCAATATTTACCAGTCGACCAACGATGTCATTCCCACTGCCCTTACAGTTGCAGCGATGTTACTTTTACAGTCGCTCGAGAGCCGGATAAACAGTCTGAGGCAGGAGTTGGAAAAGGTTGAAAGGAACTCTGCCGAAATATTGCGTCCGGGCTACACTCAAATGCAGGAAGCAGTGCCTTCGTCTTTCGGCATGCTTTTCGGTGCTTATAATGAAGCATTGTCGCGCGACTGGTGGAGAGTTTCAAAATGCCTTGAGCGGCTTAAACCTGTAAATCTCGGAGGAGGAGCAATTGGTACAGGAATGGCTGTTCCGAGATTTTTCATAATGCAGGTTGTTCCTGAGTTGCGTGATCTGACAGGACTTCCGGTATCTCATAGTGAGAACCTTTCCGACACCACATCAAATCTTGACAAATGGGTTGAGGTTCATGCAACACTTAAAGCATTGTCGGTAAATCTGGAAAAGATGGCATCTGACCTGCGTTTGCTTGCTTCTGATATAGCAAAAGATAAAAGTGTCATTATCCCTGAAAAACAGGTAGGAAGTTCCATAATGCCGGGGAAGATCAATCCTGTAATTCCCGAATTTATAATTTCTGCTTCGCATAAGATCTATTCCAATGACTCTCTCGTAAGTTCCCTTTGCAGCCAGGGGTGCCTTGAGCTTAATGCATACTTACCTGTCATAGGGCATGCCGTTCTGGAAAGCATTAACCTCCTTATTTCTTCATGCAAAACGGCGGAAAAAAATCTTATCCCGGGGCTTATTGTGAACGAAAATGCAGGGTACAGAACTCTTCTCCATAGCCCTTCAATAACAACCGCCCTTTCTCCACATATCGGTTATCACAAGGCAGCTGAACTGGCCATGCTGATGAAAGAAAAGAATTGTGATATTTTCGAAGCAAACAAGATCCTTAAAATAATAAATGAAACGCGGCTGAATGAGATTCTTCAGCCTGGCAATCTTCTAAAACTGGGATATTCTCTGGAAGATCTGCCCTCCATACTCCCCTGACGCTTCGGTCAGGGCAGGCCTGAAGGGGGACTGAAATCTGAATAAATGCCCGGCGATTATTTTGCTAAATTTGCATGAAATTATTCAGATAATGTCAAAGGGCAGGGACGCCAAACCTCATATCGGTATCTACGGCCGCCGTAATAACGGCAAAAGCAGCCTTATAAACTGCCTTGCGGGACAGGATATTGCCATTGTTTCTGAACAGGCCGGCACAACGACCGATCCTGTTAAAAAATCCTTCGAGATAACCGGCTTCGGACCTGTTATCCTTGTCGATACTGCCGGTATTGATGATTCCGGCGAACTCGGACAAAAAAGAGTTGACCGCACAATAAGGACCTTGAGTTTAATCGATCTTGCACTGCTTGTTGTAACTGATAATTCCTGGGGAGAATATGAAGATGATCTTATTGCTAAATTCCGCAGCCATGATGTGCCTTTCATTGTAATCCATAACAAATCAGACCTCCAGGGTCCGCTGCCAGCCTTCAGGAAGAAAGTCAAGAACATTACAGACACTGATCTGTTTGAGTTTTCTGCTGTTGACAGACGTAACTATGAGGAACTTATTAGGCTTATCAAGGAAACAATTCCTGAGCGTTCATATAAAACTCCTGCGCTGCTCGGAGACCTTATAAATCATGGTGATATTGTAATCTTAATCACCCCGATTGATGTCGAAGCGCCCGAAGGCCGGCTGATCCTTCCCCAGGTTCAGGCAATCAGGGACATCCTCGATAATGATGCCGTTGCCATCGTCCTTAAAGAAAGGGAAGTTGATGCTTTCCTGAAAAAGACTGGCATCAGACCTGCACTTGCCGTTACCGATTCACAGGTATTTGTGAAAGCCGATGCTTCCATACCACCTGATATTCCTCTGACAAGCTTCAGTATAATGCTGGCAAGGTTCAAAGGCGATTTTGACAGCTACCTGAAGGGTACTCCAAAAATCTCCGACCTCCGCGATGGCGACAGGGTCCTGCTTCTGGAATCCTGTACACACCATGTTGCATGCGATGATATCGGAAGGACAAAGATCCCCAGATGGATAACTAATTTCACTGGCAAAAAACTTGAATATGATACGGTTGCGGGCCTTGATGTTCTGCCCCGTCCGGTTACTGATTATTCGCTTGTTATCCAGTGCGGAGGATGCATGATAACCAGGAAGCAGCTGCATAACAGGCTTTTACCGGCTATAAAAGCCGGGGTACCTGTAACTAACTACGGAATGGCAATTGCATATGTTCAGGGGATCTACAAAAGGGCGATTGCGCCATTTGTGAAGGAAATCGAATGAGCCGGGTTTTATCTTTAAACTTCATTGACCTCTCCCGCACTCCGGGAGCGGGGACAGAGGAGGCGAGGCTTAGAACCTGAAATAAATAAACGGCATTATTTCTGTTGTCCTCATCTGGTAAAGCATGACTGCAATAAGCATTATAATTACCATCTGCGCTGCAAGCGGGATCTTTATGAAAAAGCCTCGATACGATTCTTTCAGTTTCTCAGGCAGAAAGTGAATCAGGTAACCAACTGCCATCAGGAGAAAGACATTACTATATGCAGGTATCACTGTTGAATATGATCCGGGTGTAAAATTTTGGGTAATCTGTGTAAACATCAGTGAAATACTATTCATGTCAGGGGCTCTGAAGAAAATCCAGCAGAAGCTGACAAACTGGAAGGTTATAAAAATAGATAATGTCCGCACGAACCATCCTGATTTAATACGATTACCAAAAAGTGAATTCCATAACTTATTAATTACCAAGCCAATTCCATGAAGTCCGCCCCAGATAATAAATCTTAAGGAAGCACCATGCCATAGTCCTCCAAGAAGCATTGTGATCATAAGGTTTATATAGGTACGGATCTTTCCCTTCCGGTTGCCGCCCAAAGAAATATAGAGATAGTCACGAAGCCACTGGGATAGTGAAATATGCCATCTCTTCCAGAAGTCAGAAATGCTTGTTGCTTTGTATGGTGAGTTAAAGTTAACCGGTAACCTGAATCCAAGAATCAATGCAACTCCGATAGCAATATCGGTGTATCCCGAAAAATCGCAATATATCTGCAGTCCATAGCCGTATATTGCCAGTAGATTTTCAAAACCCGAGTAGATTGAAGGAGCATCAAAAACACGGTCAACAAGATTTATTGCAATGAAGTTTGATATAATTATCTTTTTAATCAATCCTTTGGAAATCATAAAAAGAGCGTGGCTGAATTCGCGTGAGGTGAGCCTGAACTCCTGATATATCTGCGGAATAAATACTGATGCCCTTACTATCGGACCTGCGACAAGGTGAGGAAAGAATGAAACGTAAAACCCAAAGTCGATAATATTCCTGACAGGCTTCATTTTTCTTCTGTAAACATCAATTGTATAACTGAGTGACTGAAATGTGAAGAAGGAAATACCTACCGGGAGTATTATGTAACTTATATCAAAGGATGTTCCGAGAATTGAATTAGAAACAGCTGAAAGCAGATCGTACACCTTCAGGTGAGTTCCTAACAGGTTATTTATCGTATTTATAATAAATCCTGTGTATTTAAAATATCCAAGAAGGCCAATATTTGAGATTATGCTCAGAAGAACAAACGATCTCCTTGCAAATCTTTTTTTTGACCTGTCTATCAAAAGACCACAGGTATAATCAATTATGGTCACAAATATCAGAGTGAACAGAAACAACCCGCCTGTTTTGTAGTAAAAGAACAGGCTTACGATAAACAAGTACAAATTTCTGAGCAGAAGTTTCCTGTAAATAAGGCTATATCCGGCAAGTACAAGCAATAAAAAAATCCAGAAAGCCGGCGCTGTAAAAATTAAGGGTTTATCAGGGTCATACCTGAATATCATCGAAAACAATGACTTGAAGAAACTTTGCTTTTCTACAACCTCCTGTTTCTCTGCAATCAGCTGATCTTCAGCAGGCACCTTAATTTCATGAACAGATTCGTTTTGAGAAGAAGAAATAGTGTCCGGCGGTGCCGGCGGAACTGAAGCTGTTAATGAGTAAGGCACCCTTGGGGTAAAAAGATCCGACATCATCAGCCTGGCAATAGTATCGGCTCCCTGGTCAGTAAAATGCACATAATCCTTTTTCGCCAGGGGCGGATTCATTCCGAACCATTTTATGATTGTTGACTGGCCCCCCATAGCTTTCAGGGCGTCCCAGAACAGGGCTCCTGATTCGAGTGATGCCTTTTTCTGGGCATCTATGATATTTGGAATATTCGGGTAGGAATTTAAATTATCTTCTTCCCCGTAAGCCATATCAGTGAGGCCTACGACTACGATACCTGTTCCCGGGCAGATTTCTTTAAGCAAGGTGAGCTGACGCTGCAGACCTTTTTCATAATACGAATAATCCTTTCTGACATTCTTAACTATGTTCAGACCATAATGCAGCACCACCAGGTCGGGCGAGAGATACCTGAACGATTCCCTGAGATCATCCTTATCGACCATTGTAAATTCAAGACCTGCACTTCCCCTCTGAGGGATATTGTCGACAATAAGCCCCGATTTGCTTTCGATGCTTATCCCATAAATATCGGGACTTACCCTCCCTGAAAAATCAATAAGCACATTTTTTGAGTTATAGAGAGGGCACACAAATTCTTTGAGTTCATTGGCAGTTTTCAGGGTATCGGTAATTACAGGAAATTTATCTGCTCTTACCTCAATCATAACGTTGTCCTGAGTATTCCTGTAAAGGATTTTCAGAAGATCGTATTTTGATGCTGTGCTATCGGCAAATACCGAAGGGATAATTCTGATCCACGATTTGACGTTAGTTGAAGATTTCTCCCCTTCCGGCAAATACCTGCATAAAGCCATGAAAGGCCCGAGGGCATTATGTGCAATCTCCCCGTTCCTGAATGAAAGGTAGTTATATCTTTTCCAGTTTGATGATGCCCTTATATAAACTGATTTTGTGTACGTTACAGGCATGACTGGGAGAAATAATCCCGGACCTGTTCCGCCATATTTTTTTCTCAGTGAAGTCCGCAGATAAGAGGTTATGCGGTCCCCTTCAATCTGTGAATCACCATAGTACATGATCCTGACAGGTCCTCTGGCATATTCAAGGGAGTCAAGGAATACCTTCAGTGGATCTGAAGCCATAGAATCAGGAAGGGCAGAGAGTGAATCAGGTGGATTTTTCTTTTCCGGAGCAGCCAAAGCAAGAGTGTCAGTCCGGGAGGTATCTATTACTGCCGTATGGTCTCTCTTCCTGAGCAGATCCGGGACCAGCTCTGAAGGGATCAGGCTCTCAACTGACGGCAGATTCAGCTTCCCCGGTAAAACATAGGAAAGCCCTGCAAAAACTATCAGGAAAATTAGTAATAGTAAAAATGACCTGAAAGGGCGCATCTTGGGAAAAGAGATCAGCTCTTCTTCTTTATTTTAAGTACTTGTCCAACCTTTATTCTAGACGGATCGGATATATTGTTTAATGAAAGCACATCGCTTGTGCTCACATTATCGAACAATTTTACTATATCCCAGATTGTGTCTCCGTAACGTACAGTATAAGTGACAAATTCCCCTTCAGGGCTTGATTCAACAGCAGTTGCAACCAGGTTGACGGGTGCGCTCTTTCCTATCATCTGCTGCTTTTCTGTAAAAGACATTGTATTGATCTTTGAATAATAATCCGACTTTGAAGGATCAACAAAAATAGCCAGCCTCTGGCCGACACGGATTGTATTCCTGTAAATGTTGTTCCAGTACCTCAGGTCGGATAACCCGACTTTGAACCATTCGGAGATGAAGCCGAGGTTATCTCCGTCTTTTACTGTATATACAAGTTTTGTTTTCCCCTTTACATCAGCAGGAAGGTAGGTTGAACGGGAAGGATCGGCTGTGATGTTTATCCTGGAAAGGTATAATTCGGGTTTATAATTCCTGATGGTATCATTCAGGTCGATGAAATCGCCAAGATGGCTTACAGGCAGAGTAAGGGACATAGGTTTGGTGGAACCCGGAATGAGGCCTGACCGGTATTGTGGATTAAGAGCCCTGAGTTCGCCCAGGGGAATACCCATAACTTCGGAGATCTGGTTCAGGTGGATATCCTTGTTCACCATAATAGTATCAGTCGATACCGGGATATTCAGAGGAAGAGGCCTTATATTATGTTCAGTAAAATAATTGACTGCATAGGTAGCACCGACATACATCGGAATATAGCCTCTTGTTTCCCTTGGCAGCCTGTAATAGATATCCCAGTAGTCTTTCTTATTTCCTGACCGGCGGATCGCTTTATTAACATTACCCGGGCCACAATTATATGCGGCAATTACGAGTATCCAGTCGTTATAGATCTGGTAAAGGTCCCTTATATATTTTGCAGCTGCATGAGTGGACTTTACGGGATCCCTCCTTTCGTCGACAATTGAATTAATATTCAGACCATACATGCGACCGGTGCTGTACATGAACTGCCACATACCTGTAGCGCCGGAATGTCTGTTGACGGCATTAACATTGAGCGCCGATTCAATTACTGCCATATATTTAAGCTCATCAGGAAGCTTGTAGGAATCAAAAATATCTTCGATAAGAGGAAAATAATAATTCATCAGACCGAGCACCGCCCTGAATTTATCCCTTTGTTTAACTGTATAGACATGGATATGATTCCTTATAATGCTGTTATATGGAAGTTTGATTATTGAATTTATCTTACTGATCCTCTGCTTATATACAGAATCGGAATATTCTATTCCAATGGAATCATTTTTAAAATCCTCCGGGAAATCTTTCATTGCCATCCTTACGTACCAACTGTTGACAAGGCTGTCGAGATCCTCAGTTATTTTTTCCGCATAAATTTCCGACTTCAGGATTATAGTGTCATTTATGGCTGTGGCTCTGGCTGTAATGCCCGCCAGAAAAAATATTCCCAGTAATATTTTAAATTTCATTATTCAGGTTTTCATTAAAACGTATAAATCAAACTAATATTTAGCCCGGCCCCCATAACTCCTGTAAAAGACATCTCCGCCGGCGAAATCGCAAGATCAAGATTTTTACTCACATCAAAGTTAAAAAGGCTTGCGTCGACATTTGCATCCAGAACTGTAATTAGGTACCAGGCTGCGATCCCAATATAGGAAAGATCGCGGTACTTTTTATAATAGTCAACTGATTTTAACAAATTATCTTCGACCCATGATGCATTGGAGGGATCATAGGATCCGGGATAAAGAACAGGATCATAATCTTTTGGATCAGCCCATTTAATCAGAGCGATATAACTGTCGGTAGCCGGAATTTTATCGGTGAAATCCTGGTAGGCTTTCATCATCTGGTTATAATGGGATGTATTGAAGCTGACACTGTAAATAAGGCCGCCAAATCCGGCATAGACAAATGGTACTTTCCAGTATTTCCGGTTGTATACCTGTCCTAGACCCGGGAATGCGACTGCAAGCATGGTGGCTCTCAGCGGCACAGCCCTGAATGTATGTTTAGCTGGTTTGGATACAGAAATTGTGTCCTGTGCAAAAACATCATGCACCAGGCAAAACGCTAAAAATATGAGAATAATTATTATTTTCTGAACTGTTCTCAAACTTAAAGCCGGATTTTAGTTTGAATCAAACCATTCCGGCGCGACAAATATAATTATTTTCAGAAGTTAAGATGGTCAAAGATTCCCAAAATGCGTTCCATCTCTTCAGGATTCTCAAAAGGAATTACGATTTTCCCTTTTCCCTGTTCATTAATCCTGAAATTGACCTTTGTTGAAAATATGAGGTTCAGATGCTCTGAAAGCTGCTTAAAGTCGTCATTAAGCTTCTTTTTTCGCTCCCTAACTGATGGATCCTTTATCTTTTCTGACTGCAGTGTCCTTACCATATCTTCAGCCTGCCGGACTGACAGGTCACCGTCGATTATCCGGTAATACACGTCCATTTGCGTTTTCGGATTCTCTATATTGATAAGTGTGCGCGCATGTCCCATCATCAGATGTTTGTTCCGTATTCCGAGCTGGATTTCAGCAGGCAGCCGGAGAAGGCGCACATAATTTGCAATTGTTGAGCGCTGTTTGCCTACCCTGTCGCTCAGCTGCTCCTGGGTCAGCTTGCATTCCTCGATGAGCCTATGGAAACTTATACCAACCTCAATCGGATCAAGGTCCTCACGCTGTATATTTTCGACCAGGGCAAGCTCAAGCATTGCCTGATCATCTGCTGTTCTGATATAAGCGGGTACATGTGTAAGGCCAGCCAGGCGGGCTGCCCTCAGTCGCCTTTCACCTGCAATGAGCTGATATCTTCCGTTCTCTGACTCCCTGACTGTAAGCGGCTGAACAATACCGAGCCTTTTTATTGAAGAAGCCAGTTCTTCAAGCGCCTGTTCGTCAAAATTGGTTCTTGGCTGAAATGGGTTTCCGTCAATGGAATCCAGGGCAATATCAAGATTAGCTTCGACTTTTCTTTCCAGAATCTCTTTTTCAACACCATCTATCAACGCCCCGAGTCCTCTTCCCAATGCATTTTTCTGTGTCATGATCAATTCTGTTAAATTTAAGTGTAAAAGTCTTAAATACTCACCGTTTCATGTTTCTCAATAAGCTCTTTTGCCAGATTCAGATAATTGACCGAACCTCTTGAATCGGCATCGTAAAGTATTGCAGGCTGTCCGAAGCTTGGTGCTTCCGAAAGCTTGACATTCCTCTGGATTATTGTCTTAAAGACCATTTCCTGGAAGTGTTTGTTGACCTCTTCGGCAACCTGATTTGACAGCCTTAGCCGTGAATCGTACATGGTCAGCAGGAATCCTTCGATTTCAAGCTCCGGATTAAGATTGTTCTGGATTATTTTAATTGTGTTCAGCAACTTGCCCAGGCCTTCAAGTGCAAAATATTCACACTGTACCGGGATAATTACTGAATTAGCCGCTGAAAGTGCATTGACAGTCAGAAGGCCAAGCGAAGGAGAACAATCAATGATTACAAAGTCATAATTCCCGGCAATTTTAACAAGGATAGTCTTTAAGATCTTTTCTCTTTCGGGCCTGTCGAGCATTTCAATCTCTGCACCAACCAGGTCGATATTTGAAGGAATTATTGACAAATGTTCAACGCCGGTCTCCAGCACCGCATCTCCAGGTTCTTTCCCGTCAATAAGGCAGTCGTAAATAGTGCACCTTATCTGCCGGGAATCAACACCAATCCCGCTTGTGGCATTCGCCTGCGGATCAGCATCCACTATAATTACCTTCTTCTCGAGCGCAGCCAGACTTGCTGCCAGGTTTATTGCAGTCGTTGTTTTGCCTACCCCTCCCTTCTGATTCGCTATTGCAATTATCCTTCCCATAAAATTTTTGGATTATCAGGTTTTATTTTGAGCTTCAAATTTACGATTAATGTATTTTAGCCTCCGACCGGGAATAGTGTAATTGTAAACATTCCGGTTACGGTTTTCAACATGTTATTAACAGGAGAATAGGCATTAAACTAGTGTATGTAGTTGATTTAATGTGATATGCCTTCAATGTATCATGAATGTTAATAAATAACCCGGGTGTATCATTTTTGTCCTTATTATTCAGATATTTGCGGATAAATCAAATGGTATAAACCCCAGAGCAAGCTCTGGACTCAATCAATGGTGCAAGCACCGAGGAATTAGACCTATACTTCGCGTACGCCGAAGCTTTAGGCGAAGGCGGATTAAAAGCCTGAAGTTGCTTTATGACGGGACAATCCTGAGTCATCCAAAGGTGGACGGCTACCGCAGTAAAAATCTGATAGTAAGCTCAGAATCACCTCTTTTCCTTGAAGCTGACGGGGAATCACCGGGTCACTCTCCTGCCGAATTCAGCATTATCCTTTAGGCAATCAATATAGTTTACGGGGCAAGGCTTATTTCGTGACTTTTATTTCATAAAGCTTTGGCCATCTTTTGCCGGTCACAAAGATCCTCCCGCTTTCCTGATCAAAGGCAATGCCATTAAGGACATCAGCACCTGTCCCGCCTCTTTTTGACTGCGGGAAGATGGCAGAAAGATCGATATAGGAATTCACTTTCCCGCTTACCGGATCAATCCTGGCAATCAAATCAGTCTGCCAGATGTTAGCCCATATTTCCCCATTTATATATTCGAGCTCATTCAACTGATCGACCTTCTTCTCATTATCATAAACCTCTATCCTGGAAGAAACTGTAAACATTTCGGGTTCAAAGGAATAAAGAACATTCGTCCCATCACTCATCACTATCCTGTCGCCTGCGGTGGTCAGCCCCCAGCCCTCGGTCTGGTAATAGATCCGGTTTACGACGCTGAAGGTGGCTTTTTCATAAATAAACCCCACCTTGCTCCTCCATGTCACCTGGTAAATCCTGTTTTTATAAAGGGTTATTCCTTCACCGAAAAGCGATGACTCAAGATTATGCTGCCTCAGAACTTTTCCTGTTTCAAGCTCCACCTCACGAAGGCTTGATCCTGCTTCCTGTCCGGTTCCCTCATACAGTTTTCCGTTGTCGTAGAAAAGACCCTGGGTGAATGCTTCGGTGTCGTGCGGATAAGTATGGATCAGTTTATAATAATATGTTTCAGGAGCCACATCCGAATAAATGATCACAAAGCGGGTAATAGTCTGAATATTGCCTTTGCTGTATGCAACAGTTTTGACTGATTTCCTGCCGGTCATCCCTGTTATTTCAGATGGTATTGAGTATTCCCATGGGGCAGATTTAAGATCCGCTACATGTGATCCATCAAAATATATTTTTAGTGAATCAACCGGTTTTTTCCCGTTCTCGGAAGCTAACTCAACTTTTATCCGTTCCTTAAGCTTGAATTCCGAATCCTCAGCAGGTGACAGCATCTTTACAAATACCTGTGACTCACCTGCATTTCCCGGGACTGAGCGATCTGATGGTTTTTCACTGCTCCTGCCCGGACTGTTGGAACAGGATATGACCCAGGTCAGCTGAAGCATTATGGTAGTGAGGAGAAAATACCTCAGAAAATCTTTACTCATTTTGTTTTTCCCTCTTGCCAAAAAGACGTCTGATACTGTTTTTTCTTGCGGCAGCAATTTGTCTTTCCATTTCCTGCTGATGAAGGTCAAAAGGCACCAGCATCTGCCATATCTCACTCCAGCCCGGAAATCCTCCTATATTCTTATCGTCAATATAAATATCCGCATCAATCTTCCGGCTAACGGTCTCATCAAATATTTCCTCCGGGTAGTTTTTGTTGACGGCATAAAATTCAATTCCATTCTTACGGCAAAACTCTACAGCCTCTTCCAGTTCATTCCCAGTTCTGAATGTCCAGAGGATCAGACGTGCGCCGAGTTTGTCAAGTTCCTTAAGCGTCTGGAATGCAAACAGCTTTTCCTTTCCGATTCCGGGAAACTCGTGTTCCACGATGGTACCATCAAAATCTACAGCAATTCTGATGTTCTTAAAATTTATCATCCAGACAGTAATATTTAATGCAAATCTAATAAAAAAGACAAAATGACAAGAGTTGTCATTTTTGGGGAAAATAATTATAAATTTACCCGCCTTCCTGACGGCACCTAATTCGACAGAAATGAAACACATTCCCAATTTCATTACTTCACTTAACCTGGCTTCAGGGTTTATTGCGATCATCCTGGCAGTAAACGGAAATCTCCAGGCGGCATCATGGCTTATTGTGGCAGCAATGATATTTGATTTCTGCGATGGATTTGCAGCAAGATTGTTAAATGCTTACTCCGAAACGGGAAAGGAGCTAGACTCGCTGGCAGACGTTGTTAGTTTCGGTGTTGCACCAGCCCTGATAATTTACAGGCTCGTAAACAATTCATTTTCATCAGGATTACCCGGAGCAACCGCATTGTCGTCATATTTGGTCAAGGCATTTTTCTTTTATTCTCCGGTAATAATGCCGGTTTGTGCAGCACTCCGCCTCGCAAAGTTCAACACCGATTCAACGCAAACAGTTTCATTCAAAGGTCTGCCTACACCTGCAAATGCAATTGCAGTGATATCGCTGGTCATAGCTGCTGGACATTCCTCACTGCCAATGCTGCATTCATTTATTCAGTCGCCAGCCGCTCTCATTCTATATACAGTTGTACTGTCGGTCTTAATGGTAACACGAATCCCTCTGCTTTCACTTAAAGTAAAAAACCTTAAGTTCAGGGGAAATGAAGGCAGGTATATCCTTATAGGACTAATACTTATCTCATTTGTAGCCTTTCGATTTGCGATGGCCCCCCTTATCATCCCGTTTTATATAATTGCTTCGGTGATAGAGAGGGCTTTCTGAGATTAAAGATTTTATTAAATCCTTAACCTTCTGTTCACCCCGAAATCCCCTAAAGGGGACTTTTTAATTAAGGTACTGTTAAAGAATCCCCTTTAGGGGGCAGGGGGTAAAACAAAATGCTTTAGCCCTTATTTTTCTTCATCTTCACCAGGAAATTTCTTTTCGTAGTACTTCAGACCTGCTTTGATTATAAACCAGCTGACAATTATAAATGCCGGCCACAAGAGGTAGTCGAGGATTCCTGAGATATACATGGTCTGTACTTTTATATTATTATGCAATATTACTTTTAGACATACGACAGGCGAGGGGCGGCAGGCTTCAGTATATATGCTCCGAGTTCATTTCTTCCTCCGTGATTCTTTTGTTATTTATTGATTTCCAGGCATACCAGATATATCCGAACACAAAAGGGACAATGAACGAAACATACATCATTGTTGTAAGGGTGAACTTGCTTGATGAAGCGTTCTCAATTGTCAGAGAACTGCTCAGGTCGAAAGATGACGGATAAAATGCGGTTCCGTTGAAACCGGCCGTCAGAAACAGGGCAATTACGGCAAGTACAGTACCTGTTCCTGTGAACCAGATACCTTTCCGGCTCTCACTGAAAAGCGCACTCCCGATGCCATACAAAACGCCAGCTACACCGGCCAGGAACAGGATAAGCACCAGCGGCATCTGCAAAAGATTGTGCAGGTATTTGTATTTTTCCATCGATACTGCTCCCATCGAACGGTCATATGCAAACCCGGATGAGAGAAGAAGGGCAGCGATGAAGAAAAGGAAGAACACCAGGAATGTGACCGAGTTCGTTATCAGCTTCCTTCGTGATAAACTGACCAACTCACTGTTGTCGACTGAATTGATAATATAAAGAAGGCTGTTGGTTCTGGCAAGAAAAAGCACAGCCAGGCCAAGGGCAAGATTCCTGCCGTCAAGAAGAGCTTCAAGTCCATGCCATGATGTTGCCCACCTTACCTGATTCATTTCATTAAGGCTGAATTGTGATCCTGTAAAAAAGGTGGCTACGGCAACGCCGATAAGTAATGGCCCGATTGAGCCGTTGATAAAAAGAAATGTGTCAAATGTCTTCTGTCCGTAAAGATTTGCAGGCTTCGACCGGTATTCATAGGCAACAGCCTGAATGATGAAGCTGAAGAGTATTGCCATCCAAACCCAGTATGCTCCTCCAAAACTGGCCGAATAAAACAAAGGGAATGAGGCGAAGAATGCTCCTCCGAAAGTGACAAGCGTTGTAAATGTGAATTCCCATTTTCTTCCGAGAGTGTTCACAAGAATTGTTTTTTCAGTATCACCCTTTGCAAGGGAAAAGATCATCGACTGCCCGCCCTGGACGAACATCAGGAATACCAGCAATCCGGCCAGGAGTGAAATAATTACCCACCAGTAGTGCTGCAGAAAAAGATATGATACCATTGTCGTCATAATAATTTCCTCCTAATGTTTTGGACCTAGTTTAATTTGTCTGATCATTATCGAAATTTCAGCAACAAGCAAAATCGTGAAAAGAACTGCGAAGAGGATAAAAGTCGTTATCACCGATCCTGTTCCGATCTGGGAAACACCGATTGAAACAGGCATCAGGTCCTGGATAATCCATGGATGGCGACCCATTTCGGTAAGAACCCATCCTATTTCTCCGGCGACATATGGTAATAATATGGAACAGAGCAAAATCCACAAGAACCACCTTTTCCTTCCTAATTGTCCCCCTGAAGAGGAAATAAAGTGACATAATGAACAGGAGTATGAAATAAAATCCAAGGATCACCATCAGGTGAAAGGTATAGAAGGTCAGTTTGACGTTAGGTACGACATCCTCTGGCTTATCAATAAACGAATAGCCGAAGTACCTGAAGTAATTGTCGATAAAGGTCCTGTCACGGAACATGCCTGCGATACCCTTTGCTTTATCAATCTGATTGTTTTGTTTTGCGGTCTTATAATCGGCCATAAGATCCCTGACAGTTTTTCCCCTTTGCATCTTTTCAGAAACCGACATTACACCCATAGGAGCGTTACCCTTAACCAGGTCGTTGATGCCCGGAATGAAGGTATTCCTGTCCAACTCCGGTCATGATTGAAAGCAGTCCGGGTATTTCTATTTTGAAAGCAAAATCATTTACTTTCTTTTTTCCTATCGTTTTTTCAGATTCCTTTAAAACCCCGAAAGCCACAAGCCCCGGATTCTTTTGTCCGTCATAAAACGCTTCCATGGAGGCAAATTTGACAGGCTGAACTTTCGAAACAATTTTCGCAGAGAGGTCCCCTGTAAAGGCTACAAGGAGAGAAGATAAAAGTCCGAATAATCCTGCGACAAGAATACTTCTCGATGCAAGAAATGCTTCCCTTTTCCGGAGCAGGTACCATGCACTTATCCCCACAACGAACATTGAGCCAACCAGGAATCCGGAAGAAATTGTATGAAGGAAGTCATATATTGCAATCTTGTTAAAAAGAACATCCCAGAAATTCACCATTTCGTTCCTTGCAGTATCCGGATTAAATAGCATGCCGACAGGATATTGCATCCATCCATTGGCCACCAGGATCCATAGGGCTGAAAGACTTGCTCCGATAGCGACAAGCCAGGTAGAAACCAGATGGAATTTTTTGCTTACTTTGTTCCATCCGAAAAACATAACGGCAATAAAGGTTGATTCAAGGAAAAATGCCATAATTCCTTCAATTGCAAGGGGTGCACCAAAAATATCACCCACAAACCAGGAATAATTTGACCAGTTGGTCCCGAACTCAAATTCAAGAATGATTCCGGTTGCAACACCAATCGCAAAATTGATTCCAAAAAGGGTCATCCAGAATTTGGTGATTCTTTTCCATTCTTCATTGCCGGTTTTCACATACATGGTTTCCATGATGGCAATGATGAAATGAAAGACCAAGTGTTAGCGGGACAAAAAGCCAGTGATAAATTGCAGTCAGGGCAAATTGCGCCCTCGACCAGTTTACCAGCGATAGATCAATATTTTCAAACATATCATATGGTTATTTAGTAAGTTGTTCCAGTACATAATCTCCGCGTTCCCGGTCGTGTTGAAAAGTTTTTCTTCAGTACATCCGGGAAAAAGAAGAGCTCTCAGAATGACAAACATTATAAAAAGCTTAATCAGGATTATGGTCCAGACGCGCCTTCCCCACCATGACATACTCCTGAAACCGTCATAATAAAAACGGATCACCCTGTTCAATGCTGAAAACACCGGATTCATAACCGAAAACTAATCTTGTTTTGGTTTCTTCTGCACCCTTTTTCTCGGCGTTTTTTCATCAGTGTCCGGCACCAGGTCACTGATCTTTATTACAGACCCGCGATGTTCATCTTCGGGCCTTCCGTCCGAAAGGCTGGAAGTAATTTTCTGAACTGCCTTAAATCCGTAAAAGAATTCCCTTGCAAAAACCCTGAGAACTGTATATGTCGGAATCCCAAGGATCATGCCCGGTATTCCTGCAGCAAACCCTGCTGCAAGGATGACAATAAATATCTCAAGCGGATGTGCTTTGACACTGTTTGAAAAGATAATCGGCTGAAAAACAATGTTATCAATAAGGTGTGTAATTGCCTCAACAATAATCATATAGTATATCAGCGGAACAACAACGGTTGAAAAATCCTGGTTGATGTGTGAAGCGACACCCATGATGATCGCTATAAACAGTCCAAGCCACGGACCAACATATGGAATTACATTCAGAATGCCCAGGATCAGTCCCATAACCAGAGCCTGGTGAAAGTCGATGCCGGCAATTGTCATCCCTATGTCAATAAGGATCATGATGCATGTGCTCTGGATGACGATACCGATGAAGTAGCGGGTGAGAAGCTTCTTAATGGAATTCAATGCCCTGGTAACATTGTCGACATACTTGTCGGGAATCCATATCAGTATCGATTCGAAGAACAGATGCTGATCCTTGAGGAAAAAAAAGGTTATAAAAGTTATTGAGAATATTGCAATTATAATGTTTCCTGTGATGCTGATAATCGATCCTATAAAATTCTGGACCATTTCAATGTTCAGTACACCGGTTACCTTTGAAGCCAGATAATCCTTAAGGGATAGCTGGTTTGTAATGTCGGGATTGATACTGCTGAAAAGCTTTTCAATTTTGTTTATAGGACCCTCAACAATCTGAACAATTTTTGCACTGTCGATTGTAGAAAAGTAATTGATCTGCCTCGTTATAAGCGGGACAAATATTACCAAAAACAGTATAATGACCCCCCAGATTATCAGCAATGCAAAGAGGGCGCTCAGAGCTCTTGGCAGAGCCCATTTCCTGATCCTGATCCTGCAGAACAGTTCTACCAGCGGTCGCCCCATTATTGAAAGGACACCTGAAACCAGTATATAAACCACAATATTTCTGAAAAACCACATGGCTAACAGAAACAGGGCAATACCGATAAATATCAGGATATTCCTTAACGTGGTTTTCATCGCAAAGAGGTTTCTATTTACAAACCTACTCAGAATTTTCGTAATTGCCTAACATAAGTTCACCTGCACTACTGTCATTTTGTCTATTGGATTCTCAGTATTTACGCCATAATGTCAGGTTTTTAGCTCTGGAATACTATTTGAAATACTCAGGTTGTAATTGAAAACAAACGTTAAACTTAAAATAAGGAGGACAAAATTATGTTACCAACAATTGCAACAAGAAGTTTCAGGCCGTTTTACATGCCTGGTTTTTTTGATGATGACCTATTCCCGGTATTAACCAGCGCGACCAGTTCAATGCCTGCAGTTAATGTTAAGGAAGATGACAAGACCTACACGCTCGATCTTGCAGTACCCGGTATTGATAAGAAAGAGCTGAAGATTGACATCAACGAAGATCTCCTTACTATTTCATCGGAAACAAAGAATGAGTCAGAGGAAAACAAAGACGGTTACAAGAGAAAGGAATTCAGTTATTCATCTTTCTGCAGAAGTTTTCAGATCCCTGAAAATGTAAGCAAGGAAAAGATTGAAGCTAATTACAGAGATGGAGTTCTGAGCGTTACCCTTCCTAAAATGGAAGAAGAAAAGAATAAAGTGTCACGACAGGTTAAGATTTCGTAATCTTAATTAATCCCGGCTACAAACCGGGATTTTTTATTTCTGCAAATCCCTCAATGGCCGATCTGGCAAATCGCCTTCCAAAATCAATGAGCGAATCTTTCTTTGACAAACCCGGGAAAAACTTGAATCCGGCAGTTTCATCAAATACTTTCAGCTTAAGATTCCTCAGATTCTCCGCAATGATCTTTGGAGCTTCTCCGCTCCATCCGTACGATCCGAAGGCTGCTGCCGGCTTGCCTTTGTCCCTGATGGGATTTATCAGTGCAAACAGTTTATATACAGGCAATAATGTGTTTTGATTTATGGTTGGTGATCCAACCAGTATCGCATCGGCTTCTGTGAGCTTTGCACTAAGATCAGCAACCGGTATATTCTCAATATCAAGTGTCTCTACCTTAAAACCTCCCGATTCAAGGATACCGTAAGCAATGTGTTCGGCTGCCTGCTTAGTATACCCGTATGCTGAAACATAGACAATAAGCGCTTTCCTTGGTCCGTTTCCGGAACCGATTTCAAGGTATTGACTGGCATATTTTGCAGTCAGATCCACAATTTCCTTCCGGTATTCCCTGTGTACAGGGCCGTGACCTGTGCAGATAAGGTCGATCTCAAGTGTCTGAATCTTTTCAATTGCCTTAAGCATGAATTTACTGAAGGGTTTCAGAATAACATCGAAGTAATATTTGAATGCCTCAAGATATTCAGCTGTAGGGTAACTGAACATTGCCTCATCGCAGTAATGAGCCCCGAATGAATCGCATGTGAACAGTATCCTGTCCTCCACCAGATAGGTGTATATTGTATCGGGCCAGTGCAGGTTAGGTGCCGAGATGAATCTGAGCGTCTTATTTCCAAGGTCGAGAGTATCGCCATCTTTTACAACAAGTGATTTGAATGGTACATTTAGCATATCCTGAAGGTACCTGATGGCGTTCCCGCTGCCGACAACCGTAGCAAACGGAGCAATCTCCTGCAAAAGACGCAGGCTGCCTGAATGGTCCGGTTCGGTATGATTAAGGATTATATATTGAATTTCACTGGGATCCGTAACCGACTTCAACTTTTTAAAGTACACCTCGCTGAATTTCTCTTTGGCAACTTCAATTATTGCCTTTTTTGAGGCATTAATAAAATAGGAATTGTATGTGGTTCCGAATACCGTCGTCATCACTATATCAAAAGTCCTGATATCGTAATCGAGGACACCGATCCATTTTACATCATCTGTAATGTCGATGATCCTGTCATCTGTTCTTTTCATTGGAATTCAGTTTTTCAGATCTTGGCAATAATGCTTTTGTTGGCCTTAACCTGCTGCAGGATTGGTATCTCTATTTCAGTACCCAGGGGAAGAAAGATATCAACCCGTGAGCCAAATTTGATAAATCCCAGCTCCTCGCCCTGGACAACATTCTGATCCATTTTAGCGTAAGTAACTATGCGCCGGGCAATGGCGCCGGCAATTTGCCGTATAAGGATCTCAGATCCGGCTTCGGTTTCTATGACTATCGAGCTCCTTTCGTTAAATTCCGAAGATTTTGGATGCCATGCAACCTTATAATGGCCCGGATTATAACTTACATATTTGATATGCCCCGATACGGGGTACCTGTTGCTGTGCATGTTAAATGGTGACATGAATATTGAAATCTGCAGCCGCATATCCTTAAAATACTCTTTCTCAAGGGTCTCTTCAATAACAACTACTTTCCCGTCGGCAGGAGCATAGATCAGTCCCGGATCAGGTTCCAGTTTTCTGGCCGGAAGCCGGAAAAAGAAGAGAGTAAAGACATACATAGCCAGAGTAAAAAAAAGGAAACTCCACTTTACAAGAGGATTCCCTGACCAGATAATGTCAACTACAACATTCAGTATCAGTAAAATCGTGAAACTTACTGCCAGAATTTTATACCCTTCCCTGTGAATGCTCATTCCCAAAATTTTGTACAAAACTAATTAAGACTTCTCAATCATCCAAAAAGTGAAATAAAAAGATAAACAAGAGGGAATGATACGATAGCACTGTCGAACCGATCAAGGAATCCTCCATGTCCTGGCATAATGGTGCCGGAATCCTTTACGCTCATGCTCCTCTTGAGCATTGACTCAACAAGGTCGCCGAAGGTGCCCGTTATTGAGATTATCACCGCTGTTACCACCCATCCGGTAGCATCAAGAACACCAAGCCATCCTGACAACAGCCATGCTGCTATGGAGGCAATTACCAAACCGCCGAAGAATCCCTCCCACGATTTTTTTGGCGAAATCCTTTCCATGAGCCTGTGCTTTCCAAGAGTTATCCCGACCAGATAAGCGGCTGTATCGTTTGCCCATAGAAGGAGAAAGAAACCAACTATTATGCCCGGGGAAAATACAGTTGATCCATGGTGGACCAAAGAACTGAGGCCGGTTCTTGAAAAGGCCGAAAAAGGGAATAATGAAAGCGGAAATGCAATATAAATTAAACCAAAAAAGGTGTGTGCAAGTGAATCAAAAGGCTTTTCCTGTTTCCTGTAGAGCTCTGAGATCATGATAACCAGTATAAGGGGCACTAATATTAGGAAGTATTCCTTCGACAGATATCCTGCAGCTACCAAGGTTGATACGGTATACATGGTTGTTCCTGCAAAAATGCCATTAATCATCTGAGGATTTACGCCTGAATCCCTGATCATTTTATAGTATTCGTAAAGGGAACCGGCAAGTATAACAAAGCCTGTAACAAAGAAAGACAGAGGATGGAGCCAGAAACCTCCCAGAATAAAAATTACTATCCAGACCGCGGTAAGAGTCCGTCTGTAGAAATTGCTCAAATTCTTCGCATTTAGATTTTATCCTCCGGTTTGACCTTCTTTTTCAATGCTTTTTCTGAATTTTTTTTCTTCTTCTCAGGTTCTTCAACCGGTTTCCGGATTAACTGCTCTTCAGGATTAGCTGAAGGTACATTACCATTGATAGCTTCTGCCTTCTTCTGCTCTTTCTCCATAGCTTCCCTCTCTTCCTTAAGAACGTCTGCCTTCCTTTTCCCGAAAATTCTCTCCAGATCTTCGCTGAAGATCACTTCTTTTTCAAGAAGCAGTTCGGCAAGCTCAATAAGCCCCTTCAGATTGCCTTTTAAAACCTCCTGAGCACGTATGTACGATTCTCCAATGATCTCCTTTACTTCCCTGTCGATGATTTCAGCGGTCTTTTCACTGTAAGGTTTTGTGAAGCCGAAATCGGACTGGCCTGAAGAATCATAAAAGCTTATATTGCCAACTTTATCGCTCATCCCGAAAAATGACACCATAGCATATGCCTGTTTTGTGATTTTTTCAAGATCGCTCAGGGCGCCGGTTGATATTTTACCAAAGACAAGCTGTTCGGCAGCTCTTCCGCCGAGTGCATAGGCCATCTCATCAAGAAGTTGTTCGCGCGTGGTTATCTGCCGTTCTTCCGGAAGATACCAGGCAGCGCCAAGGGCTCTTCCCCTGGGTATAATGGTGACCTTAACCAATGGACTGGCATACTCAAGCATCCAGCTCACTGTTGCGTGTCCGGCTTCGTGATATGCAATAGTTTTTTTCTCGACCATTGAGATGATCTTGTTCTTCCGTTCAAGGCCGCCAACAATTCTGTCAATAGCGTCGAGGAAATCCTGTCGTTCAACCACTGTTTTGTTCTTTCGTGCAGCTATCAGCGCCGATTCGTTGCAGACATTAGCTATATCAGCGCCGGAGAAGCCCGGTGTCTGCTTTGCGAGAAAAGTTATATCAAATCCTTTTTCAAGTTTTATCGGACGCAGATGCACTTTAAATATTGCCTCCCTCTCGTTAAGGTCAGGCAATTCAACATGAATCTGGCGGTCGAATCTTCCGGCCCTGAGCAGCGCCCTGTCGAGTATGTCGGCTCGGTTAGTAGCGGCAAGAATTATGACGCCCATGTTTGTACCGAAGCCATCCATTTCGGTGAGAAGCTGGTTCAGTGTGTTTTCACGTTCATCGTTTGATCCGAAATTAACGATTCCTTCCCCTGGCCCTGCCAATTGCGTCAATCTCATCGATGAAAACGATACAGGGAGCCTTTTCCTTTGCCTGCTTGAACAGGTCCCTTACCCTTGAAGCACCGACGCCGACGAACATCTCCACAAAATCAGAACCTGAAATTGAAAAGAACGGGACCTGCGCTTCTCCGGCAACAGCTTTTGCAAGAAGAGTTTTCCCTGTTCCTGGAGGCCCTACAAGCAGGGCTCCCTTGGGTATTTTTCCTCCAAGATTGGTGTATTTTTTTGGGTTCTTAAGAAAATCCACGATTTCCATGACTTCCGTCTTTGCTTCTTCCAGTCCGGCAACATCACTGAAATTAATTTTTACATTGGTGTCCTTATCAAAGATCTGTGCTTTTGATTTTCCGACACTGAATATGCCGCCAGCTCCGCCGGCTCCGCCGCCTGACATCCGCCGCATAAGGAACATCCACAGGACAATGAGCCCGATGAAAGGCAATGTCCAACCCAGTATCTCACCGAGATAATTATGCCTGGTTTCGGATTCGGGATAAATTAAATCCTTATCCTCATAGCCGGCATTTTTCTGTTCCTGAAGCATAAATGGCTGGAATGTAGCTATATCACCGATGTTATAAGAATAGTTAGGTTTCTGAACTCCCAGTCCAAATTTTGTATTGCTGTTTTTCGGCAGATTCGGGTACCTTCCCGATTCGACTGCCGCCTTTTTAAGGTATATTTCGGCAATTTCCTTGTTTACGACAACTATCTTTTCAATGTCATGGTTTGCTATCATCTCCATTAAATCGCGGGTCTGAGCTTTTGGTGTTGCTTTGCCCCCGTAAAACAAATTAATGGCAATAAATGAAATAGCCAGTATGGCAAAAATCCAGTTGGAGTTGAATTTCGGCTTCACGTTTTTATCAGGAATCTTTCCGGGTCCCTGGTTCTTGTTATTGTTTTCAGCCATAAATAATTGACCTATCAAATATTATCTCTTACAGCTTCAATTGAAGCATCAGCCCAAAGCGATTCAAGACTGTAAAAATGTCTGTACTCTTCCAGAAATATATGTACAACGACATCTCCGTAATCAAGAAGGACCCAGAAACAATTATCAAGCCCTTCGACATGAAACGGCTTCTCACCCGTTCCTGTTCTTACTGTATCCTCAACAGAGTCGCATAATGAATCGACCTGCGTAGTTGAAGATCCATGACAGATAACAAAATAATCGGTAATCCTGTTTTCCAGTTTTCTCAGATCAATTTTTAGAACATCCTGTCCCTTCTTCTCAAAAATACCCTTTACTACACTTCCAAGCAGTTGTTCCGTTCCGTCCTGTCTCTTCTTCATTAAGTAAATTGCAGTTTAATTCCAAGTCGCAAAAGTACAAACTTTTATCCGTACTTTTGCCTTAATCAGACTCTTTTTACAATTTCAGTGCCATACAGGCAGCCTATTGAAATTCAGGTAAATTTGACAGACATCAGATAAGTTATCCCGACAATGATAATCGGTTCCAGGTACATATTCTCGGAAAATATTGATTCGACAAATGCGTATGCATACCAGTTATTGAAACAGGGTCCCCTGCCCGAGGGTACTGTGATACATACCAATTACCAGTCGGGAGGTAAAGGCCAGAAAGGCCATTCCTGGGAAAGCGAAGATAGCAAGAACCTGCTATTCAGCATCGTACTGTTCCCTGATGAAATCCCGGCTGAAGACCAGTTCATTATTTCAATGACGATTTCTCTGGGAATCTGCGATTTCCTGAAAACGTTTATTAGTGATTGCAGGATAAAATGGCCCAATGATATTTATGCAGGATATGACAAAATAGCAGGGATCCTCATTGAGAATTCTATCTCCGGGAACAAGATCGAGAGCACTATTGCAGGAATAGGTTTGAATATCAACCAGGAGGAATTCCTGAGCAATGCCCCGAATCCTGTTTCCCTGAGGATGCTCACCGGAAAATCATATGCCCCTGATATAATGCTTCATAAACTGGTTGCGAAACTCGATATAAGATACAAGCAGCTTCTTTCAGGCAAACATTCTAAAATCAGAAAAGAATACATTGAATCACTTTTCAGGCTGAATGAATGGGAAAGTTATAAAACTGAATCCGGTGTGTTTTACGGGAGAATAATTTCCGTTACTGATGCCGGACGCCTTCAGATTGAGGACCGTAACCTAAACATACAGGAGTTTTCTTTCAAGGAAATTGATTTTAGGCTTTAGTGTTTTTCCAGCCCCTGAATTTTTCCATCTCATGAATCAAAGTTTCAAGAAACCTCTTAACGGGTTCCGCAGCGACCATTTTCATGATCGGATTCATGTCGGCAATCAGTTTTACGTTTACTTCTGCCTTTCCTGATCCATCGCCGGCTATATTTAATTGTAGTGAAAAATCCTGAGACTGCAATGCCGTACCCTTAAATTTAACTCCTCTAAAAGGCTCTTTTTCTGAGAGATGAAGATTAACATTGCCCAGCTGGGGGATACGGAAATTGCATGACTCTTTTTCAACCTGCATATTGTCGACGCTTCCAACCGGAACAAACTGACTGAAGTTCCTTATATCAGTCACAAAATCAAATATTTCTTCGGGTGTGCAGCTCAGGTTTCCTTTTCTGCTTTCAAATTCAGACATATCATTTATATTATTACTTTGCCTGGCCCCACACTGAAGGATCAACCCTCCACTCTTTAAGTTTCTGCACATCCGATTCCCCGATATACTTCGTCTGGACTGCTGTTTCGATAAGGGCAGTGTAATTGCTCAGGGTATGAAGTTCACAATTCGCTGCTGCAAATCCATCGGCCGCCTTTTTAAATTCATATGTGAATATTGCAACCATACCGGCTACTTCGCAGCCAGCTTCCCTGAGAGCCTTTACTGCATTGAGGCTGCTCCCACCGGTCGAAATAAGATCCTCGATGACAACAACTTTCTGACCAGGTTCAAAGTGACCTTCTATCTGGTTTCCCAGGCCGTGCTCTTTGGCCTCTGACCTGACATAAACAAACGGCAAACCGAGTTTTTCTGCTACAAGCACCCCATGCGCAATTGCGCCTGTAGCTACACCTGCCACAAGTACCACTTCGGGATAATTCTCCTTTACCATATCTGCAAATGAGTCCCTTATAAAAGATCTGACCTCAGGGAATGAAAGGGTCTTGCGGTTGTCGCAATATATAGGGGACTTCCAGCCGGAAGCCCATGTAAAAGGATTTGATGGTTGCAATTTTATTGCTTTAATTTGTAATAGGTATTCAGCGATCTTTTTTGCACAATTCTCCATCTGAAGATGTATAAAGTTCATTTCGAAAACAGATTCATCCTGATTAGCCCGGAACCTGATCGCTTACAAAAATACGGGTTATTCCATAAGTTTAGCACCACAATTGAACTTTATAAATTAATATCTGATTTTCAAGCAAATACTGCGATCAACTCCATCAATATATACGGGCCCGATATTAAACATATCTGGAAGATCTTCAGGATTTACTTCACCGAAGTGGGCGCGGCCGGCGGCCTGGTAAAGCATTCCTCAGGAAAATATCTGTTCATTGAAAAGAAAGGCAAGCTTGACCTGCCAAAGGGACACATTGAGCCCGGGGAAGAACCTGAAGCCTGTGCTATAAGGGAAGTACAGGAAGAGTGCGGAATCAACGGCCACAAAATCGTTAAGACCCTCCCGCCAAGTTACCATACATACAGCTGGGAAGGCATTTCATATCTGAAGAAAACAAGCTGGTTCTTAATGGATTACAGTGGGATAATGGAGCTTGAACCTCAGCTGAATGAGGGCATTACCAGGGTAGAATGGCTTTCGCCCGACGAATTAAGTAAGATCAAGGGAACTGCCTGGCTGTCGCTTATGGATCTGATCAATACCTCAGTCCTCAGGACCTGATGCACAAAGCCTGCTAAAGGGTTTCGTCACCTTTGTAATCCTTAAGGTTGATCGCCGATGGGACAAATCTTGAAGCATCTCCGCCGCTTCTTATAATATCACGGATAATAGATGAATTTATCGGTGTGTGCTCCGGTATGGTAAGCAGGAAAACAGATTCCACATCCAATGCAAGCATTTTGTTGACCTGAGCTACAGCCCTTTCAAACTCAAAATCTGCTGCAGTCCTTATTCCCCTGAGAAGGTATTTGGCGCCTTTGTTGTGGCAATAATCAATTGTCAGACCTTCATAATGTTCGACCTTTATCCTAGGTTCATCTGCGAATACCTTTGAGATCATGGTTTCCCTTACATTGAGAGGATAATAGCTTTTCTTAAGGGCATTGGCTCCGACAGCAATAATTATCTCGTCAAAAAGACACAGCCCTCTTCTTACGATTCCTTCATGCCCAATCGTGAAAGGATCAAAGGAGCCTGGAAACACAGCTATTCTTTTCATTCAAATATAACTTAATATAACATGTAATTGAAAATCGATCATACATTTTGAAAAACACTTTATCAGGTACAGATAAGGTATAAAAACCTGATAAAAGTTGAGTGAAATATGTTGCGAAAGTAATAATTTAAGTCCAGAAATTTCCCCGGATCTTCAATCTTATAAATTGTCATAATGCTATGTTTTTAGCTAAAAGATGGCTGTTTCGACCTGAGAATTACATTTTGTGAGTTAACTATGAGAATGTCATTGTAAAGGTTTGATTCCTCTCCCCACTACAAAAAACAAAAGAAAAGACCTGTATCTGAGTAGAATACAGGTTTTTCAGGATTTCTTTATTGCAGCCAATATTCTCCCCGGTGTCATCGGCAACTGATACAACCTCGCACCCGTTGCGTCAAAGACAGCATTTGCTATAACAGCTCCCATACAAATAATTGAAGGCTCTCCTCCTCCCTGGGGTGCCTGATCTTTCCTGTCCATTATTACTGTGTCAATTTTTGGGACCCATGAGAAACGGGGTATCTCATAGGTATCAAATGAGTGGTTTTTTATATCTCCTCCCTGAAATTGTATTTCTTCAGTCAGGGCATATCCCATCCCCATTGTAATACACCCTTCCATCTGTATTGTTGTACCCTGTGGATTAACACACAGACCCATATCCTGGGCACAGGCCACGCGGATAACCTGGACATGTCCGGTATTTTTGTCCACCTTCACTTCAGCAATGTGGGCTACCAGAGTTCCGACATCTGTTCCACAGGCAATTCCATAACCTCTGCCACTGGGGTTCCTGGCAGGAATATAACCGAATTTATCGGCTGCTGCTTTTAACACTGCAATCATTTTCTCATCCTTCAGGTTTTTAAGGCGAAATTCCAATGGATCCTTACCTGCCTTTGAAGCCAAAATGTCTATTTGCGACTCTCTTGCAAAGGTGTTTGTATTGTTACCAGGCGCGCGCCAGGCTCCTGTCCCAAACGGATGAACTGAACTCCCGCTGAAGTTTGTGGTTCTGGCATTGGGAACATCATAGATGGTTTCTGATCCCCTTGCTCCGGCATAATAGGTATTAAAATCCCATAATGTGATAATGCCTGATTTATCCATTCCCGAAATGATTTTCACAACAGCTGCAGGCCTGAATGTATCGTAAAAGAACTCTTCCTGCCGTGTCCGCACAACGACCACGGGTTTCCCCGTGATCTTTGCCAGTTTCACAGCTTCAACTGCCTGTCCATGTGCCGATTTGCCACCAAAACCACCTCCAACAAAAGGCGTTATTATCCTGACCTTTTCCAGGGGAACGTTCATTTCGCGGGCAATTGTCTCCTGTGTCCGGAAAGGTTGTTGTGTAGAGACCCATGCAGTAATCTTATTACCTTCTATCATAGCTGTTGCAGCATGAGGTTCAATTGTTGCATGTGCCACATAACTGTTATGAAATTCCGACTCTGTCACACTATCAGAAATTTTCCTGCCTGTTTCCAGATCTCCGTTACTCCTTATTACGTTAGCCTCGGAATCTGCCTTCAGGATCCGGTCAAAAATGGTTTTATCATCAACCTTTATTTCATTGAATGAGTACTCAGCTTTTACCTTTACAATCGCCTGATCAGCCTTATCCCGGTTTTCACTCAATACAGCGATCAGGTCTCCGTCTCGAACTACCCGGACGCCTTTTATCTTTTCAGCTTCCGATACATCAACATTTAATAATTCTGCGCCATGTGACGGAGGTCTGAGTATACGTGCATGTAACAAACCTGGCAACTGAATATCGGCAGAGTATTTGGCTTCTCCGGTAACTTTTATCCGGGAATCCTGATGTAAATAGGGGTTTCCGATAAATTTGAATTTTGTATAATCCTTTAATTCCGGTTTGGCATCAAGATGTTTTACAATTCTTTTCCCTCTGGCTAACTCACCGTAGCTGACTTTGCTTTTGCTATTTTTAATATCACTGATAATGCCATCATTTACTTCCAGCTGTGATACAGACACATGCAGGTAATCCGAACCAAGTTGCATTAATACTGCTTTTGCTTCAGCAGCTGCGACTCGCATATACGGGCTGAAAGAACGGATTGTCTGAGAACCGTTTGTGCCTCCATCCCATGGGCACAGGTCAGTATCACCCATAACCATCCTTACCTGCCCTACCGTTACCTCAAGCTCATCTGCCATTATCTGGGCCAGCGATGTAATGGCCCCTTGTCCCATTTCAATTTTACCGGTATAGCAGTTTACCGAGCCATCTTCTGCAATCTGAAGGAAAGCATTAAATTCTGTTGGCAGAGATCTGCGCTGTTGCGTTTGCAAATCAAAAAGTTCAGAAGGATCCCGGGGTTGGAAAAAAATGAATATGCCTCCGCCGAGAAGTTTAAAAAAGTCTCTTCTCTTCATTCCGGAAAGTTTTTGTGACTTCATTAATTTATTCTCAAATATAAGTAACAAAGGTGCATAATTGAAATAAAAAAACGGTGATTCTCACTTTCTACTTTAATATGTTCATTTTAAGCTATTTAGGAAGATGTCTCAAATTGGAAATAAGAAAAAACAGCTATTGAGGTCTTAGATCAATTGCAAAGGATAAACGAGTCTGATGAATCGTTTGAAATAATCAAACTGCATGTCTCAGGAAAGCTTTATCTTACGCTCTATTATCAGCATGGGCATTTTTGGGAATTCTTTTATTCTAAAATTTTATGGTACAGCAGGATATCAAATTGGGAACTTATGAAGACCGGCTTAAGTCGATTGAACTCCGTCTGTCAAATATTGAATCGGCACTGGGACTTAATAATCTGAGTCAAACAGCTTCTGAGGCAAAAGAAATTCAAACTGATGAATTATCATTCCCTGCAGAAGCAACAATTGATGAAGAAAAGGGACTTGAATCCAGGATTGGAAGAGTTGGACTTGCATGGCTTGGCAATTTTGTCCTACTCTTTGCAATAGTATTTTTTACTGAATATATTATAACACTTGGGCATGGGATTTTATCTGTTGCAATTGGAGTCTTCTCCGTCGGTGTTATTTTCTTTGTTTCGAATTTTCTAAAAAAAACAAATTCAGACCTGTCGTTTATGTTAAAAATAAATGGCCAGGTTATTTTGTTTTATGAAGCCTTCAGAATGCACTTCTTTTCTGCAAATCCTTTGATTTCGAATAAGTTTATTATAATTGTTATCCTGCTCCTTATCATAGCATTTCAGATATACTCTGCACTTAAAAACAAATCGCAGACTTTAGGTTTCCTTTCAGTAGTTTTCGCACTTTTCACAGCAATTATGAGCGATACCACGCATTTTATGCTTCCTTTAATAACCTTAACAACAATCGGAACTATTTACTGTTTCTTTAAGTATAACTGGCAATTTTTACTTATTGCGGCTATCTTTCTAGTTTATGCTGCTTTCTTCATGTGGCTTTTCGGAAATCCCATAATGGATCATACTATGCAAATACTGAATAACCATAAGTATGGTCACCTTTATCTGTTTGCACTTGGAGGATGTTTTTCATTGCTGCCTTTATTGCGTAAAGACAACGGGAGTAATGATGATTTATTAATTGGCGCTCTATTATTAAATGGTATATTTTTTACCGTGCTTCTGACTTTTATTTCAACAAAGTTTTTCAGGGAAAGTTATGTGAGTGTGTTTTCTATAGTTTCTATCGTCTGTCTTGTCTATTCAGTAGCTTTAAAATCAGTATCCGATTGGAAATTCGCATCAGCTTTCTATGCCTTGTATGGATTCTTTGCTATGAGTATTTCACTTTATGGAATGGTGGGTCTTCCCAAAGTATATTTGTTTCTTTCCGTACAGAGCCTGATCGTTGTTTCAATGGCATTATGGTTTCGTAACCGTTTAATCATAATTATGAATTGCCTCATGTTCCTTTCTATCCTTCTCGTTTATCTGTTCCTTTCAAAACCTGTTGATGGAGTTAATTTTTCCCTTGCTCTTGTCCCGTTGATTTCTGCAAGAATTATAAACTGGCAGAAAGCACGTTTAAATATTAAAACAGATCTTATCAGGAATCTATACCTCATTATAGGTTTTTTTATGGTATTGTATGCTTTGCATCATGGACTACCCAGGCAATTTGTGACTCTTTCATGGACCGTAGCGGCATTACTCTATTTCTTTCTCAGTTTTTTGCTGAAGAATATAAAATACAGATATATGGCGTTAGGGACAATGATTTGTGCAACACTTTACCTTTTCATTGTAGACCTGGCGAGCATTGAGATCATTTACAGAGTTTTTGCCCTGTTGTTTCTTGCAATAGTTTCAATAGGCATATCAGTTTATTACAGTAACAGGATTAAACGATCGTGACATTAATGTATGGTGGAAATACATTGCGGTTAAGAAAAAAACAATGCAAGAAACATGTCAAAAACCTGGATTAAACAAAGATGAGTTAGTCGGATACAGCAGGCAGATTCGCCTCACTGTAGTAGGGCTCTACTTGTTCTGGGTGTTTATCTGTTAAAGGTCACTTTTTTCATTCAAAGGATATGTTTTTGGGATTCTTTACTTTCTGCTTCAGTAGAGATAATTTCAGAACTTCCATGATTGTTTCAACATAATGGAATTTCAAGCCCCTTATATAAATTTCATTAATATCCTCCACGTCTTTTCTGTTTTCCTCCGAGACTATTATATCCTTAATCTTTGCCCTCTTGGCCGCGAGGATTTTTTCCTTGATTCCACCCACAGGAAGGACTTTACCTCTGAGGGTTATTTCCCCGGTCATGGCAAGGTATTTTTTAACTTTTCTTTGTGTAAAGGCCGACGCTATTGAAGTGGCCATGGTGATCCCCGCTGATGGACCGTCCTTCGGGATCGCCCCTTCAGGAACATGAATATGTATGTTCCATTTCTCGGCGAAATTATCAGGAAGATCGAGCACATCAGCATTTGATTTGAGGTATTCGAGGGCTATCACCGCCGACTCCTTCATAACCTCGCCGAGGTTACCGGTAAGAGTAAGCTTTCCGTTTCCACGGCTCAGGCTTGTTTCAACGAAAAGGATCTCCCCTCCCGCAGCTGTCCAGGCAAGACCGGTTACTACGCCGGCCTGGTCATTCCCTGCATATATATCCCTTACGAACCTTGGCGGACCAAGGATCTCTTCCAAAACGGTTTCAGAAAGCATCGAGTCATAATCCGTATCCGATGCAATGTTCTTGGCTGTCACCCTGACAATCTTTGCAAGCTTCTTGTCCAGCTCCCTTACCCCTGACTCCCTCGTATATTTATCGATCAGCTCCTCCATAACTTTCTTTTCAATTGCAAGCTGCCCGGGTTTGACACCATGATTCTCCAGCTGGCGCGGAAGCAGGTGCTGCTTTGCAATTTCGAGCTTCTCCTCCACAAGATAGCCAGTAATCTCTATAAGTTCCATCCTGTCCCTTAACGCGGGACTAATTGTAGCCAGTGTGTTTGCTGTTGCAATAAAAAGGACTTTTGAGAGGTCATATTCCATTTCCAGGAAATTGTCGAAGAAGGTACTGTTCTGCTCCGGGTCGAGTACTTCCAGGAGTGCTGATGAAGGATCACCCCGGAAATCCTGACCCACTTTATCTATCTCATCCAGAATGAAGACCGGATTTGATGAGCCGGCCCTTTTCAGGTTTTGGACAATACGGCCGGGCATTGCTCCGATATATGTTTTTCTGTGTCCCCTTATTTCAGCCTCATCATGCAGTCCTCCAAGTGACATTCTGACATATTTCCTGTTCAGGGCCTTGGCAACTGATTTCCCAAGAGAGGTCTTTCCCACTCCCGGAGGACCGTA
The DNA here is from genome assembly GCA_963732115.1 of uncultured Bacteroidales bacterium. GTDB lineage: Bacteria > Bacteroidota > Bacteroidia > Bacteroidales > VadinHA17 > LD21. Next base: position 139,824 of record CAVSYN010000037.1, read on the forward strand.
AAGGCACAGTATAGGGGATTTGAGATCGCCTTTTAACTTAAGGACTGCCAGATGTTCAAGAATCCTTTCCTTGACTTCATCCAGTCCGAAATGATCGTCATCAAGAACCCGCCTTGCGTTCTTAAGATCCAGATTGTCGTCGGTATAGTTGCCCCAGGGTAGGTCGAGAAGCGTCTGAACATAATTGACCTGGACGGAATATTCGGCAGCTGCAGGATTCAGGCGGCTCAGCTTTTCAAGTTCCTTTTCGAAGGTCTTCCTTACTTCAGCGGTCCATTTTTTTGTTTCGCCTTTCATCCTGTACTCTTCAATTTCCTTCTCAAGAGGATTGCCGCCCAGTTCATTTTGTATGGTCTTCATCTGCTGGTGAAGAAGGAACTCACGTTGCTGCTGGTCAAGGTCGATCTTTACCTTTGACTGAAGCTCATTTTTAAGCTCAAGGACCTGTATCTCCTGTACAAGAAACTCGAGAAGCATAAATCCTCTGTCGCGTAGACTGTTTATTTCCAGGAGCTTCTGTTTATCCTGAACCTTAATGTCGGTGTTGGAGCAGATAAAATTGATAAGGTATGTGTTGTTCTCAATATTTTTAACAGCGAATGAAGCCTCCGGACTTATGTTCGGATTGATCTTTATTATCTTTAGCGACAGATCTTTAAGCGATCCTACAATGGCATCAAAATCCTTGCTTGGAATATCCGGTTTTACTTCAGGGATTGTTCTAACCCTGGCAATGAAATAGGGGTCGTCTGTGATAAGTTCATTAAGGACCATCCGTTTCCGACCCTGAATAATTGCAGTAGTAGATCCATCAGGCATTTCAAGCAGTTTTACAATCTGCCCGATGGTTCCTATATTATGCAGGTCATCAAATGCGGGGTTCTCAATATCAGGATCTTTCTGTGCCACTGTACCGACCATCTTGTCGGTACGGTAGGCATCTTTTATCAGCTGAACTGATCTGGGCCGTCCGATCGAAATGGGAAGTACAACTCCCGGAAAAAGCACAGTGTTCCGGAGCGAAAGAATTGGGATCGAATCAGGAACATCAATATCCTCAAGATCGCCGTCTTCTCCGTCAGAAATAATCGGCACAATATCCCCATCTCCGTCCGACAGATCAGTAAGCAAAAACTCATCAATATTTTTCCTGAATCTTTTTTCCATCCTTACAATAAAAGCTGTCAAATTTACACAATATTTTACACTTAAAATCAGAAGAGCAACAGAGCAATACCTGTGCCACAAATATTCATGGTTTTAGAAGAGGCTGTAAAAATAGACCTTTGTGCACAAAGGCAAGGCCGGGCAAGACACTACTTTTTAGACAGACTTCGGGAAGTAAAAGTAAAAAAGGGGCCTTTTGCAGCCCCTTTTATAATAATATCAAATTCTATTATTTCTTTTTCCCGCCACGATCCTTGTAACGGTTCAGATACTTATCAACCCTTCCTGCGGTGTCGACAAGTTTCATTTTACCCGTATAAAAAGGATGTGATGTATTCGATATTTCAATCTTGATCAGAGGATATTCCTTACCATCTTCCCACTTAATATTGTCTTTCGAAGGGGCTGTTGATTTTGTAATGAAGGAATAACCGTTTGACATATCCTGAAAAACTACCAATCTGTAATTGGTAGGATGTATACCCTGTTTCATCGCTTCCTTTTTTATTCTTTAAAATTCTGATAAATTACCCTTTATTTGGGTCGCAAAATTAATGAACAATATTTAAAAAACAAAATGAAACTAAAAATTATTATTTGCCCGGTTTTAAATCCGCATCGTGATTTCTTCTCAGCTCCATTTCATCCTTGTACCTATTAAAGGTCAGCTTGTCATTTATGAGATATCTGTAAGTTATATGAGTTTTAGCTTTTTTGGCACCAAGTGCTTCATAGATGGCGGTCATTTTTGGATTGAAGTCCCCTACCCACGAAAGCTCAAGCTCTTTATACCATGGTTTGCGCCTGAAGACGCCATACAAATGGTAGAAAATTGCCGATTCAACGCCGGTGTTTTGATGTGATGGGGTCACACCTCCCACGATTGCCCTCATTCTTGTCATCCTGTGAGTTGCCTTGAAATAAAAGAATCTTATCATATTCCACAGGTTAAGCCTGCCGTTAAAGGGTTTTATAATCTGGTTGAAATCGGGAAGCAGGATAAAGAATGCAATCGGTTTATCGTTGAAATATGCAAACCATATAATGTCCTGATCTATAATTGGTTTTGCTTTTTTAAATGCTGCATCGAGGAACTCGGGATTGAGCGGGGTGAAGTCCTCTTTGAAAACTGACCATGCCGAATTATAGATCTCAACAAGGTCGCTGACAAACTTTTCTTTTTTCCCGAATTCAAAATGATGGAACGAATAGCCGGGCCTCTTTGACAGCCACTCCGCTATTTTCATAATCCGTGACGGGAATTCTTCAATCTGTCCGCTTTTGTTCCTGACATCCCTGTGATACGAATATTGTTCATAGTAATTCCTGAAGCCGTATTCTTCAAAAAATGCCCTGTAATACCGTTTATGATATGGCATTCCGAAACCCTGCTGCATGAATCCGTCAACCAGCAGTCCCCAGTTGTTGTCGTTTTCTCCGAAGTTGACAGGGCCATCCATTGCCTCCATTCCATTGGCCGATAACCAGTTTTTGCCTGCATCAAAAAGTGCAAAAGCTGCCTCTTTGTTTTCAATAACTTCAAAAAAACCAATGCCGCCGGTACGGTTACTGTAAGCGGCAACTCTTGCCCGGTCAAAGAATGCAGCAATTCTGCCGATAGTGACTCCATCCCCATCTTTCAGTATCCAGCGGGCAGCGTTGCCCTGTCTGAACAGGTAGTTTTTGGCCGGATTGAAAATTCCGTTGATCTCCGAATCCAGTGCACATACCCAGAATGGATCTCCTTTATACAATCGCTTTGGAAAATCAATGAATTCCCTGATCTCCCGGGGAGTCTTCACTTCACTGATCTGCATGATAAAAATTATTTAGACGGGCTAAATTAGGGAAAAAAGCTTTATGGATGATCAACGCTTATCCATTATTTAAAAGGCTTCAGGCTACTGTATATCGATTATCCTATGGTCAATGAGTATGAATAACAATCCGAGCACGAAGGAATAAATGGCATATACCCGAAGGGGAATATATTCACCCGGCTTTATTTTCATTTTAATCCACACATAACCGGTAAGGAAGATTTTTCCGATAGTATAGACAACAAATGTTGCAAGTGCAACTCCGACAAGGTTATAGCCCCTTTTAATCATAAACAGGCTTAACGGTATATTAAGTCCAAGCTCCAGAAGTGCAGCAATAAGTGTGATATGAGTCTTTTTCCTGCCGATAACTACTGTTTGCGGGAATATAAGCCTTGGGATTACAAGAAGGCAATAGACAAGAAATATATCAGCGCTTTTCTGGTATTCAGGGGTAAACATACGCGGATAAATCCACCTTGCAAAAAGCATGATCACCATGGTTGCAGGGAAGCAGATATGCATCAGCTTCTTTGATTTTACCTTGATTTTCGCCATGGATTCCTTCATTCTCGATCTTGTTGAGAATTCCGGAAGCATTGCATTGCTCAGCCCGTTCGCCAGCAGCAGGACAAGAGGGAATTCTTTTGCTCCATAACGGAACCAGGCAAACATTCCGGGATCGCGGTAAACTGCTGAAATTATCACTCCATCTGTGTATTGGGCCGATCCGCTTATAAGCGAAGTAAGTATCAGCGGTACGCCAAGGTAGAGATGCTCCTTCATGAATTCAACCGAGACCTTCATCTCGGTGTATCTCCGGAGCAGAACAAGAAGCCAGACCCACCTGACTGCTGTAACAGCCAGAAGTCCGTAAACTGACCATATTATGCCCTTCCCAAGTATTATCGGCAGTATGACCAGTATAAGCTGCAATGTAAAAGTATAGACACCATACTGGAATATCCTGTACGACCGGTTATTCAGAAGATAGATATATTCGATAAGGCACACGGGATTGCTGACGAGAAGGTACAAAAGCAGAAGATTAATAAATGGTACATTTCCCGTGAAATGAAATACCGAAAAGTTGTGTTTTATTGAGTGACCAAATGCAAAAAAGACCAGGCTGAATAGGCATAGCAGAAGAAATGCGTTAAATATCTCCGGTGATTTGCCTTTACCGTTATCACCAATTTTGCGATAGGTCTTATTACGGTGATACAGAGGTAATAATGACTGAATGATCCCTGTAACCCAAAAAAAGCTTACCAGGCCGGAAATGAACAGGAACATTTCCCACGATCCGATCTCAGCGCGGGTAAGATGACTCTTTGTAAAAATTATGCTGATTATCAGGAAGATAGTAAATTTCATCAGCTGGAATAGCTGCAGCCCTGAAATATTGTCTATCAGTTTTATTTTTCTCAAGCCCTCGACTTAATAAGCAAAATCCTGCTGATAACATCATTTAACAGCAAAAAATTGCCCGAAACATTTTATTTATTTATAAACCAGTTAAAGTTAATAATTGAAACTTACCGGCATAAAATAAAACCAAAATTTTGCTAAATAGAAATTTTGGGCTTATTTTGCACACCTGAAACGGTGGATGTAGTTCAGCTGGTTAGAATGTCGGATTGTGGTTCCGAAGGTCGTGGGTTCGAATCCCATCTTCCACCCACACAGAAAAGGCTGAACCGCCAGAGGCGGACAGCCTTATTTTTTTCTTGCGACCAAAGCGTGCTTTGAGGAGCAAAGAAAAAATAAGGCTGGCATCCCGGTTTACCGGGATCAGCCTTTTCTGTTTGACACACCCCACAGGGATCGCCATTTGAACAGAGCGAAAATGGCAATCCCGATATTCCGGGATCAGCCTTTTCTGTTTGACACACCCTGCAGGGATCGCCATTTGAACGAAGTGAAAATGGTAATCCTGAATAACTGTCGCGGTTTATAACCTGGCAAAAGGGCACAGATTGCCTTATTTTTTCACCTCCCATTTCCTGTATTTCATGTAGGCAGAAAGAGATAATGCAACCAGCACTATAACAGCCACATATACGAATACCGGCACCGGAGCAGGGTTCCCTGCAGCATACGAATGCATCCCCGACAGATAGTAGTTAACGCCAAAATATGTCATCAATACTGACGAAAATGCAAAGAGGGAAAGCAGGTTGAACGTATAGATATCCTTCATTCCCGGTATCATGCGGGAATGAGTTACAATGGTGTATACAATTATAGTAATAAGCGACCAGGTTTCCTTCGGATCCCATCCCCAGTATCTGCCCCAGGATTCATTTGCCCATACAGCTCCGAGAAACGTTCCAATTGTAAGAAAGTATATTCCAAGTGTTAAAGTCCTGAAATTGATAACCGTAAGCTCATCAATAGTATTGGATATCCTGTCAATGTTCTTTTTATCTGAAAGCAACATCAGGATCATAACAATAATGCTGAGAATTGCCCCAAGCCCGAGGAATCCGTAACTGCCGGTTATAACAGAAACATGGAGAGTAAGCCAGTATGATTTAAGCACAGGCACAAGATTTGTAATTTCTGGGTCCATAAAGCTCAGATGGGCGACCATAAGTGTCATCCCGGCCAGAACTGCCGTGGCGGAGAGCGCAAAAGCCGATCTGCGGCTGAAAATGAAGCCGGCAAGAAGGGTTACCCACGAGATGAAGATCATCGATTCATAACCATTGCTCAGCGGCGAATGACCGGCGACATACCACCGGATACCCAGCCCGAAGGTGTGGAAAAGAAACCCTGCAAACAATATCCAGCTCAGGATCCTGACAAATAATGAAACATTTCTTGCGCCTCTTATAACACTTATAATCAGTCCAATAAGCATCAGCAGACCGATCGTCGCATAAAAGGGAAAAAGCCTCTCAAAAATCATCATCTTATAATAAAGAAGTTCTGCCCTCGATTTTGATTCAGCCGGAAGATCATACTTTGCAAATTTCTTCTGGTAGTCGGAAACTGATAATGCAATTTGTTTGGCTGTAGCAACATTATTGGTTTTCAGTGCTTCGGCAAACATAGGTATCACATTCTTCAGGTAGAGGGAATCTTCCCCGCTTACGGCACCCCTTAGGGCATCCTCAGGCGATCCCCAGGTATGGGAATTGTCCCTTAGAGGAAAGACCTTCATGAAACCTCCTGTATAAATCATATATAGGATATTGAGCCTTTCATCCACTTTCATTATTTCTTTATCAAGCTTGGTCCTGGCTCCAGGCGCCCTGGAGTATGCTTTGTTCAAATCATCCGACAGTTTGTACGATCCTCCGTTCTGCAAGTTAACCAGGTTTGAGAATGCAGCAAGGTTGCCACTAATCCCAATCTTCTTCAGAAGTTCCTTATTGGAAACCCTGATCAATGGAACATCTTTCCAGTTGTCAAAATCAAGATATACCCCCAGGAAAACCTGCATCGATGTTAATCCTTCAAACTTGTTTTCCCTGGTCACCTTGCGCAGAATATCGTTGCTCAGGGTAAAAAGAGGTTTTGTTCTTCCCTTCTGGTCCTGAACAAGGACTTTCCCAAATTCCTCAGCAGAAGCCTTATCCGGAATAAGCTTCTGGGCATTTGCACTTTCCAGACCTGACAAAAGGAAAAGTACAAGCATCACTTGAACAGCTTTTCTCAGGGATGAACTCCAGAGTCCTGCACTTACATTGTTAAATGTTGATTTTCTGTTAATTATTGAAAGAATAATAAATAGAAAAAGCAGCCCGTAACCCGTATAAGTCACCAGCATTCCGGCAAGGTCATGGTTAACTGAAAGGATGGTTCCCATTTCATCAGTGTCGTAGGATGACTGGTAAAACCTGTAGCCTTTGTATTTCAGAATGTTATTCATAAATATCGAGAAAGGCTTTTCAACTTTCGCGGCCTTATCAATCAGGACAACCATGCTTTTATATCCTGAGGGGCTGCTTGAGCCCGGGTACCTTTCAAGCACAAAATCATCCAGCCTGATGCTGAACGGAAGTATGATTTCTCTGGACCCATACCGGATTTGAAGAATCTTCCCGTTAACTATTGTTGAAGCTGAAGCAACATCTTCTGATACATTATTCCATAAAGTGATTCCCTGCGAGAAGTTCCCGGTTACAAGATTGAAAATAAAGGCATTCTTACCGGTATCATGGCCCTCCCTTTCAACTGATAATGTCCGGAGCTCACCGCTGACAGTCATTTCCTGGGGCACTATTTTTATACCTTTTACAGAAATGATCTGTACAGGCTTAACCATAACAGTCTGGCCCGGGACAACCTCTGTTTTTTCCTGGGTCATCATATTCTGCTGGTCAAAAGGAAAATCAGACTTCACAAAAAATGACAATGAGTCATGGGTAAGGGTAATATCAGTTTTCACTGACGGATTCAACCCTATCGATATGCCATTGAAAAATGCTGATCCGCCCTCAGTAAGGTTTATGGTTTCCCTTTTGGCCATATCGGTTATTATCATTGAAATCATAGGCTTACCTTCCGGTATTTCTGAAATTACTTCAGCGGCGTTTGGTAAAACTCTGGCCAGGGTAAGCTCAAAGTCATTTCCGTTAATATTAATCTTCTTGCGGTAATTTGAAGCTGAAGAGGAGCCCAGGAAATACTTTTCAGAACTCTGGATCAGGTTGTTTCCTGTTTCGTCGCTCAATGTAAAACCGAGATATTTTTCGCTTGAAAAGCATCTGTTTTGCTCCTCGCCTTCACGGATATGAATTGTTCCTTCCCAGCCCACGTATCTTGTAATTCCTGCGCCAACGATCATAATAACAAAGGAAATATGGAAAAGAAACACTGTGAGCTTCGACTTCCTGTAGAGCTTAAAGATTATCATCTGGCCTGTAAGGTTTACGGCCAGAAGCAGCAATATCAACTCGAACCACCTTGTATCATAAACAAAATTGTATGCAGCCGGAGAGCCGTTATCATTTTCAATAAATGTTGCTACAGCCATCGATACTGCAAAAATCAGTAACAGTACTCCCATGAAAACCGGGGAAAATAGGAATTTTAGTCTTTTCATGACACAACAGTGAATTCTTTTATAAAATCTGAACTTTATATCAGCCTTTTTCCGAAATCATCCGCAACTTATTCTTATCGAGAATGTTAACCGATGAAGAAGTTGAATTTATCGCGCCTGATTCTTCCATTTCCTTCAGGATCCTGACTACGCTTTCCTTGGCCATATTTGTCATCTCACCCAGTTCCTGCCTCGACAGGATCATTTCATATTCATCAGAGTGGAAAATTTCATCAGCAAAATACAACAATACCTCAGCCAGCCTGCCCGGCATTTTCTTCTGAGTCAGGCTAACCATTCTTATATGTGACCTGAGCGCTTTCACACTTATGTCTTCCATAAAGTTTTCTGCAAATTCACCATTTGTCTTCACAAGCTTTCTTAAAATGTCAAAATGAATAAAGCAAGCCTGAACTGAAGTTATTGCAGCAACCGAATATGTATACCTTGAATTTACATATGCACCCGGACCCATTATTAGCCTGCCTGGCTGCACGATACTCATCAGTAAGTTCCTTCCCCTTATTCCTTCAATATAGGTTTTGCCCATTCCGGAAGCAAGGAACAAGGCATTGGATGCAGGTGATCCCTGCTTGATCATGATCTCGCCGGGATTAAATGTTGCTTCATACCTGTTTTCATTAATCATCTGAAGTTCCGATTTTGTAAGGTGATCAAAACCTTTCCACCGAACCAGACATGTTTCACAACTGACTATGGTGTTATTTTCAGACATATATTCTAAACAAAGTGGATTAAAATTAGGTCTACCTGGTATATAATTACGTTTAAATTGCAAATATCATCCTTTTAATTGATATTTATCAATGCCAGGCTCTATATCTATCAATTTTATATGTTGTAAATAGCATGTTTACTGTTAACAAATTAACAAAAGGCTATTGTTAAATTGCACAAGGAAATTAACCTAAAAAGACCTTATATGAAAAGATCAATAAAATTGGGTTCACTAATATTCTCAGCAGTCATATTGTTATCAGCATGTGAAGGACCTATGGGCCCCGCAGGAAAAGACGGTCTGGCTGGTCTGGATGCAAATCAGACCTGTAAGCAGTGTCATAATTCTGCCGGGGTTGATTCTGTGCGTACCCAGTTTGAATTTTCAAAACATTCTTATGGTGAAGCAGCTTTTGAAGAATCCGGGAATACGGGGTGTTCTCCATGTCACGCATCAGAAGCCTTTAAGTATGTAGTATTAAATAATGTATCAACAGTTTTCACAATTGTTCCCCCTGCAACTACTTACTCAAACCCTTACGCTGCATCTCCTGAAAAATCCTATGGAGAAATGCGCTGCTCAATGTGCCATGACCTTCTGCATACCTCATATACTGAAGCTGATTTTATGCCATTAACAACAACCGCACCTGTTCCTATGACTTTCTTTGGTGGTGCAAAAACAATTGATCTTAAACAGGATGGCAGCAAAAGCAATTTATGCGTCAAATGCCATCAGCCCCGTCCGTTTACCAGATCATTCGGGGATAAAAACGTTATCGACTATGCTGCACTTGTGAGCTCACCCACAAATGTTTTCTTTGATGGAAACAATCCTAATTCCACTGCAAACGTCAATACGATTAAACCTAGTTACAGAACTCATACTCATTATGGTACAGTCGGAGCAATTTTTGCCGGTAAAGGTGGTGTTGAATTCGGTACAGGATATACCAATTCCCAACATACAACTGTAGCTTCATGCCAGGATTGCCATATGGCTCCCATAACCGGGAGAGCAGGAGGACACACATTTTTTGCAAAAGGGAATTTCAATGGTTGCAATGCTTGTCACAATGATGCTGCACATAATGGTCCGATTTCATCTTCCACAACAACAGCTTATTGGGCAGCTACAAGAACTGAGATTAAAAACCTGCTTAACAGCCTTGCCGCAAAACTGACCATCAATGGCGTTGATATTCTTAACAGAAACCCGGTCTCTACTGAGAATTTTTTTGTTAATGTAGATTATAATTTTGATGGCACAGCCGAGGACGTTTTAGCCGGTGTTAATCTTTGGGCTGGTTTAACTACCAATAACTATGATGGTTATCTGAACATCTACGATCCAACCACTAATCCATTGGGAGGTAACTACAACACAACGATGTTTCAAAACCCGGCACCAAGCTCAAGCTGGAATGCATCTGAAACTGCCTTTAACTTAACTCTTCCGAAACTTGTTTTAACAAATGCTCAGTTCGGAGCTATTATCAATTTCCAACTTTGCCTGAGAGAGTATAGTTTAGGCATTCACAATACAAAGTATGTCAGAACCCTTTTGACAAATTCAATTGCTGCACTTTAAGCTGCGATTGGTCCAAAGAATTTAATTCACTGTACCCCCTGAGCATGGCTTTAGGGGGTTATTTTACAAGTAAGTGACCATAATATAGTCACAAAAAAAGAGACTGTCCTTTTGGCGCAGTCTCTTTATTGCTGTTTTTTATTTTCTCTGGTTACTTCTTGAAAGTCCTCATATAGTTAACAATATTCCAGATATCGTTATCTGCTAATTTTCCTTCATACTTTGGCATTTCACCTCTTCCGGTTTTGGTTTTGTAGAAATGATCACCATCACTCTGTCCCTGGAAATCAGCTTTTGAAAAATCACCCGGAAAATTTTTAAGAGCCCTGGCTTTTACACCATCGCCCAATCCAGTTTTTCCATGACATGATGCACAGTTTTTTGTATAAAGTGCCAGCCCGGCTTTAGTGCTTGCATCGCCTGTGGCAACAGGGTTTTTCATGGATTTGAAGTTAGCCGGTACAACCCATGGCTTAGGTTGGGCTACCAATGTTGCACTCAGCATAAAGACAGCAGCACTGACAAATAAAAGTTTCAAAGTTTTCATATCAATATAGCTTTAATTAATTAGATTAATACAATTATCATGCAAAAGTTATTATGAAATTTTGTATATACAACATAACCGCTCTGATAAATAACAGTTAAAAATATTTGGGATAATATAAAAATAAAGTTATAATTGCTTTCAGACTTGTTATTGTTTCCTTTGTTGTTCCCAATACATTAGTTCCGGAGTCTTCTTGAGAACTTAGATATTCAAAGACTACTGCAACTGATGGGGAAAAATTACAAAATCCTCAATTTGACCAATCAAAGAATATTCTTTTAATACGATAAACTATTTATTTGAAAAGTAAATGAATATGAAGGATAGATTCTACAGGAGTATTAAAATACCTGTTATTTTAATAACACTTTATATTGTTCTGTTTTTTGGCTGCAAAAATAAAGAACCAGACAATTATGAAACAACTAAAGTAAATAATGAAAGAGAAGAAAATAAGACGCTTGTAAAAGATGAAGAATATGCAGTCGAACCACCTCCGTTCAGCGATGGAATATTTCCCTGTAAAGATTGTCATGCAAATTTTCCTCCAAATCCTGTAAGAAGAAACTGGTAGAATGGCATGATGAAATTTCTGCAATGTTCAATCACGATAGTGAAAACCGTTGGTGCCTTGACTGTCATGATCTTAATAACAGAGATTATTTAAGGCTTGCCAGTGGAAAATTATTGGATTTTAAGGAATCATATAAACTTTGCGGCCAGTGCCATGGCGAAAAATTCAGAGACTGGAAAGTTGGGGTTCATGGAAAGAGAACTGGTGAATGGAACGGGAAAAAAGAATATTTGCTTTGTGTTAATTGTCATAATCCACACTCACCAAAATTTAAAGAATTGACACCGGAACCTCCACCAATCAGACAGGAAGATATTAAATAACTATTAATTGTTGAATATTTTGAAGAAATGAAAAACAAAAATTCAAGAAGATCATTTATAAAAAATATTTCATTAGCAACATTCTCGGCACTTGCACTTTCGGGTTGTAACGGTGCAGCTTTTGATGAATTTCTTCAGCAAAATTTTAAAACTTTATCAAAAAAGGAAAAAGACAGGATAATTAAAAATCTGGAAAATAAATACAAAGAAAAGTATGGTAAAGAATTTCATGTATCTGACAAACCTGCAATAGATGGAACTTTATTTGGATATGCCCTCGACTTATCCAGATGTGTTGGATGCAGAAGATGTGTTTACGCATGTGTAAAAGAAAACAATCAGTCACGTGAGCCACAAATTCATTATATAGAGGTGCTTCAGATGGAAAAAGAGAAAGGGATAGATTTTGCTCATTCCACTGCTCAGTATAATCCTGAAAAAGTTCCGGAAAAGGGATATTTTTATGTACCTGTACAATGCCAGCAATGTAAAAATCCTCCATGTGTAAAAGTATGTCCGGTAAAAGCCACCTGGCAGGAACCTGATGGTATTACTGTAGTTGATTACAATTGGTGTATCGGATGCAGATATTGTATGGCAGCCTGTCCATACGGAGCAAGGCATTTCAATTGGGGCGAGCCAAATGTGCCTGTTGAAGAATTAAATACTGAAGTTCATTATTTAGGAAACAGGCCAAGAATGAAGGGTGTTGTAGAAAAATGTACTTTTTGTATTCAGAGAGCAGGGAAGGCAAATACCCTTCATGTGTTGAAATATGCCCTGTAGGAGCAAGAAAATTTGGAAATCTTTTAGACCCGGACAGTGAAATAAGATACATATTAGAAAACAAACGGGTACTTGTACTGAAACAGGAATTGAACACACAACCTAAATTCTACTATTTCTTTGGTATCTAAATAAAACTTAGAATTAATATAGGTTTTAAATTGGCAAAAATAAATTAACAAAGTATAATATGAATTTTATTCGTTTTATAACAGGCAGTATAAAAATAATTTTTCGTGGAAGCAAAACATATTATGCCTGGCTGATTTTTTTGCTATTATTAATACTCTGGGGAGGATATGGTTATTCAGGTCAGATAACTACCGGGTTGATCAAAACTCACATGCGGGATTCTGTATCCTGGGCTTTTTATATTGGAAATTTTACCTTTCTTGTTGGAGTTGCCGCAGCAGCTGTTATGTTGGTTATTCCTGCTTATATTTATGATTGGAAACCAATCAAGGAAATTGTAATATTTGGTGAATTGCTGGCTGTTTGTTCTGTAATTATGTGTATTTCATTTATAATTGTAGATATTGGAAATCCGCTCAGATTCTGGCATATGCTGCCTCTTATAGGCACTATGAACTTTCCATCTTCTATGCTTTCCTGGGATTTTTTCGTTCTTAATATCTATTTATTAATTAATTTATTTATTGTAACCTATTTATTATATTGTATTTTTTATAAAAAAGAATATAATAAATCAATTGTTTTACCACTTGTTTTAATCAGCATACCAATGGCTGTTGCTATTCATACAACAACAGCATTTCTTTATAATGCTTTACCCGGGCGTGTATTCTGGAACAGCGCTTTACTTGCTCCAAGATTTTTAGCATCAGCTTTTTGCTCCGGACCGGCTATTCTCTTGATTCTGTTTCAAATACTTAGAAAAACTACTAAGTTCGAAATAAAAGATGAAGCTATATGGAAAATTGCTGAACTTATGGTGTACGCAATGTTCATATATCTGTTTTTTACTATTGCTGAACTTTTTAAAGAGTTCTATTCCGGAACTGAGAATATTTTGTATTGGAAATATTTACTTTTCGGAATAGGGGATCACAAAGAAATCGTTCCTTACAGCTGGTCGTCAATTATTATGGGATGTATCGCATTTATACTTTTCCTGATTCCCAAAACCCGAAAAAATTTTGTGACTCTTAATATTGGTGCAGTTCTTATTTATGGAAGTGTTTATGTTGAAAAAGGAATTGCTCTTATTATTCCTGCATTTACTCCTGATGTTTTAGGACAGATTTATGTATATACACCCTCTATGACTGAAATCAGAACTGCAGTTATGATATTTTCAATTGGATTTTTACTTTTTACCTTTTTATCAAAAATTGCAATAGCAATCGTATTTGAAGATTACAATATTGAAAGTTTAAAACCAAAAAAGACATCACTTAGTATTATTTTCCACACCTAAAAATACCACACTCATAATGCCAACTTTTCTATAGAACAGTTCAAAAAAAAGGCTGTCCAAATAGAGACAGCCTGGATTTTTCAGAAATGATTTTTTCCTGTTTATTTCTTGAATGTTCTTATGTAGTTAACAATGTTCCAGATATCATCATCTGACAATTTTCCTTCATATTTTGGCATGTCACCTCTTCCTGTTTTGGTTTTGTAGAAATGTTCACCATCAGTCTGATTCTGGGAATCAGCTTTAGAAAAGTTGTTCGGCATTGTTTTAAGTGATTTTGCTTTCGGTCCGTCACCAAGACCGGTTTTTCCATGGCATGCTGCACAGGTTTTCACATAGAGTGCCTGCCCGCCTGAGTACTGGCATCACTCATCGCAATAGGGTTTTTCATTGATTTGAAGTTAGCCGGAACAACCCATGGTTTTGGCTGGGCAAATAAAGCAACACTTAACATTAATAAAAATGAACTTAAAAATAATTGTTTCATTGTTTTCATAACAATATGTTTATTAGTTAATATATACTTTACAATTATCGTGCAATTTTTATTTTGATGTACTTATTTTCTGATTTTTCTTTTTACCTGAATCCTTTTTATCCTTATCAGACTAATAATAGCAAAAAGATAATGTCCCCATACACCTGCCAAAAGAATAGAGAGAGTAATTATCATCCACATCGGCGCTGTTTTTGTCCAGAGTGCACGGTGTGCTACCGGAATAGAATATTGATGCAGGAATACCCCATTTCTTAGTCAATTTTTTTCTCAACATTTCCAAAGGCCGGATTTTCCTCAAATCTTGCTATAATTGTAAGATTTCCTTCTCTGTCACCCGGAAGATCTGAAGGAAATTCCAGACTTGCAGTCCCGTATTCATCAAGAGTTGCTTCACCAATAGGCAAAAGACTGAACATCCGTGGCACATAAACTATTACTACTTCTCCGGAAACAGGAATCTCTTTCCTATTTTCTGATGTATATTGCTTTAAGCAGTAATTGTTTTAATACTGTCAACCTCCGATAAGTGTCATATCAAGATTGACATCCTTTATTAAAAGTTCAGAAATACCTGCCTCTATTGTATCATTCCCTTTAAATTCAGAACTGAAAGCCCAAAATCCCGTCATTATTTAACGGAAGACTAGATCTTTTTGTCAATTCTAATCTGGCAACACCTTTTTCATCTGTAATACGCTGTGCCAAGTAATTCTTTCCCGGCTGCCTCGGAAAAAAATGAGATTTCCATTCCCGGCAGTGGAATTTCCATCCTGTTCAGTGAATACGTAAGAGTAGTCTGCAGATATCGTTGACTCATCGCTGTCTTTAAAATACTGAAGCTGAATATAAGGACTGATCATCAGTTTTTTCCTGGGATGACAACGGAAATAGAAACCATTAAAAGAAATGAAACAAGAAGCAATAATGTAGTGACGATCTTGATTTTCATTATTAACGTTCTTTATCCCCTACTTCAAAATTTCATTTTTATCTTTTTCCTGCATTTCAGAAATTGAAATTATCGGTGCAATTTTCGAAATCAGCATAAACAGCATTGCAAAAACAGATACACCAGCCAGAGTAAGTGACCATTCGATCCATGTCGGAGAATATTTTATCCAGTCAGGCCGTGTATCCTGAATAGGAAGAAATGGTGTTTCAAGAGTAGGTATTACAATAATATAACGGTTCACCCAGAGTGCAAGAATTGCAATAACTGCTGCTACTGTAATATTACGAATTGTACGGAACTTCGGAAAAGCAATAATTATTCCAGGAAGAAGGATACCAATATAGTTTGCAAATATAAAAAGTGAATAATATTCAGTGAAGAGTTTGTCAATAAGTATCGAATCCATTTTTATTGATCCATACCATTTTGTGAGGTAATCGCTGAATGTAAAATAACCGTAAAATGCTGCAATAACTGTAAGCAAGTACTCCAACATTTACAAAATGACGTTTTGTTATATATTCTTCAAGGTGATAGACTTTTCTGAATATCCACATCAGAATTATAAGAAGACCTGTACCTGAAAAGACAGCAGCAATAACAAAATAAGGACCGAAAATGGTTGAATGCCAGCCGGGTTGAAGGTCACTCCAAATATCCATGCAAGAACAGAATAAACGATAATTGCAATTGCTATTATCATTGCTGCCATAATTGTTCTTGCGTTTGATAATAGTTTTTTCTGCCTTTCGGAGAGCCGTTATATCCCAGTGAAAGAACTTTATAAAGTTTCTTTTTCCATGGAGGGACATTCAGCATCTTCATAGTCGCGTAGTATGGCAAAATCCTCAATAAATGAAAGATACAGATATATAAAACATCCGACCAGGTCGGTAGAAATCGCTATAACGTCCCATGTTATTGGCGACTGTATCCGGGGATGAATAAAAAGAAAATATAGCCTGTCAAGACGGCCAATACAGAAGAAAATAAAAAAAGGACCTATTACCAGCGATATGACGGTAATCAGTTCAGCCAGTCTGATTACCGGTTTTCTCCAGCCGGTATGAAAAAGGTGCAAGACACCGGATATAAGTGCACCTGAATAACTTAACCCCATAAAAAAGATAAAATTCACAATATAAAATCCCCAGACAACATTATCCCGCATCCCGGTTACAATATGACCTTTATCAATCTGCTGAATCAATCCATAAATCCCTACAGCGAAGAAACCCAGGAAAACAAGAAATGTAATATACCAACCTGTACTTGTCTTCTCAATTTCGGGTGTAAGGTCTTTCAGAAGTTTTTTATCGGCTTGCATACTCATTTTTTTGGAAACTTATTACCGTGGTCCGGCTTTTTTATATCTTCCCTTTATATTTTCATCATAGCCCTCAAGACCTCTTTCAACGGGAAACATTCTTTGGGTCGGAGGCAGATAATAAACACTTGGCAAAGTTCCCAGTTCTTCACGGTATCTGTAACCGGCCCTGTCGTGCATCAGTTTGCTGAACCTGACAGTCTCTTCACCGTTTGTTACTGTATCTTCAAGAAGATCACCAAAATAAATAACTCCCATCGGACATGCGGTTACACATCGCGGAAGATTATTCTTCCGAAGGTTATCTGCACAGAAAACACATTTCCCGACAGTTCCTTCGACCGGAGGAATATTAGTTTCAGGATCATAAACATGTCCTTCCGGCAATTTCACTTCCGGATCTTTCCAGTTGAAAACTCTTGCGGAATAAGGACAACCTGTCATACAAAATTTGCATCCGATACATCTCTGGTTATCTATCAGAACAATACCATCGGCTCTTTTGTATGTGGCTCCAACCGGGCAAACACTTACACACATCGGTTTGTCGCAATGAAAGCATGGCCTCGGAAACCAGTATTTTGCAGTGTTCATGTCATCCTGAAGAAGATAGAGTTTCATCCATTCATGATCTTTTGGAAGCATATGACCTTCCTGGCAGGCTTCAACGCATTTTCTGGCATTTTTACATTTTGCAAGGTCGATAACCATTACGAATTTCCTGTCCGTTAATCCTTTCCTGGCTTCCGCTTTAAGTTCAGCAACGATTTCTCTGGCAGGCTTTATATCATCCTTATCAACTTCAACAAGTTTACCATCAGTGGATAATAATTTTATCTTCTCTCCTGATTTTAACCCGGCCACTGAACCCAGAGAATTCCATGCAATTCCCCCAATAGATACAGTTCCTAACCCTGCGCCTAATTTCTTAATAAAACTGCGCCGTGATGTTCCCGCAGATTCTTCTTTTCGTTTTTCTTTCATCCTGTACCTAACTTTTAATTTTTTTAATCATCTTCAGATTCATGATAACCGGAAAGCATACTTTTAAACAAAGATGTTGGTCTGGCGCCAAGCGTACAGGTATATATATGAATTATCATAAACAGAGACAGGAAAAATCCCATGGTTATATGCAGTATGTCAGTGAGTATCATTCCGCTGATCCCTAAAAACCGGTTTATCACAACCTCCGGGAAAAGCAGCCCAAAACCAGATATGATAAGCA